>CAVWHA010000022.1:0-22721 GCA_963754715.1 uncultured Actinomycetes bacterium | reverse complement strand
TGCGGTTCTGGTCGACACCCTCGTAACGACGAATGGTCGCGTGCATAGGTACAGCTCCTTCGATCTTCGTGCGGGCCAGGAGAACTCGATTGAGCTCCCTGGTTGCGTCAAGTCCAGATGGCAACAGCTCGGAGAGGAAAGTGCCCTCAGCGGCTTCTGATTCAAGGACGACGCGCTGGAGCCACCATAGCCGCGATCCGTGCGCGCTGTATTTGGGCGAGTCAGCGACCCAGAATCTTCTTCCGTTTCTTGTTGGATTTCGAGATGGCCGCCCATTTCTTGCGCTCTTCGGCCCGTAGCCGCGGATCGAACTTGCGCTCGAGGTGCGCGAGCTCACGCTCCAGTTTGAGGTAGCTCTCCCAGCGTTCCGGCGGCAGGGAGCCGTCGGCGAGCGCCTCGCGGATCGCGCAACCGGGCTCGGTGTGGTGCGCGCCGTGGGAGAATTTGCACTGGTTCCACGAGCTCCGTCACGTCGGCGAGCGCCTTCTCGAGGGCTTCGTCGGTCTCCCAGAGCTGCAGCTCAGGAGAACGGGCGTGTCGTGGGCGCGCGCCTCCCGGCAGAAGGAGAAGCTCTCGGTGACGTCGTCTGGCGGCCGCGCCCATCTTCGCGCACCTCGCCCGTCGCGAGCTTCCCTCGCCGAGCAAGGCGTTCATCAGCGTCGACTTGCCGACGCCGGAGGAGCCGAGCAGGACGCCGGTCTTCGCGCCCTCCAGATAGGGAAGCAGGACGTCGATGCCTTCGCCCGCGAGTGCGGTGACGACGTCACCGGCACGCCGAATGCCACCGTTTCGATCTCGGCGATCTGGTCGTCGAGATGCTCGGCGAGATCGGCCTTGTTCAGGACGACCACCGGTGTCGCGCCGCCCTCCCAGGCGGTGGTCAGGTAACGCTCGAGCCGACGGACGTTGAAGTCGAGCCGTCGAAGCTCATGACCAGGAAAGCCACGTCGACGTTCGCCACCAGCACTTGCTCCGAGACCTCGGTGAAGGGCGTCTTGCGTGAGAACTTGCTCCGCCGCGGCAGGACCGCGTCGATCTGGCTGTCGCGGAGCCGACCAGTCGCCGACAACCGGTAGCTCGCCCGGTCCGGCGGCATGGTGAAGCCGCCCGGTGATCTCCACCGTGGCATCTCCGTCCTCGGTTGCGACCTCCCAGGCGCCGCGATGCTGGACCGCGACGCGACCGGGCTTCAGGCCGGCGACGGCGTGCTCTTCGAATTGCGCAGCGACCTCGTCGTTCCAGCCGAGCTGCGCGAGTCTAGGGAACTGCAAGCTTTCTCCTTTCCTGCAAAGAAGGGCAAAACCTGTCTCGCAGGGCGGAGCGAAGAGCTAGCTGCGCAGGGCCCTGCGAGTGAAGAGGCGTACAAGCTCGGTTTTCAAGGCGCCTCCTTTCGTCGCGGGCCGGACACTCCCAGGCTAGGAGCCAGGCTCGGCCGCGTCAAGTCGGCGGCGCCATTCCTCGCCGGCGGCCCGGCCCTCAGGCGTACGGAGGAAGTGTTCGAGCGGCACATTCGCCCACGAGCCTTCGGCCTCGGCGAGCAACCGTTCGCCGTCGAGGAGCTCGCAACGGATCTCGAGGCGCCGCTTTCGGTCGTCGACGAGCTCGGCGCGGATCGTCAACGCACGGTTGATGTGAACCGGGCTTCGATAGCGGATCTCGAGCCGCGTGGTGACCGAGGGGAAGCGGTACCACGTGGCGAGCAGGCCGCCCGCTTCGTCGAGCGCAGCGGCGACGAGCCCGCCGTGGACGAGCCCCGGCCCGGCCTGATGCTCCTCGCGAAAGGAGAATTGCGCCGAGTAAGACGTCAGACCCTCCCCCTCGGGGGCGGGCAGCCCTAGGCCGGCGGGATTTTCGCCGCAGCCCCAGCAGGCCGGGTCGTGGTGGGGCGGAATTTTCACGCTTTCGGCGCTCTTCTAGTCGCTAGCGCATGCCGCCGCGCTCGAAGTGCGCCTGGAAGAAATTCGCCGAGCCGGCCGTGGCCATCGCCGCCGAGGCGGAGATCTCGAGCGCCAACGTCGCCGCCGCGACGATCTGGGCAAAGCGGTAGACCTTCCCAGGCCCGGCGCAGTCCATCAGCGCAAGCCACGAGCGGGCGTAGGGGAGGGTCGTTCCGCCGCCGACGGTGCTGACCTCGAGGCCGGGCAGGCGCAGGGCCACGTGTAGGCCGTCCTCCACCCGCCGTCCGGTGCCGTGGCACATCGAGCTCGTTCCGACCATTCCGAGGTCCTGTCCCGTCGCGGCGAAGATCGCGGCGATCGCAGTCGCCGGCGTGAAGGCGACCGACTGCATCCCCGAGGCGACGGCGCCGTGCGTTCCCGCCCAGGACAGCTCGAGGAGGTCGTCGACGGTCGTCCGCAGTACCCGCCGGATCGCGTCCTCGGTCAGCGTGGCCTCGGCGATGACGGTCTTGCCGTGTCCCTCCTGGAAGTATTCGTACGACGGCTTCTTGTCGCCGCCCATGTTCGACTCGAGGAGGGCGCGCTCCGGCTTGACCGGCGCGCGCTCCATCACGAAGCCCATGTTCAGGAAGTACGCGTTGCGGGTCATCATGTTCGCTCCGACCGCATCGCCGGTCGTCCAGCGCCAGAGGACGTGGCACATGGGGCCGACGACGTGCGTCTTCACCTCGCGCAACTTGGCGAAGCGCGAGATGGACGGATCGTCCTGCTCCATGAGCCAACCGCGCATGGTCTCGACCTCGCCCTCGATCCAGCGCGCCAGCTCGAGCGCCTCGGCGGCTGACTTGCAGATGAAGCAGGACGCTCTGGTGATCCTGTCCTGGATCACGTACGTTCTGAAGCCGCCCGACTCGGCGGCGGCCCTTGCGCCTCGGAACAGCGAGTCGGACATCGAGCCCTCGGTGTGCGCGAGCGGCACGAAGACGTCCTCGGTGCTCCGGCCCCGCTCCACGACGACGCCGTCGGGCTCCGTGAGCTCGTAGTCGCCGAGCGAGATGGTCAGCGGCCCGATCACCGCGGTCGGGATCACGGACACACCGGTCAGCGCTTCCTGTCGCCTTGGCCCAGGGGGTCAGGTCGTGCTCGAAGACCTCGGGGTCGATCCGGCCGTCGAGGGCCTCCTGCCGGGCCTTGATCGAAGCCGGGTCGTTCTTCCGCGGCCAGCGGCGCAGCTCCACGGCGGCAGGTTAACCTCGCCGCGATGGCTGCACGACTCATGGACGGAAAAGGGCTCGCCGAACGACTTCGAGCCGAGATCGCCGAGGAAGTGCGCCAACTCGGCGACGTCGGCCTCGCGACGGTGCTCGTCGGCGACGATCCGGCCTCCGAGATCTACATCCGCCGGAAGCACGAAGCGGCGCAGGAAGCCGGCATTCGCTCGATCGACCACCGTCTCGCCGCCGAGACGACGCAGGAGGAGCTCGAGCGCCTCGTCGAGGATCTGAGCGCGGACGACGACGTCGACGGGATCCTCGTCCAGTCCCCGCTGCCGGACCATCTCGACGAAGCGGCCGCGGTCGAGCGGCTCGACCCGGCGAAGGACGTCGACGGGTTCCATCCCGACAACGCCGCGCGTCTGTACTTCGGCGAGCCGAGATTCGTCCCCGCGACGCCGGTCGGGATCATGCGGCTGCTCGAGGAGTACGAGGTTCCCCTCGAAGGCGCGCGCGCCGTGGTCGTGGGCCGCAGCCTGATCGTCGGGAAACCGACATCCTTGCTCCTGCTCGGCGCGAACGCGACCGTGACGATCACG
This sequence comes from uncultured Actinomycetes bacterium, assembly GCA_963754715.1. GTDB lineage: Bacteria > Actinomycetota > Thermoleophilia > Gaiellales > Gaiellaceae > JACDAN01. The sequence goes on along the minus strand of CAVWHA010000022.1, from coordinate 19,010 downwards.
CATTCACGGACCGCGGACCTCGCCTCTCACACCCGGGAGGCCGACGTCCTCGTCGTCGCGGTGGGGGAGCCAAACGTCGTCACGGCGGAGATGGTGAAGCCAGGCGCGACCGTGATCGACGTCGGGATGAACCGAACTGATGAGGGGCTGCGCGGCGACGTCGATCCAGCCGCCGGCGAGGTTGCCGGCCTGATCACACCGGTTCCAGGAGGCGTCGGGCCGATGACGATTGCGTCGCTGCTCGGGAATACCGTGGCGGCCGCTCGATCGAGACGCTAGGGTTGCGCCCGTTGTTGCACATGTTCGGCGGCTCGGTGCCCGGGCCGTCGTTCGTAGTTGAAGGAGGAACGATTGCCTGAGGGCACCGTAAAGTGGTTTTCGAACGAGAAGGGCTACGGATTCATCGAGCGTGAGGACGGCGACGACGTCTTCGTCCATCACTCGGCGATCCAGTCGGAGGGCTACCGCTCGCTGACCGAGGGCCAGAAGGTTCAGTTCGAGGTCGTGCAGGGCGACAAGGGCCTGCAGGCGTCGAACGTCATGCCGGTCTAGGCACTCTCTCGTTTCGTCTTAAAGGCGGGCCGAGAGGCCCGCCTTTTCTTTTGGAAGGATCACCACGATGGCAATAACCAGAGATGAAGTCCTCCACGTCGCGCGGCTCGCGCGCCTCGAGCTGACGGACGACGACGTCGAGCGGTTCACCGAGCAACTGAGCGCGATCCTCGAGGCCGTCGCCAAGGTGTCCGAGCTGGATCTGTCCGACGTCGAACCGACCGCGCACCCGCTCGACCTCCTCAACGTCTGGGCCGAGGATGAGCCGCGGCCTTCGCTGTCGGTAGACGAGGCGCTCGCGAACGCGCCTGATCGCGAAGGCGGGTTCTTCAAGGTGCCGCCGGCATGATCGACACGCTCCGGCTTACGGCTGAAGAAGCGATGGGCCTCGTCGAGCGCGGCGAGGTTTCGTCGGCCGAGCTCCATGCCGCCTACCTGGCGGCGATCGGCGAGCGGGACGGCGAGCTGAACTCGTATCTCCGCACCGTCGACGAGGCGGACGGCGGCGGAGTCCCAATCGCCTTCAAGGATGTGATCTCCAGCCGCGGCGTCGAGACGACCGCAGGCTCGAAGATCCTCTCGGGCTACGTCCCGGTCTTCGACTCCACGGTCGCTGCGCGCTGCAGGGAGGCCGGTCTCCCGCTCCTCGGGAAGACGAACATGGACGAGTTCGCGATGGGCTCGTCGACCGAGAACTCGGCGTTCGGCCCGACGCGGAACCCCTGGGATCCCGATCGGGTCCCGGGCGGCTCGTCGGGCGGTTCAGCTGCTGCAGTTGCCGGAGGGCTCGCTCCCTGGGCGCTTGGCTCGGATACCGGCGGCTCCGTCAAGCAGCCGGCGTCTCTGTGCGGGATCGTGGGCCTGCGCCCGACGTACGGAACGGTCTCCCGCTACGGGATCGTCGCCTTCGCGTCGAGTCTCGACCAGGTCGGGCCGATGACGAAAACGGTGCGCGACAACGCGCTGCTGTACCGGATCGTCGCCGGGCGGGACCCGCTCGACACGACGACGGTCGAGCTGCCGGAGCCCGTCGAGATCCCGGAGAGCTGAGGACCTGAAGGGAGTCCGGGTCGGAGTGCCGCGCGAGCTGAACGAGGCCGAGGGGATCGAGCCCGGCGTCAAGGAATCCGTCGACCGGACGATCGAGCTCTGCCGCGAGCTGGGCGCCGAGGTGGGGGAGACGACCCTCCCTCGCTCGGTCGAGTTCGGGCTCGCTTGCTACTACCTCGTCGCTCCCGCCGAAGCTTCGTCGAATCTCGCCCGCTACGACGGCGTCCGGTACGGCCTGCGGGTCGAAGGCGACGACGGCGTCAGGGCCATGTACGAGAAGACGCGCGACGCCGGTTTCGGAGACGAGCCCAAGCGGCGGATCATGCTCGGCGCCTACGCGCTCTCTGCGGGCTACTACGACGCCTACTACGGACAGGCCCAGAAGGTCAGGACGGTGATCGCGCAGGAGCACGCGGCGGCGTTCCGGGATTTCGACGTCCTCGTCAGCCCGACCTCGCCGACGATCGCCTTCCGGATCGGCGAGAAGGCCGAGAACCCCCTCGCGATGTACCTCTCCGACGTCCTCACGATCCCGTCGAACATGGCCGGCCTGCCGGGGCTCTCGATCCCGTGCGGCCTCTCGGAGGGACTACCGGTCGGGCTTCCAGCTGATCGGCCCGCAGTTCTCGGAGAACCTGCTCTTCCGCGCCGGCCACGCGCTCGAGCAGGCGATCGGCTTCGACTTCGTCCCGGAGCGCTTGCGATGAGCTGGGAACCCGTCATCGGGCTCGAGATCCACATCCACCTCAAGACGCGGACGAAGATGTTCTGCCGCTGCGAGGTCACCTACTCGGAGCCGGAGAACACGCGCACCTGCCCGGTCTGCCTCGCGCATCCCGGGTCGCTGCCGGTCCCGAACGAGAAGGCCGTCGAGTGGACGATCAAGCTCGGCCTGGCGCTCGAGTGCCGGATCGCCGAGCACGCCGTCTTCCACCGCAAGAACTACTTCTATCCGGACAATCCGAAGGGCTACCAGATCTCCCAGTACGACGAGCCGCTCTGCCTGGACGGCCGCCTTGTGGTTCCGGGGCCGCGGGCGTGAGCGAGGTCGGCATCGTCCGCGCCCATCTGGAGGAAGACGCCGCGAAGAACGTCCACCTCGGAAGCGCGCAGGGGCGAATTGCCGGAGCGAGCGCGACCCTCGTGGACTTCAACCGCGCCGGGACGCCGCTCGTCGAGATCGTGACGCAGCCGGACCTCCGCTCGGCCGACCAGGCCCGGCGGTTCCTCCAGCTCCTGCGCCAGACCGTCGTCGAGCTCGGGATCTCGGACGCCGAGATGGAGAAGGGCTCGCTGCGTTTCGACGTCAACGTCTCGGTGCGGCCGGAGGGCTCGGACGAGCTGCGCACGAGAACCGAGCTGAAGAACCTGAACTCGTTCGCCTTCGCGGCCCGGGCGATCGAGCGAGAGGTCGAGCGCCAGATCGGGATCTACGAGGCGGGAGGCGAGGTCGAGCAGGAGACTCTGCACTTCGAGCCGGGATCAGAGTCAGCGCCGCCGATGCGCTCGAAGGAGGAGGCGCAGGACTACCGGTACTTCCCCGAGCCGGACCTCGTCCCGATCGAGCCGCCGGCCGAGATGGTCGAGCGTGTTCGTGCCGAGCTGCCCGAGCTACCCGGCGCCCGCGTGCTGCGCCTTGCGGCCAAGCTGGATCACGACCTCGCCGCGGATCTCGTCACGAGCGGGCGTGACGCGCTCTACGAGCGCGTGCCCGGCGACCGGAGGGCGGTTGCAAACGTGCTGATGAACCAGTTCGCCGCTGCGGGCGTCGACCCGGCCGTGGTGAACGCGGAGGAGCTCGGCAAGCTGATCGAGGCCCGCGTCGCGGATCCCGCGCGACCGTCTGCTCGAGGCGCTGCCGGCCAGTGGCGATCCAAGCTTCGCGGCGGAGAACTACCTCGGCGACGGGCTCGTCGGCGACACGTCCGAGCTCGGGCCGATCGTCGACCGGATCCTCGAGGCGAATCCCGGCCAGGTCGAGTCCTATCGGGGCGGCAAGGAGGGCCTGCTCGGCTTCTTCGTCGGCCAGGTGATGCGTGAGACCCAGGGCAAGGCCGACCCGAAGGTCGTCAACGAGCTCCTGCGCGAGAAGCTGAGCGGCTAGCTCTTCGGGGTGGCGGCGCGCCGGCGCCGGGGCGCGGCGGCTTTCTCTGCCGGCGGGGCGCTCTTGGCCTTGTCGCGGTCCTTCTTCTTGCGCTGGCGATCGCGTGCCCAGCGCACCTTCGGCCTGCTGCCTCGTCCCATAGTCGGCCATCCTATATAGTTCACCTTAAGGTGAACAGTTCAGCGCAGCTCGATCGCAGCTTCCTGGCTCTCTCGCACCCCGCCCGGCGAACGATCGTCGAGCGCTTGGCCGAGGGGCCGGCGACGGTGGGCGAGGCCTCCCGGGGACTTGGGCTGTCCAAACCCGCCATCAGCAAGCACGTCCGCGTCCTGGAGGAATCTGGGCTGATCCGACGGGCCGTCGAGGGCCGGGAGCACAGGCTCCGCCTCGAGGCGCGGCGGATGACCGAGGCGGAGGAGTGGATCGAGCGTCATCGGGAGCTGTGGGAGAAGAAATTCGACGCCGTCGAGCGCTTTCTCGCCGACGGGGAGGGAGGCAAGACATGACCCAGCAGGCTCAGGACGTCGTCCTGCAGATGAACCGGCGCTTCGATGCGCCCAGAGAGCGGGTCTTCGCAGCGTGGACGAGCCCGGAAGTGCTCCGCGAATGGTGGCGCGCCGGCCCCGAATGGGAGACGCCCGAGGCCGAGGTCGATCTCCGGCCCGGCGGCTCGTACCGTCTCTCCATGCGCGACACGGAGAAGGGCGAGACGCACACGGTCGTCGGCGAGTACCGCGAAGTAACGCCGCCCGAGCGCCTCGTCTACACCTGGAGCTGGGAGAGCAACACCGACGAGATGGCCGGGAGCATGGGCTCGCTGGTCACCGTGGAGTTCCGAGAGGACGGTGGCGCCACGGAGGTCTCGCTCACCCACACCGGTTTCTCCGACGAGAACATCCGGGACCTGCACGCCCACGGATGGGAAGCCTGCATCGCCAATCTCGAGCGTTATCTCTCGGGGTCAGCCGCCTAGATCAGGCCGCACATGCGGGCCGTGTTCGGCCAGGGATAAAACCCACGACCGGCCCGCAGTGCACGCTCGGCCACCCACATCTGCTCGACCGGTGTCCACTTGTGGGCCCAGCCGCGGCGGAGAAGGTGGCGCGGTGCGTAGTGCTGCATGAACGATCGATCCATCTGGAGGCCGCCCCAGTACGGATCCCACTTGTCCTGCCAGGGTCCCTCGTACCGGTGGATGCAGCGCCAGGCGCTCTCGTGCGGCGGGTTGTGGGCGCGGCGCTTCGCACGCAGCGCCCGTCGGCGCCACTGGTGCAGGACATAGACCCGGTACCTCAGATCGCGCGTCCTCAGATAGCGGCCGCGGTTCCGCGTGCGGGGGATACCCATCAGCCGTTGCCAGCGCCAGGTCGCCTTCTGGAAGCGCTTGATCTTCCGGACGACGACTCGGCCGTCGGGCATCGCTCTCGTCTGCTCGGACGCACGACCGCTGGGGACGCTGGCGGCTGCGACGCCGAAGACGAGCAAGGCAAGGATGAGCAAGCCGACGAATTGTCTGCGCACGTAGGTTGACCCCCGTTCGGGCAGGAGCTCCGGGTCCGGAACGCGACTGTGCCGCAGTGCGCATCGGAGCCGAATCAGCTCCCTCGATTTTCGGTTCGAGCGTGTACGACGCCCGGCCGGCGCACATTGTTAGCAGAGGGGTGTGCCTAGCCAGGCAACGAAAGGGGGACTTTTCCGCTGGAAAACGTAAAACCTCCGTAAAGAAGGAGTGCCGCAATTGCAAAGAACGCCGCTGTTTGCGCGACTCCGAGACCGGCGACCGCGCTGCCCACGGCGGCAACCGCGACACCGGCCAAGATGAGGCCCATACCGAGCGGGCGCCGCCGGATCGAGACCAGGGCGACGCCGACGACGGCGGTGGTTCCCGCGAGGTTTCCGGCGATTGCGATGATCCGAAGCGGGAAGTAGTCGAGATACGCCTGCGCCTCGGGGATCTCGTCCCCGCGAACCGGGATCGAGAGCGGCTCGGCGATCGCGGCGCCCGCTGCCAGGCCGGCGTAGAGGAGGACGGCGGGGATCACCCAGCGGCGTCCGAGGAGCAGCAGTGAACCGGCGCCGAGCAGCGGCGCCGTCAGCAGGCCGCCGAACAGGTAGTAGAGGCGGAACGCGGCGTCGTTCCAGCCGGCTGACGCGCCCCAGGCCAGCGCTGCGGCGGCGACCGCATAGGCAAGCAGCGATGCCGACCAGGCCAGGAGCTCCGGCGAACGCCGAGCACGCCAGCGCCCACCGAGTCTTCCGGCGAGCCGCAGAGCCAGCAGCGCCGCCGCGAACGCGAGGAGAGCCTCCATCCCGACGAGCGTAGTAGGCGATCGCCGCGCCGTGATCCGCTTGCAGCGCTAGCCTCAGGAGCGATGGAGAAGCGGTACCTCTTCACGCCAGGCCCAACGCCCGTCCCTCACGAGGTGCTCGAGGCGATGAGCCGGCCGATCATCCACCACCGCAGCTCCGACTTCCGCGAGATCCTCGAGCGGTGCCTCGTCCGGCTCCACGAGGTGTACCGCACGACGAGCGACGTCCTGATCTACACCTCGTCGGGCACCGGCGGGATGGAGTCGGCCGTCTCGAACCTGACGCGGCCCGGCGATCGCGTGGTCGTGGTCTCCGCCGGATTCTTCGGCGAGCGGTGGGTCGGCATGGCCGAGAACTTCGGCTGCGAGGTCGAGGAGATTGCGTACGAGTGGGGCGCCGCGCCGTCCGCGGACGACCTCGCCGGGCGGCTGCGTGAGCTCGGCGGAGCGAAAGTCGTCTTCCTGACGCACTCCGAGACGTCGACCGGCGTCGTCGCCGACGTCCAGGCTCTTGCGGGGGCCGCCAAGGAGGCCGGCGCGCTCGTCGTCGTCGACGCGGTCTCGAGCCTCGGCGCGGTCCCGCTGGAGACCGACGCCTGGGGCCTCGACTCCGTGATCTCTGGATCACAGAAGGCGCTGATGACGCCGCCCGGCCTCGCCACGGTCTCCGTCTCCCCGACTTGCGCTGCGAGCGCACACGGAAGCCACGGCTCCCACGGTACTACTTCGACTGGGAGCAGACGCAAGCGCCGGCCAGGACCAGTTCGATCCGGCGTTCACGCCGGCCGTCTCGATCGTGGCCGGGCTCGACGTCGCGCTGGGAATCCTGCTGGAGGAGGGCCTCGAGCAGCTTTCGAGCACCACGCGCGGCTCGGCCGCGCGTGCCGGGAGGGGATCAAGGCGATGGGCCTCGAGCTCTTCTCGCCCGACGACGACCGCTCCGCCGTGGTCACGGCGATCAATGCGCCCGAGCGGGATCGACCGGGCGAGCTCGTCCAGACCCTCGCGACCGGCTGGGGATCATGCTCGCGCCGGGGCAGGGGCCGCTCAAGGGCCGCGTCTTCCGGATCGGGCACATCGGCTACTACGACATCTTCGACATCACGACGGCGCTCGCCGGCGTCGAGCTCGTCCTGGCCGAGGCCGGAGCCGACATCGAGCGCGGCGTCGCCGTCACCCGCGCGATGGAAGCGTTCGAGCACACCTCGGTGTGACCGACCGCGCTCCGCGTCCTCGTCAAGGAGCCGATCGCGGAGGCGGGGATCCGCGCTCCTCCAGGAGCGCTTCGACGTCGACCTGGACGGCGACGCGCCGCTCGAGGACCGGATCGGCGACTACGACGCGATCGTCATTCGCTCGGCGACGAAGCTGACCGCCGAGCTCCTCGAGCGCGCCGACCGGCTGAAGGTGATCGGCCGCGCCGGCGTCGGGGTCGACAACGTCGACGTCGAGGCCGCGACCCGGCGGGGCATCGTCGTCGCGAACGCGCCCGAGTCGACGGTCGTCTCGGCGGCCGAGCACGCGATCGGGCTCCTCGTCGCCCTCGCCCGTCACATCCCGCAGGCGCACGCCTCGCTGAAGCAAGGGCGCTGGGAGCGCTCGACGTACGGCGGGATCGAGCTCGACGGGAAGACGCTCGGCGTGCTCGGCTTCGGCCGGATCGGGCAGCAGGTCGCCCGGCGCGCGGTCGGCCTGGGCATGCGCGTCGTCGCGCACGACCCGTTCGTCGCGAAGCGACCGGTTCCGCGAGCTCGGGGTGGAGCGCGCCGAGAGCGCGGACGAGGTCCTCGCCGCGGCGGACTTCCTCACCTTGCACCTGCCGCTGTCCGACGAGACCCGCGGGTCGCTCGACGCCGAGCGCGCTTCGGCAAGATGCGCCGACGGCGCCCGGCTCGTCAACGCCGCCCGCGGCGAGCTCGTCGACGAGGACGCCCTGCTCGACGCGCTTCGATCCGGGCAGCTCGCCGGCGCCGCGCTCGACGTCTTCTCCACGGAGCCGTACACGGGCCCGCTGCTCGAGCTCGACAACGTCGTCGTGACGCCGCACCTCGCCGCCTCGACCGAGGAGGCGCAGGATCGCGCCGGCGTGATCGTCGCGGAGCAGGTCGTCGCTGCGCTCGAGGGCGGCCTCGTCACGAACGCCGTCAACATCCCGTCGATCGGCGCGGAGGATCTCGACGTCCTCGGCCCGTTCGTCCCGCTCGCCGCGAAGCTCGGGCGGCTCGCGATGGAGCTCGCCGAGGGCGGGCCGAGCGGATCGAGCTCGCCTACTACGGACACGCTCTCCGGCTTCGACACGCGCCTGCTGACGGTCGGCCGCGCTGAACGGCGCCTTCCAGGGGCGCTTCGAGCAGCACGTCAACTACGTGAACGCGCCCCTGCTCGCGGAGGAGAGCGGGATCGAGGTCGTCGAACAGCGCCGCCGCGCTTCACGAGACTTCACGAATCTCGTGCGGGTCGCGGTGGCGGCGGACGGCGAGGAGCTCCGCGTCGCCGGGCACGACGATCGGCCGGGAGAACCGCATCTGGCTCGTCAGCGCGCTCGGCTTCGAGCTGGAGATGGAGCTTGCGCCGCTGCTCGTCTTCTTCCGCTACGACGACGTCCCCGGCGTGATCGGCCGGGTCGGGACGCTCTTCGGCGAGGCGGGAGTGAACATCGCGAACATGGCCGTGTCCCGGATCCCGCCGCGGCGGAAAGGCGCTGATGGCGCTCTCCGTCGACTCGCGAGCCGCCGCCGGAGCTGGTCGACCGGATCCGCGAGGAGGGCTTCGACGACGCCCGCTTCATCTCGCTCGGATAAGGCCTGGGTCGCGGCGCAGTTCGCGCTCATGGCGCTGATTGCCGCCTCGTGGTTCGTCGGTCCGCCCGTCTCGCGGCTCGGACTGGTTCCCGCCCTCGCCGGAGTCGGCCTCGTCGTGTGGGCGGGCAGGACGATGGGCGGATCGCTGACGCCCTTCCCAACGCCGCCGCCCCACGGGCGGCTCGTGCAGAACGGGCCGTTCCGCTGGGTACGCCACCCGATCTACGTCGGCGGCACCCTCGTCTTGGGCGGGCTCTCGCTTGCCTTCTCGGGGTGGGGCCTCCTGCTCACAGGCGTCCTCGCGATCTTCTGGATCGCGAAGGCGCGCCACGAGGAGCGGCTGCTGCTTGAGCGCTTCCCCGAATACGCGGAGTACCGCCGCAGAACCTGGTTCTAGAGGAGGGCTTGACGAAACGCCTGCTCGTCGCAGGGCCGCGCTGCTCGTCCCGAGGCTGCGTCCTCAGTCGCGCCCGTATCTCATCGATACGAACGCTCCCTGCGTCCTTGCCTCGGAACGATCATCGCACCCCTGCGACGAGCAACGTTCCGCCAAGCCCTCCTAGGCGGTCTCGGCGCGCGGGTCGGTGCGCCGCACGGCGGCCGCCAGACGACGGCCGACCTTCTCCACGACGAGGTAGCCGCGACGCCGGCTTCGAACGTGCTCGTACGCTGGAACCTCGTGGCCCTCGGCAACGAGGAAGGTCGTGCTCCTCGCCCGAACATCCTCGTACTCGTGGAGCGGAGCTTCGATGCGCTCGTGGCAGTCCACGTCGGCGCATTCGCAGACGAACTCCGCCTCGGCGGAATCCAGCTGCTCGATGGTCTCGGCGATGCGCTCGTTCACATGCCTGAAGACTGATTCTGTTCGTGCGATTCGCGCTTCTTCTGGTTTCACAGTCGTCTCCCGCACCGTTCAACGAGGAAGGCGACGAAACGGTTGCGCGGGGTACGCTGGAGTGGTGGAGGATCGCTGGCCTGAGCCCGTCGAACGCGTGGCCTCGTTTCTCCGAAATGCGGGCGTCGAGGGGCGGATCGAGGAGTTCGACACCGGCACGCCCACGGCGGAGGACGCCGCGCGGGCCGTGGGGTGCAAGCTCGGACAGATCGTCAAGTCACTCGTCTTCGACTGCGACGGATCGCACGTCGTCGTGCTGGTCCCTGGAGATCGTCGCGCCGACGCGCGCAAGGTCGCGAGCGCGGTCGGATCCGGCAAGGCGAAGGTCGCCGGGCCCGACGACGTGCGCGCCGCGACCGGCTTCGAGCCCGGCGCCGTGGCGCCGTTTCCGCTGCCGCATGTTTCGCGCGTGCTCGTCGACCGCCAGATCCTCGTCCACGAGCGAGTGTGGATCGGCGCAGGTTCGCCGCACCACCTTGCAACGCTGTCCCCGGGCGACCTCGTTCGCCTTGCGAAGGCGGAGCCGATGGACGCCGTCTCAGAGGCCGCATAACATTTGATCGAGAAGCCGAGGAGGCACATGATCGAGACCGAGAAGATTTGGATGAACGGCGAGCTCGTGGACTGGGCGGACGCCAAGATCCACGTGGGAGCTCACGGGTTGCACTACGGCACCGGCGTGTTCGAAGGGATCCGCTGCTACGAGACACCGAAGGGGCCGGCCGTCTTCCGGCTGACCGACCACATCAAGCGGCTCGATTCGTCGGCCAAGCTGCTCAACATGGCGTTGCCGTACTCGGTCGACGAGATCCGCGACGCCTGCCTCGAGGTGATCGGCGTCAACGGGCTTCCCGAGTGCTACCTCCGTCCGTTCGCCTTCTACGGCTACGGCGAGCTCGGCGTCTCGACGGCGGGGAACCCGGTCGAGGTCGTGGTCATGAGCTGGCCCTGGGGCACGTACCTCGGCGACGATGGCATGAAGAACGGCATCCGCTGCAAGATCTCCAGCTGGAAGCGGGTCGGCGCCAACACGATCCCTCACGCGGCGAAGGCGACGGGCATCTACCTCAACTCGATGCTCGCGGTGATCGAGGCGAACCGCGCCGGCTACGACGAGGCGATCCTGCTCACCGACGACGGCTTCATCGCCGACGGCTCCGGCGAGAACGTCTTCGTCGTCAAGGACGGGAAGATCTCCACGCCGCCGCTCTCGACGTCGATCCTGCCGGGCATCACCCGCGACTCGATCATCCAGATCGCGCAGGATCTCGGCTACACGGTCGAGGAGCAGCAACCTGATCCGCACCGACCTCTACCTCGCGGACGAGATCTTCATGACGGGCACTGCGGCCGAGGTGACACCGATCAGGTCGGTCGACGACCAGGAGGTCGGGCCGCCCGGCGAGATCACGCTCAAGCTCCAGAAGGCCTATCTCGACACGGTGCGCGGCGGCGGCGAGCGCTGGTCGCACTGGCTCGAGTTCGCGACGATCCCGTCGCCGGCTCCGGCCCAGGCGTGAAGTCCGCCACGAGGCGGATCCCGCTCGCTCGACCCTGGATCGACGAGCGTGAGGAGGAGCTCGTCCTCGAGGTGCTCCGGTCGGGCCGGCTCTCGCTCGGCCCGACGATCGACCGGTTCGAGGAGCTGATCGCCGAGCGGGTCGGCGCGCCCTACGCGGCCGCCGTCTCGAGCGGGACCGCCGGGCTTCACCTGCTCGTACGGATCGCCGGGATCGGGCCGGGGGACGAAGTGATCACCTCGCCGCTCTCGTTCGCGGCCTCCGCGAACTGCTTCCTGTTCGAGGGGGCGTCGCCGGTCTTCGCCGACGTCGACCCGGACACCTGGAACTGGATCCCGCGGCGGTCGAAGCGGCGATCACCGAACGCACGAAGGCCGTCGTCGCAGTCGACATGTTCGGTTACCCCTGCGAGCTGGAGCCCCTGATGGAGCTCTGCGAGCGCCGCGGGCTTGCGCTGATCGAGGACTCCGCGGAGGCGCTCGGCGCCGAGTACCGCGGCAGGCCGATCGGCTCGCACGGGCCCTCCGCGGTCTTCGGCTTCTACCCGAACAAGCAGCTGGCGACCGGAGAGGGCGGCGTGGTCGTCACGCACTCGGAGGAGACGTGGAAGCTCGTCCAGAGCCTGCGGAACCAGGGCCGCTCGTACGAGGGCGGCGGCTGGTTCAACCACGTGCGCCTCGGGTTCAACTACCGCTGGACCGACCTGCAGGCCGCGGTCGGCATCGCCCAGCTCGAGAAGCTCGACCGGGCGCTGGAGCTCCGATCGGCTGCGGCTGCTCGCTACGCCGATCTGCTGGCGGACGTCGATGGCGTCGAGCTGGCGCCGGCCGACGACGCCGACCATCGCCGCTCCTGGTTCGTCTACGTCGTGGCGCTGGCGCCGGAGATCGACCGCGCGCGTGTGATGGCGGATCTGCGAGAGCGTGGGGTGGACGCCGCCGAGTACGTCCCGTGCATCCATCTCCAGAGCTACATGCGCGAGTCGTTCGGCTTCAGCGAGGGCCTCTGCCCAGTCGCGGAGGAGATCGCGAGCCGGACGCTGGCACTGCCGTTCTTCCCCGAGCTCGACGCCGGCGACCAGGAGTACGTGGTCGATGCCCTAAAGGCCGCGCTCGGCTGAGGAATGGTCGTGGAGCCGCAGCCGACCCTGGCTCGCGAAGAGCGGGGGATCAATCCGCTCATCCCGGCCGTCGGTGCGGGCCTCGTCGCCGCCGTCGTCGCCGGAGTCGTCTGGGGCCTCATCGTCAAATGGAGCGACTACGAGGTCGGCGTCGTGGCCTGGGGGATCGGATTCGTCGTCGGGACGGCGGTCCTCACTGCGGCGCGGGGCGCGCGCGGCATCCCCTACCAGGCGGTCGCGATCGTCTTCGCGCTGTTCGGGATCCTGCTCGGCAAGTACCTCTCGTTCGTCTGGGTGCTCCAGGAGGTCGCAAAGGAGCAGACCGGTGGGGCGGTCAGCGTGCCGCTCTTCTCGAAGGACACCGTGGACTTCTTTTGGGAGGCGCGTTCGGACGTCTTCGGCTGGATCGACCTGCTCTGGGCCGGCCTGGCGGTCGTCACGGCGTGGCGGATGCTCGCTCCCGAAGAGCCGGTGCCGGCCGCGGTTCAGGAGCGCGAGCCGGAGGGTGCTCGACTCGACGGGCCGAGCGAGCCCCGCTAGCCGCATAATCGCGCCATGAGCAACGGCGCGAACCGGATGGTGTTCCTCGGGTTCGGGAAGTACGCCCGGGCCGACAAGATCTATGCGCTCGAACCGATGACAGGCGACGAGCGGGTGGGGGCCGGCGAACCCGGGTCTGGATCGAAGGCGTTCCCGACCCGATCGTCGCCGGGCGCACGGAGCGGACGATCCTGCACGAGATGGGCCAGGAGGCGGCCGCGAACACGCAGGTCATCGACAGCGCGCTCGACCTGGCCGAGCGGATCGCCGCCGGGGCGGAGAGCGGCAAGGTCGATCTCAACGACCTCGGCCGCCGCGCCCGCCGCCTGCTCGAGGCGACCGCGCGTCCGCAGGACGACGAAAAGCTCTTCTAGCGCGTGACCGACAGCGGCCGGCCCGAGCCTCCCGAGCGCGGCCTGCTCGTTCGCATCGCGGTCGACATCCGGCCGCTTCGGGAGTCCCGCGACTTTCGCCGGCTCTGGTTCGGGACCGGGATCTCGGCGATCGGCAGTCAGATCACGACGGTCGCGATCCCGTTCCAGGTCTATGCCGAGACCAGGTCGACGCTGCTCGTCGGCCTCCTCGGCGTCGCTGCGCTCGTGCCCCTGCTCGTCGTCCCGATCTACGGCGGCGCAGTCGCGGATGCGGTCGATCGTCGGCGGATGCTTCTGCTGTCCGACCTCGCGCTCCTCGCGGTGACCGGTGCGCTGGTGGTCAATGCCCTGCTACCGAGCCCGAGCGTCTGGTTCCTGTTCGTCGCCGAGGCGCTCGGCACCGCCGCCTACGGATTCCAGCGTCCGGCGCGCAACGCCCTGACGCCGAGGCTCGTGCGCGACGACCAGCTGCTGGCGGCGATTGCCGTCGAGGACGTGGTCTTCACGCTCGCGCGTGTCGCCGGGCCGGTGATGGCCGGCGTGCTGATCTCGGTCGTCGGGCTGGGAGGTGCGTACGCCATCGACATGGCGACCTTCGCCGCGTCTCTGGTAGCGATCTGGCTCCTCCCGCCGGTGCCGCCGGCGCCGGACGCAGACCGTCCGAGCATCAAGTCGATCCTGGACGGCTTCCGCTACGTCCGGCGCAGGAAAGTCCTGCTCGGAATCTTCGTCGTCGACACGAACGCGATGATCTTCGGGTTCCCGCGCGCGCTCTTCCCGGCCTTCGCGGAGAAGCTGGGCGGCGGGGCGCGGCGTCCTCGGGCTGCTCTACGGCGCGACGTCCGCCGGTGCACTCGTCGCCTCGATCACCTCCGGCTGGATGATGACGCTCAGGCGCCAGGGGCTCGCCGTCTGCATCGCAGCAGCTGCCTGGGGTGTGGCGATCGTCCTCGTCGGCTTCGCCGAGACCGTCGTGGTTCGCGCTCGCTCTTTCTCGGCCGTTGCGGGCGCAGCCGATTTCGTCAGCGCTGTCCTTCGGGGCAACATCCTTCTGACCGTGACGCCGGATTCGATGCGCGGGCCGGGTCTCGGGGATCGAGCTCGCTCAGGTGGCCGGCGCTCCCGAGCTCGGAAACGTCGAGGCAGGAATCGTCGCGTCGCTGACGAGCGTGCGCGCCTCGATCGTCTCGGGCGGCATCCTGACCGTCCTCGGAACGGTCGTCGCCGCGCTCGCGCTTCCGGCGCTCGTCCGCTACGACGCACGGAGGCCTCAGGACGAATGAAGATCGGCAGTGACTTCTTCGCCCGGTCCGTCCACGAAGTCGCGCCGGAGCTGATCGGCGCCACGCTTCTGGTGGACGGCGTGGGCGGCCGGATCGTCGAGGTCGAGGCCTATGACCACGAGGACCCCGCCGCGCACGGCTACGGGGGGCAGACCGAGCGGAACGCGTCGATGTTCGGACCGCCCGGCCACGCGTACGTCTACCGCTCGTACGGGATCCACTGGTGCCTGAACTTCGTGTGCGAGGACGTCGGCGTCGCAAGCGCGGTTCTCATCCGCGCGCTCGAGCCGGCCCATGGGCTCGACGTCATGCGCGAGCGGCGCGGGCTCGACGAGCGATCGCCTCCTCTGCGCGGGCCCCGGCCGACTCTGCCAGGCGCTCGGGATCACGCGGGAGCACGACGGCCTGGCCCTCGACGAGCCTCCGTTCGAGCTTCAGCGTCGGGAGGGCGAGCGCCGAGATCGCGGTCGGTCCGCGCGTCGGCATCACGAAGGCCGCCGACAGACCCTGGCGCTACGGCCTGGCCGGCTCGCCGTTCCTCAGCCGCCCGCTACGACCAGGCGGATCGAGCATCCCCGGAGCGGCGGCGACCCGGCCGCCCCGAGGCTCCTGCCGGATGACCCGACCGACGGCGGATCCACCTTCTACGGCCGGCTGCAGCTTGAGGCGCTCGAGGCGCTTCACCGCCATCGGCACCTGCATGCCGATCACGCTCGGAACGACGCCGTGGCGCGGACGCGCCAGGATCAGCGTCACCTCGTCGTAGGCCGAGAGCGTCCCGCTTCGCCGGGATCTGCCCGAGCACCAAATCGAGCCGCTGCCCAGCCTTCGCCGGCTTGTAGATGACGTCGTACCCGAGCGGCTGAGCGGCGAGCCGCTCCTTCGCCTGGGCGAGCGTCGAGCCGACGACCCGTGGAACCTCGACCTCGTTCGGCTTGCAGTGAGCCTCGCGGTCCGGCTCCTGGCCCGTGAAGTAATAGACGGTCTTCGTCTCTCGGCAGACGCCGTTGTCGATGAGTACCCGGCCGCCTCGCTGGACGACGCTGTAGGGAGTCGCGTACGTGAGGCTCGGCGGGTCGAAGTAGGCCGGCTCTTCCTCGAGGTGCTTGAGGGCCGCATCCATGAAGGACTTCCAGATCAGCGCCGGGAACGTGCCGCCCGCAACGGCGTCGCCCTCGAACTCCGTCAGCATCGGCGTGAGCTCCGTTCGGATAGCCGACCCAGACGGCGACTGCCAGCTGAGGCGTGTAGCCGACGAACCAGGCGTCGCCGTAGTTCTCCGTCGTTCCGGTCTTGCCGGCCACGGGGCGGTCCGCCAGCGCGGCCTTCGTGCCCGTTCCCTGGCGCACGACCTTCTGGAGGATGTCGTTGATCAGGTCTGCCTTCTCGGCGTCGAGGACCGGACGCTGGACCGGCTCGTTCGGCCGGCGCTTCTTGCCGACCGGCTGCACGGAGGCGATCGCTCTCGGACGGTTCTTGAAGATCGAGCCGTCGATCCTTCGTCCGCGATTCGCGAAGGTCGAGAACGCCCGTGCCATCTCGAGCGGGTTGACCGCTTCGGCGCCGAGCCCGATCGCGAAGTAGTCGTTCAGCCGGCTCGTGATCCCGAGCTCCTGGGCGGCCTGGCGGACCGCCTTCGGGCCCACGAGCGCGGTGAGCTGCGCGTACACGGCGTTGTCCGAGTGGATCGTCGCGGTCGTGAGGTCGATCGACCCCAGGTAGGCGTCCTCGTAGTTGGAAACCGGCCAGTACTTGTCGCCGATGAAGATCGTCTGCGGCTTCGAGACGAACGTCGTCGCCGGCGAGATCCCCTGCTCGAGCGCCGCGGTGAGGACGAACGGCTTGAAGGCCGAGCCGGCCTGGCGCTCACCCTGGACGGCGAGGTTGAACTGGCTCTCCCGGAAGTTCGAGCCGCCGATCATCGCCTTCACCGAACCGTCCCTCGGGTCGATCGCGACGAGCGCGGCGGCGGGGCCGTCGTCGTCCTTCAGCCAACGTGCGATCGCATGGTGGCCGATCTTCTGGAGCTCGAGATCGAGCGTTGTGCGGACAGTGAGGCCCCCGCCGAAGACTCCTCGCGCCTTGTACCTGTCGACGAGCTGTTGGGTGACGTAGTTCGCGAAGTACCCGCCGGGCCCGCGGGTGTCGGGTGACTGAACCTGTTTCGGTAGCGGTTCGCGGTCTGCGCGGCGGAGCTGCTCCGGCGAGATCGTCCCGAGCTGGAGCATCGTCCGGAGAACGGTGCGGCGCCGCTGCCGGCGCCGCCCTCGGGTTCGTGACCGGGTCGTAACGGCTGGGATCGGCGGGAAGCCCTGCGAGCAGCGCCACCTCCACAGAGCGTCATCTTCTTCGCGTGGTGGCCGAAGTAGGTCAGCGCCGCCTGGTCGATCCCGTACGCGCCGTTCCCGAAATAGATCGTGTTCAGGTACGAGGTGAGGATCTTCTTCTTCGACCAGCGCTGCTCGAGCCCCCAGGCGAGCGTCGCTTCACGAACCTTGCGTCCGATCGACCGGCTGTTGTCGCTGCAAGAGTTCTTGATGAACTGCTGCGTGATCGTCGAGCCACCCTGGACGACGCCTTTCGAGTGGACATCGGCCCAGAGCGCTCGCCCGATCGCCCGCATGTCGACGCCCCGATGCTCGAAGTACCTCCGGTCCTCGACCGCCACGATCGCCTGCTTCATCAGCGGCGAGATCTCGTTGTAGTCGACCAGCACGCGATTCTCGGTGCCGCGGAGGACAGCGAGGATCCGGTTGCCGCTCGCGTCGTAGATCTTCGTGTTGACCTGGTGCTGCTGGCGCGCGGGGTCGCACTTGGGTGCCTCGCTCGCCACGGCGGTCACGAGACCGAACGTGAACGACGACAGCGCCAACACGGAGAGGGCGAACGTGAGGACCAGTAGACGGAGCTTCCTGATCCTGCGCCTCTTGGCCGGCGCCGCGGGATCTCTGCGGCGGAGCAAACGCAAGACGCCGGGAGTCTAGACTCGCGGGCCGACCATGGGAGTCGCCGACCTGACGAGAAATGCGGCCAACGTGCTGCCCGAGGGCGCGCTGGAGAAGAAGCTCGCCGGGGGCGACCGCTCCGGGTCAAGCTCGGGATCGACGTGACGGCCCCGGACGTCACGCTCGGAAACGGGATCCCGCTGCAGCGCATGGCCGCCTTCCAGCGCGAGGGTCACACCGGTGTCCTGATCGTCGGCGACTACACGACGAGGATCGGCGACCCGTCCGGCCGCTCCGCGGCGCGGCCGATCCTGTCGGACGACGAGATCGACCGGAATGCGAAGCGCTTCATCGAGCAGGCGTCGACGATCATCGACCCGGAGCGCACGGAGGTCCGCTTCAACGGCGAGTGGCTCGCGAAGCTCGACTTCGCCGAGATCCTCCGGCTGACACGGATCGCGACCGTCGCCAGGATCCTCGAGCGCGACGATTTCGCGAAGCGCTTCGGGCCGGGAAGCCCGATCTCGGTGTCGGAGCTCCTGTATCCCCTCATGCAGGCGTACGACTCGGTGGCCGTGGAGGCCGACGTCGAGCTCGGCGGCACCGACCAGCTCTACAACCTGCTGATGGGCCGCGAGGTGATGGAGGCGTACGGCCTGGATCCGCAGGTCGCGCTGACCGTCGAGTACCTCGACAGCTGGGACGGCCTGGGGATGAGCGCGTCACGCGGGAACTACATCGGGCTCAAGGAGGCGCCCGAGCAGCAGTTCGGCAAGGCGATGAGCATTCCCGACTCGCTCCTCGACCAGTGGTATCGCCTCGTGATGGAGGCGCCGCCGCCAGAGCGGCGATCCGCTCGAGGCGAAGCTCGCGCTTGCCCGCTTCATCGTGGCGCGGTCCCATGGGGAGGAGGCCGCCGGCGCCGCCGAGCAGCACTTCACGCGGGTCGTGCGGGAGGGAAAGCCGCCGGACGAGGCCGACATTCAGAAGGTCGAGCTGCCCGACGGTGACCCCGTGCATCTGCCGGCCGTGCTCGAGCAGGCCTTTGGGATCACGAGGGGCGAGGCGAGGCGCCTGATCGGCCAGGGCGGCGTGCGGGTCAACGGCGAGGTCGTGGCGGAGCTCGATTTGCCGCGCCGGTCACTCGTGGATGCGCTTGTCCAAGCCGGAAAACGCCGATATTCCCGCTTGACAGGCCCCTAGCCGTTGCTAGTATTCCCGGGCTGCCCGGACGGGCGGCGTTGGAAAGTCCCTGTCCTCGACGACTGGAGTGCCCTAGGAGAAAGATACGAGCGAAAGTTCGGATCTCTCTGGGGCCTCTGGCGCGAGTCGGAGGCTTTTTTGCGTCGCCAGGCAGCGACGGTCTTTGAAAACTCAACAGCGTGCGTGAAACGCCGAGACCTGACCTCTCAGCTTGCTGAGGGTCGGGCTCAAAATAACCCGTCTGCCTCGAGGCTTCGGTCGAGAGGTGGACCTTTGAGCTCAAGCTCAATGTGAACAAGTTGTCTCGCCGGTCG
>CAVWHA010000021.1:0-11598 GCA_963754715.1 uncultured Actinomycetes bacterium | reverse complement strand
TCATGCGGCTCCTTTCGTCTGCCGGGCGCGCCGGGTCTGGAGGAGGATGTTCGCCGCCATCGCGGCGAGGGCGAGGACGAAGATCGCCGTCCCGATCACGTTCACCTGCGGCGGCGCCCCGACTCGGGCGGCACCCCAGACGAAGAGCGGGAACGTCGTCTCCGAACCGGCGTTGAAGTACGTGATCACGAAGTCGTCGACGGAGAGGGCGAAGGCCAGGAAGAGCGCCGCGAGGATGCCCGGGGCGATCAGCGGCAGCGTCACCTTGCGGAAGGTCGTCCACTCGTTCGCTCCGAGATCCATCGCCGCCTCCTCGAGGTGACGGTCGAAGCCCACGAGCCGGGCCTTCACCGTCACGACGACGTAGCTGATGTTGAACATGATGTGGGAGATCACGATCGTCGTGAAGCCCGTCGCGAAGTGCAGGTTGAGGAAGAGGGCGAGGAGCGAGGCGCCGAGGACGATCTCCGGCGTCGACATCGGCAAGAAGATCAGAAAGTTGGTCGGCCCGCGGCCGTAGAAGCGATGGCGGACGAGGGCCAGTGCGATCAGCGTCCCGAGCGCGGTGGCGACGACGCTGGAGATCACGGCCACCTCGATCGACAGGACGATCGACTCGCGCAGTCCGGCGACGGCGTCCCAGTTCCGCCAGTTATCGAGCGTGAAGCCCTGCCATGTGTAGTTGAAGCGTCCCTTCGGGCTGTTGAACGAGAAGGCGATCGCGACCGCGATCGGGAAGAGGAGATAGATGAACGCCGCCATCGCATAGACGGTCAGCGCGTGCCGGCGAACGAGTGCGAAGCTCATCCGGTCAACCGCTCCGAGCCGAGCGCTCGGCTGTAGGCGAAGACGCCGACGAGGATGAAGGCCATGAGGACGAACGAGAGCGCGGCGGCCTCGGGATAGTCGATCAGCTCGAGAAACTTCGACTGGATGACGTTGCCGATCATGTGCTGTTTGGGGGTTCCGAGCAGCTGCGCGTTGATGAAGTCGCCGGCGGCGGGGATGAAGGTGAGGAGCGTGCCGGCAAAGACTCCCGGGAGCGAGAGCGGCAGCGTCACCCGAAGGAACGCCTTCGCCCGGCTCGCGTAGAGGTCCTGCGCGGCCTCGATCAACCGCGGGTCGATCTGCTCCAGCGCCACGTAGAGCGGCAGCGCCATGAACGGCAGGAAGTTGTAGGTGATCCCGGCGACGACCGCGGTCGAGGTGGCGAGCAGCCGGCCGTCGGGCTCGAGGATGTGGAGTTCCCGCAGGACGCCGACGACCGTTCCCTCGTCGGCGAGGATCGTCTGCCACGCCAGCGTCCGGATCAGGTAGGTGACGAAGAACGGCGCGATGATCAGGAGCAGGAAGAGGTTCTTCCAGCGTCCGCCGCGGAAGGCGATCCAGTACGCGAGCGGATAGGACACCAGGAGCGCGATCACGGTGGCGAGCCCGGCGTAGGCGAACGAGCGCGCGAGATGACCTCGGTAGCGGGAGATCGCGTCCCAGTAGTTGTAGAGCTCCCAGGTGAACGAGTAGCCGAAGTCGAACGTCCCGCTCTGCAGCGACTGGTAGGCCAGGAAGCCGAGCGGGACGAGGAAGAACGCCGCCAACCACGCCAGCCCGGGAGCCAGCAGGAGGTAGGGCGTCAGTCCCCGGTGCCGGTGGAACCAGCTCACGGCAACGCCCCGCATGGTGCTAGTAACAGACTGTTACTAGCACCGGACTCGCCCGAGCTGAGCCGATCGCGATCCAAGTAACACTCTGTTACTTGGATCCGGCTCACGCGCCGATCAGCGTCTGCCACTTCTCCAGGTAGTCCTGGTTGTTCAGTGCCTCGCTGTCGAAGATCACGGTCTTGGACAGCGTCTCCTCGTCCGGGAAGATCAGCGGGTTGTCGGCGAGCTTCTGGTCGATCTTGGCCGCTTCCTCCTTCGCGCCCTTCACCGGCGAGACGTAGTTGACGTAGGCGGCGATCTGCGCGGCGATCTTCGGGTCGTAGACGTAGTTCATGAACGTGGATGCCGTGTAGGCGTCGCCGCCCTTCGGGATCAGCATGTTGTCCGTCCAGATGTCTCCGCCCGAGTCCGCGAGGTTCCACACGAGCTTCGGGTTGTCGACCGTGAGCTGGACGACGTCGCCCGACCACGAGATGCACGCGGCCAGATCGCCGCGCGTGAGCGGGCCGGTGTAGTCGTTCCCGGTGAACTGGCGCACCTGGCCGGAGTCCACCGCACGCTGGATCCGCTTTAGCGCCCGGTCGAAGGCGGCATCGTCGACCTTTGCCGGGTCGTCGCCGTTGGCGAGCATGACGACGCTCATCGTGTCCGCCATCTCGGTGAGGAGCGTGACCTTGCCCTTGAGCTTCGTGTCCTCGAGGAGCTGGTCGACCGAGGTCACCGGCGTCTTCGTGAGCTTCAGGTTCGATGCGATGCCCGTCATTCCGGACTGCCAGGGCAGGCTGTACTCACGGTCGGGGTCGAAGCTCGGGCTCTTCAGCGAGTCCTGGAGGTTGACGATGTTCGGGATCGCGGCCTTGTCGAGCTTCTCGGCCCAACCCTTGTCGATCAGGAGGCCCGGGAACCGCGAGTTGTCGGTCAGCACGACGATGTCCCTGTCGATCGACTGCCCCTGCGAGAGCGGCCGCTGGATCTTCCCGAAGTAGGTGGCGTTGTCGTTGATGTCCTCGAAGTACTGGACCTTGACGCCGGTTTTTGCCGTGAACTGATCGAGCGTCGGGCTCTTCTTCGTCTTGTCGTCGCGGTCGATGTAGAGCGGCCAGTTGGAGAAGCGAAGCGTGGCTGCGAGCTCCTTCGGGCCGGTGGCGGTCGTGCCGGCGCCGCCCTCGTCGTCACCGCCGCAGGCGGCCAGGAGTCCCGGGATCGCGAACGCGGCGCCACCAGCGGCGGCGCGTCGAAGCAGCTCGATACGGGTCAGCTCGGTCATGGTTGTTCTTCCTCCTCTGTGAGCTCGACGACGAAGGCGGATTCGGGGCCGAAGGAAAGGTCGACCGCGGTTCCGGGCGGGACGGCCGTGGCGCCCGGCTCGGTGTTCTGGACGTAGACGGCAAGCGGACCGTCGGCCGTGTCGACGACGTACTGGGTCGCGACGCCGACATAGGAGAGCTCCTTGACCGTCCCGGACAGCCGGTTGGCCTCCGCGCTCCCGCCGAGCCTCAGCTTCTCCGGCCGGATCCCCACGGCGATGGATGATCCTCGAGCGGGGAGTGAGTCCGCCACGCGAACGACCGCGCCGCTCCTGAGACGGACGGCGCCGGCGTCGTCCACGGTTCCCGGCAAGAGGTTCGAAGCGCCGAGGAAGCGGGCCACGAAGCTGGTCTTGGGGCGCTCGTAGAGCTCGCTCGGCTGGCCGAGCTGCTCGATCCGGCCGTGGTTCATGACGGCGATGGCGTCGGCCATCGTCATCGCCTCCTCCTGGTCGTGCGTGACGTGGACGAAGGTGATGCCCATCTCGCTCTGGATCCGCTTGAGCTCGAGCTGCATCTGCTTCCGCAGCTTGAGATCGAGTGCGCCGAGCGGCTCGTCCAGCAGCAGGACCTGCGGGTGGTTGACGAGCGCCCGGGCCAGCGCGACCCGCTGCTGCTGGCCGCCGGAGAGCTGGCTCGGCTTGCGCTGCTCCGTGCCCGGCAGGTCGACGAGAGCAAGGATCTCGCGCACCCGGCCCTTGACCTGATCACGTGCGACGCCGCGCCGGCGCAGGCCGAAGGCGACGTTCTCGAAGATGGAGAGGTGGGGGAAGAGGGCGTAGCTCTGGAAGACGGTGTTCACGTCCCGCTTGTACGGCGGGAGTCCCGTAACGGGCCGGTCGCCGAGGTAGATCACGCCTTCGTCGGGCTCCTCGAAGCCGCCGATCATCCGCAGCGTCGTCGTCTTCCCGCAGCCCGACGGGCCGAGGAGGGCGAAGAACGAGCCGCGCGGGATCTCGAGCGTGAGCCCGTCGACGGCGGCGACGTCGTCGAAGCGCTTCGTGACGTCGTCCAGACGGACGTCTGAGGCTGTCTGCCCGGCCTGTTCGCGGCCGACCACCTGGGGCGTTGCGATCAACGGGCCCCCGCCGCGCTCAGAGCGTCGTGCTGGACGTGCGTGCCCCAGTCGTAGATCTGCTTCAGGAGCTCCAGGTAGAGGAAGCTCTCGGTCGAGACGACCGTGTCGAGCGCGCGGATGCGATTCGTCACGTCGAGGAGCTGGCGCCGGTCGCCGCAGAGGAGCTCGACGATGATGTCGAACTGTCCGGCCGTGATCACGACGTAGCCCGCCTCGTGCCAGGTCGCGATCTCGTTGGCCACCGGCTCGGGCGGGCCCGTCGTCCGGATGCCGACCATCGCCTGCGCCTCGAAGCCGAGCCCCAGCGGATTGGTGATCCCGGTGACCTGGAGGATGTCGTCCTCGCAGAGCCGTGCGTACCGCGCGCGAATCGTCGCCTCGGAGACGCCGACCGACGCTGCGATCCTGCGGAACGACTCCCTGCCGTTGCGCTGCAGCGCCTCGATGATGCTCTGGTCGACGGCGTCCAGACTGCGCGGGACGCTGACCGCTCCGCGACGCTCAGCTTGTTCCGCGCTGCGCAATGCGAGGCGTTCTTAGCACTCCCTGACGCACCCGGTCAACCGGGAACCGGATGCCGTACGGATTGCGCGACTCCGAAGAGTCAGTCCAGCTTCGCCATGACGTGCTTGACCTGGGTGTAGTCCTCGAGCGAGTAGGCGGAGAGGTCCTTGCCGTAGCCCGACTGCTTGAAGCCGCCGTGCGGCATCTCGGAGACGAGCGGGATGTGGTCGTTGATCCACACGGTCCCGAACTCGAGGCTCTTCGCCGCGTTCAGGGCGCGGCCCACGTCGCGGGTGAAGACCGAGGCCGCGAGGCCGTACGGCACGTCGTTCGCCCAGGCGATCGCCTGCTCGTCGTCGTCGAACCGCTGGACGGTCACGACCGGCCCGAAGACCTCGCGCTGGATCATCTCGTCGGTCTGCTCCAGTCCGGTCACAACCGTCGGCTTGACGAAGAAGCCGCGGTCGCCGTTCGAGCCCCCGCCGGTGAGCACTTGTGCGCCCGACGCGCGGTCGAGGAACCCGAGGATCCGGTCCTGCTGGGCCTTCGAGATCACCGGGCCCATCTCGACCTCTTCGCCCTCGGCCGGGTCACCGACGTTGATCGACTCCACGGCCGGGACGAGCTCCTCCAGCAGCTTGTCGTAGATCTTCGGGCCGGCCATCACCCGGGAGGCTGCGGTGCAGTCTTGCCCCGAGTTCCAGTAGCCGCCGATCTTGATCGCCTCGGCCACCTGGGCGGGATCCGCGTCGTCGAAGACGACGACCGGCGCCTTGCCGCCGAGCTCGAGATGGACGCGCTTCAGCGTCTCGGCCGCGGCCTTCGCGACCTCTTTCCCGGTCGCGACGTCGCCGGTCAGCGAGACCATCCGCACGTCGGGGTGCCGGACGATGCCCGCACCGACAGGCTCGCCGTCTCCGGTGATGACGTTGAGGACGCCGGCCGGGACGATGTCGGCGGCGAGCTCGGCGAAGCGCAGCGTCGAGAGCGGCGTCTGCTCCGACGGCTTCAGCACCGAGACGTTTCCGGCCGCGATTGCCGGAGCGAACTTCCAGACCGCCATCATCAGCGGGTAGTTCCAGGGCGCGATCTGCCCGACGATCCCGATCGGCTCGCGCCGGATCATCGACGTGTAGCCCTTCATGTACTCGCCGGCGGCGCGTCCCTCGAGGACTCGCGCAGCGCCCGCGAAGAAGCGGATGTTGTCCGAGCAGACCGGCATCTCGTCGCGCGCGGCGGCGATCGGCTTGCCGACGTTCCGCGACTCGATCTCCGCGAGCTCCTCGGTGTGCTCGTCGATCAGGTCGGCGAGCTTGAGCAGGACCTCAGAGCGCTCCTGCGGCGTCGTCTCCCGCCACTCCGGCCACGCCTTCTTCGCGGCCTCGACGGCGCGGTCGACGTCCGCCTCGGTTCCCTTCGGGACCTCGGCGATCGTTTCGCCGGTCGCGGGATTGATGATCTCTTCCGTCCCGCCGTCGGCGGCGTCCACGAACTCGCCTCCGACCAGGTTCTTGTGCTTCTCGACGCTGACGCTCATGGACAAACCTCCTGGATTCGTGGCAAAGCTATCTCACTGGCGGGCACCGGCGGCTGCTGCTGCGATGCCGCCGACGCCCGTGGGCTCGCGCGTCAGGCGCTGAGCGAGCCAGACCGGGATCACCGAGAGGAGGATCACCGCGACGGCGACGACGTTGATGATCGGGAGCTGCTGCGGCCGCGCGAGGTTCGTGAAGATCCAGATCGGAAGGGTCTGCTCGGCGCCCGATGTGAACGTCGTGACGATCACCTCGTCGAACGAGAGCGCGAACGCGAGTAGCGCGCCGGCGAGGAGCGCCGTTCGCAACTGCGGGAAGGTGACGTAGCGGAAGGTCTGCCACGAGTCCGCGCCGAGGTCGGACGAGGCCTCCTCGAGCGAGGGCGACGAGCGCCGGAGCCGCGCGACGACGTTGTTGTAGACGACGACGATGCAGAAGGTCGCATGGCCGATGACGATCGTGAGCAAGCCGAAGTCGATCCCGAAGCGGACGTACGAGGCGTTCAGCGCCATGCCGGTGACGATTCCGGGCAGCGCGATCGGGAGGATGACGAGGAACGAGATCGTCTCGCGGCCGAAGAACCGGTGCCGGGCGACGGCGAGCGCGGCCATCGTGCCGAGCAACAGTGCGATCGCTGTCGCCGCGAGCGCGCACTTCACCGACAGGAAGAGCGCGTCGCGCACGTTCTCGTCCCGCCAGGCTTCGCCGAACCAGTCCGTCGTGTAGCCCGAGATCGGCCAGCCCTGGGTGACGCTCTCGTTGAACGCGTAGAGCGCGATGACGAAGAGCGGGAGGTAGATGAAGGCGAGCGTCGCCGCCGTGGCAATCCGAAGGAGGACGGCGCTCACAGGTTCTCGAACGCCCCTGCCCGCTTCGCCAGAGCGAGGTAGACGACCATGATCAGCACCGGAACGGTCGCGAACGCCGCGGCGAACGGCAGGTTGTTCGCGACGCCGACGTTCGTGTAGACGACGTTGCCGATGAAGTTCGTGTTCCCGACGACCTGTGGCGTGATGTAGTCGCCGAGGGTCAACGAGAAGGAGAAGATCGAGCCGGCGACGATCGCAGGGAAAGCGAGTGGAAAGACGATCCGCCGGAACGTCCCGAGCCCGCGCGAGCCGAGGTCCGACGACGCCTCCAGCAGCGAGCTCGGGATCCGCTCGAGCCCCGCGTAGATCGGCAGGATCATGAACGGCAGCCACAGGTACGTGAACACGAGCCAGGTTCCGGTCGTCGTGTAACCGGGGCCGTCGAGGCCGATGGGCCCGAGCGCCCAGTTCAAGATGCCTCCGCCGGACAGGATGATCCGCCAGGCGTAGACCTTCACGAGGTAGCTCGCCCAGAGCGGCGTGAGGATCGCGACGACCAGGATTCCGCGGGTGCGGGGCGAGGCGACTCGTGCCATGTAGTAGGCGATCGGGAGCGCCAGCGCCGCGTCGGTGACGGTCACGGCGGCGGCAAGCCCAACGGTTCGGAGGGTGATTCGGCGGTAGACGTCGGTCTCCCAGAGCGTGCGGAAGTTGTCGAGGCTGAACTCGCGGACGATGTCGCCGGTGAAGGGGTCGACCCTCCAAACCGCCGTGACGAAGAGGACGGCGAGCGATCCGACATAGGCCACCACGAGCCAGGCCAAGGGAGATGCGAGCAGTCCTGCCAGCCGCACCCGTGGATGGCGGAACAGGAACGTCGAGAGGCGTCGCCCCGGGCCTTGCCGGGGCGACGCCTCTCCGTACGAAGCCGAGCTCAGAGGCTCAGCCCTTGATCTCGGTCCAGGCAGCGGTCCATTCGGCGTAGTCCTTGCAGACCTCGCCCCGGTCGTCGCCGCAGTCCTTGATCGGCGTCTTCCAGTACGCGACCTTCGAGAAGTAGTCCTCGTCCTGCGCGTGGAACGTCTCGCAGTGGTTTTTGTCCGCCGTGAGACCGCAGGCTTCGGCGTTGACGGGTGCCTCCCCGAAGTACTCCGTCGCCATGCGCGTTCGCCTTCGGCGAGATGATGTAGTTCATCCAGAGGTACATGCAGTTCGGGTTCTTGGCCTTGGACGAGATCATCCAGGTGTCCGACCAGCCCGTCGAGCCTTCCTTCGGGAGGGTCGCCTTCACCGGAACGGGGTCCTTGGCGCCGGTCAGCTGATTCGCCTGGTACTGCCAGGTCGTGCCGACGACGGTGTCCTTGTTGGTGAACGACTGGATCTCCTTGGCCGCATCCGACCAGTACTCGCCGATGTTCGCCTTCTGCTGCTTGAGCAGATCGACGGCGGCCTGGAACTGCGTGTCGTCCAGCTCGTACGGATCGTCGATGTTCAGGTCCGGCTGGGTCGCCTTGAGGTAGAGAGCCGCGTCGGCGATGTAGATCGGACTGTCGTACGCGGTGATCTTCCCTTTGTAGGGCGAGTTCGCGTCGAAGACGACGCTCCAGCTGTCCGGATCAGGCTTCACGACGTCCGTCCGCCACATGAGGAGGTTCGCGCCGCGCCCGTGCGGGACGCCGTACGACTGTCCGTCGACGGTGTTGTGCGGCTGATCCTTGAGCCCGTCGAACACGGCGGCGTAGTTCTCGATCAGATCGGTGTTGACGGGAGCGACATCACCGCCGGCGATCAGACGCAACGTCGCGTCCCCTGATGCCGAGACGCCGTCGTAGTTCCCGGTCTTCATCAGCGTGACCATCTCGTCCGAGGTCGCGCCGACCTTCGAGTTGACCTTGCAGCCCGTCTCGGTCTCGAAGGGCTTGACCCAGTCCTTCTCGACGTAGCCGGCCCAGTTGATCAGGTTGACTTGTCCCTCCGGCTCGCCGATCGACGTCGGGAGGTTCGATTCCTCCGTCGTCGTGCCGCCGCCGGCACTGCCTTCGTCGTCGTCTCCGCCGCAGCTCGACGCTGCGAGCACTGCCACGACCACGTAGACGGCGAGCCCAACCCATCTGAGCCTCCGCCATCGTCCTTTGTTCATTCGTCCTCCGTCTCTCCCCCCGTGGGGATTTCGTAGGTGTGCTCCGGACGCCACTCGAGGCGGACTGGGCGCCCGCGCGCCTCGACGACGTCCGCCGAGGTGGTCTCGAGGTTCTGCTTGACGACGGAGAGGACTCCGCCGCCTTCGAGATCGACCACGTACCGGGTGACCATCCCGACGTAGACGACCTCGCGAATGCGACCGCGCTCGGAGATCGAGCCGGCCGCCGGTTCCTCGTTCTCCCCGAGGAGCCGGATCTTCTCCGGGCGAACGGTGATCCGTCGCCCTTCCCGGTCGAGGACGTTCGAGACGCCGACGAAGCCGGCGACGAACTCGCTCTCAGGGTGCTCGTACACATGGGCGGGGCTGCCGATCTGCTCGATCCGGCCGTCGCGGAAGACCGCCAGCCGGTCGCTCATCGTGAGCGCCTCCTCCTGGTCGTGGGTCACGTAGACGAACGTGATGCCGACCTCCTGCTGGATCCGCTTCAGCTCGAGCTGCATCTCCTGGCGGAGCTTCAGGTCGAGTGCGCCCAGCGGCTCGTCGAGCAGGAGCACCTGTGGACGGTTGACGATCGCCCGGGCCAGCGCGACCCGCTGACGCTGGCCGCCGGAGAGCTGCGCGGGCCGACGGTCGCCGACGCGGGCGAGCTGCACCATCTCGAGCGCTTCGATTGACCGCTTGCGGCGCTCCGCCTTCCCGACGCCCTTGACGAGAAGCCCGTAGGCGACGTTCTGCGCGACCGTCATGTGCGGGAAGAGGGCGTAGTCCTGGAAGACCGTGTTCACGTCGCGGTCGTACGGCGGCCGGCCGGTCACGTCACGGCCGTGGAGCAGAACGCGCCCGGCATCGGGCTGCTCGAAACCGGCGATCAGCCGAAGCGTCGTCGTCTTCCCCGAGCCGCTCGGCCCGAGCAGCGTGAAGAACTCGCCGGGGGCGATGGCGAGATCGACGCCGTCTACGGCCACGACGTCGCCGTAGCTCCGGTACAGGGCGACCGTCTCGACGTCGGGTACGGCCGAATCCGACGTTCTGGCCTCGCTAGGCCGCGCTGCCGCTTGCGTCGACAAGCGACTCCTCCAGAAGCTCGAGGCCCCGATCGAGGTCCTCGTCCGAGACGACGAGCGGGACGAGGATCCGAATCACGTTGCCGTAGAGCCCGCAGGACAGGAGGACGAGCCCCTTCTCCCTCGCCGCGGTGGTAACGGCCTTTGCGAGGTCCGGCGTCGGCTCCGTCAGCTCGAGCGCGAGCATCGGCCCCAGCCCGCGGACTTCGCCCACCGTCAGCACGCGCCTCGCGATCTCCTCGAGGCGCGCGCGGATCGTCTCTCCGAGCTGCCCTGCTCGCTCCAGGAACTCCGGGCTGCGGACTTCCTCCAGCACGGCGACGGCCGCGGCACACGCGAGAGGGTTGCCGCCGAAGGTCCCGCCGAGCCCGCCGGGCTCCACGGTGTCCACGATCTCCGCGGGGCCGGTCACTCCGGCAAGCGGAAGGCCGCCGCCCAGCGACTTGCCCGAGACGACGAGGTCGGGCTCGACGCCGTACTGCTCGATCGCCCACATCGTCCCGGTGCGCCCGACGCCGCTCTGCACCTCGTCGGCGACGAAGAGGATTCCGTGCTTGGCCAGGAGCTCCTTGAGCCGCGCAGGGAAGTCCGGCGGCATCGGGATGAAGCCGCCCTCGCCCTGGACGGGCTCGAGCACGGCGCAAGCGATCGACGCGGGATCCACGTCGGCCTTGAACAGGTGCTCGACAGCCTCGATCGCGTCGTCCGAGCTGACGCCGCGGTACGGATACGGCGCGGGCGTCCGGTAGACCTCGGGCGCGAACGGGCCGAAGCCCTGCTTGTACGGGACGACCTTGCTGGTCATTGTCATCGTCAGCAGCGTGCGTCCGTGGAAGGCGTGGTCGAAGACGAGCACCGCCTGGCGCCCGGTCGCTGTACGCGCGATCTTGACGGCGTTCTCGACCGCCTCGGCCCCACTGTTGAGCAAGATGCTCCGCTGCTCGGCGCCGTGACACGGCGAGACCTCGGCGAGCAGGCGGCAGACCTCGACGTAGGGCTCGTACATCCCGACCATGAAGCACTGGTGGAGGTAGCGGTCGAGCTGGTCTCGGATCGCTTCGACCGCCGCGGGCAGCCCGTGGCCGGTGTTCTGGCAGCCGAGTCCCCCGGCGAAATCGATGTAGCTCCGGCCCTCGACGTCTTCGATCCGCGCCCCCTCGGCCCGCGCAACGACGAGTGCCGGCGTGGCGATCCCGCGGGCGACGTAGCGCTGCCTTGCGTCCGCGACGCGTTCGGAGGACGTGGTCTCACGGAGAGCCATCGGCGGCATTTTCGCAGGATCGCGAAGGTTCCGGGCCACAAACCTTGCACTTCCTTCCGGACTCGATCATTCTCCGAGATCTCACCGGGGAAGGGGCACACATGGCACGCACGCCGATCGCAAGGTCGCTCGAAGCTCTCGCCGCCGAAGCGGCCGAAGAACAGAACCTCACGCGCCGCGACCTACTCCGGAACGCCGGAGTGCTCGGGCTCGCCGCCGCGGGCACGACGTCGATC
>CAVWHA010000020.1:0-49812 GCA_963754715.1 uncultured Actinomycetes bacterium | reverse complement strand
AACTCACCGGGCGACGGCCGTGGCCACGGCACCTTCGTGGCAGGCATCGCTGCGGGCAGCGCCAAGGATCAGGCCGGCGCGGCTCCTCAGGCGAACCTGATCTCGGTGGACGTCATGGACGACAACGGCATGGCGCGGACGAGTGACGTCATCGCCGGGGCTGAGTGGGTCTACAAGAACCGGATCGAGAAGAACATCAAGGTTGCGAACTTCTCGCTCCATTCCACGATGCCCAGTAACTTCACGAACG
This sequence comes from uncultured Actinomycetes bacterium, assembly GCA_963754715.1. GTDB lineage: Bacteria > Actinomycetota > Thermoleophilia > Gaiellales > Gaiellaceae > JACDAN01. Next base: position 49,562 of record CAVWHA010000020.1, on the reverse strand, counting down.
ATCCGCTCGACCAGGCGGTGGAGAAGCTGTGGTTCGGCGGCGTCACGGTGGTCGTGGCGGCCGGCAACTACGGCAAGGACGACGGGCCCAGCGGCGTCCCGTACGCCCCCGGCAACGACCCGTTCGTCATCACCGTCGGCGCAGTCGACCTCGAGGGAAGCGTCAACATCAGGAAGCACGACGTCCCGAACTGGTCGGCCTACGGCTACACGAAGGACGGCTTCCGAAAGCCTGAGCTTGCGGCGGCCGGTCGGTACATGGTCGGTCCGGTCCCTGGGGCGGCGACGCTGCTCAAGGCAAAGCCGGAGAACAACGTCGGCGGTGGCTACATGCGCCTGTCCGGCACCTCGTTCGCGGCTCCGGTGGTTGCCGGCGCGGCGGCCGAGCTCCTGATCGACCATCCGACGTGGACGCCGGACCAGGTCAAGGGCGCGCTCATGCAGCGGGCCAGGTACATCCCCGAGGCGCCTCCGGGCTCCGCCGGCGTAGGCGAGATCAACGCTGCCAAGTCGACGGTTCTCTCGAGGCCTCCGAACCCCAACGCAGCGCTCAACAAGTTCGTCAAGTCGAACACGCTGCTCGGAACGACGACGTTCGACGGGGCTGCCTGGCGGGCGGCTGCGATGGCCAGCGTCTCCTGGGACTCCGTGTCCTGGAGCGACGTCTCTTGGACGGACGTCTCCTGGACGGACGTCTCCTGGGCCGACGTGTCCTGGAGCGACGTGTCCTGGGCGGATGTGTCCTGGAGCGATGTCCTGGCGGCGGCTGACGTCAGCTGGGAGGACAATGCCGAAGGCGAAGTCGCGGCTCCGACAGGCGACTACGTCCTGACGCCCGAGGAAGAGGCAGCGGCGGCAGAGCTGGGTCTGATCGAGGAGCTCACGCTGCCGCTGGCCGAAGTGCTGGATCCTGCTCCGGCTCCGGCTCCGGATCCTGCTCCGGCTCCGGATCCTCCGGCAGTCCCGCTTCCGTAACGAAGTCCACGAGCCGGGGGCCACCAGCAGCACGGTGGCCCCCGGCTCACCCTTTTGGGGGAAATGGATTGGGGATTCTGCCGATAACTCGAACGGGTGATGCCCCCCTCACCCTGCGGGCATACGGTCAGGTTGGGGCCGAAGCCTCGTCCCTCCTGCGTGAAAGCGAGCGAGCACTTGCGGCGAATTCCTGAGATGAGTAGCCGATGAGCGTCATCGGGAGCGAGATCCGCTTCGGCGGAGAGGTGCCCGGACGTGAATCGGTGCCCCGCGAGCGGCTGCCGATCGCAGCGCTCGTCTATCTCGTTGCGGTCGTCGGCTCCGCGTGCGCGTCTCGCTGCACCGTTCCTGCCTCGTCTCGACCAGCAACGGGGCGGATGGCTGACCTTCCTGATTCTCGCGACATCGGCGGCCGTCGCCCAGCTCTTCCTCGTCCGAACGGGGAAGAACCAGTCCTACCAGACGTCGATCGTGTTCCTGATTCCGGCGGCTCTGCTGCTGCCGCCCGAGCTCGTGGCGCTCGTCCCGGTCGTCCAGCACATGCCGGACTGGCTCAAGAACCGGACGGCCTGGTACATCCAGATCTTCAACATCTCCAACTTCACGCTCGCGATCCTCGCGGCGTACGGCGGGGCTCACCTCGTCTTCCGCCTCGCACTGCTCGAGGGGCACGAGCATCTGCAGTTCGCACTCGGTGGGCTCACCGCGTGCGTCCTGCTCGTGGGGATCAACCATTCACTGCTGGCGCCGATGCTGGCTCTCGCCCGGGGGCATTCACTCCGCGAATCGGGCCTCTTCAGCTTCCAGAGCCTCTCGACGGATCTCGTCCTCGCAGCGCTCGGCGTCGGAATCGCAACGTTCTGGGACTCGAACCCCTGGCTGGTGCCCTTCGCGGTCGCACCACTCGCTCCTGATTCACCGATCGCTTGCGGTCCCCAAGCTCGAGGCGGAGGCCCGCGTCGACCCCAAGACCGGCCTTTTCAATGCCCGCCATTTCGGCCAGGCGCTGAACGAGGAATTGACGCGCGCGGCCCGCTTCGACCGGCCGATGTCGCTGATCATGGCCGACCTCGATCTCCTCCGAGAGATCAACAACACCTACGGACACCTTGCCGGCGACGCGGTCCTGAAGGGGATCGCCGAGGTCTTCCGGGCACTCCTGCGCCACTACGACGTCCCGGCGCGGTTCGGCGGAGAGGAGTTCAGCATCCTGCTCCCGGAGACGAGCCCCGAGGAGGCGCTCGAGATCGCCGAACGGATCCGCCGCGCCGTCGCGCAGCGGACGTTCGACGTCGAGACGTCGAGCGAGCCCATTCGCGCCACCGTCTCCATCGGCGTCGCGTCCTTCCCGCAGGACGGCGTCCAGGCCAACGAGCTCATCCACCAGGCAGACCTCGCCGTGTACCGCGCGAAGCTCCAGGGCCGAAACCGCGTCCTCGACGCCACCACGTCCGAGCCGCTCGCGATCCCGGCGCCAGCGGCGCGCCCGCCTGTCGGCTGTGACGGAGGACGGCGACCACGTCGTCCCGCTGCCTCCGGTGGACGAGATGACCCCAGGCCAGGAGCGGCGCCAGCCGCCGCATGGCCGCATGCCGTCCAGGGCCCCCGTTTCTTCTCGCTCTCCAAACGCTCGCAACGCTCGTCGGCGTGGTCTCGGCCATCGGCATGGGCGCCGGCGTTCTCGGCGCCCTCTTCGGAACGGCCACGGACGTCTTCGGCCTCGTCGCGCTCGTGATCCTCGTCGGCCTCGGCCAGGCGGTAGCTCTCGAGGTCGACGACGGCTCCATCTCCGTCAGCGCCGTCGGTGCGCTCGCGGGCGCAGCTCTGTTCGGGCCTCGCGCCGCCCTTGCGCTCGCGATCACGACGTGCGTGGTCGACTGGAGCGCCAAGCGCTATCCGCTCCATCGAACGCTTTTCAACATCGGCGCGCTCTCCCTGGCCTCGCTCGCAGCCTCCGCGGTCTTCGCGCTCGGCTTCGACGGAACATGGGTGAGCTCATCACGGTCGGCGCCGGCCTAGCGGCCGGCGCCGCCTACTTTGCCGTCAACACCGGCCTGCTCAGCCTCGCGCTCTCGATGGAGGGCCACGAGCGCTGGTGGCGCGCCTGGCACGAGCGCTTCCTCTGGCTGCTGCCTCACTGGGTCGTCTACGGCTTCGTCGGCGGCGTCATGGCGATCGCGTACCACGCAGCCGGCCCGTACGCACTCGCCGTCTTCGCGGTGCCGCTGCTCCTCATGCGCAAGACCCAGGAGGCATACCTCCGGCACACGCGCAAGAGCGCACAGAAGCTTCGCGAGGCAGCCGAGACGATTCAGGATCAGAACGTGTCGCTGGAGAAGGCGAACCGCCTCCTCCGCGAGCGCTCCACCGCCGCCATGGAGTCCCTGTCGGCCACGGTGGATGCGCGCGACGCATACACCGCCGGTCACTCGCGCCGCGTGCAGGAGCTCGCGCTCGCGATCGGGAGGGAGCTGGGGCTCTCGAAGGCGGAGCTCGACCTCCTCGGCCACGCTGCGCTCTTCCACGACATCGGCAAGCTCGCCGTTCCCGACGCCATCCTCCTGAAGCCCGCGACGCTGACCCACGACGAGTGGGATCTCATGCAGCGCCACGCGGAGGAGGGGGCGAGGATCATCGACCGGCTCGGATTCCTCCAGGACGCCGTCCCGGCGATTCGGCACCACCACGAGCGCTTCGACGGCACCGGCTACCCGGACGGGCTCAAGGGCGAGGACATCCCGCTCGGCGCCCGCATCATCCACGTCGCGGACGCGCTGGACTCCATGCTCACAACGCGCATCTACCGCGCTGCCAGGCCGGCAAAAGAGGCGATGGACGAGCTCAACCGCTCGGCCGGAAGCCAGTTCTGCCCGCGCTGTGTTGCGGCACTCGAGCGAATCCTCCCGGCCGAGCTGCTCGAAGACGAGAACGCCCGTCGCGAGCTCCTCGCCGTCTCCTAGCGCCCGCTCAAACTCCTAGTAACAAGTTGTCACTAAGCCGTTCGGCGGCTTCGTTCCAGGAGTGGGGGTCTTGTAACAAGTTGTTACTTGGCCAGATCGGCTGCTCGCCCGCGCTTGCATTTCGACGTCTTTGCTCTATCCTTATTGCCATGGCCCGAAGACCGGCCCGCGAGCTGCTCGATTCGCTCGACCGCGACGATCTGGCTCGATTCCAAGCGGGAATCCGCAAGCGTTACAGCGACGAGGACATCGTCCAGCAGCTGCAGGAGTCTGCTGAGCGGCTCGGCCGCTCGCCGTCGATGCGCGAGTTCGCGTCTGACGCCGAGACGTCGGTTCATCCACAGACGGTGATCGAGCACTTTGGAAGCTGGAACGCGGCGAAGCGCGCCGCCGGGCTCGTTCCTCGCCGCTTTGCGACCCGTGAGGAGCTGCTCCAGCTTCTGCGCGAGCTGGGGGAGAGGGTCGAACGGACTCCCACCGCTCGCGACCTGGACGAGCACCGTGGCTCGATGCCGTCGAAGTCTCTCTATTGGCACACGTTCGGCTCGCTTACGAATGCGCTACGCGAGGCCGGCTTCGACGTGCCGGTCGGCGAGGAGCGCCTGGAGCGCGCGATCGACCAGGGCTGCACGGTCGCGGTGGGCCTCGGCCGGCTGCCGAAGTTCCAGGAGTGGGGGGCGGCAAGGAAGGAAGACGAGTCGCTGCTGACGGAATGGCAGATCTACCGCATGTTCGACGTCAGGCGGGGCGCCTGGTCCACGTTCCAGTACCTGATTCGCGAGCGCCTCTTGGAAGACGGCTACCGCGTGGCGGCCGACGGCGCTGTCTCGCGGCCGGCTAGAGCGACGCGAGCGCGGTCAAAAGACGCAGGCAAGACTCGCGCTCGCCCGGCGCGCGCACGGCGGGGAGGGCCTGCTCGGTAAAGCCACGATCGGGCCGGAATCGCTTCGGCCGCGACGCCCGGCCGCCTTCCACCGTCAAGAGCGTGCCCTCGGCCAGCTCCTTCTTGCGCAGCGGAACCTGGAGGAATCGCTCGCAGACCTCGAGTGCGTGCTCGGTGGATGCGAAGAAGATGCCCTCGCGTGACTCGCCCGTCCAGAGCGGCCTGCCGACGCCGCGGGCGAGATAGACCGCACCGCGCATCGCGCTCGTCGACCCACGCTGCAGCCATCGAGCCGTGCAGCTGCTCCAGCGTCTCCGCGCGAGGACCGAAGGCCTCTACGAGGGCGAAGATCGCCTCCGTGTCGACGGACATCGAGGGATGGTCGCGCTCGAACCCGTGGTGCTCGAAGATCTCCTCGTCGTTGAGGATGATCCCGTTGTGGATGCCCACGACATGGCCGTGGCGCACGGGATGGTTGTTGGCGACGATGGTGGGGTGGCCCTTCGTGTAGTCCCGGACGTGCAACAGGACTTCGATCGACTCTTCGGGGACCGCCAAGTCGGTGATCAGCGCACTGGCGCCGGCAAGGCGCTTGTGCACCGAGACGGATCCACCCAGCGCCCGATGCGCGTAGCCGACGGCGTCGGCACCGCGCTCGGCGATTCCAGCCAACAGGGCTTGAGCCGCGAGCGTCCGGTCGATCCGGGCATCGGGCTTCAGGCTGTATCCGGCAATACCACACATAAGGTGAACTTAGACCCCAGTTCGTTTGACGCGCGCGTTCCCCTTTGGTTAGCCATCGGTCTCCGAACTCCATCGGAACATCCCCCGGCAGGGTCGTCTCAAACACAAGGCTAGGAGTGCCGCCGGACAGATCGGCGTCCGGCGCTGAAGCGGCGTGTCCCTCGAATGGGGGAACCCGACCGAGGATTCGAGCGCCGATACACGCCTCGTGGAGCCGAGGCCCCTTCCCGAGGCAGACGTCCAACCGGAAACTCAGGTGCCTCATCTCGAGGTGGTGCCTGACGCCGGCGTGCTCGACGACGCCCGACGTCGAGGAGCGCGAGGAGCCGGCAGGGAAAACCGACGACGGCACGCCGCTCACCGGACCCGCTCAAGCTCTATGTCCGCCAGATCGGCGACGGACGCCTGCTCACAGCCGGAGGAAGAGCGCGAGCTCGCCCGCCGCAAGGACGCCGGCGACGAGGCGGCGAAACGCCAGCTGATCGAGTGCAACCTGCGCCTCGTGATGTCGATCACGCGCAACTACACGAAAGCCGGCGTTCCGCTCCTCGACCTGATCCAGGAGGGAAATCTCGGACTGATCCGCGCGGTCGAGAAGTTCGACTGGAAGCTCGGCTTCAAGCTCTCGACCTATGCGACCTGGTGGATTCGCCAGGCCGTCGCCGCGCGCGCTCGCCGACCAGGGCCGGACGATCCGCCTTCCCGTCCACGTCGCCGAGCAGGCACGAAAGGTGCTTCGCGCCCGCCGCGTCCTGACCAGAAGCTGAATCGCGACCCAACGGTCGAGGAGATCGCCAAGGAGAGCGGCTTCACCGTCGAGCGGGTCCGCGAGCTGCTCGACCTGGTCGAGGATCCGGTCAGCCTCGAGACGCCCGTGGGCGACGGCGAGAGCCTCTACGGCGACCTGATCGAGGACACGAAGTCCGACCAGCCCGATGCCGCGACCGCCAAGCAGCTTCGCTCGCGCGAGCTCGCCGAGGCGATGCTCGCGCCTGAACCCCCGCATGCGCCGCGTCCTCGCGATGCGATTCGGCCTCGACGGCCAGATCCCGAAGACGCTCGAGCAGGTCGGCACCGGCCTCGGAATCACCCGCGAGCGCGTCCGCCAGCTCGAAGCACGCGCGCTGCGCGAGCTACGCTCAGGTCGCACCGGGCCTGCAGCTCTACCTCGAGGCCTAGCGGTCAGCGCGCGCGAGCCGACTCTAACCCACGCGCTCGATGTCGCGCAGGCGGCTCAGCCGCTTCAGAGCGTGGCCTTCGATCTGCCGGACCCGCTCGCGTGTGAGACCGAGCGTGCGGCCGATCTCCTCGAGCGTCCTCGGCTCCGAGTTGTCCAGGCCGTAACGGAGGATGAGCACCGCGCGCTCCCGGTCGCTCAGCGCGGTCAGTGCGCGGGCGAGAGCCTGGCTGCGCGAGCGAGACCTCGACCTCTTCCTCGGGCTGCGGCTCGCCGCAGGCGACGAAGTCGCCGAAGACCGCGTCCTCGGTCTCGCCGACAGGCTGGTCGAGGCTCGTCGACGCATGGGCGGCCGCCTTGCACCTCTCGAGCCTGCTCGATGGGCAGGCTGGCCTCCTCGGCGACCTCCTCGAGCGTGGGCTCGCGGCCGAGCTGCGTCCAGAGCATGCGCTCCGCCTTGTTGAGCTTCTGCAGTCGCTCGACGATGTGCACGGGCATCCGGATCGTCCGCGCCTTGTCGGCCAGCGCCCGCGCGACCGCCTGACGGATCCACCAGGTCGCATAGGTCGAGAACTTGAAGCCGCGGCGCCAGTCGAACTTCTCGACGGCGCGGATCAGGCCCAGCGTCCCCTCCTGGATCAGATCGAGGAAGGGGAGGCCCTGGTTGCGGTAATTCTTCGCGATCGAGACGACGAGGCGCAGGTTGGACTGGATCATCCGCTGCTTCGCCTGCATGTCGCCTCGCTCGATGCGCTTGGCGAGCTCGACCTCCTGCGCCGCCGTCAGCAGCGGATGGCGGCCGGCCTCCCGCAGGAAGAGCTGCAGGGCGTCCGTGGTCGTCTCGTAGACGGGCGGAGCGGGCTCCGGAGCCTTCTCCGGCACCTTCTCCTCCTCGACGACGTCGATGCCGCGCTGTTCGAGCTCCCGCTGAAGCGCCTCCAGCTCGAGCTCGTTCAGCTCGAGCGGCTCCAGCACCTCAGCCAACTCCGCATGCCGGACCGTGCCAGCCTGCTCGGCTGTGTCCAACAAATGCCGCAGGTCCTCGCTGAGGACCGATTCGATCTCAGCCGTCGTCATCCCGTTGATTGTCCTTTCCCTGTACTGGCGACGCGAAAACAGGTTCTCCGGGGGTCTCCGGAACCGTGCGCGAGTCTATCCCGAATCCGCGAACCCCGTGCAAAACCCGGTACGCACGATAACGGGCGTTATGTCAAGTCCGGGAACGACAGGCCTCACTCCCCCGCGGCCGGCCCGAGCTCTCCCGCGGCCTCCCACGACGGCCGAGCCGCTCGCAGCTGGACGCCCGACGAAGTTGTCCACAGGTTGGAAGGAAGGCTGTGGAAATGTGGAAAAAAGATTTCTTTGCAAATAGCGCGAAGTTGTCTCGAGGGGGTCTTGCATCTCTCCGACATCGGCCCTAGTGTCCCCCCTGCGTCGAGCACGGAACGCAATTAGGTTGAAGCAGATCCTGAGGGCCGTAGCCGGAAGGCGAAAGTCACCAGGATCGGTGGACGAAAGCGAAACCGGCTCGGCGAATGATCTGGCGCAGAGGTGCCCTCGGGTACCTAGGCGCCAGATCCTTTTTATTGGTCCGTCCAAGCCGTAACGCGCCGGCCGAAAAGCTGTGCGATTGTGGAAAACTGAACTTTTCGCAAATAGCGGGAAGTTGCTGTTTTGGGGTCTTGCAATCGTCGGCCGCCGGCCCTATTGTCCCCCTTGCGTCGAGCACGGGACGCCGGTAGGACGAAGCAGATCCTGAGGGTCGTAGCCGGAAGGCGAAAGTCACCAGGATGTGTGGACGGAAGCGTGATCGGCTCGGCGAATGATCTGGCGCAGAGGTGCCCTCGGGTACCTAGGCGCCAGATCGTTTTTGTTGGTCCGGTTTAGCCGGCTCGCCGACTCCGCCGCTCGCTAGGATCGCCGGAGCGATGCACCTCCCCCGCCAACCGAGCTTCGACCGCGGCGTGACGTCGTTCCTCTGGGCCTTCGGCCTCGGGCTCTATCTCTGGCTCGGAATGCTTTCGATCGGCGTCTCAGGCGCGAACGCATTCATCTTCAGCGTCCTTGCCGCGTGCGTGATCTTCCTCTACGTCCGCCTCTACGGAGGGGACGAGGTTCGCCGGTCGACCTCTCAGTCCAGCAAGACGCGCGCCGGAAGCCGGTGATCTCCGGCCAGTGCGCCGACCAGTCGGCGCGTGAGCTCCCCGCCGAGAGCCGCCTCGAGCCGATCGCGTGCGAGCGGCCTCGGTGCGGTTGTGAACGCAACACGAGTGCAGTGGTCGAGCAGACGGCTGACGGCTTTCCCGTCGTCGGGCGGCGTAGTAATCACGGCACTCCCTTTATCGTCGTCTGCTGGTTGCCCACTCATCCCTGACGGGAGTGAGCGTGCGCAGGAAGAACCCGCCGAAACCGGACTGAGCCTGCGGAAAGCTCTCTAGTACTCGATCAGCGAGTAGAGCGGGTACTTCGTCAGGCGCTCGCGGCCGCCCAGGAACGTGAGCTCGATGATGAAGTTGACTCCGACCACCTCGCCGCCGAGCTGCTCGACGAGCCCCGCGATCGCCTCCACGGTTCCGCCTGTCGCAAGGACGTCGTCGTGGACCACGACCCTCGCTCCGTCGCCGATCGCGTCGGCGTTCAGCTCGAGCGCGTTCTGGCCGTACTCGAGCGCGTACGTCGCGCTGACCGTCTCCGGCGGGAGCTTGCCGGGCCTCCGCGCGGGCACGAAGCCGCACGGCACCTCCTTCGCGATTGCCGCGCCGAGGATGAACCCGCGCGCCTCGGCGCCCAGGACGAAGTCCGGCCGCTGCTCCTCGCGCCCAGTCGGCGAGCTGAGTGACGGTCTGGGTCAGCGCCTCCGGATCGCGGAGCAGCGGACTGACGTCCTTGAAGCCCACGCCCGGCTCCGGCCAGTCCGGGACCTCGCGCACCCAGGTTCTGAGGTCGATTGCCATCAGGAAGCCGCGAGCTTACGCAGCGAGCGCCAGAAGAGGAGCTGCGACAGCTCCTGGGCATGCTCGGCCAGCATCTGCAGTCCTCCACCCCGCCCTGCCGGCGCTCCGGGTTTCGGGATCGCAGATGCCGGCGCGACGATCGTCTCGAGCAGCCCCACTTCCCGTTCGGATGCCGACCGGAACGATCGAAGGTGGCGCGCGTCGATCCCGAACCGGCGCCAGCTTGGCGCAGGCGGCGGCAATGTCGGCCTCGTCCTCGCGGTACAGGCGCTCGCCTGCGTCGTTCCGGGACTCCAGGAGGCCGTACTCCTCCAGCTCGCGTGCGAGCGCCGGAGTCAGCCCTGAGCGCTCGCACAGCTCGGCGAGCTCGATCTCCTCCTCGGCTCCCGGCCAGCCCGGCCCGCTTTCGCGGCTCTTCGAGACCGTCGACGAAAGCTCCTGGCGGATCACCCTCAGCGGCAGGAACTCGTCGCGCTGAAGGCGGAGGATCGTTCGCAGGCGATCGACGTCGTCCTCTCCGAAGAGGCGGTACCGCCCGGCCGTTCGCCGCGGCGCAAGCAGGCCCTGGTCCTCGAGGTAGCGGATCTTCGAGATCGAGATGTCGGGGAACTCTTCACGCAGGACGGCAGCCGCTCGGAGAGCGGCTGCCGTCGGCCTGGAGGCGGCGCGCTCCGCCGTCGGTGGCGGCGTCATGCCGCCCAGCTCAGTCGGCGCGCCAGTCGGCGCCTTGCAAGAACGTGAGGCGGTACTTGCCGATCTGGACCTCGTCGCCGTCGGCGAGCGGCGAGGAGTCGATACGGCGCCGGTTGACGAACGTCCGTTGAGGCTTCCCTGGTCCTCGATCACGAACTTGCCGTCATTCCGAAGAATCAGAGCGTGCGTGCGGGAGACGGTGACGTCGTCGAGGAAGATGTCGCAGTCCGGCGAGCGGCCGATGGTCGTCCGCTTCTCCTGCGGGACGAAGTGCTCGCCCGCGCGTCCGCCTCCCGAACGCACGACGAGCGCCGGACCCTCCATTCCGAGCTCCTCGAGCGGAGAGTCCTCGTCCAGATCCTCAGGAGTGAAGGCCATCGTCGTGTCTGCCCCACCCGGGTCGCGGACGAGCGCCGCTCCGCACTTGGAACAGAAGTTCGCCGCCTCCGGGTTCTGGAACCCGCACTCAGGGCAGTAGACGTGCGACACGCGGGCGGCCTAGCCCTCGACCGGCGGTGTCGCCTTGCCCGCCAGGATCGCGGCGAGCTTGTCGACGTCGACTTCGCTGAGCGGCCCCTCCCCCGCTCCTTCCTGCTGCTGGAGCCGGGACACGAGCTCGGCACGAAGGATGTCGATCTTTCCGTGCAGCAGGCGGCGCCGGTACGAGACCTCCTGCTCCTGGTTCTGGAGGTCCTCGATCAGCGACTTGAGGTCGCCGTCGGAGAGGGTTGCAAGATCGGGCAGTGGTTCCATTCAGGCCTTTCGTCGGAGGGTCAGTAAACCAGTCAGGGTGCTAAGGGTCAACCTCAACTTGAGCGTTCTCGCGTCATGTCGGCACTTCCTCGCGCTGCTGCAGCACCTCTTCGACGAGGCTGCGGAGCTCCTGCTCGAGCTCCGACGAGGCATCTTCGCTGTCACCCTCGGCGTAGATGTGGACGAGCGGCTCGTCCGGATCGGGGAGCACCTGTGCCCACCCACGCGGGTCGAACACCTTGATCCCGTCGCGCAGGTCGAGCTCCCGGTCCTTGAGCCGCTCGGTGAGCACGCGCATGACGAGTCCCTTCTGCGCCCAGGGGCAGGGCACCTGCCTGTGCACGACCCTCGACACGGGAAGCTCGGAAACGAGCTCGGAGAGCGGCCGGTCCTCGGTGGCGAGGAGCTCGAGCAGCTTGCAGAGGCTCGCGATCGCGTCGTAGGCCGGAAGGAACTCGGGGAAGACGTAGCCTCCGCCCACAGCGCCGGCGAAGATCACCCCGTCCTGCGCGGCCGCCTTCGTCAGCTCCGCAAGCGAAGCAGGAGTGCGCACGACCTCCAGGCCGCTGCCCTCCAGGATCCGCTCGACCTGGCTCGTGACGGTGACGGGGAACGCGAGCTTCCCCACGCGGCCGTTGCTCCCGATCAGGCGGAGGTAGAGCAGGAGCGCCTGCTCTACAGGGATCTCCCGCGCCTTGTCGTCGACGAAATAGACCCGCTCGGCGGCGCGGTCGAAGACGACTCCGAGGTCGGCGCCGATCGCCCCGACGAGGCGCTTGGTCTGGCCGACGAGGCCGCGGAGGTTGGTGGTCTCACCCGGAGGTAGATCCGGAGTGAACGTGTGGGCGGCGACGGCCTCGACACCGAGTGGCCCGAGGAGGAGCGGCAGGACGAACGACGCTGCGGAGTAGCCGTAATCCACGACGATGCGGAAGCCGCGCTTCTGGATCGCTTCCAGCTCGAGGCTGGCGAGCAGGTCGTCCGCGTAGCCCTCCCTCGCCCGGGCCGGGTAGCTGATGCTGCCGACGTCGGCCGCTCCGACCCGGCGCAGCTCGTGACGGCTGAAGTGCTTCTCGATCTCCTTCTGGAATGCGGCCGAGGCCTCGATCCCCGGGTGTTCGAAGAACTGGATCTTGACCGCCTCGGGATCGACGGCGCTGAGACCGACGTGGAAGCCGGCGTCGTATCCGTGGCTCTTCAGCAGATGGCGAGAGACGGCGGCCGGGAGGACTCTGAGGTCCGCGACGTTGACGCCAGTGGAGTTGAGGCCCGAGATCATCGCCCGCTTGATCATCCGGCAGGCGGGCGCGGACTCACGGCTGCCGACGACGCGTGCGCCGCGCTTGAGCGCCGTTCCCATCGCGGCTGCCAGGCGGAGCGCGATGTCGGGGGTCAGGTCGACGTTCACGAGCCCGGTGACACCACCTTCCCCGAACAGCTGCGGCGCCCCTCTGGCCTCGAAGATGAGGTCCTCGTGGATCTGCGAGCCGGACTCGACTTCCTTGAACGGGAAGATCCGGACGCCCGGCATGATCACGCTCTCCTCGCCGATCGTGACCTCGTCTCCGACCGCGACGTCTTCGTGGATGCGGACGTGGGAGCGGATGTCGCAGTTGCGCCCGACGATCGCGCTCTCGATCAGCGCGCTCCGGCCGATGTGGGTCGATGAATCGACGACCGAAGCCACGATGCGGGCCCGTTCGCGGAGCGTGACGCTCGAGGAGAGGACCGAGTACGGCCCGACCGTCGCGTCCGTTCCGATCCTGCAGTAGTTCCCCAGGTATGCGGGCCCCTCGATGCGGTCGACGTCGTCGACTTCGACGCCTTCGCCGAGCCAGACGTTGCCGCGGAGCCGGACACCCGGGATCTCGAGACGGACGTTGCCGCTGAGCGCGTCGAAGTTGGCCTGGCGGTACTGGGCGAGGTTCCCGATGTCCTGCCAGTAGCCCTCCACGACGTGCCCGTAGACCGGGCGGCCCATCTCCAGCAGGAGCGGGAAGAGCTCTTTCGAGAAGTCGTAGGGACGGTCCTCTGGGACGTGCCTGAGCACCTCTGGCTCGAGGACGTACACGCCGGTGTTGATCGTGTCCGAGAAGACCTGGCTCCAGGAGGGCTTCTCGAGGAAGCGCTCGACCCGGCCGTCGCCGTCCGTGACGACGATGCCGAACTCGAGCGGGTTCTCCACGGACTTGAGAGCGATCGTCGCGTCCGATCCCTTCTCCTTGTGGAACTCGATCAGTTTGGTCAGGTCGAAGTCGCAGAGCGCATCGCCCGAGATGACCAGGAACGTGTCGTCGAGCCGGCCGCTCGCAAGCCTCACCGAGCCGGCGGTGCCCAGTGGCGACTCCTCGACCGAGTACTCGATGTTCATGCCGAGCGTCTCCCCGTTCCCGAAATAGCTCCTGATCGCCTGCGGCAGGAAGGCAACCGTGACGATCACGTCTTCGAGACCGTGCTTTCGCAGGAGCTCCAGGATGTGCTCGATGCAGGGCTTGCCGACGATCGGGACCATCGGCTTGGGCTGGTTGGAGGTCAGCGGACGGAGTCGCGTCCCCTCCCCACCGGCCATGACGACCGCCTTCACGGCCGCCTCCTGAGTGCGCCGAGGACGTAGGCGGCGCCGGCGACGAGCGCAAGCGCGAGCCCGATCCAGAACAGGACGTACGGCCAGTCGGTGCCTGCCCCGGTCGCGAGCATGAAGGCGAGCGCCGCATAGAGGATCCACGTCGCAGCCTTGCCGAGGAAGCTCACCGAGAGCTCGTAGCCGCGTGGCGCGACGACTTTGTAGCCGCCGATCAAGAGGAGATCACGCGCGACGATCAGGACGAGCGCGGCCCACGGAAGCCGGTCGTGCAGGAACAGTCCGACGACGGCCGTGTCGATCATCAGCCGGTCGGCGAGGGGATCGGCCACCGTGCCGAAGCGCGACTCGACGTGCCACCGGCGCGCGAGCCAGCCGTCGACCTGGTCGGTCACGCCGGCTGCGCCGAAGATGATTGCGGCCGGCCAGCTGTGTCCCCCCTCGGCTGTCACGAGGAAGGCGACGAAGACGGGAATCGCCGCAAAGCGCGCGATCGTCAGCGCATTCGGGATCTGGGCGAGCCGGAGCGGGGCGACGCGTTCGGCCATCCCGAGCAAGGATAGTGCCCCGTTGTTCCGCGCAAAGTCCCGCGAGGTGCGAGATTTGAGGCATGGCCGACCGAATGACTCTTCCCGGGTTCGTGAACGCCCACTGCCACGCGTTCCAGCGGGCCCTGCGTGGGCGCCGTACGGGCGGCGACTTCTGGGCCTGGCGGGACGCAATGATCGCGGAGGCAGAACGCCAGACGCCCGAGCTCGTCCGCAGCAGCTACGCGGAGACGTACGGGGAGCTCCGCGCTGCCGGATACACGGCAGTGGGCGAATTCCACTACCTGGGCCTGCCGGAGGCGCACGCAGCCGCTGAAGCGGCCGCAGAGGCGGGCATCGAGCTCGTCCTGCTGCTGAGCGCGTACGCACGCGGAGGGAGCGAGCGCTTCCGCCAAGCCTCGCCCGCCGAGTACGTGAGCCAGATCGAAGAGCTCCGCGCCGCCGGGATCCGCGTCGGCTGCGCCCCCCACTCCGTCCGTGCATGCCCGCCGGACTGGCTGCAGGAGATCGGCCGCTACGCCGGCCGCGAAGGACTCGTCCTTCACGTCCACGCCGACGAGCAGCCGCGCGAGATCGAAGAGTGCCTCGCGGAGCACGGTGTCCGCCCGATCGAGCTCCTCGCACAGACCGGCTGCCTCGGCCCCCGCACCACCGTCGTCCATGCGACGCACTCCGACGACCACGAGCTCGACCTCCTGGCTGAGACCGGCTCGAGGGTCTGCGTCTGCCCGACGACCGAAGCGAACCTCGGCGACGGTTTCGCGCCGTTCGAGCGGCTGCGGAAGCGCGGGATCGGGATCTGCATCGGCTCCGACTCGAACGTCCGGATCGACCCGCTCGAGGAGCTGCGCGAGCTCGAGACCGCAGCGCGGCGGCTCAGCCTCCGGCGGGAGGTTTGCGACGCGGGAACGCTCCTCTGCTTCGGCGCCGACGAGGGTGCGGCCGCGCTCGGGCTCGAGTCGTGGGCGGACGTCGACGTCGACCTAAGGCACCCCTCGCTGAGCGGCGTGGCGCCGGAGGACGTTCTCGACGCGCTCGTCTTCAGTTGCGGCGCGGAGGTCTTCGGCTAGCGCACGCGCGCCTGGGCGGCGCCGACGAGGTAGCCGCGCTTCGTGGCCTGGAAGAGCACGGTCCCCTTGGTCTTCGGCCGGAAGCGGAACACGACCTGCCCGCGGCGATTCGTCGCACGCCAGCGAGGCCGGAGGCCGGAGCCGAGACCGCGAACCTTGGCCCCTGCGACGGCCCTGCCGCCAGCCTTGACGGTCACGACGACGCGGCTCATCCGCTTGACACGGAGCCGTCCCTTCAGGCCGAGCCGCAGCCGCTGGGCAACCTGCACTCCGCCCGGCCCTGTGGTCGCCTTCCTGAGGGTGAACGAATGCGTCCGCGTGAAGTCGCCGACGTTCCGATCCTCGTCGACGGCGGAGACCTTCCAGTAGAACGTCCCGCCTGCCAGGTAAGCCGCGAGCGTGAGGGGCGGTGCGTAGCTTGTGTTGTCGGTCGCCACGTCCTCGACGGCGACCGAGAAGTCCTCACGGTTGGAGACGAGCACGCGGTACTGCTTGGCACTGGGCTTCGGATCCCAGCTGAAGAGCAAGTGGTCGGTCGAGGCGTCTGTGGCGGCTCCTGTCGGCTCACCCATCGTGCGGGTGAAGCTGACCGTGCCCGACCAGGGCCCCGGGGTCGTCCCGCCCGTCTTCGTGGGGAAGTTCGCACGGACCCGGATCCCGGCGACACCGGTACCGGTCATCTTCACGAACGTGGCGGCGGCGGAGCGGAAGTCGTCGTACTCCGCGTGATCGCCGTCGGGCTCGTCGACGGCGAGGCGGTACGAGACCGCCCCCTGGATCGGAGTCCACGACATCAGCGGGAACATGTCGCCCGCAGGCGAGTCGAACTTCGGAGCGGGAGCCGGAAGGCGCCGCTGGAAGCTGCCGACGTCCGACCAGCGAAGGCCGATTCCCGTCTCGTCGTCGGCCCTGACGCGCCAGTAGAGGACCGTGTCTGCGGGGTACGACGTCACGCTCGTGTACGCGGTGGCCGAGGTCGTGATGTCGGGGCTGTCGAGGACGACCCCGAAGCTCGGATCCTGGGAGACCTGGAGCTTGTATTTTCGGGCGCCTTCGGCCGGCGACCAGCGGAAGCTCGGCTGCCCGGTGACGTCGCTGCCCGGCGCCGGGCTGAGCAGGGTGGGCGGCGTCGAAAGCTTCTGGAGGTTGTGCGGGGCGGCCTCGAGCGGGTTCCCGACGGAGTTGTCGCCGTCCGCCCCCGACGCCGCGAGGACGGCCCAGTAGTACAGCGTGTCCTCGTCCGAATACGTCGTCGGTGCGAAGGCTCCACGAGGCGCGTAGGCAGGCACCTGCGTGAAGGCGTAGTCGACGATGTTGCTGAAGGAGGGGTCCTTGGCGACGAGGACGTAGTAGCTCTGTTTGCCTGCGATCGGTTTCCACGTGAAGAGCGGCATCCGGCTCGTCGAAGTCCCCATCGTGGGCTGGACGTAGTCGTCGGAACCGAGGTTGCCGGTGAAGCACGACGGTGAGCAGGCACCTCCGGCGGCCGGCCCGAGCCACGTGAACGCCGAGCCCGTTCCGTCGTTGAGGTACGTGTAGTCGCCGTAGACCTCGTTGGCACCGGAGCGGTCTGCCCGAGGGCGCACACGCGCGCAGTACGACTTGCCGGCGACCATCGAGTAGATCTCGTTCGCGACCTGCCTTGCGTCCGGATACGGCTTGACGCCCTTCCAGCCGCTCCCGAGCGGTGTCCAGGCGTTCGTCGTCGTGAGGGAGTGGTAGTGATCCAGGTTCGCGTCCGACCAGTCGCAGATCCCGGACTCGAAGGGATAGATGTCGACTTCGTAGCTCGAGGCACCGGGAACCGGGCTCCAAGCGAGGACCGGGACTCGAGTCTGGTAGCCCGCGGTCGAACCGTCCAGGTCGCTGCCGGGGTCGGCCAGATGGTCACGCATGCGGAGGTTCTTGACGCTCGGTGCTGTCACCGGCGGCACCTTCGCGAACGTCTTCGCGAAGGGCGTCCCGAGATTCCAGGATCCGGCGTTACCGAATGCGTCGAGCGCGCGGACCCGCCAGTAGTACGTGTTGTCCTGGAGGAGCGACGTCGGGGCGTGCGAGTTTGCGATCATGGTTCCGGAACAGCACACCTTCGAGCCGGTCGAGAAATCTGCGGTCGGATTGACCTCGACCTCGTATTTCGCGGCGCCCGGAACGGGGTTCCACGAGAACATGGGGTCGAAGACCTCGGTCTCGGACATCAAGTCCTCGACCGAGGCCGAAGCGCTCGTCGGCCACATCCATGTGAACGAGGCAACGGGTGACGGGACGCCGCGATGGTTCTGGGCGTCGAGAGGCGTCACGCCCCAGTAGTACGTCCCGGGCGGAAGGAGGAGCGCACGAGGCGCGTACACGGTGCCGCCGGTCTCGACGTTCTGGTACCCGGAGACCGCGGAACCGAGCAGCGGGTCGCTCGCGATCGTGACGAGGTACTTCGAAGCGTACGGAACGGAGGACCAGCGGAGGACGAGCGGGTTCGACGGGTGCGACACAACTGCGCCGTGGGCGGGTGCCTGCAAGGCGGGCGCAGCCGTCCAGGCTTTGCGCAGCGGCCGAGGCGCGGACCACGGGGAGACGGAGCCGTCCGTGCTGATCGCACGGACGCGCCAGTAATAGGTCGAGTTCGGGGCGGTCTTCTTGAGCGTCGCCCGCGTGTTGCGGGTGAAGAACTGGTCCTCCCCACGCCCGAAGACGGGAGCGTTGAAGCCGACGTCGGCGGCGAACTGGAACTCATAGCGCGCGGCGCCGGCGACGGCGCTCCACGAGAAGGTGGGCAGCGCCTGGACGGTGGCGCCAGAGGCAGGCGAGAGCGGGTTCGGAGCGGCGAGGGTCGCGGCCGGCGTCGGTGCGGCGGCTGCGAGAAGAACGGCGGAGGCGACGAGAGCGCCTGAGACGACTCTGAGGTTGGCCATGGCTCGATCGAACGAGTTCAGCGGCCGCAGAGCTGCCTCGGTCCCTTCTCCTTCCGTCGGGGCCTACTCGCCGAACATCGGGGTCAGGCGCGCAAGCGCACATCCCTCAGCTGAGGGGGATCGAGGATGCCCTGGCCGGGGTGGTAAAGGTTCTGAAAAGCCGTGCTTGCGACAGTTAGGGACCCCGTTTGCAGGGCATATGCGTCTGAGCAGATTCAAGTTCTTTCGAGCAACAAGGGGGATTTTCCAATGAAGAAACTCGTGCTCGGCGCGGCTTTGGCGCTCAGTCTCGCCGCAGTCGCTCCAGCGGTCGCGCAGGCGCCGACCGTCAACATCTCGATCAGCAAGACCAGTGGCGGGCCGGAGGGCACCACCACGACGGCCATCTACGGACAGTCCGTGCAGCTCTCCGGTGAGGTCTCGAACGGACAGGCCGGGGAGACGGTCTTGATCACGGTCTCGCCCTACGGCGGCGTGGAGTCGACACGACAGGTGATCACCCAGGCCGGCGGTGATTTCGAGATCACGCATCGCCCGACGATCCGGACGAGCTATGTCGCCCGCTGGCGGGGCAGCGTGAGCGGTCAGGAGCCGTACACGCACGTCCGGCCGGCCGTCTCGCTTCGTACGCTCAATGCCAGGGCCGGTCGCTTCTACGTCCGCGTTCGGGCCGACGCGTCGAAGGTCACCCGCACCGTCACCTTCCAGCGCCGCGTCTCCGCGAGCGCCTGGAAGACGGTCAAGCGCGTCAAGCTCGGCGCAGGCCTCCAGACCCGCTTCACCGCGACTCTCCCACGCGGCACCTCGCGCGTGCGGATCGTCGTTCCCCCGAAGCCGGGCTACCTCCAGGGGACGAGCGCCTTCGTCAAGGTCATCCGCTAGCCGGTTCCGACCACTGCAGCAGCAAGGGAGCGCCGGGCCAAGCCCGGCGCTCCTCGTTCTAGGCGGCCATCACGAAGCAGGCGTCGTGCGACGACCGCGCGAGCTGGAGCCGGCGGAGCCTGCGGCCGCTCAGGTCGAGGATGCACAGCGTCCCGCGCGAGAGTGACGGGGTGAGGATGCGCCCCCACCCCTCCTGGACGTTGTACGAGCCGGCCGGGATCTCGGAACCGGCGAGAACGCGTCCCGTCGTCGCCGAGTGGACCCGCAGCGTCCCGTCGTCTCCGCTCGTGACGAACGCACGGTTTCCGGCGAAGGTCACGTGCTGCGGAGGAGCGCCGGCTTGCATCCGGACAACCGCCCGGCCGGTGCTGCGGTCGACGATCGCTGCCTCGCGCTTCGAGCCCGAGGTCACCCAGACGAGCTTCCCGCCCGGAGCGAACCCGACGTCGTGGGCCAGGAACGCGGGCCGGATGCGGCCGACCAGGCGCGGGTGCACGGGATCTCGGACGTCGACGATTGCGATCCGGTCTGCCTTCGTGCCGAGCGCTGTCCAGAGCAGGCGACCCGACGGATCGACCGAGACGTGCCTGGCCGGCCCGCCGAGCTCGAGTCGCCCGGCCACCCGGCCGCGCACGACGTCCACGACCACGATCCCGCCGAGCCCCGAGTCTGTGACGAACGCGTGGCGCCCATCGGGCGATCCCGCGGCATAGCGGGGCTCGGAGAGCCCGCGGATCACGCGGGAGACACGGAGCCGCGCTCCGTCGACGAGGCTGAGCGCGCCGTGCGCGGTGTGCGCTACGACGGCGACGTTGCCCACTGCCTGGATGCTTCGCGGGCCTGCAAGCGTCGGGATCGTTGCTAGCCGTCTGCCGGTCTTCAGCTCGACCGCGACGATCCTCGACTCGAGGTCTGCCGTCACGAGAGCGACCGGCGTGCCGCCGAGCGCACGGGCGAACCCGTCCGGCGAAAGCACGAGCGCAGTGGCGGCGCAAAGGAATCCGCGGCGATCCACAGTCGGTGTACGGCCGTCGCGGCCCCGGAGGTCCGCCGGAACGTGCTAGCGGGGGTCGGTCAGCTCGGCGATCCGCCGGGGAATGCCGTCGTCCTTTCGCACGACCGAGTACCCCTCGTGCTCCGCGATGACCTCTTCCGCTTCCGTGAGCTCGTGGCCCGGGACGATCGCGAAATGGGTGGAGTCCGAGCGCAGTGCTTCGTACTCCGACGGTGACATCGAGATGCTCTCGGCGCACGAGCCATTCCCGCACTCGCAGACCAGGACGATCTCACCTGTCAGAGTCGAGAACGTCTCGTTGACTTCGCGAATCCGCTCGTTCGCCTCGCGGAAGACGGCTTCGTTCAGGCCGATGCGTCGTTTGCGCTCGTCCATCGGTAGAAGCTACCCAATCCGCTCCTCTGAGTCGAGCTGCCGGCTGGCCCGTCTCTCGTCGAGGGCTTCCGCAACTTCCCCGGCGTGGCCGACCTTCTCGGCGATGACGTAGCCGCCGAGCTCTTTCACCACGACGGCCGCCTCGCCCGCTGCAGTCTGATGACCGGGGACGTTCAAGAAGTGGCGCGAGTCCGCGCGGATCTCCTCGTACTCGCTGAGCTCGAGCCGGACGACTTCGGAACAGGTCGGATCGGCGCATTCGCAGATGAACGGCACGGGCATCGTCACGTCGTAGACGGCTGCCGCAGTGTTGATCCGCTCGTTCGCCTCACGGAAGGTGGCCTGGTTGTGCGCCACCCGTTCTTCCATCAGCCGATCCATGCCGACGGACTTTTCCCGGTGGAGGGAACATGAAACCGCCGACGGGGCGAGAGCCCCGTCGGCGGTTCAGCGCGCTACGAGCCTTGATGCGCTCGGCTTACGGGTTGCGGTTCGTGTTCGTGGTCGTCTTGAAGCCGCCGACGATGTCCTCGATCACGAAGGAGCCCGCGAAGACGGCAAGGCCGAAGGCCATGAAGTCGAACCGGTTCTCCTCGGTCAGCGCCGAGACGATGAAGAGGATCACCGCGAGCACGAGCAACAACGTTCTCAGTCCGAGATTCATCATGCGGACTGGTTCGCCTCGGTCAGGAACAGTCCTCTACCGGCGATGGCGAAAGGCTCAGCTCATCGGGCTTCCACGGAAGGATGCAGAGAGGGACGCCCTTCCTCCGAGAGGATCGGGGACGACTTGAAGCCCCAGACGAGCGGGTAGATACCCAGCGAGAGTTCCCAGATGATCTCGGGGATCGTCGCGATGCCCTGCACGGTGCCGCCCGCGTCGTAGAGATCGAACAGCACGCCGATGCCGGCAAGGGTCTGGAGCGGCCCTCCGATCACTCCCAGCAACGCGAGTCGGCGGGGCATGAGGCCGGACCGGTACATGAGGTACCCCAGGATCAGTCCGTTCCCGATGCCGACGACGAAACCGGGTCCGAGCTTGAACGTCCAGTCCTTGATCGCGGCGAGCGATTCGGCGAGCCCGCCCATCGCGGCGGCATCCGCGCCTGCGTCATGCCGCAAGGTCACGATCGCAAGGACGGCGAGGATGCCGACGAGGATGAAGACGCATTCCATGATTCGCGCCGCGACGTAGCTGAACGTGAGGATCTCGTGCTGCCGCTTGAGGAGCGGGATCAAGACGATCGCGGTGCCGATGTTCGCGATGATCAGGATCAGCTCCAGGAGCGCGCCGAGGTAGATGCGGTTGTCGGCACCGGCTCCGGCGATGTAGCCCTGGGGATCGTCCAGAACGGGTTGAAAAAGCCAGAGCGCCGGGATCGAGGTGACGAAGGTGATGAGGTACAGCACCCCAAACGCGACTGAAATTCTTCTCTGCGGGCTCAGGTGGACTCCCCTCGACGCGTGACGGCGGGCAGATCCTAACGCGATCCACCGGGTAGCTCACGGCCGCCGTTCGGCCCCAACCGGAGACGGAGGGCGACCGAATGGCCCCCATGTTCAGGCCCGAGCTTCGAGGACGACCGGCGAGGAGGTTTAGGCGCCTATCTGGGCCCTCCACCTCCTGATGTGAGTCGGGGCGCCGAGATTTGAACTCGGGACCTCTAGTCCCCCAGACTAGCGCGCTAACCAGGCTGCGCCACGCCCCGTGCGCGACACCTTAGCCGAACCCGCTCTGAGAGGAATTTTCCGGAAACAGCGGAGAATTGCCGTTGCTGAGCGCAAGCGAAAGCCGCCTAGAGCGTCTTGAATTCAGAGCCTCAGCACGACTCGCCGTTGTCCACAGCCCTCCTCTGCGGACCTCTGAGAGATGGCTCGGACACGGGCGTTGCCAGCGCCGACGATATCCACACCCCTGTGGAAAACTCGAAGCACACCCAAAAAGCGCGCAAAAGCGACACTCCCGCCGCCGAGAAGCCCCCGGGTGAGTTCGTGAGCGACGAGCTGGAGGCGCAGACAAAGCGTTTCCTCGAGGAGGTCAAGGGCCTGACGAAGCGTCGGCGAGACGCTGCGGCGGAGGAGCAGAAGGGGCCGCCACCGCCCGAGGAGCCTCGGCCTCAGCGCTCGAAACGCCGGTAGAGCCGATCGATCAGCTCGGGCATCTGCTCGAGCTTCTGCGTGATCAGGCGCAGCCGGTACTCACGGAAGTGCTCCGGCTCGACGCCGAGAGCCTTCGCGAGCTTCCGGACGATCTCGTCCGAAGGCACGGGGCGGTTGCCGTGCACGAGGTGGTTGAGGTAGCCGGCCGACAGCGTCGTCTGGTCGGCGAGAGCGCGATAGGTCACGCCCTTCTCCTGCATCAACCGTTCGAGCGTCGGCCCGAACGGCTCAGTGCTGAATCGTCTGCGGCGGGCCAAGGATCTATTACTACCTAGTTTCCAACTTCGGCGACGGGCACCCTGCGCTCGTCGCCTGTCGACCGGTCGCGGATGTCCACGGCCCCGTCCTCGAGCGTCTTCTTGCCCACCGTGATCCTCGTCGGGCAGCCGATCAGATCGGCGTCCGCGAACTTCTCCCCGGCGCGCTGATCGCGGTCGTCGAGGAGGACGCTCTTTCCGCTTCCCTCTACAGCCTGCGCGACCTCCTCGGCCTGGCTCTCGGCTCCCCCGAGAACAACGACGTGGACGTCGTACGGCGCGATGCTCGCGCGGCCAGGCGATGCCCTGCTCGTCGTAGTGCTGCTCGACGGCGGACGACATGATCCGGGCCGGGCCGATCCCGTAGCACCCCATCACGATCGGCTTCTCCACCCCGTCCTCGTCCAGGTACTTCGCTCCGAACGGCTCGGAGTAGAACGTGCCCAGCTTGAAGATGTGGCCGACCTCGATCGCCGGCGTAAAGGACAGGCGGCCGCCGCACGCGGGGCAAGCGTCGCCTTCCCGAGGCTCGCGGAGATCCGCAAACCTCGGCTGGTAGTCGCGGCCGGCTTCGACTCCACGGAGGTGCTTTCCGTCCGTGTTGGCGCCCACGACAAATTGTCCCTCGCGAAGGGTCTCGTCGGCGATCACCTCGACGCCCACACCCACCGGCCCGAGCGAGCCTCCGCCCGCACCGAACGCCTTCCGGATCTCCTCGTCCTCGGCCGGCCGGAAGTCTCCCGAGAAGACGCTGAGCAGCTTTGCCTCGCTCAGGCGGTCGTCGCCGCGGATCAGCGCCAGCACCAATGTTCCATCGGCCTTCACGACCGGCATCGCCTTCGAGGTCGCAGCCGGATCGATACCGAGGTGCTCGGCCAGGCCCTCGATCGTGGTCACTCCGGGCGTCTCGATCTCTGCGGGAGCGTCGAGGCGCTCGGGGAACTCCGGCGCGCGCGGCACGGCATGGGCGATGTCGATGTCAGCCGAGTAGTCGCCGTTCTGGCACTGCACGAGCGTGTTTTCGCCCGACCCCGCCGGTGCGAGGAAGTCAACGCTCTCGCTGCCCCCCATCATCCCCGACTCCGCTTTTACTGCATGCACCTCGAGCCCGCAGCGCTCGAAGATGCGGTGGTAGGCACCGCGGTTCTTCTCGAAGCTCTCGTCCAGCCCGGCATCGTCCCGATCGAACGAATACGAGTCCTTCATGATGAACTCGCGCATCCGGATCAGCCCGCCTCGAGGCCGAGGCTCGTCCCGGCCCTTCGTCTGGAAGTGGTACCAGAGCTGCGGGAGCTGCCTGTACGACTGCAACTCGAGGGCGTGATGAGTGACCGTCTCCTCGTGACTGAACGGCAGGACGAAGTCGCGCCCGTTCCGGTCCTGCAGCTTGAAGACGATCGGGATGTCGTACCGGCCGCTCTTGCGCCACAGCTCCGCCGGGGTCAAGACCGGACCCAGCAGCTCCTGCGAGCCGATCGCATCCATCTCCTCGCGGATGATCTGAACGACCCGTTGATGCACGCGCCAGCCGAGGGGGAGGAACGTCCAGAGCCCGGCGCCGAGTTGGCGCACGAATCCGCCGCGAAGCAAGAGCTTGTGGTTGACCGCCTCGGCCTCCGAGGGGTCGTCGCGCAGCGTCGGCAGATGAAGTTGGGAGGCGCGGGCGATCACGCGTCTAGTCGAGTGGGACGAGGGACGCTTCGGCCATCGCGAGCGCTGCCGGCTTGGCCATCTTCAGCCGCTTCGGCCGCGGCATGCCGTCCGCGATCCAGCGGTCGATCTCGTGGAAGAGCTCGTCGATCAGGATGTCGGACGAAACCTTCTTGAGCACCCGCCCGTGGGAGTAGATGAAGCCGACGTCGCGCCCGCCGGCGATGCCGAAGTCGGCGTCCCCTGCCTCCCCCGGCCCATTGACGGCGCAGCCCATCACCGCGACCTCGAACGGTTGCGGGTAGTCGCGCAGCCGCTCCTCCACTACGACGGCGAGATTCTCGACCCCCACGTTGTCCCGTCCACACGACGGACAGGCGATCATCACCGGTCCCCGCTCGCGGAGATGGAGAGCCTTCAGGATCTCCCAGGCGGTCTCTACCTCCTTGACGGGGTCGGCTGTCAGGGACACGCGGATCGTGTCGCCGATCCCGTCTGCGAGGAGCGAACCGATCCCGACGGCGCTCTTGATCGAGCCGGTGAAGGGCGTGCCGGCCTCCGTAACCCCAAGGTGGAGCGGATAGGGGACGCGTGCGGCCAGCATCCGGTAGGCGCGGATCATCGTCGGCACGTGGGTCGCCTTGACGGAGATCTTGAAGTCCCGGTAGTCGAGGCTCTCGAGCAGCTCGACCTCTTCTAGTGCTGCGGCGACGAGCGCTTCCGCCTGGTCCTGCTGCGCGAGCCCGAGCAGGTGCTTCGGAAGTGAGCCGGAATTCGCGCCGATCCGCATCGGGATCCCGGCGCGCTTCGCGGCCAGCACGACCTCGGCCACCTTGTCGGGACCGCCGATGTTCCCCGGGTTGATTCGGACTGCGGCCACTCCGGCGTCGATCGCCCGAAGCGCCAGGCTCGCGTTGAAATGGATGTCCGCGATGACTGGGAGCGGTGAGAGCCTGACGATACGGCTCAGCGCGTCGGCGTCCTCGATCTTGGGAACCGCTACCCGCACGAGCTCGCAGCCGGCTGACGCCAGCGCGGCGATCTGAGCCGTCGTCGCCGGAACATCCCGGGTCGGCGTCAGCGTCATCGACTGGACGACGACGGGCGCGCCGCCGCCGATCTGGACGTTGCCTACCTTGACGCTGCGCTCGGAGCCCACGCCACCGAGTCTAGCCGCCTGCCCGTCCCCCAATGTCGTTCGAGAGGCCGACAAAGAAGAGCAACAGGACGAGGGCGATTCCAACAACGGAAACGCGCTCGTAGACCTCGCGCCCGACGGAGCGCCCGCGAACGCCTTCGATGATCGAGAACGCGATGTGGCCGCCGTCGAGCGGAAGCAGCGGGAGAAGGTTCAGGAGGGCGAGCGAGAGGCTGATCAGCCCGAGAACCCACAGGTAGGTCTCGAATCCACGCTCGAGCGCGCTCGAGGATCCACGGACGATGCCGATCGGGCTCGAGATCTCCTCCCTCCCCGAGCCGCGGACAAGCCGCCCGAGCACCCCGCCGATCTCCTTCGTGATCTCGCCGGTCAAGCGGAACGACTCGACGACCGCGGTGGCCACGGGAAGGTCCCTGAACTGCGGGCGGAACCCGAGCCGGTAGACGTCGTCCGTGTCCTTGAAGGGCCGCACCGGGCCGAGCTCGACGCGGCGCCCCGCCCGGTCCACCGTGACCCGGATCGGCTTGCCGTCGGACTGCGTGATCTTCTGGAACATCTCCGAGGGGCCGACCGGCTGACCGTCGATCGCGACAATCTTGTCCCCCGGCTTGAGACCGATCTGCGCGGCCGGGGTCGGTTTTCCCGGACCGATGACCGGGTCGACGGACGCGACGTTCGTCGTCGCCCGGCCGGGGCCGAGAATGAGCAGGAGCGCGAACATCGCGATCGCAAACACGAGGTTCGTCCCCGGCCCCGCCCCGATCACGGCCACCTTCTTCCAGGTCCGCTGGCGCCAGTACGCGTCCCGGCCGAGGGCGTCCTCGATGTCGGTGGTCCCTCGCTCGACGCCCTTACGGGCTGCCGGCGTGAGATCCGCGTCAGCGGCTGCGCGCTCCAAAGCCTTGAGCGCGCCGGCCGCGCCGTCGAAGTCGCCGTCCGCCAGAAGCCGCTTCACGCGCTCCGCAGGCCCCACGAGCTGCGGCGCGTCCTGCACCGCGCGGGCGAAGTGCACGTCCACCTCGGACGGCGCCGGGCGGTGCATCCCCGGGATCTTCACGTAGCCGCCGAGCGGCACCGCGCCGATGCCGTACTCGATGCCGTTCCGCTTCACCTTCGCGATTGCGGGCGGAAACCCGATGTAGAACTTCCGCGGCCGCATGCCGACGAGCCGGGCCGTGTAGAAGTGGCCGGCCTCGTGGAGCAGGATCAGAAAAGCGAGCCCGAGGATCGCGATGAGGTTGTTCACGCGTGCACCAGCGCCTGTTCGGCGAGGCGCCGGGCCTCGGCATCGACGGCGACGAGCTCGTCGACGTCGCCGACCGGCGCGCCGTCGGCTTCCTCGAGCGTCTGTTCCACGACTTCGGCGATCCCGAGGAACGGCAGACGGCCTTCCAGGAACGCGCCGACGGCGACCTCGTTCGCGGCGTTGAAGACACACGGGAGGCTTCCACCCTGCTCCCCGGCGCCGCGGGCAAGCCCGAGCATCGGAAACGCTTCGTCGTCGACCGGCTCGAACTCGAGGACGAGCCCTGACGTGAAATCGAGCTGCGGAACGTCTGTGGGCTCCCGCTCGGGGTAGGTGAGGGCATATGAGATCGGCACGCGCATGTCGGGGTACCCGACGTGCGCCAACGCCGAACCGTCGCGGAGCCGCACGAGCGCGTGTACGACGGACGTCGGCTGGATCACGACCTCGATCCGGTCGTACGGAAGCTCGAACAGGAAGTGGGCCTCGATCACCTCGAGCCCCTTGTTCGCCAGTGTTGCGGAGTCCACGGTGATCTTCGGGCCCATGCTCCAGGTCGGGTGGGCGAGCGCATCGTCTGGTGTTACGTCCTGGAGCTCCAACCGGTTGCGTCCACGGAACGGGCCGCCCGATGCGGTGAGCACGACTGCCTCGACGGTCCCCGGATCGCGGCCCTCCAGGCACTGGAAGACGGCCGAATGCTCGCTGTCGACGGGGATGAGCCGGCCTCCACCCCGCCTCCAGGCCGCGAGCGCGAGCTCGCCGGCCGCGACGAGGCTCTCCTTGTTGGCCAGGGCGAGGTCGATTCCGCGCTCGAGCGCCCACAGCGTGGAGCGGACTCCCGCGAAGCCGACGACGGCGTTGAGGACGACGTCAGGCTCCGCCTCTTCCAGCAGGTCGACCGGGTCACCGCCGACCTGTGTCAAGGGCGCGATCCCGTCGATCGGCTGCGATCCGGACGAGGCGGCGACGAGCTCGAGGTCCGGGTTGCGGTCGATCACCTCCCGCGCCTGGCGTCCGATCGAGCCGCTGGCCCCCAACACCGCGACGCGTTTCATCGCGGAAAGTCTACGAGCGCGATCAGGAGGTAGTAGGAAACGACCGAGGCGAAGAGCAGCGCATCGAGCCGGTCGAGCATCCCACCGTGACCGAGGAGGAGCCGCCCGGTGTCCTTGACGCCTGCATCCCGCTTGAGCGCGGACTCGAACAGGTCTCCGACCGGAGCCGCCGCGGCGATCGCCGCGCCGAGTGCCAGCGACTCGGGAACCGTGAGGAACCCTTCCTCGTAGAGGGCGAAGAACGGCACGAGCACGGCGGCGATCGTGCCGGCGACGAACCCCTCCCAGGTCTTGCCCGGAGAGGTCTGCGGGGCCATCTTGTGGCGTCCGACCAGCCGCCCGGCGAGATAGGCGGCCGTGTCCGAGATGAAGACGGCCAGAAGGACCGTGTAAGCCGCCAGGATGCCGTGCTCGGGAAGCTCCCGGATCAGCACCATGTG
This sequence comes from uncultured Actinomycetes bacterium, assembly GCA_963754715.1. Taxonomy (GTDB): domain Bacteria; phylum Actinomycetota; class Thermoleophilia; order Gaiellales; family Gaiellaceae; genus JACDAN01. The sequence goes on along the minus strand of CAVWHA010000020.1, from coordinate 21,074 downwards.
CGCGAGCCCCAACCCGATCCAGGCCGAGCCCAGGACGGTTCCCGCAACCGAGACCGTGGTCGGCATCGAGCCGCCGGCGGCCTTGAACAGGAAGGCGAGCGGGAAGGTCGCGAAGAAGCCGGCGAGAACCCATTCCGGCCCCCACTCCGCGCCGACGAGGGCCGCGATCGTGCCTGCGTAGCCCGCGAGGAGCACCGGCCGCAGCTCGCGCACCATCAGGTAGAGCTCGTGCAACGCGATCATCCCCGCGACCGCCGCCAGGCCGACGAGCCACCAGCCGCCGGCCCACACGACCACGAGCACGATCGGAAGCAGGGCGGCAGCGACGAGGATGCGCGAGACGAAAGCGGTCATCTGGCTCCGAACCGGCGTTGACGAGCCGCGTACTCCACGACGGCGCTGCGAAGGTCGGCCTCGCCGAACTCGGGCCAGCGCCGATCGGTGAAGACGAGCTCCGAGTAGGCGAGCTGCCAGAGCAGGAAGTTGGAGATTCGAAGTTCGCCCGAGGTGCGGATCAAGAGGTCGGGGTCCGGCAGCTCAGGCGCGTAGAGGAATGTCGCGAGCAGCCCTTCGTCGATCTCCTCGGGCTGGAGGCCGGCCTCGACGATTCGCCGAGCCGCAGACGCCAGCTCTGAGCGTCCGCCGTAGTCGAAGGCGATCCAGAGATTCAGACGGTCCCGGTGCGCGGTCTCGTCCTCGAGGTCTTCCATCTGTTTCCTCAACTCGTCGGAGACGCGGTCGCGCCGCCCGACGAAGCGCGTTCGAACCCCCTGCTTGGCGAGATCGGGGAGCTCGCGCTCGATCGTCTCGCCGAAGATCTCGATCAGCGCGTCGACCTCCGCCGGAGGCCGGAGCCAGTTCTCCGTCGAGAAGGCGTAGACGGTGAGCGACTCGATCCCGAGGTCGATCGCGGCCTCGACGGTGCGGCGGAGCGCGCGCGTCCCTTCCCGGTGTCCGTCGGCGACGCTCAACCCCTCGCCGGCGGCCCAACGGCCGTTGCCGTCCATGATGATCGCCACCGAGCGCGGAACGTCTCCCGGCTCGAGCGCCGCCTCGCGCCAACCCCGGATGCGAGCCAGCAGGCCCGCTGCACGGGTCATCAGACTTCCGTGATCTCGGCTTCCTTGCGCTTCAGGAGCTCGTCGATCCGGTTGATGTGGTCGTCCGTCAGCTTCTGGACCCGCTCCTCCGCCCGACGCTCCTCGTCGGCCCCGACGCTCTGCTCCTCTTTCAGGTGATGGATCACGTCGCGGCGGACGTTGCGCACCGCGATCCGTCCGTCCTCCCCGATCTGGCGCGCGACCTTCACGAGCTCCTTGCGCCTCTCCTCGGTCAGCTGCGGGATCGGGAGGCGGATGATCTTCCCGTCGTTGGACGGGTTCAGACCGAGATCCGACTCCTGGATCGCCCGCTCGATTGCGGGGAGCGAGCTGGGATCGAACGGCTGCACGGTGAGCAGGCGCGGCTCCGGGACGTTGAGCGTCGCCAGCTGCTTCAGCGGCGTCGGCTGCCCGTAGTAGTCGACCTGGACGCGGTCGAGGAGCGCCGCCGACGCGCGGCCGGTGCGGATCGTGTTCAGCTCGGTATGCGTGGACTCCACCGACTTGTCCATTCGGCGGCCCGCGTCGTCAATCAGCTCGTCGATCATGCGCTCGCTCCGGTCGTGGGTGTCGAGATGATCGTGCCGACGCGCTCCCCGAGCGCAACCCGCCTGATGTTGCCCTCTGCGAGCGCGAAGACGTAGATCGGAAGCGCATTGTCCATGCACAGCGAGAGGGCCGTCGTGTCCATCACGCGCAGGCCGCGCTCGATGGCCTGGAGATGCGTCAGTTCCGGGATGAACTCGGCCTCGGGCTCATGCTTGGGATCCCCGTCGTAGACGCCCTCGACAGCGTGCTTCGCCATCAGGATCGCCTCCGCCCCGATCTCCAGCGCACGCAGCGCCGCCGCCGTGTCGGTCGTGAAGAACGGGTTGCCGGTGCCCGCCGCGAAGATGACGATCCTGTCCTTCTCGAGATGCCTGATCGCCCGCCGCCGGATGTACGGCTCGGCGACCTCGGAGACATGGATCGCGGACAGGATCCGCGTGTGCATCCCCTGGTGCTCGAGCACGTCCTGGAGCGCGAGTGCGTTGAGGACGGTGGCGAGCATCCCGGCGTAGTCGGCCGTCGCGCGGTCCATGCCCTCTGCCGCCGCCGTCATGCCACGGTAGATGTTCCCGGCGCCGACGACGATCGCGATCTGGACGCCGCGCGCATGGACCTCGCCGATCTCGCGTGCGATCCGCTCGACCTCGGCGAGGTCCAGGCCGTACTCCTGATCGCCCATCAACGCCTCGCCGGAGAGCTTCAGCAGCACCCGTCCGAAGACCGGCTGGGCGCCGTTGTTAGCCTGCAAGGGCGTACCGCGCGAAGTCGAGCACCTCGCCGCCCTGCTCCTCGACCGCCTGCCCGACGGTCTTGCCGCTCTCGTGGATCCATTCCTGGTCGAGCAGCACGGTCTGCGCGAAGAAGCGCTTCCTGAGCATCCCCTCGACGATCTTGTCGCGGACCTGCTCGGGCTTGGACTGCACTTCGTCGGAGTTCTCGTAGATCGCCTTCTCGCTCTCGACCTCGTCGGCGGGGACCTCGTCCCGCGTCCGGTAGCGGGGAGCGGCGAACGAAATGTGCATCGCGAGCTGCCGGGCGAGCTCGGCCGAGCCGCGGATCTTCACGAGCACGCCGATCTTGTTCGCGGGCGGGTGGATGTAGGCCCCGAGCGTCTCTTCGCCTTCCTGCTCGAACCTCGTCGCTCCACGGACCGCGACGTTCTCGCCGATCTTCCCGACGAGGGCCACACGCTCTTCCTCGAGCTGGTCCACCGCCTCGGGCCCGTCGCGCTCGACGGTCTCCAGCACCTGCCGGGCGAAGGCGAGGAACTCCTCGTTCTTCGAGACCGGCTCGGTCTCGCAGCCGACCGCGACCAGCGTCCCCTGCTTGCCGTCGACCCGCGCGAGGGCAATTCCCTCGGTCGTCTCTCTTCCGGCGCGCTTGCCGGCCTCTGCCATCCCTCGCTCGCGCAGAAGCCGCTTGGCGGCATCCACGTCGCCGCCGGTCTCCTGGAGCGCGCGCTTGCAGTCCATCATCCCGGCCCCGGTCGACTCGCGGAGCTCCTTGACGAGGTTGGCTGGAATCTCGGTCGTGCTCACTGGGCTTCCCCCTCTTCAGCTGGTGCTTCGGCCGCCTCGGTCCCTGCCGCTTCGGTCTCGATCGCGCTTTCGGCCTGCGCCATCGGCTCCTGCTCGACCGGCGTCTCGTCGGCGGCGGGTGGTGCCTCTTCGGCCTCAGGCGCCTCCTCGGCGGCCGTTTCGGGCTCGCCGTTCCGTTCGAACTCCTCGACTGCGACGCCGGACTTGCCGGCCTCGATGGCATCGCTGATGGCACGGACGATCAGGCTGCACGAGCGGATCGCGTCGTCGTTGCCCGGGATCACGAGGTCGGCCTCGTCCGGGTCGCAGTTCGTGTCGACGAGGCCGATGATCGGGAGGCCGAGCCGCCTGGCCTCCTTGACGGCGATCTGCTCCTTGCGGAGGTCGACGACGAAGAGCGCGTCGGGCTGGCGCTTGAGGTCGGCGACGCCGCCGAGGTTCGCCTCCAGCTTCTCGAGCTCGCTCAGCATGGCCAGCCGCTCCTTGGCGGGCAGGAGGTCGAGCTGCTCCTCCTCCTTCAGGCGCCGGAGCTCGTGGAGCCGCTCGACGCGGCTCGACATCGTGCGCCAGTTCGTGATCAGGCCGCCGAGCCAGCGGTGGTTCACGTACGGCATGCCGACTCGCTTGGCGTGCTCCTCGACGGCGTCCTGCGCCTGCTTCTTCGTTCCGACGAAGAGGACCGTGCCCTTCTTGCTTGCGAGGTCGCGCGCAAAGTCGCAGGCCTGCTCGAGCAGCTCCGAGGTCTTCTGAAGATCGATGATGTAGATGCCGCCGCGCTCCGTGAAGATGAAGCGGCGCATCTTTGGGTTCCAGCGACGAGTCTGGTGGCCGAAATGGACGCCGGCCTCCAGCAGCTCTCGCATCGAGACAGCGGGCAAGAGAATCCCCCTTGGGTTGGTTGACGTGTGCTTCGGCCGGCGGGACGAACGTGGAACCGGCGAGCAAGCGCCGGCACCGTCCACGTCGCCGATCCACCGGATCGGGTACAGAACGTGTGGGATTTTAGCGGAGGTCTGCCAGATACCGCTCGAGCTCGCCGGGCAGCGGCGACTCGACGTCGACGCGCTTGCCGGTGAACGGGTGCTCGAAGGCGAGCCGGGTTGCGTGAAGGAACTGGCGCCCGAGACCCGGATCGGGCACGCCGTAGACGGGATCGCCGACCACGGGCAACCCGATCGCCGCGAGATGGACGCGGATCTGGTGCGTGCGGCCGGTTTCGAGGTCGACGCGGAGGAGAGCGTGCTGCCCGATCAGCTCCAGGAGCTCGAAGTGCGTGACGGCCTTGCGCGGGTTGTCGGTGTTGAGAGATTGTCGCGTCGGATCGCGGCGATCGCGTCCGATCGGGGCGTCGATCCGTCCCTTCCGTGAGCGGGGGCGTCCACGGACGAGCGCCGTGTAGGTTCGCTCCAGGCCGTGCTCTCTGACGAGCTCCTGCAAGCGCTCGTGAGCCTCGTCGGAGCGGGCGACCACAAGGAGGCCGGACGTGTCCCGGTCGAGCCGGTGGACGATGCCCGGGCGGTCCTCCTCCCCACCCGCCGCTCCGTGAGCGAGCACGCCGTGCGACCAGTGTCCCGGTCGCATGGCCCGGCGACGGATGCACGACGACGCCGGCCGGCTTGTCCACGACCAACAGGTGCTCGTCTTCGTAGGGGATCCCGAGGCCGACCTCCTCCGCGGCCAGTTCCGGCGGAGCCTCCGGCGGCTCGAACGAAACCTCCTCCCCGCCCTCGAGCCGCCGGCTCTTCGCCGCCGGCTCGCCGTCGACCAGCACTCCTCCGCTCCCCAGGAGCCGTTCGGCTGCGGCGCGGGAGCCGAGCTCCGGAAGGTCGGCGAGGAAGCGGTCGAGCCGAAGCCCGGCCGCCGTGTCAGGAACGGTGACTCGAGCCAGGTGCGTGCCGGCGCGGCTCACGTTCGGCAAAGACCAGCGCGGCGATCAGGATGCCCACACCCGCGACGATGAAGCTGTCGGCCAGGTTGAAGGCGGGCCAGTAACGGAGATCCAGGAAGTCGGTGACGTGGCCGAGCCGCACCCGGTCGACGAGGTTCGAGGCGCTGCCGCCGAGGAGAAAGCCGAGCGCAACCGGCAGAATCGGGTGCCGCCCGCCCGAGCGGCCGAAGAAGACGAGCATCCAGGCCAGCGCGAGCCCGGTGAGGACGGTCACCACGGGGGTCGCCGTCGGGAAGAGGCCGAACGCGATCCCGGAGTTCTGTACGTGATGGATCGACAAAGGGCCGGCGACGTCGACCTTCTCACCCAGCGACAGCTGCGACGAGACGATCCACTTTGTCGCCTGGTCGGCTGCGATCGCGACGAGCGCGACGGCCGCGAGCTCGACCCACTGACGGGTCTGGGCCGCGAGCGAGCGCCGAGCACCGAGCACCGGGACGACGCCGTTCGTCGACGACCCCACCCGGATCTCGGTCGCCCTGGCCTCGGTCAGCCCCGTTCTTCTTTCCGCTTGCACTCGATACAGAGTGTGGCCCAGGGCATCGCCTCGAGTCGTTCTTCGGGGATCTGGGCGCCGCAGTTGACGCACTTGCCGTACGTCCCGTCCTCTGTTCGCAGCAGGGCGGCTTCGATGGCCTCGAGGAGCCGCTCGTCGTGCTCCTCGAGGGTGTTTCCGATCTCGCGCTCAACCGTCTCGGTAGCGGTGTCGGCCATGTGCTGGTCCGCGCTGCTGGAGACGAGCTCTCCCGCCGCGTCCTCGAGCGACCCGGCGTTCTCCTTGTGAAGGTTGTCGAGCGCGGCCGCCACCGCGTCGCGGCGTTCCAGCAGCAGCTTGCGAAAGTGGTCGACGTCGAGAGCGCTCATCCCGCGAGCCTCCTCTCCGCTTCCGCCTGACCCAGGCCGCTCACCTCGACGATCTTGTCGCGCGAGCCGTGGCCCGCAACCAGGCGGACGTCGGCCGCGCCGACCCCGAGGGTCTCGGCGAGCAGCCGCAGTGTGGCCGCGTTTGCCCGTCCTCGCTCGGGCGCCGCGGTGACCCGGAGCTTCCACCCCTCGCCATGGCGCCCGACGACGCCGGGCTCCTTCGAGCCCGGGACAACGCGCAGCCGCAGTCGAGTTGCGCCCCCTGCCACGAATTGGATTCTAGGCGGCGGCAGCTTCGCCCGGCGTTTCGTCGGCGCCGTCGATCTCCTCGACGGTCGCCAGAGCCGTGCGGAGAAGTTCCCGAAGCCGTCGCACATCGCCCAGAAGCCGCTCGTGCTCGGCGGTCGCGGCGAAGGTGATCCGTCGAGCCTCGGCGTGCGCCTCGGACACGACGAGCTCGGCGCTGCGGCGCGCCTGCTCTCGCTGCTCCTCTGCCGCGGCCTCGGCGGAGACGAGCGTCTTGCGAAGGAGCGTCTCCAGCTCGCGATGCCGCTGCAGGTCCTCCTCGAGCTGCTCGACCCGGTCCGCGAGGTCGGCGCGCTCGCGCCAGACGTCCTCGTAGCTGTCCGCGATCTCGTCCAGGAGCCGCTCGACGACGCCGCGCCGGTAGCCCCAGAAGCCTCGTCCGATCGGAATGTGGCGGATCTCGGTCGGTGCAAGTCCCATGCGATTTCCCCTTTAGCCGAGCTGGTCGAGGAGCCGGATGACCAGACCGCTCACGATCCAGAGCGCGAGGATCGCGACGATCGGAGAGATGTCGAGGGGGCCGAGCGGCGGGATGAACCGCCGGAAGATGCGGAGATACGGCTCGACCACGTCGTAGAGGAAGCGCTGGATCCGGTTCGTCCAGATCGAGTAGGGCATCCGGATCCACGACATGAGGATGTAGGCGAAGATCAGGAGGAAGTAGACGAGCGTGAACACCTGCACGAAGTTCTGCGCCGAGGAAACCCAGTCGGCAAGCAGGATCGAAGCGCTCATGGCACCCACGGATGCATTTTCGGGCTGATGAGTCCTTTCCCTTCGCTGTGCGCGCCGCGCGCCGCGAAGCGGCGCCCGGCTTCCGCAAGGCCGGAGGGCCCGCGCTAGGCCTGGTTGAAGAACCCGCCGCGCTCGAGGAGCTGCGCGCGCTGCTCGGCCGAGACCTCGACGTTCGCAGGGGTTAGGAGGAAAACTTTGTCGGCGATCCGCTGCATCCCGCCGTCGAGGGCATAGGTGAGCCCGCTCGCGAAGTCGATCAGCCGCTTGGAGAGCTCCGAGTCGACGCTCTGGAGGTTGAGGATCACGGGTGTGTAGTCCTTGAAGCGGTCGGCGATCGTCTGGGCGTCGTTGAAGCTCCGCGGGACGACGAGGTGCACCTTGACCGACGGGTTCGGCGAGGCCGGGACCGGCGCGAGCTCCGGTCGCTGACGCGGCCGCAGTGACGCGGTTCGCCCGCCTGCTGCCGGCTCGGGATCGGTCCAGTCGTCGAAATCGCGGCTACTGCGGCGGCTCGGCTTCAGGCGGCGGACGTTGGGCCGCTCCGAGTACGTCCGTTCGAGCTCCTCGTTCGTCACGTACCCGTCCTCGTCCCACTCCTCCTCGTCCTCCTCGGCGATGCCGAAGTAGACGAGCGTTCGGTTCCAGACGTCGGAAAATGCCATCGAGCAGGGGATATTAGCCCTGATGTCGGCTGTACAAGGTCGAGCCGACGCGGACGAATGTCGCCCCTTCCTCGGCGGCGACGCGGTAGTCCTGGCTCGTGCCCATCGAGAGCTCCGCGAGGCCGAAGCGCTCGGCCAGCTCGCGCAGGCGACGGAAATACGGACGCGACGCTTCGGGATCCTCGGCGAACGGCGGCATGGTCGAGAGCCCTCGCACCTCCGCGGGACACCGAGCCAGGAACCCTTCCAGCTCTTCGGGAGCGATGCCGGACTTCGACTCCTCTCCGGCGAGATTGACCTGGACGAGCGCCGGGATCTCCAGCTTGGCCGCCGCCGAGTCGGAGTCGAGCGAGTGGACGAGCTCGCAGATCCGGTTCACGTCCTTCGCCTTGCGGCTCTGGAGATGCCCGATGAAGTGCCAGCGGAAGGCCTCGCCGTGCGCCGCGTGCTTCGCCTCGAGGTCCTGGGCTCGGTTCTCGCCGACCACCTCCACCCCGGCCTCGGCCAGAAGCGCCATCTCCTCGACGGAGAGGTACTTCGTGGCCGCAACGACCGTGACGGCCGGGCCGACCTCGGCCTTGATCTCCTCGTACCGACTGCGGATCTCGTCAGATGACAGCGGCGATCACTCCCTGCCGGCCCGTCGTCCCGCGGTCGCGCCGGTGCGAGAAGAAGAGCTCCGGGTGGCAGAAGCTGCAGAGGTAGACGCACTCGACCTCACCGACTCCGGCATCGTTCAGCGCGAGCTCGGTCGCCCGCCACAGGTCGAGCTTGCCGTCGTTCACGACCTCCGGGCCGAAGCGCTCGACGAACGGCGCTACGACCTCGGGGCCGACCTCGTAGCAACAGGGCCCGATCCCCGGCCCGACCGCCGCAGCCAAAGGACCGTCGCCGAGGGCGGCGACGCCGTTCTCGACGATCCCTTCCAGGAGCCCGCGCCAGCCGACGTGGAGCACGGCGAGCGCAGGCGTGTCGCCGTCTGCCCGCGCGATCGCGACCGGCAGGCAATCCGCGGTCACGAGAAGCATCCCCTGGCCGGGCTCGTCGCTCCAGAAGCCGTCGCAGGGGGCGTGGTGGGTTCCCGGCGCCAGGATTCCCTCGGGAGACGCCTTGCGGACCTCGGCGCCGTGGCGCTGCCAGGCCATGCGCGCGCGGCTTGGGTCGACGCCGACGATCTCCGCCAGCAGGCGCCGGTTCTCGACCACGCGCGCAGGGTCGTCGGCGGTGAGGATCCCGAGGTTCAACGACTCGTACGGCCCCTCGCTGACGCCGCCCACGCGCGTCGAGAAGGCCACGACGTACGGGCCCGGAGCCTCCCAGAAGATCACGCGCCGATGAGTTCCCGAGCGGCGGCGAGCTCGGACTCGCGGCCGTCGAGCTGGCCGTTGAGCTTGCGCCGCCGCAGCTCGGCGAGGATCTCCCCCACCTCCGGCGACTCGTCGAGGCCGAGCTCCGCGAGGTCGGCGCCGCTCACCTCGAGCTGGACGTTGCGGAGCCGGCGGAAGTAGTCGTCGAGCTCCGGGTGATCCTCGAGAGCCAGGGCGAAGAGCGGTGCATCCGGCGCGTAGGGGTCGGCGGCGGCGACGACGTCCGCGGGCTCGATCGAGTCGGCGCGGAGCCGCTCGACGAGCCGAGGCCCGACCGTGACGGCGGCGGCGATCTGCTCGAGGTCGCGCCGCTGCATCTTCAGGCGGCGGAGCCACGCGTACACCTCGTCCGGCGGCAGCTTGCGCGCCAGCGTCGTGAAGGCGAGCCGCCAGGCAGGGATCCCCGTCCCGTAGCGCGCGTTCAGCTCCCGGAGCCGCTCGAGCAGGCTCACGGCCTCCTCGTCGGCGGCCAGGTGGGGATGGATCGCGGTCCCGGCGCCGAGCTCGGCGAGCCGGAGAATCGACGCGCCGGCGTCGCCCTCTTCGAGCAGCGCGATCAGCTCGTCGCGGAGCCGGGCCGAGGACAGGTCACCCACGAGCCCCATCTCGATCGTCCCGCGGGCGAGCCGCTGCGTGTGGTCGTCCATCTGGAACCCGTACCGGCTCTCGTACCGGATCGCCCGGAAGATCCGCGTCGGGTCGTCGATGAAGGACAGGTTGTGGAGGACGCGGATCGTCTTCGCCTCCAGGTCGCGGCGGCCGCCGAACGGATCGACGAGCCGTCCGAAGTCCTCGCCCTTGAGCGAGACGGCCATCGCGTTGATCGTGAAGTCGCGCCGAAAGAGGTCCTCGCGGATCGTCGCGTGCTCGACGCTCGGCAGCGCTGCCGGCGCATCGTAGAACTCGGTCCGTGCCGTGACGACGTCCACACGGTCCTCCTCCCCGTAGAGGACGACCGCGGTCCCGAACTTCCGGTGTGCGCGCACACGGCCGCCCAGGGCGTCCGCAAGGCTCCGCGCCAGCTCGATCGCATCGCCCTCGACCGCGATGTCCACGTCGAAGTTCGGCTCGCCGTGGAGGATGTCCCGAACGGTGCCGCCGACGAGGTAGACGCCGTCGTAGGGCTCGCTCACCGCCGAGACGGCCTCGAACACCTGCTGGAGACGGGGAAGGTTCGAGAGCTCCCCGGCGAGGCTCGCGGCAACCTCTCGCTCCGCCTCCGGCTGCTGCCCGAGCGCCCGGAGGACGTCACTACGGGTGACGACGCCGACGAGCCGGTCGTCGTCGAGGACCGCGACCCGACCGTCGTCCGAACCGGACAGCGCCTCCTGCACCTCCGCCAGCGGGGCATCCGCGCCGACCGTGACGACGCGGGAGCTCATGATCCCCTTGACCGGCGCGTGCGAGAGGTCGTGCGCGATCGCCTTGTCAAGGTCTTCCCGGCCGACCGCGCCGACGAGATGGTCGTCCTCGACCACCAGGATCCCGCTCTGCGCGTAGCGCTGGCAGGCGACCATCGCCTGGGCGACGGTCTCGTCCGGCCCGACCGACCTCGCAGGCCGCGACATGATCTGCTCGGCCCGGATCGGCTCGCTCACAGCAGTCGCGAGCCCGGCGCGGAGCGTCTCCTGCGCCTCTGCAAGCATCCCGCGGAAGAGGCCCGATGCGGCCTCGCGGTGGCCTCCCCCTCCCAGCAGCCGCGCGATCGCGGCGGCATCGATCTCCGGCGCACGGCTCCGGGTGACGGCGAAGACGCGCTCGTCCATCTCGACGAGCAGGACGAGGGCGCGACAGTCGGTGAGATCGACGATCTTGTGAGCGAGGTTCGAGATCCCGTCGACGTGCCGCGGCCAGGACACGGCGGAGATGAGCACGTCGACGCCGGCCACCCGCTCCGTCTCGAGCGCAGACATCAGCGCACCGAGCAGCTCTCGCTCGTCGTCGGTGAGGGGTGTATGCAGAAAACGCGCGAGCTGGTCCTGGCGGGCGCCGTGCCGGAGACACCAGGCGAGCGCATCGGCGTCGCGCTGCGTCGCCGTCGGATAGGTCAGCGAGCCCGTGTCCTCGTGGATGCCGAGTGCGAAGGCGGTTGCCTCCACAGGGGTCACGGCGAGCTCCCGCTCCGCGAGCACGCCGACGAGGGTGGTCGTGAGTGCCCCGTCCTGGGAGATCACGGCGTTCTCGGGCTTGACCCAGGCGGGCAGGTCACCCGCGTGGTGATCGAAGATCACCTTCTCGACGCCGGGGTCGACGGCGACCGCCTCCAGGTCGCCGAGCCGGGACGCGGAAGTCGTCTCGACGACGATCAGCCGCCGGATCGCGTCGAGCTCGAGCCGCGACGCCTCCACCGCGTCCAGCTCGTCCGCGTAGAGGCGGTAGAACTCGCGGACGTTCCGGTTCAGCGTGCCCTGGATGCAGATCACGGCATCGGTGTACAGCCGCCTGGCAGCGAGCATGGCTGCGAACGCGTCGAAATCCGTGTTCGCGTGGGTGACGATGACCTCGGGTGCCTTCACACCCGGAATTGTGGCTGCTCTACGCGAGCGCTATCGCTTCGATTTCGACGAGCGCGCCCGATGGAAGCTTCGAGACCTCCACCGTGGCACGGGCCGGCGGGGTGGATCCGATGCGGCTCGCGTACACGTCGTTCATCGCCGCGAAATCGTGAAAATCGGCCAGGAAGACCGTCGTCTTCACGATCTTGTCGAGACCCGAGCCGGCCTCCTCCAGGATCGCCTGCAGGTTGTCGAAGACCTGCTCGGTCTGCTCGGCGATCCCCTCGCCGACGAGCTCTCCGTGATCCGGCTTCAGCCCGACCTGGCCGGCGACGAACACGAGCCCGGCGGCCTTGATCGCCTGCGAGTACGGGGCACCCTGGAACGGCGCCGGCGCGCGCTCGGTTCGGACGACTGTCTTGTCTCCCACCGCTACTCCTTTCGCAACGGCGCCGCCGCATTGGCGAGCGCTCCTCCGAGGGCCTTGAAGATCGCCTCCAGCACGTGCTCCGCATTCTCGCCGTGAAGCAGGCGGACGTGCAGCGTCAGGCCTGCCGCCTCGGCTAGCTCCCTGAGGAAGCCCGAGACGAGGTCGCGATCGAGGCCTGCGACGTGCGCGTCCGAAAGATCGACGTTCGAGACGAGCAGCGCGCGGCCGGAGGCTTCGAGGACGACGTTGGCGAGCGCTTCGTCGGCGGGCATGATCGCCATTCCGTAACCGGCGACTCCATCCCGCCGCAGCAATCCACGGAGCTCCTCTCCCAAAGCGCGGCCGGCGGCGGTCGCGACAGCGTCGGGCCCGCCTGCCGCCACCTCGAGCTGAAGGTCGAAGCCGGAGTGCGCCGCGACGAGTTCGAGCAGGTGGTCGAGCACGGGCAGGCCGGTCGCGACGTTGGCTCTACCGCTCCCGCCCAGCTCAATCCGCGCGGGAAGCATCACCCGATCGGGTTGCAAAGGCCGCTTCATAGCTCGAACGAGGGTATCGCAGCCGATCGGAAGGGCCGATTTCGACTGTGCGAGCCACCTCCCGGCTCGACGCGGCCCAGATGCAATCCCGAAGCGCCCATCCCGTGGTTCGACTCGTTGCGGCAATCCTCCCGATCATCGGAGCCGCAGCGCTCGGGGTACCCGCAGCCCTGTCGGCTTCGGCGACTTCCTCGTCTTCTGCCGGCACGGCAGTGGTCACGTACGAGAATCACGCGGCTCTTCGCAAGGCTCTCGTCCGCTTCCCTGCCCGTATCGTTCGGCGTCTTCCGGACGTCCGTTCCGTGGAAGTCCGCCCCGCAGACCCGCGAAGCTTCGCGGCCGGCGTTTCGCGGCTTTCCGGGATCACGTCTGTGGAGACGCCTGAACCCCGCTTCTCGGCGGCCGAGCCCGGGCTCACGGCGATGTTCTCCGCCGACGTCCCTATCAGTGGCAGTACACCGCGACGCGCTCGAACTCCGTCCCCGAGGGGGTGCTGCGCGCGGCGGCCGGCGTGAAGATCGCCGTGATCGACACGGGCGCCGACGTGACGGCCCCGGATCTCGCGGCCAAGTCACCGGAGACCTACAACATCTTCAACGGGAGCACCGACGTCCGCGACTTCCACGGCCACGGCACATTCGTCGCCTCGATCGCCGGCGGCTCGGTTTCGAACAGCGAGGGGATCGCCGGCTTCGGCGGCGACGCCCAGCTGCTTCTCATCCAGACCGGACGCCCCGACGGCTCCTTCACCGACGTGGACGAGGCCGACGCGATCGTCTACGCCGTCAACCACGGCGCCAAGGTCATCAACCTCTCGATCGGCGGGACGGAGACGTCCTCCGTCGAGCGCAAGGCGCTGGACTACGCCGGTGACAACGGCGTCCTCGTGGTCGCCGCGGCCGGCAACGAGTACGAGGACGGGAACCCCATCGAGTACCCGGCGGCACTGCTCCAGCCGGTCGGCTCGAAAGGCCGCGGAGGCATCGGCCTCTCGGTCGGCGCCACGACGAAGGCCAGCGTACGCGCGTCCTTCTCGAACACCGGCTCCTGGATCTCGATTGCAGCGCCTGGCGAGAACGTCTTCGGCGCGGTGTCGTCGTACTCGAAGCCCCGGAACTGGCCCCGATACATCCTCCCGGGCTCGTCGACCGGTCTCTACGGCTACTCGAGCGGCACCTCGTTCGCCGCCCCTCAGGTCGCCGGAGCCGCCGCGCTCGTCTGGGCCGCCAACCCCACGCTCACCCGTGACCAGGTCTCGTGGATCCTCAAGCGCTCCGCTTCCGGCGATGGACGCTGGACGAAGGGGCTCGGCTACGGAATCCTCGACGTCGGCCGGGCCGTCGCATCGGCGCAGAACGGCGGCGAGATCGTCCCGCCGGCACGGGCCTTCGCTGCGCTTCGCGTTTTCAGGAGCGCTTCGCCGCCAGGCACGGCGGACTCGGATTCGCGTCAGGGCGACACTCCGCTCCCAGCTTTCGGCCATCTCCCCCGCCGGCCGGCGAGTCTCGCTCCAGGTTCGGCGCAACGGCAAGTGGCACCGGATCGCGCGGGCCCGGACGAAGGCGGGTGGCCGCGTCACCCTGCGGGCCCGTCTTCGCCCGGGCCGTTACGTGCTGCGGGTCAAGTACTCGGGCGCGCCTGAGTTGACGGCCGCCTCGTCGAGCCGGGTGCTCGTCCGGGTTCGGCGCAGCCGCTAGCTCTCGACGCGGTCGATCTTCGCGCCGAGCGCGCGTAGCCGCTCGTCGATCCGCTCGTAGCCGCGGTCGATCTCGCCGACGTTTCCGATCGTCGAGACGCCTTCGGCGCAGAGGCTGGCGATCAGCATTGCCATACCGGCGCGGATGTCCGGGCTCGCCATGCGCTGCGCATAGAGCTTGGCGGGGCCGGTGACGACTGCCCGGTGGGGGTCGCAGAGGATGATGCGCGCGCCCATCCCCACCAGCTTGTCCACGAAGAACAGGCGGTTCTCGAACATCTTCTCGAAGATCAGGACCGTGCCCCGCGCCTGCGTTGCCACCGCCAGTGCGATCGAGGTGAGGTCGGCGGGGAAGGCGGGCCAGGGCCCGTCCTCGATCTTCGGGATCTGATCGCCGAGATCGTCTTCGACCACGAGCTCCTGCCCAGGCGGGACGCGAACGCTCGATTCGTGGAGCTCGACCTCGACGCCGAGGCGCCTGAAGACCGGCAGGATCGGCGCAAGGTCCTCGATGTCGACGTTCTCCACAGTGACGTCGCCGCCGGTGACCGCGGCCAGGCCGATGAAGCTTGCGACCTCGATGTGCTCTGGCGCGATCCGCCACTCGCCGCCGCCGAGCTGCTGGACGCCGCGAACGCGGAGGACGTTCGAGCCGATGCCTTCGATCCGGGCGCCGAGAGAGCCGAGGAAGCGGCAGAGATCCTGGACGTGGGGCTCGCAGGCGGCATTCCCGATCACCGTTTCGCCGGTAGCGAGCGTGGCGGCCATGACGGCGTTCTCCGTCGCCATGACGCTGGCCTCGTCGAGGAAGATCCGGCGGCCCTGGAGACCTGAGGTCCGCATGTCGAAGCGGCCGTTGATCTCGACGTCCACGCCGAGCTCGGCCAGGGCGTGGACGTGCGGGTCGAGGCGCCGGCGGCCGATGACGTCGCCGCCTGGCGGCGGGACGCTTGCGCGGCCGAAGCGCGCGAGCAGCGGGCCGGCGAGGAGGAACGACGCTCGGATCCGGCTGCAGAGCTCGGGATCGAGATCGGTCTTGCTCGCGTTCGCCGCGTCGACCCGGATCTCGTTGGAGCCGACCCACTCGACGTCGGCGCCGACGTCGGCCAGGAGCGCGACCATCGTGTCGACGTCCCGGATCCGCGGGACGTTCGAAAGGGTCACCGGCTCGCTCGCCAGCAGGGTCGCCGCGAGGATCGGCAGAGCCCCGTTCTTGTTCCCCGCGGCGGAGACGCGGCCGGCAAGGGGCGTGCCGCCCTCGATGACGAAGCTCTCCATCAGACCGCTGGATACGAGTGTGGTCGACATGAGCGGACTATCGTACTCACCGGTATGGAGGTCACTCGCGATCGCGCCTGGGACACGCTCACCCGTTACACGAAGAGCGAAGCCCTCCTGCGCCACGCCCTGGCTGTGGAAGCCGCTGTGCGCGCATATGCGAGGAAGATGGGCGGAGACGAGGAGTTCTGGGGCGCGACGGCGCTTCTCCACGATTTCGACTACGAGATCCACCCCACGCTCGACAAGCATCCGCAGGACGGCGCCGCGATTCTCCGCGAGGAGGGGTATCCCGAGGAGCTGGTCGAATCGGTCCTGTCGCACGCCGAGCACCTGGCGATGCCTCGCGACACGGACTTGAAGCGGGCGCTCTTCGCGTGCGACGAGCTGGCCGGGTTCATCCACGCCTGCGGGCTTGTTCGCCCGGACGGGATCGCCACCCTCACGCCGAAGTCGGTGAAGAAGAAGCTGAAGCAACCGTCGTTTGCAGCCGGCGTCCACCGGGACGAGGTTCATGCCGGCGCGGAGCTCCTCGGCGTCGAGCTCGACGAGCACATCCAGACCGTGACCGACGCGATGAAGCCGATTGCGGGCGAGCTCGGGTTGCGCACGGAGGCGGACGCGGCATGACGCCCCGGTTCGAAGCGATCGGGATGGTCGTCTCGGACATGGGCCGCGCGCTCGCTTTTTACAGCCGGCTCGGGCTCGAGTTCCCCGACGGCGCCGAGTCGGAGGGCCATGCCGAGGCTTCAGTGGCCGGCGTCCGGATCATGCTCGACACCGAGGAGACGATCCGCTCGTTCGATCCCGATTGGAAGCCGCCGACCGAGGGACATCGCTCTGCCATCGCCTTCCGCTGCGATTCACCAGCGGACGGTCGATGCGACCTACGTGACGCTCCTCGACAGCGGCGGCACCAGCCTGAAGGAGCCGTGGGACGCGTTCTGGGGCATGCGCTACGCCGAGGTGAAGGACCCCGACGGCAACGTCGTGGATCTCTTCGCCGACCTCTAGCGGCGCGGGTCCAGACGCCAGCGACCGGCTGGGTCGTCCGATCGGGACAGCCTCCGTCGGCGTTCTCCCTCCATCGTGGAGCAGACGGCCCCCAAATTGAGCCGTCGAGCCGAAATCGACACACACTCGATCCAAGAGACACGGCCGTCTCAGCGGGCGTAGAGGGACTGTCCCTCTCCGGTCCTCAGGCGAGGATCGACAGTCCAGCCACCAGCCGCGCGATGTCCTCTTCGCTCGTCCAATAGCCGCACGACGCCCGGAGCAAGCCGGTCCCGGGTAGGTCGCGAATGACCACGTCCTCCTCGTAGAGCCGCTTCACTGGTTCATCGGGTAGATGAGCACCAGCTTGACCTTCTTGTCGGGCCCGATCACGAACACGTTGCGGACCGTCTGATTGTCGGCGGCGGTGCGGCCGTCGGATTGCCCTCGAGATCGGCCGGCAGCATCCCGTATAGCTTCGAGACCTTGAGATCGGTGTCGCCGATCATCGGGTAGTTCGGCGCGTGGCCCTGGGTCTCCTTGATGTCGTTCGACCAGCGCTTGTGGTTGTCGACCGGATCGACGCTCAAGCCGATCACCTTGACGTTGCGCTTGTCGAACTCGGGCTTGATCTTCGCCATATAGCCGAGCTCGGTCGTGCAGACCGGCGTGAAATCCTTGGGATGGGAGAACAGCACGGCCCACGAGTCGCCGATCCATTCATGAAACTTGATTCGACCTTCGGTCGTTTCGGCTTCGAAATCTGGAGCAACGTCACCAATCTTCAACACCACACACCTCCTCCGCGCTGCCGCTGAACGTCCTTCGCAAACCGTAGGACGCTGAAATTATGGACGGGGGTCCAAGCCTAACCGCAGCACGACGTTCACGCTGAATTATCCGAATTTGGCGGTGACCTCGGCCCGAGTCTACCCGAATCGACCACGGTCTTGGCAACATTCGGGCCCCGCTCGCGCCCGCAACGCCGCTAAAGGGAAACCACGAACACTCCCGCATCCGCTGGAATCGGCATATCGCTTGCTGCCGCCAGAGCCGCCCCCCTCTTCAACGCGCGCGTCCGTTCAGCTTCCCGGAAGGAGCATGCCCATGCGGCGAATCATCGCGACTGGAATTCTGTTGCTGTTCGGCTTGGTGGCCGAGTCGGCGGCCGCCGTTCTTCCACCCGGATTCTCGGAGTCGCTGGTCGCCAGCGGCATCTCGAGTCCGACAGCGATGGCGTTCGCACCCGACGGACGGCTGTTCGTGTGCCAGCAGGGCGGCCAGCTGCGCGTAATCAAGGACGGCGACGCTGCTTCCGGCGCCGTTCGTATCGTTGACCGTCAACGCGTCAGGCGAGCGGGGCCTGCTGGGTGTTGCGTTCGATCCGAACTTTGCCGTGAATCAATTCGTGTACGTGTACTACACGGCTACAACGCCCACGATTCATAATCGCGTCAGCCGCTTCACCGCAAACGGCGATGTCGCAGTGCCGGGCAGCGAGACGATCATTCTCG
Source organism: uncultured Actinomycetes bacterium (assembly GCA_963754715.1). Classification (GTDB taxonomy): domain Bacteria; phylum Actinomycetota; class Thermoleophilia; order Gaiellales; family Gaiellaceae; genus JACDAN01. The sequence continues at coordinate 3,063 of CAVWHA010000020.1, read as the reverse complement.
AGCTCGAGACGCTCACCAGCGCCACGAACCACAACGGCGGCGCGCTCCATTTCGACGTGGACGGTACGCTGCTGATTGCCGTGGGCGACAATGCGAACGGGGCGAACTCCCAGACCCTGGCGAACCGCAAGGGCAAGATGCTGCGAATCAACGCCGACGGTTCGATCCCGACCGACAATCCGTTCTTCCTGCAGGCGACCGGGGTCAACCGCTCGATCTGGGCCCTTGGTCTTCGCAACCCGTTCACGTTCGATCATCCGGAACGCGCGAATGTTCATCAACGATGTCGGCCAGAATACCTACGAGGAAATCAACGACGGCATCGCCGGCTCCAATTACGGCTGGCCCGAATCCGAGGGGCCGACGACCAATCCCAATCACCGAGCGCCGATCTTCCACTACGACCACAGTGCTGGCGGCTGCGCCATCACCGGCGGCGCGTTCTACGTCCCGGACGTCGGGCAATTTCCGGCCACCTACCTCGGCAGGTATTTCTTCGCCGACTACTGCGCCGGCTGGATTCGCGTCTTCGACCCCTCGGCTGGAACCGCCTCGGGTTTCGCGACCGGGATTTCAGCGCCGGTGGATCTGAAGGTCGGGCCGGAAGGAAGCCTGTACTACATCGCTCGCGGAACCGGCGCGGTCTGGAAGATCTCGTACACCGGGAGTCAGGCGCCCCAGATCACGCAGCATCCTGCGGGCCAGACCGTGACCGCGGGTCAGTCGGTCACCTTCACCGTGGGCGCGACAGGGTCTCAGCCGTTGTCGTATCGTTGGCAGCGGAATAGAGCCGACATTCCCGGCGCCACCTCGACCAGCTACACCATTGCCGCGGTCACGCTCGCCGACGATGGCGCGATGTTCCGCGCGGTGGTGACGAATCCTTTGGTACTGCCACCAGCAACGAGGCGCTGCTGGACGTGACGCCGGGCGGGAATTCGCCGCCGGTGGCCACCATCACGCAGCCGGCGACGGGCACGCTGTACACGGCCGGCATGACGATCAACTACGCAGGGACCGGCACCGACAGCCGAGGACGGCACGCTGCCGCCGAGCGCCTTCACGTGGCGGATCGATTTCCATCACGACACACACACGCATCCGTTCATGCTGGCGACGAGTGGCGCGGCGCGTGCGCCGCGGTGACGCACGCGATGATGAATGCGTCAAGTCGAACCGTCGCGCTATCCGAGAAATCCGCTCGACGTGCTCGCGCAGCATATCGTGGCGATGACGGCGATCGAACACTGGAGCGTCGACGATCTCTACACGTCGCGCGGCGGGCGGCTCCGTATGCCGAACTCAGCCGGCGCGTGTTCGAGGGCGTGCTCGACATGTTGTCGGGGCGCTACCCCTCGGACGAATTCGCCGAGCTGCGGCCGCGCGTGACCTGGGACCGCGTCAACGGTATCCTGCGGCGCGGCAAGGCGCCAAGCACGTCGCCATCGCCAACGCCGGGACGATTCCTGATCGCGGTTTTTACGGCGTCTTCCTGGCCGGCGCGGATCGCGATCATGCCCGCGTCGGCGAGCTCGATGAAGAAATGGTGTTCGAAGCGCGCGCCGGCGAGACGTTTCTCCTCGGCGCCTCGACATGGCGCATCGAGCAGATTACGCACGACCGCGTGCTGGTGTCGCCCGCGCCGGCGAACCCGGGAAAATGCCGTTCTGGCGAGGCGAAGCCGGCGGCCGGCCGATCGAGCTTGGATTTGCCATTGGAAAACTCGTGCGCGAGCTGCGCCACCAGCGCCGGAGAGGCGCAGGCACGGCTCGAGCGCGAACACGGGCTGGATACGTTGGCGGCGACCAACCTTCTCCAGTACCTGGCCGATCAGCATCGGGCCGCGGATACATGCCCGACGATCGCACGCTCCTCATCGAACGCACCCGAGACGATCTGGGCGACTGGCGCGTGCTGGTGCTGTCGTCGCTCGGCAGCCGCGTGCACGCACCGTGGGCGATGGCTGTCAGTGGGCGTATCCGCGAAGACTCGGGATCGAGGCCGAGACGATGTGGGGCGACGAGGGTTCGTGGTGCGGTTTCCGGAACGGACGCGCCGCCCGACCCGTCGTTGATGCTGCCCGACCCCGACGAGGTCGAGGCCTGATTCTTCGGCAGCTCGGATCGACGGCGCTGTTTGCCGCACGCTTCCGCGAAGCCGCGGCCGCGCGCTCCTGCTGCCGCGGCGCCGTCCAGGGGCGCGCGCGCCGCTGTGGCAGCAGCGGAAACGCGCGGCCGATCTGCTGTCGGTCGCCGCCCGCTTCGGCTCGTTTCCGATCATTCTGGAGACCTACCGGGAATGCCTGCGCGATGTCTTCGATCTGCCCGCGCTGGTCGACGTGCTCCGGCGCATTCGCAGCCGCTCGCTGCGTGTCGCCTCGATTGAATCGCGAACGCCGTCGCCGTTTGGGTCTGCGCTGCTCTTCAACTACGTCGCCAACTACATCTACGACGGCGACGCGCCGCTCGCCGAACGCCGCGCCCAGGCGCTTGCGGTCGACCAGGCGCAGTTGCGCGAGCTTATTGGTGAGGCGGAGCTGCGCGATCTGCTCGATACGGGCGCGATCGAGTCGATCGAGGCGGAGCTGCAGCACGTGGCCGAGCGCTACCACGCGCGGTCGTGGACGCGGTTCACGATTTGTTGCTGCGACTCGGCGATCTCACGTGACGAGTTTCGTGCGCGCGCCGAGACGGAGGTCGGCGACAAGGCCGTTCCCGAGCTCGTCGCGGCGCGCGGGCCGTGGAGCTCATGATTGCGGGTGAACCTCGACTCGTGGCCGTCGAGGATGGGGCGCGCTATCGCGATGCGCTTGGGATTCCGTTTCCGGCCGGCTTGCCGCGGTCGCTGCTCGACCCGGTGCCCGATCCGCTCGCCAGCCTGCTCCGCCGCTTTGCGCGGACACATGGTCCGTTTCCCGCATCCGATGCAGCGTCGCGGTTTGGCCTGTCGACTGCCGTCGTCCACGCCGCACTCACCCGCCTCGTCGGCTCCGGGCGCATCGTCGAAGGCTCCTCCGTCCAGGCGGGCGCGCGCGCGAGTGGTGCGACATCGAAGTGCTGCGTG
>CAVWHA010000019.1:0-57779 GCA_963754715.1 uncultured Actinomycetes bacterium | reverse complement strand
CATGAAGTCTTGGACCGCTGTTCCCTCCGAGAGGAACTCGGGGTTGGAGGCGTACCCGACGTGCTCGAGGCCTCGGGCGTCCAGCGCCGCCCGCACCTTCTCGCCCGTCCCGACGGGAACCGTGCTCTTCATCACGAGCACCGGCCAGCCGAGAGCTCGGGCAGGTCGTCCAGGACGCTCCAGACGTAGGAGAGGTTCGCATCGCCCGAATACGTCGAAGGCGTCCCGACGCAGACGTAGAGGAACTCGGCGTCCTGCGCCGTCTCGCCCGAATCCAGCGTGAAGCCAATACGCTCGCCGTTCCGTTCGACGACCTCGGCGAGCTCCGGCTCGTGAAACGGCAGCTTGCCCTCCCGAAGCGGCTCGATGCGCTCGGGCGCGACATCCCGATCGACGTGGTGTGACCCAGCTCCGCGAAGCAGGCCCCCGTGACGACCCCTACCCAGCCGGCCCCGAAGATCCCGACCTTGCTCACTTCTTGCCTTCGAGGGGCCGGAGCCCGCGTGCGATCGAAAGCATCGTCTCGTTCGAGAGCGTGTCGCGCAGCGTGTTGACGACCCAGTACCGCGCCTCATCCGTGCGCAGGACGACCATGTGCAGCCGGGCACCGTCGTAGTAGAGGTCGTAGTCCCGGTTGCCGAGGCGTCGGGTGACGTTCTTCGACTCCAGCACCGGGGCGTCCTCCCACGACGTCTGCTGGATGCCCCAGTACTCCTGCGCACCGGTCCTGAACGTCATCCGGACCGCCCGCTCGCCCTTCTTCATCGCGTAGACGCGCACCGGATTCTCGAAGTGAAGGCTCGAACTGCGCTCGATCACGCTCGGCACCATCAACGGGAACTCGACTCGGCGCCGGACCGCCCGGAGTGGACCGAGCGACGCCGACGGGTTGCGGACCGTGTTCGGCGGCTGCCGCTTGGGCGTCCGGTCGGCGGGAGCAGGAGCAAGGTTGTTGTGGAAGGTCGTGCCGATGACGACGACGAGCATGGCGCTGTTCGCAAAGCCTGCGATCTCCGGCGTCATGGGGCCGACGACCTCGGCGGAGCCGAAGAGATTGCGGACGGCTCGGGCGGCGGCGCGAGAGGCGCGAATCGAGGGGTCGAAGTAGACCTCCGTCTTGAAGCGGTTCGGCGGCGGCGCGTTCGCGATCACGCCCTCGGGCGGGGGGAGGGTCTTGTAGCCGCGGCGGCCGAGCAGGAAGCTCGCGTTCGCCGCGGAGCCGGTGATGCCGTTCCCGTTCAGGACGACCATCGAGGTTCGGCCGGGCGGCGGAGCCTTTCCACCAGGGAGCTTGGGGCGCTGACCGAGCGCGGCGGCCGTCGCCTTCTCGCCGCTGTTCACGTCGGGGCTCTGGAACTCCTCGACCGCGGACTGGATGTTCGACGGATCGATCCGCAGCGGGTCCGCGCCGGTGCCCGAGCCGTAGAGCCCGTCGAGCTTCGAGTGGAAGATCCGGCCCGGCGGGAGCCTGAGCGCGAAGAAGGCCCAGGCCCGGAACTCGTCGGGACTGAGGGCCTTCTCGCCGCCCTTTCCGACCTTGACGTTCTCGCGGACGATCTTCGTCAGCTTCGGGATCGCCGTCAGCTTGAACGAGCTGGCGAGCCGCTCGTTCAGCGAGCGCATGAAGAGGCGCTGGCGCTCGATGCGGTAGATGTCCGAGTCCGTGTGCCGGTAGCGGACGAACGAAAGCGACTGTCGCCCGGTCAGCACCTGGTAGCCGGGTTGGAGGTCGATCGGCGGGAAGGTCCCGTCGGCCGGGTGGGAGTTGTCGTTGAAGTACCGACGGTCGATGTCCATCCAGACGCCGCCCATCTTGTCCACGGTCTGGATGAAGCCCCGGTAGTCGATCGTGACGAGATAGTGGACGGGGAGCCCGGTCAGCTCCTTCACCGTCTCGACGGTTCCCTGGAGCCCGCACAGCGCGTAGGCCGAATTGATCGGGCCCGCGAACGACGATCGGCCGGGACAGTTGATGTCGACGGTCAAGTCGCGCGGGAACGACAGCATCGAGAGCGTCCCGATGTTCGGGTCGGCGCGCATCAGCATGACGGTGTCGGCGCGTCCGCCTTTCTCCTCTTCCTTCGCCCACTTGCGGAAGTCCTGCCCGACGACCATCGCGATCGCCGGATGTCCCGGAAGAACGATGTCGAGCTTCTGCGCCGCCTTCCGGATCTGGGGGTCCTTGCGCGAAGCACGGTCGAGGTCCACGATCGTCTGCTCGCCCTCGATCCAGTAGCCGCCGGCTACACCGGCGCCGAGCGAGACCATGGCGGCCAGGAGGAAGAACAGGACGCGCCCGACGATCCCCATCACACTCCGGCGTCGCGCGGGCTGGCGGTAATGGGTGATCGGGGTCAGGACGTCGGGTGGGAGGACGGAGCGGCCGTTGCCGTTCGCCTCGGTTGCTCTACCGACTCCTCGCTTCAGCGTCGTCTTCATAAAAACATGCGAAACGCCCTTCCGGGCGCTTCCCGATCAGGATAGCTCAGGCGACGGCGGGTGCCGCCTCTACCTCCGGATCGTAGGAAAGATTCGGTCGCAGCCAACGCTCGGCCTCCTCGACCGTCATTCCCTTCCTGGCCGCATAATCCTCGACCTGGTCGCGGCCGAGCCGCCCGACGGAGAAGTAGCGGGCCTTCGGGTGCGCGAAGTAGATCCCGCTGACCGCCGAGGCCGGAGCCATCGCGCAGCTTTCCGTCAGCTCGACGCCGACCTCGTCGACCGGGAGGAGGCCGAACAGCGTTCGCTTCTCGGTGTGGTCGGGGCAGGCCGGGTAGCCGTACGCGGGCCGGATCCCCCGGAACCGCTCGGCTGCGAGATCCTCGCTCGAGAGCTCCGGCCCGGTCTCGTACCAGCTCGCGCCGCGCCTGCTCGTGCAGGTACTCGGCGAACGCCTCGGCCAGCCGGTCGGCCAGCGCCTTGACCATGATCGCGCTGGTAGTCGTCGTGTTCCGCCTCGTAGCGGGCGGACGAGCTCGTCGGCGCCGTGGATCGCGACGGCGAATCCGCCGATGTGGTCGCCGTCGGGGCGGACGTAGTCCGCGAGCGAGCGGTTCGGGCGCGAGTCGCCGTACTCGGACTGCTGGCGCAGCATCGGAAGCCGCGTCGCCGTCCTCGAGGACGATGTCGTCGCCTTCCGACCTGCGCCGGCCAGAAGCCGTACGCCGCGCGAGCTTGTAGCAACTTGTTACGTGTGATCTCGGCCGAGCAGCTCCTGCGCGTCGTCCCAGAGCTCGCTGCGCCGCGGGCTCGTCGAGGATCGCCGGGAACTTGCCCTTCAGCTCCCAGGCGTGGAAGAAGAACTGCCAGTCGACGTAGCGGACGAGCGTCTCCAGGTCGGGCTCGACGACGCGCGTCCCGGTGAACTCGGGCACGGGAAGATCCGTGAAGTCGACGGCGTCGCGGTTCGCGCGAGCCTCCTCGATCGGCAGCAGCGGCTTTCGTTCCTTCTCGGCATGCTGGTCGCGCAGCCGGTCCTGGAGCATCGAGTTCTCCTCCTCGAGCTTGATGCGCCGGCCGGGATCGAGCAGGTCGGACACGACGCCGACGACGCGCGAGGCGTCGAGCACGTGCACGGTGGGCTGGCTGTACGCCGGCGCGATCCTGACCGCGGTGTGCTGCTTCGACGTCGTCGCTCCGCCGATCAGGAGCGGCAGCTCGATGCCGCGCCGCTCCATCTCCCGCGCAACGTTGACCATCTCGTCGAGCGACGGCGTGATCAGGCCTGAGAGGCCGACGACGTCACAGCCCTCCTCGACCGCGGTGTCGAGGATCCGGTCGGCCGGCACCATGACGCCGAGGTCGATGACCTCGTAGTTGTTGCAGCCGAGGACGACCCCGACGATGTTCTTGCCGATGTCGTGGACGTCGCCCTTCACCGTGGCGAGCACGACCTTGGCCGCCGGAGCCCGGCCGCCGTCCTTCTCAGCCTCGGCCTCCATGTAGGGCTCGAGGTAGGCGACCGCACGCTTCATCGCCCGTGCGCTCTTCACGACCTGCGGGAGGAACATCTTCCCCGAGCCGAAGAGGTCGCCGACGACCTTCATCCCGTTCATCAGCGGGCCCTCGATCACGTCGAGCGGCCGGTCGAGCTTCTGGCGGGCTTCCTCGGTGTCCTCCTCGATGTGGTCGACGATCCCGTGGACGAGGGCGTGCTCGATCCGCTTCTCGACCGGCGCGTCGCGCCAGGCGACATCCAGCTCACGTTTCGTTCCCTCGCCCGAGACGGTTCCGGCGAAGGTGACGAGCCGCTCAGTCGCGTCGGGACGACGGTTGAAGATCACGTCCTCCACGTGCTCGAGGAGCTCGGGCGGGATGTCCTGGTACACGGCGAGCTGGCCCGCGTTGACGATGCCCATGTCGAGTCCGGCCTGGATCGCGTGGTAAAGGAACGCCGCGTGCATCGCCTCGCGGACGACGTCGTTGCCGCGGAACGAGAAGGAGAGATTCGAGATGCCGCCGCTCGTCTTCACACCCGGGCAGCGCTCCTTGATCAGCGGCAGCGCCTCGATGAAGTTCTTCGCGTACTCGTCGTGCTCTTCGATTCCCGTTGCGACGGCGAGAACGTTCGGGTCGAAGACGATGTCCTCGGGCGGGAAGCCGACCTCGTCGACGAGCAGCCTGTACGCCCGCTCGCAGATCTCGACCTTGCGCTCGACCGTGTCGGCCTGTCCCTGCTCGTCGAACGCCATGACGACGACGCCGGCGCCGTACCGGCGGATCGTGCGGGCCTGCTCGAGGAACGACTCCTCCCCCTCCTTGAGGCTGATCGAGTTGACGACGCCCTTGCCCTGGATGCACTTCGAGCCCCGCCTCGAGGACGACCAGCGGGAGCTGTCGACCATGATCGGGATCCGCGCGACCTCCGGCTCGGTCGCGATCAGGTTGAGGAAGGTCGTCATCGCCTGCTCCGAGTCGAGCAGGTCGGCGTCCATGTTCACGTCGAGGAGATTGGCGCCGCCGCGCACCTGCTCGAGGGCGACGTCGACGGCGCCCTGGTAGTCGTCGGCCTCGATCAGGCGGCGGAACCGCGCCGAGCCGGTCACGTTCGTGCGCTCGCCGACCATCACGAAGCCTGTGTCCGGCCCGATCTCGAACGGCTCGAGGCCGCTGAAGCGCGTGCGCCGCTGCCGCTGCGCGGGACGCGTCTGCGGCGCGAGGCCCGGGACACGCCCCCGATCGGCGCGCACGTGCTCCGGCGTCGTCCCGCAGCAGCCGCCGACGACGTTGACGAGCCCGTCGTCGGCGAACTCGCCGAGGAGCCGGCTCGTGTCCCCCGGCTGCTCGTCGTGCTCGCCCATCGCGTTCGGGAGGCCGGCGTTCGGGTGGCAGGCGACGTACGTCGTCGCGATCCGCGCGAGGTCCTCGACGAACGGCCGCATCTCGGTCGCGCCGAGCGAGCAGTTGACGCCGACGATCAGCGGGTCGGCGTGCTCGACCGAGATCCAGAACGCCTCGACGGTCTGACCGGAGAGGTTGCGCCCGCTCCGGTCGATCGCCGTGAACGAGATCCAGAGCGGCAGCTCGGGCGCGACGTCCTGCGCGGCGACGATCGCGGCCTTCGCGTTCAGCGTGTCGAAGATCGTCTCGATCAGGAGCAGGTCGACGCCGCCCTCGCGCGAGCGCCGCGCATCTGCTCGGCGTACGCCTCGCGCACCTGCGTCGAACGTGACGGTGCGGAAGGCCGGCGTCGTCGACCTTCGGCGAGAGCGAGAGCGAGACGTTGAGCGGGCCGACCGAGCCGGCGACGAAGCGCGGCCGGTCCGGCTCGGGCCGTCCATCGTCGGCGGCCGCGCGCGCGAGCCGGGCGCCCTCGACGTTCATCTCGTACGCGAACGGCTCGAGCGCGTAGTCGGCCTGGCCGATCGAGGTCGCGGTGAAGGTGTTCGTCGTGGCGACGTCGGCGCCGGCCGCGAAGTAGCGCGTCGTGGATCGTCCCGGACGATCTCCGGCTGCGTCAGGTTGAGCAGGTCGGGGTTGCCCGCGACGTCCTGCGGAGTGGTCGCGGAAGCGCTCGCCGCGGTAGGCCGCCTCCGCCGCGCACGTGCCGCTGGATCAGCACGCCCCACGCGCCGTCGAGCACCAGGATCCGCTCCTCGAGCAGCTCCTTGAGCTGGTCGATCGCGCTCACTCGTCTCCTGAACGCTCCGTGCCTAAAGAGGACGGGAGCCGGAGGCCCGAGGCTCTTTAGGCGTTTGTTAACCCGGTCGCCAAGCTGCCATTCAAAGCTCTCCGGGACACTCAGTGTACCACCGCGATCGATTGTCTGCCGCGCTTCGGAGGCCTTCAGCACGATGACGACCTTTCGTCAACAGTCGACCGATGTCGGTCGACGGCTTCGTCGCCGGACCGACCAGCGCTGCGGAGCCGCTCGGCGAGCGCGGCGAGCGAACTGCACGAGTGGGCCACGCGCCTCGAGAGCTGGCGGACGGCTCCACGGGCTCGACAGCGGCGAGACGAACGCGCGACGACGGCTCGCTCGCGGACTGCACGCAGGCCAGGCCGCCTTCGTCGATCGGGTCGCAAGATGTTCGAGCGGCGGCGCAGGGCGCGTCGGAGCGAGCCCAGGGCAGAACGGCTGGTGCGGGCGACGACGCGCCCGTCCGGGTGGCCCGTGCTTCGTCGCGCACCTCGCCACGCGCGCGAACCTGCTCACCTTCGCGGGAGCGACGACCATTCGCGCTCCGTGACCGAGGGGACCGAGCCGGCGATCCGAGCAGGCTCGTGGCGCCGCCGGCGACGGTGACGTCCAGCTCGCGGCGGTGCCGGCGTAGCGCTCGCAGGCTCTCAAGCGCCGGCGCTGCTCGACGAGCTGCGACGACCGTCGTCGCTCCGGTGCTCGCTCGGCGACGGCGTGCGGCTGCTCGAGTCGCTCCGTCCGCGGCGACGATCGAGCTCGTCCGTCGGTGGCCGAGTCGCCTGATGCGTGTCACGACCTCGGTCCAGCGTCGCTGAGCATGCGCAGTTCAGCCGGCGGGCGGCGCGTCCGGCCGCAGTCGTGCCGGCGCGCCGCCCGAGGCGACCTCGAGCTGGTTCTCGGCGTGGCGGATGCGCTGCTCGATCTGCCAGCGGTCGGCCGTCGACGTCGCCGCCTCGATCCGCTCGAGCTCGGCCTTCGCCTCCTCGAGCTGCTGCCTGCGCGCGCTCGGGGTCGATCTCGCTGCGCGTCGACGGCGTCGTCGACGAGCGCGATCGCGCGGTCCTGCTCGACCTTGAAGAACCCGGGCCCGGTCGCGAACTCGCGCACCTCGTCCGCCGCCGGATGTGGACGCGCGTCGACGCCGGCCTTCAGCGTCGCGACGAGCGGCGCGTGCCGCGCGAGCACGCCGATCTCGCCGGCCGCGCCGGGCACGATCAGCATCTCCACCTCGCCCTCGAACGCCGCGCCGTCGGGCGTGACGAGGGAGACGTCGAACTCGCCGGCGGCTCGGTGACGGTCGGCCATCGTCGCTCGCTCGGCTCAGGCCCGGCCTCCTCGAGCTCTGCCGCGCCCTTCGCGACGGCCTGGTCGATCGTGCCGACCATGTAGAAGGCCTGCTCGGGCAGGTCGTCGTGCTTGCCGTCGATGATCTCCTGGAAGCCGCGCGATCGTGTCCTCGAGCTTCACGTACTCGCCCGGGCGTGCCGGTGAACTGCTCGGCGACGAAGTTCGGCTGCGAGAGGAAGCGCTGGATCTTGCGGGCGCGCTGGACGACGAGCTTGTCCTCGTCGGAGAGCTCGTCCATGCCGAGGATGGCGATGATGTCCTGCAGGTCGCTTGTAGCGCTGGAGGACCTCCTGGACGCGCGTCGCGGTCTCGGTAGTGCTCGTCCGAGACGATCCCCGGCTGGAGCGCCCGCGAGAACGAGTCGAGCGGGTCGACCGCCGGATAGATGCCCTGCTCCACGATCGCGCGCGAGAGCACCGTCGTCGCGTCGAGGTGGGCGAACGTGTTCGCCGGCGCCGGGTCGGTGAGGTCGTCGGCGGGGACGTAGATCGCCTGCACCGACGTGACCGAGCCCGTGCGCGTCGACGTGATCCGCTCCTGGAGCTGGCCCATCTCGGTCGCGAGCGTCGGCTGGTAGCCGACCGCGCTCGGCATGCGGCCGAGCAGCGCCGAGACCTCGGAGCCCGCCTGGACGAAGCGGAAGATGTTGTCGATGAAGAGCAGCACGTCCTGGCCCTGGTCGCGGAAGTACTCCGCCATCGTCAGCCCGGAGAGACCGACGCGCAGGCGGGCGCCCGGCGGCTCGTTCATCTGCCCGTAGACGAGCGCGATCTTGTCGATGCACGCCCGACTCCTGTCATCTCGAGCCAGAGGTCGTTGCCCTCGCGCGTGCGCTCGCCGACGCCGGCGAAGACCGAGACGCCGCCGTGCTCCTGCGCGATGTTGTGGATCAGCTCCTGGATCAGCACGGTCTTGCCGACGCCGGCGCCGCCGAAGAGGCCGACCTTGCCGCCCTTGACGTACGGGGCGATCAGGTCGATGACCTTGATGCCGGTCTCGAAGATCTCGATCGTCGGCGAGAGCTCCCGGAAGTTCGGGCGGATCGCGGTGGATCGGCCAGCGCTCCGTCATCGGCGGGCATCGTCCTCGCCTTGTCGATCGGGTCACCGAGCACGTTCCAGAGCCGGCCGAGCGTCGCGTCCCCGACCGGGACGGGATCGGCTTCCCCGTGTCGATCGACGTCGAGCCCGCGGGCGAGACCGTCCGTCGAGTCCATCGCCACCGCGCGGACGCGGTCGTCGCCGAGATGCTGCTGCACCTCCGCGATCAGGTCGCGGCCTTCGACGCGAGATGCGAAGGGCGGTAGTAGATCTGCGGCAGCTCGTCGGGGAAGACGGCGTCGATCACGACGCCCTTGATCTCGACGATCTTGCCGACGTTCTTTTGGTCCGAATTGCTAGCCACGAGCCTCCCGCATCCTCAGTCGCAATGAAAAACCGCGGCGCCAAACCCCCCGGCGCCTGCCGGTCGGCAGTCTATCGGAGCGTTCCTGCTTCGAAAGCAGTAGCCGATGCCCATCTGACGCGTCCGCCAGCCTGGCGGCGTGGTCGAGTGCTCAGACGTGCGAGGTGATCGGTGAGGCGTACACGTCTAGACGGTAGCTGCCACGGACTCGGCTGCCCGCGCGAAGGCCTCCCGGATTCGATTTCCGTCCTCGTTGCCGGCGTTCCGCTCCGCGGTCGCCTCGAGCTCGCGGGCGCGCTCGAGATGCGCGTCGGCGTCCTCCCCGGGGCGGCAGCCTCGCTCCAGCTCCAGCAGCGCGTACTCGTGCCAGCCGTTGATGTAGGTCGGGTCGAGCCCGACCGCATACTGGAACAGGGTTGCAGCAAGCTCGTAGCGCCCGTGCCGCCTGGCCACCTCGCCGAGATTCGCGTAGGCGATCTTGTTCGGATAGAGAGCCAGCGCCTGCCAGAAACGCCGCTCGGCATCACGAAGGTCGCCGTTCAGCTTGTTCATCGTGATCCAGCCGATGTTGTTGTGGGCAAAGGACTGGATTCGTCTCCCCGGCGGAAAGCCCGGCGGCAGCTTGGTGACGTCGTCGTATGCCTCCACCGCCTTCTCCCACCGTTCCTCGATCTGCAGGGCCCAGCCCCGGGCGAACCAGCTTTCCTCGAGGGCCCGGTCGAGCTCGAGCGCCTGGGTGCTCGCGTCCTTGGCCTTCGCGGCGACCTCGTGCTTGTCGACGCCGAACCGATGCACTTGCTGCCCGTAGGCCATCGCAAGCCCGGCAAAGGCCAGCGCTCTCAGCCGCCGGTCTTCGCTCCCCGTCGCCTCCTGGAAGTCACCGATCGCGTGGTCGTTCTCGCCCTGGCCGTAGCGGTTGTAGAGGAGCGTGCCGCGGTTGTAGAGCGCGCGCGTGTAGCCCGGCTGGTGCGCGATCGCCGTCGTGTAGAGCGCGATCGCCGCGTCTCGATCCGCAGCCGTTCCCGACACGAAGTGCTTGAAGTGGCGCTGGTACGCAGCCAGGAACGCCTTGCTCGCCTCCCAGCTCTCCGCCTCGATGAAGCCGCGCTCAGCCGTCTCGGACAGCGCCGATTCGTGCGGACCTCGCGACGAGGCCGGCTTTCGTCGAGAACGGATCACCTCGACTCGACCCTTGTTGAGACGGAACGCGAGCGTGTCGATCGCGGCCAGCCAGTCGTCCTCGACGGCGACGAGCCGCTGGGCGCTGCTCGGCGGCCCGCGCCAAGCGCGCTCCTCGTAGGTGGCGGCGATGATCGCCGTATCGCCGAACTGCGCCAGCGTCCCGGAGATGCGGCGGCGCGCGCAGGCGTTCGGTAGGAGGCGAAGCAGCGCGAGTATCGCCTGAGGCGAGAACGAGACCCCCGCGACCGTGACCGTGCCGAGATCGAGATCGCTGAGCGAGTTGGCATCCGCGAGCTCCATCACGTACTCGATCGTCTCGTCGCCCACCGACCGCGGCCCCACTCCGACGCCGGCAATTCCGGCCTGCTTGCCCGCCTCCGGGCCCTGCCTCGTGATCGACGGCAGTTCGGCGCCGTCGGCCAGCGGCGTGTCGCCCTCAGGGAGCTCGGTGACTTTCGGAGCAGCTTCGAACGCCTTGTCGTACTCCTCCCGCGCGGTCTTGACGGCGCTCGCGAGCCCGGTCGCACTCCTTCTCGATCTGCTGAAGCTGCATCGCGAAGAGCGCGGTCAACGCGGCCCGGCTTTGATCGCTGCCGGCGAACGTCAGCACAAGCGGGCGCCGCTTGAAGCCGACCCGGTAGGCGGCGACGACGGCTGCCCCCGCCGCCAGCAGAAAGAGCACGAGCGCCGCTAGGCCGGCGATCAGCGCCAGGATGCTGACGGTCTCCTTGACGAAGTCGAGCACGAGGAGGCAGCACAAACGTCCCGCAGGCGCGGACGACTGTCAAGCGCCCCGCGTCCCGGGAAGAGCTAGGTCAGCGGAAGGTTGAGGCCGCCGGGGGACTGCTGGCGGTTCGGGCGGCGGAGCATGCTGCGCCGGATATCGGTGAACTCGCGGCTCTCGAGCGTGTTCGAGACGCCCGGCGCGCCGAAGCTGATCGTCGGGTTCGTCGTCTCGATCGTCCGCAGGGCGCCGGCGACGCCGAGGGTCGTGAGCATGAGCGCAGCGGCCGCGGCTGCGACCTCGACCGGGCGACGGGCGAGGAGACGCCGGCGGGACGGCAGGGCAACGGGCCGGTCCAGCCGCGCGAGCGGCGTCGAGCGCATGTGGTTCGTGGCCGACTCGAGCTCATGCGCAAATGATCGGCACGGCTCGCAGCGCGCAAGGTGCGCGACGAGGAGCGCCTGCTCGAACTCGGAGAGCTCGCCGTCCAGGCGCAGCGACGCGCACTCGCGAGCGCGCTCGCATTGTTTCGTCATTGGCTTCACCAGGCGCACGTCCATTGTGACGGAGCTTTCCCAACAAGGTTAGTCAGCGCGCCGGAGGATCCGGCGTCAAACGACCTCATAACGATTGTCGGCAGCAACCCCGACGAGGATGAGCAGAAATCCGAGGACGAAGAAGATCGCGGAGAGGTTGATGTTCTCCTCGCGCTCGGCAGGGCTCGCCCAGCGGACGAAACGCGACCCGAAAAACATGTACGCGCCCTTCTCCCCGCCCCTGAGACGCACCGGACCGCGGTTTCCGACAAAGAATCCGGCGATCAGCAGAAATGCTCCTATGACGTAGAAACCGACCGAGATCGCACGGCGCGCGTCGGCGCCGATCGCGATGCCGAAGACGAACGCACCGAGGAGCGCCAGCGCCGACGTGAGCACGAAGAGCCCTGCCAGCCGGCGGAGGGCCCCAAGCCACATCCCTTATGTGGTGGGAGTGGGCTCGGCTTCCGGCGCCGAGGCCATGCGAGAGCTCGGGCGCCGCATCTCCTCTTCCGTCAGCGGCCAACCCTCGAGCGGGTAGTGGCAGGCAGCGACGTGCCCGTCGCCGAACGAGTACAGCGGCGGAGCCTCGACGTCACAGTGGCCCTCCTGGAAGCGCGGGCAGCGTGGGTGGAAGTTGCACGCGGCCGGAGGGTTCAACGGGCTCGGTACGTCGCCCTGGAGCACGATCGGCTTGCGTGCGCGTCCCAGCGCCGGGTTCGGGATCGGGACGGCCGAGAGCAGAGCGCCTGTGTACGGGTGCTTCGGCTCCCGGTAGAGCTCGTCGCGCCCCGCGGTCTCCGCCACCTTGCCGAGGTACATGACGAGCACCCGGTCCGAGATGTGCTTGACGACGTTCAGGTCGTGGGCGATGAAGATGTAGGTGAGGCCGAAATCGCGCTGCAGGTCCTTGAGCAGGTTCAGGATCTGCGCCTGAACGGACACGTCGAGCGCTGAGACCGGCTCGTCGCAGACGATCAGCTTGGGGTTGACCGCAAGCGCACGGGCGACGCCGATCCGCTGCCGCTGGCCGCCCGAGAACTCGTGCGGGAACCGGTTGTAGTGCTCGGGGTTCAGACCGACGACCTCGAGGAGCTCCTGGACCCGCCGCTTGATCTCGGCGGCGGTGCCCATCTTGTGGACCTCGAGCGCCTCCGCGATGATGAATCCGACCCGCTTTC
Organism: uncultured Actinomycetes bacterium; assembly: GCA_963754715.1. GTDB lineage: Bacteria > Actinomycetota > Thermoleophilia > Gaiellales > Gaiellaceae > JACDAN01. The sequence continues at coordinate 45,266 of CAVWHA010000019.1, read as the reverse complement.
GCGCGTTCAGCGACGCGTAGGGGTCCTGGAAGATCATCATCAGCTCCCGGCGGATCGGACGCATGTCCGAGCGCGAGAGCTTCGTGATGTCCCGGCCGTCGAAGACGACCTTCCCGCCTGTCGGCTCCAGGAGCCGCATCACGCAGCGCGCCATCGTCGACTTCCCGCAGCCCGACTCGCCGACGACGCCCAGGGTCTCGCCGGAGCGAACGGTGAACGAAACGCCGTCCACCGCCTTCACCGAAGCGACCTCCTTCTGGAAGACGATGCCGCGCGTGACCGGGAAGTGCTTTTTCAGGTCCTCGACGACCAGCAGCTCGCCGCCGGCCGCAGTCCCGCCGTCCGTCGACACCTAGTGCTCCTCCCGGAGGTGCACCTCAGCTGGCCTCCGCCATCGTGTCGGCGAGCAGCTTGGCCGCTTCGCGGTCCTTCGTCTGCTCGTCGAGGTGGCAGGCCTGGAGGTGCGTCGGGTCGTCGCTGATCGGACGCAGCTCGGGCTCGGTCTCCCGGCAGACGTTCATGACGTACGGGCACCGGGGATGGAAGCGGCAGCCGCGTGGCGGGTTGAGCAGCGACGGAGGCTGGCCCGGGATCTGCGTCAGCCGCTCCATGTCGGCGTCGAGCCTCGGCAACGACCCGAGCAGACCCCATGTGTATGGCATGTGCGGGCGGTTGAAGAGGTTGTCGACCGGAGCGCGCTCGACGATCCTCGCGGCGTACATGACGACGACGTCGTCCGCCGTCTCCGCGACGACTCCGAGGTCGTGCGTGACGAGGATGATCGCGCTGCCGAACTCCCGCTGGAGCCGGTTCATCAGCTCGAGGATCTGCGCCTGGGTCGTGACGTCGAGCGCGGTCGTAGGCTCGTCCGCGATCAGGAGGTCCGGGTCGTTGATGAGCGCCATCGCGATCATCACGCGCTGGCGCATGCCGCCGGAGAACTGATGCGGATAGTCGTCGATCCTGCGCTCTGCGCGCGGGATGCCGACGGCTTTGAGCAGCTCGAGCGCCCGCGCGCGAGCCTGCTTCTTCGTGACGTCGCGGTGAAGCTGGATCGCCTCGACGAGCTGACGACCGATCGTCTGAACCGGGTTCAGCGAGGTCATCGGATCCTGGAAGATCATCGCGATGTCGTTGCCGCGGATGTCCCGGAGCTTGCTCGGCTTCATGGTCAGGAGGTCCTGGCCGTTGAAGAGCGCCTGACCCGTCGTCATCGTGCTGCGGCGGTTGTTCAGGCCCATGATCGTCAGGCAGGTGACGCTCTTCCCGCACCCCGACTCGCCGACGATCCCGAGCGTCTTGCCCTTCTCGACGGTGAAGTTGACGCCGTCCACGGCCTTGACGATCCCGTCGTCGGTCTTGAAGTAGGTCTTGAGGTCATTGACCTCGAGGAGGGCCATTTAGCAGTTCTCCTGGCGCATGGGCTACGAGAGCCTAATGCGCGGATCGATGACTGCGTAGAGGAGGTCGACGAACAGGTTGAAGACGATGACGCAGACCGTCGCAAAGACGACGATCCCCATCACCGCGGGCAGGTCGAAGCCCTCGAGCGCACGCAGCGCCCGCTGGCCGAGCCCCGGAAGGCCGAACACCGTCTCGGTGAAGACCGCACCTCCGAGCGCCAGCCCGATGTCCATCCCGAGCATCGTCACGACGGGGAGCATCGCGTTGCGGAGGACGTGAGAGCGCATCACGAGCCACTCCGGAGCGCCCTTCGCCCTCGCGGTGCGCACGTAGTCCTCGTTCATCGCCTCGAGCACGTTCGCCCGGATCATTCGCACATAGAGCGCCGCGAAGAGGATCGCGAACGTCAGCCAGGGGAGGACGAGCGCGTGCGCCCATTCGATCGGCCCGCCACAGTCCGTGGAGGGATTGATCATGTCGCAGTAGCCGCCTAACGGCGTCAGGCCCACCCTGTACCCGATGAAGTAGATGAAGATCAGACCGATCCAGACGGGGTGGGCCGAGATCCCGATCAGGACGAACACCATTGCTGATCGGTCTAAGAGAGATCGTGGCCGGAGCGCAGACAGGATCCCGATCGGAACCGCGATCAGCATCCAGATGATGGCTCCGCCGAGAACGAGCGACGCGGTGACGGGAGCGGCGTCCTTCACGATCGCCGTGACGGGCTGGCGCGTCGCATAGGAGCGGCCGAGCGACGGCTCCTTCAGGTGGATGCCACCGTCGAAGCTGACCGGCATCAGACCGCCGAAGAAGCGTCCGTACTGGACGACCACCGGGTCGTCCAGCCCCATCTGCTTGCGAACACGTGCGACCTGGTCGGGCGGCGCCTGCGGGCCTGCGATCAGGCGCGCGGGCTCGGCCGGGACGAGGAAGAAGATGATGTACGACACGATCGTGACGGCCACGAAGAGGACGCACGCCCAAAGAAGTCGCCTGATCAGATATCTGTGCATTCGCGCAGCTCCCAGAGAGTGAGAGAGGGGGTCAGAAGCTTACCGCCGGTTGCCGCATTTCGCCGTACCCACTGATGAAGAAAAAGGGCGCCGGCCGAAGCCGGCGCCCTTTTTTGCTAGACGCGCCTTACCTGGTGAGGCAGAGAGCGCTGTAGTCGTATGTGAAGACCGGGTGGTAGTGGTAACAACCCACCCTCGACGAGAAGTAATGCCGATCGTTCGGGCTCGCGTACGTCGCAAGCGGCGCACCGTTCCGAACGAGGTCCTGATCGAGATTCGAGAACGCGCGATAGCGCGGCACGCCAACCAGCGTCTTCGCCCGGGTGATCTTCGCGTTGAAGGCAGCCGAGTTGAAGTACGAGAAGTTGACGTTGTTGGCAGGCCGGATCGTCGTTCCGTCGACGAGGAAGATGAAGTCGTACGGATCGAAGTAGTCCATGTGCCAACCCTCGAGGGTCAGGTCGAACGGCTCACCACGCCGTCCGGTGAGCTCGAACTGGGTCGCCCGCGGGAACAGCTTGATATCCATGTTCAAGCCGATGTTCCGCAGGTTCGCCTGAGCGATCTGACAGATCGCTGGGGCCGGAGCCCTGTTCGAGCAGTAGAACACGCCGTCGCCGCCGCGGGTCTGACCCGAAGCCAGCGAGCGAGCCTGACTCAGGTTCGGGCGCCGCGGGTAGATCGGCACGTTCTTGAAGCCGCGCATGGAAGGCGGCATGTACTGGTCATTCGTGACGCCTGCGTACGCGCCACGCTGAGTCAGCATCGCCTGGCGATCCATGGCGAAGTTGACGGCCTTCTTCAGCCGGACGTTGCCGGACGTCGAGTGACGACCGCCACCCGGCTTGCCGAAGAGCCCACGCTCATGGTTCATCGCGAGGTAGAGGATCGTCGGCGACGGGTTCGCGAAGTAGCGACCCGGCGACGCCTTCTTGACGCCGTAGCGACGACCCAGATCCGCGTGCGCGGACGGCGGGATGTCACCCGTGTCCGTGGTGCCGCGGTCGATGTTCAGCTTGATCGTCTCGAGCGGGAGCCCGATGTCGATCACGAACCCGTTGACGTTGTGCGGGGAGGGACCCTTGTAGAAGCGGTTCCGCGCCAGCACGATCCGGCGGTTCGTGGTCCATTCCTTGATGTAGTACGGACCAGAACCGACAGTCGGCGCTTGGATGCCGTCCGGATTGACGGGCGTGTTCGTCGGGATGCCGCAGAAGAACGGCATCGCGAGCCGCGCCAGCAGATCAGGGGCCCGACGCGACATCCGAATCCGGAGGGTGTAGTTCCCCGGAGTCGTGATCCCGCTCGCCCTGGTCGCCGTACCGTTGATCACGGCAGACGCGCCGGCGATGTCCTCGATGAACGGCTGAGCCGGAGAAGCCATCTTCTTCTGGAGCGCGCGGTTGATGGCATACGCGAAGTTCTTCGCGTTCAGCTTCTGGCCGTTACTGAGCCTGAACGTGTTCTTGAGCTGGAACGTGTAAATCAGCCCGTTTGACGAGATGCGCGGGAAGCCCTTTGCTACCTCAGGCGTAAGTCGCGACCCACGGGGGGCCGCCGCATGCGGGTAGTTCAAGAGCATCGAGCATGTCGCATAGGCGATCGTCCACGACGGCACGTAGTACCAAAGCGCAGGGTCGACGTAGTCGATGTCGACGCTGAGGCTGTGGTTGAACGTACCGCCGACTCTTGCCTTAGCGGCCTCGGATGCCTGGGGTGCAGCGCTGGTGGACGGGCCCGCTACAGCGGACGCCGCCAACAGACCGGCACCGACCAGGAGCATCGCGACCGAAAGCACGAGTCGTCTGTGCATGAGACTCCTTTCCGCGTTTCGAGCCGGCAGAAGCGTTTCATCGCCGACTCAGGACGCACCTGCGTCCCGAGTCATCAGACGAAGGCGATCAGAGTTAGTTAGCGGGCGATTAAGAGATCGAGCTAACCGCTGTCAGTGAGCCGATCCGCGCGGATCGAACGCGTCCCGAAGGCCGTCGCCGAGCAGGTTGAACGAGAGGGTCGTGACGAGCACCGCGGCGCCCGGCCAGACCATCAACCACGGCTGTTGGAGATAGAAGTCCGGCGCGGTCGAGAGCAGCGCCCCCCAGCTCGCCGTCGGGAGCTTGATGCCGACGCCGAGGAACGAGAGGCCGGCCTCGAAGAGCACGAACTGCGCGACGATCAGGGTCGAGTAGACGATGATCGGCGCGACCAGATGGGGCAGCAGGTGTGAGCGGATGATGCGCCAGTCGCTCGAGCCGACCATCTGCGCGGCCTCGATGAACTCCTTCTCCCGCAGCGAGAGCACCTGCGCGCGGATGATCCTGGCCGGATAGAACCAGCCGAAGACGCCACCCACGAGGACCAGCATCAGCACCCCGGGCGGTAATGCTCCGCCGAAAGTGATGTCCTGCATGCGGTCGCCGACGGTCGCAGCCAGCGCGATCACGAACAAAAGCAAGGGGAACGCCATCACGATTTCGGTCAGGCGTGAGATGAGGGCGTCGATCCAGCCTCGGAAGTAGCCGGCGGTCGCTCCCAAGAGCACGCCGAGGAACATCGAGAGCAGCGTCGCCCCCACCGCCACCTCGAGCGAGACGCGCGCCCCGTACATCAGACGCAGGAGCTCGTCGCGGCCGAGCGTGTCGGCCGTCCCCAGCGGGAAGAAGAGCTTCTCCATCTTGCCGGTCTCGGGGTTGAAGTCCTGGGTGTGGGTCAGCGGCCCGACCGGGACGAGGTTCTGATCGACCCCCACGCCGGGCGAGGGGTGGATGTCGTCGGGGCCGTGCCCGAGCCAGGCTTCCGCGAGCGGCGCGCCCGGGAAGGCTGCGAAGAGCAGCAGCAGGATGACGAACCCGCTGGCGATAGCGACCTTGTCCTTGCGGAAGCGGATCCAGACCTGCTCCCAGTAGCCCCGCGCCCGAACGGCGGTGACCCCTTCGCCGAGCATTCCCCCGCTCTCGAGCGCGACCTCGGCGGCCAGGCCGGCGCCAGCCGAGAGAACTTCTCTACCGGATTCTTTTTGCGCCATCGGGGGTCAGAAGCATAAACGCGCGGAGCAGCTTCCTCCGATTAGACGTTCTGATCGGGACTCGGTTAGACGCCGCGGAACCGGCTCGGCCGGTTCCGCCCACCAGCCTTCGAACCCCCGCCACCGTCAACCACCGCCGAACGCGCCGCGTGCCGCGAAGCGGCACCCGGCTTCCGAGAGGTCGCTCGAAGTCGCAAGACTTCGAGCGAAACGAGACGGCCGCTAGGCCGTCAAGGCATCGGCGCCCGCGACGACCTCGAGGATCTCCTGGGTGATCTCGGCCTGGCGCGCCCGGTTCATGGCCAGCGTGAGGCTGTCGATCAGCTCCGCCGCGTTCTTCGAGGCGTTTCGCATCGCCGTCATCCGCGCGCCCTGCTCGGAGGCCGCGGACTCGAGGAGCGCGCGATAGAGCTCGGTCTCGACGTAGACCGGCAGCAGGCGCTCGAGGATCTGCTCCGGCTCGGGCTCGTAGATGAAGTCACCCACCGGCGCCGGGGAGCCCTCCTCTTCCTCCTCGAAGACGTGCTCGGGGATCGGAAGGATCTCCTGCTCCACCACGCGTTGGACGAGCGGCGACTCGAAGTGGTTGTAGACGACGATGACCTTGTCCACTTCCTTGTCCGTGTACATCTGGATGATGCGATTCGCGATCGCCTGGGCGTCCGAGTACGCGGGCCGGTCGCTGAACCCGATCCACGCCTGGTCGACGTCGTAGCGGCGGAACCGGAGCGTCGAGTCACCCTTCCGCCCTGAGACGAGCCAGCGGACGTCGACGGTGCCCTCGCTGCGGAGCTGCCGCTCGGTGGCGAAGACCTGCCGGATGATCTGAGCATTGAACGCGCCGGCGAGGCCACGGTCGCCGGTCAGCGCCAGGATCGCCGCGGTGCGGCCGTCGGGACGACGCTCCAGCAGCGGCAATCCGCGGAGGGACGTGCTCGCACGCGACGTCCCGATCATCAGCTCCATCATCCGGTCCGCGTAGGGGCGCATCGCCTCGATCCGAGCCTGGGCCCGGCGCAGGCGGGCGCCGGCGACGAGCTCCATCGCCTTCGTGATCTTGCGCGTGTTCCGGACCGAGCGGATCCGGCGGTTGATGTCCTGGACGGCAGCCACGGTGACCTAGACGACTGCCTCTTCCTGCACGACGAAGGTCTTCGTGAACTTCTCGACCTCGGCCTTCAGGCGCTCCTCCAACTCGGACGGAAGGTCGCCTGCCTCGCCGATCTCCTTGTAGAGCGCACCCTCGGTGCGCAGGTACTCCCGCAGCTCGTTCTGGAAGCGGGACACCTGGGCGGTGGGGATCTCGTCGAGATGCCCGTTGACGGCCGCCCAGATCGCCACGACCTGCTCCTCCACGGGCCAGGGCTGGTATTGCGGCTGGTTGAGCGTCGCCACCATGCGCTCGCCGCGGGCGAGCGTCTTCTGGGTCTGCGGGTCGAGCTCGGAGCCGAACTGGGCGAAGGCCTCGAGCTCGCGGTACTGGGCGAGGTCGAGCCGGAGACGGCCCGCGACCTTCTTCATCGCCTTCGTCTGGGCGTTGCCGCCCACGCGGGAGACCGAGACACCGACGTTGATCGCCGGCCGCACGCCCGAGAAGAAGAGGTCGGACTCGAGGAAGATCTGCCCGTCCGTGATCGAGATCACGTTGGTCGGGATATAGGCCGAGATGTCGCCCGCCTGTGTCTCGATCAGCGGCAGCGCGGTCAGGGAGCCGCCGCCGAGCTCCTTCGAGAGCTTCACGGCGCGCTCCAGCAGCCTCGAGTGGAGGTAGAAGACGTCGCCGGGGTACGCCTCGCGGCCGGGCGGACGGCGGAGCAGCAGCGACATCTGCCGGTAGGCGTCGGCGTGCTTCGAGAGGTCGTCGTACATGCAGAGGGCGTGACGTCCGTCGAAGAGGAAGTGCTCGCCCATCGCGCAGCCCGCGAAGGGGGCCATCCACTTGATCGGCGCCGCCTCGGACGCGGAAGCGGTGACGATGATCGTGTAGTCCATCGCCCCTTCCTCACGCAACCGCTCGTAGACCTGGGCGACCGTCGAGGCCTTCTGGCCGATCGCGACGTAGATGCAGATCACGTCGCCCCCGCGCTGGTTGAGGATCGTGTCGACGAGGATCGCGGTCTTGCCGGTCGAGCGGTCGCCGATGATCAGCTCGCGCTGGCCGCGACCGATCGGGACCATCGAGTCGATGGCCTTGAGCCCGGTCTGCAGCGGCTCGTGCACCGGCTGCCGGTCGACGACGCCGGGAGCCTTGAACTCCAGGGGCCTGCGCTCGCTCGTCTCGATCGGCGGTCCGCCGTCGAGCGGGTTGCCGAGCGGATCGACGATCCGGCCGATCAGCGCGTCTCCCACGGGGACGCTCGCGACCTGGCCGCTGCGGCGAACGGGCTCGCCCTCCTTGACGAGCTCCCAGTCGCCGAACAGGGCCGCTCCGACGTTGTCCTCTTCGAGGTTGAGTGCGATTCCCGAGACTCCGTGCTCGAGCTCGAGGAGCTCCATCGCGACGGCGTTCTCGAGCCCGTGGATGCGGGCGATCCCGTCACCGACCTGGAGGACTCCGCCGACCTCGGCGAGGTCGGTCTCGACGTCGTAGTCCTCGATTCGCTCCTTGAGGATCGAGGTGATCTCTTCCGGGCGTAGACGCAAGTTGCTAGCTCCTTCCGGTACCTGTCAGCTGACGGCGTAGGCGCTCGATGCGGGCCCGCACGCTCGCGTCGACGCGATGCGAGCCGGCCTGGAGCACGAATCCTCCGATGAGGCCGGGATCGACCTTTCTGGTGGCGCGAAGCTTCCGCTCGGAGACTCCCTCGATCCGGTCGAGGATGCGGCGGGACTCCTCCTCGGAGAGCTCCACCGCTGTGGTGAGCTCGACGTCGAGGACGCCCTCCTCCCGCGAGACGAGGGTCTCGAACTCCTCGACCATGCCGGCGAGCTCGTGCGCCCTCCCCTTCTCGGTGATGAGCAGGAGGAAGTTGCGGACGAGGGGGTCGGCGTCGGCCAGGATCTCGCGCAGCGCGTCCGTGCGCCCTCTCGTATCGATCTCGGGGTTGTGGAGCAGCGCGCGAAGCTCCGAGACCTGGTTGACGGCCTGCAGGAACTCCTGAAGCTCCGCCCGGGCGACGTCGAGCGTGCCCTTCTCCTTCGCGGCCTCGAAGAGGGCGTTCGCGTAGATGCGCTCCGCAACCGCCACTAGCGCGCTTTCTCCAGGACGGAGAAGTCGAGCTCGCCGACGGCGTCGTCGATCAGACGGCGATGGTCGGCGTCGGTGAGCACCTTCCCGGTGACCTTGCTGGTTGCGAGCAGCGTGAGGTCTGCGACTTCGGCGCGGATCTGCTCGAGCGCGCGCCGCGTCTCGGCCTCGATCTGCTTCGTCGTCTCCTCGATCCTCCGCTGCCGGTCGGCCTCGAGCTCCTCGCGCATCCGCTCCTTCTGCGCGTCCCCGACGCGTCTGGCCTCGGCGAGGATCTGCTCGGCGTCGCCCCGCGCCCCCTGGATCAGGGCTCGGTGCTCCTCGAGCAGCTTGCGAGCCTCCGCCCGCGCCTTGTCTGCCTCCTCGATCGCCTCCCGGATCCGCTGCCGGCGCTTGTCGATCGCCTCCTGCACGGGACCGAAGAAGAACCGCTTCAGGACGTAGAACGTGATCCCGAAGCAGATCAGGGTCCAGATCATCAGGCCGGGCGCGACCTCGATCAGCGGGTTGGCAGCGAAGACGTTCATCGCTAGACGAGGACGAAGGCGAGCAGCCCGCCGATGAGGCCGTAGAAGACGACTGCCTCGGTGAGCGCGAAGCCGAGCCACTGGATGCCCGTGAGCTCTCCGCGGAGCTCGGGCTGACGGGCGACCGCCTGGATCATCGAGCCGAAGATGTTTCCGATGCCGACGCCGGCGCCGAGCGCGCCGAGGCCGATGCCGAGCGCGAGCGCGACGGCCTTGCCGGCGTCGACGCCGTCCTCGGCGGCTGCGAAGACGATTGCAGCGAGGTTCATTCCTTCCTCCTTAGTGGTCCGGCTCGATGGCCGAGCCGATGTAGATGGCTGACAGGGCGGCGAAGATGTAGGCCTGGATGCTGACCACGATCAGCACCTCGAAGAGGTAGAAGGCCGTGGCCGCCGGCACGACGAGCGGGGCGATGATCACGTTCTCGAGCACGAACATCAGCCCGATGAAGGTCAGGATCAGCATGTGACCGGCGAGCATGTTGGCGTAGAGACGGACTGAGAGCGAGATCAGGCGCATGAACTGGCCGAGGATCTCGAGCGGGACGATCAGCGGGTACATCACCTTCGGCACCTCGGGGATCCAGCTCTTGAAGTACTTCACGACGCCGTTGGCGCGGATGCCCTCGACGTGCGTGAACACGAAGGTCAGCAGGGCGAGCGTGAGGGTGACCGAGAGCGTCGAGGTCGCGGCATAGATCCCGAGCGCCGGGAGCTCGACGCCGAGGATCGTGACCTTCTCGTCCGAGAGCGGCAGCGGGATGAACCCGATCATGTTCACGACCCAGATGAAGAGCGCCAGCGAGGCGACGTACGGGAACCATCGTGCCGATCGCCTTGGTCGGAAGCCCCTGCTCGGCGATCTGGGTCTGCGCGATCTCGTAGATCCACTCACCGACCGTCTGCCGCCGGTCCGGATCCGTCTTCAGGCGCCAGCGCATCAGGAACCAGCAGATGAGGATCGTGAGCAGCGAGCCGAGCATCAGGTAGGCGACGGCCTTCGTGATCGAGAGGTTGATCGGGCCCAGGTGGATCGGGATCCAGTCGTGGAGCAGCCACTCGTGGGAGGGGTCGAACTTCTCCTCCTCCCCGCCTTCGACCGTGGAGGCGAGCGCGGTGACCGGGAGGGCGAGGGCAAGCGTCGTGAAGAACGCCAGCGCGCGTCTCATCGCTGGGCCGGGCTCCCGAAGTAGGTGAGCAGCGAGAGACCCAGCTCCAGGGTGTACGCGAGCGCGTAGACGGCGCCCGCGGCCAGGCCGACCTCCTGGTTCGAAGCCGCAACGGCGATCACGACCACCATCACGGCCACCGGACGAAACATCATTCCGACTCCCCTCACGCCTGAGGCGGCGAGATTATCGGCGCCGAGCTCCAAGCGGGACAAGAGGAGGCCGAGCGCCTGCGCTCCGACCCAGAGGATCGCGCCGAGCGCCCAGCCGCGCAGCGACCAGCCGGCGACTCCGAAGACCGGCAGCGCGAGGGCCACGACCGCCGCACCCGCGGCGACCGGGACGAAGCGGCCGGGAATCGGACGAGGCGTCGCCCAGACGTCTTTCATCAGAACGCGTCCCTGTAGCGGCGGTACACCGCGAAGATGCCGGCAGGGATGCCGGCGAAGGTGCCGCCGAGCGCTCCGAGCGTCCACGAGCCGAGGGCCCAACCGAGCAGCGCGCCGACTCCGATGCCCGCGGCGGTCGTCCCCGACCAGCACGGCCCCCGCCCCGGCGGGATCGAACGACTGGCGGGAAGCCGGCTCCATTTCCGGGGCGAGCATACCAGAGCTTGTGACAGCGGAAACCCGCATGGTTCAGCGAAAACTGCGCGAGCTTGTAGCGATCTGAGAGCTAGGCTCGAGCGCCGTTGCGCCTCGCGGCGCGCCTGCTCCTCCCGCCGGCGGATCCGCGGGTTCGCGAGCTTGATGATCTCGAGGAGATAGGCGATGTAGACGGAGGCGGCGACGGCGAGCAACGCCGATCCCGCCGCGAAGAGGGTGTTCGAGAGATCCCAGTGGCCGCGCGGCCTCGGCGGCAGGAAACGGGTCGCGAGGGCCGCGCCGGCGAGGATTCCGCACCAGGCGTACATGTAGACGACGGCCCGCTTCTGCGAGAAGCCGATGTTCATGAACCGGTGGTGGAGGTGCGTCACGGTCGGCCTCGTAGAGCGGCTGGCGGTACTTGAGCCGCTTCGCGAACGACGAACGAGGTGTCGATGATCGGGATGGCGAGGACGAGCAGCGGCAGGACGAGCGTCGCCAACGCGGCCGTCTTCACGAGTCCCTGGATCGAGACCGTGGCGAGCAGGAAGCCGAGCAGTAACGCCCCCGAGTCGCCCATGAAGATCCGCGCCGGGTAGAAGTTGTGGCGCAGGAAGCCGAAGCAGGCGCCCGGCGACGATCGCCGAGAGGAGCGCCGCGTCGGGCGCGCCGAGCGAGAGGCCGATGACCGCGAACGTCGAGCCGGCGATGGCGCAGACGCCGGCCGCGAGGCCGTCCATCCCGTCGAGGAAGTTGACCATGTTCATGATCGCGACGACCCAGACGATCGTCGCCGCGCCGGCCGCCCACTCCGGCAGCTCCTGGCTCCCGAAGCCGGGGAACGTGAAGCGGTCGACGGTCACGCCGAACCCGACGGCCACCGAGCCCGCGGCGACCTGGCCGGCGAGCTTGCCCCACCACGGCAGGCCGCGGAAGTCGTCGATGGCGCCGACGGTCGTCGCGATCGCCGCACCGAGCAGGATCCCGCGATAGGCGCCCTCGAGCGAGAGGAAGGCCAGCGCCGGCACGAAGATCCCGAGCAAGAGCGCGATCCCGCCCAGCCGGGGCACCGGAACCGGCGTGGACCCGCCGCGTCTCGCCCGGCTCGTCCACGACTCCGAGGATTCGGGCGAACCGGCCGACGCCCGGCGTGAGGACGAGGACGACGCCGAGCGCGAGCAGGAATCCCCAGAAGACCTCCGGGTTGTCGCGGAGCGTCTGCACGGCCCCTACTTCGTGCCGTACAGGCGGTCTCCGGCGTCGCCGAGGCCGGGCACGATGTAGCCGCGCTCGTTGAGGCCGCGGTCGACAGACGCGGTGACGATCCGGACGTCGGGGTGCTCCGCGTGGATGCGCTCGATCCCCTCGGGCGCGGCGACCAGCGAGACCAGCGTCACGGTCCGGGCGCCCGCCTCCTTCACCTTCGCGATCGCCGCGGCGCTCGAGTTGCCGGTCGCGAGCATCGGGTCGAGCACGATCACGTCGCGTTCGGCGAGGTCGGTCGGGAGCTTGACGTAGTACTCGACCGGCTCGAGTGTCTCCTCGTCCCGGTAGAGCCCGATGAAGCCGACGCGGGCGCCGGAGATCGAGCGAGAGGACGCCGTCGAGCATTCCGATGCCGGCCCGGAGGATCGGACAGACGGCGACCTTCTTGCCGGAGATCCGCTGGACCGTCGTCTTCTCCACGGAGTCTCAATCTCGACGTCCTCGGTCGGAAAGTCCTTCGTCGCCTCGTACGTGAGGAGCAGCGTCACCTCGTTGGCGATCTTGCGGAAGTGGACCGTCGGCGTGTCTTCTCCCGCAGGTACGACGAGCTTGTGCTGGACCAGCGGGTGCTTGACCTCGATCAGGCGCTCAGTGGCGACGGCGCTCACGTGACGTATGCCGTGAACCCGCGGAACCCCGGGTACAGCGGACGCCTGTCGCAGAGCGCGGCCGCTGCGGGCGGCGAGAGCCTGGATGTCGGCGCTCTCCCCGAGCGCCTCGACGATGACGCTGCCGACCTCGCGGAAGTCGTCCTCCGCGAACCCTCGCATCGTGGCGGCGGGAGTCCCGATCCGGACGCCCGAGGCGACGGTCGGGGGACGCTCGTCGAACGGCACGGTGTTCCGGTTCACGGTCAGCTTGACCTCGTCGAGGCGCTCCTCCGCATCCTTGCCCGTCCACTCCGTCTTGCGGAGATCGAGCTGGAGGAGATGCGTGTCGGTGCCGCCGGTCAGGACGTCGAGGCCGCCCTCGATCAGCGTCTCCGACAGCGTGTCCGCGTTCGCCCGCACCTGGCGCTGGTAGTCGCGGAAGGCCTCGGTGGCGGCGATCTTGAAGCAGGCGCCTTGGCGGCGATCGTGTGCTCGAGCGGGCCGCCCTGCATCCCGGGGAAGACCGCGCGGTCGACGGCCTGCGCGTGCTCCTCGCGGCAGAGGATGAACCCGGCGCGAGGCCCGGCCAGCGTCTTGTGGGTCGTCGAGGTCACGAAGTCGCAGTGCTCGACCGGGTTCGGGTGCAGCCCCGCGGCGACGAGCCCGGCGAAGTGGGCCATGTCGCAGAGGAGGAGGGCGCCGACCTCGTCCGCGATCTTGCGGAAGCGGTCGGTCTCGACCGTCCGCGGGTACGCAGAGCCGCCGCAGACGATCAGCTTCGGCCGGTGCTCCTTGGCGAGCCGGAGAACGTCGTCGTAGTCGACCATGTCGGTCTCGCGCGAGACCCCGTAGTGGGCGATCGTGTAGAGGCGGCCCGAGAAGTTGACCTTGAGGCCGTGCGTGAGGTGGCCGCCGTGCGAGAGCTCCAGCGACAGGATCGTGTCGCCCGGCTGGATGGCAGCCATGTACACGGCCATGTTCGTCTGGGCGCCCGCGTGTGGCTGGACGTTGGCGTGGTCCGCGCCGAAGAGCGACTTCGCGCGGTCGATGGCGATCTGCTCGATCTCGTCGACGACCTCGCAGCCGCCGTAGTAGCGCTTGCCGGGATAGCCCTCGGCGTACTTGTTGGTCGGCGTCGACCCGATCGCCTCGAACACGCTCGGCCAGGTGAAGTTCTCGGAGGCGATCAGCTCGATCTGTCCGCGCTGCCGCTCCAGCTCGCGCCCGAGGAGCTCGGCGATCTCGGGATCGATGTCGGAAAGACCTGCGGTGCGGAGCTGTTCGAGCGTCTCCTGCGCGATCGCCATCTCCGGGATCGTACCCCGCCTACCGGCCTGCTAGGTGAGCGCCGCCAGGCGCTCCAGCGCCTCGGCGGCAGGCGCCGCGCCCTCCCGCAGCACGACGGGCTCGGGGCCCGTGAAGTCGAGCACGGTGGATGGCGTCCCTGGCAGCTCGCCGCCGTCGACCTCCGCGGCGCTGCCTTCGCGGAGCTCCGGCGGGACGTCCTCCAGACGCCGCGGGTCCGGCCCACCGGGGAGTTGGCGCTCGTCGCGGCCACGAGTCCCACTCGGTCGAGCACCGAGCGCGCCTCGCCGTCCAGCTCCGGGATCCGGACACCGATCGTCTCCGGGCGGTCTCCGGTGAGCCAGGGGAAGCGCCGGGCCGGATTCGGCAGGATCAGCGTGTAAGGCCCCGGCAGGAGAGCCTGCCCGCCGAGCTCCGGCAGCGCTGCGTACACCGTCTCTGGACTCGCAGCCAGGATCGCGGTCGGCTGCGTCCCCCGGCGTCCCTTGAGCGCGTAAAGCGCATGTACGGCCGTTTCGCTGTCGGCGTCGGCGCAGAGGCCGTAGACGGTGTCGGTCGGGAGGATCACGGGCTTCCCGGACCGGATCGCCTCGACGACCCGGTCGATCACGGCCGCCGCGCTTCGACGATCCGATCGCGGCCGGCGAGGTCGGGCGAGACGCGAACGTGGTCGTATCCGAGCTTCCCGAGCAGCTCGGCGACCGTGGCCGCCTGGCCGTCACCCACCTCGAAGACGAGCGCCCCGCCGGGAGCCAGTGCCTCGAGAGCCGCGGTCGCCACAGCCTCGTGGGCGCCTTCGCCGATCAGCGCCCAGCACGGCTCGCGCCGAAGCTCGGGCTCCAGGCCCGCGAGCTCCTCGGCCGAGACATAAGGCGGGTTCGAGACGACGAGGTCGAAGGGGCCGTGCTCGCCGGCGAGGAGGTCTCCGAGGACGAATCTGACGCGGCCGTCGACACCGGCTCGCACACGGTTCTCCTCGGCAACTTCGAGCGCGTCGGGCGAGACGTCGGTCCCCACCACCCGGGCGTCCTGTCGTTCGTCGGCGAGGGCCAACGCGATCGCGCCCGACCCGAAGCCGACATCGAGGACCGTGGGCTCCTCCACGCCTTCGAGCAATGCGAGGCAGCGATCGACTACGGCCTCCGTCTCGGGCCGCGGGATGAGCACGCGCGGGTCGACGGTGAGCGTGAGCCGCCGGAATCCCCACTCGCCGAGGATGTAGGCAAGCGGCTCCCGGCCCGCGCGCCGCTCGACGAGCTCGCCGAAGCGGCCCGTGTCCTCGTCGCCGAGCTCCGATTCGATCGTGTACAGCTCGGAGCGGTTGACGCCGAGCACGTGCGCCAGCAGCCACTCGGCATCGACGAGCGGCGACGGGCAGCCGGCCCGCTGGAGCGCCTCGGTGGCCTCGATGAGCGCGTCGCGGACGGTCAAACCGCGGCTGCGGCCTCGAGCGCGCGACGCCGCTCCTCCGAGCTCAACGCCTCCGTGAAGTCGTCGAGCTCCCCGTCGAGCACCCCGTCGAGCCGATGCACAGTGACCTTTACGCGGTGGTCCGTCACACGGTTCTCCGGGAAGTTGTAGGTGCGGATCTTCTCCGCCCGCTCGCCCGAGCCGATCTGGGAGCGGCGGGCGCTTTCCTGCTCGGAGCGCTGCTTCGCCCGCTCGTGCTCGAAGAGCCGGGCGCGCAGCACCCGCAGCGCCTTCGCGCGGTTCTGGAGCTGGGACTTCTCGTCTTGCATCGCAACGACAAGTCCGGTCGGGACGTGCGTGATCCGGACGGCGGAGTCGGTCGTATTGACGCTCTGGCCGCCGGGACCGGTCGAGCGATAGACGTCGATCTTCAGCTCGTTCGGATCGATCTCGACCTCCACCTCCTCGGCCTCCGGCATCACGGCCACCGTCGCGGTCGAGGTGTGGATCCGTCCCTGCGACTCGGTGGCCGGCACGCGTTGCACGCGGTGCGTGCCGCCCTCCCACTTGAAGATCGAGTAGGCGCCGTCGCCCTTGATCGCGAACGTCACTTCCTTGAAGCCGCCGCCGTCGTTCGGGCTTGCCGAAAGCTGCTCCGACGAGAACCCGCGCCGCTCCGCGTAGCGCGTCAGCATCCGGAAGATGTCGCCGGCCCACAGGCCTGCCTCGTCTCCCCCGACCCCCTGCCGGACCTCGACGATCACGTCCTTCCGGTCGGCCGGGTCGGCCGCGACGAGAGCGACCTTCAGCTCCTCCTCGAGCTCGGCGAGCCGCCCCTCGAGCTCGGGCAGCATCTCTCGAAGGTCCCCGTCGTCGCGAGCCGCGTCCAGGTCCTCGCGGATGGAGCGCCATTCCCGCGCCAGCTTGTGTGGCCCTTCGAGCTCCTTGAGCCGCCGGCCGGCGTCCGCCGCCTGCTTGTGGTCGTTGTAGACGGCGGGGTCGGACATCCTCCCCTGCGCCTCCGCATAGGAACGCTCGAGCTCTCCGATGAGGTCGTCGATCGCGGCCATGCGAAAAGGTTAGACGCAGACTTCCGCCGCAACACCTAACCGAAGCCGCCGCCGCGGCACACCGAGTTCCCGCGCCAGGGGCCGGAGGTCGCGCCGCGCGGTGCGGAGCACCGCCCCGCTTCCGGAAGGTCGCTGAAAGTCGCAAGACTTTCAGCGAAAGGCCTAGGCCATCACCTCGACCTTCGCGCTCCACTGGAGTCGAGGCGGCCTTCGCGCTCGAGGACGTCCTTGAGCGCGCGGATCGAGACCTCGAGCTGGTCGAGGCTGGGCTCCCGGGTCGTCAGCCGCTGGAGCCAGAGGCCGGGCGCGAGGAGGGTCATGAGGATCGGGTTGCCGGCGTGCTTGCCGGCGAAGCGGATCAGCTCGTAGGCGATCCCGGCGATCACGGGCAGCAGCAGGATCCGGCTGACGATCAGCCAGTACCAGACGGGCTGTCCGAAGAACGCGAAGACGAAGATCGCGATCACCATCACCCAGAGCAGGAAGGCGGTTCCGCACCGGGGATGGATCAGGCTGTAGCGCTGGACGCGCTCGGGGGTGAGCTCATCGCCTGCCTCGTAGGCGTTGATCGCCTTGTGCTCGGCGGCGTGGTACTGGAACACCCGCCTCAGATCCGGCAGCAACGAGATCACCGAGAGGTAGAGGATGAAGATGGTGACCCGAATCAGGCCTTCGACGACCACGAAGACCCCGGTCGTGTCGATCGGCAGCCAGCTCGTGATCAGCGCCGGGGTCACCTTGAAGAGGAGAAGCGCGAACCCGATCGCGATCACGAAGGCGAAGATGAGCGCGCCGCGGCCGATCTCGGTCGAGACCTCGTCCTCGTCGCCCTCCTCCTGCGCCGCGTAGTTCGCCGAGATCGCCAGCGCGCGGAACCCGATCGCGAGCGACTCACCCAGCGCCACGACACCTCGGATGACCGGCAGCCGGAAGAACCTGTGCCGCACCATCACCGAGTGGATCTCGTGGTTCAGCTGGGCGATCTCGCCGTCCGGCTTCCGGACCGCGAGCGCCCAGTTCGACGGGCCGCGCATCATCACGCCCTCGAGGACGGCCTGACCACCGATCGGTGCGCTCATGCGCTCCTCAGCTTAGAGCTAGCCCTTGCGGGCGCCGCCGGCCCGCTCCAGGCGCCGCTGGAAGCGCTCCACCCGGCCGCCCGTGTCGACCAGCTTCTGCTTACCCGTGTAGAACGGGTGACACGCGGAGCAGATCTCGACGTGCATCTCGGACCTCGTCGACCTCGTCTCGAACGTGTTTCCGCACGAGCACTGAACGGTCGCGAGGACGTATTCGGGATGGATGTCCGGCTTCATGGCCGAGCCAGAATAGCAGCGGCCGTCTGGGCTGCGACGTTGCCGCCCGAGACGACGCAGACGACGGTCTCACCCTCGTCCATGGCCATTTTCCCGCTCTTCAGAGCCGCGACGGCCGCCGCTCCCGCGGGCTCGCAGGCGAGCTTCGCGCGCTCGTAGAGGAACCGCATGCCGTCCTCGATCTCCTCCTCCTCGACCAGCACGATCTCGATGCCGCGCTCCTGCGCGGTCTCGAGCGCCAGCGTTCCGGCGAAGGGTGCGTTGAGCCCGTCTGCGACCGACCTTGCATCCACGGGCACGGATTCTCCGGCCTGGAGCGCCGCGGTCAGCGCCTGCGAGCTGACGGGCTCGACTCCGACGATCCGGACGTCCGGAAGCGCTGCGGCGATGCCGGAGATCAGCCCGCCGCCGCCCACCGGCACCACGACCACGTCGACGTCGGGCACGTCCTCGGCGATCTCCAGTCCCACGGTCCCTTGCCCGGCGGCGACGAGCGGGTCGTCGAACGGGTGGACGAACGTCCGGCCGGTGTGTTCCCGCAGCTCTTCCAGCCGCTCGAAGACGGTCGCCGGGCCTTCCGCCTCGAGATCGACCGTTGCTCCGTAGCCCCGGGTTGCCTCGACCTTCGCCGGGCTCGCCGTCTTCCACATGACGAGCAGCGCGTCGATCCCCTCGGTCGCGGCGCAGTAGGCGAGCGCCTGGGCGTGGTTTCCAGCGGACACTCCGATCACGCCCGCCGCCCGCTCCTCGTCGCTCAGCGACCGCAGCTTGTTCAGCACGCCGCGCGGCTTGAACGACCCCGTGCGCTGGAAGAGCTCCGCCTTCAGGAATGCACGCGCGGCCCGAGCGTCGCCGAGCTGAACGTGGGCGTCCTGTGCAGCCGCCCGGCGATCGCCTCTTGGGCGGCCAGAACGTCGCCCCGCGTGATCAAAGCGGCCGTGTCCCGGTGCCAGGCACTGGGACACGCCTACGCGAGCCATGTCCGAGTGCCTGGCACTCGGACATGGCTAGGTGAGCTTGTACTCGGGGCCTGAGCCGCCCTCGGGCGGGGTCAGGCGGCCGCCCTTCGCGGTGATCGCGCCGCACTGGACGCAGTTGGACGGCGTCACCTCGACGGTGTGCTCGCCGTCGCCGTTCGTCTTGGCTTCGTAGACCTGGGCCGGGCACATCCGCTCCCACATGAGGGCGACCTCCCCCGGGACGTCAGTCCGAACCTTGATGTGGTTCGGAGCGTCGTCCCGCGTCTTGTTCCCCGACAGGAAGACCGACGAGAGCTTGTCGAAGGTGAGCTGGCCGTCGGGCTTCGGGTAGCCGGAGGAACGGTCGGTCCTGAAGAGCTCCTGCTCGGCGTCGCGCTCGGTCTTCGCGTTGCCGGGCGGGAACTTGCCCATGCTCGCCGTCATCGCCCCGGCCATCGCGCCGCCCAGCCAGAAGCCCTTCCCGAACGCCTGCCGCATGTTGCGGACCTTCTTCAGGTCGTCCCAGATGAACGTGTCCCGGATCGCCTGGTCGTAGCCGGCCAACGCGCCGGGCGTCCAGGGCGTCGTCCCCCGCTGGAGCGCGGCGAACGCGGTCTCCGCCGCGAGCCGGCCGGACTCGATCGCGTAGTGGATCCCCTTCAAGGCGGGGACGTTGACGAAGCCGGCGCCGTCGCCGGTGATCAGGAGCCCAGGCGCATGCATCCGCCGCGGAACGGCGACGAACCCGCCCTCGGGGATCGTCTTCGCCCCCCAGCCGATCCGCTCGCCGCCGTCGAGGATCCGGCGCACGAGCTTGTGCGTCTTCAGCTCCTGGAGGAGGTCGTGGACAGAGAGCTCGGCGTCGCGATAGTCGAGCCCGACGACCATTCCGAGGGCGACCATGTCGTCGCCCATCGGATAGATGAACGAGCCGCCGAACTCGCGGAACTTGCGTCCGCCCCGAAGCGGCCAGCCCATCGTGTGGATCACGCGGTCGAGGGGTTTCTCGACCCGCCAGACCTCCTTGACGCCCAGCGCCCAGACCTGGGGGTTCTCTCCGGCCAGACCGAACCGGTCCATCGCGACGCCGGTGAGGTGGCCCTGCGTCCCCTCGGAGAGGACGGTGACCTTCGCCGTGACGTCGGAACCCGGCTCGAAGTTCGGGAGCGGCTCGCCGTCTCGGCCGCGCCCCTTGTCGCCGGTCCTGACCCCCACGACCCTGGCGCCGTCGACGAGCAGCTTCTCGGCTGCCGTCTCCGGGAGGACGTAGGCACCGCCTTCCTCGGCACGCTCACCGAGCCATCGGGTCAACTCGGACAGCGACGCGACGTAGTTGCCGTCGTTCTTCATCGTCGGCGGCGTCGGGATGCGAAGCGCCGAGCTTCGGGTCAGGAAGTAGACGGACTCGTGGTCGACCGGCCCATAGAACGGCATGTCCTCGATTCGGGCCCGGTCGCGGAAGAGACGCCGGAGGGCCCGCGGGTTGACGACCGCGCCCGAAAGAGCATGCGCGCCGACCGCCTTTCCCTTCTCCATGACGGCGACCGGAACCTCGCCGAGTCGCTTCGCAGTCTCCGGCGACTCCTCGAGGAGCTGGCCGAGGCGGATCGCGCAGGCGAGACCCGCAGGTCCGGCGCCGACGATCAGGACACCGACGTCGATCCGCTCCTCGGGCGAGTCGGTCGGCGGCGCGACGTACGTGCGCGAATCGAACGGGGGTGCGTATTCGGCGGGTCTCAACTCTTCCGCTGGCGGACGAGCTCCGTGAGCTTCGGGACGATCTCGTTCAGGTCGCCGACGACACCGAAATCCGAGAAGTCGAAGATCGGAGCGTTCGGGTCCTTGTTGATGGCGACGATGACGCCGGAGGCCTGCATCCCGACTTTGTGCTGGATGGCGCCGGAGATCCCGCAGGCGATGTAGAGCTTCGGCGAGACCGTCTTGCCGGTCTGTCCGACCTGCGTCGCGTAGGGGTACCACCCAGCGTCGACCACGGCCCGTGTGGCCGCGACCGCGCCGCCGAGTGCCTGCGCGAGCTCCTCCACGAGCTTGAAGTTCTCCGGTGTGCCGAGGCCGCGGCCTCCGGCCACAATGACCTCAGCGTCCTCGATCGACGGCCCCTCGCTCTCGGCGTGCGCCTGCTCGACCATCGTCGCGGCGGTCGAGAAGTCCTCGAACTGCGCGTCTACCTGCTCGACCTGAGCCTCGCCACCGGTTTCCTTCGGATCGAACGTGCCGGCGCGGATCAGCGCCAGGCGCGGCTCGCTCTTCCAGCCGACGTCGACGATCACCGAGTCGCCGAGCGCCGGGCGCTTGCCGACGAGCTCGCCGTCCTGCTCCACGACATCGGTGAGATCCCAGTTCAACCCTGCCTGCAAGCGGGCGGAGAGACCGGCGGCGACGTCGGAGGCGAGCACCGACCCCGCGAAGAGGACCGTGTCGAAGCCGCGATCGCCGACGATCCGGCCAGAGCGTCCACGCGCGGCTGCGGAAGCGGCGCCTCCAGCTCCGGCTTGTCGACGACGAGCACCTTCGCGGCGCCGTACTTGCCGGCCTGCGCCGCGACGTCTCCGACGCCCGAGCCGAGCACGACTCCGGTGACCTCGCCCCCGAGCTCGGCCGCCTTCGAGAGCACGCCCAGCGACGGCTTCAGCAGCTCGCCTTCGTGATGCTCGAGGAAGACGAGGATGCTCATACGAGCTTCTTCCCGGCGATGAACTCGACGATCTTCTCCGCGGCGCTTCCGTCGTCCTCGATCTTCACGGTGTCCCCGCGGGGCGGTGGGTCGTTGAGCGCCTCCACCGTCGTCTTCGAGCCGGCCTCCCCGACGCCGTCGCCGTCGACTCCGAGGTCCGACAGCGAGACGGTGCGCTGCGGCTTCGAGCGGGCGCCCATGATCCCCTTGAGCGACGGGTAGCGCGGCTCGTTGATCGCGTCGGAGACTGCGAGCACCGCCGGCGTCGGTGCCTCGATGCTGTCGTAGCCGAACTCGGTCTGGCGCTTGCCCTTCACCTTTCCGTCGGAGACCTCGAGCTCGGCGACCTGTGAGATCACGGGCAGCCGAAGCCGGTCGGCAACGGCAGCCCACAGCACGGCGCCGTCGGAGTCGCCGGATTGCTGGCCGAACAGGATCAGATCCGCGCCTTCCTTCTCCAGCGCCGCGGCCAGGACGTTCGTCGTCGCGACCAGATCGGAGCCCGCTGCGGCGTCGTCCGTGATCATCAGCGCCTCGTCCGCGCCCATCGCAAGTGCCTTGCGAACCGAGTCCTGAGCGCCTGCCGGCCCCATCGTCACGATC
The DNA here is from genome assembly GCA_963754715.1 of uncultured Actinomycetes bacterium. Lineage (GTDB taxonomy): Bacteria > Actinomycetota > Thermoleophilia > Gaiellales > Gaiellaceae > JACDAN01. Next base: position 23,141 of record CAVWHA010000019.1, on the reverse strand, counting down.
ACGACCTCGCCGCCCTGCGCCTCCTTGATCCGAAGCGCCTCCTCGACGGCGTGGACATCGAACGGATTGATCGCCCCCTCGCCGGAACGGTCGAGCCGTTTGGTGCCGGGATCGATCTTCCGTGCCTGTTCCGGCACGTGTTTGACGCAGACGGCGATCTTCACCGCGCGAGACTAACTGACCGCAAAAGGGGGTAAAGCCGAGGAGTGCGTTCGCCGAAGGCTTTGCTAGGGTCTCGCCCTTCGAGCGCGAACCGGAGCGCTGAGTCCCAGCTATGAGACGCCGCCGGACGATAGCCCGAGGAATTCTTCTGCTCGCCATCATCGGCCTCACGGCCGGCCCGGCGGCAGCGATTCCCGACCCCGGATACCTGCCCAAGCGGGCGAAGGCCGCCACGGCCGAGCAGCAGGCCGGCAAGCGGCTGATCTTCCCCGTCCTCGGCAAGGCTCGCTACTACAACGACTTCGGAGCCCCGCGCTCGCAGGGCTCCCACCAGGGGAACGACATCATGGCTCCGCGGAAGGCGCTCGCCCTTGCGGCGGAGGCGGGCCGCGTGAAGTTCCACATCTCGTCCGCCAACGCCGGCTGCATGCTCTACCTCTACGGCGACAGCGGGACGACGTATCTCTACATCCACCTGAACAACGACCTCGGGATGACGAACGACAACCGCGGCCGCTGCGCCCCGGGAATCGCGTTTGCGCCCGGGCTCAAGAGCGGGACGCACGTCGCCGCCGGCGAGCCGGTCGGCTTCGTCGGCGACTCAGGCGATGCCAACGGGATCGAGCCGCACCTCCATTTCGAGGTCCACCCGAACGACGGCGCCGCAGTCAGCCCGTTCAAGGTGCTCAACCGGGCCTGGCGGCTTCTCTTCGCCGCGCCGCGGAAGGGCGACACCTCGCTCTGGCTCAAGGGCGACGTACTGACCCAGCAGGCGGAGGCGCTCAAGGTCAACGTCAACAGCCTGCGAGTCCGCACGACGGGCCTCAAGGTGAACGGCATCAGCCGCCCCGTCTCCCTCGCGATCTCGCCGTTCACCGAGATCGAGAAAGCAGTGGGAAATCTCGCGGGCGACAAGAAGGCGACGATCTGGACCGAGATCTTCGCGAACACGCTCGACGCCCAGCTCGGCAAGCCCGGCGCCATCACGGCCGAGCGCGTAGTACTCAGCCGCAGCTAACGGCCGACGAACTTCGGCTCGCGCTTTTCGGCGAAGGCGCTGAGGCCCTCTTTCGCGTCCTCGGACGAGAAGAGCTCCCCAAAGCGGTCCGACTCGCGCGCGAGGTTGTCTGCGTGGTCGCCGCCCAGGGCGCGGTTCACCGCCTCCTTGGCCGCCTCGAGGGCGACGGGGCTCTTGGCCGCCAGGCTGATCGCCACCTTCATCACCTCCGGCATGAGGTCGGCGGGCTCGTAGACGGCGTTGACGAGCCCGCGACGCTCCGCCTCGTCGGCGCCGACAGTGCGACCGGTGAGGATCAACTCCTTTGCGAAGCCGAGCGTCGTCGCACGCGCGAGCCGCTGCGTCCCTCCCCACCCCGGGATGATCCCGAGGTTGATCTCGGGCTGGCCGAGCTTCGCGTTGGACGACGCGTAGCGAAGGTCGCAGGCAAGCGCCAGCTCGCAGCCGCCGCCGAGCGCGAAGCCGTTGATCGCCGCGATCGTCGGCTGGCGCATGGTCTCCAGCAGCCGTCCGGCCTCGTGGCCGAGCTCGCCCCACGCCTTCGCCTCGTCGACGTCGAGCCCGCTCATGTACTTGATGTCGGCGCCTGCGATGAAGGCACGGTCGCCGCTGCCGGTGAGGACGACGACGCGGGTCTCGGCGTCTTCCGCAAGCTCCACGAGGCGATCGCGCAGCGCCGTTAGCGTCTCCAGGTCGAGCGCGTTGAGCGCGTCCGGCCGATCGACTGTGACGACGGCGACGCCGCCTTCGTGACGGACTTCGATCAGGAGACCGGAACCTTCTCGCGCAGGAAGTCGACGATCTCGCTCGTCGGCGCCCCCGGCGTGAAGATCTCGGCGACACCCTGGGCCTTCAGCTCCTCGGAGTCCTCGCGGGGGATCGTCCCTCCCACGACGACCAGCACGTCCTCGAGGCCGTTCTCGCGCAGACCCTCCACGATGCGCGGCACGAGCGTCATGTGGGCGCCGGACAGGATCGAGATCCCGACGGCGTCGGCGTCCTCCTGGATCGCGGTCTCGACGATCTGCTCGGGCGTCTGGTGGAGGCCCGTGTAGATGACCTCCATCCCGGCGTCCCGCAAGGCGCGCGCGATGATCTTCGCCCCCCGGTCGTGACCGTCGAGGCCCGGCTTGGCGATCACGACTCGGATCTTCCCGGCCATCCTGGCAGGAGTATGAGGGAAGAGGAACCGTCCGGCCGCGGTCTGGGTATACGCCAGACTATGAACGTGAAGCTCAAGGTGATCGGTTGCTCGCCGGCGTGGCCCAATCCGGGCGGCGCGCAGTCCGGTTATCTGCTCGACGGCCCGCCCGGCCGGGTCTTGCTGGACTGCGGCGCCGGCGTCCTCGCGAAGCTCCGCGAGGTCGAGGACTGGCCCCGGGTCGACGCCATCTGTCTCACGCACTGGCACCTCGACCACTGGGGCGACGTCGTTCCCTGGGTCTGGGCGCTGTGGTTCGGCCCTGCTGCCGAGAAGCCCCGGCCCGAGCTCTGGGTGCCGCCCGGCGGCGACCAGCTGCTGAGCGAGATCGGCCAGCGGCTCGGAACGCCCGACATGTTCCACCAGGCCTTCACCGTGAACGAATACGCGGAGGGAGAGGAGTTCGAGACCGCCGGCTTCAAGATCACGCCGCGGCGGGTGCTGCACTACGAGCTGCTCGCCTTCGGCTTCCGGGTCGCCTGCAACGGCAAGACGATGGCGTACTCAGGCGACAGCGGGCCGAGCGACCAGCTCGCCGAGCTTGCCCGCGACGCCGACCTCTTCCTCTGCGAGGCAACGCTGCTCGAGCCGAACCCGGAGGGCGGAACCCGCGGGCACCTCGCCGCCGACGAGGCGAAGGCCGCCTTCGATGCGGCCGGCGCCAAGCGCCTCCTCCTCACGCATCGCCCGAAGGAGCGGCCGCTCGAACCCGAGTTCGAGCAGGTGCACGACGGCTTCGAGACCGAGATCTAGAGGGGGGTCTAGACGCCGCGGCGGGCGGCCCACGCCGCGTCGGCCCGCCGGCCGCGCCTCCAGCCGCGCACGTAGAAGCCCGCGACAATCAGCGGCACGAAGGCCAGGATCGCGATCGGAGCGAGGAGCCAGCGCGCGTTCAGCCGGGCCTCGCCGCCGGAGAGGGTCGCCCCGAGATTCGGGACCCCGCCGGCTCCGGTCGCGGCCGTCGGCGTCGCCCCCGCGCCCGTCATCCCCGTCGGCGCCCACGAGGAGACGAGCCAGTTGTGCGCCTTGCCGCTTCCGGCTGGCTTGAGCTCCATGACGAAGAGCGTCGGCCGAAGATGGGATCGCGCCGTCGGGAGGAGGAGAACCTGAAGGCCGAGCGCGTCCTCGTAGGCGTACTCGATCTTCCAGCGGGCCTCCTCGACCGGGAACGGCACGACGGGGATGTCCTGCGTGCGCCACTCGGCCCTCGAGATCCCGCCGCGCAGGTCCCGGATGGGCGAGGTCGTAGGCGAGCTCCACCTTGCGGCGGGCGACAGCGTGGGTGACGAAGTTCGCGGCCGTTGCCAGCGCCCGCGCGCGGTCGTCCCGCGTGAGCTTGACGGGCTTGGGCTCGTGGTAGACGTAGGCCTCCTCGCCCGAGAACGTGTTTGGAGGCTCCTCGGCGGTGTTCGGCCACTTGACGCCGACGACGACCGCGGCGCCGACCGCGAGCAGGCCGACTCCGAGCCAGCCCAGACGCCGACGCGCTCGAGGTGAGAAGAAGAGGCTCCTCACGCTCTCAGCATAGGGCCGGGAGTGGCGGTTACCTACCCCTGCTGGGGCGCGCTCGGGACCGGCGGCGGCGCGTACGGCGCCCAGTAGTCCACGAGCCACTTCGCCTGCGCGCCCGATCCGAATTTCTTCAGACCGATGTAGAAAACCTGTGGCTTTTCCTTCGAGCCCTGCTTGGGCGTCATGACGACCTGCAGCGAGACGTCATTCGGGTACGACCAGTCGACTTTCACCTGCGATCCGTTCAGTGCCGCGTCGAGGTACGGGACGACCGGGATGTTCCCCGTCATCCACTCGTTCAGCGACAGGTCCTGCTTGATGCCGGGGCCGGAGATCGTCCAGGCCTGGCGGAGGTTCTTTCGCACGACGGCCGTCTTCAGGAACTGGACGGCGATCTGCCGCGCCTCGGGCGGGAGCGGAACGGTCTTGTCCGCTGCCGGATTGACGGCCGGATCGTTGCCGAAGGTCGACGGAGGCGCGGCCTTGGGCTCGGTCCGGGTCTGCCAGAACGCAAACACGCCCAGGAGCAGGACGGCGCCTGCGATCCAGGGGAGAGCGCGATTGAGCGTTCGTGAGCTGAGCAGGCCGCCGTCGTTCAAGTCGTCACAGGTTAGACGAGGCTTCCGCGGTCTCGGTTAGGGCCCGATTAAGCGGCGTTAAGGCTGGAAGAACGGCCGGGAGACGCTAGAAGACCGGGGTTTCGCGCCAAACGCCCCACACTTCGCGGAGCGTGTCGCACATCTCCCCCATCGTCACGTACGCCTTTGCGGCGTCGACCATCAGCGGCATCAGGTTCTCGTCGGTCTCCGCGCCGCGCTTCAACCTTGCGAGAGTCGCCTCGGCCGCGGCGGAGTCACGGCGCGCGCGGAGCGCCTTCACCCGCTCGATCTGCTCGCCCTCGAGGGCCGGGTCGATACGCAGCGTCTCGAGCTCGTTCTCGTCCTCGGACTGGTAGCGGTTGACCCCCACGATGATCCGCTGCTTGGCCTCGACCTCGGACTGGTACCGGAACGACGCGTCGGCGATCTCCCGCTGGAAGAAGTTCTCCTTGATCGCCGGGACCACGCCGCCCAGCGCGCGGATCCGATCGAAGTACTCGTACGCCTCGGATTCCAGGCGATTCGTCAGCTCCTCGACGAAGTAGGAGCCCCCGAGCGGGTCGATCGTGTTCACGACGCCCGTCTCGTGCGCGATCACCTGCTGCGTCCGGAGGGCGAGCCGGACGGCGCTCTCGGTCGGCAGCGCAAGCGCCTCGTCGAACGAGTTCGTATGGAGCGACTGGGTGCCGCCGAGCACGGCGGAGAGCGCCTCGAGCGCGGTGCGGACGATGTTGACCTCCGGCTGCTGTGCAGTGAGCGAAACGCCGGCGGTCTGCGTGTGGAAGCGCATCAGCCATGAGCGCGGGTTCTTCGCGCCGTACCGGTCCCGCATCTCCCTGGCCCAGATGCGGCGGGCGGCGCGGTACTTGGCGATCTCCTCGAAGAAGTCGAGGTGCGCGTTGAAGAAGAAGGAGAGACGCGGGGCGAAGTCGTCGACCTCGAGGCCCCGCTCGATCGCGGCCTCCACGTACGTGAAGCCGTTCATCAGCGTGAAGGCGAGCTCCTGGGTCGCATTCGAGCCTGCCTCCCGGATGTGGTAGCCGGAGATCGAGATCGGATGCCAGCTCGGCATCTCCTGGGTGCAGAACTCGACCATGTCCGTCACGAGCCGCATCGAGGGCTCGGGCGGGTAGATCCACTCCTTCTGCGCGATGTACTCCTTGAGGATGTCCGTCTGGATCGTCCCGCGGAGCTGCGAGCGCGGGACGCCCTGGTTCTCGGCAACGCAGACGTAGAAGGCGAGCGCGATCGGCGCAGTGCAGTTGATCGTCATGGACGTCGAGACCTCGCCGAGCGGAATCCCGGAGAACAGCGTCTCCATGTCCTCCAGCGAGTCGATTGCCACTCCCTCGCGGCCGACCTCGCCCAGCGACCTCGGGTGGTCGGAGTCGTAGCCCATCAACGAGGGCATGTCGAAGGCCGTGGACAGGCCGGTCTGCCCGTGCTCGAGCAGGTAACGGAACCGCTCGTTCGTCTCCGCGGCGGTCCCGAAGCCGGCGAACTGCCGCATCGTCCAGAGCTTCCCTCGGTACATCGAGGGATACACCCCGCGGGTGAACGGATAGACGCCGGGATAGCCGAGGTCGCGCTCCTCGTCGATCTGGACCGAATCGGCGGTGTAGAGCGGGTCGATCTCGAGACCCGAGATCGTGGAGAACAGCTCTCCTTGCCGCTCGGGTGAGGCCTCGTACAGCTGTCGGCGCCACTCGGCGATGCCGTCGAGCGCGCTCTGGCGGTCCTCGGTCGTCGCCATCCCGCCGGAAGTCTACGAATCCGCCCTTATGTAGCGCGCGAAAACACCCGATAGAGGGATCGGAAGAGCTGATGAAAGCCTCGCCTGCCCTCATTCCGGCTCGTAGCGCGGGCGCCGAAAGGCCGCCCCGCCTCGCCCTGCGGTTTGCCGCCTACACCGGCATCGTGCTCCTCGTCGTCGGGATGGCCATGCTCTGGGTGCTCCAGCGCGACGTCACGAGCCGCGCGGAGAGCCGCGTCGAACGGCAGACACAGCAGGTCGCCGAAGCCACGCTGCGCTCGCACCTGAAGCGGTCCGACTTCGCCAAGCCGGTCGACGCCAAGCGCCGGGCCGCGCTCGACGCCGTCTTCGAAGACGAGACCTTCCTGAACGGAATCCTCCGCGCGACGCTCTACGACCCGAGCGGGAAGGTGACGTACTCGACGGAGCACACACTCATCGGAAAGCTCCGGCCGAGCAAGGAGCTCACGTCTGCGCTGCGAGGGAACCGCGAGCGAGGGGTCGTCCCTCTCGACAGCCCGAGCCGGCAGGAGAAGGTGCTCAGGACCGTGGTGCCCGTTCGCCCCCAGGGCGCGCCGCAGCCGATCGGCGCCATCTCGCTCTCGCAGGATTACCGGGCGATCGAGGTTCAGATCCACGAGGCGATCCAGCACACCGCCGTCATCCTCATCATCGCCCTGCTCGGGCTCTGGGCCTCGCTGATCCCGCTCCTCCGCCGCGCGACCGCGCAGCTGCACTCCCGTAACCGGCAGCTCGTGGAGCAGGCCAGCCATCTCGCGGCTGCGCTCACCGAGCGGAAGGAAGCGCAGGAGAGCGTGTCGCAGCTCGCCGCCATCGTCGAGGCGTCGGACGACGCAATCACGAGAACTTCGAAGGACGGCAACATCGTGACCTGGAACTCGGCGGCGGAGCGGCTCTTCGGCTACACCGCGGAAGAGATCGTCGGTAGGCCGATGGCCGTGCTCGTCCCTCCGGACCGCCTGCACGAGCTCGCGTCGGTCGCCCGCCAGATCAACGAGGGCTCCGGGGCCGAGGATCACGAGACCCGCGGACTGAGGAAGGACGGGACCGAGGTCGACGTCTCCCTGACCGTCTCGCCGATCCGCCACGAGGACGGCACGATCACGGGCGCCGCGGTGATCGCGCGCGACGTGACCCACCTCAAGCGCCAGCAGCGCCAGCTCGAAGCACTGCTCGCCAAGGAACGCGTCGCTCGAGCCGATGCCGAGTCCGCCCAGCGCGCGCTGGCCGAGCAGAACGAGCAGCTGCGAGAGCTCGACCGGCTGAAGGACGAGTTCATCTCGCTGGTCTCGCACGAGCTCCGCACACCGCTGACCTCGATCCACGGCTATCTCGAGCTGCTTTTGGACGGCGGCGCCGGCGAGCTCGGCGAGGAGCAGGCGCGGTTCCTCACGGTTGTCGAGCGGAACTCGAAACGGCTGATGCAGCTCGTCGGCGACCTGCTGTTCATGGCGCAGGTCGAGGCGGGCAAGCTCGCGCTCGATCTCGAGGAGGTCGACCTGAACGAGGTCATCAGCGAATGCCTCGAGGCTGCTCAGCCGATCGCGGACGACCGCCAGATCGAGCTCGTCGCCGAAGTCGCGGACACTCCGTCGATGCTCGGCGACCGCTCCCGGCTCGCCCAGGTCCTGGACAACCTGATCTCGAACGCGCTCAAGTTCACGCCCCGCGCCGGACGGGTCTCCGTTCGGGTCTCCCTTGACGGCAACGAGGCCCTCGTCGAGATCAAGGACACCGGCGTGGGCATCCCTCTCGAAGAGCAGGGGCGGCTGTTCGAGCGCTTCTTCCGCAGCTCCACGGCGACCGAGCAGGCAATTCCGGGAACCGGCCTCGGCCTCACGATCGCGAAGACGATCGTCGAGCGGCACGAGGGCTCGATCTCGATCGAAAGCGCAGACGGTGCCGGAACCACCGCACGCGTCCGGCTTCCGGTCCGGAGCCTCAGCGCGGTCGCCGGGGAAGTGGCGGCGTGAGCCGCCGCCCTCTCGCCCTGATCGCCGACGACGACGCGGACATCCTCCTGCTGATCTCACTCACGCTCGAGCGGGACGGCTACGAGGTCATGACCGCGAAGGACGGTTTCACGGCGGTCGAATCGGCACTCGACCGGGTGCCCCACCTCGTCGTCCTCGACCTGATGATGCCGGGGATCGACGGCTGCGAGGTCACGCGGAGGCTCCGGGCGGAGGAGGCCACGAGAGACGTCCCGATCATGATCGTGACCGCCTTTGCGGAGGAGAGCCAGGCCGCCCTTGCGCTCGCCGCCGGAGCAGACGCGTACATGCGGAAGCCCTTCAGCCCTCGCGAATTGCTCGCCAAGACCGCGTCGCTCCTGCTGGAACGGCGGCCGCGCTCGCGGCTCGCGACCGGTTAGCCGCGCCGCGGCCGGTACGTGTACCCGAAGCCTCTTCTCGTCTCGATCGGCGCCTGGTCCGGGGCGTTCGGCGAAAGCTTCTTCCTCAGATATCCGACGTAGAGCTTGACCTGCTCGCGGGAGGCGTCCAGGTCGCCCCAGACGAGCTCGAGCAGCTGCTCGTGGGAGAGCACCTGGTTCGGGTGGCGCACGAAGGCCGTGAGCAGCCGGTACTCGAGCGGGGTCAGCTCGACAGGGTGGTTGCCGACACTCACCGCGCGCTGCGCAAAGTCGATCGCGAGGAACGCATCCGAGTAGCTCTCCGCGGCGACGGCCTCACGGCCGCCCGAGCGCCGCAGGAGCGCCTCGATTCTTGCGATCAGCTCCTGACGTCCGAACGGCTTCGTGACGTAGTCGTCGGCACCCGCGCGCAGGCCTCGCGTCTTCTCGAGCTCCTCTGAGCGCGCTGTGAGCATCACCACCGGAACGTCGCTGAGCTCCCGGATCCGCTCCAGCGTCGTCCAGCCGTCCAGCCCGGGCATGCTCACGTCCAAGACGACGAGGTCGGGGCGCCCCGCATACATCTCCTGCAGCGCCTCCTTTCCGTCGGCCGCCTCGGCGACCTCGAAGCCGCGCCGCTCGAGCAGCTCGCGGACTAGCCCGCGGATGTCCGCGTCGTCATCGACGACCAGGATTCGGCGTTCGCTCATCGTGCTCCACAGAGACTACGAGGGCCGACGGACGCGCAAAACCCCCGATTTCGTACCTCGAAGGAGGGATTTCCGAGGCACCCAAACCGTTTTCATACCGAAAACCTGCCCCTTCCTCGCCCCGCTCTTCGAAGACGTGTCTGCCACCCACTACCGGGCGGCACTGAGAGGAGCACATGACAGGACACTTTCTTCGGATCTTCGGCGGGATTGGGGCGACAATCGCCACAGCCACCGTCGTGGGCACGGTCGTGATCGCCGGCGGCGGCGCAAACGACTCGCAGCGGTCTGCCGGCAACCGGCAGGGCCCGCTCTCCGAGGTCGTCCTTCCTGCGGACAGCTCCTCGAAGAGCCGGAACGGCGATTCTGCGGATCCCCGTAACGGCGAGTCCACTTCAAGCGCGGGGGACGATGCGGCGTCCCCCGGCGCGGAAGACGGTCTGATCGACGTCGACCTCGGCGGCAGCGGCCCCGAGACGACGCCGGCCTCCGGCGACAAGGTTTCCTCGACGCGCGACGGCGGCGACGCGCAAAACGGCACGGACGGGTCCGTCGGTCCCCAAGGGGCCGTCGGCCCGGCCGGCGCCGATGGCGCTGATGGCGTCGATGGTGCTCCAGGTACAACCGGCGCCCAGGGCGCTTCAGGTACGGACGGCGCTGCCGGCCCCGCCGGTCCTGCCGGTCCTGCCGGCCCCGCCGGACCTCCCGGCCCGGCCAACGGGCCGACCGGAGCACAGGGCATCGCCGGCGCGACCGGCGCCACTGGCGCGACCGGAGCCCAGGGCCCGTCTGGCCCGCAGGGTCCCACCGGGGCGCAGGGCGCAACGGGAAACACTGGTGCAACAGGCGCAACCGGCGCTGTCGGCCCGCAAGGGGCGCAGGGCGTTCAGGGCCCGCAGGGCCCGATCGGCGCGACCGGTGCACAGGGCGCGCAGGGCAACACCGGCTCGACCGGCGCTCAGGGCGCACAGGGAATTCAGGGCGACACCGGTGCTACCGGTGCGACAGGCGCTGCGGGCTCGAACGGAGCGCAGGGCCCCGCCGGCCCGCAGGGTCCTGTCGGCGCAACCGGCGCACAGGGCATCCAGGGAGTCCAGGGCAACACCGGCGCCACCGGCGCGACGGGAGCTCAGGGCACACAGGGAATTCAGGGTGACACCGGCGCGACCGGCGCTCAGGGGCCGCAGGGCCTCCAGGGCCCGACGGGAGCGGCCGGCAACGACGGCAACGACGGGAACGACGGCGCGACTGGGGCAACCGGCGCAACGGGCGCACAGGGAACTCAGGGAACTCAGGGAATTCAAGGCGCGACCGGAGCCACCGGCAACAATGGAGCCGACGGAGCCGACGGCAACGACGGAGCAACCGGCGCCACAGGCGCAACGGGCGCACAAGGCCCCGCCGGCCCGCAGGGCCCCGTCGGCGCCACCGGCGCACAGGGCATCCAGGGAATTCAGGGCGACACCGGCGCCACCGGCGCCACGGGCGCACAGGGAACTCAGGGAATTCAGGGCGCGACCGGTGCCAACGGCACCAATGGAGCCGACGGCAACGACGGAGCGGACGGCACCGACGGAGCAACCGGCGCCACTGGCGCAACGGGCGCCCAGGGCCCCGCCGGCCCGCAGGGCCCGATCGGCGCAACCGGCGCGACCGGCGCACAAGGCATTCAGGGTATTCAGGGCGAGACCGGCGCGACCGGCGCCCAGGGCAACCAGGGCCCCGCCGGCCCGCAGGGCCCGACCGGTGCCACCGGCGCCCAGGGCACCACTGGCGCGCAGGGCAATCAAGGCCCTGCCGGCCCCCAGGGCGTGACCGGCACCGCCGGCTCGAACGGCTCGACGGGCGCGCAGGGTCCTCAGGGGACGACGGGAGTCCAGGGCGCAACCGGGGCAGCCGGCACCAACGGCTCGAACGGCGCCACAGGCCCCGCCGGCCCGCAGGGTCCCGCAGGTCCTGCCGGCGCGACGGGAGCAACCGGCGTAGACGGAGCTGCCGGCGCCACAGGCCCGACCGGCCCGCAGGGCGTCCCGGGGATCACAACGGTGCGGAAGACCGACGCCGACAACGTGACTGGCTCGACGACGCTCCAGAACTCGAGCGGCCTCAGCTTCACCCTGGCCAACTCGACCACCTACAGCTTCGAGTACAACATCCTCTTCCAGTCGGCCGCGGCCGGGACGGGAATCGCGCTCTCGATGAACGGAACCGCGGCGGTCTCGGTGATCAGCTACAGGGTGAGCATTCCGTTTGCAGCCGACGGCTCTGCCTCGGTCTTCAACGGCGTCGGCACAGCACTCGACGACCCCACGCTGGCGACGGGCGTCCCGGCCGCGAACACGACTCACGTCGCTCAGATCACCGGCGTGGTCACGACGACGGGGGCCGGTGGCGGCACGTTCTTCCCCCGCTTCCGCTCCGAGACCGGCGGCACGAACGTGACGATCAAGGCCGGCTCGTGGGGCGCGGTCTACCCCGGCTGATCCCTCAAGTCAGGGACAGAGGCAGCCGATGATCAACACAGTCATGACCGAGCAAAGGACGTCAGTGCGCGACGGGGAAACCCCCACTACTGTGAGCCACAAGGCCTTGACTGTCCCTGTCGTCCGCCTCCCCCACCTCCGGCTCGGCGCGCTCGTCGCGATCGGGCTGGCGGCGTTCTTCGTCGGGTGGCTCGTGATGAACCGCGGCAGCGACACTCCGGCTGCCCCGGCGACCGGCGCCTCTGCCGCATCCGAGTCGGAGCTGCGCACGTTCGCGGAGTCGGTCTCCCACCCGGTCTACTGGGCCGGCCCGAAGGACGGCTACACCTACGAGCTGACCCGCACCACCGACGGCCGCGTCTACGTGCGGTATTTGCCGGAGGGAACCGAGGTCGGCGATCCGCGCTCCCGCTTCCTGACGATCGGGACCTACCCCCGCGCAGGCGCCTTCGCCGAGCTCAAGAGGGCGGCACGAGCCAAGGGCGCGATCAGCCTCAAGCTCGACCGCAACGGCCTGGCCGTCTTCAGCGAGGCCAAACCGACCAGCGTCTACTTCGGCTACCCGGATGCGCGCTACCAGGTCGAGGTGTACAACCCCTCGCCCGACGAGGCCCGCCGCCTGGCGCTCTCGGGCCAGGTCGTACCGGTCCGCTGAGCGGCGCCGGTTCGACGGCGCCATGACGCTCCTCTTCTGCTGGCTCGTCTTCCCGCTGCTCCTGGCGGTGATCTGCCTGGGCTGCGGGCTCGTAGTCGCCCGCTGCAGTCGAACTCGAATCCAGCCGACGCTTCTCGTCCCTGCCGGCTTCGCGGCAGTCGTCGTCGTCGGGCTCTTCACGACGCTGACGCAGCAGACCGCCCGCCTGACGGTTCCGGTGCTCCTCGCCGTCGCCGCGCTGGGACTTGCAAGCTCGGTGCCGAGGACCCGGCCGGCGATCGAGCTCTGGGCGGTGGGTTCCGCGATCGCGGTCTTCGCCGTCTTCGCCGCACCCGTGGTCCTGTCGGGCGACGCGACCTTCGCCGGCTACATCAAGCTCGATGACACCGCGACCTTTCTCGCGATCGCCGACCGGGCGATCGAGCACGGCAGGAGCCTCGAGGGGCTCGCGCCCTCGTCCTACGAGGCAGCGCTCGCCTTCAACCTCCACTTCTATCCCCTCGGCTCGCTCCTGCCACTCGGCGCGGGGGCGGCACTGACGGGACAGGACGCGGCCTGGCTCTATCAGCCGTACCTTGCGTTCCTCGCCGCGCTGCTCGCGCTCGTGCTCTACCAGCTCGCGGCGCTCGTCGTCTCCTCGCGCCCGCTGCGCGCAACCGCCGCCGTGCTCGCGTCTCAGGCGGCGCTGCTCTACGGCTATGCCCTCTGGGGCGGGGTCAAGGAGCTCGCGGCCGCGCCGCTCGTGGCGCTGGTCGCGGTGCTGACCGGCGCCGTCTTCCACTCGAACCGGCGAAGCCTCGCAGTCGTCCCGCTGGGCGTGGCCGGAGCGGCGCTCGTCGGGGTGCTGAGCATCGGAGCGGCCGCCTGGCTTCTCCCGGTGCTCGTCGTCGCCGGCGTCTCACTGCTTCGGCGAGGGGACGGGCGAAAGCCTCTGCTGCTCGGCGTCGTCGTCGCCGCGCTGGTCGTTCCGTCCCTCCTCGTTGCGCGGCTCGTCCTCGGCGCGGGCGTGCTCGGGTCGCTCCGCAACAGGCACGAGCTCGGGAACCTGGTCGCGCCGCTCAACCCGCTTCAGCTCGTCGGAATCTGGCCGACAGGAGACTTCCGCTTCCGCCCGGAGGAGATCGGCGCGACCTACGCGCTGCTCGCCCTGGTCGTCGGCGCGGCCCTCATCGGGCTCGTCCTCGCAGTTTCGCGTCGAGCCTGGGAGATCGCCCTCTACGCGGCGAGCGCGCTCGGCGCATGCCTGGCCTTCGCCGTGTTCGGCTCGCCGTGGCTCGAGGCCAAGGCGTTCGCGATTGCGTCACCCGCCGTGATCTTTGCGGCGGTACTCGGCTGCGCCGCCGTCATCGGACGTGGTCGCCGAGTCGAGGGCTTTGTCGCCCTCGCCGCCGTCGCGACCGGGGTCCTGTGGTCGAACGCCCTGGCCTATCGCGAGGTCAACCTGGCACCCAGGGAGCAGCTGGCCGAGCTCGAGCAGATCGGCGAGGACTTTGCCGGCGCCGGTCCTGCGCTGATGACGGAGTACCAGCCTTACGGCGTGCGTCACTTCCTCCGGAGGCTCGACCCCGAGGGCGCGTCTGAGCTTCGGCGCCGGCCTGTCGCCCTGAAGGATGGCTCCATGCTGCCGAAGGGCGGCTACGCCGAGCTCTCGGCATTTCGCCCCGCGGACATTCTCCTGTACCGGACGCTCGTGCTCAGACGATCTCCGGTGGAGAGCCGCCCGCCCGCAGTCTTTCGGCTCGCCTGGTCAGGCCGTTTCTACGAGGTCTGGCAGCGGGACGCCCAAGCGATCTCGAGTGCCGCGCTTCCCTGCCACGACGGGGCAGTGGTTCATCCGGTGCCGACCGCCGGTGAGATCCCCGTCGTCGTCCCGCGCTCAGGCCGATACGACCTCTGGGTGGGCGGGTCGTTCCGCGGCCGCTTGGAGGCATTCGTGGACGGCAAGCGAGTCGCCTCGTCCTCGCACCAGCTCAACCACGACGGCCAGTACGCCCCCCTTGCGCAGTTGAGCTTGACCGCCGGCCGCCACGCCGTCGATCTCCGACAGCGGACGCCTGCGCTCCAGCCCGGTTCGGGCGGCTCCGCGTGGCCTCTCGGCCCGCTCGCGCTCAGCCCCGTCGGGCGCTGCGCGGCGACCTCTTAGGAGGGTTTGGCGGAATGGCGCTCGTTGCCCGGCTGCGATGGTCGTCCTGAGGCAAGGACGCAGGGAGCGTTCGTATCGATGAGATACGGGCGCGACTGAGGACGCCGCCTCAGGGCGAGCAGCGCGGCCGGGCGGCACAGCCGCTATTTCGCCGAACCCTCCTAGCCCAGCGCGATCTCCACGAGGAAGGCGAGGGCGATCACGAGGAGCGCGACGCCGATCGCCCGTCGGAGCGCCTCTTCGGAAATCCGTCCGGTCACCCGCGCGCCGAACCAGCCCCCCGGAAGCGCGCCCGCGATCCCGACGCCGAGCAAATCCCACTCGACGTTGCCCAGAAGCGCGTGCGTGACGAGGGCGACGACTCCGAGCGCGAAGCCGATCACGAGATTCGTGCCGACCGCCCGCTTCGCGGACAACCCGACTCCGCGCACGAGCGCCGGCATCCGGAGCGTCCCGAGGATGACTCCGACGGCGCCTCCCAGGACACCGATTCCGAATCCGAAGATGACGGCGAGCGTCAGCTTCGGCTCGGCTGCCTCCCGCCCCCTGATCGGCCGGAAGAGCAGGTCGGTGCCGTTCCAGGCGAGAATCGCCGCGATCACCGCCAGGAGGAGCCTCGTCGGCAGCTCGTCGGTCAGCAGCGCGCCGAGGATCGCGCCGGCGATCGACGGCGGCGTCATCCAGGCGACGACGCGCCGGTCGACCCGTCCCTCGCGGGCATGTCGGTATCCGCCTGAGGCGGCGGAGGCGGCGCTGATCCCGATGTTCGTCCCGGCTCCGGCGGATGCGTCACCGGAGAGGAGCAGGATCGCCGGAAGGCGCAGTGTTCCGAGGACGAGACCGACCGCCGAGCCGAGGTAGCCGGCCGCGAACGACGCCGCGAACGCTAACGCGAGCTGCCAGGTTTCCAGAGGATCTCGTTGCCGGAGTGTGGCGGCCCGCGCGAGGATGAAGAGCAGGTCGGAGAGGCGGTTCAGATAGATGAGCACGAGCGGGTTGAGCTCCACCTGGCCGGCCGCGTCCAGCACGTCACGCTCGGCCCGCCGGCAGACCGCCCGAGCGACGTGGAGGCGCGCGGCAAGCTCGCTTCCGCCGGGCAGGATGAAGCTCGTCAGCTCGGAGAGGTCGGCGTTGAAGCGGTCGCAGTCGGCCTCGAGGGCGTCGATCTGCGCCTGGCTGACGCGCAGCCGGTCGGAGACGCCGAACGGGACGCTGATGTCGGCTCCCACGTCGAAGAGCTCGTTCTGCACACGCTCGAGGACGGCGTGCAGCTCCTCAGGCGGGCCGGCCGCGAGCGCCAGCCCGAGCAGCGAGTTGATCTCGTCGACGGTCCCGAACGCGGCGATCCGGCAGTCGAGCTTCGGCACCCGGCTGCCGTCGCCCAGGCTCGTCTCGCCGCCGTCGCCCCCGCGCGTGTAGATGCGGGTCAGACGTACGGGCTCGTCGGTCTTCCGCGGCACGGAGGACAGCTTAGGCCGTGGGCAGGGAGGGGGAGGGGATTATAAGCAGCCGCCGCCAGCTCGCGTCTTTGAGACCGAGGATCGAGCGGGCGATGACGAGGCGCTGGATCTCGCTCGTGCCCTCGTAGATCTCCGTGATCTTCGCGTCGCGGTAGTAGCGCTCGACCGGGAACTCCTTCGTGTAGCCGTAGCCGCCGAGGATCTGGATCGCCTCAGCTGTCTGGCGGCGCGCCATCTCCGAGGCGAACAACTTGGCTTTCGCGCCCTCCTCGGCGTGCGGCTTGCCCTGCTGCTTCAGCCAGGCGGCGCGGTAGACGAGGAGGCGGGCGGCGTCGATCTCCGTCGACATGTCCGCCAGCTTGTGCTGGATGGCCTGGAACTCGGCGATGCGCTTCCCGAACTGGCGCCGCTCGAGTGAATAGTTCGCGCGCGAAGTCGTAGCCGGCCTGGGCGATCCCGAGGGCCTGGGCGGCGATCCCGATCCGGCCCCCGTCCAGAGTCGCCATGGCAACTGTGAAGCCCTTCCCCTCCTCGTGAAGCAGCCGGTCCCGGCCGACCTCCGCGCCCTCGACGACGATGTCGTTCGTCACCGACGAGTTGAGCCCGAGCTTCTCCTCGTCGCGCGTGATCCGCACGTGCTCGGCGTCGAGGATGAAGGCGGAGACGCCGCGCGCCCCAGGCGTGTCCTGGTCGGTGCGGGCGAACAGCAGGAACGTGCCGGCGTGCTCGCCGTTCGTGATCCATTGCTTGGCGCCGGTGATCGTCCACCCATCGTCCGACGGCTCGGCCTTCGTGCGGAGCGCGCCGGCGTCCGAGCCCGCCTCGGGCTCGGTGAGGGCGAACGCGCCGAGATGCTCACCCCGGGCAAGCGGCGGGACGAAGCGTGCGCGCTGTTCGTCGGTGCCGAAGCTCAGGATCGGAAGCGTGACGGCGCTCGTGTGGACCGCCACCGTGACCCCGACGCCTGCGTCACCCCGGGAGAGCTCCTCCAGCACCAGGATGTAGGCGAGGAAGTCCGCGCCGGCCCCGCCGTACTCCTCCGGGATGCAGGCGCCCATCAGGCCCAGCTCGGCGAGCTTCCCGAAGAGCTCGCGCGGGAACCGGTGCTCGCGGTCCCATTCGGCGGCGTGCGGCTCGATCTCGGCCTGTGCGAACTCGCGCGTGAGCGCCTGGATCTCCCGCTGGTCGTCGGTGAGGTCGAAATCCACTACGCGTAACTGTAGAAGCCCTCGCCGGACTTCCGGCCCAGGCGGCCTGCCTCGACGTGCTCGCGGAGCAGCGGACACGGCGCGTACTTGTCGTCGCCGAGCCCGTCGTGGAGCACCTCCATGATCGCCACGCACGTGTCGAGCCCGATCAGGTCGGCGAGCGCGAGCGGGCCCAGCGGGTGAGCGAAGCCGAGCTTCGCGATCGTGTCGATCGCCTCGGCTCCGCGACCCCGTCGTGCAGCGCCCAGACGGCCTCGTTGATGAACGGCATCAGGATCCGGTTCGAGACGAAGCCCGGGAAGTCGTTCGCCTGCGCCGGGACCTTTCCGAGCTCCTCTGCGAAGGCGACCGCGGCTCGGCCGTCTCGTCCGAGGTCTCGTCGCCGCGGATCACCTCGACGAGCTTCAGCACCGGAACGGGGTTGAAGAAGTGCATGCCGATCACTCTTGTCCGGCCGGCCCGTCGCGGCTGCGAGCGAGCCGATCGGGATCGAGGACGTGTTCGAGGCGAGCACGGCCTCGGGCGGCAGCACCCCGTCCGCCCGCCGGAAGATGTCCTCCTTGACCGCGATGTCCTCGACGACCGCCTCGATCATCAGGTCGGCCGGAACGAGATCGTCGACGGTCCCGATCCGCCCGAGCACCTCGTCCGGATCCGCCCCGCCCTTCTCGGCCAGCTTGGTCAGGCTCTTCGAATCGTCTCGAGCGCGCGGTCCGTCGCCCCGGGCGCGGCGTCGTGGAGCGAGACGCGGCAGCCCGCGGCAGCGGCGACCTGGGCGATCCCGCCACCCATCTGCCCGGCGCCGACTACGAGGACGTGGTCGAACTTCATGCGGCGGGAGGCTAACGTCCTTCGGGTGAGCGAGCTCTGGTACGACGAGACGGGAGACGGGCCGCCCGTCGTGCTGCTGCACGAAGGGGTCGTGGATTCCCGGGTCTGGGCTCCCGTCGTACCGCTCCTGACAGGAGCCCACCGCGTCGTGCGCTACGACCAGCGTGGCTTCGGGCGGTCGCCGCTTCCCGACGGCCCCTACTCGCTCGTGGACGATCTGGTGTCGGTGCTCGACGCTGCGGGAATCGACCGCGCGGCGCTCGTCGGTTGCTCGCGTGGCGGAGGGATCGCGCTCACCGCCGCCGTCGAGCGACCCGAGCGCGTCTCGGCGCTCATCCTTGCCGGCTCGGCGCTGCCCGGACACCCGCTCGACGTGGGCTGGTCACCGGAACAGATCGCCCGCTGGGAGGCGGCGGACGCCGCTCAGGACTTCGAGGCCATGGCCGAGCTCGACATGGAGGCGTGGGCGCCGATGGGCGCCGACGCCGAGTTACGGGCGATGTTCGTCGAGAACGCGGTCGGCTCGAACAGCGAAGAGACGACCACCGACGAGGCCGTTGCCGAGCGGCTGCGAGACATTTCCGCGCCCACCCTCGTGATTACCGCGAGCCGGGATGTCCCCGCCATCAACGACCTCGGCGCGCTGCTCGCTCGGGAGATCCCGGGCGCTCGGCAGGCCGTAATCGAGGAAGCGGATCACATGATTCCCTGGCGGACGCCTGAAGAGCTCTCTCATTTGATTCTCGATTTCCTTTCCTAGGACTGCGGGGCTGACGTGTGGGGTCGTGGCCGAAGGGGTCGCCTGTGTGCGGCATTCCGCTCCGGCCGATCGGGATCAGGAGCGCGCCCACGATCGCGAGCACGAAGACGGTGAGGGTGCTCATGCTGCCCGTCTTGCTCTTGCGGGCCGGCGGCTTGGGCCGCGCCTTCTCGGGCGAGCGGCACTCGTCGCCCGAGCCCGCCGTCAGGTGTCTGCCCTGCGCCGAAGACGCTGCGCTGTCACCGCACGGGAAGGCGACCGCGGGCGGCGGCAGAACGACGGCGAGCACGACGGCCGCAAGGCATGCGCCAGCGAGGCCTCTCACCAGTCGGCTCCCCAGCCCCAAAGCCCCCCGGCGTGGCCGCACGCCTCGGGAACCCATCCTCATCACTCCTTCAGACGCAGTATGGGGACTGGGGTTGGCCCTCGGGGCAAAGATCCCCCTTTGGGGTTAGGGGTTTCGAACCGCCCCTGATCTGGGTCTAAACCTGGATCAAGAGAGCGTCGCCCTGGCCGCCGCCGGAGCAGATCGCCGCGAGGCCGAGCCCGCCGCCGTTGCGGCGCAGCTCGAAGATCATCGTCGAGAGGATTCGCGCCCCCGAAGCGCCGATCGGATGACCGAGGGCCACGGCGCCGCCGTTGACGTTGACCTTCTCGGGATCGACGCCGAGCATCTTCGTCGAGTTCAGCGCCACCGACGAGAAAGCCTCGTTCAGCTCGACCCGTTCGACGTCGTCGATCGACTTGCCTGCCTTCTCCAGCGCCATCCGGCCGGCATTGGCCGGTGTGCGCGCGAGGTAGGCGAAATCGTCGGCGACGTAGCCCTGCGAGAGGATCGTCGCGAGCGGCTCGAGACCGCGCTCCTTCGCGAACTCCTCACTGGTGATGACGAGCGCGCCGGCCCCGTCGTTGACGCCGGGCGCGTTGCCGGCCGTCGTCGTCCCCTCGGGATCGAAGACCGGCTTGAGCTGCGACAACCTTTCCAGCGACGTGTCGCGCCGCGGTCCCTCGTCCTGCGTGAGCTCGCCGACCGGGACGATCTCCTCCTCGAAGCGCCCCTCGTCGATCGCCTTGACGGCGCGCTCGTGCGAACGCAGAGCCCAGGCGTCCTGGTCCTCGCGCGAGATCCCGAGCTCGCGCGAGACGAAGGACGCCTGCTCGACCATGTGCTTGTTGTCGAAGGTGGAGGTGAGGCCGTCGTGGGTCATCATGTCGATCAGCGTCCCGTCGCCCAGCCGGTAGCCGAAGCGCGCCTTCTTGAGGACGTACGGCGCGTTGGACATCGACTCCATCCCGCCGGCCACGATCACCTTGTGGTCTCCGGCCCGGATCATCAGGTCGGCGATCTGGACCGCCCGGATCGAGGACGCGCAGACCTTGTTGATCGTGTCCGCGGGAACTTCGATCGGGAGCCCGGCGCCGATCGCCGCCTGACGCGCAGGCGCCTGGCCGGCGCCGCCCTGGAGGACCTGGCCCATGACGGCGTACTCGACCTCGTCGTTCTCGATGCCCGCCCGATCGAGCGCGTTGCGGATCGCAATCGAGCCGAGCTCGGTCGCCTCGAGGTTCTTGAGGCCGCCCCCGAGCTTCCCGAATGGCGTTCTGACGGCGGAGACGATGACTGAGCGCATGGCGTCTCAGGGTAACAATGGGCTCATGCCTGCCCGAGTCGCCCGCCTCGCCAACGCCGTCGGCATCGAGCTGCTGGCCGGCCTTGCCCTGCTCACCGGCAGCGCCTGGATCTTCGGCTGGATGGCCGAAGATCTTGCCGAAGGCGACACGACGGTCGACGACCGGCTGGCGGCCTGGCTCCACGAGCATGCGAGCTCCGGCTGGACCACGTTCTTCGAGAACGTGACGCGGCTGGGGAACGTCTCCACGCTCGCCGTCGTCGTCGTTCTCGCGGCTGCCGTGCTGTGGCGCAAAGGCTGGATGGCCGACCTCCAGCTGCTCGTCCTGGCCGCAGTCGGCGCCGAGATCATCACCACGGGCCTGAAGCTCGGCTTCCAACGGGACCGCCCGTTCTTCTCCGACCCGCTCGCGACCGAGCAGACGTACTCGTTCCCGAGCGGACACGCATCCGTGTCGCTCGCCGTCTACGGGACGCTGGGCTTCATCGCCGCCCGCCAGCTCGGCAACCGCCGGGCGCAGGTCGCCGTCCTGGTCGCAGCCGCGGCGCTCATCCTCCTGATCGGGTTCAGCCGGCTCTACCTCGGCGTGCACTTCCTCTCGGACGTGGTCGCCGGCTACAGCATCGGGATCGCCTGGGTGGCGCTCTGCGTCGTGCTCCTGCAGCTGCGGCTGCGCCTCAGGAGCCGGGGCCAGACTCAGACCTCTCGGTATCGAGCCTCCGCATAGCAGTAGAGGCCGAAGGCGATCAGCCCGGCGGAGACGATGGCGAGCAGCGTGTCGCCGTAGTCCTGTTGCAGCACCTTCGCGAGCGCACCGTCGAGGCCGACGGCCTCCTTCGGGTCGTACTGCCAGGCGGCGCGGACGAGGAAGAAGCCGATGAGTCCGAAGACGACTCCACGAGCCAAGTGCCCCACGACCCCGAGCCACCTGAACAACCGCTCCTCGACGTCGCTCATCTTCCGCAACTTGAGGTTGTCGCAGAACTTCATGGTCACGGCCCGCCAGAGGTTGAACGCGCCGGCTCCGATGATCCCGAGCCCGACCGCCGCGACGATCCAACGACCGAGTGGAAACTCCAGCACTCGGGCCGTGTAGCGGTCCTCCTGCCTTGACCCGCCCGACTCGTTGGCGCCGTAGAGCGCCGAGACCGCGACGCCGAGCAACCCGAGATACCAGACGGCTCTCGCGAGATAGCCGAACCGCTTCAGCCACCCCTCCTTCTTCCCGCCCTCCAGCGGCCTGCCGAGCACCGCCTCGGCGAAGCGCCACGCGGCGTAGCCAGCGAGCCCGACGGCGAGCAGGCCGACGAGGAGCTTTCCGTACCAGGTGCCGGCGAGCGAAGCGAGTGCTCCTCCGCGGTCCTGAAGCCGTTCGCCTCCGCCGACAGACACATCGGCTGCGATCACCCCGACGAGGACGTAGAGCGACCCCTTCGACACCAGGCCCCAACGCGCCAGGCCCTCGCCGAAGGGACCTCGTGCGACGTCCTTCGCCTCCGCTTTCAGATCGGCCATGACGGGCGAGAATACGTTTCTCGACCGCCAAGAGGTGGTACATCTGCAAGAGATGGCGGACGATCAGATCAAGGCGCTGATCGACCTCGGCGTGCGTGAGGGGTGTCTCGAGCTCTCCGAGGTCTCACGCGCGATCGAGCACGCGGGGCTCGACGACGACGAGGTGGAGAAGCTGTACCAGGACATCCAGGAGCGAGGGATCGAGCTCAGCGACGACTGCGGGCGAACGGCCGTCGACTCGACGTACGTGAACGGGGATCTCGCGGTCTCCACGACCGACGCGCTCCAGCTCTTCCTCAACGAGGTCGGCCGCTACAAGCTGCTGACCGCCGACGAGGAGGTCGAGCTGGCCAAGCGGATCGAGCGCGGCGACCGGGAGGCGAAGGACCTGATGATCAACTCGAACCTCCGCCTGGTCGTCTCCATCGCGAAGAAGTACCAGGGCCACGGGCTTTCGCTGCTCGACCTGATCCAGGAGGGGATCATCGGGCTGATCCGCGCCGTGGAGAAGTTCGACTGGCGGCGGGGCTACAAGTTCTCCACGTACGCCACCTGGTGGATCCGGCAGGCGGTGCAGCGCGGAGTCGCGAACAAGGCGCGGGAGATCCGCATCCCTGTCCACATCGTCGACCGGGAGCGCAAGATCGGCCGCGCCGAGCGCGAGCTTCACGTCAAGCTCGGGCGGGCGCCCACCGAAGAGGAGATCGCCAAGGCGTCGAAGCTCCGCTGAAGCAGGTACGTGAGGTGCGCCAGGCGGCTCGCGCCGTCACGAGCCTCGACCGCCCGATCGGCGAGGAGGGCGACGCGAAGCTCGGCGACCTGTTCGCCGGCGAGGACGCGCCTCCCGAAGAGCGGATCAACGTCAGCCTGGAGCAGGACGTCCTCCGGCGTGCCGTCGCGAACCTCCCCGAACGAGAGCAGGAAGTGGTCAAGCTCCGCTACGGGCTCAACGGCGACAGCGACCCGAAGTCCCTCGAGGAGATCGGGCGCCGCCTGGGGCTCACACGGGAGCGGGTCCGACAGGTCGAGGCGAAGGCGCTCGAGCGCCTCGCCGTCAACCGCGAGATCGAAGCGATCCGCGCCGCCTGAGCCATCAAACCGATCGTCTTCGTCGACGCGGAGAACG
>CAVWHA010000018.1:0-91962 GCA_963754715.1 uncultured Actinomycetes bacterium | reverse complement strand
GCGGCGCGGCAGGAGCCGGGGTCGGGGTCGGGCGGACCGTGACGACGGTGGAGACACTGGAGGCCACGGTCGAGGCGCTCTGCGGAGATCTCGGCCGGATCCGTGCGCCTCGTGGATCGACGCTCAACGCGCGTTCCTGGTCGACCGAAGCGCCGCTGCGGATGCTCCTCAACAACCTCGACGCGGAGGTCGCCGAGCGGCCGGGGAGTTGGTCGTCTACGGCGGCTCCGGAAAGGCCGCCCGGAACCACGAGTCGCTGCGTGCGCTCGTTCGCTGCCTGTTGCAGCTGGGCGAGGACGAGACCCTCTTGGTCCAGAGTGGCAAGCCCGTCGGCGTGTTCCCGACCCATCCCGGCGCGCCCCGCGTGCTGATCGCGAACTCGCTGCTCGTGCCGAAGTGGGCGACCTGGGACGAGTTCCGCCGGCTCGAGGCGCTCGGGCTGACGATGTTCGGCCAGATGACGGCGGGAAGCTGGATCTACATCGGCACCCAGGGGATCCTCCAGGGCACTTACCAGACCTTTGCCGCCGCGGGCGAGAAGCACTTCGGGTCGCCGGATCTGGCCGGGCGCACGATCCTCACGGCGGGGCTCGGCGGGATGGGCGGCGCCCAGCCCCTCGCCGGGACGATGGCCGGAGCCGCCGTCCTGTGCATCGAGGTCGACCCGGAGCGGATCAGGCGCCGGCTCGAGACCCGCTACCTGGACGAAGCCGTGGAGTCGGTGGACGAGGCACTCGAACGGGTGCGGGCGGCGGCGAGTGATCGTCGTCCCTTGTCGGTCGGGTTGTTGGGGAATGCGGCCGAGGTCGTGCCCGAGTTGGCGAAGCGGGGAGAGCACTTCGATCTCGTGACCGACCAGACGGCGGCGCACGATCCCCTGACGGGCTACATCCCAGTCGGACTGGACGTCGCCGCGGCTGCGGAGCTTCGGTCGAGCGATCCTGAGACGTATCTGCGCCAAGCCCGTGACTCGATTGCGACGCATGTGCGCGGCCTCCTGGAGTTCGTCCGGGCCGGCAGCTACGTTTTCGATTATGGCAACAATTTGCGAGGTGAGGCCCGTGAAGCGGGTGTAGAGGAAGCGTTCACATATCCGGGCTTCGTCCCGGCGTATATCCGGCCGCTCTTCTGCCGTGGAATCGGGCCGTTCCGGTGGGCGGTTCTCTCCGGAGAGCCGCGGACATCGAGACGATCGACGTCGAACTGCGTCGGCTCTTTCCCGACGACGTCCTCCTCCAGCGCTGGCTCGAACTGGCTCCAGAGCGTGTCGCCTTCCAGGGGCTCCCCGCGCGGATCTGCTGGCTCGGGCTCGGCGATCGCGCGAAGGCGGGTCTCGCGATCAACGACCTGGTCCGGAAGGGTGAGGTCACGGCGCCGGTCGTGATCGGGCGGGACCACCTCGATTCGGGCTCGGTGGCCTCTCCCTATCGCGAGACGGAGGCGATGCGCGACGGTTCGGACGCAATCGCCGACTGGCCGATCCTCAACGCGCTCCTGAACACGGCTGCGGGTGCGACCTGGGTCAGTGTCCACCACGGCGGCGGCGTGGGGATCGGCAACTCGATCCACGCGGGGATGGTCGTCGTCGCCGACGGCTCCGACGACGCGGCCGAGCGTCTGCAGCGTGTGCTGACCGCCGATCCGGGCACGGGTGTGCTGCGGCACGCCGACGCGGGCTATCCCGAGGCGCTCGAGGCGGCGGAGCAGAACGGTCTCGAGGTGCCGCTGCCTCCGGGCGTCGAGTGACGCCAGGGCATCCGCCTGCCGGCGCAGGTCGGCTCCTCATCCGGGACCTTGCTCAGCTGGCGACGCCGGCAGGGCGGTCTGCGCCGCTGCGCGGTGCGGCGCTCGGTGAGATCGACGTCGTCGAGGACGCCTACGTCCTCTGCGCCGACGGCCGCATCGAGGCGGTTGGGCGGATGAGTGAGCTGCGCCCGCTGGAGGCCGACGTCGAGGAGCTGGACGGTCGCGGCCTGGCGGCGATTCCGGGGCTCGTCGACTGCCACACGCACGCCTGCTTCGGTGGAGATCGGGTCGAGGAGTTCTCGCTGCGCGCCGGCGGCGCGAGCTACGAGGAGCTGCACGAAGCGGGCGGCGGCATCCTCTCGACCGTTCGAGCGACCCGAGCGGCGGGGGAGGACGGCCTTCGCGAGGCGGTCCGACGCCACCGCGGGTGGATGCTCCGCGCGGGGACGACGACGTTCGAGGCCAAGTCCGGCTACGGCCTGGACCGAGACACCGAGCTTGCCTCGCTTCGCGCGATCGCCGCGGAGGGCGGGATCCCGACCTCCTCGGCGCGCACGCGGTGCCGCCGGAGTACGAGCAGCCAGACGCGTATCTCGATTTCGTGATCGCGGAGGTCCTGCCCGAGGCCGCCAAGCTCGCCGAGGCCGCGGACGTCTTCCTCGAGCGGGGCGCGTTCGACGTCCACCAGGCACGGCGGTACCTCGAGGCTGCTCGCGCACACGGCCTGCAACTCCGTCTCCATGCGGACCAGTTCACCGAGGCGGGCGGGATCGGGCTTGCGATCGAGCTCGGCGCGCGCTCGGTCGATCACCTCGAGGCGACCGGCGACGACGGCGTCAGAGCGCTGGCCGCGAGCGAGGTCGCGGCCGTCGCTCCTGCCTGCGAGCGCGCTCTTCCTCGCCCGCCCGATGCCGCCTGCCCGAGCACTCGTGGACGCGGGCGCCGCCGTCGCTCTCGCGACCGACTTCAACCCCGGGAGCGCGTTCTGCGAGAGCCTCCCGCTCGTCTGCTCCCTTGCGTGCACGCAGCTGAAGCTCTCGCCCCAGGAGGCTCTCGCCGCCTGCACCGTCAATGCGGCACATGTCCTCGACCGAGCCGATCGAAAGGGGCGAATCGCGCCGGGTTACGACGCGGATCTCGTACTCCTCGACGCGCCCGACTGGCGGTACCTCGCGTACCACCTCGGCGGCGAAATGATCTCCACCGTCGTTCAGGCAGGCACGCCTGTCTGGCGGCGCTAGGCTAGTTTCGATGCCAAGCCGCAAGCAGCGCCGACGCCGCCAAAAGGATCGCCGCCACGACTGGGAGTACGTCTACGTCGACGACGCCGGCCATGAGGTCGAGGTGCCCGACGACGACGGGGAAAGACCGATCTCCCGCAATGGCAAGCGTACGGCCCAGCCGTCCCGCAAGTCCAACACCGGCGGGATGCGGGAGGTGCCGCCGCCCTCATGGCGCCGGGTGGGGAAGAGAGGCCTGATCTTCGCGCCGCTCATGTTCCTGACCGTGACCTTCCTGAGCGGCAATCTGACCACCGAACAGCGCGTCGTGAACACGGTCTTCCTGCTCGCGTTCTTCCTCCCGTTCAGCTACGCGATCGACGCGCTGATGTACCGGATGTACAAGAAGCGCACGGCGCGCTAGGGCGTCAGCCCTCGGTGCGCCCCCGGTAATGACCTGCGCCGGGCCACGGCGCGAGCAGCAGCAGGATGCGCGCGCCCTCCGCGCTCGAGACCCGATGCCGCTCGTTCGGCTCGAACCGGACGAGGGTGCCGGGGCCGGCCTTGATGCTGTCCCCGCCGGACTCCGACATCCACCTCTCCTGCGAGCACCAAGAGGTACGCGTTTTCGTGCACCTGGTGATCGCCGAGCTCCTGACCCGGGTTGAGGCCGATCAGGACTGCCCTCGCATCATCCGTCGAGTGGAGAACGATCGGGCTGCGGCTGCCCTCAGGCGTCTCGAGCTCGAGGAGGTTCCAGCTCTGCACGGCGGCGATCCTACCCCGACCGAAGACGCTCCAACACCGCCGTTAGACTCGCCGGATGCCTCTCGCGGTGGACATCTACGCGCTCGGACCGACGCAGACGAACTGCTTCGTCATACGAGCCGCTGAGGACTCGACGGAGGCCGTCGTCGTCGATCCGGGGTTCGAGGGCTTCACGCCGGACTACGGCGTCGCCGCCATCCTCGTCACGCATTGCCACTGGGACCACCTCGGCGGAATCGCAGAGCTCGCGGAGGCTTCCGGCGCCCCCGTCTACATGCCCGAGCGCGAGGCGCCGGTGCTCGAGAATCCACAGGCGTTCTATCCGGGCCAGGACATCCGGCCGTACTCGCCCGACGTCCGAGTCCAGGATGAAGACACGATCGAGGTTGCGGGCCTCGCGTTCGAGGTCGTCGACGTCCCGGGTCACTCGCCGGGCCACGTCGCGTACGCGACCGAGGGCGCGCTCTTCTCCGGCGACGTCCTGTTCGCCGGCGGCGTCGGCCGCACTGACCTGCCCGTTCGCCGACTGGGACACGCTCCTGGCGTCGATTCAGAAGCTCTTCGACCGCTTCCCGCCCGAGACGGTCGTCTACCCGGGCCACGGCCCGCCGACCACGCTCGCCGTCGAGCGCGCCCGCAACCCGTTCCTCGCGGAGCTTCGGGCCTCTTGACGCTTCGAAGCGCCGAGGGGAACCCACGACATCCTCCCCGTCCGAGCAGCCGCTCTGGCAGCGGGTTCTCGGCGAGGCGGAGCGTCTCTGCGCGCTCTACGGCTATCGGAAGATCGCAGACGCCGGGATTCGAGGACACCGAGCTCTTCGTCCGCACCTCCGGCGGCGGATCGGACATCGTCCAGAAGGAGATGTACACCTTCGAGGACCGGGGAGGGCGCTCGCTGACGCTGCGCCCGGAGGCGACCGCGCCGATCTGCAGGGCGTATCTCGAACACGGCATGCATCGCGAGCCGCAGCCGGTCAAGCTCTACACAGTCGGTCCCGATGTGGCGGTATGACCGGCCGCAGAAGGGCCGTTACCGGGAGCACTGGCAGCTCTCGGTCGAGGCGATCGGCTCCGACGATCCCGCTGTGGACGCCGAGCTGATCCAGTTCTACGACGAGCTCCTCCGGCGGCTCGGCGTCACGAACTACCGTTCTCATCCAACTCGATCGGCGACCGCGAACTGCCGGCCGGGTTACATCGAAGAGCTGACGAACTGGCTGACGAGCAACGACACCTGCTTGACGACGAAGCGCGCATGAAGCTCCGGACGAGTCCGCTGCGAGTCTTCGACGTGAAGAGCCCAGCGGTGCAGAAAGCTCTCGCCGGTGCGCCGTATATGAGCGACTTCCTCTGCGATGAATGCCGGGAGCACTTCACGCAGTCTGGGCGTTTTTGAACGCTGCCGGCGTTGCGTACGAATCCGATCCGACGGCTCGTCCGCGGGCTCGACTACTACACGCGGACGACATTCGAATTCGTGGACGAAGCCATCGGCGCGCAGGACACGATCTGCGGCGGCGGTCGCTACGACGGCCTGATGGAGGCGATCGGCGGGCCACCGACGCCGGGGATCGGGTTCGGTGCCGGAATCGAGCGCCTGCTCCTCTCCATCGGTGACACCCAGTTCCGGACGAGGGCATCGACGTCTTCTTCATCACCGAGGACGGGGCCGACCGGCAGGCAATCGCGGCGGTTCTCGCCGAGCTTCGCCGACGGGGGATCAGCGCCGACATGGATTACGCCGGCCGGTCGGTCAAGGGGCAGCGGACGCAGGCGGGCCGCCTGAACGCTCGCCGCATCGAGGTCGTCGAGCCGGGTCAAACACCCGACGTCGAGGCGATCGCCACGGAGCTCGACCGATGAGCTGGCGCGACGCAGGCGCCGGAGAAGTCCGCAAGGAAGATGTCGGCAAGACCGTGACCGTCGCCGGCTGGACCGCGCGCCGCCGAGACCACGGCGGGCTGATCTTCGTCGACCTCCGCGACCAGACCGGCCTCCTCCAGCTCGTCATCAACCCCGAGCGCAGCCCCGACGCCGCCAAGACGGCGCACGAGATCCGCAACGAGTTCGTCCTCCGAGCAACCGGCGAGATCGTGGCGCGCGCGTCCGACGCCGTGAACCCCAACCTTCCGACCGGTGAGATCGAGGTGCAGGTGGACGAGCTCGAGATCCTCTCGCGCT
Organism: uncultured Actinomycetes bacterium; assembly: GCA_963754715.1. GTDB lineage: Bacteria > Actinomycetota > Thermoleophilia > Gaiellales > Gaiellaceae > JACDAN01. The sequence continues at coordinate 86,047 of CAVWHA010000018.1, read as the reverse complement.
CGACCGCGTTGCCGTTCCAGCTCGACGAGGAGAACGTGGACGAGACGCTGCGCTACCGGTACCGCTGGCTCGACCTGCGGCGCGACCGCCTCCAGCGGAACATCCGCATCCGCGCCCAGCTCGTCTCGATCATCCGGCAGGAGATGGAGCGCGACGGCTTCGTCGACATCGAGACGCCGATCATGGCCAAGCCCACGCCCGAGGGCGCCCGTGACTTTCTCGTCCCCACCCGCCTGCAGAAGGGCCGCTTCTTCGCGCTGCCTCAGTCGCCGCAGATCTACAAGCAGCTGCTCGTGATCTCAGGATTCGAGCGCTACTACCAGATCGCACGCGTGTTTCGAGACGAGGATCTGCGCGCCGACCGGCTCCAGGAGCTGACTCAGCTGGACGTCGAGATGACCTTCCCCGACCAGGAATACCTCTTCGCGCTCATGGAGCGGACCGTGCAGCGGATCTGGCGGGAATGCATCGGCGTCGAGCTCGAGCTGCCTTTCCAGCGGATGAGCTGGCAGCAGACCGAGCTGCGGTACGGCAGCGACAAGCCCGACCTCCGCTTCGAGCTCGAGATCCAGGAGGCGACCGAGCTCACGAGGGGCTCGGAGTTCGGCGTCTTCGCGAACGCCCCGGCCGTCCGCTATCTCAGCGTGCCGAAAGAGCTCTCTCGCGCCGAGATCCAGAAGCTCGAGGACATGGCCAAGCCGTGGGGCGCCAAGGGGCTCGCGTACATCGTCTTTCGCGCCGACGGCGAGGTCTCGTCGCCCATCGCCAAGTTCCTCTCCGAGCGCGAGCTGGAGGCGTTCCGCGAGCCGGGCTCGACCGCGCTGTTCGTCGCCGACGAGCCGAGGATGGCCGCGAAGGTCCTCGGCCTGCTCCGTCTGCACCTGGGCCGCGAGCTCGGGCTGGTCGACAGGGAGGCCTGGCGGTTCCTGTGGGTGACGCCGATGCCGCTGCTCACCTGGGACGACGACGAAGAGCGCTGGAACGCCGAGCACCATCCCTTCACGCGGCCGACCGACGACAGCGTCCGTCTGCTGGACATCGACCCCGGCGCGGCGAGCGCCGTCGCCTACGACCTGGTCGGCAACGGGATCGAGCTGGCCGGTGGCTCTTTCCGGATCCACGAGCCCGACCTCCAGGCGCGCATCTTCGATTTCCTCGGCATCTCGCCGGAGGAGCAGCGGGCGAAATTCGGCTTCCTGCTGGACGCGCTCTCGATGGGCGCGCCGCCGCACGGCGGCATCGCCTCCGGCATCGATCGCTTGGCCATGGCGCTGCTCGACGAGCCCTTCATCCGAGACACACAGGCGTTTCCGAAGAACCAGGCGGGCGTCGATCCGATGAGCGGTGCGCCTTCCGACGTCGACGAGGAGCAGCTGCGCGAACTGGGCATCGAGGTCGTCCAGGAGAAGGAGCGCTAAGGGCGAAGTCGAGTTCCGCCGATTGTGTCGGCATACTTGAGGCAACTTCGGCCGACTCGAAAGGATCAGATGGCCCAGGAAGAGCGTTCACAGCCAGCGATGACCTCGCTGCCGCGGGTCGAGGACCTGCCGGTCGCCGAGCAGGGCTACGACGCGGACCGGGTTCGCGACGCCTTCGACGCCTTCCGCAGGCACGTCGTCCAGCTCCAGGCGCAGCTCCGCGTGCTCCAGGCGGCCGGGCAGGGCTCGCAGGTCGAGCCGACCGGGCACGCCGTCCGGATGGACGCGCTGCACCTGATCCGCGAGGCCGCCGAGTTCGCCGACGTCCTGGAGAACGACGCGCAGCGCGCTTCGGCGGCGCAGCTCGGCAAGACCGAGCAGGAGGTGCGCCGCCGCCAGTCCGAGCTCGCTCGGCGCGAGGCGGAGATCGAGCGCTTCCGCCAGGAGAGCGAGCGCCAGCGCGCCGAGATCGTCACGGCAGCGCGCAACGAGGCTCGCCAGCTGCTTGCCGACGCGAATCGTCAGGCGACGCAGGAGCTCCGCGAGGCCGAAGCGCGGGGCGCACGGCTGCTCGAGCAGTCGCGCCACCAGGCGACAGAGCTGACGAACTCCGCCCGGGCAGAGGTCGAGCAGACACTGGAGTGGGCCCGCGCGCAGGCGACGGCGATCATGGGGCGCGCGCAGCAAGGCGCCGAGCAGTTCCTGTCGGCAGCGGGTCTCGGCGACGAGGCGATGGCCGGCGTCTCCGAGGCGATCGTCCGCTCCGCCCAGATCGAGTCCGATGCCGCGGCTCCCGTTGAGCTTCCGCCTCGTCCCGCGCCTGTCGCCGCGGCTCCCGAGCCGGAGCCGGAGAAACCGGCCGACAAGGAGCCGGCCTCCAAGCCGAAGCCGAAGTCGAAGCCGACCGAAGACAGCCCCGAGTCGCAGTAGCCTTTCTGCAGCATGCAGGGAGGATTTGGGCCGCGGTTCGCGCTCGAAACCGGTTTCCTGATCGCGGTCGCGATCGGGGCCGGCGTGGCGCAGCTCAGCGCGACGGCGATCGTCATCGTGATGGCTGTCGCGTGGTTGCTCGTCTGTCTCTTCGAACTCGCCGTCTGGGCCGAGGGACCGCGATTCCCGACCTTTCGACGAGAACACGTCGTCGTGGAACCGGTTGCGGCGGAGCAGCACACGGCCATCGAGCCCGCTCCGGTGGCCGTCGTAGCCGAGGCCCAGCGCGACGGCGAGGGAGCGTAGGCGGTTGAGAGGGATGCCGTCGGCCGGGCTGCGCTTCGCGCTCGAGGCGGCGTTCCTGATCCTCGTCGCGCTCGGAGCCGGGCTCGCGAAGCTCGAGCCTGTGGTGATCGTCGCGCTCATGGCGGTGGCCTGGGTGCTCGTGGCTCTCGTCGAGCGCGCGAGCGCGAAGGAGGCCGCACTGGCCGCCGGTGAGGAGGCTGTCGAGGAAGAGCCGGCGGCTCCTGTCCGGGAGCAGCCGCGCCACGTTGAAGTAGTCGAGGTCGAGCAGGCTCCGGTGCGGCAGCCGGAGCCCAAGCCGGAGCCGGAGTCGGAGGCGGTCGAGCCCGAGCTTGCGGTCAGCGAGCGAAGCGCGCGAGCGATTCTCGCGAGCGGCCCGCCGCCTGTCTCGGAGCCGCCGTCGCCCGAGCCCGAGCCGGAACCCGAACCCGAACCCGAGCCGGAACCCGAGCCGGAACCCGAACCCGAACCCGAGCCCGAGCCCGAGCCGGAACCGGAGCCCGAGCCCGCACCGGAACCGGAACCAGAACCAGAACCAGAACCAAAACCAGAGCCTGAACCGGTGCCGCGGCCCGCCTACAGCGGCCCGGCGCGCGAGTGGAACATCTGGGATCTCCAGCGCCTCGTTCGTGACCAGGCGGAGGAGAGCCAGCAGGAGGAGCAGGTTGCGCTCCTCCTCTCGCTTCGCGACTTCGCGCGGGCCGACGGGGCGCTTCCGCTCGAGTTCGACGAGCTCGTCCGCGAGTCGTTCGGAGCCCTGCTCGAGAGCATGACGAGCGAGCCCGCAGCCGCGCCGTGAGCCCGGCGCTGGCGCAAAGGGCGCTCCTCCTCGCGGCGGTCACGCTGCTCGGAGGGGTGATCGCGCTCAGCCTGGCCGACCGCCTCGCCGACAGGGGCGACTCGAAGAATCTTCCCGAGGCCGTCGCTCCGCCGGGGGGTGGATGGTACGAGGCGCTCGCCGGACTCGAGAGCCGGCGCGCCTACGGCCGGGCAACCGCGTGCGGCAACATTCTCGAGCGGTCGACGATGGGCTTTGCCCACCCGGTCCTCCCGTGCGGCGCCAAGATCTACCTCGGCCACGCCGGCAAGGAAGTCCTCACCCAGGTCGTCGCGCGCGGGCCGACGCCCGGCGGCGTGCAGTTCGGACTCACAGAGGCGCTGGCGCGCGAGCTCGGGATCGACCGTCGCGCGACGATCCGCTGGCGTTTCGCCCGCCGGACGTAGGCGGGGCTCCAACGCCCGGAAAAGGGGCTACAGTGAGACGGCTCGACCCTGTACGTGGCTTCGCGTAATAACGTGAACCAACAGACACGTAAAGGGAGCTCGAGTCCGGATCGGCCCTCAGAAGCCGGCCCGGCTCGGCACCCACCTGGCTTGCCAGGTTCGCAAATGCGTGAGGCAAATCGGCAGGGTGGGGCACTTATTTTGGGGCCGCGTGAGCGGCCCCTTGTTTTGCCTCAGCTACGGTGATTCGGTGATCGAGGTCGTCGGGGATGCTTCGCGCAACGGTGAATGGCGGCTGGTCCGTCTCTCGGTGGACCGCGACCGGATCGTCAGCGCCGACGCGGAGGGGCTGGACCGCCCGCTCGAAGGCCTGACGCTCCTCGAGGCCGCCGCGGTCGGGGGAGACGAGCTGGCCGTGGATGCGCTTGCAAGCGCGATCGCGCCCGTCTTCCGGGCCCGTCGAGACCCCGAGCGCGTCGCAGTGGCGATGAGCGGCGGCGTGGACAGCGCCGTCGCCCTCCTCCGCGCGGGCCCGAACGCGGTCGGCGTGACGCTCCGCCTCTGGATCGACCCGGAGGCGCCTGACACCGAGCGTGCGTGTTGCTCGCCCGAGGCAGTCGTCGCCGCCAGGGAGACCTGCCACAGCCTCGGCATCCCGCACGTCACGATCGACGCCCGCAAGGAGTTCCTGCGCGCGATCGTCGAGCCCTTCGTGGCCGGGTACCGGCGGGGCGAGACGCCGAACCCGTGCGTCCGTTGCAACGGCTTCTTCCGCTTCGGACGGCTGCTCCAGTTCGCCCGGCAGGCCGGTGCCGCCCGCCTGGCGACCGGGCACTACGCCCGCATCGTGCGCCACCAGGGACGACTGCTCCTGGCCCGCGGCGCCGACCCCACGAAGGATCAGTCCTACATGCTCGCCCGGCTGGATCCACGCATCCTCGACCGCGTCTGGTTCCCCCTCGGCGAGCAGACGAAGGATGTGACGCGTGCAGAGGCTGAGCGCGCCGGACTGGCGGCTGCAGGCCGGACCGAGAGCCAGGAGGCGTGCTTCCTCGGCGGCGACGACTACCGCTCGTTCCTCGGCAGGCACGGGCTGGCCGTGGACGGCGGGGACGTCGAGGACGAAACCGGCCGAGTCGTCGGGCGCCACGCGGGCTTCTGGGGCTTCACGCCCGGCCAGCGCAAGGGGCTCGGAGTGGCCACGGGCTCGCCGGTCTACGCCGTCCGGACCGTCCCGGGCCGGAACGCCGTCGTCGTCGGGCCCGCGCGAATCGCTTGCCCGGACGCGCGTTCGTGCGTCGGGCCGCCTGTTCGCGGACGTCGAGAGGGCGGAGGTCAAGCTCCGCTATCGCTCGCCGGCGGTCGCCGGAACCGTCGAGGCGCGAGCCCGAGGGTTCCAGGCCGCTGCTCGACGAGCCCGCGTACGGCGTTGCGCCGGGTCAGGCAGCGGTTTTGTACGACAAGGACGTCGTCGTCGGCGCCGGACGGGTTGTCTCGTCCGCCGCGTGACCACCGCACCGAGTACCGTCCTACCGCCGTTCAGAGAGGGAAGGTGCCGCACACACCGATGAGCAGCGACGAGATCAGACTCACGATGCCGCGAGAGCGGCCGTACTACGGCGTGGCGCACCTCGTGCTGGGCGGCGTCGCGGCACGCCTCGACCTCACCATCGAGCATCTCGAGGAGTTCGAGCTCGCGCTGGACGGCCTCCTCGACCGGCGCGACGGCGGCGAGGAAGTCACGCTCACCCTCCGCGTTGCGGACGCGGACCTCCGGGCGGAGATCGGCCCCTTCGGCGACGAGCTGGGGTCAGAGCTCGAGGGCGAGCTCGGAGAGTCCCTGTCCCTGCGGAGGCTGCTCGATGCGGTTGTCGACGAGTACCAGGTCGACAAGCGGTCGGACGGCAGCTGGATCGAGCTCCGTAAGCACATCGGGACGAACGGCAGCTAGAAGGCATGGCCGCCGACGACAAGATGCTGCTCCGCCGGTACCACGAGGACGGAGACCTCGCCGCCAGGGAGCAGCTGATCGAGCGCTACATGTCGCTCGTCCGCTCGCTCGCCCGCCGTTATGCGTACCGGGGGGAGCAACTCGACGACCTCGTCCAGATCGGGGCGATCGGCCTGATCAAGGCGATCGACCGGTTCGACCTCGAGCGCAAGGTCGAGCTGACGACGTACGCCACGCCGAACATCATCGGCGAGATCAAGCGGCACTTCCGCGACAAGGGCTGGTCGGTCCGCGTGCCGCGCGGGCTGCAGGAGCTGAACGTGCAGGTCACCAAGCTGATCGAGCAGCTGACCGTGCAGCTCGGGCGCTCCCCGACGATCCCCGAGCTGGCAAAGGCCGCCGGGGTGGAGGAGGAGCAGGTGCTCGAGGCCCTCGAGAGCGGCCGCGCCTACAGCTCGGTCTCACTATCGACCGGGGGCGGCTCCGACGAGGACGGAGAGCTCGACCCGCTCGAGTCCCTCGGCACCATCGAGCACGAGTACGAGATCTCCGAGGATCGTGCCGTTCTCGCGCCGGGCTTCAAGGTCCTCGACCAGCGCGAGCGAAATATCCTGCACCTGCGGTTCTTCAGCGGCTTGACGCAGTCGCAGATCGCGTCGGAGGTCGGGATCTCCCAGATGCACGTCTCGCGGCTGATCAGGAGATCCCTGGAGAAGATCCGGGAAGAGATCGCCGCAGAGTCCGAAGTCGCGTAGGCGCAGCCGGGCTGCCGGCCGCCCGCACCTACAATCGCCGGCATGCGCACGACCGCCGAGATCCGCGAGGGGTTCCTTCGGTACTTCGAGTCGAAGGAGCACACGCGCCTGCCGTCGGCGCCGCTCGTCCCGCCGCCCGAGGACACCTCGACGCTCCTGATCAGCGCCGGGATGCAGCCGCTGAAGCCGTTCTTCCTCGGTGCGAGGCAGGCGCCTGCGACGCTCCTGACGACGTACCAGAAGGTCTTCCGGACGACCGACATCGACGAGGTCGGCCTCGACGGCTACCACCTCTCCTTCTTCGAGATGATGGGCAACTTCTCGATCGGCGAGTACTTCAAGGACGGCGCCGTCGAGCTCGCGTGGGAGTTCATGCGCGACCAGCTCGAGATCGACTTCGACAGGCTCTGGGTCAGCGTCTTCGCCGGCGACCCCGGCCTCGGCCTCGGCGAGGACGAGGTGGCGATCGCGGCCTGGGAGTCGGTCGGGATGCCGCGCGAGCGCATCGTCGGGCTCCCCCGGACGGAGAACTTCTGGCAGGCGGGCGAGACCGGCCCGTGCGGCCCCTGCTCCGAGATGTACTACGACCGCGGAGAGGCGCTCTCGTGCGGTCGCCCCGACTGCGGGCCCGGGTGTCCGTGCGAGCGCTATCTCGAGTTCTGGAACCTCGTCTTCATGGAGTTCGACCTCGGCGCGGACGGGACGCTGACGCCGCTGCCGAAGCCGGTCATCGACACCGGGCTCGGCCTCGAGCGCACCGCTGCGATCCAGCAGGGCGTCATCTCGGTCTACGAGACCGACGGCTTCCAGGCGCTGATGGACTGGGTCGAGGCGGAGAGCGGCGTCGCCTGGAGAGCTCGGAGAAGGCCACGAAGGCGCACCGGATCATCGCCGACCACGGCCGCGGGATGACCTTCCTCGTCGCCGACGGAGTCCTGCCGTCGAACGAGGGCCGCGGCTACGTGCTGCGCCGGGTGATCCGGCGTGCCGTCCAGCAGGCGCGCGGCCTCGGCCTCACGGATCTCTGGCGGATCTCGGACCTCGTGGTCGACCAGATGTCCCACTGGTACCCCGAGCTCGCGGAGCATCGGAACCGGATCGCGGACGCGCTGAAGACCGAGGAGGAGGGCTTCCTCCGCACGCTCGAGCGCGGAATGCGCCTCTTCGAGGAGATCGCCGGCGGCGATGCGATCTCCGGGGAGGACGCGTTCAAGCTCCACGACACCTACGGCTTCCCCCTCGAGCTGACACGGGAGCTCGCGCGTGAGCGCGGCCTCGCGGTCGACGAGGACGAGTTCGGACGGCTGATGACCATTCAGCGCGAGCAGTCCAAGCAGGCTGCGGCGTTCGAGGGCGAGATCCGCGTGAGCGGGCCGCCGACCGAGTTCGTCGGCTTCGAGACGACCGACGTTCTCACGGCGATCGTCGCCTACGAGCCGCTCGAGGACGGGACGTTCCAGGCCAAGCTCGAGCGCTCGCCGTTCTATCCCGAGGGTGGCGGACAGGTCTCTGACCCGGGGTACATCGAGCACGACGAGACCGGAGCGAAGGCCGAGCTCGTTCGCGCGACGCGAGTCGGCGACGACCAGGTGCTGACCTTTCGCGGCGAGGGTTTCGCCCAGGGCGATCGTGTGCATGCGTCCGTTCCCTGGTCCGCCCGGTTCCCGACGATGGCGAACCACACTGCGACGCATCTGCTCCACAGGGCGCTCCGCGACACCCTGGGAGACCAGGTCACCCAGGCCGGGTCCGCCGTCCGGCCCGACAAGCTGCGCTTCGACTTCAAGTACGACAAGGCGCTGACGCCCGACGAGCGGGAGGAGGTCGAGCGGGCGGTCAACCAGAAGGTCTTCCAGAACCTCCCCGTCCGCACGTTCGTGACGCCGATCGACGAGGCACGGGTCCTCGGCGCGATGATGCTGTTCGGCGAGAAGTACGGCGACGAGGTGCGCGTGGTCGAGATCGACGGCTACTCGCGCGAGCTCTGCGGCGGGACGCACGTCCGTACGACGGCCGAGATCGGCCCGTTCGTCATCCTCTCGGAGTCGTCCGTCGGCTCGGGCGCCAGGAGGATCGAGGCGATCACGGCCGGCGAGGCCTGGGCCCACCTGCGGGCGCGGTCGGAGGAGCTGGAGGAGACGCGGGCCGAGCTCGAGCGCACACGCAAGGAGCTCGCCAAGGGACCGAAGGCCGCCGCCGACTCGGAGGTGGTCATCCGGGACGAGTCCAACGGGATCGTGGTCGCCGAGGTCCAGTCGCTGAAGGGCTCGGCGCTCGAAGGACCTCTCGGACCAGATTCGCCAGTCGAAGAAGGCCGACGCCGTCCTCCTCGGATCCGTCGACGACGGGCGCGCGTACCTCGTCGTGAACCTCGACCAGTCGCTGGTCGACAAGGGCCTCGACGCCGTCCAGGTGGCGCGCAAGGCAGCCGAGAAGATCGGAGGAGGCGGAGGCGGGCGCGCGAATCTCGCCGAGGCCGGCGGGAAGGACCCGGACGGTCTCACCGAGGCCTACGAGGTGGCGAAGAACGAGATCGCATCCACGGCGTGAAGGTGCTCGCGCTCGACTACGGCTCGGCCCGGACGGGCGTTGCCGTCTCGGACCCGACCGGAACCCTCGCGCGGCCGCTCGGGATCGTCGAGCGGGCGGCCACCGAGGACGGCCTCGAGCGTCTGGCCGAGCTCGTGCGGACCGAGGAGCCCGAGCGCGTCGTCGTCGGCCTGCCGCTGACGCTTCGCGGTGAACGCGGCGAGCAGGCGCAGGAGACCGAGCGTTTCATCGAGTCCCTCTCGAGGGCACTTGACGTTCCGGTCGAATCGTTCGACGAGCGGTTCACGACGCAGCTGGCAGGTCCCGGCGGCGACGATGACGCTCGAGCCGCCGCGCATCTGCTCGACGAGCTATCTGGAATGGTCGAAGAACCGACAACCGTGATCCCGCCGCCGCGGCCACCGCGGCGCCACCGCGCGAAGGCTTCCCGCGGCCGCATCGTCGTCCGCCGCCTGATCGCGCTCGCGTTCGTCCTCGGCATCCTCGCGATCCTCGTCGGCTCGGCCTGGGCGATCCTCGGCGGGGGAAGCGAGCCGGCGCCTGCGCCTCCGCCCGTGGTCGCCGCACCGAAGCCCCTGAAGATCATCTTCCCGGAGGGGTTCACGCGGGCGCAGATGGCCGAGCGGATCGGCGAGGTGAACGAGATCGCGAAGGACAAGCGGAAGGTGACGCCGCGCCTCTCGCCCGACAGGTACCTGGCGCTGACCGCCGGCGCCTCGAAGGTCCCGCGCGAGTTCCTCACCGAGGGCAAGCCGCCGCACCTCGAGGGTTTCCTCTTTCCCGCGACCTACGAGTTCACGGCCAAGACGACCACCCGGCAGCTCGTGAACCACCAGCTCGCGACCTTCAAGAAGAACTGGGCGCAGGTCAACCTCCGCCTCGCGCGCTCGAAGAACCTGACGCCGTACGACGTGCTCGTCATCGCCTCGATGATCGAGAAGGAGGTCATAGCGCCTGAGGAGCGTGCGCTGGTCTCCGCCGTCATCTACAACCGCCTGAAGATCGGGATGACGCTGGGGATCGACGCGACGATCCGGTACGGGCTCAACGTGCCGCCGACCGAGTCGCTGCGACAGTCGCAGCTCGACGACCCGAACCCGTACAACACGCGCATCCACGCGGGATTGCCGCCGACACCGATCGCCAACCCGGGCCTCGCCTCGCTGCAGGCGGCTGCGCACCCGGCGAAGGTCGACTACCTCTACTTCGTGCGCAAGCCGGACAAGAAGCACCATTTCTTCACGGCGAGCAAGCAAGAGTTCGACGCGTACTCGGCGGCCAACGGCTACTAGCTTCCTGGTCGCGCGTGGCAACCGCACTGGACCGGCACATCGCCCTGATCGGGGTCAGGGGCGCCGGTAAGACCGAACTCGGCGCTGATCTCGCCGAGCGCATCGGACGGCCTTTCCACGACTTCGAGCAGGAGCTCGCGCAGCCCACGAAACGCTCGATCACCGACATCTTCCGGCGGGAGGACAGTCGGGCTCCGGCACCGTCGAGGCGAACGAGCCGGTCACGACGTTGAGGGCGAGACCGCCCGCGGTGATCGCGCTCGGTGGCGATGCCGCGGAGACCCCCGAGATCAGCGACGCGCTTCGCGAGCACGCAGTGACCGTTCTCGTGGAAGTCGACGTCGAGGTCGAGGACGTCGTCCTCGCCGCGCTCGGGATCCGGATCGAGCCGCGGGTTCGGCCCGAGAGCGGCGCGCTGATCGCCGATCCCAGGGTGCTCGAGCTTCATCCGCTCGAGCTCGACGAGACGCACATCGTCCGGGAGAAGACGCTCGACGAAGCCGAGAGGCTCTGGAGGGAGCTGGGCGTCTCGCGCGACGGCACGATTGTCGGGTACGGAGGGGGGACGACCACCGACCTCGCCGGATTCGTCGCGGCCACGTACATGCGCGGCGTTCCGTGGATCACGGTGCCGACGACGCTCGTCGGCCAGGTCGACGCTGCGATCGGCGGGAAGACCGCCGTGGACCTCCGCGAGGGCAAGAACCTGGCCGGCGCGTTCCACTATCCCGAGGCGGTCCTGATCGATCCCGGGCTCCTTTCGACACTTCCCGAGGACGAACGCCGGGCAGGCATGGCCGAGGTGGTCAAGACCGGCCTGCTTGCCGGCCGCGACCTCTGGGAGCTTCCCGAGGAGACGATGATCCGGGCCTGCGCCGCCTACAAGGCCGAGGTCTGCCTGGCCGATCCGTACGAGCGCGGCCGCCGAGCGATCCTGGGCCTGGGCCACACGTTCGCGCACGCGCTCGAAGCGGCCTCGCTCTACACGGTGCGCCACGGGGATGCCGTTGCGCTCGGCCTGCTTGCTGCCTTGCGCCTCTCCGGTCTCCCAACCGACGTCGTCGAGAGCGTGCTCGACCCGCGGCCCGTGCCGGTCAACCGGGAAGACGCGTGGAGGGCGCTCCAGCGCGAAAAGAAGGTTCGTGAGGGGAACGTCCGGCTCGTCCTGCTCGAAGAGCCGGGTCGGCCGGTGTGGGACGTCGAGCGCCCCGGGGCCGAAGTGCGCGCCGCCCTCGACGCGCTCATCGCTTAGTAACAGAGTGTTACTTGTCTCGGAAGGCGGCTCCCCAAGCGGCGTTTTGGAGCAAGTAACAGAGTGTTACTTGCCGATCTAGGCTCTCGGGGGCTCGTTGCGTTGAGGGCTACAGGGAGGCGCTGGAATTCCTGACACGCGGATAGACCGACTGCGCGAGCTCCTCGACGAGCCGCTGCTCGTCTCGGCGCCGGTCAACGTCCTCTACCTGACCGGGTTCGAGAGCTCCAACGCGACCGTGCTCGTGGAGCCGGACCGGGTCCGGCTCTTCACGGATTTCCGGTATGCCGAGCGCGCCAGAGAGCTCGACGGTGTCGAGGTCGAGGAGACCAAGCGCCACATCTACAGCGACCTCGAAGGGCGCCTGCCGGACCGAATCGGTTTCGAGGCGGACGCGATGACCTTCGCGAACTACGAGCTCCTCCGCGCCGCCGGCCCGGAGCTGACGCCGCGCCGCGGCCTCGTCGAGTCCCTCCGAGCCGTCAAGGAGCCAGCCGAGCTCGACGCGATCCGTCGCGCAACCGAGGCAACGAACCGGACGTACGAGGCGCTGGCCGAGGAGCAGTTCAGCGGCCGGACCGAGAAGGAGCTCGTCTGGCGGATGACAGAGCTCTTCCACGAGCACGGTGCGGACGAGCCGGCTTTCGCGATCGACATCGCGGCGGGGCCGACCGCCTCGACGCCGCATGCGGTGCCGGGCGACCGGGTCGTCCAGGAGGGAGATCTCGTTCTCGTCGACGCCGGCGGGAAGGTCGACGGCTACTGCTCGGACTGCACGCGCACGTTCGCAGTGGGAGACGTCTCCGATTCGCTCAGGGAGATCTACGAGGTCACCCGCCGGGCACAGCAGGCCGGGCTGGACGCCGTCGGCCCGGGCGCGACCGGCCGTGACGCCGACGCGGCGGCCAGGGCGGTGATCGCCGAGGCCGGCTACGGGGAGAACTTCGGACACGGGCTCGGGCACGGAATCGGGCTCCTCGTCCACGAGGCGCCGAACCTTCGGCCCGAATCCACGGACACGCTCGCCGCGGGAAACGTCGTCACCGTCGAGCCGGGCATCTACCTGAGCGGCGTCGGCGGCGTCCGCATCGAGGATCTCGTCGTCGTCACCGAGCGACGGCTGCGACGTGCTGACCACCTTCCCGAAGGAGCTCGTGACCGTTTCGTAGCCGAGGTCGTCCGGCGCGCCAGCGATCCTCGCGGCGTGCATCCACACCACCGGCGCCTCGGGAGGCGGCTTTTCATCGCGCTGTGCGCGGTCGCGGTGGCGGACCTCGCCGGAGCACTGCTCATGTGGCGTCTGGAGGAAGACGTGCACCGGAGTCAGATCTACAGCCTCTGGGACGCCTTCTTCTTCTCGACCGTGCAGCTCCTCACCGTCTCCTCGCAGATGCCCAATCCGGTCACGACCGGGGGCCAGGTGGTCGATCTCTTCCTCGAGCTGACCGCCCTCTTCCTCGTCACCGGTGTCGCCGGCGCGTTTGCCTCGTTCTTCCTACATTCCGACCGGAGCGCGGAGAACCCGGACACTCTTCGCTAGGCTCGGCCGGTGGCGGACGTCGTCAACACGAACCAGTTCAAGAACGGCATGCACATAGAGATCGAGGGCTCGGCGTGGCGCATCGTCGAGTTCCAGCACGTCAAGCCCGGGAAGGGCGGCGCATTTGTCCGGACGAAGCTGAAGAACCTCGACAGCGGATCCGTCGTCGACAAGACCTTCCGGGCCGGGGAGAAGTTTCCGCGCGTCATCACCGAGACGAAGAACGCGCAGTACCTCTACGACTCGGGCGAGGAGGTCGTGTTCATGGACGAGCAGACCTTCGAGCAGATCAGCCTGTCGCGCGACTCGGTCGCAGACGCGCTCGATTTCCTCCAGCCCTCGGCGATGGTGCAGCTGATGACCGTGGACGGACGGCCGTCCGGCGTTCAGCTTCCCGCGTCGGTCGAGTTGACGGTCGCGGAGACGGAGCCCGGCGTCCGCGGCGACACCGTCTCGAACGTGACGAAGCCGGCAAAGCTCGAGACGGGCGCGATCGTCCAGGTGCCGCTCTTCGTGAACCAGGGCGACCGCATCAAGGTCGACACCCGGGAACGCCGGTACATCAGCCGGGCGTAGAGCCGGTAGTCGCCCGCTCGATCCGGCGGCGCGCCTCGGCCAGGGCCTCGGCGCTCGGAGCCCGTTCGACCACGGCGATCGTCCACGCCGCCAGGAACAGCGCCAGGAAGGGCTCGAGGCGTTCGGCGAGTGGGCCGTCGTATGGCCCGTACGCCGCGACCGCCTGACCGGTCCCCGGCGCGTCGCGCCAGAGCATGCAGGCGAGGTCGTACTCGATCGGTCCGAGACAGGCGTTCTCGAGGTCGGTCCAGAGCGGCCCCTCCGGAGACCAGAGGACGTTGTTGAGATGCGAGTCCCCGTGAATCGGCCGCCAGTCGGCAGGAGGCGGGGCGGGCAGCCGACCCAGGGCAGCGCGAAGCCGCGCGAGGTCGTCTTCCGAAGCCACCGGAGAGGGACGCAACGACTCGAGGAGGACCCGAATCTCGTCCAGCCGGTCGAAGGCGGGGAGGGTCTCCTGCCAGCCGGCCAGAGCTTCGTGCAGCTCGCGGAGCGACCGTCCGACGAACTCCGGCTCGACTCGGTCGGGATCGTGGTCGACGTAATCCCAGAAGGTGACGAGCAGCCCGTCGTGCTCGGCAGGCCCGGGGTCGACGGCGGCAGTAGGCGGCGCGACGGGCGCTCCCGCGTCGGCCAGCCACCGGGCGAGCCGGATCTCGGTCTCGAACCAGGTAGCCGGACGGAGACGGGCGAGTGTGATCGGCACGCGCGCGACGACCGGCGCGGGCTCGAGGTGAACCAGCACGTTGGTGACGTCCCGGAGAATCCGCGGTCGGCTCCGCGGCAGTCCCCGTTCCCGCGCGGCCTCCATGATCGCGCTGAGCGCCCGCGCCGTCGAGACCACCACGGTGCACTTCTACACTCTTCGCGATGAGTGACCGCCGCGCGCTCGCGCTCGCCGCCCTGGCCCTCGCCTCCGCGCTCTGTGTCGCGCTCCTCGTCGCGCGCTGGATCTACTCGAACCCCGGCGCCTACGACTTCCTTGCCTGGAACCTCTTTCTGGCCTGGATCCCCTTGCTTGCCGCAGTGGCCGTCTACGACATGTACCGGCGAGGCCGGCCGCTCGCCCGGCTCCTGCCGCTCGGCGCTCTCTGGCTGCTCTTCCTCCCGAACGCCCCGTATCTGCTGACCGACCTGATCCATCTAGGGACGCGCAACGACGCGCCGCTCTGGTTCGACCTCGTCCTCTTCACGGCCTTTGCATGGACCGGCGCTCTCCTGGGCTTCATGTCGGTGTACTTGCTGCAGGGCGTGGTCCGACGGGCGGCCGGTGTCTCCTGGAGCTGGGCGTTCGTCGGTGGCAGCCTCGTCGCGACCTCGTTCGGCATCTATCTCGGCCGGTCGCTGCGCTGGAACAGCTGGGCGCTCGTGACGAATCCCGGGCCGCTGCTGTCGGACGTCTGGGCCCGACTGTCCGACCCGCTTGCCCATCCACGCAGCTTCGGGATGACCGTCGCGCTTTCGGCGCTCCTCTCGGTGCTTTACCTCGTGCTCTACTCGTTCGCCCAGCTGCCTGCCGCCGAGCAGGCTCGTCGTTAGGGTCCCGAGGATGCCGCAGCTCGTCGACACCACCGTGCGCCTCGTCAGCCAGGAGCCTTTGGCCGGGCGGCTTCCGACCTCGGCGATCCTCGATCTCGCCGAGATTCTCGACGGCGCCGGCTTCGCGTCGCTCGAGGTTTCGGGCGGCGGCGTGTTCGACAGTGCCGTGCGACGCGGGGTCGAGAGCCCGTGGGAGCGGATCCGGGCGATCAAGTCGCGGACGAAGACACCGCTCGGCATGGCGTTGCGTGGACGGTTCCTCGTCGGCTCGAGACCCGTGGGCGGCGACTTCGTGCGCCGCTTCGTCCATAGCGCCGCCGAGAACGGCATCGACGTCTTCCGGCTCCATGACCCGCTGAACGACGTCTCGAACCTGCGCGAGGCCGGCGAGGCGATCACCGCGGCCGGCGGCGAGTTCGACGCCGGGCTGATCTACAGCCCAGGGCCGACCGGTGAGACCGACGCCCTCGTCGAGCAGGCGAAGAAGCTGCCGGAGCTCGGAGCGGCGCGGATCCTCCTCCACGACCCGTCGGGAGCCCTCGAGCCTCACCGGGCCGCCGAGCTCGTCTCCGCGCTCGCCGAGGCCAGCGGGCTTCCGCTTGGGATCTACTGCCAGGGCTCGGCCGGTAATGCCCTGGCGGCCGCCCTCGAAGCAGCGCGGGCCGGCGCCGACCGGGTCGCGTGCGCGGTGTACGCGGTCGCTCTCGTCATCCACCGGGTCGCGGGCGAGGGTCTCGCGGATGCGCTGAGGGGCCTCGATCTCGACACCGGCGTGGACACGGAGCAGCTCTGGCGGGCGTCCGAATTGATCGACCAGCACATCGGCGACGAGCCGGTGACTCCGCTCGCCCCGCGCATCGCGATCCGCGCGGCGCAGCAGGAGCTTCCGGCCGGCCTCGTTGCCGCGCTCGACGCACACCTGCGGGCCCAGTCGGGGGGCGACCGGTTGGACGAGGTCCTCGACGAGCTGCAGCGCATCCGCGCCGAGGCCGGCTGGCCGCCCCTGGCGGCGCCGATCGGACAGATCCTCGGATCGCAGGCGCTGATCCACGTCCTCTCCGCAAGCCGGTACCAGCTCGTCGTGGACGAGCTCCGCGGGCTCTACCAGGGCGAGTTCGGCACTCCGCCCGGGGATTTCGATCCGGACGCCGTGCGCGCGATCGAGCTGAGCTCCGACGGCGCCGAGCCCTCGCCGCCCCCCGTCGACCTCGACGACATCCGCGTCGACGCCGACGGACTGGCCACCAGCGACGAGGAGCTGCTCCTGCTCGCGCTCTTCGGCGAAGAGGCCGAGCCGCTACTGACGACGATCCGTGGACGGGCGAGCGGAGAGGAGCGCCTCGTCGGCGGCAGCGTCGACCGCGGCGGTGCGGAGCGGATCCGGGAGATCGTGCGCATCGTCCAGGAGAGCGGTGTTGCGGAGATCTCCGTCGAGGAGGCCGGCACACGCGTCTCGGTGCGCCGGAGGGAGGAGGAGTCCGGCGCGGCACCTGTCCCGGCGCCGTCGACTCCTTCCGAACAGGACGTCGCCCCGCCGGTCGATCCGACGACCGACGGAAATGTCCGCGTCGAGGCCCCGATGGTCGGGACCTTCTATCGCGCGCCCTCCCCGGGCGCGCCGCCGTTCGTCGAGGAAGGAGTCCCGGTCACCGCCGGCCAGACGCTCTGCATCCTCGAGGCGATGAAGCTGATGAACGAGATCAAGACGGACGTGGACGGAACCGTCCATCGCATCCACGTCGAGAACGGGCAGGCGGTGGAGTTCGGTCAGCTGCTGTTCGAGATCGAGCCCGCACTTGGGCGGCCGCTCGACGCCGTCTAGATGTTCTCCCGCGTTCTGATCGCGAACCGGGGCGAGGTCGCGGTGCGCGTGATCCGCGCGCTCCACGAGCTCGGGATCGAGGCGGTCGCCGTCTACTCGAACGCCGACGAGGACTCGATGCACGTGCGCATGGCGGACCGGGCGATTCGCATCGGCCCGGCGCCCGCGTCCGAGAGCTACCTGCGCATCCCGTCGATCATCGCCGCCGCGACGACGACCGGCTGCGACGCCGTCCACCCGGGCTGGGGCTTCCTCGCCGAGAACGCGGCCTTCGCCGAGGCGTGCGCCGACAACGAGCTGGTCTTCGTCGGCCCGACCCCCGAGGTCATGGCGCGCATGGCCGACAAGACCTCCGCGCGGGAGGAGATGCGGGCTGCCGGAGTCCCGCTCGTCCCCGGCACCGAGGCGGTGTCTCCCGACCAGGTCGCGCACTTCGCCAGGGAGCTCGGCTACCCGGTCCTCGCGAAGGCGGCTGCCGGTGGCGGCGGCAAGGGCATGCGGCTCATCTCCAGCCCGGACGAAATCGAGTCCGCGTTCGCAACCGCCGTCGCCGAGGCCGAGGCGGCATTCGGCGACGGGCGCCTCTACCTCGAGAAGGCGATCGTCCCGGCCAGGCATGTCGAGATTCAGGTCCTCGGGGACTCGCACGGAGGAGTCCTCACACTCGGCGAGCGCGAGTGCTCGATCCAGCGGCGCCATCAGAAGCTGATCGAGGAGTCGCCCTCGCCGGCGCTGAGCCCCGGCCAGCGCGAGAAGATGGAAGCCACGGCGGAGCGTGCCGTTCGGGCGATCGGCTACACGAACGCCGGCACATTCGAGTTTCTGCTGGGGCCTGACGGCTCGTTCTATTTCATCGAGCTCAACGCTCGGCTCCAGGTCGAGCATCCGGTCACCGAGCTGGTCACCGGCATCGACCTCGTCCACGAGCAGCTGCGCGTCGCTGCGGGCGAGCCGCTGTCGTTCACCGGGCGCTCCGGCCGGCGTGGACATGCGATCGAGGTGCGGGTGAACGCGGAGGACCCCACGAGGGACTTCATGCCGATGCCGGGCCGGATCGAGCGCTTCCATCCACCGCTTGGCCCCGGCGTCCGGGTCGACACCTTCGTCGAGGACGGCTCCGTGATCCCGCCTCACTACGACTCGCTTCTCGCCAAGGTCGTCGTCTGGGCCGCCGATCGCGAGCTCGCGCTGTCCCGCTGCCTCCGGGCGCTCGGTGAGTTCGAGGTGACCGGAATTCCCACGACGATCGATGCCGCCGCCGAGGTGATCCGCAGCGAGGGGTTCGCCCAGGGCGACTACTCGACGAGTTATCTCGAGGAGAACCCGCAACTCCAGGCTGGTAACAAGTTGTTACTAAGTGCGTCCGGCCAATGAGCAAGCGGGCTCGAGCGGCAAGTAACAAGTTGTTACTTGGATTGGAGGCCGGGTGACGCTCGGCCGCCGGGCCGGCCGGCGGGCCGCACTCTTCATGCTCTTCCAGTGGGACGTGACCGGAAGGGAGCTCGGCTCGACATACGAGGGCGACGCGGACGAGTTCGCGTGGGAGACCGCGCGCGCCGTTTCCGCCCGGGCGGAGGAGCTCGACCGGCGCATCGACGAGGCGACTCAGGGCTGGCCGGCGGGCCGCCTGGGCGCGCTCGAGCGGAACGTCCTGCGGATCGCGATCCACGAGCTCGAGCGGGGCGAAGTGCCCCCCGAGGTCGCGATCGACGAGGCCGTCAGGCTCGCGAAGCGGTACGCATCGGACGAGGCGGGCAAACTCGTGAACGGGATTCTCGGAAAGATCGCCCGAGAGGAGGTCGCATGAGCGACGCGGAGCAGAACCTGACGAAGGCCGAGGAGCTGCTGGAGCGCCTCGAGGAGGCTCGGGCGAGGCTCGAGGCCGCCACCGACCCGGACCAGGCGATCGAGATCCTCAGCGAGCTCTCCGAGATCGCGAAGGAGGTCGAGGCGGAGATCGCCAAGGCGAAGCAGGAGACGGATGCGCAGCCCTGACGACCTGCGGGCGAGCGTCGAGGACCATCTCACCGGGCTCGAGCTCTCGTCCGAGCTCGGGCGCCTCGACGAGGTCCTGCGCTACGCCCTCGAGGGAGGCGGGAAGCGGTTGCGGCCGGTTCTCTGCCTGGCGACCGCCGAGGCCGCCGGCGGTGATCCGGGCCAGGCGCTCGATGCGGCAGCGGCGATCGAGCTGGTCCACTCGTTCTCGCTCGTCCACGACGACCTGCCGGCACTCGACGACGACGACGAGCGGCGAGGCAGGCCGAGCGTCCATGTCCGGTTCGGCGAGGCGCAGGCGATCCTCGCCGGCGACGCACTTCTCAACGAGGCCTTCGCGCTCGCCCTTCGCTATCCGACGCCGGAGGTGGGGAGGGAGCTCGCGCTTGCGACGTCCGGGATGATCGGCGGCCAGTCGCTCGACGTGAACGGCGGCCCGAAGGACCACGTCGAGCTCAGCCGGCTCAAGACCGGACGGCTGTTCGAAGCTTCAGTCGGCTGTGGCCTGTGGGTCGCGGAGGTGCCGCCGGAAGAACAGGCGCCCTGGCGCGCGTTCAGCGCGGACTTCGGGCTCCTCTTCCAGGTCGTCGACGACCTGCTGGACGCCGACGGGCTGGCGCAGGAACTCGGTTCCGACCACGCCCGCGCGTTGGCCGCGGAGACCGAGGCCTCGAGCCGATCGCGGCTGCAGGCGATCGATGCGGACACTTCGGTTCTCGGCGCGCTGGTCGACGAGCTCACCGCACGAAGGCCATGAGGAAGCGCCTCGACCTTCTCCTGGTGGAGCGCGGACTGGCCGATTCCCGAAGCCAGGCGCAGGCGCTCGTGATGGCCGGGCGGGTGCCCGGCTTCGAGAAAGCGGGGCAGCAGGTGGACGAGACGGTTTCGCTCGAGGTGCTCCAGCCGCCCCGGTTCGTCTCGCGCGGCGGGGAGAAGCTCGACCACGCGCTGGATGTGCTCGGTGTCGACCCATCCGGTCGGGACGCTCTCGACGTCGGCTCGTCGACCGGCGGCTTCACGGACGTCTTGCTCCAGCGCGGCGCGAAGCGCGTGATCGCGCTCGACGTCGGGCGCGCGCAGCTCCACGAGCGGCTGCGAGCCGACCCGCGGGTGACGGTGATGGAGGGCGTGAACGCCCGTCACCTGGCCGAGCTTCCGTTTCCGCCCGAGCTCGTCACGTGCGACGTCTCCTTCATCAGCGCGCGCCAGGTGCTCAAGCCCGTGTTTCGTCTCGCCCAGCCCGGCTGGATCGCCGTCGTCCTCGTCAAGCCGCAGTTCGAGGCTGGGCGGTCCGATGTGAAGGGCGGCGTCGTCCGGGACCCGGAGGTTCAGAGCCGCGTGATTCGCGAGGTGGCGGAGGAGGGGCTGCTCTGGGAGGCAGAGGCCGTGGGGGTGACCGACTCCGGCTTGCCCGGGCCGAAGGGAAACCGCGAGTTCTTCGTCCACCTCGTCCACAAGCCGGGTGCGAGCCTGGCCGAGGAGCTCGACGACTGGATCCGGGATGCCGTCGGTTAAGAAGGTCGCCGTCATCGCGCACGGCAGGGCCGACGTGGCCGACGCGGTCCAGCGTGTCGAGCGGCTCGCGGAGGGGCGGGGCATCGAGGTCGTCGAGGACTCGCCGGACCTCGCGGTCGTCCTCGGGGGTGACGGGACGATGCTGCGCGCGCTCAAGCGCTTCCTCGGCGAGGGCGTCCCCGTGATCGGGGTCAACTACGGCCGGGTCGGGTTCCTCGCGTCGATGGAGAAAGGACGCGCTCGAGGAAGGCCTCGCAGGGCGTTCGACGGCGAGATCGAGGTCGTCGAGCTGCCGACGCTCGAAGTGCGGCTGGGAGACGAGCGCCACCCGGCGGTCAACGATGTCGTGGTCCACAGCGGCGTGCTCGGCCGAATGGTGGAGCTTCAGTGGGCGATCGCCGGCGAGGATCTCGGGACGATCCCGTGCGACGGGCTCATCTGTTGCACGCCCTCGGGCTCGACGGCGTACAACCTCTCCAGCGGCGGGCCGGTGCTCGTGTGGGGCCTGGACTCGATGGCGGTGACCTTCGTCGCGCCACATTCGCTCCGGGCTCGACCGATGGTCATTCCGCGAAGCCGGGAGCTCGAGGTCTCGAACCTGACGCGCGACGTCGAGGTCGCGCTGATCGCCGACGGCCAACGGGTCGGCGCGCTCGGAGACGGCGATTCGGTGAAGGTCCGGCTCGCGGACGCCGTCAGCCTGCTCGCGACGCTGCCGGAGATGACGTTCTTCCGGCGCTATCGCGACACCTTCGCCTCGTAGATGACACGGCGCGGCCTCGCGCTGTTCGGCGCCATGTGCGTCATCTGGGGCATCCCCTATCTCCTGATCCGGGTCGCCGTCCGGGATCTGAGCCCGGCCACGCTCGTCCTTGCCCGCACGGGGATCGCGGCGCTGCTCCTGCTGCCGATCGCGGTAGCGCGGGACGAGCTGCGGCCCCTCGTGCGCCACTGGCCGGCGGTTCTTGCCT
Source organism: uncultured Actinomycetes bacterium (assembly GCA_963754715.1). Taxonomy (GTDB): domain Bacteria; phylum Actinomycetota; class Thermoleophilia; order Gaiellales; family Gaiellaceae; genus JACDAN01. The sequence goes on along the minus strand of CAVWHA010000018.1, from coordinate 64,417 downwards.
TCGCCGGCGTCGAGATCGCGCTGCCGTGGGTCTTGCTCGGCGCGGCCGAACAGGACATTTCGAGCTCGCTGACCGCCTTGCTGATTGCTGCGGTGCCGCTGATCGGCGCGGTAATCGCGCTGACCACGGGTGGTCGTGAGCGGCTCGGCCTCCAGAGCCTGCTCGGGCTGCTCGTCGGGCTCGCCGGCGTCGGAGCGATCGTCGGGCTGAATCTCGAAGGCGCCGGTGTCCTTCCGATCGCCGAGGTCGGGCTGGTGGCGGTGTGCTACGCCGTCGGGCCCGCGATCCTCCAGCGGTGGCTGGCCGACCTGCCACCGCTCGGTGTGATCGCGGCATCGCTCGCGGTCAGTGGGCTCGTCTATGTGCCGATCGCGGCCTTCAGCTTCCCTCAGGAGCTGCCGTCGGCAAAGGTGATCTGGTCGGTGGTCGGGCTCGCCGTCGTCTGCACCGCGCTTGCCTTCCTCCTGTTCTTCGCGCTGATCGCCGAGATCGGACCGGTTCGTGCCACGGTGATCACCTACGTCAACCCCGCCGTGGCCGCGGTGCTCGGGGTTGCCATCCTCGGAGAGCACTTCACCGCCGGCATGGCGATCGGGTTCGTGCTCGTCTTGCTCGGGTCGGTGCTCGCAACTCGACCCGCGCGTACACGTCCGTCTGAGGCGTCTGGCTACCCGCCGACGGCGGACGTACCATCGCGCTGATGCTGCGCCGCCTGCGCATCGAGAACCTGGTCCTGATCCGGGAGGCCGACTTCGAGCTCGCCGAGGGCCTGAACGCGATCACGGGCGAGACGGGCGCCGGCAAGACGATCCTGGCCCAGGCGGTGGGGCTCCTCCTGGGCGCGAAGGGCGACGCCAAGGCGATCGGCCCGGCGGGCAAGGAGGCGTACGTCGAGGCGGAGTTCGATGTCCCGGACGGGTTCTTCGAGGAAGAGGGGCTCGAGGCGCTCGGCGAGCTCCGGCCGGAGGACGAGCCGGGTCTCGTACTCGCCCGGCGAATCTTTCCCGACGGACTGGACCCGCGCCTACGCGTGGGGAAGGGCGGCGGCCCGTGAGGACCTGGCGGCGGCGACCGAGCTCCTGGTCGGCATGTCCGGCCAGTTCGAGCAGCGCCGACTCGCTCGCCCGGCCTACCAGCTGGAGGTCTTGGACTCATTCGTGGGCGAGGAGCAGCTGCGACGGCGGGCGGCGCTGCGAACGGCGTGGCGCGAGCTTGCCGCGGCGCGAAGGCGTCACGACGAGATCACGCAGGACGCCGCAGCCGCCGAAGCGCGGCTCGGGGAGCTCGAGGCGCTCGTCGAGGACACCAGAGGATTCGAGCCGGCGACGGAGCCGTCGCTGCTCGCCGAGCGGGAGCGGCTGCGCCATCTCACCGAGCTGTCGGAGGGCGCCGGGGCGGCGGCGGAGGCGCTTTCACCCGACGACGGCGATGGCGCCGCGCTCCTCGCGGCCAAGGCCGAGCGTGCGATCGCTCCGCTCGAGCGCCTGGCGCCCGAGCTCGCCGCCGCCGCGACCGACCTTCGGGATGTCGGCGTTCGCATCACCGACGTCGCCGCCGAGCTTCGCGCATTCCTCGACTCACTGGAGGCGGAGCCGGGGCGGCTGGAGGAGATCGAGGGCGAGCTCGAGCGGATCTCCGCTGCAAAGCGCCGGTTCGGCTGCGCGTCCTTCGACGAGCTGCTCGAGCGGGCCGCCGCCGCCCGCACCGAGCTCGAGGCGCGCGAAGCCGGCGCCGACCCCGCGGCGGAAGCGGCAGCGGCTCTGGCCGAGACGCAGGCCCGGGTCGACGACCTTGCGGCGGAGCTGCACGACGCCCGAGTCGTCGCGACTCCGCCCTTCGCGGACGCCGTTGCGTCCGAGTTGCGCGGGATCGGGCTCGGCGAAGGGGAGTTCCACGTCGAGCTCGGCGATCGAGAAACCGGCTCGACCGGAAGGGACACCGTGAACTTCCTGATCCGGCCCAACCCGGGCCTCCCGTTCGCGCCCGTCGCCGAGACCGCCTCGGGCGGAGAGCTCAGCCGAGTCGCGCTCGCCATTGCGGCCGCTGCCGGCGGGAAGATGACGCTCGTCTTCGACGAGATCGACGCGGGAATCGGAGGACAGACCGCCCATGCAGTCGCGCAGACCCTCCGCAGGCTCGGCGAGCGCTCTCAGGTGCTCACGATCACCCACCTTCCGCAGATCGCAAGCGTGGCCGACCGGCATCTTCGCGTGGAGAAAGTGCAGGGCGATCCGACCCACACGCGCATCGAGCAGCTGGCGGAATCGGATCGGCGGGAGGAGCTAGAACGTATGCTCGGCGGTCGAGAGTTTCTCTCGACCGTCCGATGAGCTTCGTCGAGTACAAGGGACACGCGAGACTCGACCGGCGGACAAAGCATCTGGTCCGTCGGCTTTCGGCCGACGACATTGCGATCATCGACCACGCCGACCTCGACCGGGTGTCCGCCGAGGAGCTCATCGAGTCCGGTGTCAAGGTGGTCGTCAATGTCTCCGACTCGCAGACCGGCCGCTACCCGAACCCGGGCCCCCTCCTGCTCGTCCGCGGCGGAGTCCGCCTGATCGACGCGCCCGGCGCGGACCTGTTCGAGCAGGTCGGCGACGGCGAGCTCCTGACCGTGCGCGGCGCGAGCCTCTTCCGCAACGGCACGCGCGTCGTCGAGGGTCGAGAGCTGCGGGCAGACGAGCTTGCGGACACCCTTCGCGAGCAGCGAGGCCGGGTCACCGACGCCCTCGAGAGCTTCGCTGCGAACACGATGCGCTATCTGCGGGAGGAGGGACGCCTGCTCTCGGAGGGGATCGGCTTCCCCGCCCTCCAGACACGCTTCCGCAACCGGCACGCGCTCGTCGTCGTACGCGGCCCAGGGCACAAGCGCGATCTTTGGATGGTGCGCCCGTACGTCCGGGACTTCCGGCCGGTTCTCATCGCCGTCGACGGCGGGGCGGACGCGCTCCTCGAGGCGGGCTACAAGCCGGACGTGATCGTCGGAGACATGGACTCCGTCTCAGACGAGGCGCTCGAGTCCGGTGCGGAGATCCTCATCCACGCCTACGAGAGCGGTACCGCGCCGGGTGCGGAACGGGTGAAGGCACTCGGCCTCGAGCACCACATCGTCCCGGCTCCGGCGACGAGCGAGGACGTTGCGCTGCTCCTCGCCTACGAAAAGGGAGCCGAGCTGATCGTCGCCGTCGGAGCGCACTTCAACCTGCTGGAGTTCCTCGAGCGGAACCGCTCCGGGATGTCGTCGACGTTCCTGACCAGGCTTCGAGTTGGGGACATCCTGGTCGACGCGAAGGGCGTCTCCCGGCTGGTGAGCCGGCAGGTCGGGATCTGGCCGCTGGTTCTCGTTGCCGTCGCAGGACTGGGGGCTGTCGTCGTGGCCGTGGCGGTCTCGCCCCAGCTCCGGTCCGCGTTCGAGCTGCTTGGACTGCGGCTTCGCGATCTGCTCGGCTTCTAACCTAGGCCGACATGTTCGATCTCCGCTACCACGTCGCCTCGCTGGCGGCCGTCTTTCTGGCGCTGATCATCGGCATCCTCGTCGGCGCGGGGCTTGCGGCCGGCACCGACGTCAAGGACAGCGATCGGCAGGTCCTCCAGAGGCAGCTCGACAGCCTCGACCGCCAGAACCAGGATCTCTCCGCCGAGAACGACCTGTTGCGAAGCAAGGAAGAGGCGTCAGACGCGTACGTGAACGAGACGTACGACGTCGTCATGGACGGCCGCCTCCGCGGAAAGAGCGTCGCGCTTCTGTTCGTCGGGCAGTCGGACGACGACGTGCAGGGAGCGGTCGAGCAGACGCTCAACGATGCTTCGGCACCGGGCATCGTCGAGATGGAGGCGCTCGAGCTCCCGGTCGACCCCCAAGAGGTCAAGGGCGCGCTGGACCCGCAGTTCTCACAGCTAACGCTGGAGGACGTCGGCCGACGCCTCGCGGAGGAGCTGATCCGCGGCGGCGACACGCCGTTCTGGGACGCGCTGACCCCGATCCTCGTCCAGGATCACCAGGGCGCGACGACCCTGGCGGCGGATGCCGTGGTCCTCTCGTCCACCGGCACCGCGAGCGACACTCCGACCAGGCAGTTTCTCGACGGGCTGTACAGCGGCCTCCGTCGGGGGCGTGTCCCGGTCGTGGGGGTTGAGCGCACCGACTCGCGGAGACCCTCGCGAATTGCCGTCTACAAGGCCAACGGCCTGTCGAGCGTCGACGACATCGACACCAGCGTCGGGAAGGTCGCGCTCGCCGCCTTGCTTGCAGGCGGGCCGGAGGGCCACTACGGCCTGAAGCAGACGGCCGAGGACGGCCCGCTCCCGAAGCCGATCGAGCCCCTGCCCCTGGCGCCGCTTCCTGGTGGTTAGTCCCGTCGCGATCCTGGTCGCCGCGCGGGACGAGGCGGAGCGGATCGGGCGGACGGTCGAGCGGCTCCGGGATCAATTCCCGGATGCGGAGGTGATCGTCGCCGACGACGGCTCGAAGGACGGGACGGCGGCCGCCGCCGAGCGCGCGGGCGCCCGGGTGCTGCGTCTGCCGGCGCGCGGGAAGGGCCAGGCTCTGACGCTCGCCGAGCGGGCGGCGCCTGCGGGGCCGCTGCTGCTCTGCGACGCCGATCTCGACGGAGACCTCGCGGCGCTGCTCGATGCAGACGCGGATCTCGCCGTCGCCGTCTTCGCCGAGCGGCAGGGCGGAGGCTTCGGGATCGCGAAGCGCGCCGCACGGGCGCTGATCCGCGCCAGCTCCGGGCTCGTCCCCGTCGAGCCACTCTCGGGCCAGCGGGCGTTCTCGGAGGAGGCGCGTGAGGCCTGCTTTCCGCTCGCTGCCGGCTTCGGGTGCGAGGTGGGATCCTCGGTCGACGCCGCCCGCGCCGGCCTGACGGTCGCCGAGCTCGAGTTGCCGCTCCGTCACAGGGCCACCGGGCGCGACGCCGCCGGCTTCGTCCACCGCGGCCGCCAGCTGCTCGACGCCCTGCTCGCGTGCGGCCCGCAGGGGACGAACCATCGAGGCCTCCGCCTTCCGCTCGTCGGCGCTGCTCTCGGAGCCCGCCGCGATCCAGCCGTCGCGCTGATCGCGGCGCTCGGCCTGGCCGACGATCTCTGGAGCGGACCCGAGCGGGGCTTCCGCGCACACCTCAGGTCTGGAACGACGACCGGAGTCCTCAAGCTCGTCGGGATTCCGCTCGTCGGCCTCCTGGCGACGCGCAAGCTCTCCGGCGCCCTGCTCGTCGGCCTCGCCGCGAACTTCCTCAACCAGCTCGACACGCGTCCGGGGCGGGCGCTCAAGGCCTACCTCGCGGGCGCTGTCCTGCTCCGGTCTCCGGCCGGGGTCGCCGTCCTCCTCCTTCCCTACGATCTTCGCGAGAAGACGATGTTGGGGGACTCCGGATCGAACGCGCTGGGCGCGATGCTAGGGTTGAGTTCCGTGAGTCGTCTCACGGAACGGGGTCGGTGGCTGGCAATCGGTGCGCTGGCCGGGCTCACAGTCCTCGGCGAACGTCGCTCACTCGGTGAGCTGATCGAGCGGACGCCGGTCCTTTCCGAGCTCGACGCGCTGGGCCGGCAGCCGTGAGAGAGCGCCCGCCCAAATACGTCTTCATCACGGGTGGGGTCGTCTCGTCGCTCGGCAAGGGCATCACTGCCGCCTCGCTCGGCCGACTCCTGAAAGCGCGTGGCTTGAAGGTCCAGGTGCAGAAGTTCGACCCGTACCTGAACGTCGATCCGGGAACGATGAGCCCCTTCCAGCACGGAGAGGTGTTCGTCACCGAGGACGGGGCCGAGACGGACCTGGACATCGGCCACTACGAGCGCTTCATCGACGAGAACCTCGCTCGGAACGCCAACCACACTGCGGGCTCGATCTGGGATCGCGTGCTCCGAAAGGAACGGAAGGGCGAGTACCTCGGCTCCACCGTCCAGGTGATCCCCCACATCACGAACGAGATCAAGGCCCGAATCCGGTCGATCGCCGAGGCGAGTGACACGGACGTCGTCATCTCCGAGATCGGCGGCACCGTGGGCGACATCGAGTCCCTGCCGTTCCTCGAGGCGATCCGGCAGTTCCGGCGCGAGGTCGGCCAGGAGAACGTCATCTACCTCCACGTCACGCTCGTTCCGTTCATCGAGCACGCGGGCGAGCTGAAGACGAAGCCGACGCAGCACTCCGTGAACGAGCTCAGGCGCATCGGTATCCACCCGGACATCGTCGTTGCGCGCTCGACGGAGTCGCTCTCCGCGGAGATCCGCGACAAGATCGCGCTGTTCGCCGATGTCGACTCCGCGGCCGTGATCTCAGCGATCGACGTTTCCGACGTCTACCTCGTCCCACGAGCGCTCCGCGAGCAGGCGCTCGACGACATGGTCTGCGAGAAGCTGGGGCTACCCGCCGCCGACGCCGATCTCGGCGACTGGGAGGAGCTGGTCCGACGGATCGGCGAGCGACGCGAAACGGTCGAGATCGCGCTCGTGGGCAAATACGTGAAGCTGCACGACGCCTACCTGTCGGTCCACGAGGCTTTGAAGCACGCGGGAATCCACCAGGGCGCGCGGGTCAACGTGCGGTGGGTGGACGCGGAGGGAATGTCGCTGGAGGAGGCACAGCTCGAGCTCGAGCAGGTCGACGGGATCCTGGTCCCGGGCGGCTTCGGCTCGCGCGGGTGGGAAGGGAAGATCACGGCCTGCCGTGTCGCGCGCGAGCGAAAGATTCCGTACCTCGGCATCTGCCTCGGGATGCACGTCGCCATCTCCGAGTTCGCGCGGAACGTCGCAGGTCTCGATGGGGCCAACTCCACCGAGATGGATCCGGAGACGCCCTATCCGGTCATCGACCTGCTTCCCGAGCAGAAAGAGGTCGAGGATCTCGGCGGGACGATGCGTCTCGGCGCCCAGGCGGTCGAGCTTGCGGAAGGCACGCGGACGCGTGAAACCTACGACGAGCCGGTCATCCACGAGCGGCACCGCCACCGGTACGAGGTCAACAACCACTTCCGGCCTGCGCTGGAGGAGGCAGGGCTCGTGATCTCGGGCACCTATCAGGGCGGGCGGCTCGTCGAGATCATCGAGCTCCCGGATCACCCCTGGTTCGTGGCGAGCCAGTTCCACCCGGAGTTCAAGTCGCGCCCCACGCGGCCTGCGCCGCTCTTCCGCGACTTCGTCGGCGCCGCGCTCGAGCGCTCGCGAGCCCGGGGCGGCGTGGCCGAGCCGGCCTCCATCCCGGCCTAGGCGCCCCTTTCACACTTTCGGCGCAATCGCGTCTCCCATGCGTTTCGTGTGCGTACGTACGTTCGTGGAATGCATACGACACGCCTGATCTCAACCTTGGCCGCGCTCGTCGCGGCCCTCGCGGCCGCGACGCCCGCGGCCGCCGAAGCACCTTTCGCCCTTTCGCCCGAGGCCGACGCGGCACGCTTCTACGCCGGCGGAAGTCTCGAGGAGACTGCGTCCTCGGCAAAGGAGCGACCTGGACGGATGCAGGCCGAAGGGTCTGGAGGCGGCATCTGCTGGGGCAAGGAGCTCCTCCGGTCGAAGGGCTCTTTCCCCTATGTTCGTCGCCTCTACCTCTACACGGTCTGGTGCGGCTCGGGGAACACGATCACGTACCGCTCGAGCACCGTGCGGACGAGCCACGACTCCGTCTGCTGGACGGAGAGCGGGCCATTCCTTGCCAAGACGGCGGGGGGCGCCGGCTACTCCTTCGTCGAAGTGCAGACCTGGGCGGGCGTCGCCTGCCACTCGCCGATCTACTTCGTCTCGTTCCACGACTCGCTGATGATGCGGGTGCGCTACTACCCGAGCGGCGGCTACCAGACGGTCGCGGTGGACTGATGACGCTGTCGCGGCCGGAGACCCGCGGCCAGTCCTAGACGAGAGCGTTCGGCGCGTACGATTCGGCGATGCCGAGTCGGGCGCCGGACGTTCTCGCGCTCTTCACCGAGCTGGCCGCGATTCCGAGCCCGCCGGGAGAGGAGCGTGCGGTCGCGGACCGGGTTCGCGATTACCTCGAAGACCTCGGCCTGGAGGTCTCGGAGGACGACGCAGGAAGCCGGATCGGCTCCAATGCCGGCAACCTGCTCTGCCGGCTCCCGGCGACCTCAGAGAACGGCGGCGAGCCGATCTTCCTCTGCGCTCATCTCGACACCGTCCCGCCCACCGGGGCGCTCGAGCCGTTCGTCGAGGACGGGATCGTCCGGAACGCGGGCGGGACGATCCTCGGCGCGGACAACAAGGCCGCCGTCGCCGCGATGCTCGAGGCGGCGAGCCGGATCGTCAACGAGCAGCGGCCCCACGCGGGGATCGAGCTGCTGTTCACTCCAAAGGAGGAAGTCGGGCTCCAGGGCGCCAAGGCGTTCGACGCCACTCGCCTGGAAGCCCGGACCGGTTTCGTCTTCGATCAGGGCGCTCCGATCGGAGACGTCGTCCTCGGCGCGCCGCATGCGTGTCAGATCGAGGTCGTGATCCGCGGCCGTGCGGCCCATGCCGGCATGGCGCCGGAGGAAGGACGCTCGGCAATCGCCGCCGCGGCGCGCGCGATCGCCGATCTTCGCCTGGGTCGGCTGGACGACGAGACCACGGCGAGCGTCGGGCTCATCCAGGGCGGGACGGCCAGGAACATCGTCCCGGACCGGTGCTCGTTCTCCATCGACGTCCGGGCGCACGACGAGTCGAAGCTCGCCGATCTCGTCCGCGAGATACTCGAGACGATCACCTTCGCTGCGGCGCTCGAGCAGTGCGAGGCCGAGACCACGGTCGACGAGAGCTATCGAGGCTATCGCTTTGCCCGGGGCGATCTTCCCGTGACTCTGGCCTGTGCGGCGCTCGAGCGAGCCGGCGTCCAACCACGGCTCGGGCTCACAGGCGGCGGCGCCGACGCGAACGTCTTCAACGAGCGCGGGAAGGCGTGCCTGAACCTGGCGAACGGAATGATGGAGATCCACACACCCGACGAGCACATCGCGGTCGCCGACCTCGAGACGATGGTCGACGTCACCCTCGCTCTCGTCGACGTGGCCCGCGACGGGCATGACACTTAGCCTCCGGCGCGGCACGGTCACCGGGATCTCGGAGGAGCACGACGGCCTGATCCGGCTGGATGTCGACGGGGCGCCGACCGTTGCTTACCCCCGCCTGACCGGACCGGTGGAGATCGGCGACGAGGTCGTCGTCAACGTCCAGGCGGGCCAGCTCGAGCTGGGCTCGGGAGGTTTTGACGTCCTCTACGCCAATCTCACGCGCGGTTTGGGCGGTGAGCCGGCGTCCGACGCGCACGTGATGACGTTGCCGTACACGCCGCTGCAGTCGGCGGTTCGCCACGTCGAGGAGGACGGGCCGCTGGCCGAGACCCTCGAAGGGATGCCGGTCATCTGTTGCTCGCTCCACAGTCAGGTTGCGCCGGTCTTTGCGGGGCTCGCGCGCAGGCATCGTCTGCGGATCGGCTATGTGCAAGTGGGCGGAGGCGCGCTGCCCGTCTCGCTCTCGGACACGGTTCGCGCGCTCCAGGCGGGAGGGCTGCTCGAGGTCGCCGTGGCCGCGTCACCGTGTGTCGACGGAGACGTCCAGGCCGTCACGCCGGCGTCGGCCCTAGCCTGGTGCGCCGGCCAGGGACTCGACGCCGTCGTCTGCTCGATCGGCCCCGGGATCGTGGGGACCGGCTCGCTCCTCGGCCACGGCGGTCTCGCGGCCGCCGCGACGGCGAACGTCGCGGGGGCACTCGGCGGCTCGCCGATCCTGGCGGTCCGCTACTCCGAGGCGGACCGGCGGGACCGCCACCAGGGCGTCTCCCACCACGTTCGCGCCATCCTCGACCTCACGCTGACGGACGTCATGATCGCCTGGCCGCGCGGACTCGCAGGCTCCCGACTGGCTGACACCTCGTGAGGAGATCGACGTCGAGGGCTGGCACGAGGAGTGCGCCAGGCTGCCGCTCTCGCACATGGGTCGTAGCCTGGAGGAGGATCCGTGCTTCTTCATGTGCGCGTTCGCGGCCGGCGAGGTGGCGCGCGAGCACCGATCGTGATGGAGGAGCGGAAGCTCGGCCCGGTCGTCGGGCTCGGCACCTGGAACACGTTCGGCGGCGACGATGAGCTGGCTCGGGACGTGGCCGGCGCGGCGCTCTCCTCCGGGACCACGATCTTCGACTCGTCGCCCATGTACGGCCACGCCGAGCGCTCGCTTGGCTCCGCACTCGAGGGTCGGCGCGACCAGGCGATCGTCGCGACGAAGATCTGGGCGCCGACCGTGGAGCAGGGTCGCGCGCAGTTCGAGGAGCAATTCCGCTGGTACGGCAGGGTCGACGTCGAACAGGTGCACAACCTCGTCTCCTGGCGCGAGCACCTTCCGTGGCTCGAGGCCGAGCAAGCGGCGGGCCGCATCGGCCGCATCGGCGTCACCCACTACGCGCCGTCGGCGTTTCGCGAGCTCACCCAGGCACTGGCGACTGGGCGATTCGAGACGGTCCAGCTCCCGTACAACCCCTACGAGCGGGAATGCGAGCGTGAGTTGCTGCCGCTGGCCGCGGAGCTCGGGATTCCCGTGATCGTCATGCGACCGCTCGGGGAAGGCGAGCTCCTGCTTCGTCCGCCTCCCGACGAGGATCTCGAGCCGCTCCGCGAGTTCGGGGTCGACACCTGGGCTCAGGCACTGCTCAAGTGGGCTCTCTCCGACGAGCGGATCGACGTCGTCATCCCGGCCACGCGCAACCCGCTGCACGCCGCGCAGAACGCATTAGGAGGCGAGCCGCCCTGGTTCGGGCCGGACGAGCGGCGGCTGGTCGAGCGGCTTGCAGGCCTCTGACGGAATAATCCGGCTCCAGTGAAGGTCGGCGTCGCCAAGGAGATCAAGCAGGACGAGTACCGCGTCGCGCTCACGCCTGCCGGTGCGCTGGAGCTGACACGCCGTGGGCACACGGTGGTGATCGAGCAGAGCGCAGGTGAAGGAAGTGCGTTCCCGGACTCCTCGTACACCGCGGTCGGCGCGCAGATCGCATCGGTCGACGAGGTCTGGGCGGACTCCGAGCTCGTCCTCAAGGTCAAGGAGCCGCTGCCGGAGGAGTACGGGCGGCTCCGCGAAGGTCAGATCCTCTTCACCTATCTGCACCTGGCGGCGAGTGAGGAGCTGACGCGCGCTCTGATGGAGAGCGGCGCTGCATGCATCGCCTACGAGACGGTCGAGACCGACGATCGAGCGCTCCCGCTGCTCGCGCCGATGAGCGAGATCGCCGGCCGCCTCGCCGCTCAGGCGGGGGCGAGCTTCCTCGAGAAGCCTGTCGGCGGGCGCGGCCTGCTGCTTGGCGGCGTCCCGGGCGTCGCGCCCGGAAAGGCGGTGGTCATCGGAGGCGGCATGGTCGGCTACAACGCGGCCGTGATCGCGCTCGGTCTCGGTGCCGAGGTCACGATCCTCGAGCGCTCGATCGACCGGATGCGACATCTGGAAGAGGTGCTCGGCTCCCGCGTCACGCTCCTGATGTCCTCGGCGCTCCAGATCGAGGAGTCGGTCGCGGAAGCCGACCTCGTGGTCGGAGCGGTCTTGATCCCCGGCGCACTGGCGCCGAAGCTGATCACCCGCGAGATGATCGCGGAGATGAAGCACGGCTCCGTCGTGGCCGATGTCGCGATCGACCAGGGCGGCTGCGTCGAGACCTCTCGGCCGACGACGCACTCCGAGCCGGTGTTCGTCGTCGAAGGCGTCATCCACTATTGCGTGGCCAACATGCCGGGGGCGGTGCCGATCACCTCGACGAAGGCGTTGACGAACGCGACCCTTCCGTACGTCGAGGCGCTTGCCGATCACGGACTGCGCGACGCGATCGCTCGTGATCCGGCGCTTGCCCGAGGCGTCAACGTGCTGGACGGACGGGTGACGTACGAGGCAGTCGCCGAGGCGCACGGCCTCGAGTACGCGCAACTCGAAGACGTCCTCCCGCTCTCGCCTGTCTAGGAGGGCTTGGAGCTCGGTGTCTGGGTCTTGCTGCGCCGCGTGGACGGCGAGATCTTCACGATCAGGTACGTGACGCCGGCAGCGAGACCGATCACCGCGACGATGAACACGACCATGCCGATGAGACCCAGGGCGTTCTCCAAGACCAACCTAGAATAGATGTCGTGGGCCTCCCAGCAACCTTCGGTGGCGCCTGGAACGCGAGAACGCGGCGCCAGGCGTCGTCCTCGGTCGCGCCCGAGCTAGTCAGCCCGCGCGCTCCCTGCGTCCGGGCCTGGCTTGGTTCTCGCGCCCCAGGCATCCATCAAGGTCACTAGGAGGCCCACTTGCCGCGCGCGTGCGTCATCGTGCTGGACGCCGTCGGGGCGGGGGAGCTGCCGGATGCGGCCGAGTACGGCGACGAAGGCTCCGACACGCTCGGAAACGTCGCGAAGGCAGTCGGCGGGCTCGACCTCCCGAACCTCGAGGCGTTCGGTCTCGGCAACGTGAAGCCGCTCGAAGGCTGCCCGCCGCAGCCGGGAGCACCTGCGATCGCCGGCCGGCTGCTGGAGCGCTCGAAGGGGAAGGACACGACCGCCGGCCACTGGGAGCTGATGGGGGTGGTCACGGCCCAACCCTTTCCGACGTACCCGCATGGCTTCCCGTTCGAGGTCATCGACCCGTTCTCGCACAAGACCGGGCGCGGCGTGCTCGGGAACAAGGCTGCCTCGGGCACGGAGATCATCGACGAGCTCGGGGAGGAGCACCAGCGAACCGGCAAGTGGATCGTCTACACGTCGGGCGACTCGGTCTTCCAGATCGCCGCGCACACGGACACGATCCCTCTCGACGAGCTCTACGCGGGGTGCCAGACGGCCCGCGACATCCTGACCGGCAAACATGCCGTAGGCCGGGTCATCGCCAGGCCCTTCGAGGGCGAGCCCGGGAACTACACGCGGACCGCCGACCGGCACGACTGGTCGCTGAAGCCCCGGCAGCCGAACTACCTGACCCTCGCGCGCGAGGCCGGTCACAAAGTGCACGGGGTCGGAAAGATTCGCGACATCTTCGCTGGGCTCGACATCGACGAGTCGCACCCGACGCGCTCGAACGTGGAGGGCATCACGCAGACGGAGAAACTCCTCGAGGAGCTCGACGACGGCATGGTCTTCGTCAATCTCGTCGAGACCGACATGCTCTGGGGACACAGGAACGACCCGGTCAACTTCCACCGCTGCCTGCAGGACTTCGACCGCCGCCTGCCCGACCTGCTCGGCGCCCTCCGCGAAGGGGATCTGCTGGTGATCACCTCGGATCACGGGTGCGACCCGACGACCCCGTCGACAGACCACTCCCGTGAGCACGCGCTTCTGCTCGCCTACGTGGAGGGGAAGAACGCGCGCGGCGCGATCCACGAGGGCGAGTTCGCCGACGTCGGCGCGACCGTGAACAGGTGGCTCGGCGGGAAGTCCGGTGTTCGAGGTCTCCCAGGCACGCCGATCGTCGAGCCTTGATCCGGCCCGCCGAACTGATTCAGCGGAAGCGCGACGGCGCGGAGCTCGCCGACGAGGAGCTCGTCGACCTCGTCCTCGGCTACACGCGCGACGAGATCCCGGACTACCAGCTTGCTGCCTTCTGCATGGCGGTCTATTTCCGCGGCCTCTCTCCGCGCGAGACGTTCGCGCTGACGGACGCGATGGTCCGGAGCGGAGAGACGATCGATCTTCAGGCGGAGATCGGGCGGCCGGTGGCCGACAAGCACTCGACCGGCGGCGTCGGAGACAAGGCTTCGCTCGTCGTCGGCCCACTCGTCACCGCCTGCGGGATCCCGTTCGGGAAGATGAGTGGGCGCGGGCTCGGGCACACCGGCGGGACGCTCGACAAGCTCGAGTCGATTCCCGGCTTCCGGATCGAGCTCTCGCGCGACGAGTTCATCCGCCAGGTCGCGGACGTCGGCATCGCCGTGATCGGCCAGACGGCAGAGCTCGTCCCGGCGGACAAGAAGCTCTACGCCCTCCGCGACGTGACGGCGACCGTCGAGAACGTCTCGCTGATCGCGGCGAGCATCATGTCGAAGAAGATCGCCGCCGGCGCGAACGCGATCGTGCTCGACGTCAAGGTCGGCGACGGCGCGTTCATGAAGTCGCTCGAGGACGCACGAGAGCTCGCCGAGGCCATGCTCGAGCTCGGTCGCCGGGCCGACCGGAAGGTCATCTGCGAGCTCACCGACATGGATCAGCCCCTCGGCAATGCCGTCGGCAACGCACTCGAGATCAGGGAAGCGGTCGCAACGCTGCGCGGAGACGGTCCGCCCGATCTCACGGAGCTGTCGATCGCCTCCGCCGCCCATCTCGTGACCCTCGTCGACGGCGCCGACACAACGGAGGCGCGCTCACGGGTGGAGACCGCTCTCAGCGACGGCACGGCGCTCGAGACCTATGAACGCTGGGTCCGCGCGCAGGGCGGTGATCCCTCCGAGGACGCGCTTCCGCGTGCACCCGTCGTCCGCGAGGTGACCGCGCCACGGGACGGAGCCGTCACGCGGCTCGGCGCTCTCGCCGTCGGCGTCGCCTCGGTTCATCTCGGTGCGGGCCGGGCCGTCAAGGACGCACCCATCGACCACGCGGTCGGCATCGTCTGCCGGGCGAAGCGCGGGGACCGCGTCGCCGCAGGGGACACGCTCGCCGAGATCCACGCCGGCGACGAGCCGGCCGCAGAAGCCGCAGTCGCCGAGGTCGAGGCCGCCTATGAGCTCGGAGACGAGGCGCCCGCGCCGATTGGCGTCATCCTCGCAACGGTGACCTAGTCCCTCGGGCGGGCGGCTAGGCTAGCCGCGTGCCGGAGCTACCGGAGGTCGAGACGGTTCGGGCTCGCCTCGAACCGGTGCTCGTGGGACGACGGTTCGAGCGGGTCGAGATCCTCGATCCCCGCGTCACCCGCCCGGTCGAGCCTCGAGAGGTGGCCGCAGAGCTGGAGGGCGAGATCGTCAAGGCCGTCGAGCGGCGGGGCAAGTATTTGGTTGTTCGGTTCGAGAGTGGACGTGTGCTCCTGATTCACCTCCGGATGACGGGAACGCTCAGACACATGGGAGACGGAGCGCCCGAGCACGATCCGCATCGACGTGTCGTTGTCAATCTAGACGACGGATCGGACGTCATCTACCGGGATGTCCGCAGGTTCGGAACGTGGCTCTTGCTGGAGCCGGGCGAGGAGACCGAATACCTGGGGGCGAGGCTCGGTGAGGAGCCCCTGTCACGCGCGTTCACGCCCGCGAGCCTTGCCGCCCGTCTGCACCGCCGCCGAGCACCGGTCAAAGCGGCTCTGCTCGACCAGCGGGCCGCCGCCGGAATGGGAAACATCTACGCCGACGAGGCGCTCTGGCGCGCACAGATCCATCCCCTTCGCGCCGCCGGGGACCTCGACGAGCAGGAGGTCAAGCGGCTCCACAAGGCTGTTCGCGAGGCGCTCGAGGCCGGGATCGCCCGTCAGGGCACGACGCTCCGCGACTACCGCACGCCGGACGGCGAGCCCGGCCGGATGCAGTCAGCGCTCCGGGTCTACGGGCGCGAGGGTGAGCCGTGCTACCGGTGCGGCGACCAGATCGGAAAGACACGAGCCGGAGGCCGCGGGACCTGGTTTTGCCCGAGCTGCCAGCCGCTCGTGCCGAACGGAAGCACCGGCTGACGTGAGGATCGTCGTGACCGGGGGAGCCGGATTCATCGGCTCGCACGTGACGGACGCCTTCGTCGAGCGCGGGGACGAGGTGCTCGTCGTGGACGACTTCTCGTCCGGCACTCGCGAGAACCTCCCCGACGGCGCGAGCCTGGCCGAGCTCGACGTCGCCGACGGGGACAAGGTCCAGGCAGCGTTCACCGAGTTCGACCCTGACTTCGTCTGCCACCTCGCCGCTCAGGCCAGCGTCACCATCTCCGTCGCGGACCCCGAGCGGGACTTCGCCTCGAACGTCCTCGGCACGTTCAATGTCGTTCGCAGCGCTACCGAGGTCGGCGCGCGGACCGCGTTCGCCTCGACCGGAGGAGCGCTGTACGGCGAGGGTGCCCCGATCCCGACGCCAGAGACCCATGTCCCGCAGCCGCTTTCGCCCTACGGCGCCGGGAAGCAGGCCGCCGAAGCGTATGTGGGGGCGCTGCAGCGCTTCCACGGCGTGAACCACCTCGTGCTCCGGCTCGGAAACGTCTACGGCCCGAGACAGAACGCGCACGGGGAGGCCGGGGTCGTTGCGATCTTCAGCGAGCGCCTCCTGCGAGGCGAACCTCCGATCGTCTACGGCCAGGGGGCCCCGACGCGCGACTACGTCCATGTCCGGGACATCGCACGCGCGTTCGTGACCCTGGCCGATACCGAGGTCGCGGGAACCTTTAATCTCGGCTGGGGCCGCGAGGTCACGGTGTTGGAGGTTCTCGAGGGCCTCCAGCGCGCGGCGGGCACGGACGTCGAGCCTCGACTCGAGCCGCTCAGGCCGGGCGAGCTGCCGAGGAGCGCGATCGACTCGTCCGCCGCCGAGGCTGCATTCGGCTGGCGGCCAGAGGTCGGGCTCGACGACGGCCTCGACGAGACCTTTGCCTGGTACGCCTCGGCCAGAGCCTGATTAGGCAGGGTTCCGCAGGACCCCGCTGTACTCTCTGAACGAGGTGCGCGGAGCCCAGTCCCGGAGCCTCCATGGCTCGATGCGGCCGCGCCTGCGGTCCGTTCCCGCGCGCTCGCTCCCGACCTCGGCCAGATCGGGATCGGTGTCGGTGCGGCAGCCGGAATCGGGGCACTCGGCGCCGCAGACGGTGGCTACTTTCCGCCGGCGTGGGGCTGGACGGCCTTCATCGCGCTCTGGCTCGTGGTCACCTGGCTGTTCCTGGGGCGTGCTGCGCTCCACGGGGGCCGCCTCGCAGCCGCCTTCGCGGGCGGGCTGATCGGTCTCGGAGCCTGGACGTGGCTCTCGCTCATCTGGACCGACAACACCGTCCAGACCGCGCTCGAAGGCTTCCGGATGGTCGCCTACGCGGGTGTTGCGGCGGCGCTCGTCCTCGTCGTCCGGCGGGAGTCGGCGCCCATGCTTCTGCGAGGCGTCTTCGTGGCGATCTCGCTCCTCTCGGCCTATGGGCTCGCCACGCGGCTGTTCCCCGACCGACTCGGAGCGTACGACCCGATCTCGGAGTACCGCCTCTCCGAGCCGATCGGCTACTGGAACGGGCTCGGAATCTTCGTGGCCATCGGCCTGCTGCTGGGACTTGGCGCCGTCGCCCGCGAGCGGAGCACCGCGCTCCGCGCAGTCGCGGCTGCGGCCTTCGTCGTCCTCGTCCCGACGCTCTACTTCACGTTCAGCCGGGGTGCGTGGATCGCGCTCGCCGTTGGAATCGTTGCTGCCGTGGCACTCGACCCCCGGCGGCTACAGCTCGTCCTGGCGCTGATCGTGGTCGGCATCCCCGGCCTACTGGCGGCCTGGATCGGCTCTCAGTCGGACGCATTGACGCGCCAGGATTCGCCCCTGAGCGCCGCGGCGGACCAGGGACGCGAGGTCGCCGTCGCCGTCGTCGTGCTGGCACTGGTCGCAGCCGCCGGCGCTGTGGGACTGGCCGCGGCGGAGCGGCGCGTCGTTCCGAGCCGGGCGGTCCGCGTCGGTTTCGCGGCCGTGCTCGCCGTCGTCGTTCTCGGCACGGTCACCGGCGTCGTCCTTCGGTTCGGGGGCCCGGTTCAGCTGGTCGAGAAAGCCTACGACGCCTTCAAGGCGACGCCCGCGCCGCCGCCCGAGGATCTCGGTGAGCGCCTGTTCTCCTTCAGCGGGAGCTACCGCATCGAGTTGTGGACGGAGGCTTGGCACCAGTACCAGGATCACCCGCTGCTCGGCGACGGAGCCGGAACGTACGAGCAGTACTGGAACCTCGAACGGCCCGTTCCGCACAAGGTCCGCGACGCGCACAACCTCTACCTCGAGACGCTGGGCGAGCTCGGGCCGGTCGGTCTCGCATTCCTTCTTCTCGCGCTGGCCGCGCCGCTCGCCGCAGCCGTCGCAGCTCGGCGCCACCCACTTGCCGCCGGCGCATTCGGTGCCTACCTCGCGTATCTCGTTCACGCCGGCGTCGACTGGGACTGGGAGCTTCCGGCCCTCACCCTGTCCGCGTTCGCCTGCGCCGCCGCCCTCCTCGCCTTTCGCAGCTCCGCCGACGCCGGGCTCGTCCCGGGCCTGCGCGCGAGGATCGTCGCCGGCGCGGTCGCCGTGTCTCTTGCCGGCGTCGCGTTCGCCGGCCTCGTCGGCGCGAGCGCGTTGTCGGCGAGTGAAGATGCCGCGGCCGCGAGCTCGCCGGACTGGGACGACGCCGAGCACGAGGCTCGCAAGGCCAGGCGCTGGGCGCCCTGGTCCTCGGAGCCGTGGCAGCGGCTCGGCGACGCGCAACTGGAGCGAGGCGACCTCGCAGGCGCGCGAACGAGCTTCCGGAAGGCGATCGTCAAGGAGCCGACCGACTGGCTGCTCTGGTTCCGGCTCGCGGAAGCGAGCTCCGGCGAGGACAGACGGAACGCGCTGGCCGAGGCAGAGCGGCTGAACCCGTTGAGCGAGGAGATCCCCGAGCTCCGGGCCGAGGAGTCGGGGTAGGTGTTCCGCCGCGATCCACTGGCCGATCCGGCGCCCCTGATCAAGCGGGTCTATGCCTACGCCGCCTATCGCCTGGGAGACGGGCCCGAGGCCGAGGACGTCACGAGCGAGACCTTCGAGCGTGCGCTGCGCTACAAGAAGAGCTACGACCCTCGAAAGGGCGAGCCTGTGGCGTGGCTGCTCGGGATCGCCAAGCGCTGCATCGACGGCTCCTGGTCGACGACGGAGTACGCCACCGAGGGCGTGGACTCTGTTGACTCCACGGACCTGGAGGAGGAGACGATTCGGCGGCTCACGGTCTCCCGTGCCGTCGCAACCCTCGACGAGCGGGATCGTGAGCTCGTCGCGCTCCGCTACGGCGCTGATCTGACAGCGCGGCAGATCGCCGAGCTCCTCGGCGCCCGCACCAACGCCATCGAAGTGGCGCTCCACCGCGCGCTCGGACGCCTTCGCGCAGTTCTGGGCGAAGAAATGGATTCGGAGCCTGTAAGGAAACGGGGGGTGTCCCAGTAGTAAGGGGTGCAAGGATTGAAAAACGGACTTGAGGGGGTTCACTGAATGCGTTACTGGCGGAAAAGGCACGAGGCTCTTGACCTCGAAGCCGAGCTGCGGACGAACCGTCCGGAGCCTGCTCCCGAGCTCATCAGCCGCCTCGAGGCGCGTGTCAGGGATCACGGCCGTTCCCGCGTAGGCTCGCTCCGCGTCGCCTTCGTCGGTGCGCTTACGGCTGTGATGCTGCTCGCACTCGCCTCGGTGGGTGGCGTCGGCTACGCGTCGTCGGCGGCGCAGGACGCTGCGGTCAGCGTCAAGCGCGTCGTCTCACCGAGCGACGTCGTCTCCGTGCTCCACAAGAGCCCGGCGAGCGATCAGTACAAGAAGCCGAAGAAGAAGGTCAAGGCGAAGAAGAAGGGCAAGGGCGCCAAGGGCAAGGTCAGGGCCAGGTCCCGGCCGCCCTTCACGGGCTAGTCCCGAGCCGACAAGGAAGGAATCAGAGAGGGCGGCCGGAGGGTCGCCCTCTCTGTGCTAGAAGAGACGGGGGTCGGAATGCACGGGAGAACGACACGACGAGCGCTCAGGCTGCTCTTGCTCGCGCTCTGCGCGGCGCTGGCGCTTCTTGCGTCGCCCGCGGCGGGGAGCCAGGGCTCCTCGGTTCTCTGGCAGGGCCCTACGCCCGACGACGGAACAGCGTTCGTCGCCGGACTCGGCCGCGAGTTGCGCATCGTGTTCGAGGCGGCCGGTCCGATCGGCTCGTCGGTGCGGATCACGATGGACCGGCGGCCCGCCGGCGCCACTCTCGTCTCGACCGGTGACGCGCCGGCCAGGGCCGTCTTTCGCTGGAGGCCTTCGGCGAAGCAGCTCGGCGAGTGGAGGTTCGAGTTCACGGCGACGGACGGCTCCGCCTACTCGCCCCGGCTCGTCCTGCGCGTCCACGTCGGCAGGCGCGCGGTGCGGACCTTCCGGCTCTCGAGCCGCGAAGGCCGCTCGCAGAATGCGCCCCTCCTGCGCAATGTCGAGGCGTACGCCCGGCCGAGCGAGGATTCGCGAGTCGTCAGGGTGCTCAAGGCCCTGACCCCCGAACACGTTCCGCATGTCCTCTATCTGGAGAGCGGACGGATCGACGCCGCCGGCCGCTACTGGCTGCGGGTTCCGCTGCCGATGCTGCCGAACGGAACCATGGGCTGGATTCCCCGCGCCGCCGTCGGTGACTTCGCGACGGTGGACACCCATCTGATCATCGAGCGGGCGAACTTCCGGGTCACGCTCTACAAGCGCGGCAAGCGCATCTTCCGGTCGATCATCGGCGTGGGGCAGCCGCGGTGGCCGACCCCGGCTGGGCGTTTCTACGTCCGTGAGCGGCTGACCGGCTTCACGGATCCGATCTACGGCCATCTCGCGTTCGGGACGAACGGGCGGTCATCCGTGCTGACCGACTGGCCCGGCGGCGGCTTCATCGGCGTCCACGGGACGAATCAGCCCGAGATCCTGCCCGGCCGCGTCTCGCACGGCTGCGTCCGGCTCCCGAATCGCAATATTCGGCGCCTCGACCGCCTCATGCGGGTGGGAACACCGGTTACGATCAAGTAGGCATGCGGGTTCCAGGTCCCGCCCCTGCCGTTTCGAAAAATGTCGTCTAGAGTTGCCCGCTTCATGGGGTCGAGCTTCCGCGTCATCGTCTCTGGCGCGGCAGTGCTGTGTCTTGCGCTGCCTGCGTCCGCATTCGCCACTCCCTTTGCGGGAGCCCGTCCGGATGCCGTGCCGGGAGCGACGTGGGTCGCGCCCACCCCCGCCGAGGGAGCTCGGATCACGACCGGCGTCGGTCGGCCGGTCACCGTCAATCTCGCCGCGACGGCTCCGGGAGGGCCGGCGGTCTCGGTCATGATTCGCGCCGCCTCCGCTCTGCCCGCGGGAGCCGCATTCGTGCCGCGGGACGGGAATCCGGGGACCGCCACGGTCAACTGGAAGCCTCCGGCGAGGATCGCGGGCCGCTCTCGCGTCGTCACCTTCACGGCACAACCGACCGCCCCCGGCGTGCCGGCGATCACGCGGCGCATCGTCTTCGTCGTCCGACCCCGACCGAAGCCGAAGCCCAGGCCCAAGCCCGAGCGGTTCATCCTCAGCAGCGAGAAGGGCCACATCTATCGGTACGCCTTCATCCTCCGGAAAGGCGTGGCGCGCAGCGCTCCGCGGAGGACGGCCGCCGTCGTCGGCGCCCTCGGCCGCTGGACGCCGGAGGGAACGACGAATCTCGTTCTGACGCTCGACGGCCGCCGTACCAGGCGCGGCGTGTGGATCCGCGTGCGCCTGGCGACCCTGCCCAACGGTCGCACCGGGTGGGTTCCCCGCAAGATGCTCAGCGACTGGAAGGAAGTCAGGACCCGCCTCATCGTCGATCAGCGGCGCCTCACGGCGACGCTCTACCGGCGGGGCAAGGTCGTCTTCCGGGCACCGGTGGGCGTGGGGCAGCCGCACTGGCCGACTCCGCGCGGCGAGTTCTACATCCGCAACCAGCTCTACGGGTTCGGCAATCCGGTCTACGGGCCGATCGCCTTCGGTACGAGCGCTCGCTCCGCGGTCCTGACGGACTGGCCGGGCGGCGGCTTCATCGGCCTGCACGGGACGAACGAGCCGCGCCGCGTCCCGGGCCGGATCTCCCACGGCTGCATCCGCATGAAGAACGGCCACATCCTCCGGCTGGCCGGGCTGATGCCGGTCGGCACCCCGCTGACCGTCAAGTAGCTAGGCGGCTTCGGCGAACTCGTCGAGCGCGCCCGCCTGGTCGAGCCGCCACAGCTCGACGTAGCCGCCGATCGGCTTCTCGTCGATGAGGATCTGGGGGACGGTCCAGCCGCCCGTGAGGTCGAAAACGGTCTGGCGGAAGGCCGGGTCGTCGTCGAGCGAGATCTCGTCGAACTCGATCCCGCGCTGCTCGAGGAGCGCCTTCGCGCGGACGCAGTAGCCGCACCAGCGCGTCGAGTACATCTGGATCCGCGCCATCCCCGTCAGTTTTACCGG
Organism: uncultured Actinomycetes bacterium; assembly: GCA_963754715.1. GTDB lineage: Bacteria > Actinomycetota > Thermoleophilia > Gaiellales > Gaiellaceae > JACDAN01. The sequence continues at coordinate 42,402 of CAVWHA010000018.1, read as the reverse complement.
CTGACCTCGCTTCTACACTTGAGACGTGGCCGGCCGGACCTATAAGACAGAAGCGGTCGTGCTGCGCTCGCTGCGGTTCGGCGAGGCCGACCGGGTGCTCCATCTGTACACGCTCGACCGCGGCAGAGTCGGCGCGGTCGCGAAGGGCATCCGCCGCACGAAGTCCCGCTTCGGCGGGCGCCTGGAGCCGTTCAGCCACGTCGAGCTTCTGCTCCACGAGGGCAAGGGAGACCTCCAGACGATCACGGGCGTCGAGCTCATCCGCTCGCACAGCGCGGCCCGGGAGGGCCACTACCGGCTCTCAGTCGGCTTCGTGGCGCTCGAGGCGATGCTGCGGCTCTTTCCCGAGCAGGAGGCGAACGAGCGCGGATTCCAGGCATTGACGCGGTTCCTCGACTTGCTGGACGAGGTCGAGGCCAAACCGGACACCCGTCCGGCCCTCGACCCGCTCGTCCTGTCCTTCCAGCTGAAGCTCCTGTGGCTCTCGGGCTACCTGCCGCACCTGACGAGCTGCGCCGAGTGCGGCGCCGAGAGCGGCGCTCGTCGGCTACTCGCCGCGGGCCGGCGGGGCCGTCTGCGCCAACTGCCGCGCCGACGCCATTCCGCTGTCTGCCGCGGGGCTGCACGGGATCGAGGGGCTCCTCCGGACACCGCTCGCCGAGGCAGGGGGCGTCGGCCTCTCCGGCCGAGCCCTGCGCGACGCGCTGGCCGTGATCTCCTCGTCGTACGAGTTCCACGGCGGCTTCCGGCTCCGGACGCTCTCGGCGTGAAGCGAGAGCTCGACGGCGGCTACGAGCTCGACGACGACCGCGACCGGGTCGACCTCGACGCCGTGCACGACTACGTCTCGAACCACTCCTACTGGGCGCCGGGGCGGCCTCGGGAGCTTCAGGAGGAGTTGAACGCCCAGGCGCTTCGCGTCGTCGGGCTGTACCACGAAGGACGGCAGGTCGGGTTCGCGCGGGCCGTGGGTGATTCGCACCTCGTGTACCTGGCCGACGTCTACGTCCTGCCCGAGCACCGGGGAGGGGGGCTGGGCGTGGAGCTCGTTCGCGAGATCGTGGATAACGGCCCGTATGCCGCCAGCCGCTGGATCCTCCACACGCAGGACGCGCACAAGCTGTATGAGAAGTTCGGGTTCGGGCCACCCTCCGACCGGGTCATGGAGCGGCCCCGCCGCTCGTAGGATTGCCCGACTCTTGCCGCTGAACTACCAGGACATGATCGGAGCGCTCCAGGCCTACTGGGCCGAGCGCGAGTGCGTCGTCATGCAGCCGTACCACACGGAGCTCGGCGCGGGCACCTTCAATCCCGCGACCTTTCTCCGCTGCCTCGGCCCGGATCCCTGGCGCACCGTCTACGTCGAGCCGTGCCTTCGCCCGAGCGACGGGCGGTACGGCGAGAACCCCTACCGGTTCCAGCAGTACTACCAGCTGCAGGTCATCCTCAAGCCTGCGCCGGAGGACATCCTCGACCAGTACTTCGGCTCGCTCGAAGCGATCGGGATCGATACCCGCAAGCACGACGTGCGGCTCGTGGAGGACGACTGGGAGGGCCCGACGCTCGGCGCCTGGGGCCTCGGCTGGGAGGTCTGGTGCGACGGGATGGAGATCACCCAGTTCACGTACTTCCAGCAGCTCGGCGGGATGGACGTCGAGGTCGTCTCCGGCGAGATCACGTACGGCCTCGAGCGCCTGGCGATGTTCCTGCAGGGGAAGAAGACCGCGTTCGAGCTCGAGTGGGCGCCGGGGTTCACCTGGGGCGAGGTCTACCGGGAGAACGAGCGCCAGTTCTCGGCCTTCAACTTCGACGAGGCGTCCGTCGAGGTGCTCATGCGCCACTTCGCAGACTACGAAGACGGAGTGCCGCCGGCTCCTCGAGCGCAACCTGCCGCTGCCGGCGTACGACCAGGCGCTCAAGGCTTCCCACACGTTCAACCTGCTCGACGCCCGCGGCGCGATCTCGGTCACCGAGCGGGCTTCCTACATCGGGCGGGTCCGCGATCTGGCCGGCGGTCTGCGAGCTCTTCGCTCAGGAGTGACGTTGCCGACGCTGCTGTTTGAGATCGGTTGCGAGGAGCTGCCGGCCCGGGCGGTCTACGAGGCCGAGGCGCAGCTTGCCGGACTGAGCGAGCCCACCTCGGCGCAGCGCCCGACGCCGTGCTTCGTCGGGCCGAGAAGGCTGGCGATCCTCGTCGAGGTCGAGGAGCCGAGCGGCGACCAGTGGATCAAGGGCCCGCCGCTGGCGCTGCGTGAGAAGGCGGCGGCCGGGTTTGCGAAGCGCCACGGCGTGGCCGTAGACGACCTGGAGGAACGGGACGGGTTCCTCGGGGTCGTGGCCGAGGGACAGTCCCTCAGCCAGGTCCTGCCGGAACAGCTCGATGCGATCGTCAAGGGGCTCCGCTTCGGCAAGACGATGCGGTGGGACGATTCAGGGCTGCGCTTCCCGCGGCCGATGCGGTGGACGTGCGCCCGGCTCGGCTCGGACGCGGTCGCCGGAAATGGCACGACGACGCGGGGGCACCGCTTCATGCACGGCGAGATCGAATTGCCGAGCGCCGATGCGTACGCCGAGACCCTGCGCGCCGCCGATGTGGAGCCCGATGCCTCCGAGCGGGAGCGGCTGATTCGCGACGGCCTCGACGCGCTCGGCGAGTGGCGGGATCCCCTTCGAAAGCTGCGCGAGGTCGTGCACCTCGTCGAGAAGCCGCTGGTCCTGGAAGGCACCTTCGACGAGCGCTTCCTCTCGCTGCCTGACCGGATCGTCGAGACCGCGATGCAGTCCCACCAGCGCTACTTCCCGCTCGGAGGCAACCGTTTCGCGCTCATCGCAAACGGCGGCGACCCCGACACGGTCCGCGCCGGAAACGAAAACGTCCTCGAGGGGCGCCTCGACGACGCGACGTTCACGTTCGAGCGGGACGTCAAGGAAGGGATCGACGAGCTTGCGAAGCGCCTCGGGTCGATCGTCTACTTCGCGGAAGCGGGCACGTTCGCGGACAAGACGGAGCGGCTGGTCCGGCTCGTCGAGCGGCTCGGCGGCGGCGAGGCTTCCCTGGAGGCGGCGCGCCTCGCCAAGGCCGACCAGGCGGCGGAGCTCGTTCGCGAGTTCTCCGACCTCGAGGGCTACATCGGGGCCGAATACGCCCGCCTTGCCGGCTATCCGGAGGCCGTGGCCGTGGCGGTCGGCGAGCAATACCTCCCCGATTCCGCCGGCGGCCCGCTGCCCCAGACCGAGCCGGGCCGGGTCCTCGCCGCCGCCGACAAGATCGACGCGCTCACCGTCTCGTTCTCGCTCGGGCACAAGCCGACTGGGTCGCGCGACCCGTTCGGCCTGCGCCGCGCCGCGATCGGGCTCGGGCGCCTGGCGACCGAAGGCGGTCTGACCATCCCGCGAGAGCTCCTGCCCGACGAGGTGGGGGAGTTCGTCGAGGAGCGGCTCGAAGGGCTGCTCGGGGAAGTCCCTGTCGAGTTCGTTCGGGCCGCGCGGGCCGCGACGGTGTTGGACCTCGGCTCCGTCGCCCGTCTCGCGCAGGCGCTGGCGGCGCTTCCCGACGAGCGACTGGAGCCGATCCACACGGCCTACATCCGCGCCAGCCGGCTCGGGGAGAAGGACGAGGCGGCGGCGAAGCTCGATCCGAAGCTGCTGACCGAGCCTGCCGAGCAGGAGGTGGCGGCGGCGCTGGCGGAAGTTGAGCCCGAGATCGCCGCGGCCCTCGAGACCGCCGACTTCGAAGCGGCCGTCGAGGCCGGCGCCCGGCTGGGTCCCGTTTTGCACCGGTTCTTCGAAGATGTGCTCGTCATGGCAGAGGACGCGAAGGTTCGCGAGAACCGCCTCCGCCTGTTGCTCGACGTGCGCGACACGCTGCGCGCGCTCGGCGATCTGGGGCAAATCCCCCGTTAACGGGGCTTAACCGAGAAACAACGTCCTTCTCAGGCGGCTCTTAAGGGCCGCGGCTTGGATGGAGGCACACCTTCACGGAAAGGAATGCATCTTGAGCAAGCAACTCACAGCAGTCGTCGCGGCGCTTCTCCTCGGAGCGGGCGTCGGAGGGGGAGTGGGAGCCGCGGTTGCGCTCGAGACCAACTCCGACTCGGACGCCCAGCCGGCGGCAGTTGCCGCAAACGAGCCCGTGGTCCAGACGACGTCCTCGACGGCCGCGCTCTACAAGAGGGTCAAGGACGCGGTCGTCGAGGTCCATACCGAGACGGCCGGGCAGTCGACTCCTTTCGGTGACCAGTCGCCGAGTGAGGGAACGGGCAGCGGCTTCGTCATCGACGAGGACGGCCACATCGTCACGAACCAGCATGTCGTCGACGGCGCCGAGTCGGTGCGCGTCCAGTTCTCGGACGGCACGGAAGTTTCCGCCAAGGTCGTCGGCACCGATCCATCCACGGACATCGCCGTTCTCGACGTCGACCGGCCGAGCTCCGAGCTCACGCCTCTGAGCTTTGCGCCGGAGGGCTCGCTCGAGGTCGGCAACGCAGTCGCCGTTCTCGGCAGCCCCTTCGGGCTCGAAGGGACACTCACGACAGGCGTGATCAGCGCGGTGGGCAGGGAGATCCAGTCTCCGAACGGCTTCACGATCGAGAACGCCGTCCAGACCGACGCCGCCCTCAACCACGGCAACTCGGGTGGGCCCGTCCTCGACACTGAGGGCCGGGTCGTCGGCGTCGCCGCGCAGATCCGCAGCGACTCCGGCGGCAGCGACGGGGTCGGCTATGCGGTGCCTGGTGACACCGCGCAGCGGGTCGCGCAAGCCCTGATCCAGGACGGCAAGGTCGAGCACGCGTACCTCGGGGTCAGCCTCTCGGACGACGGCGCGGCCAAGGTGCTGGACGTCCGGGCCGGCAGCCCTGCCAGCAGCGCTGGGTTGCGCGCGAACGACGTCGTGATCGCGGTCGACGGCAAGTCGATCACGACCGGCGACGAGCTGCGCTCGGCGATCGACGCCAAGAAGCCCGGCGACGAGATCAAGCTGAAGATCCGTCGCGGCAACAGCGAGCGCGAGGCCACCTTCAAGCTCGGCACTCGCCCGGACACCGCTCAGTAAGCCACAGTCCCCTCCCCGGAGGCCGTGTCCCGGTGCCAGGTACTGGGACACGGCCATTTGGGCAAGCCGCCGCTACGCTTGCCGCGCATGGCGACCGTCGAGCTGCACGTGATCTCCGATGCCACAGGCGCGACCGCCAAGCGCCTCGTCCAGGCGCTCGAGGCGCAGTTTCCGGACCAGGAGTTCGAGGACATCGTCCACCCGCGGGTGGAGACCGTGGACGACCTCCGCCTTGCCGTCGAGCGCGCGAAAGGAAGGCCGGCGGTCATCCTCTACACCCTCGTCGAGCAGCGGCTCCGCGAGGAGATGAGGGCGCTCTGCCGCAGCGCACGGGTCCACTACTGCGACATCCTCGGCCATCCGATCGACGCGGTCGCACGGGTGTCGGGCGCCGCAGCCACGATGACTCCCGGCGCCCGGCCGCCGCTCGACTCGAACTACTTCAAGCGCATGGCCGCAATCGAGTTCGCGGTCAAGTACGACGACGGCGTCCACGGTGGGCTGGAGGATGCGGACATCGTCCTCGTCGGCGTGTCCCGCACCTCGAAGACGCCGCTCTCGATGTACCTCGGCTACCTCGGGTACCGCACGGCGAACGTGCCGGTCGTGAAAGGAATCGATCCGCCGCCGGCCCTCTTCCGTGTCGACCCGAAGAAGGTCGTCGGCGTCACGATCGACGCGGAGCGCCTCGCCGAGATCCGCACCGACCGCGCGAAGCGCCTCGGCGGCAACAACCGGAAGTACAAGGCGCTCACGGAGATCTACGACGAGCTCGAGGCGGCCTCGAAGCTCCACCGGCAGCTCGGCTGCCCGGTGATCGAGATCTCGGAGCTCTCGATCGAGGAGACGGCGGCGCGCGTCATCCAGGTGATCGAGCAGCGCCGGCGCGCGACGGCGACGGCCTCGTGAATCCTTCGGCGGCCGAGGCCCGTGCAAAGCCGATCCCGCTCTGGCGCTGGGCCCTCTGGTGGGCGCTGCTCATGGTCGCCGGACTGCTCTTCTACTTCCTGCTCGCTCCGGTCTGGCTGAGCCTGCGCGCGCTTGCGTGGATCGCCGAGTATCGCGCCCGCCGTCGTCGCTGAAACGAGAAGCGACTCCCCGAGGGAAGTCGCTTCTTCGGCCGCATGGCTCGTGAGTATGAGCACATGGAGGCCGTCTGTCTAGGGCGTTAGCTGCGGGTCAGCTCAAAGATGTGCTCCAGGCCGTCCTCGTCGTCCATCTGCTCGCCGGTCTTGACAAAGCCGAGCTTGCGGACGATGGCGAGCGATGGGTCGTTTTCCGGCGACACGGAGAGGACGAAGTGGCGGATACCCGCCAGCTCCTCGGCCATGTCCATCAGCATCGTGGCGGCCCGAGTCGCGTAGCCGTTCCCGCGCCAGGCCGGGAAGATCTGGTAGCCGAACTCGACGGCATCTTGACTTTGCGTCGAGTTGACACCGGGAGGCCCGTGGTACCCCGCGTGGCCGATCATCCTGCCCTCGAGGACGACGGAGAAAGGGCACCAGGTCAAGAACCGCTCGTCCTCCCGCATCTGCCGCAGGCGGAGGTCGAGGAACCCGCGGTCGTGCTCGGACGGAAACTCGTCGGGAAGCTCCACGTCGAGGAGTGCTGCCGCCTGCTCCGGCCGACCTTCGAGCACCGCCGCGATGAACGCGGGCGTCATGGGCCGCAGCTCGATCACGCCGGCTGCCGACGAGGGACTGTCCCTCGGACCTGCCCGGCGCTGCCGTGTCCCTGGTGACAAGAGTGTGCCGACTCGGGGTCCGGCGCTGCGACACCGAGCCTCAGTAAGCAGGATTGACGCACCCGATTGCCGGCGGAGGCTGTCCTGTTTGGATTACCCACCCGGTTGGTCGCTGCTGGACCCGAATTCCGAGCGCGGAACCTCACGTCTTGAGCGCATCCACCCGGAGGAACAGTGGAACGCGGCTCCAGGGTGGATGCTCGTCGCCGAGGCTCACAGCGCTCGGGCCGGGAATCGGCGTCTCGACGACCTCGCCGCCCTGGAGCTCGATCCGGTAGGCCTGCGCGCCCTCGTCGCACCCGACGGCCTCTTGGAGCTCCCCGTCGACGAAACAAAGCCCGACGCCGGCCTCGGCGGCGTACCCGGCCGGAAAGCCTCCCTTCAAGAGCCCGTGGTAGACGGGCCGGCGCTCCGCCTCGTCGTCCCAGTGCGGGCAGAAGCTGCCCGGCAGGAAGCCGAGGCAGTCCATCGGCGCGAGCTGCGGGCCGAACGAGTCCGTGACGCCCTGCTCGAACCAGCAGATCCCGCCGGCGCTCGACCCGGACAGCACGACACCGGCGTTCAGCGCCTCGCGCAGAAGCCCGTCGACGCCGTGCAGGCGCCAGATGGCGAGCATGTTGGCGGTGTTCCCGCCGCCGACGAAGATCAGGTCCTGGTCCAGCACGGTCGAGCGCAGGTCCTCCGGCGGCCAGGGGAAGAACTCGAGCCGGGACACCTCGGCGATCGCGCTGAACCGTTCGTAGCTCCGAAGCGCCTGGAACGGATCCTCGGCCGACGCAGTGCCGATGTAGAGCATGCGCGGCCGCTCCGTGCCGGTCAGCCCGACGAGGAACCGGGCAAGGCCGTCACAGAATTTGCCCCCGCCCACAGGGACGATCGTCCGCGTAGCCATCGGGTTGGAGTATCGCCGCTCAGGGATAATCCGCTCCCCATGACGCAGACCCGCTACGTCTACGGCTTCGACGAGCCCACCGAGGGCGGGCGAGAGCTGCTCGGAGGCAAGGGAATCGGCCTCGCGGAGATGACCCAGCTCGGCGTCCCAGTCCCGGCCGGCTTCACGATCACGACCGACGCCTGCCGCGCCTACATGGCGGCCGGCGACTTTCCGGAGGGTCTCGAGGAGGAGATCGACGAGCACTTCGCCCGGCTCGAGGAGATGACCGGAAAGCGGTTCGGGGATCCGGACGATCCGCTGCTCGTCTCCGTCAGATCCGGCGCCGCCGTCTCGATGCCGGGGATGATGGACACGATCCTCAACCTCGGGCTCAACGACGAGGCGACTGAGGGGCTCGCGCGGCGCACGGGGAACGAAAAGTTTGCGCGCGACTCCTACCGCCGCCTGATCCAGATGTACGGCGAGGTCGTCGACGGCATCGAGGGACACCACTTCGCCGACGCGCTCGCCCGGCAGGAGGACGATCTCCCCGGGCTGATCGAGACCTTCAAGCGGATCTACGACGAGCAGACGGGCCACCCTTTCCCGCAGGACGCGAAGGAGCAGCTCGGCCGCGCCGTCCGTGCCGTGTTCGAGTCGTGGAACACGCCGCGAGCGCAGCGTTACCGCCGCCACAACGGCATCCCCGACGACCTCGGGACGGCCGTGAACGTCGTCCAGATGGTCTTCGGCAACAAGGGAGAGCGGTCCGGGACGGGCGTGGCTTTCACGCGCGACCCCTCGACCGGCAAGCCGGGCCTCTACGGCGAGTTCCTCGCCGACGCCCAGGGCGAGGACGTCGTCGCCGGCATCCGCACGCCCGAGAAGCTCGAGGCGATGGAAGGGCGCCTGCCGGAGGCGTTCGCGGAGTTCATGGACACCATCCGCCGCCTCGAGGAGCACTACCGCGACATGCAGGACATCGAGTTCACCGTCGAGGACGGGAAGCTCTATCTCCTCCAGACTCGCAGCGCGCAGCGAACGGCCGCGGCCGCGCTCAAGTGCGCCGTGGACATGGTCGACGAGGGCGTGATCTCGAAGGAGGAGGCGGTCGCACGCATCGACGGGGGCCAGCTCGACCAGCTGCTCCACCCGCGGATCGACCCGAACGCGAGCTACGAGATCGCCGCGAAGGGCCTGAACGCCTCACCCGGAGCCGCCTCGGGAGCGATCGTCTTCGAGGCAAACGACGCCGAAGACCAGGCGAAGAACGGCAAGGCGGTGATCCTCGTGCGCTGGGAGACGACCCCCGACGACATCCACGGGATGATCGCCGCGGAGGGGATCCTCACCGCGCACGGGGGGATGACCTCGCACGCCGCCGTGGTGGCGCGCGGGATGGGCAAGCCGTGCGTCGCGGGCTGCGAGGCGCTTTCGATCGACCGGGAGGCCGGGACGATCTCCCTGAACGGGAAGACTCTGAGCGAGGGCGACACGATCACGATCGACGGGGGCGCCGGTGAGGTGATCGTCGGGGAGGTCCCGCTGATTGCGCCGGAGATCAACGAGGACTTCGAGACCGTGCTCGGCTGGGCCGACGACTTGCGGCGCATGAGAGTGCGGACCAACGCCGACACACCCGAGGACGCCGCCAAGGCGCGGGAGTTCGGCGCCGAGGGAATCGGCCTCTGCCGGACCGAGCACATGTTCATGGCCGACGACCGGCTGCCGGTCGTCCGCGAGATGATCATGGCCTCGACCGAGGACGAGCGGCGCGACGCCCTCGACCGCCTGCTGCCCTACCAGCAGGCCGACTTCGAGGGGATCTTCGAGGCCATGGCCGGCCTGCCGGTGACCATCCGGCTGCTCGACCCGCCTCTGCACGAGTTCCTGCCGTCGCTCGACGATGCGACCGACGACCGGATGCGCTCGCGGATCCGCGCTCTGAGCGAGTCCAACCCCATGCTCGGGACCCGCGGCTGCCGGCTGGGGCTGATGTTCCCCGAGATCTACGAGATGCAGGTGAGGGCGATCATCCGAGCCGCGATCGCCGTCCGCGACCGAACCGGCGACCCACCGCTCGTCGAGATCATGCATCCGCTCGTCGGCTTCCAGGAGGAGCTCCGCCGGCTCCGGGAGCTCACGCTCGAGACGGCTGCGGAGGAGGGCGAGATCGAGTTTCTGTGCGGGACGATGATCGAGCTCCCGCGAGCCTGCATCCGCGCCGACGAGATCGCCGAGGAGGCCGACTTCTTCTCCTTCGGGACGAACGACCTGACGCAGACGGCGCTCGGATTCTCCCGTGACGACGCCGAGGGCAAGTTCCTGACGCACTACCTGCACGACGGCGTGCTCGAGCGAAACCCGTTCGAGATGCTCGACCAGAGCGGGGTGGGGGACCTGATGGCGATCGCGGTGGAGCGTGGGCGGCGGACGAAACCGGACATCAAGCTCGGGATCTGCGGCGAGCACGGCGGCGAGCCCTCGTCCGTCGCCTTCTGCCACACGCTCGGGCTGGACTACGTCTCCTGCTCGCCGTATCGCGTTCCGCTCGCAAGGCTGGCGGCCGCCCAGGCCGCGCTCAAGGAGTCAGGAGTCGAGGCGGTTGCGGTCGGCGGCTAGGCGGCTATCGCTGGCGGTGCTCGCCGTCGGCGCCGGTCTGCTCGCGGCCGCCGCAATGACCTCGCAGCCTGCGAGCGGCGAGCCCTCGAGGGCCATGCCCCGCGGCGGCACGCTGAGGATCGACCTCACGAGCGACTTCGACTACACCGACACGTCGCTCGCCTACTCCACTTCCTCGTGGCAGATGCTGAACGCCACCAAGCTCACGCTCCTGCTCTTCCCCGACCGCGAGGGGCTGGCCGGCCGCCGAATCGTCCCGGACGCGGCGACGGGCCTGCCGAAGGTCTCGAAGGACGGGAAGACGTACACATTCACGATCGGTAAGGACCACAAGTTCTCGAACGGCGCGACCGTCACGGCCGACAACTTCCGCGCAGCTATCGCTCGTGCGTTCAATCCCAGGATGCAGTCGCCTGCATTGCCGTTCCTCGACGACGTGCACAGATACAGCGCGCCGAACAGCACGACGCTGACCGTCAAGCTCAGGAAGGTCGCACCGGACTTTCTGGCACGCATGACGATGCCGTTCTTCTCCGCGATTCCGACCAACACGCCGATCGTTCCCGGTGGGATCAGAACGCCGTTGCCCAGCGCCGGCCCCTACTACGTGCAGTCGTGGGACAAGGGGCGCACGGCCGTCCTCGTTCGGAACCGCTTCTACGGCGGACACCGCCAGGGGATGGCGGACAGGGTCGCCTACAACCTCAACATCCCGCCGGCGCAACAGCGGAGCCGCTGCGAGTCCGGCACGACCGACATCTGCACGGCGCTTCAGCCAACTGACTACGCAAGGATGGCCGTCAAATACGGCATCAACCGCGGCCGGTTCTTCGCCAAGCCGCGCATGGCGCTGAGCTACCTCAGCCTCAACAACAACTCCCCGCTTTTCCGCGGAAACGAGAAGCTCCGGCAGGCGGTCAACTACGTGATCGACCGACCGCAGATGATCCGCCAGCACGGCGCCTTCGCCGGCCCGAGGACCGATCAGATCATTCCGCCGGGGATGCCGGGATTCCGGTACGCGAGCATCTATCCGCTGCACGGCCCGAGCCTCGGCCGTGCACGAGCACTTGCGCGCGGCAACACACGCGGAGGAAGGGCTGTCTTCTACACCTCGGCCACGGCGCCCGGGCCACAGCTCGCGCAGGTCGTGAAGTTCAACCTGAGCCAGATCGGCATCGACGTCGAGGTCAAGGCGCTGAACGACCTGGAGCTCCAGCGCCGCACCGGCCGCCGCGGCGAGCGGTTCGACATCGCGTTTCAGGGCTGGGACGCGGACTACCCGGACCCGTTCGACTTCATCGACCTCCTCCTGAACGGAAACAACATCCACGCGACAAACAACTCCAACGACTCCTACTTCAACGACCCGGCGTACAACCGGAAGCTGGAGCAGGCGACCGCGCTCTCCGGCAAGGCGAGGACGCGCGCGTACGGGAATCTCGACATCGAGCTCATGCGGAAGCAGGCACCGATCGTCCCGTACCTCAACCCGAACGACCGGTTCCTGGTCTCCGCCAACGTCGAGAGGCTCAGCTACCACCCGATCTACGGGATCAACGTCGTCGCCAGCTCGCTGAAGGGCTCCGCGATTCCGCCGCCGCCGCCGCCACCGCCTCCGCCACCGAGCTGCTCGCTGCTGCTAACCGCGACCGAGACGATGTACGGCACGCCGACGCCGACGCCGCACATCCAGGTGTTCGCGCAGTGCGACGGATTCTTCACCGCGGGGCTCGACAACTTTCGCGTCGATTCACCTGCGGGTAAGACGATCTCCGTGTACAGGGCCTACTCGACCTTCTGCGAGACGGGTCCAGCTCCCGTCATGTACGTGAAATGCAAGATCAAGCCCGATGGTCGAGTCTGTTTCATCTTCCAAACGATTCCGCCAACCACAGCTGGAGAGGTCGTCCGGGCCAGGTTGCAGACGTCGACCGACACGGTGCTCGAGGACAAGAACCTGACCGTCGGTGCCCAGCAGCCGCCCTGCAACGTCGGCGACTAGCATCGCGGCATGGCCGACTACACGCTCAAGAACATCAAGGACGACGTCCCGAACATGGCGGAGCGCTTCGGGCTCTCGCCGGACCTCGAGGCTCGGTTCGCACGGGATGAGCTCGAGTTGACGAAGCTCGGCGTCAGCTATCTCCGCCTGGCGCCCGACTTCCGCGTGCCCTTCGGGCACAAGCACGGGGAGCAGGAGGAGGTCTACGTCCTCCTCAGCGGCACCGCACGCCTGAAGCTCGACGACGAGGTGCTCGAGCTGAAGCAGTGGGACTCGATCCGCATCCCGAGCGAGGTCACCCGGAACCTCGAGGCCGGGCCGGACGGAGCCGAGGTCCTCGCGATCGGCGCCCCGAAGACCGGTCTGCAGGACGCCGAGCAGCTGCCCGGCTGGTGGACCGACTGAACTAGCCCGGCGGGGCATCACCCATTCGGAGGACGATCGGGTCTTGGGGCGTCCCTAAGTTGAGGGAAGGGCCTCGGCCCTTTCTGCGATGCCTGCGGTCATTCAAGAGCGGACGACCTTCACATGAGCCGCTGGGAGCGGATCCTCCTGGTGCTCGGCGTCTGCCTGCCTGTCCCGCTGCTCGCTGCGACAGGCCTGTCCATTCCGCTTCCGGCCACCGTGGAACGCCTCGCGGCAGGCCTTGTCCCCTTCGCGGAAGCGGCGACGCTGGCTCAGGACGAATCCGCGCGAGCCCCGCGCGGCGCGATTATCCGGGTTCCCGGTGAGGCGGCGCCGGAGGGTGGTTCCGAGTCCACGCCGTTCACTGCCGGCGACACCGGTGCTCCGGATCGGACGGAAACTCCCGCGCGCGGGTCCAGACCCCAGAAAGAAGGCTCGACTCCGACCTCACAGACAACCGGGCGTCTCAAGGATGATCCGAGCGAGGCCGGCACCACCGCGGGAAGCGGCGATCCGACGCCTGAGCCGGGCGCGGGCAATGGCTCCGGCGACGCGAGCTCTCCGCCGCCTCCAGGGCAGACGCAGCCCGAACCGCAGCCTCAACCTCAGCCGGGGCCGGAGCCGCAGCCCCAGCCCCAGCCCGAGCCTCAGCCGCAGCCGACCCCGCCTCCACCTCCGCCACCTCCGCCACCTCCGCCGCCGCCACCGCCCCCACCTCCGCCGGGACCGCTGCCCATTCCTTTGCCGATCCCGCTGCCGTTGCCTTTGCCTCCGCCACCGCCGCTCCCGGGGCTCGGCAAGTGAAGAGCGACCGCACCGATCCGCCTCGCCTGGTCCTCCGCTTTGCCGTCTGGACCGGCATCGGCCTCGCCCTGGCAGCCGGGGCGATCCTCCTCGTCGTCAGGCACTACAACACGGTTCAGGCTGAGCGGGGAGCGACCTCGCAGGCGCGGGTGATCGCGGGAACCGTCCTCCGTGGCTCCCTTCGCGCGTCCGACTTCGAGCGGACGGTCACCCCTGAAAGGCGGGCGACGATCGACAAGCTTCTGGAGCGCTACGTGCTCGACGAGGGCGTCGCGCTCGTGAACCTCTACTCCGCGAACGGCACGGTCACCTACAGCACCGATCACAACGCGATCGGGAAGCGACTGGGAGACGCGGGACATCTCGAGGAGGCGCTCGGCGGAACCGTCCGGGGCGACGTGACCTCGATGCAGGACCGGAAGACCCTGCGCACCTACGCACCGGTCGCCGTCCAGGACGGGACCGGCGTCGTGGCGATCTTCCACGACTACGGGCCGATCGCCCGGGCCGCGCAGGCCACCTTCCTGCCCGTCGTCGGCATCTTCGAGGCGGTGCTCCTGCTGCTCTTCGTGGCGCTCGTCCCGATCCTCCGGCGAGTGAGCGTCCGGGTGCGCCGGCAGATGGAGGAGATCCAGCACCGCGCCTACTACGACGAGCTGACCGGCCTGCCCAACCGGGCACTGTTCCGAGATCGAGTCGAGCAGGCGATCCTGGCGGCGGGACGGGAAGGGCAGTTTCCGGTCGTGATGCTCCTCGACGTCGACCGCTTCAAGGAGATCAACGACGCCCTGGGCCACGAGACCGGCGACGAACTCCTCCGCGACCTGGGAGAGCGGCTGCGAGGCCAGTTGCGCGCGCACGAGACCCTCGCACGGCTCGGCGGCGACGAGTTCGCGATCCTGCTTCCGTCGGCCGGCGTCGAGGAGGCAACTGCCTGCGCCGAGCGGATTCACGCCGCGCTCGAAGAGGCGTTCCCGATCAAAGGGCTTCCGCTGGAGGTCGCGGCCAGCCTCGGCGTCGCCGTCTATCCGGAGCACGGAGAAGACGCCGACTCCCTGCTCCAGCACGCCGACGTCGCGATGTACCTGGCCAAAGCCGCGCACGCGGGAACCGCTGTCTACGACGCCGACCAGGACGAGAACGACGCCGACCGGCTGGCGCTGGCGGGAGAGCTCCGCCGGGCGATCGACGAGGGCGAGCTGGTCCTCTACTACCAGCCGAAGGCGGACCTCCAGAGCGGCAAGATCGTCGGAGCCGAGGCGCTCGTGCGCTGGCTGCATCCGGAGCGAGGCCTGATCCCGCCCAACGATTTCATCCCGATGGCCGAGCGCACAGGGCTGATCAAGCCGCTGAGCCGGCACGTCGTCGCCTCGGCGCTGCGGCAGTGCGCGGCCTGGAACGCGGCGGGCCTCGAGCTGAACGTCTCCGTCAACCTGACGATTCCGGACCTGCTCGATCTCGACCTGCCCGACCGGATCGCAGCCGGACTCGCCGAGACCGGCGTGCGCCCGGATCAGCTCGAGCTCGAGGTCACCGAGAGCACGATCCTCGCCGACCCGTTTCGCGTTCGCGCCGTCCTCAACCGGCTGAACGAGATGGGCCTGAGACTCGCAATCGACGACTTCGGGACGGGCTACTCGTCGCTCGCCTACCTCAAGCGGCTTCCCGTCCAGACGATCAAGATCGACCGCTCGTTCGTGATGGAGATGTGCGAGGACGCGAGCGACGCGACGATCGTCGGCTCGACGATCGACCTGGCGCACAACCTCGGCCTGGACGTCGTCGCCGAAGGCGTCGAGTCACAGGAGATCTGGGATGCCCTGAGCGAACGAGGATGCACCCTCGCGCAGGGTTACTTCATCGGCAAGCCGATGCCGGCCGACCAGTTCGTCGATCTCCTCGCTGTGCAGCCTTCGTCCGGCGCGCGAGCTGCCGTCTAGCTCTCGGGCATCCGGCGGCCGGCCGGAACGCGCTGCACCATGAAGACGCTTGTCACGAGCACCCAGGCGATGAAGAGGACGAAGATGATCGTTCCCGTCGTGCCGCCGGCGGCGAAGGTCGCCTCGTCGGCGAGCAGCCTGCCGCCGGCGTTCACCAGCAGCAGCAGCCCCACGACGGCGCCGACCCAGGCCACCGACTTCGGCAGGAACACCGTCCGGGAGATCCCGAGCGAGACGGCCCAGACGAAGGCTGCCGCCGGGAAGTCCGTCATCACGAACGCGTAGTTGCCGAGCTGGTACATCCCGTACGCGACGCCCTGATCCATGACCTCGACGCCGGAGGCAACGGCTCCCCAGGCGGTGACTCCGAGGAGGAAGAGCGCGGTCGCGGCGGCCGCGGAGCCGACGATGATCGCCGGCAGGCGCCCGGCCGGATCGTTCTCCGCCTTGCGCAGCGCCCCGGCCAGAGTTCCGGCGAACCAGAGCAGGAACACACCCGCGAGCCCGTAGAAGAAGGACTGCCAGAGCACGTCCGAGTCGTTCAGCGAGAAGAAGTTGAGGACGAACTCGCTGCCCTCGTCCACGGACGGCACCTCGGGGACGATCAGGAAACCGATCAACGCCGCGAGGACGAAGCCGATCCCGGTGCCAGCCGCCCAGCGCTCCCAGTTCAGCACGAGGCGATTGTCGCCTAGGTGACGAATTCCTGCACGCGCATGTACGAGACCAGGATGCTCGCCAGGCCGATCGCCACGAGCCCCGCGATGCCGAGCAGCCCGGGCTTCCCGTAGACGGCATGTCCGCGGCCGAACCGCGAGAGGGCGAGGATGCCGAGCGCGCCGCCGGCGAGCCCTCCCAGGTGGCCGCCGATCGAGATCCCCGGGACGAAGAGCGTGAAGGCGAGATTCAGCGCGATGATCGAGACGGCTCCGCCGCCGAGCACGTACGTCCGCTGGCGCTCGAGGACGAACGCCGCGCCGAGGATCCCGAAGATCGCGCCCGAGGCGCCGACGGTCAGGCTTGTCGGCGACATGACCAGCGCACCGGCCGATCCGGCCAGGCCCGAGACCAGGTAGAGGAGCAGGTAGCGCCCTCGCCCGAGCACCTGCTCGACTGCGGCGCCGAACCACCAGAGCGCCAGCATGTTCATCCCGAGGTGGAGCGGCCCGTAGTGGAGGAACGCTGCACTGATCAGCCGCCACCAGTCCCCGGCGGCGACGACGGGCCCGTAGAGGACGCCGTTCGTGTAGATCTCGTTCCCCGTCCCGTTGATCTGGCCGCCCAGGGCGAGCTCGAGCAGGTAGACGGCGACGTTGATCCCGACGAGCGTCTTCGTGACGAGGGCGCCGCTGCCCTCGAAGCTCGCGCGGCGCATCCCCTGCGTGACGCCGGGCGGCGCCCTGCGGCTGTCCCGAATGGTCAGGGCAGCGGATCCCGACGGGCGCGAACGTCATGCAGTCCTCGCAGATCGGCCGGCCGCACTCCGAGCAGGTGACGCGCGTCTCCCGGTCGGGATGGCGATAGCAGTACATCGGTTCGTAGGGGGCGGCCACGGAGCGGCTTGTAGCGTAGTGCGGCCGTGCGAGTGCATGTCGCGTTCACCCCGGACGAGGTGCCGGAGGCTCCGGTCGCCGTCGTCGTCGACGTCCTGCGGGCGACGTCGACGATCGCGCAGGCGCTGGCGAGCGGGTATCGGCGGGTCTACTGCTGCCGGGAGATCGAGGACGCGCTGGCGCTGCGGGAGAAGCTGGGGGAGGGGCTGTTGGGCGGCGAGCGTTAGGCTGTTCGCATTGAAGGCTTCGACATCGGCGCCTCGCCGCGGGAGGTGCTGGAACCGCAGGGCGAGGTCCTGATCTACTCGACGACGAACGGGACGGCGGCGGTGCTGGCGGCCGTGGCGGCCTGCGGGCGAGTCGTTCTCGGGTCGCTGCTGAACCTTGATGCCGTGGCGGCGGCGGTGGACGACGACTGCGTGATCGTTTGCGCGGGGTTCCAGGGCCAGTTCGCGCTGGACGACGCGTACTGCGCCGGCCGGATCGTGGAGCTCGCTCGGCGGCGGAGGTCACGGATGCAGCGAAGGCGTCAGCGGTGCTGGCCGGGTCGTTCCCGTCAGCGCTGGACGGCCTGCTGGCGAGAACGTACGGCCCGCCGGGGCTGGAGGAGGACATCAAGTTCTGCGCCCAGGAGAACACGATCGACGTCGTCCCGCGCTTCACGCGGATGGTCGACAGCGCCGCCGAGATCGTTCGCTAGCGCGGCTCGCGCAGCATGTCGGCGGTGCTCGCGCTATGTCTGGCCGGAAAGGACGCTTATTCCGAATAAGCAAGAGGAGGGGGTCTAGCCGGCAAGCAATTCCGAATGCAACGAGGATCAGGCGAAGAAGCCGCCGATGAACATGAAGCCGGCGTCGGTTATCCCGAAGACCTAGGATCCGGCTCGGAGAAGGGAAGCACGACGACCAGCGCGACGAACGGGACAGGAGCATCCACCATCGGGGAACGAGAGCCCCGACGATCGGATGTATGAGGATGGCGGCGGCGACGTACGTTTCGACCAGCCACGACTCGTCCGCGTCAAAGAGCTCATACGTGAAGGCAAAGACGATCAGGGCGGTGTATTCCGCCTGCCCATAAGAGGCTGGCGTGCGAATTTGAGTCAAAGATTTGCTCGCTGTAGAAGCACTAGCCGATACTTCTGCGAAGATCAACGTGGGCCAAGCGGTCCGATCCGCCCTGGGACACCCAGGCATAGGTAATTCCCGATGCCGCTTGCGGTTGTCGGGATGCATCTGGCCCTGGGATACCGGAAGCGAGAGCCGCTTGGCCCGTTTCCGTGAACAGCCGTGCCGGTCATGCCCTCTGACACCGAACACACGTTCGTGATAGAACATGTGTTCGGTCATGATCGCATCCCTCGCCATCCCCGGATTCGAGCTTCGCGCCGCGCTTCGCACGCGGCCTAGCCTCGCGCTTCAGCCCGCCGCGCTCGCGCCGCCCGACGGCGTCGAGCCGCTCATCGGGCCCGTCACCGCCACGGCTCACCAGGCCGGCGTCCGGCCCGGGATGCGGATGGGGGAGGCGCTCGCGACCTGCCCGAAGCTCGTCCTCGTCGAGCCCGATCCCGCAGCCGCCGAGCGCGACTGGGAGGAGATCGTCCGCCGGCTCGAGGACTCCGGCTTCGCCGTCGAGTCCGCTCAACTCGGCACGGCCTATTTCGACACGCGCGGGGTGGAACGCCTCTACGGCGGCCTCGAGCAGGCGCTGAAGCGCGCCCTCGCCGCGGTCGGCTCACACTGGGATGCGCGCGTTGGTGCGGCAACACGCCGCTTCGCCGCTCTTGCGGCAGCCAACGTCGCGCGCCCAGGCCAGGTTCTCGTCGTCTCCGACGAGCACACGAAGGAGTTCCTCGCCCCGCTTCCACTCCGCCTGCTCGGGCTAGACGAGCGACGCCGCGAGGAGCTGGAAGCGCTGGGCGTGAAGCGCGTGGGACAGCTTGCCGGGCTTCCGGGCGCTGCCGTTGCCGAACGTCTGGGACCGGACGGCCGCAGCGCCTGGGGCCAGGCGAGAGGAGGGAAGCGCGGTCGCATCCGCGGCCGCCGCCCGCCCGCCGAGGTCGTCGAGATGCTGGAGTTCCCCGAGGCGGTCGGGAACGAGCTCACGCTCCGCCGCGCCCTCGCCACCCTGATCCAGACGGCCCTGGCCCGGCCCGAGCGCGCCGACCGCTTCGTCCGAAAAGTTGCACTTTCGGCACGACTCGTCGGCGGAGCCTCCTGGCGCCGCACGCTGACCTTCCGCGAGCCGGCCGGCGACCCTGACCGGATCAGGATCGCGCTCGGCCCGAAGCTGAACGAGGTGCCGGCGCCGGTGATGACTCTCCGGCTCGAGCTCGTGGAGCTGACCGAGGAGACCGGCCGCCAGCTCGAGCTCGTCAAGACGGAGGGCGCCGAGCTCCAGACCCGCCTCAAGGAAGGGTTGCGTCAGGTCAAGGCCAGCACCGGAGGTGGTGCGGTCGCGACCGTCGTCGAAGTGGCCCCTTGGTCGCGAATCCCGGAAGCGCGCGCGATCTTGGTACCGCAGGACGGTTAAACCAGCCGCGACCTGCACTCGTCGAGCCCAGGCCCGACGGGGCGCCGCGTCTCGTCAACCGCCTGACGGTCGAGCTGATCCGCGAGGAGTGGCGCGTGCTGGACCGCTGGTGGACAGAGGAGCCGGTCAACCGGCGTTACTTCGACGTCGTCCTCGAGAGCGGCCAGAACGTCGTCGTATTCCACGACGACGAGCACGGCCGGTGGTTCAGCCAGCGCGGCGCGTAGGGTTACGCCGTGACCATCGTCTGGTTCATCGTCTGGTTGATCTGGAACAACGTCGGCGACAAGGAGCCGCTGACCTTCGATCCCGTCAACTGGTGGGCGGGGCTGCTGCTCCTCGCCGTCGCGCTCGACCTCGGCGGCGGGCACGCGCACGGCCGGGAATAGGTCACTGACGGTCGAGGTTCGCGACGTCGCGCCGGGTCTCTGGATCTGGCGCCAGGAGCATCCCGCTTGGAATCCCCAGCGCGGCTGGCCGCCGCTCGTAACCTCGACCTGCGTGGAGTCCGGCGGCGAGGTCGTGCTGCTCGACCCGCTCGCGCCTCCCGAGGAAGCGACCGACGTCTGGGAGCGACTCGACAGCCGCCCGCCGACGGTCGTCGTCGTCCTCAAGCCTGACCACGTTCGTGACGTCGATCTCTTTGTCGACCGGTACGGCGCGAAGGCGTTCGGCCCGGATGTCTTCTACGGCGGCGACGCGCCGAAGACCGAGCTCGACTGGATCGGGGAGGGGAGCGAGCTACCGGGCGGCCTGACCGCGCTCTACGACGGCCGCGGCCGCAACGAGACGCCGATGTGGCTGCCCGAGCAGCGCACACTTGTCTTCGCCGACGCACTGACCGCGCCGGAGGGCGAGCTCATCGTCTGGTGGACGCCCTGGCATGAGAAGCGAGTGCTGCCGGCGCTCAGAGAGCTCCTCGAGCTCCCGTTCGAGCATGTGATCGTCTCCCACGGCGAGCCGGTGCACGACCGCGCGGCCTTCGAGCGGGCGCTAGAGCTTCCGCCCTATATGGGCGAGCTTGAAGCGAACGACGCCTAGCGCCCCCGCGCGCGCCCCGCAAAGCCCGCATCGGGTGCGTGCAGGTTGAACACCCGCGCGGGGCCGACGGGGCGGAAGCCGTGCGTCACGCCGACCGGCGCGGCGAAGTACGAGCCGGCGCCGAGCCGCACCGTCTCGTCGCCTGCCTGGAACCCGACCTCGCCCTCGAGGACGTAGAACGAGTCGATGTGGTCGTCGTGGCTGTGGGGGTCGACGCCCTCCCACCGCTCGTCGAACTCGAGGACGAACAACGAAAGCTCGTCCGTCTCCGCCTTGATCGTGTTCGCCAACCCCTCCCGGCGCGACAGGCGCTCGCCGCCCTCCGGCCCCGAAATCTGCGCGTCGGCCGGGCCGTAAGCCTTCTCGACGTCGAAGCTGTCCCATTCGAACTTCTTGCCGGCGAGTGCATGGCGCAGGTACTCGATGAACCGCCCGTCGGGCGCGTGAATGTTGAGGTAGCGCGCTCGCCCCGGCCCGGCGTTCGTGAAGCCGTGTACGACGCTGGGCGGGACCGCGACCGCAGTCCCGGCCTCCGCGCGGACCGTCTCGTCGCCGTTGATGAACTCCAGCGTTCCTTCGAGCACGTAGAACGCGTCCACGTGCTCCTTGTGAAAGTGCGGGCCGGGGCCCTCGAAATCCGGGCCGACGTCGACCTCGTTGACGGAGATCTGCGGCGCCTCGAGCTTGACGACGATCCGCCCGTTGAGCCGCTCGCCCTCCCCGGGGCCCAGGACAACCGCATCCATCCGAATCCAGATTATGGGTTGCGTCGTTGTAGACACGTCCAGTAGTTCGATGGCCGCACACCACACTGCGGACCCGCCCAGAAAGTGAGGACGGAGAGAGATGGGGGGAACCAAGCTTCGCGCCGTCGCGATCCTTGTCGCGCTGGCCGGATTCCTCGTGTTCGGAGTCACGGGCGCACCCGCCCTCGGCGATGGAAGCCAGACCATCGTCGTCGACGACACCATGGTCTGCCCGAGCGCCGACTATCCGAGCATTCAGGCGGCGGTCACCGCCGCGAGCCCCGGAGACCTGATCCTGGTCTGCCCGGGCGTCTACAACGAGCAGGTCAAGATCCCGAAGCCGCTGAGGATTCGGGGCATCCCGTTCGAGAACGAGAACGCCCCGATCGTCAAGCCGACGGCGGCAGTCCAGAACTCGACGAGCCTCGCGAGCGGGAACCCGATCGCGGCGGTCATCGTCGCCGACCACGCGGGTCGCGTGGACATCGAGGGCCTCACGATCGACGGAGGGACCGGCGGCATCACCGGTTGTGCGCCCAACTACGTCGGGATGTACTACCGCAACAGCTCCGGTCTGTTCGAGCACAACGCCGTCCGGAACATCAAGCTCGGTCCCGGCCTCACGGGCTGCCAGAGCGGGCTCGGGATCTTCGTTCAGAGCGGGAACGGGATCATCTCGGACGTCAAGCTCGAGGCGAACACCGTTCACGACTACGGCAAGAACGGGATCACCGCCAACGAGGCCGGCACGAAGGTCGACATCCGGGAGAACACCGTCTCCGGGCTCGGCGTCGCGCCCGACATCGCGCAGAACGGCATCCAGCTCGGGTTCGGCGCGACCGGTTACGTGTACAAGAACGCGGTCATCAACCACGTCTACGGGCTCTGCACCAGCACGAGCTCGTGCTCGTTCACTTCGTCGAACATCCTTCTGTTCGACGTGAACAACGTCCACGTGCACCAGAACGTGCTCGGCAAGTCGCAGGTCAACGTCTACGTCGAGGGCAACCGCAACAAGATCGAGGGCAACACGATCTTCGATTCGGACGTCTGGGACGGCGTTGACGTCTACGGCGACGAGAACCAGGTGAAGGGCAACGTCATCAACTCGAGCGACGACACGGCCGTCTTCGTCGACGGAAACCGGAACCAGGTCAGCTCGAACACGATCAACGAAGCGACCGTCGGGATCTGGAGCGCCTCCGGCCCGACACAGATCGGCTACAACCGCTTCTTCAACGTGGTTCAGCGGCGGGAACCCGCGCCGACCGCGCTGAATACGACGGCGCTCGCGATCCCGACCGCCGAGATCGAGGAGACCATGATCATCGGCCTCCCGAAGCTCAACGTCGCGACCGCATCGGACGTGCGCTAGCCGTTTGACACACTGACCATTGGGGGCGAACATATGTTCGCCCCCAATGGCATATACCGAGCTTCACGCGCACTCCGCCTACTCGTTCCTCGACGGCGCCTCGCTGCCCGAGGAGCTCGCGGTTCGCGCGGCCGAGCTCGGCTACGAGGCGCTCGCGCTCACCGACCACGACGGCGTCTACGGCTCGCTCGAGTTCGCGCACGCTGCGAAGGCGTTCGGCGTCCGGCCGATCACCGGCGCGGAGGTCACGCTCGGGGATGGCGTCGCACGTCACGCTGCTGGTCGAGAGCGCGCAGGGGTACGCGAACCTGTGCCGGCTGCTGACGGCGGCGCATGCGGGACCCGTCCGAAGGCGAGCGAGCCGGCGCTGGACCCTGCGCTCGACCAGGCGCTGCTCGAGGAGCTGAACGAGGGTCTCGTCTGCCTCTCGGGCTGCTCGCGCTTCGGGCTCGCGGTCCAGGACCCGAACGCCGCCGCCCGGCTCGCCGCAGGCCTTCGGCCGGATCGCTTCTTCGTCGAGCTCCAGCGCCCGTTCGAGCGGGGGGACGTGCGACGGAACGCGCGCCTTCGCGACCTCGCCGAGGCCCTGCGCGTCCAGACCGTGGTCACCGGCGACGTCCACGCGCATGCGCCTTCGCCGCGCGCAGCTGCAGGACGCGCTCGTCGCGATCCGCCACCGCACGTCGCTCGAGGGCTCCGAGCCGGAGCGGCGCGGGAACCACGAGGCGGTCCTGCGCGCGCCGGGCGACATCTCCGGCCGCTTCCCGCTCGACCGGGAGGCGGTGGAGCGCACCGCGCAGATCGCCGAGCGGCTCGAGTTCGACCTCACCGCAGAGCTCGGCTACCGCTACCCGGACTTCTCCGACCGGGCCAAGCCGGCCATCAGCCGGCTCGCGGAGTCTGCCGACCGCGCCTTCGAGCGACCGTTACGGCACGCGAACGCCGTTACAAGTCAGGCCCGGGCCCGGCTCGACGAGGAGCTCACCCTGATCGAGGAGATCGGGCTCGCGGGGTTCTTCCTCCTCCACCACGAGGTGCTCGAGCTGGCGCGGGAGGTCGCGAACGAGGTGCGCGGCCGGGAGTCGCCGCGCAACAGCTCTCCCGCCGGGGCGGGGCGCGGCGCTCGTCCGTCGGCTCGATCGTCTGCTACCTGACCGGGCTCTCGCACGTCGACCCGGTCGCGGCCGGCCTCTCGCTCGGCCGCTTCATCAACCGCGAGCTGACCGGCGTCCCTGACATCGACCTCGACTTTCCGCGCGACATCCGGGAGAAGCTGATCGTCGCCGTCACCGAGCGCTACGGCCGCGAGCACGCCGCGCTCGTCGCGAGCTTCTCGACCTACCGCTCCCGCGGCGCGATCCGCGACATCGGCAAGGCGCTCGGCCTCCCGTACGGCGAGCTCGAGCGGCTCGCGCGGGTCTCCGACGGCTGGAACGCGAAGCGCGTCGCCGAGGAGCTCGACTCGCTCCCCGGCTTCGAGCGACAAGGCGCGCTCGCCGCGCTGGCGCGCCTTCGCCGAGCTGCCGCGAGATCGCCGGCCTCCCGCGCCACATCTCGCAGCACCCGGGCGGGATGGTGATCTCGACCCGGCCGCTCGTCGAGCTCGTCCCCGTCCAGCCGGCGGCCATGGCCGGAAGGCAGCTCGTCCAGTGGGACAAGGACTCCTGCGACGACGCCGGCTTCCTCAAGATCGACCTGCTCGGGCTCGGGATGCTCTCGGCGGTCGAGGAGTGCGTCGAGCAGATCGCGCGTCTGCGCGGCGAGCCGATCGACCTCTCGCGCATCCCGCTCGACGACCCCGAGACCTTCGCGCAGATCCAGGAGGCGGACACGGTCGGCGCCTTCCAGATCGAGAGCCGGGCGCAGATGCAGACGATTCTGCGCACCCGGCCCGAGACGCTCGAGGACATCATGGTGCAGGTCGCGCTCGTGCGGCCCGGGCCGATCCAGGGGAAGGCCGTCCACCCGTACATCGAGCGGCGGCAGCGGCTGCGCGAGGATCCGTCGTACGAGCCGCCGGCGCGACCACCCGCTGCTCGAGGAGCCGCTGAGGGACACGCTCGGCGTCGATCGTCTTCCAGGATCAGGTGCTGGAGGTCGCGATGGCGCTCGCCGGCTTCAGCGTGGGGGAGGCGGAGGGCCTGCGCCGGGCGATGAGCCGGAAGCGGAGCCAGGCCGCGCTCGAGGCGTACCGCAAGCGGTTCATCGACGGCGCGCTGGCCAAGGGCGTGGAGCGAGGCGCTGCGCGAACTCGATCTACGACAAGCTCGTCGCCTTCTCCGGGTTCGGGTTCCCGAAATCGCATGCGGCGGCGTTCGGGCTGCTCGCCTACCAGTCCTCGTGGCTGCGCTGCCACTACCCGGCCGAGTTCCTCTGCGCGCTGCTGAACGCGCAGCCGATGGGCTTCTACCCGCCCGCGACGTCTGGTGCGGGATGCGCAGCGGCGCGGGGTGGAGGTGCTTCCGCCGGACGTGAACCTCTCAGTGAGGCCAAGTGCTCGGTGCAGGTCGGGGCGGTGCGGATGGGGATCGAGTACGTCACGTCGGTGGGAGAGGACGACGCGAAGGCTCTGGTCGAGGAGCGGGAGCGCGGCGGCCCGTTCCTCGACGTCCGCGATCTCGCGCAGCGGGCGCCGCTCCGGCGGGAGGGGCTCCAGGCGCTGATCGAGTCGGGTGCCTGTGCCTCCTTCGGCGAGGAGGCGCGGCCGCTGATCTGGGAGGCGGGCTTGCGCCGCGCTCGGCGTCGGTTCCGGGGTCGGGCGGCGAGGCGCGGCAGCTGGCGCTGCCGCTCGATCCGACGGTCGAGACCCCCGTGCTCCCGGAGCCGACCGACTGGGAGCGGATGCTCGCCGACTACCGGACGACGAGCGTCTCGGTCGGCGTCCACCCGCTGGAGCTCCTGCGCCCGCACCTTCCGGCCAATGTCCTCTCGAGCCATGACGTGTCTCTGACACTCCACGGGGCGCAAGTGGCGGTGGCCGGAATGGTCGTCGCCCGCCAGCGGCCGTCGACCGCAAAAGGCGTCGTCTTCATGCTGCTCGAGGACGAGTTCGGCCAGATGAACCTGATCGTCCCGCCGGCCGTGTACGAGCAGTTCCGCGCCGGTCGTCCGCGCCGAGAAGCTGGTCCTGGCCCGGGGCCGCTTCGAGCGGCAGGGGCGCAACCAGAACGTCCTCGTCCGCGAGATCGAGACCCTGGCGCCGCTCGCCCGCCGCCTGGCCGAGGTCGAGCAGCTAGGCGACTCACTTCCCGCCGGCGCACCATTTCGGCCACCGCTGATTTCAGACGTCCTCGATCTCGAGCCCGAAGCGGGGCATCCGTTCGATCGACCGTCTGGTTGAACTCGGCCTCGTACTCCTCGGCGTCCTGCGGCATCGAGCGTCCGCGAATAGGCGTCGCGCATCTCGCCGAGCGCCTCGGTGCCGTGCTCCACGAGCTCCTGATAGCGGCCGTAGATCTCCTCGGCATCCTCTCGATCGGCCGTGTCGTACGCGCGCTCGGCGTCGTCGACCCGCCGCAAGAACTCCGCGTCCTCCTCTTCGAACAGGTCGAGTTGCCGGGCGATCAGCTCCGCGAAACGGCCTCCCATGCGCGCCTACGCTACCCGCGTGGTCGTTCGCACCTGGAACCTCTTCCACGGGAACACGGTCCCGCCCGGCCGCCGCCGCTACGTGGAGGAGATGGTGCGGCTGGTGACCGAGGACGGGCCCGACTTCGTCTGCCTGCAGGAAGTGCCGCCGTGGGCGCTCGAACGGATCGGCGAGTGGAGCGGGATGCAGGTTTTCGGGCAGGTGGCAGCGCGGCCCACGATCGGGCCGGTTCCCTCCACGGCAGAGCTGGGTCGCCGAGTCACGGATCTCAATCCTGGCCTGCTTCGGTCGGCCTTCGAGGGCCAGGCGAACGCGATCCTCGTCTCGCCGAAACGGGCGATCCTGAGCCGTCACGTGCTGACGCTGAACCCGATCGGTTTCCGGCTGCGGGAAGGCCGTCGCCTCGGACTTCCGATCGTCTCCCAACTGGCCTGGGGGAAGGAGCGGCGGCAGGCGGTTGCCGTACGCCTGGACGGCGGTCTTGTCGTGACCAACCTGCACGCGACCAATTCGCGCAATCCTCGGGTCGCAGACGCCGAGATCGTTCGGGCGGCGCACTGGGCGGCCGGGCTCGCGAAGGAGGCGCCGTGCATCCTCGCGGGCGACTTCAACGTGGACACGGCCCGCTCGGTCGTGATCAGGAACCTGGACGGGTTCTCGAAGGCGGGGCCCGGCGTCGACCACGTGCTGGTGCGAGGGGCGTCCGCCGGTCCCGTACGATCGCTGGACGCCCGAGCGCCGGCGACTCGGGAACCTCGCGCTGTCCGACCACGCGCCGGTCGAGGTGGAGGCCACCTGACCTTCCAGGATGCTCGTGCGGCGTTTCCGGTCCTTCAGCGCTACGCGTATCTGAACGCGGGCTCGGTCGGGCCTCTGGCGCAGCGCGACCTACGACGCGATGGTCGAGGCTGGGCAGGCTGAGCTCGGCCCGCGCGGCAGCCACGACCACTTCGAGCGGATCATCGAAGCGCGCGGCGGTCTGCGCAGCGTGATCGCGGGGGAGATCGCCGTCGAGCCCGAGCGGATAGCGCTCATGACGTCGACGTCCGAGGGCTGCCGTGTCGTGGTCGCCGGGCTCGGCCTGGGCCCGGACGACGAGATCGTGACGACCGATGCCGAGCACTTCGGGATGCTCGGCCCGCTCCATGCGTCAGGAGCGCGCGTGCGGGTCGCGGGCGTGCGAGATCGGCCGGTGGGCGAAGCGCTGGACGCGATCCTCGCCGAGGTCGGGCCGAAGACCAAGCTCGTTGCTGTTTCGCACGTACTCTGGGTGACCGGACAGCTGATTCCCATCGCCGAGCTGAAGGAGGCGCTCTCCGTGCCTCTGCTGGTGGACGGCGCGCAGTCGGTGGGCGCGATCCCCGTCGAGGCGGAGCCGTACGACTTCTACACGGTCTCCGGCCAGAAATGGCTGTGCGGCCCGACTCCGACCGGCGGCCTGTACGTCCGGGATCCGGAGTCGCTGCGGGTCGCGTGGCCGAGCTACTTCTCGCAGGCGTCCTACGAGCCGGACGGCGCATTCGCCCCGCGGGCCGGCGGCGCCAGGTTCGAGCAGAGCTGGATTCCCGCGGCGTTCATCGCCGGGCTCGAGACAGCTATCAGTCTGGCGCCCGACTGGCGCTTCGAGCGGGCCCGCGCGATGACCGACCTGTGCCGCGAGCAGTTCGTTCGAGGCGGGCTTCGACGTCGTCACGGAGCCGGGGCACGGAACGCTCGTCTCCATCCGCTGGCCCGGCGACACGACCGAGGCGGTGAAGCGGCTCGACGAGGAGGACGTGGTCATTCGCGACCTACCCGGGACCGGCCTGCTCCGGGCGTCGTGCGGCTATTGGACGAGCGAAGAGGACATCGCGCGGCTGGTGGCTGGACTGTCGATCCTCGCCTGAGGACCGGAGAGGGACAGTCCCTCTACGCCCGCTGAGACGGCCGTGTCTCTTGGATCGAGTGTGTGTCGATTTCGGCTCGACGGCTCAATTTGGGGGCCGTCTGCTCCACGATGGAGGGAGAACGCCGACGGAGGCTGTCCCGATCGGACGACCCAGCCGGTCGCTGGCGTCTGGACCCGCGCCGCTAGAGGTCGGCGAAGAGATCCACGACGTTGCCGTCGGGGTCCTTCACCTCGGCGTAGCGCATGCCCCAGAACGCGTCCCACGGCTCCTTCAGGCTGGTGCCGCCGCTGTCGAGGAGCGTCACGTAGGTCGCATCGACCTCCGCTGGTGAATCGCAGCGGAAGGCGATGGCAGAGCGATGTCCCTCGGTCGGCGGCTTCCAATCGGGATCGAACGAGCGGATCGTCTCCTCGGTGTCGAGCATGATCCGGACGCCGGCCACGAAGCCTCGGCATGGCCCTCCGACTCGGCGCCGTCGGGGAACTCGAGTCCCGAGCCGGCTGTAAAAAGCGAGCGCGCGGCCCATGTCCGAGACGACGATCCCGATTGCTTCGAACCGGGGCGTCATGCCGCGTCCGCCTCCGTGCGCAACCCGAGCTCGCCCGCAATCGGCTTCATCGCGTCGGTCACGGTCTGGATGTGCTCGTCGAGCTCGACGCCGAGGAGCTCCGCGCCGGCATGAACCTCGTCCCGGTGGACGCCGGCTGCAAACGACGGTTGCTTCAGCTTCTTCTTCACCGACTTCGGCGTGAGGGTGGCGATCCCGTCCGGGCGAACAAGCCCGCAGGCGTGGATGAACCCGGCCAGCTCGTCGCACGCGAAGAGCGCCCGCTTCAAGTCCGTGTCGCGAGGCATCGCCAGGTGCTCGGCGTGCGACAGGACCGATTCGACCAGCTCCTCGGGATACCCCTCCTCGCGGAGAATCGCGGCGCCGTCCTGCGGATGCTTGTCGAGCGTGGGGTGGATCTCGTAGTCGAAATCGTGGAGAAGCGCGGTCGCGCCCCAGAACTCCTCGTCTCCGCCCATCTTCCTCGCATAGGCGCGCACAGCAGCTTCCACAGCCAGGGCATGGCGCAGGAGGGCTTCGCTCTTCGTGTAACGGGTGAGCGTGTCCCAGGCGCGATCGCGAGTGACCTCCATACCGGTGAGTACGATAGTCCGCTCATGTCGACCACACTCGTATCCAGCGGTCTGATGGAGAGCTTCGTCATCGAGGGCGGCACGCCCCTTGCCGGCCGCGTCTCCGCCGCGGGGAACAAGAACGGGGCTCTGCCGATCCTCGCGGCGACCCTGCTGGCGAGCGAGCCGGTGACCCTGTCGAACGTGCCGCGGATCCGCGACGTCGACACGATGGTCGCGCTCCTGGCCGATGTCGGCGCCGACGTCGAGTGGGTCGGGCCCAACGAGATCCGGGTCGACGCGGCGAACGCGAGCAAGACCGACCTCGATCCCGAGCTGTGCAGCCGGATCCGAGCGTCCTTCCTCCTGGCAGGCCCGCTGCTCGCCCGCTTCGGGCGCGCAAGCGTCCCGCCGCCGGGCGGCGACGTCATCGGCCGCCGGCGCCTCGACCCGCACGTCCACGCCCTGGCCGAGCTCGGCGTGGACGTCGAGATCAACGGCCGCTTCGACATGCGGACCTCGGGTCTCCAGGGCCGCCGGATCTTCCTCGACGAGGCCAGCGTCATGGCGACGGAGAACGCCGTCATGGCCGCCACGCTCGCTACCGGCGAAACGGTGATCGGCAATGCCGCCTGCGAGCCCCACGTCCAGGATCTCTGCCGCTTCCTCGGCTCTCTCGGCGCCCGGATCGAAGGCATCGGCTCGAACGTCCTCCGCGTTCGCGGCGTCCAGCAGCTCGGCGGCGGCGAGTGGCGGATCGCGCCAGAGCACATCGAGGTCGCAAGCTTCATCGGCCTGGCCGCGGTCACCGGCGGCGACGTCACGGTCGAGAACGTCGACATCGAGGACCTTGCGCCGATCCTGCCGGTCTTCAGGCGCCTCGGCGTCGAGGTCGAGCTCCACGAGTCGAGTGTCCGCGTCCCGCCTGGGCAGGAGCTCGTGGTCGAAGACGACCTCGGCGATCAGATCCCGAAGATCGAGGACGGGCCCTGGCCCGCCTTCCCCGCCGACCTCACGTCGATCGCACTGGCGGTGGCAACGCAGGCGCGGGGCACGGTCCTGATCTTCGAGAAGATGTTCGAGAACCGCCTGTTCTTCGTGGACAAGCTGGTGGGGATGGGCGCGCGCATCATCCTCTGCGACCCCCACCGGGCAGTCGTCACCGGCCCCGCCAAGCTCTATGCGCAGCGCATGGCGAGCCCGGACATCCGCGCCGGCATGGCGATGCTGATCGCCAGCCTCTGCGCCGAAGGCGTTTCGACGATCGGAAACGTCGGCGAGATCGACCGCGGCTACGAGCGGATCGACGAGCGGCTACGCGCGCTCGGCGCGAAGATCGACCGCGTCGAGAGCTAGCGGCTGCGCCGAACCCGGACGAGCACCCGGCTCGACGAGGCGGCCGTCAACTCGGGCGCGCCCGAGTACTTGACCCGCAGCACGTAACGGCCCGGGCGAAGACGGGCCCGCAGGGTGACGCGGCCACCCGCCTTCGTCCGGGCCCGCGCGATCCGGTGCCACTTGCCGTTGCGCCGAACCTGGAGCGAGACTCGCCGGCCGGCGGGGGAGATGGCCGAGAGCTGGGAGCGAAGTGTCGCCCTGACGCGAATCCGAGTCCGCCGTGCCTGGCGGCGAAGCGCTCCTGAGACGCGAAGCGCAGCGAAGGCCCGTGCCGGCGGGACGATCTCGCCGCCGTTCTGCGCTGATGCGACGGCCGCGGCCGACGTCGAGGATTCCGTAGCCGAGCCCCTTCGTCCAGCGTCCATCGCCGGAAGCGGAGCGCTTGAGGATCCACGAGACCTGGTCACGGGTGAGCGTGGGGTTGGCGGCCCAGACGAGCGCGGCGGCTCCGGCGACCTGAGGGGCGGCGAACGAGGTGCCGCTCGAGTAGCCGTAGAGACCGGTCGACGAGCCCGGGAGGATGTATCGGGGCCAGTTCCGGGGCTTCGAGTACGACGACACCGCGCCGAAGACGTTCTCGCCAGGCGCTGCAATCGAGATCCAGGAGCCGGTGTTCGAGAAGGACGCGCGTACGCTGGCCTTCGTCGTGGCGCCGACCGAGAGGCCGATGCCTCCGCGGCCTTTCGAGCCGACCGGCTGGAGCAGTGCCGCCGGGTACTCGATGGGGTTCCCGTCCTCGTACTCGTTGCCGGCCGCGGCGACCACGAGGACGCCGTTGTCACCGGCGTAGTCCAGCGCCTTGCGCTCGACGGAGGACGTCTCCGTCCCGCCGATCGAGAGGTTGATGACCTTGGCGCCGTGGTTGACCGCGTAGACGATCGCGTCGGCCTCGTCCACGTCGGTGAACGAGCCGTCGGGGCGTCCGGTCTGGATGAGAAGCAGCTGGGCGTCGCCGCCGAAGCCGGCGATCCCTTCGCTGTTCGAGACCGAGCCGCCGGCGATCGAGGCGACGAACGTGCCGTGGCCGTGGAAGTCGCGGACGTCGGTGCTGCCGTTGAAGATGTTGTAGGTCTCCGGTGACTTGGCCGCGAGGTCCGGGGCCGTCACGTCGGCGCCCGTGTCGATCACGGCGATCTTCACGCCGGCCGCCGCGCGCAGCACCCCCTCGGGAACGGAGTTCGAGCGCGTCGCGGTGTACTGCCACTGATACGGGACGTCGGCGGAGAACATCGCCGTGAGCCCGGGCTCGGCCGCCGAGAAGCGGGGTTCGGGCGTCTCCACAGACGTGATCCCGGAAAGCCGCGAAACGCCGGCCGCGAAGCTTCGCGGGTCTGCGGGGCGAACTTCCACGGAACGGACGTCCGGAAGACGCCGAACGATACGGGCAGGGAAGCGGACGAGAGCCTTGCGAAGCGCCGCGTGATTCTCGTACGTGACCACTGCCGTGCCGGCAGAAGACGAGGAAGTCGCCGAAGCCGACAGGGCTGCGGGTACCCCGAGCGCTGCGGCTCCGATGATCGGGAGGATTGCCGCAACGAGTCGAACCACGGGATGGGCGCTTCGGGATTGCATCTGGGCCGCGTCGAGCCGGGAGGTGGCTCGCACAGTCGAAATCGGCCCTTGCGATGCGGCTGCGATACCCTCGTTCGAGCTATGAAGCGGCCTTTGCAACCCGATCGGGTGATGCTTCCCGCGCGGATTGAGCTGGGCGGGAGCGGTAGAGCCAACGTCGCGACCGGCCTGCCCGTGCTCGACCACCTGCTCGAGCTCGTCGCGGCGCACTCCGGCTTCGACCTTCAGCTCGAGGTGGCGGCAGGCGGGCCCGACGCCGTCGCGACCGCCGCCGGCCGCGCTTTGGGAGAGGAGCTCCGTGGATTGCTGCGGCGGGATGGAGTCGCCGGTTACGGAATCGGCGATCATGCCCGCCGACGAAGCGCTCGCCAACGTCGTCCTCGAAGCCTCGGGCCGCGCGCTGCTCGTCTCGAACGTCGATCTTTCGGACGCGCACGTCGCAGGCCTCGATCGCGACCTCGTCTCGGGCTTCCTCAAGGAGCTCGCCGAGGCGGCAGGCCTGACGCTGCACGTCCGCCTGCTTCACGGCGAGAATGCGGAGCACGTGCTGGAGGCGATCTTCAAGGCCCTCGGAGGAGCGCTCGCCAATGCGGCGGCGCCGTTGCGAAAGGAGTAGCGGTGGGAGACAAGACAGTCGTTCGCACCGAGCGCGCGCCGGCTCCGTTCCAGGGTGCCCCGTACTCGCAGGCGATCAAGGCCGCCGGGCTCGTGTTCGTCGCCGGCCAGGTCGGGCTGAAGCCGGATCACGGAGAGCTCGTCGGCGAGGGGATCGCCGAGCAGACCGAGCAGGTCTTCGACAACCTGCAGGCGATCCTGGAGGAGGCCGGCTCGGGTCTCGACAAGATCGTGAAGACGACGGTCTTCCTGGCCGACTTCCACGATTTCGCGGCGATGAACGACGTGTACGCGAGCCGCATCGGATCCACCCCGCCGGCCCGTGCCACGGTGGAGGTCTCGAAGCTTCCATCGGGCGCGCTCGTCGAAATCGAAGCGATAGCGCTCGCGTAGAGCAGCCACAATTCCGGGTGTGAAGGCACCCGAGGTCATCGTCACCCACGCGAACACGGATTTCGACGCGTTCGCAGCCATGCTCGCTGCCCGGCGGCTGTACACCGATGCCGTGATCTGCATCCAGGGCACGCTGAACCGGAACGTCCGCGAGTTCTACCGCCTCTACGCGGACGAGCTGGACGCCCGGGAGGCGTCGCGGCTCGAGCTCGACGCGATCCGGCGGCTGATCGTCGTCGAGACGACTTCACGCGGGCCCGGCTCGGCGAGCTGGAGCCCGGTCGCGCTCGACCCGGCCGTCGAGAAGGTCGTCTTCGACCACCACGGGGGCGACCTGCCCGACTGGGTTCTGGCCCGAGACGCCTGGTCTCCGCATGACGGCGCGCTGACGACGACGCTCGTCGGCGTGCTCGCGGAGCGCGAGCTCGCCGTCACCCCTGCTCGAGGCGACCGCGTTCGCCCTCGGTATCCACGAGGACACGGGCTCGCTGACCTACCCGACGGCGACGCAGCGCGACGCCGAGGCGCTCGCCTGGTGCCTTCGTCACGGCGCGCGCCAGGACCAGATCGCCACGTACCTGCACACGCCGCTCGCCGACGACGAGCGCGAGCTGCTCTCGCGCTGCTGGCCGGCTCGAGACGGTGCGACGCCGGCGGGTGTCGAGGTGCTCGTCGCCGCGGTGTCGCTGGCCGCGCGCACGTCGACGGGATCTCGAACCTCGCACACAAGATCGTCGATCTGACCGACTGCCACGCGCTCGTCCTGCTGGTCGAGATGGACGAGCGGGTCTTCGCCGTCGCCCGCAGCCGCATGCGCCGGAGCTCGATGCCGCGCGCGCTCGCGCGCGCGCTCGGAGGCGGCGGTCATCGGCAGGCGGCCTCGGCGATCTTCCGCGGGAGCCTGGAAGAGGCGCAGGCGACGCTCGAGGCGGGCCTCGCGACGGCTGCTGAGCGCGCCGATCCGCGCGCGCGAGAGATCATGTCCCGGCCCGCGCGTCGGTCGGGCCGGACGAGACCGTGGCCGCACGCGATGGTCGCCTGCCAGCGCTACGGGCAGAGCGGGATCCTCG
Organism: uncultured Actinomycetes bacterium; assembly: GCA_963754715.1. Lineage (GTDB taxonomy): Bacteria > Actinomycetota > Thermoleophilia > Gaiellales > Gaiellaceae > JACDAN01. The sequence continues at coordinate 8,063 of CAVWHA010000018.1, read as the reverse complement.
TCGTCGAGGACGACCGGCTCGTCGGCGTCGGTCGGCGCGAGGATCTCGACAAGGCGATCGGCACGGCCTCTCGCACGCGCCGGTCAAGGGGATCATGAGCTCTCGCGTCGTCACGTGCGGCGAGGATACGCCGCTCGCCGAGGTGCAGCGGCCTCGTCGGGCTTCGGCCGACGGTCGCGTCGCCGTCCTCGAGGCGACCGGCTCGTCGGCGTCGTCACCCGCAGCGACGTGCTCCGCGCGCTCGGGGCGCCGGACGAGCCGACGGGAGGTGGCGCCGAGCCTGCCGGCGCGAGCTCGGGCGCCTCGAGCAGCTCGCAGCCGGTCTTCGAGGCGGTCGCCGCGGTGAGCGAGCCCTACGACGGCGTCTACCTCGTCGGCGGCACCGTCCGGGACATCCTGCTCGGCGAGCCGAACTTCGACGTCGACATCGCGGTCGAGGGCGATGCGATCGCGCTGCGCGCCGGGCCTGGCGGACGCGCTCGGCGGCCGGGTCCGCGCGCACGAGAAGTTCGGCACGGCGGTCGTCCTCTACGGCGATGACGAGCGCATCGACGTCGTCACCGCGCGCACCGAGTTCTACGACGCGCCTGGCGCGCTGCCGACCGTCGAGCACGCGACGATCCGCGAGGATCTTCTTCCGCCGCGACTTCACGATCAACGCGATGGCCGTCTCCCTCAAGGGCGACGACTTCGGCCGGCTCGTCGATCCGTTCGGCGGCCGCCGCGACCTCGAGGCGGGGACCGATCCGCGTCCTCCACAACCTGTCCTTCATCGACGACCCGACGCGGATCTTCCGCGCGATCCGCTACGAGAGCCGCTACGGCTTCCGGATGGACGACACACGCAGCGGCTCGCCCGCGCGCGTCGAGATGGGTCTCGTCGGCGACCTGTCCTCGGCGCGGCTCGCGACGAGCTCGTCGCGCTGCTCGAGGAGGGCGACGCCGGGCGCCTCGATCCTGCGGCTCGCCGAGCTCGGCGTGGTACGCGCGATCCACCCGCACTCGCCGCGGACGAGGAGGCCGGCGGCCTGCTCGAGCGGCTCGTCGCGCTCGACGCGCGATACGGGCTCGACGTCCCTGCCTGGCGCCTCGGGCTTCGACGGCGCTCGCGCGCCGGTCTGCCGCCCGACGAGGTCTACGACTGGCTCGACCGGCTCAAGGTGCGCGGCCGCGACGCGGAGCAGATCGCCGCTGCGATCACGGTCGGCCCGGCTCGTCGAGCGGCTGCGCGACGCAAGCTCGAGCCCGCCGAGGTCGTCGCGCTCGCCGAGCCCTACGCGCCGGATGCGCCGTTTCGCGCTGGCGCTCGCCGACCTCGAGCCGCTGCGCACGACTACTTCCGCCGGGCTGCGCGATGTCCGCCTCGAGATCACCGGCGAGGACCTCGCGGACCTCGGGCCTCGGCGAGTCGCCGCGGGTGGGGGAGATCCTCGCCGAGCTACGGCGGCGCAAGCTGAACGGCGAGCTCGACGGCCGCGAGTCCGAGCTCGCGGCCGCGCGAGAGCTGTTCGCGTAGCCTCTGACCGCCTCTCTCCTCCACTGGGACGTACCGGGCCCGTACGAGGTCGCCTTCTCGACCCGGCTGGGCGGCGTCAGCGACGGGCCGTACGCGTCGCTGAACCTCGGGCTTCCTCACCGACGACGACGCCCGCGCGTCGACGAGAACCGGCGCCGCTCTGGTCGGCGCGTCGGCGGCGACCCCGAGCCGCGCTCGTGGCCTGCGGCGCCAGGTGCCGACGGTGCCGACGTGTGCCCGCGGGGTCGTCAGCCCCGCGGCGACCCCCGGCGACGCCGTCTGGACGGATGAGCCCGGCCGGCCGCTCCTCGCGCTCGGCGCGGATTGCCTGCCGATCGCGCTCGTCCGGGCTGACGGCGCCGGCCCTGCTCGCCGTCCTCCACGTCGGCTGGCGCGGCCTGCTGGCAGGGATCGTGGAGGCGGCGCGCGGCGCTCGGCGGTGGCCGGCCCGCGGCGGCCGTCGGGCCGGGGATCGGGCCCTGCTGCTACGAGGTGGGCCCGGAGGTCGCAGCGCCGTATCGCGAGCGCTTCGGCGCCGGACGTCGTGCGCACGACGGCAGGCTCGACCTCTGCCGCGCGGCCGACCAGCGCTGCACGACGCCGGCGTCGGTGAGCGTCGAGCGCGTCGACCCCTGCGCCCCCTGCCACCCGGAGCTCTTCTTCTCGCACCGCCGCGACGGCGCGAGCCGACGGGCCGGCAGGGCGTGATCGCCGCTGTCACCTGACGAGGTCCGCGCCGTCGGCTACGAGCGCGTCAGCGCCGAGGTCGGCCCGGCTGTGACGGTCGTTGCCGCCACGAAGTACGTCTCCCTCGAGGACATGGCCGCTCCTGGCCGAGGCCGGCGTCGAGGTGGTGGGGAGAACCGCGCCCAGGACCTCGAGGCGAAGCACGCGGTGCTACGGCGACGCGTTCCGCTGGCACTTCATCGGCCATCTCCAGAGCCGCAAGGCGAAGGTCGTGAACCGGATCTGCGAGCTCGTCCACTCGCTCGACTCCGACTCGGCGGCCGCCCGGCTCGAAGGTCCCGGCCCTCGTCCAGGTGAATCTCTCGGGGGAGGCGACGAAGTCCGGCGTCGCGCCCGAAGAGCTCTATGCGTTCCTGGCGCGTTACCCCGAGGTGCGAGGGCTCATGACCATGCCGCCGTTCGCCGAGGATCCCCGCCGCCTCGCGGCCGTATTTCCGTCGCCTGCGCGAGCTGGCCGCGGAGCGCTCGGCCTCGCGCGAGCCTCCGATGGGCACGAGCCAGGACTACCGCATCGCCGCCGAGGAAGGGGCGACGTTCGTCCGGGTCGGCTCGACCTTGTACAGCCGACATCAGGGCTAATATCCCCTTCGGCGAGCCATTGAAGAGTCGGCAAAGCAATTGGGACTGACAACAAAACAGATGCCGAGCGGCGCGGGGCATGACGGTCAGGAGATTGTGCGCCTTGGTCCGATTGGAATGATCTTTGTGCCGAGTCGTGATGGCATTAGTCACAGCCCGCGCGAATTTTCCAAGCCTGAAGACATCACCAACGGCGCAAACGTACTGCTGCATACGCTCATGAGACTCGACGCAAGAAACCAGGTCCCGAGTCCCTGAATTCTCATTCGCCGCCCCCGTATTAATTAGTTGGGAGAAACCAAATGAATCAAAATGGTGAATACCGTAGGCGGCTGGACGGCAAAGTAGCAATCATCACCGGCGCAACCGGAGGTATCGGTGAAGCTACCGCCAAACTATTTCTACAGGAAGGCGCGAGCGTGATGCTCGTGGGACGTTCGGCAGACAAACTTAAAGAGACGCGCAAACGCCTCGCCCTTGACAGCGGAGTAGCACACTTTGTTGCCAATGCAGCCGATGAAGAAGCAACTGCCGCTTCCGTTGCAGCCACCATCGAAGCCTTTGGCGGCGTAGACATCCTGCTTGCCAACGCCGGTACTGAAGGAAGATTTAGTCCAATTGAGACCCTGAGCCGACAGGAATTTGAAGAGGTGCTGCAAACCAATGTCATCGGTGTCTGGCTAGCAATGAAATACTGCGTCGAACCGATGAAACAGCGCGGTGGCGGTTCAATTATCGCCATGGCATCGATAGCAGCTGTGATTGGCAGTCCCACTATGGCGCCTTATATCGCCAGCAAACACGCCGTCAATGGTCTAGTCAAAACTGCTGCTTGGGAATTGGGCGCATTTAAGATCCGCGTTAATGCAATTGCGCCCGGCCCTATTGATAACCGAATGATTCGTTCGCTCGAAACTCAGTACTCGCCTGATGATCCTGAGGCGGTGCGCAGCGATCTCTTAACCAAGATTGCCTTGCAGCGATACGGTACCAACGAAGAGGTAGCCCAACTCGCGCTGTTCCTGGCGAGTGATGAATCGTCGTATTGCTCCGGGAGCATCCATCTAATCGACGGCGGCTGGACGGCGGCTTAAAGGAAAGCTTTGAAAAACGATGGTACCTCAGAGTCCCGCGGAGGCAACAACAAGTTAGACAAATTTGCAGGTTGGGAAGGGTGTTGCCCCCGCCGCAACTCCCAGCGACATTCAAGATTGAGCTAAATGAACCTTAAGCGAGGGCAAGCCGCCTTCCTTACCTGCGATTTTGATGTGAGTGATATCTCTTCCCTGCATAAATATCTGTGAAACGCTGCCCATCATGTAATCGAGTTGAGACCGATGACACGCTCGGCTTTTGCCGTGCGGATGGATCACCTCTCGTGGTCGACACTGGCGCTGTGAGTGAAGTCGAGACGAGCATTCTGCCGCACAATACGACGGACGCTGGTAAGGGCCGATCCACCGATCCGGATACGCTTGTTTCTACGTACGGCTCTCAACCAACAACTCGGCAGCTAAACGAACTTGGAATCGAAAACTCCAACTACCCATCAGACGCTGCCCGCAAGCATGTTGCCTCAACCCGCAATTCTCTGATAGCGGGAGCCTTTGGAATTGTGCTGGTCACCGCTCTGGGACTTGGAAGTTATTGGTTGTATGGGCGGGACAAGCAGATTAATTCGATAGCTGTCATGCCGTTTGTCAACGAGAGCGGCAACCCGATGTCGAATATCTCTCGGACGGCATGACCGAAACCCTCATCAGCAGTCTGTCACAATTGCCGAATCTGAATGTCAAAGCACGTTCTTCGGTCTTTCGTTACAAAGGGAAAGAGACAAATCCGCAGACGATCGGCAAAGAGTTGAACGTGCAGGCAATCTTAAACGGGCGCGTCGTCCAGCGCGGTGACCAGTTAACGCTGAGTCTGGAATTGATTGACGCGCAAACGGAGAACGTCATTTGGAGTGAGCAATACAATCGCAAGCAAACCGACCTCGTCACACTCCAAAGCGAGATTGCGCGTGATGTGTCGAGCAAGCTCAAATCCAAACTCTCGGGTGCGGATGTAGCGAAAGTCGAAAAGACTTACACCGACTAACCCGAAGCCTATCAGCTTTATTTGAAAGGAAAGTTCTATTGGAACAAACGAACGGGCGAATCCCTCAAACAAGCTGCTGAGTTTTATCGGCAAGCAATTGAGAAAGACCCGAACTATGCCCTCGCCTATTCAGGTTTGGCTGAAACATACGTTCTCTTTTCGAGTTACGATGTTGCGCCGGCAAACGACAGCATGCCTCAGGCGAAAGCGGCGGCTCTGCGGGCATTAGAGATTGACGATTCGCTGGCAGAAGCACACACCGCGCTCGGATTTTATCTTTCCAATTATGAATGGGATCGGGATGGCTCGGAAAAGGAGTATCGCCGCGCTATCGAACTCAAACCGAATTACGCGACCGCCCATCATTGGTTAGGTGCTGACCTCGGGAATGTAAAACGGTTTGACGATAGTATTGTCGAGTTGAGGCGTGCCGAGGAACTTGACCCGCTTTCGCCGATCATAGGTACGAATCTCGCTGACATGCTCGTCTTCGCTCGCAGGTATGATGAGGCGATTGCACAATACAAACGCATTCTCGTTCGTAACCCAAATTTTGAATACGCTCACCTGGCTTTGGGTCGGGCATATGGCTCAAAGGGAATGTATCCGGAAGCCATAGCCGAAACGCGCACGGCTATCGAACTGAATAATGGTTCCTCGGCAAAGGGATATTTGGGACTGTGGCTGGCGAAATCCGGCAAGCGCGATGAAGCAGTAAAGCTGCTCAGCGAGTTAAAACAGGAAGCGACCCGGAATTATGTTCAGGGCTATACTTTTGCACTTATCTACATTGGGCTTGGTGATAAAGCGGAAGCCTTGAACTGGCTTGAAAAGCACATGTCGGCTCGTTCAGAAACCGCCAATACGTATGCAGTTGCCCCAGAGCTTGACGATCTGCGTTCCGAGCCGCGATTCAAGGAAATGCTGAAACGGATGAATCTGCCGGAATGAATTTCTTAAAGGCTGTCTAAAGAACTCCGACTCGTTGGAATGGTTATCGTTGTCTTTGTTCGTCGACGCCACTAATTATTCCCAAGCAAAAACCCCGTCACCGCTTCCGCAAACTTCTCAGGGATCATGTCCATCGCGTTATGACCCTCGCCTTCGAACACGATCACAGTTCGGGCCGGTAAAGCGTCCATCAAGGATTTGAGCGCCTGCTTGAGTTGAGGTGAAGGAGTTTCACTACCGGCAAGCAGCAACGTCGGAATTTTTAGCGTCCTCACCCGCTCGGCATCGAATCGATATTTGGTCAGCGCGCGAATTTCGCGAATCTGTATGTCTATACCGGCGACGCGATCCGGCCAAACAGGCCGTGCCTTCATGGTCTGAATTTCTTCAGGAGACATCATAACGATCTCGCGCAGAAACGTTAGCAGCGCCTGTTCGCGATTACCGGCCTGAATCAACTTTTCCATTCGATCGGCGACGGCCGTGTGGTCGAGATCCTGCAAAGGAGGTTCGTACAGCACTAACTTCGAAATCTTTTTCGTTAGTAAAGCAGCTTCGAGAGCAAACACGCCTCCGATTGAATGGCCAAGAACAAAGACTGCGCCCGGTCGAGAGTTTACTGCGGCCTTCACATCCTCAAATTCCTTTTGCAGGCGATAATTCGGGCCCGCTCACTTTCACCATGACCACGGCGGTCCATGGCACATACTGTGAACCGCGTCGCGAAGAAAGGCATTAAGGGCCGCCAGCGCCTGCGGTTCCCTGTGCCTCCATGAACAATCAGAAGGTTTGGTCCTGTGCCCGCACACTCGAGCGCGATGCGCGTTCCATCCTTCGAATTAACGAACGAAACCTGTTGCCGTGGGAGATTGAACGATGAACCTTGGAACTTGAGTTGCGCGAACGCAACAGCCTCAAACACAAAGACAAACGCGAGAATGAACGCTAGTCGAATCAGCATGCTTCAATGTTAACTAAAGTTCGAGTGTCAGGCTAATTGCACCTCACTGCTATAGTTTCCCCATGCCTAAATTCCCCGAATGGATTCAGCCAATGGCCGCCACGCTCACCCAGGAGCGTTTCAACGGGCCGGAATGGATCTTTGAACGTAAGTTCGACGGCATCCGGCTACTCGCTTACAAGAACGGTTCACGAGTCGAATTGTTCTCGCGCAATCGTTTGCCGCAAACCATTCCCGCGCTGGCCCGTGCGATTGCCAAACTCCCGCACAAGGAATTGATCCTCGACGGCGAAATCGACTGGCACGGCCGCCCGCGCTTATCACGTCTTCGACATCATGTGGCTCGATGGCCGTGACTTGACGAACCTGCCGCTCGAAGAACGCCGTGCCCTGTTGCGCAAGCTGCCGCTCGCACCGCCGCTTCACCGGGTCACAGAGCTGCACGACGAAGCGCCCTGGGAGCGCGCGCAGAAACACGGCTGGGAGGGTGTATCGCGAAACGCCGCGATTCGGTTTATGAGCAGCGCCGCTCGCCGAACTGGCTGAAGATGAAGTGCGAGTTGGCCCAGGAGTTCGTGGTCGGCGGCTTCACCGAACCGCAGGGCAAACGCGCGGGCCTGGGCGCTCTGCTGGTTGGTTATTACGAAGGGGACGACTTTGTCTTCGCCGGCAAAATCGGCACCGGCTTCAATACGGAAATGCTGCTCGATCTGCGCGCGCAACTCGATCGGCTCGAGATCGATAAGCCGCCGTTTACGAAAGCAGTTGGCCTACCGCGAAGCAAAGTCGGTGATAGCCTTCGCGCTCACTGGGTCCGCCCCGAGATCGTGGTACAAGTCGGTTTCATCCAATGGACCAGGCACAACAAACTCCGCCACCCGAGACTTCTCGGTATTCGTGACGACAAGGCTGCGCGAGAAGTGGTGCGGGAGTGATCTCCACTGCTCAAGACCACCGCGCACTTGCTCCTGCTCCCTGCTCACTGGCCTTGGACATTCGAGGTTGAACTTTGAACCGGCACCGGATGCTGTGCCCCTATCAGCAAACGACTCTGGCTTCCCCACCCGATTGCGGCTAAAATTAGTGCGCTCCGACAGCCCATTCAAAAGCAGCTGCACGACAACTGAAGATGGTTTCCCCACCTCGCCCACAACTACCGAAGATTTGTTTGAAGTTTCCACAGAGTCTGAAGGTTAACGGGATAGATGGAAC
>CAVWHA010000017.1:0-29665 GCA_963754715.1 uncultured Actinomycetes bacterium | reverse complement strand
GGGCACCCGCAGCGATCTAGTCAAGCCGTTTCTCAGCCGGTAATCCCCCGTAAGGGGGAGGCTTTTCGACGGATCCAGGCCGATGCAAAAAGCATGTGGAGGGGTCTGGCATTCGCGCTGGCCACGGTCGCGCTTGCGTCGTCGTTCTCAGTCGCGCGTGGTGATCCAGCCGTCGTGGAGAACGTCGAGACGCTCGTCCGCGCCCAGCTGAAGAGCACGGCCAAGACTCTCTCGCCGGCCCGCGCGTCAGCGCCTCAGCGCACCCGCGCGAGGTCCGCGATGGCCGTCCTCGAGAGCACCGTCGTCGACCGGATGAACGTCGTCCGGCGCGCGCACGGCCTCCGCCCGCTTCGGCTCAACAGCCATCTCCGCTCCGCCGCCGTGTTCCATTCGAACGACATGGGACGCCGCGGCTACTTCGAGCACGACTCGATCAGCGGGACGGCGTTCTGGCGCCGCATCGAGCGCTTCTATCCTTCGCGCGGCTTCCGCTCCTGGACGGTCGGCGAGAACCTCCTCTGGGGCACCGGCACCTACGGAGCGGCGTTTGCGATTCGCGAGTGGATGAACAGCCCGCCCCACCGCGAGAACCTCCTCTCACGCGAGTGGCGCGAGGTCGGAATCGGCGCCGTGCACTTCTCGAACGCCGGCGGCGAGTACCGCGGCCGGGCGGTCACGATCATGACTGCCGACTTCGGCGCCCGCCGCTAGCCCAATATCATCGGCGCGCTGGTGCGCGGGCGGCCTCACATCGGACTCGTGGGCTGCGGATCCTGGGGAAGGTTCATCCTCCGAGACCTGCTCACACTCGGTTGTGAAGTCACGGCCGTCGCGCGGTCGGACGAGAGCAGAGCGAGAGCGCTGGAAGGCGGAGCGGGGGGCATCCTTCGCTCGGTCGCCGAGCTCCCTGCCGTCGACGGGATCGTCGTGGCTACGCCCACCTCCACGCACGCGGCAGTCGTCGAGGAGGTCCTGGACCGCGGCGTACCGATCTTCGTCGAGAAACCGCTCACTGACGATCCCGCCGACGCAGACCGCCTCGCAGCCGCAGCGCCCGATCGACTCTTCGTGATGGACAAGTGGCGCTACCACCCCGGCGTCGAGCTCCTCGGCGTGATCGCCCGCGAACACGAGCTCGGAGAGGTGATCGGCCTCCGGACGACGCGGATCGGCTGGGGCAATCCTCACGAGGTGGACGCGATCTGGATCCTGACGCCCCACGATCTTTCGATCGGCCTCGAGATTCTCGGAACGCTGCCCGAGCCGAGGATTGCGGTCGCGGATGCGGCCGACGGATCCGTGGCGGGGCTCATCGGCGTGCTGGGCGACAGGCCCTGGCTCGCATTGGAGGTGTCAGCGCGGGCGCTCGACCGCCGCAGGGAGATCACCCTTGTCTGCGAGGACGGTGTCGCGGTCCTGGACGACGGCTACAGCGATCGAGTCCGGATCATGCGAGGCGCCGATCCCGCCGGCCCGGCGACGGCCCAGCCCGAGCAGCGGCCGATCTCGACCGAGCTGCCACTCCTGCGGGAGTTGCGGGTGTTCGTGGAGCATCTGAACGGCTGTCCCCCGCCGCGCAGCAGCGCCGCCGAGGGAGCGAAGATCGTGCGCGCCATTTCTGAGCTGCGGTCGCTTGCGGGACTGCCTGCATGACTCTCGCCGCCACAGTCCTCGTCCCGACACACGACCACGGTCCGACCCTTCTGCGCTCGATCCCGAGCGCGCTCGGCCAGACCGTCGAAGAGCTCGAGATCTTCGTCATCGGCGACGGCGTGCCCGACGTCACTCGTGAGGTCATGGCCGAGCTGACCGCGTCAGACGAACGCGTGACGTTCTTCGACAACCCGAAAGGTCCACGCCACGGCGAGAGCCATCGCCACGAGGCGCTTCAGGGCGCCCGGGGCGAGATCGTCTGCTACCTGTCCGACGACGACCTCTGGCTCCCGGACCACGTCGAGCAGCTGCAAGCCCTCCTCGCCGACGCGGACTTTGCGCACGCTCGGCCGCTGTGGATCGACACGGAGGGACGGGCTCATCCATGGCTCGTGGACCTCCGGCGTCCGTTCTACCTCGAGCTGCTGCTGGGCGGCCAGAACCGCATCCCTCTTCCGTGCGGCGGCCACACACTCGCCTTCTACCGGCGCCTTCCGTACGGCTGGAGAACGACGCCGGCCGGGACGCCGACAGACCTCTATATGTGGCAGCAGATCCTCTCGGTGCCCGATTGCCGTGCCGTCAGTGGCTCCCACCCGACGGTCCTCCATTTCCCGAGCCCCGCGAGGAGCGGATGGAGCATCAAGGAGCGGCTTGCCGAGCTCGATTCGTGGGTCCCTCGCCTCGCCGACCCTGCCCTGAAGTCGAAACTCGCCGGCGAGCTGCTCGATGCACTGACGGATGACGCGGGATCTCTCGAGGAGTCCGCCGCTCGCCTCCGTGGGCAGCTCGAGGGGCTCGATCGCGACCGTGCGCACCTCTCGAGCCGCCTCGACCGCCTCGATGCCGAGCTCCGTGAGGTCGAGGACGAACGCGCGTCGCTGAGCGCCCAGCTTTCCGCCCTGTCGTCCTCTGTGACCTGGCGTCTCCGCGCCCGCCTCGTGGGACTGCCCGTCCTCGGCTCGCTCCTCAGATGGGCTGCAGCGGCTCTAGCTCGTCCAACAGTGCCCGAAGAGAAGGACTCCCCGCATCCCGCTCCGACAGCCGAGGTGACCGCACCGGCCATGGAATCGCCAGCTCGGGATCGTCCCAGCGACACCCGAGCTCGTCATCCGGGTTCCAGTACTCGCTGACCGCGTAGACATGGAGCGACGGCTCGTGGAAGTAGAAGCCGTGCGCCACACCCGGTGGGATCACGAGCGCAGCGGGCCGCTCCTCGCCCAACTCGATGAGCGCAGTCAGGCCGTGCGTCGGTGAACCGTGGCGAAGGTCGCGGAGCCCGACGTCTGCACGGCCTGCCGGAACCGTCAGGTAGTCGTAATGGCTGAGATGGACGTGGACGCCACGGAGGACGCCTGCCTCCGAACGAACCGCGTTCCACTGGATCGGCGAGACGCCTGTTTCCCATTCGGCCCTGAAGAGCTCCGTGAACGATCCGCGCTCGTCGAGATGGGGTTCGAGCGGACGGAGAAGCGTGCCGGCCGGTAGTAGCGGAGGTGCGGCAACGCTCACGAACCAGTTATATCGCCCTAGGGGATAGAGGCCACCGGTCGGCGGAAGCTGACGCGCCCGGGAGGATTCGAACCTCCGACCGGCGGATTAGAAGTCCGCTGCTCTTCCACTGAGCTACGGGCGCCCGGTCAAAGGGTAGCGCCGGCACATTTCGGGTACGCCTGGCGCGAAATGACGGCCATAGCCCTTCTGGACGTCGACGGGACGCTCGTGGACACGAACTACCACCACGCGCTCGCCTGGTGGCGGGCGTTCCGGAAACACGGCATCACGCTTCCGATCTGGCGGATTCACAGACACGTCGGGATGGGCGGAGATCAGCTCGTTCCCGCACTGCTCCCCGACATCGACGGGGAACGCCATGCCGCGATCGAGGAGACCCGGGGCGGGGAGTACGCGAAGTTGATCGGCGAGGTTCAGCCGCTCGACGGTGCGCACGAGCTGATCGCGGAGCTGAAAGACCGGGGGGTCACCGTCGTCCTCGCGAGCTCGTCTCCTCAGGACGAGCTCGACCGCTACCTCGACCTGCTCGAGGCGCGTGACCTGGCCGATGCGTGGACGACGAAGGACGACGTCGACGCGACGAAGCCCGAGCCCGACCTCGTCCAGGCCGCGCAGGAGAAGGCCGGAGGCGGCGAGGCGGTCATGGTCGGCGATACGCCGTGGGACGTCGAGGCGGCGCGGCGCGCCGGGGTCGAGACGATCTGCGTCATCACCGGCGGCTTCTCGCGCCAGGAGCTGGGGGAGGCCGGCGCTGCCGCCGTTTTCGAGAGCGTGGACGAGCTACGTAAGAATCTCGACCGGACGGCGCTATCGTTCTCTTAGCGCGGTGGCGGTAGCTCAGTTGGTAGAGCCCCGGGTTGTGGTCCCGGTGGTCGCGGGTTCGAGTCCCGTCCGCCACCCCTGAAAGTTTTCGCATCACGCCGGTTTCCTGGACCTGCCTGGGACGAGCTGCCCGACGTCGAGTATGCGACTGGTCCACTGACCGAGCCGCGCCCGGACGTGGACGCGCTCGCCGTGGTCGCCGAGGCGGTCGGCCCGACGACGCTCGAGCTCCTGCCGAAGCTCCGCGTCGTCGCGAACTACGGCGCCGGCTTCGACCTCGTGGACGTGGACGCCTGTCGCGAGCGCGGGGTCATGGTCACGAACACTCCCGGAGTGACGACCGCCGCCACCGCCGACCTCGCGTTCGGGCTGATCCTCGCGGTGCGGCGCCGGATCGCCGCGGGCGACCGATTCGTCCGGTCCGGCGGGTGGGGCAGCGGCTGGGCCGACGAGCCGCTGAAGGGAGACGAGCTGAGCGGCGCGACCCTCGGCATCGTCGGGCTCGGGCGAATCGGGCGCGCTCTCGCACAGCGGGCCGCCGGGTTCGAGATGCGCGTGCTCCACACGCGCCGATCGCCGGACGGCGATCCTGCCTACCGGCCGCTCGACGAGCTGCTCGCCGAGGCCGACGTCGTCTCGCTCCACGTCCCGCTGACCGAGGAGACTCGCGGTTTCATCGACGCGCGCCGCCTCGCCCGCATGCGCGACGGCTCCTGCCTCGTCAACACGTCGCGAGGGCAGGTCGTGGACGAACCGGCGCTCGTCGCCGAGCTCGTGTCGGGCAGGCTGCGCGCGGGCCTGGACGTCTTTGCGCACGAGCCGGACGTCCCGGCGGAGCTCCTCGAGCTCGAGAACGTCGTGATGACGCCGCATCTGGGCACCGCAACAGCGGCGACCCGCGAGGCGATGACCCGGGTGCTTGTCGACAACCTGCTCGCCGTGGAGCGGGGCGAGGAGCCGCCGAACGCCGTCTAGATGTTTCTCTGAACTGAGGGTTGTGTCGTTTAGAACTGCACAAAGACGGAAAAAGCAGAGCCAGCGGCTGTTCTCCAAGGGAGAGAAACTCATGAAACGAGCTCTGCTTTTCGTGCTCGCCGCGGCGATTCTGGCTGCGACAGCGGGCATCTCGGCGTCGGCAAACCCGAGCGGTAAGAGCGCCGCAGCGGGGACGCCCGGTATCACCAGCAAGTCGATCACGATCGGCGGGACCTTCCCGCTGAGCGGCCCGGCGTCGATCTATGCGCCGATCCCGCGCGGGATGGACACCTACTTCAAGTGGGTGAACTCGCGCAAGGGGCCGGACGGCAAGCCCGGCGTCTACGGCCGAAAGATCATCTGGAAGTACTACGACGACGCCTACAACCCGGCGCAGACCGTCCAGCTGACGAACAAGCTCGTCGTCCAGGACAAGGTCTTCGCCGTCGTTGGCTCACTCGGAACCGAGCACAACCAGGCGATCAGGCCGATGCTCAACCAGCGGAAGATCCCGCAGCTCCTGATCTCGACCGGGGCTTCCTCGTTCGGGCTGACGGCCAAGCAGTTCCCGTGGACGATCGGCTGGCAGCCGGACTACATCGCCGAGGGCCGGATCTACGGCCGGTGGATCGCGAACAACGCCCCCAGGTCGAAGATCGCGGTCTTCTACCAGAACGACGACTACGGCAAGGAGTACCTGGATGGCCTGGAGGCCGGGTTGGGCGCCAAGAAGAGCCTGATCGTCTCCAGGGAGCACTACGAGGCGAACGACGCCGCGTACGGCGCGCAGATCGCCAAGCAGAAGCTCTCCGGAGCGGACACCTGGGTTCTGCTCACCACGCCGACTCCGACGGTGAAGGCGATGTTGCAGGCGAAGGCGCTGGCCTGGAAACCGGACACGATCGTGATCAACTCGGTCTCCGCCAGCGACGCCGTCATGAAGGCGGCGGAGGAGCGCCAGCTGAAGGAGTACACGAACGGCGCCATCAGCACCTCGTACCTCAAGAACCCGCCGAACTCCAAGTACAGGAACGACCCCGCCGTGAAGCAGTACCGCTCCATGGCGAAGCGCTTCGGCGGTAACGCCAACACGAACGACGTCATCTACTACTACGGCGTCGCGAAGGCCCACGACATGGTGAAGCTGCTCTACAAGGCCGGGAAGAACCCGACCCGAGCCTCGATCATGCGCTCAGCTCGCGCCATGAACTGGGTCAACCCGTTCGCGATCAAGGGGATGAAGGTCAGGACGGCTGGCGCGAAGGACGCGTTCCCGCTCGACCAGGTCAAGCTCATCCGCTACCAGAGCGGAAGCTGGTCTGAGATCAGCGGCCTGATGAAGGCTCGCTGAGCCTCCTTCGACCACGATGCGTCCATGCGGGGCCGGTTAACGCCGGCCCCGCGTCGTTACTCTGCGGTGAACCGGCCCCGTAGCTCAGTGGATAGAGCAGCAGGCTTCGAACCTGCGTGCGCTGGTTCGATTCCAGCCGGGGCCACTCAAGAGGCTCGAGCGGTACGGCTTACGGTTCGGTTTGCTCGGTCTGCTGGTCGTCCGGGAGTCGTTCTGCGGCGTCGCTCTCTTCTTGGAGGTGCTCCGCGACCCGGATTCGTTCCGTCTCGTCCGCCTGGCGGATCTCCTCGAACTTCGTGACGTCGCTCTCGCGACTCTCGCGTTCCCGATCGGCTTGGTCTGCCATGCGCCCGAGCCTACCCGACCGCTCTATCCTTCGACCAGCCGCGGGCGTGGCGGAACTGGCAGACGCGGCGGGTTTAGGTCCCGTTGGGGCTAACGCCCCTTGGAGGTTCGAGTCCTCCCGCCCGCATTCCCCGGACGTGCTGGCCGGGCGGCTACCGCCCGGCAGAGCCGGGCTCCGCCGCCCTGACGCCGCTGACGGCGCGATGCTCTCCGGGCCCGTGCTGAAGCACTGTGCCCTCCGGCCTCGCACCGCCAGCGGCGTCCCAGCACGCCCGGGGAGTGGGGGATCTGCGAGCCGGAGAAGTGCTGGCACAATGGCCGCTCTGTGAAGGCGACGGTCGAAGAGCTCCCCGAGAGCAAGGTGCGCATGACCGTCGAGGTCCCGAGCGGCGACGTGCAGCACGCGATCGACCACGCCGCCTCGGATCTCGCCGGCAGCCTGAAGATCCCGGGATTCCGCAAGGGCAAGGTGCCCATGCCGGTCCTCTTGGCGCGCGTCGGCAAGGAGCGCCTGTACTCCGAGGCGGTCGAGAGCCACATCGGCGGCTGGTTCCGCGCGGCGCTGCGCGGGACGACCGTGCGGCCGTCGACGCCGCCCGAATACGACTACGAGCTCCCGTCTTCCGAGCGGGATGCCTTCCAGTTCACTGCGACGGTCGGCGTCCAGGAGCTGCCGGAGCTTCCCGATTGGAGTCAGCTGGAGGTGCCCGCCGCCGATCCCGAGGTGCCCGAGGAGCTCATCGACGCCGAGCTGGAGGTCCTTCGCTCCTCGGTCGCTGAGCTTGCGCCTGTCGACGGGCGTCCGGCGCGCGAAGGTGACACGGTCGTCGCCGACCTCGTCTCGTCGGACGGAGAGGCGCAGCGCGACTACGTCGTCGAGCTCGGCTCCCAGAGGCTGCTCCCGGAGATCGAGCAGGGCCTCGTCGGCCTCGAGCCGGGCGGAGAGAAGGAGATCGACTACAGGCTTCCGGACAACACGGGCACGAAGATCACAGCCAGCGTCAAGGAGCTCTACGAAAAAGTCCTCCCGCCCGCAGACGACGAGCTGGCGAAGGCGGCGAGCGAGTTCGACACGATCGCCGAGCTGCGCGAGGAGATCCAGTCACGGCTCGGCGGGCAGCTCGAGGAGCAGCTCGAGAACCAGTTCCGCGCCGCGGCGGTCGACGCGCTCGTCGAGGCGACGGACTTCGAGGTTGCGCCGGGCCTCGTCCAGGCCAGGGCGGTCGAGCTCTGGAACGGGCTTGTCCGCTCGCTCGAGCGGCGCGGGATCAGCCCGGACGTCTACATCCAGCTGAGCGGACGCACGCCGCAGCAGATCCAGGCCGACATCGAGGCCGAGGCGCGGCAATCGCTCGCCCGCGAGATCGTCCTCGAGGCGGCGGCCGGGAAGCTCGGCATCGAGGTGTCGGACGACGACGTGGACGCGCTCATCCGCGAACAGGCGGAGGAGCTCGGCGAAGACGCCGACGACGTGATCCGCCAGGTGCGCGAGGCGGGGCGATACGACTCGCTGCGCGCGGACCTCCAGCTGCGCAACACGCTCGACCGGATCGCCTCCGAGGTGAAGCGGATCCCGGTCGAGCTCGCGGAAGCCCGCGAAAAGCTTTGGACCCCCGAGAAGGAAACACCCGAGACCGGTACGAAGTTGTGGACCCCCGGTAGCAAGGAGCCTGCATGAGCCCGCTAGTCCCCATGGTGATCGAGCAGACGTCGCGCGGCGAGCGCGCCTTCGACATCTACTCCCGCCTGCTGAACGAACGAATCGTTTTCCTCGGCACGCCGATCGACGACCAGATCGCGAATCTGATCATCGCCCAGCTGCTGCACCTCGAGTCAGAGGATCCCGACAAGGACATCGCCCTGTACGTGAACTCGCCGGGCGGCGACGTCTATTCGGGCCTCGCCGTCTACGACACGATGCAGTTCATCAAGCCCGACGTGCAGACGATCTGCGTCGGTATCGCCATGTCGATGGGCGCACTGCTCCTCGCCGGCGGAGCCAAGGGCAAGCGCATGGCGTTGCCGAACGCGAAGATCCTCATCCACCAGGTGTGGACGCCGCACGGCCCGGGCGGCCAGGCGGCCGACATCGAGATCCGCGCGCGCGAGACGCTGAACCTCAAGCGCAGGCTCGAGGAGATCCTCGCCCTGCACACCGGGCAGGACCTCGAGAAGGTCGCGCACGACACCGATCGCGATTACTTCATGTCGACACAAGAGGCAAAGGAATACGGCATCATCGACACAGTGATCACGAGCCGAGATTCGACGAATTCGGCGAAGGACTAGCAACCAAAGTGATTTCCGAGTACAAGGAGAACTAGGGTGGCGAGGGCGAGCGACGGCAACGAGCAGCTTCTCTGCAGTTTCTGCGGGAAGTCTCAGCGGCAGGTCAAGAAGCTGATCGCCGGTCCGGGCGTCTACATCTGCGACGAGTGCATCGATCTCTGCAACGAGATCATCGACGAGGAGCTCACCACTCCCTCGCAGCTCGACCTCGACAACCTTCCCCGCCCGACGGACATCTACAGCGTCCTCAACGACTACGTCGTCAGCCAGGAAGAGGCCAAGCGCACGCTCGCCGTCGCCGTCTACAACCACTACAAGCGCGTCCAGATGGGGACCGAGGAGAACGAGGTCGAGCTCCAGAAGTCGAACATCCTCCTGCTCGGCCCGACGGGCTGCGGGAAGACGCTCCTGGCGCAGACGCTCGCGCGGATCCTCAACGTCCCGTTCGCAATCGCCGACGCCACGGCGCTGACCGAGGCGGGCTACGTCGGCGAGGACGTCGAGAACATCCTCCTCAAGCTGATCCAGGCCGCGGACTTCGACATCAAGAAGGCCGAGACCGGGATCATCTACATCGACGAGGTCGACAAGATCGCGCGCAAGGCGGACAACCCGTCGATCACACGGGACGTGTCGGGCGAGGGCGTCCAACAGGCGCTCTTGAAGATCCTCGAGGGGACGGTCGCATCGGTGCCGCCGCAGGGCGGGCGGAAGCATCCGCACCAGGAGTTCCTCTCGATCGACACGACGAACATCCTCTTCATCTGCGGCGGCGCGTTCGCCGGCCTCGAGAAGATCATCGCCCGCCGGATCGGCAAGAACGCCGTCGGCTTCGGCGCCGACATCCGGTCGCGCCACGACTCGGAGGCCTCGGAGCTGCTCACCGATGTCATGCCCGAGGATCTCCTCTCGTACGGGCTGATCCCCGAGTTCATCGGCCGCCTTCCGGTCGTCTCCGCCGTGCACCAGCTTCAGCGGGAGGATCTCGTTCAGATCCTCACCGAGCCCAAGAACGCGCTCGTCAAGCAGTACCAGCGCTTCTTCGGCTACGACACGATCGAGCTCGTCTTCAAGGACGACGCCCTCTGGTCGATTGCCGACCGGGCGCTCGAGCGGGAGACCGGCGCCCGCGGCCTCCGCTCGATCATCGAGAACGCTCTGCTCGACGTCATGTTCGAGCTCCCCTCGCGCAAAGACGTCTCCAAGTGCGTCATCACGAAGGAGACGATCGAGAAGGGCCTCAAGCCGACGCTCGTCACGAGTGCCGGATCTGAGCTCGAGGACGAAGAGCAGCGCGAGTCCGCCTAGCTCGGGTTCGCAGCTTTCGGCATACTGAGCGCATAGTCGCTGCCTGACTACATCCGTTCCCGGGAACGCCGCTTTAAGGTCGGAGTAGGCGAGTGATGGAATCTCTCTACAACCCCAAGGGCGTCGAAGAGCGCTGGCAGAAGACCTGGGAGGAGGACGGTGACTACGCGGCTGAGCCCGGAAGCGGCCGCGAGACCTTCGTAGTGGCGCACCCGCCCCCGAACGTGACCGGCGCGCTCCACACCGGGCATGCGCTCCAGATCTCGCTCGCGGACACGCTCGTCCGCTGGCACCGGATGCGCGACTTCGAGACGGCGTTCCTGACCGGCTACGACCACGCTGGGATCTCGACGCAGAACGCGGTCGAGAAGCACCTCGCCTCAGAAGGGAGGAGCAGGCAGGAACTTGGCCGGGAAGCGTTCGTCGAGCTCGTGTGGGAGTGGCTCCACGAGTACGGCCGGACGATCATGGATCAGTTTCGGCGCATGGGCGCCTCGATGGACTACACGCGTGAGCGATTCACGATGGACGAGGCCTACGTCCGCGCCGTCATGCGGTTCTTCGTCCATCTCTACCGCAAGGGCTGGATCTACCGGGCGAACCGGATCATCAACTGGTGCCCCCATCATGAGACTGCGCTCTCCGACCTCGAGCTCGTGCACGAAGAGGTCGACGATGCGCTGACCTATGTGCGGTATCCGTTCACGGACGATCTGGAGGGAGGCGTGACGATTGCGACCGCTCGGCCGGCGACGATCGTCGGTGACGTCGCGGTTGCCGTGAACCCAGATGACGCGCGTTGGGGCGATGCGGTCGGCCGGGAGGTGATCGTGCCCTTCACCGAGCGGCGGGTGCCGGTGGTCGCGGACGAGCGCGTCGATCCCGAGTTCGGGACTGGCGCACTGAAGGTGACGCCGGGCCACGACCCGCTCGACTTCGACATCGGTCGAACACACGGCTTACCGGAGCTCACCGTGATCGGGCCGGACGGACGCATGAATGGGGAGGCCGGAGAGCTCGCGGGCCTGACGCAGGAGGAAGCCGATACGCGGATCCTCGACTGGATTCGCGAACACGGTCAGCTCGAGCGCCGGGAGTCCTACCGGCACACCGTTGCCCGTTGCGAGCGATGCAAGAGCCGGATCGAGCCGCTGATCTCGCTCCAGTGGTGGTGTCGAATGGACGAGCTCAAACAACCGGCTCTGGAAGCGCTGACGGCGCGCCGCGTCCAGTACCACCCCGATTCCCAGCACCGATACGCGATCGACTCGCTCGAGAACGCTCCCGACTGGAACATCTCGCGCCAGATCTGGTGGGGCCATCAGCTCCCGGTCTGGGAATGCCCGGAGGGACATCTGACGGTCGAGGAGACCGAGCCCGAGGCGTGCGCCGAGTGCGGATCGCGAGAGCTCGAGCGGAGCGAGGATGTGCTCGACACCTGGTTCTCCTCCGCGCTTTGGCCGTTCGCGATCCTCGGCTGGCCGGACGAGACACCCGAGCTCGAAGCTTGGTACCCCGGCACGCTGAACACGACGGCGCGCGAGATCATCCGCCTCTGGGAGAACCGGATGATCTTCTCGGGCCAGGAGATGATGGGCGACGTCCCATTCCGCGACGTGATCATCCACACGACGGTGCTGGCGCCCGACGGCCGGCGGATGTCGAAGAGCCTGGGGCACCGGCCTCAACCCGCTCGACCTCGTCGCCGAGCACGGCGCCGATGCGACGAGGTACGGCCTGCTCAAGCTGACCTCGACGCAGGACGTTCGGTTCTCTTACGGCGCAGTCGAGGAGGGGCGCAAGCTCGCGAACAAGCTCTGGAACGTCGCACGGTTGATCCTCGCCAACGCGGAGGGCGCCGAGCCGGACGCGCGGCCACGGGAGCTCGAGGAACGCTGGATCCTCGCGCGGCTTGACGCCACGCGCGCCGAGCTCGAGGAGCACTGGAGCGGATTCGCCTTCGCTCCCGCGACGCAGGCCCTCTATCGCCTGACGTTCGACGACTTCTGTGACTGGTACGCGGAGGCGATCAAACCGCGGCTCTACGAGGGGGACGACGACGCCCGTGCGACGGCGTTGGCCGGGCTCGAGCGGCTGCTCAAGCTTCTGCACCCGGTGATGCCACATGTGACCGAGGAGATCTGGTCGCAGCTCCCGGGCCGCGAGACGCGGCTGATCGTGGCGCCGTGGCCGGAGCCCGATACGACGTTCGACGCTGACATCCATGCCCTCGATCGGTTGCAGGAGGCTGCCGTCGTCTTCCGCCGCAGTGGCGTCTTGCCGGAGCTGAGCCCGGACGAGCGGCGGATCCTCGAAGCGGTCGAACGCCGTCAGGTCGTCGGGGGCGGCGATCCCTCCGCCGAGATCGAACGGCTGCGCAAGGAGATCGCGCGCGCCGAGGGGATGCTGGCGAACGCGAGCTTCACCGAGCGCGCGCCGGCGGAGGTCGTCGAAGCGGAGCGCGAGAAGCTCGAGCGATACCGTCGTGAGCTCGATGCCCTCTCTGGCTAGCCGCACAGCCTGGGTCGAGTCGCTCAGCCCCTGGCCGGGGGAGTTCGGGCTCGACCGGATGCGGGCCTTGCTCGCCGACCTCGGCGACCCGCAGCGCGCATTCCGCGCGATCCATGTGGTGGGAACGACGGGCAAGGGGACGGCGGTCCGCACCATCGAGGAGCTGCTTGCCGCCGAGGGTCTTCGCGTCGGCGCGTACCTCTCGCCGCACGTGTCGGGTTGGAGCGAGCGAATCCGCGTGCGTGGCCGGGAGGCCGACTTCGAGGCCGCGCTCGACCGCGTCTACCCGTATGCGGAGGGCGCCACCCAGTTCGAGGTCTTGACGGCGGCGGCCTTCGCCGAGTTCGCCGACGAGGGGGTGGACGTCGCGGTCGTGGAAGCCGGCCTCGGTGGCCGCCTCGACGCGACGAACGTCCTCGATGCGCGAGTCGTCCTTCTCACGAACGTCGCACTCGAGCACACCGAGGTTCTCGGCGACACGCGCGAGGCGATCGCGCGAGAGAAGCTCGCGGTCGCCGGGCCAAGAGGGACCGTCGTCCTCCCCGACCGCGAGTTCGCGCACATCGTCCCCGACTCGGAGGTCGTGGTCGGCGGAGCCCGCGAGGCCGCGGAGGGCTTCCTCGGGCGGCCGATCGAGCGAGACGTCGAGGTCTCGCTCCCGGGTCGCTTCGAGCGGCGCCCCGGGGGCGAGATCTGGGACGGGGCGCACACCCCGGAGGCAGCCGACTGGCTCCTCGAGCGCCTGCCCGACCGCGACTACGTCCTCTGCGTCTCGATCCTCGCCGACAAGAACGTCGACGCCATCCTCCAGCGGCTCTCGCAGGCCGGCACTGCACTCGTCGCAACCCGATCGTCGAATCCGCGCGCGCTCGAAGCCGAGGATCTGGCCGAGCACGCGAGACCGCACTTCGAGTCCGTCGAGGCGATCGCCGAGCCTCGAGCAGCGCTCGCCCGGGCGCGCGAGCTGGGAACACCCCTGGTCACCGGCTCGCTGTACCTCCTCGCCGACCTCTATCGTGCGGAGGAACACGAACCACGATGACGAAGCCCGGTGAGCGGCTCAGCGTGTTCGCGGTCGCGGCCGCCGTATTGCTGGCGATCGTCGGGCTCGCTTTCGCCGCCGGCTACGTCGTCGGGCAGTTGCTTCTGTGAGGTGAGCAGTGATCGTCGGGGCAAACGAGAACGATTTCTTCGGGAGTCTCCGGGACTTCTTCGGCTCCGGTGCCTGGGACGTCGCCCGCAACCTCGGGATCTTCTTCGTCGTCGTCTTCTGGCTCGCGGTTGCGTACTGGGTCTTCAAGGACGCTCGGCGGCGAATCGAGGATCCCTGGCTGGTCGCGATGGCCACGATTCTCGGACTCGTTCCTCCGTTCGTCGGCGCGCTGATCTACATGCTCTTCCGGCCGCCGGAATACCTCGAGGACGTACGGGAGCGGGAGCTCGAGATCAAGGCGATGGAGGACCGCCTCGCCCGGCGTGAGCTGCACTGTCCGGTCTGCCGGGCACACGTCGACGACACCTTCCTCGTGTGTCCCGTCTGCACGACGAAGCTGCGCCAGGCGTGCGTGAACTGCAAGGCGCCGCTCGAGACGCTCTGGCAGGTCTGCCCGTATTGCGAGACGCCGGTCGAGACGCCGACGACGATCGAGTTCCCGCCGGCTCCACGCAGACAGCAGCCCGGCCAGTAACCTCTGCCGGCTCGTGGCAGTGGAGCGGACACTCGTGCTCGTCAAGCCGGACGCGGTTCGCCGCGGCCTCGCCGGCGAGATCGTCTCGCGCCTGGAGCGGCGCGGTCTTCAGCTGCGCGCCGCCAGACTCCTGACCGTCGACCGCTCGCTCGCCGAGGAGCATTACGCCGAGCACACGGAGAAGCCGTTCTTCGGCGAGCTCGTGGACTTCATCACTTCGGACCCAACGCTTGCGCTTGTCGTCGAGGGCGAGGGAGCGATCAAGACCGTCCGGACGACGATGGGGGCGACGAACCCCGCTGACGCCGCGCCTGGAACGATCCGCGGCGACCTCTCGCTCTCGATGCCGGACAACCTCGTCCACGGCTCCGACTCGCCGGAGTCGGCCGAGCGGGAAATCGGCCTGTGGTTTCCCGATGAGCCACGCTGACGACGCGCTGAAGAACCGCGAGGTCTGGACGAAGGCCAACGCGGAGTACACGGATCAGCAGGCGCGGGGTTCATGGGCCAAGGACGAGATCGACTGGGGCATGTTCTCGGGGCCAGAGTCGGAGCTGAACACGCTCGGCGAGCTCGACGGAAAGGACGTGATCGAGCTCGGCTGCGGCACTGCCTACTTCGGCTCGTGGCTCGCCAAGCGCGGCGCGCGGGTGGTCGGCGTCGACATCACGCCTGCGCAGCTGGAGACGGCCAGGCGTCTCCAGCAGGAAATCGGACTGAACATGGAATTCGTCGAGGCGAGCGCCGAGGACGTCCCGCTTCCGGACGCGAGCTTCGACCTCGCGGTCTCGGAGTACGGCGCTTCGATCTGGTGCGACCCGGAGCTCTGGATCGCCGAGGCGGCAAGGCTCTTGCGTCCCGGTGGACGGCTGGTGTTCCTCTGCAACTCGACACTGTCGATCCTCTGCTCGCCGGACGAGGGGAAGGTCGAGGAGCGGCTCATGCGCTCGCAGGCCGAGCTCGGCCGGTTCGAGTGGCCCGGGGAGGACGAGGGCGTCAACTATCACCTCGCCCACGGAGACTGGATTCGAGTCCTCAGAGAGAACGGCTTCGAGGTGGAGGCGCTGCACGAGCGGCTCGCGCCGGAGAGCGCCGAAGACCACGTCTACTACGAGTTCATGCCCGCCGACTGGGCTCGCCGTTGGCCGGCCGAGGAGATCTGGGTTGCCCGAAAGAGCGTCTGAGGAGGCTCTTCGGAACCGGGCCTACTGGGACCGGTTGAGCGACGAGTACCAGGAGCGGCACAAGGAGTTCATCCGGCAGCCGGAGCCGCGCTGGGGCGTCTGGCAGATCCCCGACTCGGAGCTCGGAGTGCTCGGAGACGTGTCGGGCAAGGACGTGCTCGAGCTCGGCTGCGGGGCCGCGCACTGGTCGATCCTGCTGGCGAAGCTGGGCGCGCAGCCGGTCGGGCTCGACAACTCGGCGCGCCAGCTCGAGCATGCGCGAGAACTGATGGCGGAGGCGGGCGTCGACTTCCCGCTTGTCCACTCCAGCGCCGAGGAGGTGCCGCTGCCGGACGAGAGCTTCGACGTCGTCTTCTGCGACCACGGTGCCTTCACGTTCGCCGACCCGTACAAGCTCGTACCGGAGGCGGCGCGACTCTTGCGCCCGGGCGGATTGCTCGCGTTCAGCAAGTCGAGCCCTTTCGTCGCCGTGGCCGAAGGCGACGACGAGCGAGTCCACGCGACGTTGTCCCGCGACTACTTCGGCCTGCACGAGATCGACGACGGCGACGTCGTCACCTACGACTTGCCCTACGGCGAGTGGATCCGGCTGTTCCGCGCGAACGGCTTCGTCGTCGAGGATCTCATCGAGCCGCGACCCGCCGAGGACGCAACGTCGACCTACTGGGACGAGGCGGAGCGCGACTGGGCCAGGAGGTGGCCTTCCGAGTCGATCTGGAAGGCACGCAAGGAACGGTGAGCGTCCCTCCGGCGCCGCCGCTCGTCCTCGCCTCCAGAAGCCCGCAACGCCGGGCGATCCTCGAGCAGCTTGGGATCCCCCACGAGATCGTGGCGCCGGATTACGAGGAACGTGGCGAGGATCCGGTGGAGCACGCGGCCGGGAAGGCTCGGTCGGTGGCGGGGATCGCCGACGGCAGGCCGGTGCTCGGCGTCGACACGGTCGTGGTCTGTGAGGGGAGCGTGCTCGGGAAGCCGACGGATGCGGCGGATGCCGAGCGGATGCTCGAGACGCTCTCCGGAAAGACGCACGAGGTCGTGTCCGGCCTCTGCCTGTTGACTCCGGCATGGGAGGAGCTGCACCAGGAGAGGACGCGCGTCACCTTCAGGGCTCTGACGGCGAGGGACATCGCCTGGTATCTCCTCGCCGAGGAGTGGCGCGAGCGGGCTGGCGCGTATGCGATCCAGGGGCTGGGCGCGTCGCTGGTCGAACGCATCGAGGGCGACTACCTCAACGTCGTCGGCCTACCGGCGACCCTGCTCGTGCGCCTGCTGGCAGAACGCTTCGCGGGGACGTACGGCTTCGGCTGATCCGGCCGTGCCCCGGTGCCAGGTACCGGGACGGGTCCCCAAGCGCCCTGGCAGACGAACGCTTCGAAGCGGGCTCGCGCCAGGGTCGGCTCGTGCCCGAACTGGCCGAGAAGCCGCTGCGAGAGTGGGCCGCGGAAACTGCTGAACCGCCACTCCTTTGGATGGCTGCAGAGACCCGCTCGAACCGGGTTGAGAAGGACGTAGCGAGTCAGCTCGAGAAAGTGGGCATTGCTCTCGACCAGGTCCGAATAGAAACGTCGCTCGAACAGGTGGCCGGTGAAGCCGTGGCGTCGGTTGAACCATGTTGCGTAGCGCCAGTTCAGCAGCTGCATCCCTTCCGACAGATTCGGTTCCGGCGTCTCGAGGACGAGGTGATAGTGGTTGGGCATCTGGCAGGAGGTGTGGTGGATCCAGCCCAGCTCCCGCGAGACGAGCGCGACGAGATCTCGGAAGCGTGCGTAGTCGACCTCGTCGGTGTAGATGCGGCTGCGGCGGACTCCGCGGGAGCCCACGTGGTAGATGCCGTCATTGACGTTCAGACGTGGTGGTCGTGCCATGGCTTCGACCGTAGGGGAGGCGAGCCACGGGTCGCGGCAGCCGGCACGGTTTCGGCACAGCGCCGCCGCTCTTTCGGGACACGGCCGCGTACCTGGTACCAGGACCCGGCTGCCGGGGACACCCGCTTTGCAGCGCGTTTTGGTGGGAAGCCTTCGTCGAGGTAGCTAGAGTCCCGCGAGGGAGATGGGGCTCTTCGGGTATCTCAACGGCTTCGGCGGCCGCGACATGGCGGTGGACCTGGGCACCGCGAATACGCTCGTCTACGTCCGTGGACGCGGCATCGTGCTGAGTGAGCCGTCCGTCGTCGCCATCGACCAGCGCTCGGGCGAGGTCCACGCGGTCGGGGTCGAGGCCAAGCGGATGCTCGGCCGGACACCGGGGACGATCTCGGCGATCCGGCCGCTCAAGGACGGAGTCATCGCGGACTTCGACGTGACAGAGCAGATGCTCCGGCACTTCATCCAGAAGGTCCACCAGCACCGGTTCGCACACCCGCGGGTGGTCGTCTGCGTCCCGTCCGGGGTCACCGGGGTCGAGAAGCGCGCCGTCGAGGAGGCCACGCTGTCAGCGGGAGCCAGAGAAGCCCACCTGATCGAGGAGCCGATGGCCGCGGCGATCGGAGCCGGCCTGCCCGTCTCGGAGCCGACCGGAAACATGATCGTGGACGTCGGCGGCGGCACGACCGAGGTCGCCGTCATCTCGCTCGGCGGCATCGTCGTCTCCCAGAGCTTGCGGGTCGGCGGCGACGAGATGGACGAGGCGATCATCAATCACACCAAGCGCGAGTACAAGCTGCTGATCGGGAACCAGACCGCCGAGGAGATCAAGCTCGAGATCGGTTCCGCCTTCCGGATGCGGGACGAGGTCCAGGCGGAGGTCCGGGGCCGCGACATGCTCACCGGCCTTCCGAAGACGGTGATCATGAGCTCGGACGAGGTCCGGCACGCGCTCGAGGAGCCGGTCAACCAGATCGTCGACG
The DNA here is from genome assembly GCA_963754715.1 of uncultured Actinomycetes bacterium. Lineage (GTDB taxonomy): Bacteria > Actinomycetota > Thermoleophilia > Gaiellales > Gaiellaceae > JACDAN01. The sequence continues at coordinate 11,179 of CAVWHA010000017.1, read as the reverse complement.
CGATCAAGTCGACTCTCGACAAGACGCCGCCCGAGCTCGCGGCGGACATCATGGATCGCGGCATCGTCCTCGCCGGAGGAGGGGCCCTCCTGAACGGCCTCGACGAGCGCCTGCGCCACGAGACGCAGATGCCCGTGCAGCTCGCCGAGTCGCCCCTGACGTGCGTCGCCGTCGGATCCGGACGAAGCCTCGAGCTGATCGAGGTCATGCAGCGAACGAGCAAGAGCGCCAGAAGCCGCAACGGCTACCGGCGTTAACCGCCCTTCTGCGGTCCCTTCCGTGACGTTTTCTAGACTGGACCCCCGTGCCACGTAACCGCTCAATGCGGCTGGCGGCACTGGGCTCGACGGTTCAGCGCGCCGCTTCCTCGCCGTACCCGTCCTCACGCGCGGCGGGTGCGTTGCGCCGGCGCCTGATCGCCGGCGTCCTGGTCGTCGTCTCGCTCGCCATGCTGACCGTGTACTTCCGCGAGGCGGACAACGGCCCGATGCACGGCCTCCAGGGCAACGTCGCCAGCGTCCTGCACCCGTTCCAGGTCGGGGCCGAACGCGTCGCGCGCCCCTTCCGCGACGCCTACGGCTGGGCGGCCGGGCTCATCGACGCCCGATCCGAGAACGAGCGGCTCCGCAAGGACATGCAGATCATCCGGCAGCAGGCGATCCAGAACGCGACGGCCGTGCAGGAGAACGAAGACCTGCGCAAGGCCCTCAGGTTCATCAGCGGGCCGTCGTTCCCGAGTGACTACGACCAGGTTGCGGCGAGCGTCAGCTCGCACGCCCCGAGCGAGTTCGAGCAGTCGCTCGTGATCTCCGCCGGTGGCCGCGACGGCGTCGGTCTCGACGATCCCGTGCTCTCGGTCGACGGCTACCTCGTCGGTCAGGTGACGAAGGTCACGGAACACAGCTCCGAGGTAACGCTCTTGACCGACAGCACGAGCTCCGTGACCGCCCTGGACGTCGCGACCAACACCGTCGGCGTCCTCGAGATCGGCGAGGGCCCAGATCGACCATTCGAGCTCAACCGCGTGCCGAAGGAGAAGGTGGTGCGCGAGGGCGACACGATCGTGACGGCGGGACGCCGCTTCGGGCGCCTCGGCTCGATATTCCCACGGAAGATCCCGATCGGCTCGGTCAAGCACGTGGGCCAGACCGACATCGAGAACTTCCAGCAGGTCCAGGTCGATCCGTTCGTGGACTTCTCGTCGCTGGACATCCTCATCGTGCTCGTTCCGAAGGCGAGGACCCCGACGCCGTGACCGCGGACACCGCCAAGACTGCAATCGCGTTCTTCGTGGCGGTGATCGTGCAGGCGACGATCGTCTCGTCCATGGCTCCCGGGGGAGGCACGGCCGACCTCGTGCTCGTGACTCTTGCGGCCGTCGCCCTGCTGCGTGGAGCGGTCTTCGGCTCGATCGCAGGCTTCTACGCCGGCTTCCTCCTCGACACCGCGAACCTCGGAACCCTCGGAGTGAGCTCGCTGCTCCTGACCCTCGTCGGCTACTGGATCGGACGCTACGGCGAGACGACGGGGCGCGACCGAGCCCATGCTCCTCTCGTCTCGATCGCCGTCGTCACGGTCCTGTACGCGTTCGGCGCGGTGGCGCTGCACGCGATGCTCGGGGAGCCTGTCTCCGTTCAGGCGGGCCTCCGCGCCCTGCCCGCGCAGATCCTGCTCAACCTGCTGCTCACCGTTCCGGTCTACGCCCTGGTGCGGCGGACGTTCGCTCCCGCAGGCCGGCCGCTCAAGGAAGTCGAGTTCTCCTGACCGTCTCCCGCCTCCCGTCTCGCACCCGCTTCATGCCCCGCGATCCGCGGGTGGAGGAGCCGTACCGGCTGACGCCGGCGATGGCCCTTCGGCTGGGCGTGCTCGGTGCGCTCGTCCTGTTCGTGTTCGCCGTTCTCTTCTTCCGGCTCTGGGCGCTGCAGGTGCTCGCCGGCGACCGCTATCTGGCGGCCGCGCAGGACAACCAGCTCCGAACGGTCCGCATCGAGGCCCCGCGCGGCCCGATCCTCGACTACAAGGGCCGGCTGCTCGTCTCCAACCGCGTCGGGACGGCAGCGCAGGTCTGGACCGCCTACATGCCGCGCCGAGGGCGCCCGCGGATGCTCCGGCGCCTCTCGGCCATCCTCCAGGTCCCGGTCGGTGAGCTTCAGCAGCGGATTCGCGAGCACAGTGGCGACCCGCTGACGCCGGTCACGCTCAAGGAGGACATCACGCGGGAGGAGTACTACTTCCTCAAGGAGCACCGGCGCGACTTCCCGGGCCTGGAGCTGAACGACATCCACCTTCGAGACTACCCGTTCGGCGTCCTCGCGTCCCAGCTCCTGGGTCACGTCGGCGACGTGACCGAGCGACAGCTCAAGAGCGGCCGCTACAGGCACGGCGACACCGTCGGCCAGGCAGGAATCGAGTTCTCGTTCGACCGGTACCTCCGCGGGACGGCGGGCATCGCGGAGCTTCGGGTCGACTCGCTCGGCCGACCGAGGAGCAAGCCGCTCAAGAGCGAGCGGCCCATGCCCGGACTGGCGCTCCGCACGACCCTCGACGCGAAGCTGCAGCGCGCGGCCGAGGACGCTCTCGTCTACGGCGTCCAGGTGGCTCGAAACAACGACAGCTGGGCCGCGAACGCCGGCGCCGCCGTCGCCCTGGATCCACGAACCGGGGCGATCAGGGCGATGGCGTCGTATCCGACCTTCGATCCGCGCGTCTATGTGGGCAAGGCCAACCCGCGGAAGCTCAGGAACCTCCTCGATCAGAAGGCCGCCGCCGACGCGGACTACCCGGGCCTCAACCGAGCCACCTCAGGGCTCTATCCACCGGGCTCGACCTGGAAGCCGGTCACCGCGCTCGCCGCGATGCGGGAGCACCTCGTCGGCCCCTACGAGCAGCTCTCGTGCACGGGGAAGATGGTGATCGACGGGACCACGTTCAACAACTGGAACCCGTTCGCGAACGAGGCGATGGACATGCCGACTGCGCTCGCGGCCTCGTGCGACACCTACTTCTACCAACTCGGCCTCGACTTCTACAACCTGCCCCCGGAGTACGGCAGCCCGCTCCAGAAGTGGGCTGCGGCCTTCGGATTCGGGAGGCCCAGCGGCCTGGACGTGGGCGGCGAGTCGGAGGGGCTCCTGCCGACGCCCGAGTGGCGGCGGAAGACGTTCACGAAGGAGCGCTACCCGAATTCCTGGGAGGTCGACCGGCTCTGGAAGTCCGGTGACTCCGTCCAGCTCGCGATCGGACAGAAGGACCTGCTCGTCACCCCCCTCCAGATGACGCGGTTCTACGCACTGCTCGCAAACGGCGGCAAGCTCGTCACGCCGCACCTCGTGTCGAGCGTCGAGCAGCCCGGGAACTCGGGCGCGGTCAAGGCCGTGTTCTCCCCGGCGCCGAAGGACGTCGGAGTCGATCCGGCGGAGATCAACGTGATCGAGGACGGGCTCTTCCGCGCGACCCACGCGTCCTACGGAACCTCGGCGGGCGTCTTTGGGGCCTTCCCGATCAGGATCGCGGGCAAGACCGGGACCGCTGAGAAGAGCGTCGACCTCGACGGCGACGGCTACGGGTCGATGGTCGATCAGTCCTGGTGGTGCGGCTACGGGCCGACCGAGAAGCCCGAGCTGGTGGTCTGCGTCGTGATCGAGAACGGCGGCCACGGCAGCACGGCCGCTGCGCCGGCGGCCATGAAGATCTTCGAGAAGCACTTCGGAGTCCGCACCGTCACCCCGAGCCTCGTGGAGACCGACTAGATGGCGGACTACGCGGCCTCCGTCCCGACCCGCCGGTCCCGCCACCCCCGCGCCGATACCGCGCGGGCCGTCTCGCTCGTCCGCCGCCTCGACTGGGTCATGCTCCTCGCCGTCGGCGGGCTCGTGGCTTTCGGGCTCTGGGCGATCGACGGGATCACCCGCCAGGACGTCGCCGGAAACCCGGACTACTACGTCGTCCGCCAGGGGATCTTCGCCGTGATCGGCGGCCTGGGCCTGATCGGGGTCCTGCTGATCGAGCCCTCGCTCTACCGCCGGTACCGCAAGGCGATCTACGGGGTGATGATCCTGATGCTCCTCGTCGTCATGGTGGCCGGGTCCGAGGTCCGCGGCTCGACCAGGTGGATCGACCTCGGCTTCTTCCAATTTCAGCCGTCGGAGTTCGGGAAGCTGCTGCTGGCGCTCTTCCTCGCCGGAATGCTTGCCGAGCGCGGAAGGGGGGTTTTCGAATCCCGCACGACGCTCGTGGCGATCGGTGCGGCGGCGGTTCCGATGCTCTTCGTCTTCTTTCAGCCGGACATCGGGACGGCCCTCGTCTACGGAGCGATCCTGCTCGCGTCGCTCTTCTTCGCCGGGACGCGCTGGCGCGATCTCGCGGTCATCGCCGCCGTCGCGGCCATCGTCGGGACCTTCGTCCTCTGGGCAGGCCCAGCGCTGGGCGTGCAGGTGCTCGAGGACTACCAGCGCGACCGCCTGACGGCCTTCACCGATCCCTCGAAGAACCCGCAGGGAGCCGCGTACAACATCAACCAGTCGATCACCGCAGTCGGCTCCGGGGGGCTCGACGGCCGCGGCGTGACCGGAGCCACGCAGACGCGGCTCGACTACCTTCCGGAGCACGAAACGGACTTCGTGTTCGCGGCGCTCTCGGAGCAGCGCGGATTCGTCGGCGCCTCGATCCTGCTCTGCCTCTACCTGCTGCTCATGTGGCGCGCGATTCGCGTGATCGCGATGGCGCGGGACGCGTTTGCCGCGACCGTCGCCGGAGCGATCGTCTTCGGCCTGTTGTTCCAGACCTTCGTGAACATCGGGATGACGATCGGGATCGCGCCGATCACCGGCATCCCGCTCCCGTTCGTGAGCGTGGGCGGCTCGGCGATGGTCACGAACCTGATGGCGATAGGAGTCCTGCAGGCGATCGCATTACGCCGCCGCTAGTCGGGCTTTGCCCGACTAGCTCGTTGAAGATCGAGTCTCGGAATGTCATGCGGCCGGCGAACGCGCCGCGCGCCGCGAGAGCGGCGCCCGGCTTCCGGAAGGTCGCTGAAAGTCGCAAGACTTTCAGCGAAGAGGCCGGGGGTCTGTCCGGCGGGGGTCCTACGATCTCCGCATGGAATCGACGAGGGTGCACTCGCTGGAAGGGAAGCGGGACGCGGAGGAGCTGCTGCTGATCGAGGAGGCCGATGCCTGGTTCGAGTACCTCGCCGCCACGAGGGCTCAGACGGAGGTGCGTTACGGGGAGGTCGAGCCGTGGGCGTGGGCCCGCCTCTCTCAGCGGCTTCGCGCGATCAGGACGAAGCGGGCGAAGCTCCGTCCGGCCGCAGCCGCCTGACCAGTTCGCCTTTCTGGCTGAAAAAGGGCTGCTGCTAGCCTAAGTCCCAGATATGCATTTCTCATCCCACTCGCTGCGCGCGATGCGCCCCCCTACGGCGCCCAGTGACTCGCGCGCGCGAAACACTCAAGGAGTTTTGAATTGCTCAAATGGTTCCGGCGCAAGCCGAGCGAACGAGCGACCGAACCTGTCCAACAACAGGCTCAAGCCACTAGCACCGTAGAAAGACCGGCCGCCGACGCGGCCACAGACACATCGACATCCACCGCAGCCCGCCGTCGTAGGCGTGGCAGCCGCGGAGGCCGTAACCGCCGCAAGCCCGGCGAGCGTGCCGAGCGCCCGGACCGGCCCGAGGAGAAAGCGGACAAGCCGGAGAAGGCCGAGAAGACCACGGCCAAGCCGGAGCGGAAGCCGCGCGAGCGGCCGGCCCGCCAGTCACGGCGCCGAACCGCAACCCCGCGCGCCCTCCCGCCGCCCGCGAAGCGCGAGCTCGTCGTCTCCGTGGACGTCGCGGAGCAGCGCGTCGCGATCCTCGAGGACGACACGGTCGCCGAGGTCTACCTCGAGCGCCCGGAGAGCCGGTCGATCGCTGGGAACATCTACAAGGGGACCGTCGACAACGTCCTGCCCGGCATGGAGGCCGCGTTCATCGAGATCGGTCTCGAGAAGAACGGCTTTCTCTACGTCGACGAGATCGTCACGCCCGAGCTCGAAGGACGGCGACATGGCCGGAAGATCCAGGACCTGCTGAGCCGCGGCGAGGAGATCCTCGTCCAGGCGGTCAAGGATCCGATGAAGACGAAAGGCGCGCGCCTGACGACCGAGATCTCGCTTCCGGGGCGCTTCGTCGTCTACGTCCCGAGCGGCGAGGGCTTCGGCGTCTCGCGCCGGCTGCCTGACGACGAGCGCGCCAGGCTGCGCGACATTCTCAAGTCTGTGGCACCGAAGACGGGCGGCATGATCGTCCGCACTGCGGCCGAGGGCGCTTCGGCCGAGGACATCGAGCGCGACATCGACTTCCTCCACCGCCTCTGGAAGTCGATCCAGGACAAGGCCGGGAAGTCGAAGGCGCCCGCACTCGTCTACCAGGAGTCGGAGCTGCCGTTGCGGGTCGTCCGGGACCTCTTCACGAACGATTTCGAGCAGGCGGTCATCGACCACGACCTGACCTACAAGCGGGTCGTCGGCTATCTCAAGAAGACCTCGCCGCACATGGCGGAGAAGGTCCACAAGCACGGCACGAAGACGTCGCTGTTCGAGGACTTCGGCGTCGAGGAGGCGATTCGCTCGACGCTCTCGCGCCGTGTTGACCTTCCGTCAGGCGGCTACCTGATCTTCGACTACGCCGAGGCGTTCACGGTCATCGACGTCAACACCGGCCGCTTCGTCGGCTCGCGTTCGAAGTCGTCCGGCGCGCGGCTCGAGGACACGATCACGAAGAACAACCTCGAGGCCGTCAAGGAGGTCGTCCGCCAGCTGCGCCTTCGGGACATCGGCGGGATCATCGTCATCGACTTCATCGACATGGCGAACCCGAAGAACCGGGAGACCGTCGAAGAGGCGCTCAAGGCGGAGCTGGAGCGGGACCGGACGAAGACCTACGTGGTCGAGATCTCACCGCTCGGGCTCGTCGAGATGACGCGCCAGAACGTCTCCCACGGCCCGCGCGAGATCCTCACGAAGCGCTGCCCGACCTGTGACGGCGACGGCATCGTCTTCTCCGAGGTCTCCGCTGCGGTCGAGATCGAGCGGAAGCTCAGGGAGCTCGCCGGCGGCTCACGCGGCGGAGCCTTCCGGGTCGAGCTGAACCCACACGTCGCGTCGATTCTGATCGGGCCCGGCGCCGAACGGCTCCAGGCGATCGAGGAGCGCACCAGGCGGCGATTCTTCGTCGCCGCCAAGCAGGACACTCCGCTCGACCACTTCGTCGAGCTCGAGCGAGGAACTCTGGCGAAGCTCCAACCCGAGAGCGCGGTTCAGGAGGGGCAGGAGCTCGACCTCAAGCTCGTCGAGGTCGGCCTGCACGACTCCAGCGTGGGCGTCGCCAAGCACGAGGGGATCGACATCTGCGTCGCCCGCGGCGGCTCGCTGGTCGGCAAGCGCGTCAAGGTCCGGGTCACCCGGGTCATGGACGGCACCGCCTACGCGGAGATCCTCGGCCAGGCGGAGGCTGTCGAGACGCCGATCACCGCGGAGGCGATGGCGGAGAAGCCGACGAGGCAGCGGCGGAAGACCGCGCCGAAGCAGGGCGAAGAGCCGGAGGAAGAGGCTCCCGTCGAGGCTGTTGCCGAGGACGTCGAGGAGGCCGAGGAGGCTGACGAGGCTGACGAGGCTGAGGCAGCGCCCGAGCAGGCTGCGCAGCAGGCGACTGACGGTCAGACGCCGCCGAAGAAGCGCACGCGCCGCGGCTCTCGCGGAGGGAGACGGCGAAAGAAGAAGCCGGCCGGAGCAGCGGCAGAGGCCCGGGACGGGGCGGCAGCAACCGAAGGCGAAACAGCAGCCGAGCCCGAGCCCGAAGCCGTGGTCGTGAGTCAGAACGGCGAGCCCGCCGAGACGCCGGTCCTGATCCATCTCCCAGATCCGAATCTCGGCGAGGAATCGTCGGACGAGGGGGCGGAGGCAGGGGAAGCGACGACCGCCGGCGCCGAGGCGCGGCCGAAGAAGCGCACGCGCCGCGGTTCGCGTGGCGGGCGCCGCAGGCGGAAGCCGGCGGCGGCCCAGTCGAACGGCGACGGCCCCCAGCAGGAGGCCGCCGAGAAGCCCGCAGAACCGCTGGTAGAATGACGCGCCGCCGGTACGACCGGCGTTTTCTATGAGCTACGCGATCATCAAGCTGGGTGGGAAGCAGTACGTCGTCCGTGAGGGCGAGAAGCTGCTCGTGGACCGGCTCGCCGTGGACGAGGACAAGACCTTCCAGCCCGAGGTCATCTTCGAAGGGGGCGACGGCAAGGCCGAGCTCTCACCGAAGGGGGCCGTGACGGCAAAGGTCCTCGGGCACGTGAAGGGCAAGAAGATCCGGATCGGCAAGTACCGCCGCCGGACGGGTTACAAGCGGCACACGGGCCACCGCAGCCACCTGACTCAGATCCAGATCGAGTCGATCGGCGCGAAGACGAGCACGAAATCCGCTACAAAGGCCTCCGGCACACGCACGACGACGAAGAAAGACGACTAGCTCATGGCGCATAAAAAGGGACTTGGCTCATCACGTAACGGCCGCGACTCCGAGTCGAAGCGGCTCGGCGTGAAGATCTTCGACGGCCAGGACGTGAAGGCCGGGATGATCCTCGTCCGGCAGCGCGGGACGCGGTTTCGGCCGGGGCCTGGTGCCGGTCTCGGACGCGACGACACGATCTTCGCGACCCGCAGCGGGCGCGTGGAGTTCAAGCGCAGCGGCGAGCGCCGCACGATCGTCGTCGAGCCGGCCGAAGCGACTAGTTAAGGCCTACGGCCATGTTTCCTGACCGCGCGCGAATCCGCGTGCAGGCGGGACGCGGCGGCCACGGCGCGCTCAGCTTCCGGCGTGAGAAGTACGTGCCGAAGGGCGGCCCCGACGGGGGTGACGGCGGTCGTGGAGGAGACGTCCAGCTCGAGGTCGACCCCGACCTCCGCGATCTCTCCTTCTTCCAGGGCCGGAAGCGGTTTCGCGCCGGAACCGGCGGTCCGGGCCGCGGCGCGAACAAGCACGGCGCGGACGGCGACGACGTCGTCCTTCGCGTCCCGGTCGGGACGCAGGTGTTCTCGGGCGACGGCGAGTTGATCGCCGACCTGGCGGGCACCCGTTCACGGATCGTTGCCGCGCGCGGCGGCGCAGGAGGGCGGGGCAACAAGAAGTTCGCGACGCCGACGCGGAGGGCGCCACGCTTCGCCGAGGTCGGTCTTCCGGGGGAAGAGCTCGAGCTCGACCTTCATCTCAAGCTGATGGCCGACGCCGCGCTCGTCGGTGTGCCGAACGCCGGCAAGTCCTCGCTGCTCCGGCGCATCTCCAATGCGAAGCCGCGGGTGGCGGAGTACCCGTTCACGACCACGGCTCCTGTGCTCGGGACCGTGGAGTCGCCGAGTGGGCGGCAGTTGACGGTCGCAGATGTCCCGGGGCTGATCGAGGGGGCGAGCGAGGGCGTCGGCCTGGGCCACGAGTTCCTCGCGCATCTCGAGCGGGCGCGGCTGCTCGTGCACGTGATCGATGCATCGGACGGCGACCCGGCCGAGCGCTTCGCCATGATCGACGCCGAGCTGGCCGCCTACGGAGCCGGCCTCGACCTGTTGCCCCAGATCGTCGTCCTGAACAAGCTCGATGTAGCCCCTGACTCCGCGCTCGACGTGGACGACGAGAGGATCCTTCGGGTTTTGCGGACGTCGGCGATCACCGGCGCCGGGATCGACGAGCTCAAGAACGCCCTGTTCGAGCTCTGCCCGCCGGCGCCCGAGCCTGCGGCGGCAGAGGACGACGGGATGGTCGAGTTCCTGGTCTACCGTCCCCGACCGGATGTGCGTCGGGAGTTCCGGATCCTGCGGACCGACCGCGGCTTCCGTGTCATGGGCCCGACGCCGGAGCAGGACGAGCTCGAGGCGGCTCTCCGCGCCGCCGGCGCGAAGACGGGGGCGGAGGTCGAGGTCGACGGCGACACGTTGATCCTCTCGTGAGCCTCGCGATCCTCGGCGGGGTATTCGATCCGCCGCATCTCGGCCACGTCGCACTCGCCGAAGGCGCGCGAGACCAGCTCGGTGCGGATCGAGTGCTCGTGCTGGTCGCGGCGCGGCCGGGACACAAGGGCGTCGTGGCCGACGCGGCGACACGCCTCCGCCTTGCCGAGCTGGCGCTCGGCGCGTTCGGTGAGGTTCGCCTCGACGACCATCCCTTCACCGTCGACCTGCTCCGCGACGAGGAGTTCGAAGACCCCGTGTTCGTCCTCGGTGCGGACGAGTGGGAAGCGTTCGAGACCTGGAAAGAGCCCGACGAGGTCCGCCGGCTGGCGCGCATCGCCGTGGCCTCGCGGCCCGGGCATCCACGCCCCGAGGGCGACGTCCAGGTGCTCGAGATCGACCAGCGGGCGATCTCGTCGAGCGACATCAGGGCTCGCCTGGCGGCGGGCAATCCCGTCGACGACCTCGTTCCCGACGAGGTCGCACGCGAGATCGAGCGACTGGGGCTCTACGGGTCTGGTTTGTCGTCCTCGGGGCAGGGCTAGACTTAGTGCTGACCTAGAAAGGACGTTCTCCGACTCTGACTTCCCTGGAACAAGCCCGCCGCATCGCCGCTCTCGCACAGGAGAAGCTGGCGGAGGATGTCGTGATCCTCGACCTGCGGCCCGTGACTGCGTACACCGACTTCTTCGTCATCGCCACGGGCCGAAACTCGCGCCAGACGAAGGCGATCCACGACGAGGTACGCGAGCGCCTGAAAGGCGACGACGGGCTGGGGCCGCGCGCGGTGGAGGGGGTTCGCGACGGGGAGTGGATCCTGATGGACTACCTCGACGTGGTGCTCCACGTCTTCACGCCCGAGACGCGGTCCTACTACGGGCTCGAGGAGCTCTGGGGTGACATGCCGTCTGTCGAGCTCGACGCGGCTACGGCGTAAACCCTCCGAGAACCGCCTCGCTACAATCCGGCCCGGCGGGGCCATAGCTCAGTTGGGAGAGCGTCGCGCTGGCAGCGCGAAGGTCGCCGGTTCGAGCCCGGCTGGCTCCACTCATTTCCCGGCTGCCGACTCGTTCGTGTGGCGGCCTCTTGACTTCCGGCACCCCCTGTGTGTAGCTAGAACGACACCGCACAAGGAGGGTTGCAATGCCACGCCGCCAGCTCGTATTGAGAGACCCGTTCCTCGAGGGTGAGGACATCATGGAGGTCCAGAAGGCGA
>CAVWHA010000016.1:0-49674 GCA_963754715.1 uncultured Actinomycetes bacterium | reverse complement strand
TCGGCTTGAAAGGGAAGGCAGTCGACGGCGTCTTCGGTTCGACACCGCCGAAGCCATCGAGGAGTGGAAGTGGCGTGTCGGGTACCCCGAGGACGAGATCAACAACCGGCTCGGACTGCTCGGGCTCGCCTGGCTCTTCGGCGAGGTGCCGTTCCCACCGCATTTCGCGCCAGACGCCAATGCGCGGAAGGGTAAGCCCTTCGCGTCAGTGAGCGGGCTTGTGCGACCACTCCCGACCTCCCCCGGCATAAGCTCGGAGTTCTCGGTCGCCGACGGGGAAGGGGCTCCCGACCGGAACGGCGTCAAGCACCACGCGGGCAAGGACTGGTTTGCGCCGGGGCGCAGCCCAGTGCGCGCTCCTGTCTCAGGCACGATCGTCGAGGCGAAGGTGCGACCGACCACGACCGGCCAGGTGTTCGGCGGCACCGTGAAGATCGAGGCCAGCTCCGGCAAGAAGGTCTGGGTTTTCCGGCACTGTGACCCGAGCGTCAGCGTGGGCCAGAAGGTGCAGGCGGGTCAGGTCGTCGCGAAGGTGACGCCCTGGCGCGACGGAGCTCCGCATGCGCACATCGAGCTCTGGAAGAGCCGGAACGCCAACTACGAGTACGAGCAGATGGAAGACCCGATGAAGTACCTGAAGGTCTTCAAGTAGCCGCGGGCTAGCTGGGTTCCGGGAGAACGACCACGAATCGAGCTCCGTGCGGCTCGGCCTGCCGGTACTCGAGCTTTCCCTCGTGGGCCTCGGCGTACGACTGCGCGATGGCGAGCCCGAGACCGGTGCCCGGGCCCTCGGCCGGGCAGCGTCGCTCCTGCTGAAGCGCTCGAAGAGCGCCGGCACGAACTCCGGCGACACGCCATCTCCCTGGTCTTCGACCGCCACTCGCAATGTGCCGTCGAGCTGCTCTGCGAAAACGGTCACCGGCGCCTGGCCGTAGCGCAGGGCGTTCGTCACGAGGTTCGAGAGAATGCGGTCGAAGGCCGCCGGATCGACGGTCGTCTCGAGATCTTCGGCGACCTCGACCACGACCTCGTCTAGCCGCTCTCCGGCCGCGCCCTTGACGATCTCCTCGATCCGTGGACGGACCTTGAATTGTTGAGGATCGATTGGGACCGCGTGTGCGTCGAGCCGCGAGAGGTCGAGCAACTGCTCGACCAGCATCTTGAGCCGCGCCGTCTGCCCGCGCAGGGTATCCTCGAGCTGTTCGCTCTGCTCGACTGCGATCTCGGTTCCACGCCGATCGAGCGTCTCGATGACGCCGTGGATCACGGCGACCGGGGTTCGCAGCTCGTGCGCCGCGAGCGCGACGAAGTTGTTCTTCATCTCGTCGGCTTCCTCGAGCGCCTCCCGGGAAGCCTGTTCCTGACCGAAGAGTCGTGCGCGGTCGAGCGCCAGTTGCGCCAGGGAGCCCAGGGTCCGCAGTAGCGCGAACTCCTCCTGGCCGAAGAACGGGGCGTACCGGCTCGTCCACACCTGGAGAGACCCGGAAGGGAGCGTGACCTCCAGTGCCTCTGTCTCCTCGATGTCGCGGTTGTCCGACGCGGTGAATGAGCCGACGACGACACCTTTCTCGTCGCGAAGCTCGATTGCCCGGGCGCCAACGATGCTCAGCATGGGCGGAAGAACGCTGTCGGTCACCTCGCTCGGCGTCCTCGCGCCCATGAGGCCGGCGATCGCCTCCTGGACCCTCGCCGTCTCGGGCCGCCGCCAAGCGAGGCGGAGCCAGCCCGGAGGGGATAGCCCGAGCAGGAAGGTCAATCCGCTCACCGTCGCCAGGGCGCCGATGACGAGAGAAAGGAACGACTCCTCGGCCGGACTCAGCCCGGCGAGTAACAGGGCCGCCGTGAAGAGGACGCAGGCAGCAGCGAGAAGGCGCATCCGGCGTTGGGCCACGCTTGGTTGCCCGCGCCCGGCGCGCCACAGCCGGACGGCCGAAATGATCGACAGGGATGACCAGTGGAGGAGGAAGGAAATCAGGTAGGCGCGGAACCCGAACGTCTGCGGCTCCCCCTCGGCCGGGAAGTCGGCCAGGACGAACGTCCAGACGACCAGCACGACGGTCATGACTCCGAGAAAGCGCTCGAGGCCGGCCGGCGCCCGCTCGAAGGTCGTCGTGAACCGGTAAAGCAGGAAGGGAAGAGGACGAGAAGCGCGATCTCGAGGCGCTGGATGACTCTCCTGGCATCGCTCTGACCGGCTCCTCCGGCAGCACTGAGGCCGCGAAGAGGACGATGCCGACCGCGCCGAAGCTGAGCGCCGCCCAGAAGGCCGGCCCTCCCCGTCCGCGCAGCCACAAACGGAACGCAGCCAGCGCCAGCGCGCCGAAAACGGCGACGTTCACGTATTCCACTGTTTGGACGGCAGTGGCCACCGCTTCGCGTCCCGGTCGGAGTTTACGGCTTTCGTGTCCTGCCTCCTCTGCCTCAGTTGGAGAACGGGGCCTACAATGCCCCGACGGTGGTCGAGATCGTCTTCCTGATGCTCGTCCTCAAGCTTCCGATCCTCTACCTGGTCGGGTCGTGTCTGGGCCGTTCGGGCAGAGCCCCTGCCGCCCGAGCCGGCAGTCTTGCGCTTCGGACTGATCGCCGCCCCCGACGGCCCCCGCCCGTTCCGTCCGCGCGGGCCTCGGCGCGGAGGGCCGCATGACCGGACGCCGCTCGAAAGCGTTGCAAGGGTGGCTCCCCGTTGAGCTCGGTGCCACCCCTCGCAAAAGCGAGAGGACCCGGCCGAGGGCATCGCGGGCTTCCTGTCGGCGCTCGCCATCTTCGGCGGCCTCGTCGCGATCGCTCAGCGGCCCGTCACGATCGGGCTCTTCTCACTCTTCATCGGGCTGCTCGCTCCGCGCTCGCTTCGGCGGTCGGCACAAGAACCTCGCCGCCGCGGCAGTCGCGATCTCCGCGACATCCTGGCTCGTCGGGATGATCGTCTGCGTGATGACGAATCGCCCCCTCTGGTAACCGCGGGAATCCGCAGGGGAAAGCGCCCTGCTACAAAGAACAAAGAGGAACGTGACTGAAGTTCGACGGACTCAACGCGGGCTACGCCCGTGCCGTTCTCGAGGAATACCTCGAAAATCCAGACGGCGTCCGTCCGAATGGCGCGAGCTCTTCGAAAGCGACACCGGCCTGCTGACCAAGCATCCGGGCGTCGCTCGCCTGCTCCAGCTACTCGAGGCGAAGGGAAACGGACGCCGGCGCCGGTCGATGAGCCGGCCGCGCCTCCTGCAGAGCCTGCTCCTTCCGCGCCCCTGCGCCGCGCCGCCTCGGCGCCCGTGGCCGCTCCTGCTCCGGCGCCGACGGCCGACGAGACGCTCCTCGGCGCCGTCGCCGCCTCGATGGCGCTCGTCAAGGCGTACCGGACGCACGGGCACCTCGCTGCCAGTCTCGATCCCCTCGGCTCCGAGCCGGTCGGAGACCCGGCGCTCGAGCCGGAGCGCCTCGTCCCGCGTCTGACACCAGAGCTCCAGCGCAGATCCCCGCGAATTTGCTCCGCGTCCATGTGCCCGGAGAGACGCTCGCCGACGTGCTGCCGAAGCTCCAGGAAACCTACTGCGGCACGAGCGCGTACGAGATCGAGCACATCTCGGACCATCAGGAACGCGTCTGGCTGCGCCAGGCGATCGAGTCCGGCAAGTACCGCAAGCCGTTGCCTGAGGAGGACAAGCGGCGCCTGCTCGCGCGCCTCTCCGAGGTCGAGGGTCTCGAGCGCTATCTCCGCCGGGCGTTCCTCGGCCAGAAGCAGTTCTCGATCGAAGGCCTCGACGTCATGGTCCCGATGCTCGATCTTGCACTCGAGCTTGCGGCGGAGGGCGGGGCCCACGAGGTCGTGACGGGGATGGCCCATCGCGGCCGGCTCAACGTGCTCGCTCACCTGGTCGGACGGCCGTACGAGACGATCTTGCGGGAGTTCGAGGGCGAGCGAAACCTCGCCGCGATCTCGTCCCAGCCGGCGGGGCTGAGCGGCGACGTCAAATATCACCTCGGCGCGCAGGGCCGGCGCAAGACGGCCGCCGGAGACATCACGGTCACGCTGGCGGCCAATCCAAGCCACCTGGAGGCTGTCGACCCGGTCGTCGAAGGCCTCGCTCGTAGCGAGCAGACGGATCGCTCGACGCCCGACGGCGCCCATGACGCCCGCGTCGCACTCGCGGTCCTCATCCACGGCGACGCGGCGTTTCCGGCACAGGGTGTCGTCGCCGAGACGCTCAATCTCCAGGGTCTCGGCGGGTACTCCACCGGCGGCACGCTGCACGTGATCTCGAACAACCAGGTGGGATTCACGACCGACCCTGCAGACGCTCGGTCGACGCGGTACTCGAGCGATCTCGCGAAGGGCTTCGATGTCCCGATCGTGCATGTGAACGCCGACGACCCGGAGGCGGCGGTCTCTGCGATCCGGCTGGCGATGGGATTCAGGCGGCGGTTCGGCCACGACGTCGTGATCGACCTGATCGGCTACCGCCGGTGGGGCCACAACGAAGGCGACGAGCCCGCGTACACGCAGCCCTTGATGGTCGAGCGGATCCAGAGCCACCCGAGCGTTCGCGAGCAGTATGCGGCTCAGCTCGTCGAGGAAGGGGTCGTGACACAGGAGGAGGCGGACGAGCTCGCACGCAAGGTCGAGGAGAGCCTGCGCTCCGCCCACGAGACGCTGAAGGCCTCGTTCGTCGAAGCGGCGGACACAGCGCCGAGCGAGCGGACTCCACCTACCGCCGGCAGTGAGGTCGTGACCGCCGTCTCGGCGGCGCTGCTGCGGGGTCTCAACGACGAGCTGCTCGACGTGCCGGACCGCTTCACCGTCCACCCCAAGCTGGAGAAGCAGCTCGAGCGGCGCCGCGAGGCGATCGAGCAGGGCGAGATCGACTGGGGCCAGGGCGAGGCGCTCGCCTTCGCGAGCCTCCTGGTCGAGGGGATCCCCGTCCGGCTCACAGGACAGGACACGGAGCGCGGCACGTTCTCGCATCGCCATCTCGTCCTCCACGACCCGAACAGCGGGGAGCAGTACACGCCGATGAAGAACCTGACCCATGCGGCGGCGTCGTTCGAGGTGTTCAACTCGCCCCTCTCCGAGTACGCGACGCTCGGCTTCGAGTACGGCTACTCGGTCGGTGCGCCAGAGGCGCTCGTCATCTGGGAAGCCCAGTTCGGCGACTTCGTGAACGGCGCGGAGATCATCGTCGACCAGTTCCTGGTGTCAGGGCTTTCGAAATGGAGCCAAACCTCGCGGCTGACGCTGCTCTTGCCGCACGGCTACGAGGGCAACGGCCCGGAGCATTCGAGTGCCCGCCTCGAGCGCTTCCTTCAGCTCGCGGCTCAGGAGAACATCCGAATCGTCACGCCGAGCACTTCGGCGCAGTACTTCCACATGCTTCGCCGCCAGGCGCTCGACCCGAGCGCCCGTCCGCTCGTCGTGATGACGCCGAAGGGGCTCCTACGGCTGAAGGACTCCTCGGCCCGGCTCGAGCAGCTCGTCAAGGGACGCTTCGAGGCGGTGCTCGACGACACGTCGACCACAACAGGATCCGCCGGCTCGTCCTCTGCTCCGGAAAGGTCTACTACGACATCGTCGGCCACGAGCTCCGGTCTCAGCATCCGGAGGTCGCGGTCGCCAGGATCGAGCAGCTCTACCCGTTCCCCGTCGATCCGGCGACCAACCTTCTCGCCTCCTACCCCTCGCTGATCGAGGTCGTCTGGGCGCAGGAAGAGCCCCAGAACATGGGCGCGTGGCGGGCGATCCGTCATCGTCTCGAGGAGGCGATCGCCGGACGCGTTCCGCTTCGGTACGTCGGAAGGCCGTGGCGCGCGAGCCCGAGCGAGGGCTACCCGACCGCCCACGTGCGCGAGCAGGACCGGATCGTGCGCGACGTCTTCGCCTAGTAGCGGCTAGCGCCGGTTACGAAGCTCGCGGGCCGTTCGAACCTGGCGGGCTACCGCGCGGGCGACGCTCGGTGCATGCTTGCGCGCCTCGCGCGTGATCCGGCGGCGGTGCTGCTTCGGGATGCGGCGCCAGATGTCCCAGGCCGTGAGAACGACGCCGATGGGGCCGAGGCGGCGGGAGATGAGATAGCGGGCGCGCGGCACGCCCTGGATCCTAGAGGCTTGATGTGGAACTGGCGCGCTGCGGAGACGATTCAGACCAAGCCAGAGTGGTTCGGCGGCCGCGGCGCAGGCTGATCAGCCTGCGTAAGGACGACGGGCCGGTCTGGCGCCGCGTCTGGGGCGGCTGCGCAGCCCGCTCCGTTTCGCATCAAGCCTCTAGAGGGACTCAGTCGCGGTCGTGCTTGCCGTGGTCATCCTGCTCGTCTTCTCCACGCTCCGAGTGGTCCTTGTCCTTCTTGTCGGACTTGTCCGTCTTCTCGTGCTTGTCCTGCTTCTCGGCCTTGTCCTTTTTCGGCTTCTTGTCCTTCTTGGCCTTCTTCGGCTTCTTGGACTTCTTGCCCTCGTCGGCCGAGGGCTGGACTGCAGGTTGCGGGTTGGAGGCGACAACCTTGGGGCGGCACGACGGGCTTGGGCTTCGGCTCGGTCTTCACCGGTTTTGCGGGCTTCGGCTTCTCCTTCGACCTCTGCTCGTTGCCCGCGTAAGCGGGCTGCGGCTCGGAAGAGGCTGCGACCGGAGTCTCCGGCGCGGGCGCGCTCACCAGGGTGGAAGCCGCCGGCGGCGCAATGCGTCTGGGCGGCGGAACAGCTCTTGGACTCAGGCGGCGTGCTCGTTGCCGGTCCAACTCTCGCTCGACCTTCGGAGAGACCCTGACTGTCTGCTCCTCGGCCCCCCAAGCCCCGGCGGTGGTGCCCTTCGGCCGGACGACCGGCGTGCGCGCCTCTTGCTGCGCGACGAGCTCAGTCGGTGCGTGGAGCAGGCCAGCAAGCGCCAGGCCCAGTGCCAGGCCGGTGAATACGTGGATCAACGACCCCCTCATGTTCATCCCCCTCGATGCCGATCAATTCCCGCAAGAGCCTGTATCGGAAGAAGACCGGGGTGTCTTGAGGGGTATCGCCATGGGGAGTTTCAAACTCAAGCTCGTCGCCTATTTCTCGCTGATAGCGCTGCTGCCGTTCGTGGCGGCCTTCAGCGGCCTCGAGGCGGTGACCGACAGGAACGCGACGCGTCGCGTCGACGGCATGCTGGAAACGAGCGTGCGCGCCGCCCAGGTCGCATTCGTCGATCAGGTGGACGAGGCGGAGCGCGATGCCACGCTGCTCGCCCGCAACCCGGAGTTCCAGCAGGCTCTCGCGACGACGGACCGGGCCCGCCTGGGTCGCTTCGCCGCCCGCTACGCCGTTCGCATCGAGCCCCGGGGCGGAGCGCCGATCGGAACCATTCGGAAACCCGCGGTCTTGCGTTCCGTCAGCGTCGTCGGCCGGCGGGGGCAACTGGGCCGCGTGGTCGCCTCCGTGACGATCGACCGCCGGCTCGCCGTCGGGCTGCGAAACCACGCCGGGCTCGGACAGGAAGGTGAGATCGCATTCGTCGAAGGCGGGCGCGTGCTCGCCTCAACCATGGGCGCTCTGAAGGGCTCGTGACGGCTCCCGAGCAGCCGGCCGAGATCTCGGTCTCCGGGAACCGCTTCCGCGCGCTCGCGTCGCACACGCTCGCTGAGCCGCGCAATGCGGCGATCGTCGTCATGGAGCCGCAGGCGAGTATCGACGAGTCGGTCAGCTGGATCCGCTCGAGGCTGTTTGTCGCGATGCTCGCCGCCCTGCTCCTGATCGCGCTCGTCGCGTACATCCAGGGACGCGCGATCGTCGCCACCTTGAGCCGTCTCGCGGACGCCGCTCGCTCGATCGCTCGTGGCCGTCCCGGAGACCGTGTCCACGTCCGAGGTCGCGACGAGTTCGCCTCGCTCGCGCAAGCCTTCAACCAGATGGCAGATCAGCTCGAGGCGCGGATGGACGAGCTCGAGGAGGAGCGGCGCAGGCTCCGCGAGACGACGCTTCACTTCGGTGAGGCCCTCGCTGCCACCCACAACATCGACCAGCTTCTCCGCGTCATCGTCGAGACCGCTGTGCAGGCGACCGGCGCCGCGCGCGGAGAGCTCATCGACGGCGACCTCGTCCTCATCGAGCTCGGCGAGGAAGGCGGACCGACCAGGCTCGAGTTCCCGCTGTTTGCCGGCCGGGACACGTTCGGCACGCTCGTCCTGTACGGCGACGAATTCACCTCCGACCAGCGCGAGAGCGCGGGGTGGCTCGTCGGCCACGCCGTCATCGCGCTCAGCAACGCGCGACAGCACCGGACGGTGGAGCAGCAGGCGCTCGTCGACAGTCTCACCGGCCTGGCGAACCGCCGGCTCTGCGGAGCCGCCCTGGAGAAGGAGCTCGCCCGCGCTCAGAGGTTCAACGAGCCGCTGACCCTCGTCCTCGCGGACATCGACGATTTCAAGCTGATCAACGACCGGTGGGGGCATCCAACCGGCGACGAGGTCCTGAAGGCGTTCGCAGACCGCATGCGTGAAAGCGTCCGCGAGATCGACCTTGCGGGCCGCTGGGGCGGCGAGGAGTTCGCACTCCTTCTCCCCGGGACCGACCTCGAGGGCGGCCGCCGGCTGGCCGAGCGAATTCGCAAACAGGTCGCCGCCCAGAAGCTGGAAGCGCCCGACGGTGAGACGATCAGCGTCTCGGCGAGCTTCGGAGTCGCGTCGTTCCCGGCCGCGGCGAATCCGAAGGAGCTCGTCGCAGCCGCGGATGCCGCGCTCTACGAAGCCAAGCATTCGGGCAAGAACCAGGTGGTCATGGCGCAGGCCTACGGCGTCATCTACCAGACCTAGTCTGTAGGACACGACGTGGTATCCCGGTTACAATCCGCCGCCGAGCACGAATTGCCCGGAAAACATGGAGGATCGATGCCCGTAGAGACACCTTCGCTGTTCGCAAACGTGATCCAGGATCACCTCGAGCTGAAGCGGCAGAACGCCGAGCTCGAGGACAACATGCCCATCGACAGCTATCGCGTCGAGGACCCGTTCCAGAATCATCCGCTCTTCAAGACCGAGGAGCAGGCGCGGATCGAGGACACGCTCGACGGCCACCCCGGCGTCGGCTCCGAGGAGCCGGAGGCGACGGTCGAAGAGAATGTCGGGCCGCAGGCCGAGGAAGGCCTCTGGGGCCGCTCGCGCGACTTCGACTGGGGCGACTAGAGCACCACCACCGGCGCGGCGTTTCGTCACCTCGTAACGGGGTAGGGTGCCCCGAACGCGACGAAAGGAAGCCGCCATGAGAAAACTGCTGGGACTGATCGGCCTCGGCGCTGCACTGACGTACTTCTTCAACCCGGAACAGGGCGTACGCCGCCGCGCGCAGCTGCGCGGCCGCATCGAGCAGATGCGCCAACGCGCCCAGGGGCTGGGCTCAGCGGGTCACCCCGACGACGTGACGCTCGCGCGTCAGGTCGAGAGTGAGCTTTTCCGCGACGAGGACGTTCCGAAGGGTCAAATCAACGTGAACGCCGAGAACGGCAAGATCGTCCTCCGCGGTGAGGTGGGCGAGGCCGAGATGATCCGCGACCTCGAGGACCGGGCGCGGAGCGTTCAGGGGGTCAACGAGGTGGAGAACCTTTTGCACCTCCCGGGAGCCGAAGCTCCCATGCACCAATAGGTCTAGTCCGGGTCTTTTAGCCGCCGCCAGAGCGGCAGCCCGTACCAGAACCATGCGAAGAACACTCCGACCGCGGCGGTCACTGAGGCCGCCGCGGCGGGGTGGAACAGCAGGTCGGTCACGAGGTAGACCACCCCGACGAGGGCAAAGGTCAGGAGCACGAGGCCGCCGATCGCGAGGCGGTTCGCGGTTCTCAGCAACTGCTCCTTGTCCTTCTGGCGCCAGCGGATCCGGTGATAGGCGGAAGGCGCGATCAGGAGCGCCGTCGCGGCCGTGGTCAGGAGAAACGAGGCGAAGAAGACCTGGCGCTGCTCGTTCGTGATGTCCGAGAACCGGTTCGTGAACGGCACCGTCAGCATGAAGGCGAACAGGACCTGGACGCCCGGGAGGACGACCCGCAGCTCGTTCAGGAGCTCGATCAGCTCACGGTCGAGACGCTCGTCCTTCTCCTCCTGCTTGTCGCTCACCGGGCTGACCGCTGGATCGAGACGACCCGGGATGCCGGGCGGGCGTGGTCGACCTGAAGCGTCGTGTGCTCGATGCCGTAGTCGCGGGCGAGGAGCGCCTCGAGCTCTCGGCGGCGACCGTGGCAGTCGTCTCCGGGCTCGACGAGCACGTGGGCCGAGAGCGCTGAGAAGCCCGAAGTGATCGTCCAGACGTGGAGGTCGTGGACCTCGACGACGCCCTGGACGTCCGTCATCCGGCGGGCGAGCTCGCTCGCGTCGACTCCCTTCGGCGTCCCTTCGAGCAGGATGTGCACCGATTCGCGCAGGACCGACCACGAGCTCGCCAACACGAGGATCGCGATCAGCGTGCCGGCGACGGGGTCCGCGTAGCGCCAGCCGGTCGAGAGGACCACGACCGCCGCGGCGACGACGCCCGCCGAGCCGAGCGTGTCGGCGACGACATGGCGGAGTGCCGCACGCATGTTCAGGCTCGAGTGGGCCGCACGACTCAGGACCGCGGCCGCGATCAGGTTCCCGGCGAGCCCGACCAATGCCACGGCGAGCATCCACCCGCCGAGCACCGTCGGCGGGTCGCTGAAGCGGCCGTACGCCTCCACGAAGATCCAGATCGCCAGCACGATCAGGACGACGCCGTTCGCGAGCGCCGCCAGGATCTCCGCACGCTGGTAGCCAAAGCTCCGCTCGGGTGTGCTTGGACGGCCGGCGAGCCAGACGGCGACGAGCGCCACCGTGAGAGCGACGTTGTCGGTGAGCATGTGAGCCGAATCCGCGAGCAGCGCCAGGCTGCCCGTGAGGATTCCTCCGACGAGCTCGACCACGGTGATGGCCGCCGTCAGTGCGAGGACGACGCCCAGAAGACGGCTGTTCCGGGCCCTTACGTCGCCTAGATGACCCACGCGCCCAGAATAGTCGCCAGAATCAGACGCCCATGGACGTCCGCGACCTGCTCAAGCGTGAGATCGACCCGGCCGAGGTCGAAGCGGTCCGTGAGTTGTGGAAGCAGCACTCGAAGGCCGAGGACGGCCGCGACATCGCGGGCCTTCTGGCGACCCTGACCGACGACTGCGTCTACGAGATCGCCGGCACTGCGCACCGCTGGGAGGGCCACGAGGGCGCGACGCGGTTCTACACGGGGCTGCTGACCGCCTTCCCGGACATCGACTTCCAGCTCACGGACATCGTGATCGGGCCGCAGGGCGTCTGCGAGGAAGCGCGGGTGACGGCGACGCACGAGCGCGACTGGCTCGACTCGAAGGCAACCGGTGGGCCTGTGGAGTTCGAGGTCGTCATCTTCTTCCCGTGGGATCCGGAGCGGCGCCTCTTCCGCGGCGAGAAGGTGCACGTGCATGGCGCGCCCGGGATCGCTGCCTGAACTCGAGTCGTCCGACCTTCGGACCGAGACCTACCACGGTCTGAAGCTCGCAGCCGACCGGAGCACGCGGTCGGACCAGTCCGACTCCGTCCTTGGACTCGGGCCCGCGACACGGACCCTCGCCAAGCTGACGATCCGCAGGCCGGTCGAGTCGGCTCTCGACCTCGGGACGGGCTCGGGCGTCCAGGCGCTCCTCGCTTCGCGTCATGCCCGGCGCGTCGTTGGGGTCGACGTCAACCGCCGGGCTCTGGCAGTCGCGGAACTCAATGGCCTGACGAATGGCATCGAGAACGTGGACTGGCGCGAGGGGAGCTGGTTCGAGCCTGTCCGAGGCGAGCGCTTCGGCCTCATCGTCGCGAATCCGCCTTACGTCATCTCTCCGGAGAGCGATCTGGTTTATCGGGACAGCGGCGAGAAGACCGACGCCCTCGTCATGCGGCTGCTCGTGGAGCTTCCCGGCCTTCTCGAGGAGGGCGGCTTTGCGCAAATGCTCTGCAACTGGGTCGTGGGCCCCGACGGTGACTGGCGGAGACCGCTGGACGAGGTCACGAGCGGGCAGGGCTGCGACGCTGTGTTCCTCCGTTATCAACAGCTCGACCCGGTCGAGTACGCCAAACGATGGCATCGGCAGCTCGAACAAGCGGATGAAAGCGCCTTTCGCGAGAAGGTCGAGCGCTGGTTGGCGTACTACCGGGAGCATTCGGTCGAAGCGATCGCTTTCGGGCTCGTCGTCTTGCGTCGGCGCAGCACCGGGCGAAACTGGAGCCGCGCGCTGGAGGTGCCGGCGGCCCCGACCGACGGAGCGGGAGATCATGTTGCGAGACTCTTCGAAGGCCGCGACGCGGCCCTGCAGGTCGGCGGCGGGGAGGTCGAGGTTCTGCCCGCTCCCGGCGGCCGCGTGGTTCGCCGGCTCGATCTCGAGGACGGTCGAGAGCGAATCACGCTCGAGGTGCGGCCCAACGTCGGCTTCGCGGCTCGGATAGACCCGGGCGTCGCAGACCTGCTCGAGGGAAGGCGGCCGCTGCCCGAGGAGGAGGCACGACGCTTGATCGGTCTGGGTCTCTTGACCGCATCCGATCTCTGACGGAAGATCGGGACGACCCCGTTCGTCTGGGGGTCGAAAGCAGGATCGGATCCGAAAGGAGACACGTGTCTGAGAAAGAGCATCGTTCGGAAGAGGAGGTCCCGGAGCAGGACGCGGACGCTGCCGAGGACCTGGAAGTTCCGGAAGGTCAGGCCGCAGACGTCGGCGGCGGCGCGTGGCCGAAGAAATGGGAGGAGGAGTCATGAGCGAGCACGAGCACGCCACCGCCGGAAGGCAGTCCGAGCAGGAGGAGACGATCGACGATCTGGACGTGCCCGAGGAGCAGAGCGGGGATGTCTCCGGCGGGTTCATGAAGCTGAACCAGCAACTCTCCGACAAACACTAAGGAGGCAACGTGTCCGAGCACGAGCATCGCACCGAAGACGAAGTCCTCGACGAGCATAAGGCCGACGCGGTCGAGGATCTCGAAGTGCAGGACGCGTCGGAGATCCGCGGTGGCGCCGATGACCCCCAGCCGACCGAGAGCATCTCCATGAACTTCAAGAAGTAGGCAAGCGGGAAGATTTCGATGTCACCGGGTCTAGTACTGAATCGGCAACCGACCAGGAGGAGTCATGAGCGAGCACGAGAACAGGCCGCGCGACGACGAGGAGTCCGAGAGTGAGAAGACGATCGACGATCTGGACGTGCCCGAAGAGCAGAGCGCGGATGTGGCAGGCGGCTTGAAGATGAACTACGGAGCCGACGAAAGCGCGAAGATTTAGGCAAACGGGAAGATTCCGCCGTCCTCGCGCGTCTAGTTCTGAATCGGCAACCCGACCAGGAGGAGACATGTCGGATCAGGATCAGCGGATTGAGCGGAACGAAGAGCGGGTCGAGGATCTCGAGGTCCGCGGCGACGAGGCGCGCGACGTCGCGGGCGGCGCCAGGAAGAAGCGCATAGTCAGCCGGCAGGAAGAAGGGCCAGGCGGCCGGCTACGACCTGAAGAAGAACATCGGGACGTAGGCACTGGCCACGTGGGACTCGAGAGGCGGGTTTCCGACACCGCCTCTCTACATTTGAGGGGTGACTGCCCAAGCCAGCGTCCTCGAGCGTCCCGTCTTCTCGGTTGGCTCCCGGCAGTTCCGCTGGACTGACGTCGTTGGCCCCGCCGACTGGGATCTGCTGAGGCGCCAGGCCGCCCAGGGAGTCGCCGCCGCCGGCAGCACGAAGATCACCGATGCCGATCTTCAGCAGGAAAGCGCGAGGTTCCGGTACGAGCGGAACCTCGTCGCCGGCGAGGAGATGGAGGCCTGGCTCGCGCGCTGGGAGCTCAGCGTCGCCGAATGGCGCGACTATCTCCGCCGGGCGATGGCCCGAGAGCGCACTCCGTCGTCCGAGCTCGCGGAGGCGGACGACCGTCTCGTCTGGGTCGAGGCGGTCTGCAGCGGAGCCCTCGAGAGACTCGCCGCAGATGCCGCCGCCAGAGCGGCCGCCGCCGAAGCGCTCCAGGAGGACGATCTCGACCGCGCCTTCGAGCGCTTCCTTGCAGACGCGGTCGCCCACGACATCCTCGAGTCGCTTCTGGACATCCGCAAGGCCGACTGGCTGCGCGTCGACTGCAGGACGCTCGTGTTCGACACGGAGCCGGCGGCCCGGGAGGCGGCGCTCTGCGTACGGGACGACGGGATGGCCCTGAGCGAGGTCGCGGCGCAGGCGGTGGTCGAGATCCGCGAGCACTCGCTCCACCTCGAGGACGCTCAGGGAGAGCTCGGTAATGCGCTCCTCAGCGCCAGGACGGGCGAGTTGCTCGGCCCGCTACCGCTCGCGGACCGCTTCGCGCTCGTGCTCGTCGACGACAAGGTCGAGCCGTCGCTCGAAGACCCCGAGATCCTGCGCCGCGTGCAGGAGGCGGCGCGCAAACGCGCAATCGAGCGGGAAGTCGTGAACCGCGTCACCTGGCATGAGCGAGTCTGAGCAGCGCCTCAGCGGCGAGGCGCGCACGCTCCTCGAGAGCCTGGCGCTGCTCGAGGACCTCTCGGAGGAAGCTCGCCGCCTGGTCGTCGAGAGCTTCGTCCAGGTCTCCTTCGGCTTCGGCGAGGTGGTCTTCGAGGAGGGGGCCGAGCCGGACGGCTTCTACGTGCTCGTCTCCGGTTCGGCGCGGGTGCTGAAGCAGAGGCCGGACGGCAGCGAGACGACGCTCAACACGCTCGGCCCGGGAGACGGGTTCGGCGAGGTCGGTCTTCTGATGGGCGAGCCTCGCAGCGCGACGGTCCGGCTCGAGTGGCGCCTCGGAGGCGCTGAAGCTCGACCGCTCGCTGTTCTCGGCGCTCGTGCAGGTGCATCCGGAGCTGCGACGGCACTTCGACCGCCAGATCGAGCGGCACAGGCGGCGCGACCTCCTGCGGCTCTCGTCTGCCTTCGCCGGCCTTCCCGCAGAGACGCTCGAGGCGCTCCTGGACGCACTCGAGCCGGTGGAAGCCGCGAAAGGCGAGACGGTCGTCCGGCAAGGCGATCCCTCGACGGGCATGTACATCGTCGAGGAGGGGCGGTTGCACGCCGTCTGGAACACGGCCGAGGGCAAGCAGGGAGACGTTGCGTACATCCGCCGCGGCGATCTCTTCGGCGAGCGGTCGCTGCTCCTCGGCGCCCCGCGCGCGGTGACGGTCGAGGCGGTCACCGACTGTCGGCTGCTGATGCTTCGCGAGGCCGACTTTCGCCGCTTCGCGGAGGAGAGCGAGGCGTTCCGCGGCGTCGTCGAGGGCAACGTCGATCGCTACGAGTTCAAGTTCGCCGCCCGCGTCCCGCTCGACTTCGCGCAGGAGCTGCTCCCAGCTGAGGCGGCCGTCGCACCCGAGCCGGTCTCGCGGGAGCAGGCGGAGGAGGCTCCGCCCGGCCAGGAGGTCGAGGAGTGGGCGCGGGCAGAGGAGGCGCCGCGCCGCCGGATCCGGCGCTTCAAGCACGTCTGGCAGGTGGACGAGATGGACTGCGGCGCCGCCTGCCTCGCGATGGCGACGCCGGCACTTCGGCCGTGCGGTCAGCCTCGCGCACATCCGCAAGCTCGTCCACACGGGCACGGACGGGACGAGCCTTGCGGGGATCGTCGCGGGTGCGAAGGCGATGGGTCTGCGGGCCAGAGCCGTGAAGGCGTCCAAGTCGCGCCTCCACGAGCTGCCCATGCCGGCCGTCGCTCACGTGGAGGGAAATCACTGGGTGACCGTGTACGACGCCGACGGGTCGACGGTCCGGATCGCGGACCCGGCTCTCGGACTCGTCCGTCAGAGCCGGAAGGAGTTCGAGGAGCGCTGGTCGGGCTACGCGGCGCTCCTGGCGTACGGCGAGGGACTGGAGCAGGCGCCGGTCGACAAGGCCGAGACGAGCTGGATCTGGCAGTTCTTCCGTCCCTATCGCAGAGCGCTCCTGGCCGCCGGGCTTCTGGCGCTCGTCGCCGCCGCTCTCGAGATGGCCCTCCCGGTCTTCACCCAGATCATCGTCGACGACGTCCTCGTCAACCGGGATCGCCGACCTCCTCTACCTGCTGCTGCTCGGGATGGTGGGGGTGCTCGTGGCCATGACGGGGGCCACGCTCATCCAGCGCTTCCTGCTCGCTCGGGCCGCGGTCACGCTCGACGGCACCACGCTCGACTTCCTGACGCAGAGGCTGCTGGCCCTTCCGATGAGCTACTTCAACTCGAGGCGGACGGGGGACATCCAGCGCCGGCTTGCCGGAATGCGCCAGGTGCGGACGTTCATGGTCCAGGACGGCGTCGAAGGGCTCACCGCTGCGGCGACGCTCGCTGCGGCCCTCTCGCTGATGTTCATCTACGACTGGGTGCTGGCGCTCGTGTTCCTCGCCATGACGCCCGCCTACGCGTGGCTGATGCGGTTCTCCCGCAAGCGCCTGCGGCCGATGTTCGACAGCCTCGAGGAGGCGTTCGGCAAGTACCACTCGCACCAGATCGACGCGATCAAGGGAATCGAGACCGTCAAGGCCGTCGGCGCCGAGCAAGCCTTCAGGACGCGGATGCTCGACCAGTTCACCAGCCTCGCGCAAGCGTCTGTTCCGGGCCGACTTCACGATCATGTCGTACGAAGCGGCGACCCAGGTCGTCAGCTTCGTGTCGGTCGTCCTTTTCCTCTGGGTCGGCGCCCTTCGCGTACTGGGCGACGACATGACGATCGGCGAGCTCGTCGCCTTCAACGCGCTCGTGCTGCTCGCGAACGGCCCGATCCTCGCTCTCCTGGCGATCTGGGACGAGCTCCAGTACGGCCAGGTGCTGCTGAACCGCCTGAACGACATCATCGAGCAGGAGCCGGAGCAGGGCGGACGAGAGCTGGTCGCGGTGCCGACGCTCGAGGGCCGGGTCCAGCTGAAGGACCTGAGCTTCCGCTACTCGCCGATCTCGCCGCCGATCCTCGACGGAATCTCCGTCGACGTCGAGCCAGGGACGACGGTTGCGATCGTCGGGCGCAGCGGCTCGGGAAAGACGACGCTCGTGCGCTGCCTGTCGGGGCTCCTGGAGCCGACCGGTGGGACGATCCTCTTCGACGGCGTCGACATGCGGACGCTCTCGTATGCCGACCTGCGGCGCCAGATCGGCTACGTGCTCCAGGAGAGCTACCTCTTCGACGACACGATTGCCGCCAACATCGCCTTCGGCGACGGGACAGCCGATCTGGAGCGCGTGGAGTGGGCGTCGCGCGTCGCCAACGCCCACGAGTTCGTCGCGAGGCTCCCTCTCGGCTACGAGACCCGGATCGGGGAGACCGGGCTGCTGCTCTCCGGCGGCCAGCGCCAGCGGATCGCGATCGCCCGGGCGATCTACCAGCGCCCGCCGATCCTCGTCTTCGACGAGGCGACGAGCGCGCTCGATACCGAGTCGGAGCGTGCGGTCCAGTCGAACATGGACGAAGTCTTTGCCGGCCGTACCTCATTCGTGATCGCGCACCGCCTGAGCACGATCCGCGACGCCGACCTGATCGTCGTCCTCGAGCGGGGCCGGGTCGCCGAGCAAGGCACTCACGAGGACCTCATGCGGCGCCAGGGGATCTACTACTACCTCGTGAGCCAGCAGCTCTCCCTCTAGGATCAGGGGCATGGCGACCGTCGAGGAACCCAAGACCGAGCACTGGGAACCACCCGAGAACCAGGCTCCCGAGGTCCATCCGCTACTACGAGCTCGCCAAGAAGCAGGAATGGCAGGTCCGGGACATGCCCTGGGGCGAGCTCCCGCCGATTCCCGGAGACGACCGGCGCCAAGGAGCGGGTCGAGAAGCGCCGCGGTATCTGGCGCTCCGTCATCACCCAGCAGCTCCAGGCCGACTCTTTGGCGGTCGAGATGGCCGCACAGCTCCTCGAGATGGCGCGCCACCACGACGCGAAGCTCTACTACTCGACGATGGCGCAGGACGAGGCCCGCCACGTCGAGGCCTGGCTCCGCCTGATCGGAGAAGCCGGCGGCCCGACCGAGCGCGACCCGCACCTCGACAAGCTCGCGCAGATCTTCCTCGGCCTGGACTCGCTCGAGGAGAAGGTCCTGCTGATGCAGGTCTTCTTCGAGCGGATGATCATCCCCCGCTTCCGGCTGATCGCCCGCTCGGCGCCGGGCACCGTGCTCGCCGACCTCTGCAAGCGGCTGACGATCGACGACGGCATCCACCACAGCTCGGGGATGGCCTACGAGCGCGTGCTGCTCCGCTCGGCCTCGAAGAAGACGAAGGAGCAGATGATCAAGGGCGCGAGCAGGATGCTCCCGATCTTCGTCGACCACGTCCTCTGGCGGCCGAAGGAGCGGGACTTCATCACGAGCGCGATGCGGGCGCACGACCTCGCCCGGGTGAAGGCCGAGGTCGAGGACGGGATCAAGATCGCGGCGTCACTCGGCCTCGACGTTCGCGACATCGAGTACCACATTCCGAGCGCCTAGCGGCGCTCTCTTCGGGGAAAGTCTTGCGACTTTTCCCGACCTTCTGGAAGCCGGGCGCCGCTTCGCGCCGCGCGGCGCGCTCGCGTGGCGTGGGACGGATTCGAAGCCGCGGAAGCTGGTGGGCGCAGCGGGCAAAGCCCGCTGCGCGGCGTTCTACTTTTCTTCCAGCTTCAACGCGGCTGAGTTGATGCAGTAGCGGATTCCCGTTGGATGCGGGCCGTCGGGGAAGAGGTGGCCGAGGTGGCCGCCGCAGTTCGAGCACATGACCTCGGTGCGCACCATGCCGTGGCTCGCGTCCCGCTCCTCTTCGATCGCCTCCTCGTCTGCAGGCGCGAAGAAGGCGGGCCAGCCGCAGCCCGAGTCGTACTTCGCCTCCGAGGCGAAGAGCTCGGCGCCGCAGCCCGCGCAGTGGTAGGTGCCCGGCTCGAAGGTGTGGTCGTACTCCCCGGTGAACGGCGCCTCGGTGCCCTTCTCGCGCAGGATGCGGTACTCCTCGGGGGAAAGCTCGGTGCGCCACTCGGCGTCGGTCTTCTCGATCTTCGGCATGTGACCAGTGTGCCTACAGGCGAGGCCCCGGCGGCGCGGGCCGCCGGGGCCTGCCGATCAGACGGCGCGCCGCCCGCTGAAGAAGTTGAAGAGCAGGACGATCAGAACCACGATCAGGAGCAGCCAGAGCAGGTTGTTCACGAACAGCCCACCGCCCAATGCGGCGATGAGGAGCACGATCAGGATGATCAGCAGTAGCGGGGACATTCATCCTCCTGGGGTCGATGGCCTTCCATTACCCAGTAGTGCGCGTCTTAGTCGCCCGCCCCATCCGAGAATCGCTCGAGGAGCTTGCGTAACGGCAGCTCCGCAAGGGAGTCGAGGACGAGGTCGGCCTCGTCGAGCCCCAACGAGATCGTGACGCCGTTCGGGACCCCGACCGTGAAGATCCCGGCGGCCTTCGCGGCCTTGATGCCGTTCGGCGAGTCCTCGAACGCGATCGCCTCCTCGGCCGAGACGCCCAGGCGCTCGAGAGCTTCCAGGTAGAGCGTCGGTCGCGGCTTGGCCCGCTTCTCGTCGAGATCGGCCGTGACGATGTCGTCGAAGTCCTCGGCGCGCTCGAGGCGGATGAGATGCCGGTCGACCCAGGATCGTGACGAGCTGGAGACGATCGCGGTCTTCAGGCCGAGGCGTCGAGCGTCCTCCAGGTATCCGAGGACGCCAGGCCGGAGATTCTCGATCTCGACGAGCTCGAGCTCGTGCTCGCGCCGGCGTTCCTTCACGGCCTGACGGTCGATCGGCCCGTGGAGCTCCTCCAGGTAGTCGAGCGGCTCGAAGCCGCCGATCGTCCCGATGATCGCCGCCCAGCGTTCGAGCGGAAGCTCCTGCCCGTGCTCCCGGTAGACCTCCTGCCAGGAGGCGAAGGACGGCGTCTCGGTGTCGACGAGCAGCCCGTCGAAGTCGAAGAGGAGGGCGCGGACGGCCACACCGCAGGCTAGCCATCCGGCGAGATAGAGGAACCTCTGCTTGACATGAGCCGGCCGGCGTCGAAGGATGGTGGCAGCGCCGGAACCGGCACTTTGGAGATTTCTCATCGCTGGGTGAGAGAGGGGAGAGGGATGAAGAACGCGAGGGAGCGCCTTTGGCGGCTGGCCGTCTTGGGTTGCGTGCTCACTGGGTTGATCGCGATGGCGATCCCCGCGGCCGGCGCGGTCAGCGCCTCCAAGCCGAGGGCCAAGTCGACCGCTCAGGTCCTGCGCGCACTGAAGGACCGGCACGCGACGAAGGCACTCTGGCGTCAGGCACGGAAGCCGCGCGTGGCCCGCGGCAAGAAGGTCGGAGTCAACGCGCGGAATCTTCGCGTCGTGACCCTGAACACCGCGCGCCTCAAGACCGTGCTCGCGCGCGCCCCTCGCGAGCGCACCAGCGCCGCCAGGATGAACCCGCTCGTCGTCTCCCTCCCCGCACCGAACGGCAGGTTCCAGCGGTTCGCCCTGCAGGAGTCGGCCGTCATGGCTCCCGGCCTGGCCGCGCGCCATCCTGAGATCAAGACCTACAGCGGCCGGGGGATCACCGATCTCACCTCGACGATCCACGCCGACCTCAGCCCGCTGGGCTTCCATGCCTCGGTCCGGTCGGCGGCCGGCACGTGGTACATCGATCCGTATTACGTCGGGCGTAACCAGAGCGTCCATGCGAGCTACTACGCCCGGGACGCGAAGGACACCGACGGGATGTTCATCGAGCGCGACGCCGACTCGGCGGAGCTTTCCGTCGGCGAGGGCTACTACCACGCTGCCGACACTGTCGAGCTCCACGGCAGCGGCTACGCCGAGAACGCAGACATCGCCATCACGATCAGTGATCCCGAGGAGCGTTTCGCCTCCCGGACCGTGAACGCGAGGTCCGACGAGCTCGGCTCGTTCGAGGCCGGCTTCGTCGCCGACCCCGACGGCAACCTCGACACGCACATCGTCGAGGCGAGCGACGGCAGCGCCTCGGCGTCCACGAGCTACCAGGTCGTCCGCGACGACGACCCGACGACGGATCCGCCAACGGGCCCGGAGCTCCGCATGTACCGGCTCGCACTGATCACGGACCCGGGGTACGCGACGTACTTCGGCGGCTCGGCGAACGTGACCGCGGCGAAGGTCGCGCTGATGAACCGCGTCACACAGGTCTACGAGGACGACCTCACGATCACCATGCAGCTGATCCCGAACAACGATCTCCTCAACCTCGACACCTGGGGAGCGGCCATTGCGCCGAACGGGCCCTGCGGAGCCGCCGGCTGCTTCACCCAGTCACAGGTCACCGGCTGCTCGAGCACGACCCGCGCGCGTTTCGTGATCGGCCAGATCATCGGAGCGAGCAACTACGACATCGGGCATCTCGCCCTCGGCCAGCCCGGCGGCGGCGTCGCCAACCTCGGCGTCATCGGCCGTTCCAACAAGGCCGGCGGCTGCACCGGGATCCCGACGCCCGTCGGCGACTTCTACGCCGTCGACTACGTGGCTCACGAGATGGGCCACCAGTTCTCCGGCAACCACACGTTCAACGGCAACCAGCTCAACTGCTCGGGCGGGAACCGCTCCGGTGCCACCTCGGTCGAGCCGGGCAGCGGCTCGTCCGTCATGGCGTATGCGGGCATCTGCCTCACGGACGACCTGCAGCCGCACAGCGATCCGTACTTCTCGCAGCGCAGCCAGCAGGAGATCACGACCTATGTCTCCTCCAACCAGGCCGCCATCAACGAAGTGCAGACGGTCTCCCTCCGCCACTTCGGCGGCGGAAACGAGGTCCAGGTCGTCACGTTCGGGCCGGGGTACTCGGATGCGAAGACCGTCGCGCCTCTGAGCACGGCTATCGCAGCTGCTCCGAGCGCCACCTCTCGGGGTGGAGCGGAGGAGAACGGCACGACGGTGACGATCTTCACGCCGAACGCCCACTCGCTTCAGCCGGGAGACCTCGTCACGATCTCCGGTGTCGCGGAAGCGGGCTACAACGGCACGTTCACGATCACCGCCGTCCCGACCACGAGGGCGTTCAAGTACGAGAACACGGTGACCGGGCTGCCCGTGTCCGGCGGAGGGACCGTGACGCCCGCCGTGCCGGGTGCGAGCTCCTCAGGGACGACGGCGACGATCAGGACGACGGTCCCGCACAACCGGTCCGTCGGCGACGTCGTGACGATCACGACCGCGGGCGGCTACGCCGGGACCTTCGCGATCACCGCCGTCCCGACCTCGCGCACGTTCCAGTACGAGCTGCCCGCGCCGGGCGGCCTCGCAAGCACGGGCGGTGGCACGTCGACGTACTTCTCGCCCTTCCGCGTGCGGATCGGCGGCAACGACTCGGACGTGGTCGGCGGCACCGGGCTTCCCTACAGCAACGCGAACCTGACCAGTGCGATCAATGCCATCTCCGGGTTCCCGGGGACGGCGACCGTGACCGGCGCAGCGACGACCGGCTTCACGATCACCTACACGCGGCGCTTCGGCGGGACTCGACGTGCCCAATGTCGAGCTCACCGGCCTGGCCTGCGGCGGCTGCTTCGCATCCGTCGAGGAGACGAACCACGGCGGGGCCAACGACTCCTTCACGCTGAACTACAACGGGAACGTCTCGGCGCCGATCGTGAACGGCGTCAACTATTCGGCGGCCGGCATCCTGGCCGCCCTGACGCCGCTCCTTCCGGTCGGCGGGACCGCCACAGTGGCCGGGTTCGCCGGCGGCGGGTTCAACAACACCGGCTTCCAGGTCACGTACACCGGCACGCTCGGCCTCGCGAACAACCCGGTGATGCTCGGCGTCCAGGACTTCACTCCGGGCGCCTCCGGCTTCACCGGCGAGACCGACAAGGGCGGTGCCGTGGACAACAAGGGCAACATCACGGCCACCGGGAACACCTTCCCCACCGTGAACGCGGGGCCCGGCTACACGATCCCGCTGCGGACGCCGTTCGCGCTGACCGGCAGCGCCACGGATCTCGAGGGCGACTCGATCCTCTACGCGTGGGAGCAGAACGATCGCGGCGGCGCGGCCGGGACGTCACTCCTGAACAACGTGAAGGCGAACGGTCCGCTGTTCGCGATGTTCCCGCTCTCGGCGCCGATCAGCGAGGCGGACACGCTGCTCTACAACTCGCCGAACGAGAACCACGTGACGGCGAGCCCGACCCGGGTCTTCCCGGATCTCGGGCAGATCCTCGCCAACAACACGAACGCGGACACCGGCGCCTGCGCGTCGGGCCCGATCGCACCGCCGGTGCCGATCCCGGTCAAGGAGTGCTTCTCGGAGTTCCTGCCGACCTCGGACTACGTCGGCTTCGCAGGCGTGAACCTCGGGCCGCCGCCGCAGCTGCACTTCCGGCTGACGGCGCGCGACCTGCGTCTGGGCGGCGGCGGAAACAGCGCGGCAGACACGACGCTGACGCTCGCTCCGGGTACCGGGCCGTTCCTCGTCACCTCGCACGGAGCGTCCGGGACCGTCGACGGGGGCAGCAGCCAGACCGTCACGTGGAACGTGGCCGGAACGGACACAGCTCCGATCGGCACCTCAGAAGTGAAGATCAGCCTCTCCGACGACGGCGGGCTCACGTACCCCTACGTGCTCGCCGAGGCGACGGCGAACGACGGGAGCGAGACCGTCACGCTTCCGAACGTCGCGGTGACGGGGGCGCGGATCAAGGTCGAGGCGATCGGGAACATCTTCTTCGACGTCTCGAACGCGAATCTCACCGTCAGCGCTCTGCCGGTCGTGACGAACAACGCGCCGGGCGGAGTGGCGAACGTGCAGTACAGCGACGCCATCTCCCCGATGCTGACGGTGACGGCCACTGACGAAGACACGCCGGCCGCGGCTCTTTCCGCGAGTGCGAGTGGCCTTCCCGGCGGCCTCTCACTCGCCGACATCACGCCTGCCGGGGCGGATTCGCGGACCTGGAAGGTGGCCGGAAACGTCACCGGTGCGCCGGGGATGTACCCGGTGATCGTCACGGTGACGGACGACGCCGGCCACTCGGCGGACACGTCGTTCACGATCAACGTCCTTCCGGAGGACGCGGCGATCGCCTACACCGGCGACTCGCTCGCCTACCCGGCACCCGGCGCCACGTCCGCTTCGATCGTCTTCCGGGCGACCGTCATGGAGAGCGCCGACGGGGCTCCCGGGAACATCCGCAACGCCTCGGTCTCGTTCGTCGAGGGCTCGACCGTGCTCTGCTCGTCGCCCGTGGCGCTGATCGGCAGCGACCCGGCCACGGCGAGCGGGAGCTGCGCGGCGAGCCTCCCGATCGGCACTCATACGGTCCAGGCCGTCGCCGGCGACTTCTACACCGGCAGCTCGTCGGCCACGATCGACGTCCCGGTGCCGGTGAAGAGCGACATCGTCGCCAAGGGCGCGCTCCTGGTCGCACAGTCGGGCGGGAGCATCCCCGCGGATACCGGCTCGGTCATGGACTTCGCCCTCAAGACGGTGAAATACAAGAACGAGACCGGGCTCAACTTCTCGGGCGGCGTGGACGTCTTCTACCGGTCGGCCGGGAAGCGATACCGGATCGACAGCGACGTCTTCGACTCGTTCGGGGCGATCGAGCAGCATCCGACCGGCGGTTCCTGCGCGGGCCCGCTGGGCCGCAATTGCTACGAGCGTGGCGCACTCAGGGCGAAGGCGGACCTGTCCGACGTCTCAGGACGGCGGCCGGCCCTGCTCGGGAGCAACCTGACGCTCATGATCTCGGGAGTCGACGGCCACTCGTGGCGGCCGGACGCGATTGGGGTCACGCTCTGGAACGGCAGCACGCTGGTCTTCTCGTCGAGGTGGAACGGGCTCGCGACGGTGGAGCAGTCGCTCCAGACCGGCTATTTCGACGTCGACATCGGCTGAGCACTGGAGTGGGGGCGCCGGATTCGTCCGGCGTCCCCCTCACCTTCATCGGGCTACCGCCTGACGACGAGCGTCAGGACGTACGTCCGTGCCGGAGGGTCGGTCGGCCCCGACCGGACGTAGCCCAGCTTCAGGCGGGTCGTGCCGGAGGCGATCGCGCGGAAGTTGAGGACGTAGGTCCCACTCGAGCCGGGCCTGGTCGGGCCCCCGGGGATAAATCGCGTCCCGGTCAGCTTGACCAGCGAGCGGTTCAGCCGGAGCACGTGCCAGGAGTATCCGGTGGAGGGATTGGCTGCCAGCGACACGACGAGCCTGTCGCCGGGGTGGAGCCTGACCGTCTTGCCGTTGTCTCCCTTTCCGACCCTGATGATGGAGCTGCCGAAAGCTCCGGCCGCGAGGCTTACGGCGGCGATGGACACCGCAAGAACGATGACCAGGCGCCGCATTCCTCGAGCAGCTTAGTCGGCTGTAACGCATAAAACGACCGGCGACCTGGGTAGGAACCCAGACACTGTTCGCGGTACGATCGAGTCCCTGCCACGTGCTCCCGCAATCTTTGCGTGGCCAGGGACATTGCGGTTAGAAGATGGCTGAGCCCGAGACCCAGCACCTGCGCGTCCTGATCGCAAACGAGCGGCGCGACCGACTCGCCCTGCTCGCCGAGGTGGTCTCCGGTCTCGGTCACGAGGTGATCGCGAGTGAGGTCGACGTGACCGAAGTCGGCGCGGTGACCGCGCGAGAGCATCCCGATGTCGCGCTCGTCGGACTCGGTCTCTCATCCGACCACGCGCTGACCCTGATCGCCGAGATCGTCCACGAGGCCTCGTGCCCCGTGATCGCGCTGCTCTCTTCCAGAGACCCCGCCTACGTCCGTGAAGCTGCGAAACGCGGGATCTTCGCCCACATCGTCGACACGACACCCGAGGAACTGCAGAGCGCCATCGACATCACCCTTTCGCGCTTCGCCGAGTACCACTCCCTGCAAGGAGCATTCGGGCGCCGGGCGATGATCGAGCAGGCGAAGGGCATCCTGATGGAACGCCACGCGATCACCGCCGACGAGGCCTTCGAGCGGCTGCGCGAGCACTCCCAGCACAACGGCCACAAGCTGGCAGCGGTGGCCGAGTCGGTGGTCGAGAGCCACCTCTTGCTCGCGGAGTCGTCGCGGCCGGCCGACGCGGCGCGCCGAAACTAAACGCAGACGGCCCCGAGAGCCCAGCTCCCGGGGCCGTCTGAAGCGGCGGCCTGTGGAAGTCCAGCTATTCGGGTGCTGCGCGGACGACGGAGTACCTCGCGGAGGCGAAGTCGCCGTTCTGTCCAAGCTCGTCGAGGCGCAGCTCGATGTGGCGGGGGAGCAGAGGCGCGCCCGCTCCCAGCGTCACCGGGGCGATCGACACGATGACCTCGTCCAGCAGTCCTGCGTCGGCGAACTGACCGGCGAGATCTCCGCCGCCGACGATCCAGACGTTCCTGTCACCGGCGGCCTCGAGCATCCTGCTGTGCACGGCCGTGACGTCCGCGCTCGTGAACTCGACGCCCGAGTCGGCGACGACAGGCAGCTGCCGGTGCGTGAAGACCCAACTCGGGATGTCGTACGGCCATTTCCAGTCCGCCGGATCCTTGTCGGCGAACTCGTGGTCGAGGATCCATTCGTAGGTCGTCGACCCCATCGCCATCGCGCCGACGCCGGCGATGAAGTCGTCGTAGTTCAACGGCCCGTCGGGCTCGCGCCGGCGCGTGAACAGCCAGTCCAGCGAGTTCTGGGGGTCGGCGATGAAGCCGTCGAGGGTCGTCGCCGTGTAGTACTGCGTGAGGCTCACGACGCCGGCTTCTCCCAGACGGAGACGTGCTTGGTGCTGTCGCTCGTGAACGGCTCCCGCCTCCACCCGCCCCAGCGCTCGCGCAGGGTCATTCCGGCAAGCTCTGCCATCAGGTCGAGCTCCGCAGGCCACGTGTAACGGAAGGGAACCGAGTTGCGGTCGACTTTTCCGTCGACGATCTCGAAGTGATGTGAGATGAGGCCCTGGTTCGCGACGTCGTACTCGTCGATTCCCCATCTGTTCTCGCTTGCGTGGAAGACCTGGAAGGTCTCGCCGGGCGGGAGCCGCTGAAGCCCGGGGACGCCCACCTCGATGACGAAGCAGCCGCCGGGCTCGAGGTGCGCTGCGACGTTGCGGAAGCACGAGACCTGCGCGGCCTGGGTCGTCAGGTTCGAGATCGTGTTGAAGACCAGGTAGGCGACGGAGAACGTTCCTTCTGCGGCCGTCGTCGCGAAGTCCCCGATCGTGACGCCGATGTCCTCGCCGCCCGGCTTCACGCGCAGCCTGGCGGCCATCGCCTTCGAGAGCTCGATTCCGTGTACCGGCACTCCCCGCTGGGCGAGCGGTAGCGCGATCCGGCCCGTGCCGATTCCGAGCTCGAGCGCTCGTCCGTTTCCGGCGAGCTCGGCGAGGAAGTCCACGACCGGGTCGACGATGGCCGGGTCGAACATCCCGGAGCCCGGCTCGTCGTATCTCGCGGCGACTCGCTCGCCGAAGTAGCCGTCGTCGTCCCGAGAGCTGCTAGCCAACGGTCTTCAGGAAGGCGAGAGTGCGCTCCTTGAGCAGTGCGGCCGCTTCAGGATCGAAGTCGCTCAGGCTGCTGTCGGCGAACAAGTGGCCGTTGCCCGCATACAGAAAGAGCTCGGCGTTGTCGGCCTCTTCAAGAAGTGCCTGCGCCGCGGCAGCGTCCTCCTGGAACCACTCGTCATCTTCCATCGCGTGGATCTGGACGGGAACACCTTCCGGCCAGGACCCGAACTCCGAGCTGGGCAAAGCTCCGTAGAAGAGCAGCGCCCCCCGCGCGCCGGGACGTGTCTGAGCAAGTTTCTGGGCCGGCATCACGCCGAGAGAGAAGCCCGCGTAGACGAGCTCTCTGGGCAAACCCTCCGCAGCGTCCACGCCTCGCTGGAGAATGACGTCGAAACCGACCTGCCGGGCGTTGGCGACACCCTCGTCGATCGTGGCGAAGGTCTTTCCTTCGTACAGATCGGGCGCGTGAACTATGTGGCCCGCCGCGCGGAGCTCCTCGGCGAAGGCATGGAAGCCCTCGGTCTGTCCCTGTGCGTGGTGAAACAGCAGGATCTCGGCCATGGGGGCCACTCTAGTCATGCCGAATCGAGCGGCCACGGTAGGCGCACCGGCTCGTAGTCGCCCGGCCAGTCCGCGTACGCCTCGTCCGGCACGTCGGTGTCCTTCGCGGCGGATGCGCCGTACTTCGCGGCGACCTCGCTCACCGGGTAGTGGAGCCTCTCGACTTCGGGCCGCGCCCCGATCATGAGAATCGCGCACGGCCCGTCGCCGGCGCCGACGATCACATGGCGGGTCTCGGCCGGGCAATGGAAGTAATCCCACTGCCGCAGCGGCCGTTCCTCCTCCTCGACGATCAGCGTGCACTCGCCTGAAAGCACCAGGAACCCCTCCTGGACGCCCTCCGAGTGGTACAGCGCGTTCGGGTCGCCGGGCCAGACGACGGTGACGCGCGCGCCGAAGTCGCTGAATGGTGCTTCCCGCGCCTCGAGAGGGTACGTCGCGCCGCCCTTCTCCTCGTTGCGGACCGCGAGCGCGTCCGCGAGGTTGAGGACGAACCAGCCGTCCGACGTGACGTAGCGGCCGTACGGGGTCTCCTCCGAGCTTGCTTCCTTGACGGGCATTCGTCCTCCTTAGCCCAAAGGCGCAGATCGTACGGAAGTGAGACGCCGGAGCGACGCGCGAACCGCGCCCGGGGCCTCGACCCAGACGAAGTGGCCCGCACCCTCGACCACGTCGACCCACGCGCCGGGAATCCGGTCCGCGGCGTCCGTCGAAGCGGCGAGGGGCATCGGGCTCCGTGAGCCGTGGACGAAGCCGACAGGCACCCGGATTCCCGGCAGCCCCGCCTCGAGCGCCGGCAGCTCGGCGAAGATCGACGGCAGCATCTGGGCCGAGCGTTCGCTCGCAATTTGCAGCTCAGGCATCGGTGGGGCTTGCTCGGGATCGGCGAAGTACGCGGGCCAGACGAGCCTCATCCCCTCCAGTGACAGCTCGTCGTCGGACTCCCCTGCCATCGCCAGCTCATCGAGCTCTCGCGCCCGCGCGCGCACGGTTTCCGGGGTCCGGCGGAAGATCTCCTCGTCGAACTCCGGCCAGCGCCCGTCGCCCACCGACCCGAGCGGGTCGACGGCGAGCACCCCGAGCAGGCGCTCTGGCAGAGCCTTCGCAACGTGCAGGGCCAGATGCCCGCCCCACGAATGCCCCACGACCCACGCCTTGTCCCAACCGAGCGAGTCGAGCACGCGCCGCGCGTCGTCCACGTCGGCCGCCACCGTGTACGGCCCTTCCGCCGCAGACGGCGCGAGCCCCCGCTGCTGGTACCAGGCGACGTCGTTCTCCTCCGCGAGCTCGTCGGCGAGATCGCGGAGGTAGTCGAAGCCCAGACCCGGCCCCCCGTGGAGCAGGATGACCGGCGGCCCGCTGCCGGCGCGGCGGCCGGCGATGAGCGGTCCGTCGTCGTCTGTCGTGAATTCCGCCCACGCCACGGGCGCCGATCGTCTCATGCCTCCGCGGACACCGCGAAAGCACTGCTATCGAGAGTGGAGCCTGTTCCTACTGAGCCCGGTGAAGGCGGCTCAGAGGTTGCTGTTCATGGCCGGCTGATGAAGCAGAAGCAGTACTCGTCGATGCCGCCGGAACCGTCGCCAGGAGCGAGGAAGTGCAGCTTGTCGACCATGTGGTTGTGGCCGCCGGCAAAGGGCTTGTAGATCCCGGTTCCCTCCAGGATCGTCAGTTCGAAGGTTCCTTCCAGGAACCTCCCGCCCTGTCCGTCGTCCACAAAGCTCACGTCGCTCCCGGTGAACCGCATCGAGAACGAGCCTCCGGGGACGTGATAGGCGCAGAGGTTTCCGTCGAACTGCACGTAGAAGCGGCCGATCGGCTTGCCGGCGTTCGTGTGGCCCGGAGTTCCGCTAACGGGGTAGATCCGCGTCGTGGAGTACGAGCCGTCATTCAGATCGACCCTCGAGAGGCCGAGGTTCGGCCCGTGAGTCACGGGCTGGTAGAGGCCCTTCAGAAGGACCACGAAGGAATCGTTCGGCTGGGTCTTCGCTTGCGCGTGGCCCTGTCCGGGCAAGGCCAGGGCAGCCAGGGCGGCCAGTCCCCCGCCGATCGCCGTTTTTCGGTCGACCAGGGTTTGATCGGTGAACGATGCGAGATCCACGACAGTCTCCCTTCGGATCCGACTCCCCGCTTCGGTTGGAGCGGGGCTCCTGCTCGCAGCGGAGAAAAGAGGCGGGGCGTCGCGGAAGCCAGCAGGAAGCTGCCTAAGAGGCGACATCGCGCCACTCACCCCCGCTGAGCCTCCGACTCTACTCCGCTCGTATCAGATGTGTCAAAGGCGGTTGTGACGAGGAAGGGAAGCTCGCCTAGTGATGACCTTCCGAAGAGGCCCTGCATATGTGAGTGGAGCGTGCCGGGATCGAACCGGCGACCTCCGGCTTGCAAAGCCGGCGCTCTCCCAGCTGAGCTAACGCCCCGAGACTGCCTGGTCGAGTCGAATGCTAGCGGGCCTTCTGGCCGGCCTACCGCCCGGAGCGGCGCGCGAAGACGAAGCTGCTCTGGCCGAGCACTGCTCCGTAGCGGCGCGCAGCGGGCGCACCGTATCCCGGCCAGACGTACCACCGATACGTGCCAGGCTTCAGTTGCCGCACGCGGCCGTTGAACTTCCAGCGCCCGCGAAGCTGGAGCCGAGTGCGCGTTGGCCAGGCGGTGAAGATCTTCGCCCCGCCCCGGAACAGCTGGACGTTGTAGTAACGGGCGCGGGCATTGCGTTTCCAGACGAGGAGCGGCGGCTTCGTGACGCGTGCTCCGCTACTCGGGGCGAGGAGCGCCGAGGTCGTCCTGCTGACTGCGGCTTCGATCGCCCAGTTATGGGCGGCTGGAGAGGCGTCCACGTTCCCGGCTCCATCGATCGCTCGCACTTCGAACTGGTGCTCGCCCTTGCTCAGACCTGCGTAGCTCTTCGGCGAAGGACAGCGGGCGAACGGCAGGCCGTCGAGCCTGCACTCGAAGGTTCCGCCTTCGTTGGAGGTGAACGAGAAGCTTGCCGAAGTCCCCGTCGTCTTGGACGCCGGTTTTGAGCCGAGCGTCGTCTCGGGAGCCGTAGTGTCGATCGTCCACCCGTGGGAGACCGGCGCGCTGAAGTTGCCGACCGAGTCCTGGGCCCGAACGCTGAAGGTGTGCGCGCCGTCGCCGAGACCGTTGTACGTCGTCGGCGAGCTGCAGGCGGC
The DNA here is from genome assembly GCA_963754715.1 of uncultured Actinomycetes bacterium. Taxonomy (GTDB): domain Bacteria; phylum Actinomycetota; class Thermoleophilia; order Gaiellales; family Gaiellaceae; genus JACDAN01. The sequence goes on along the minus strand of CAVWHA010000016.1, from coordinate 18,622 downwards.
GAAGGCCCCGTCGTCGAGCTTGCAGTCGAATGACGAGGGCTCGTCGGCCGTGAACGAGAACGTGGCGACACTGCTGTTGCCGAGGGTCGCCGGCGTCGAGGTCAGCGCGGCCGTTGGGGCGCGGGTCTCGATCGTCCAGCTGTAGACGGTCTGGGGGCCGGTGTTGCCCGCCGGGTCGGTCGCTTTGGCGGCAAACGTGTGTGCTCCGTCGGCCATCCCGCTGTAGCCGATGGGCGAGACGCAGGCCGCGAAGGCTGCGCCGTCGAGGCTGCACTGCATGCTGCTTCCGGCCTCTCCGGCAGTGAAGGAGAAGCTCGGCGCCCTGTTGTTGCTCGGGTTGGCCGGCTTGGCGGTGATCGTGGTCGCCGGTGCGACCGTGTCGATCGTCCACTCGTGGGATACCGGGATGCTGGGGTTGCCGACCGTATCCTGGGCTCGAACGCTGAACGTGTGTGGGCCGTCACCGAGGCCGAGATAAGTCTCCGGGGAACTGCACGCCTCGAAGCTGCGGCCGTCGAGCTTGCACTCGTATGTGGAGGGCTCGTCGGCCGAGAACGAGAAGGTTGCCGTGCTGCTGTTGCTGAGAGCCGCGGGCGTCGAATCCAGCGTGGCCGTCGGGGCGCGGGTCTCGATCGTCCAGGTGTAGACGGTCTGGGGGCCGGTGTTGCCTGCCTGGTCGGTCGCTTTGGCGGCAAACGTGTGCGGTCCATCGGCCAGGCCGCTGTAGCCGATGGGCGAGCTGCAGGCCGCGAAGGCAGCGCCGTCGAGCCTGCACTGGATGCTGGTGCCGGGCTCGTCGGCGGTAAAGGAGAAGCTTGGCGCCCTGTTGTTGCTCGTAAGCGCCGGCTTTGCGGTGATCGCGGTCGTCGGCGCCACGGTGTCGATCTTCCAGTCGAACACGGCTGCGCTGCCGGTGTTACCTGCGGCGTCCGTGGCCTTGACGGCGAAGGTGTGGTCCCCGTCGGGGAGATCCGTGTAGCTCTTCGGGGAGCCGCAGGATCCGAAGCCGGCTTGCTCGATCCGGCAGGCGAAGCTGCTGTTGGGCTCGCTCGAAGTGAAGGTGAAGCTGGCCGAGCTGTTGCCGCTCGGATGATTCGGCTTCTGCGCGATCGTCGCGATCGGCGGGGTCGTGTCGATCGTCCAGGTGTACGGGACTTGGGCGGCGTTCCCGGCCGGGTCGGTCGCCTTGACGGTGAAGGTGTGCGATCCCTCGGCGAGACTTATGTAGCTCTTCGGCGACGCGCATGCCGCGAACGCCTGGGCGTCCAGCTTGCAGACGATGCTGCTGCCGGCCTCGGCGGAGAACGAGAAGCTCGGCGAGGTCTCGTTGCTCGACGTGTTCGGCTTCTCGGTGATCCCGACCGTCGGCGGAGCGGTGTCGATCGTCCAGCTGTAGGTGGTCTCGGGTCCCGTATTGCCCGCTGTGTCGGTCGACTTGACGGTGAAGCTGTGCGAGCCGTCGGTGAGTCCGGCGTAGGTCTTCGGTGACGTGCAGGCCGAGAAGCTCGCCCCGTCGAGGTGGCACGTGTAGGTGCTGGACTCGCTGGCCGAAAAGTCGAAGATCGCAGAGTTCGCATTGGTCAGGTTGCTCGGCTTGCCCGTGATCGCCGTCGTCGGCGCTGTGGTGTCGATCGTCCACGTGTAGCTCGTCTCGGCCCCCGTATTGCCGGCTGTGTCAGTGGACTTGACGGTGAAGGTGTGCGAGCCGTCGGTGAGTCCCGGGTAGGTCTTGGGCGACGTGCAGGGGCCGAACGCTCCCGCGTCGAGTTTGCAGGCGAGCGTGCTGCCGCCCTCGCTCGACGCGAATTGGAAGCTCGGCGAGCCGTTGCCGCTCGGGCTGTTCGGCTTTGTGGTGATCGCCGTGGTGGGAGCGATCGTGTCGATAGTCCAGCTGTAGCTCGTCTCCGCACTCGAATTGAGTGCGGGGTCGATGGCCTTGACGATGAAGGTGTGGGAGCCATTTGCGAGCCCCGCGTAGCTCTTGGGAGAGGTGCAGGGAGCGAAGGCTGCCGCGTTGAGTTTGCACTCGAACGTGCTGCCGGGCTGACTTGCGGTGAAGGTGAAGCTCGGCCCGGCGATGTTGCTCGGATCGACCGGCTTGTCCGTGATCGTCGCCGTCGGCGCCGCGGTATCGATCGTCCAGGTGTAGCTGGTCTCCGCACTGGGATTTCCGGCCGGGTCGGTGGCCTTGACCGTCAGCGTGTGCGCCCCCTCGGCGAGATCCGAGTAGCTCTTGGGCGAAGCGCAGGGGGCGAAAGCGCCGGCGTCGAGCTTGCAGACGAACGTGCTTCCGGCCTGGTTGGCCGTGAACGCAAAACTCGGCCCGGTGCTGTTGCTCGGGTCGCTCGGCTTGCCGGTGATCGAGGCGGTCGGTGCGACGGTGTCGATCGTCCAGGTGAAGCTCGTCGGCGCGCTCGTGTTGCCCGCCGGGTCGGTGGCCTCGACGATGAACATGTGCGAGCCGTCCGCGAGCCCGGCGAAGCTCTTCGGCGAGCTACAGGGGGCAAAGGCTCCAAGATCCAGCTTGCACACGAAGGTGCTGCCGATCTGGCTGGCCGTGAAGGTGAAGCTCGGGGAGGCGTTGTTGCTCGGATCGATCAGCGGAGCCGTGATCGATGCTGTCGGCGCAATCGTGTCGATCGTCCAACTGTGGCTCGTCTCGGTGCTGACGTTCCCTGCCGCATCCGTGGCCTTGACGGCGAAGGTGTGCGTGCCCTCGGCGAGCCCCGCGTAGGTCTTCGCGGAGACGCATGGGGCGAAGGCTCCGGCGTCGAGCTTGCAGGCGAAGGTGCTGCCGGCCTGGCTCGCCGAGAAGGTGAAGCTCGGAGATGCGCTGTTGCTCGGGTCCGCCGGCTTCTCCGTGATCGACGTGGTCGGCGGGGTGATGTCGATCGTCCAGGTGTGGCTCGCATCCGCGCCGGTGTTGGCAGCCTCGTCGGTGGCTCTGACGACGAAGGTGTGCGAGCCCTCCGCGAGGCCGGCGTAACTCTTCGGCGAGCTGCAGGGAGCGAAGGCTTCTGCGTCCAGTTTGCACGAGAAATGACTGACGGTCTCGTTGGCTGTGAACGAGAAGCTCGGCGAGGCGCTGTTGCTGGGGTCTGCCGGCTTCAGAGAGAACGTCGTGGTCGGCGCGACCACGTCGATCGTCCAGCCGTAGCTCGTCTCTGCACTGGGGTTCCCCGCCGGGTCGGTCGCTTTCACGGTGAAGGTGTGCGCGCCGGCAGGCACTCCTGTGAACGTCTTCGGCGATGTGCACGGTGCGAAGACGCCGGCGTCCAGCTTGCACTCGAGCTGCACTGCCTCGTTCGCCCCGAAGGCGAAGCTCGGCGAGGTGTCGTTGCTCGGGTTGGCAGGCTTGCCGGTGATCCCCGCGATCGGCGCGACCGTGTCGATCGTCCAGACATGGCTCGTCTCGACCCCGGTGTTGCCGGCAGCGTCGGTCGCCTTGACGGAGAACTCGTGCGCGCCGTCGGCCAGGTCGGAGTAGCTCTTCGGTGAGGTGCACGCGCCGAAGGCTCCCTCGTCGAGCTTGCAGGCGAACGTCGAGGGCTCTCCCGCCGTGAAGGAGAAGCTGGGCGACTCGACGCTGCTCGCGGCGTTGGGCTTCTGCGTGATCGTCGCGGTGGGCGCGGTTGCGTCGATCGTCCAGGTGTAGACCGTTTCGGGCCCGGCGTTTCCGGCCGGGTCGGTGGCCTTGACTGTGAAGGTGTGCGGGCCGTCCGCGAGATCCGTGTAGCTCTTCGGCGAGGCGCACGATCCGAAGGCTCCTGCGTCGAGCTTGCAGTCGAACGTGCTTCCGGACTGGCTCGCCGTGAACGAGAAGCTCGGCGCTGCGGCGTTGCTCAGGCCGCCCGGCTTCTCTGTGATCGTTGCGGTCGGCGCGATGGTGTCGATCGTCCACGTGTAGCTCGTCTCGAGCCCGGTGTTGCCGGCTGCGTCGGTTGCTTTGACGGTGAAGGTGTGGATTCCGTCGGCGAGGTCGGTGTAGCCCTTTGGCGACGTGCAAGGTGCGAAGGCTGCGGCGTCGAGCTTGCAGGCGAACGTGCTTCCAGCCTGGCTGGCCGTGAATGCCAAGCTTGGGGAGGGGTTGTTACTCGGATTGTTCGGCTGGGCGCTGATCGAGGCGGTCGGTGCGATCGTGTCGACCGTCCACGTGTGCGACGTCTCGGGGCCGGTGTTGCCGGCGGGGTCGGTCGCCTTGACGGCGAAGGTGTGCGACCCGTCTGCGAGGTCGGTGTAGCTCTTCGGTGAGCTGCAGGGGGCGAAAGCTTCTGCGTCGAGCCTGCAGAGGAACGTGCTGCCGGGCTGGCTGGGTGTGAACGTGAAGCTCGGCGAGCTGACGTTGCTCGGGTCGCCCGGCTTCTGCGTGATCGTCGCGGTCGGCGCGATGGTGTCGATCGTCCAGGTGTAGCTCGTCTCGGGTCCGGTGTTGCCGGCCGCGTCGGTCGCCCTGACGCCGAAGGTGTACGAGCCGTCACCGAGGCTGCTGTAGCTGATCGGCGACGTACAAGTGGCGAAGGCGCCTTCGTTGAGCCGGCAAGCGAAGTGGCTGCCGCTCTCGCTCGCGGTGAAGCCGAAGCTCGCGAAGTTCGAGTTGCTCGGATCGGTGGGCTTTGCGTCGATCGTCGCGGTCGGGGCGATCGTGTCGGTCGCCCAGGTGTAGGTCGTTTCGGGCCCGGTGTTCCCGGCTGCGTCGGTGGCCTTGACCGTGAACGTGTGCGAGCCATCGACGAGCCCCGCGTAGCTCTTGGGCGAGGCGCAGGGAGCGAAGGCCGCCGCATCGAGCTTGCAGGCGAAGGTGGTGCCGGGCTCATTCGAGGTGAACTCGAAGCTCGGCGAGCTGTTGCTGCTCGGGTCGGTGGGCTTCTGCGTGAGCGTCACCGCCGGTGCAGCGGTGTCCACGGTCCAGGTGTGGCTCGTCTCGGTGCCCGGTGTTGCCGGCCGCGTCGGTGGCCTTGACGGTGAAGGTGTGCGAGCCGTCGGCGAGGTCGGTGTAGCTCTTCGGCGAGGCGCAAGAGGCGAAGGCGCCGGCGTCGAGCTTGCAGGCGAAGCTGCTGCCGGCCTCGCTGGCGGTGAACGAGAAGCTCGGGGAGCTGTTGTTGCTCGGGTCGTTCGGCTTACTGCTGATCGTCGAAGTCGGCGCGATGGTGTCGATCGTCCAGGAGTAGCTCGTCTCGAGCCCCGTATTGCCGGCGGGGTCGGTCGCTTTGACGGTGAAGGTGTGCGAGCCGTCGGCGAGGTCGGTGTAGTTCTTTGGCGAGGTGCACGGCGCGAAGGCCCCGGCGTCGAGCTTGCAGGCGAACGTGCTGCCGGCCTCGTCGCTGGTGAACGAGAAGCTGGGGGAGCTGTTGTTGCTCGGGTCGCTCGGCTTGGCGGTGATCGAGGCGGTTGGCGCGGCGTGTCGATCGTCCAGGTGTGAGCTCGTCTCGGTGCCCGGTGTTGCCGGCGCATCGGTCGCCTTGACGGTGAAGGTGTGCGAGCCGTCTGCAAGGTCGGTGTAGCCCGTTGGGCGAGGCGCAAGAGGCGAAGGCTCCGGCGTCGAGCTTGCAGGCGAAGCGTGCTGCCGGGCTCGTCGCTGGTGAAGGAGAAGCTCGGAGAGCTCTCGTTGCTCGGGTCGCTCGGCTTCTGCGTGATCGTCACCGTCGGCGCCGCGGTGTCGATCGTCCAGGTGTAGCTCGCCTCGAGGCCTGGGTTGCCGGCGGGGTCGGTGGCTTTGACGTGGAAGGTGTGCGATCCGTCAGCTAGAGTCGGCGTAGCTCTTCGGCGACGTGCACGGGGCGAAGGCTCCGGCGTCGAGCTTGCAGGCGAAGGTGCTGCCGGGCTCGTTCGAGCTGAACGTGAAGCTCGGCGAGCTGTCGTTGCTCGGGTCGCTCGGCTTGCCAGTGATCGTGGTGGTCGGCCCGCGGTGTCGATCGTCCAGGTGAAGGTCGCCTCGGGCCCGGTGTTGCCTGCTGCGTCCGTCGCCTTGACGGTGAAGGTGTGCCCCCCGTCCGCTAGCGCGAGGTAGCTCGTCGGGCGAGGTGCAGGCTGCGAAGGCCGCGGCGCCGAGCTTGCAGGCGAAGGTGCTGCCGGGCTCATTCGAGCTGAACGTGAAGCTCGGCGAGCTCACGTTGCTGGGTCGCTCGGCTTCGCCATCGATCGTGGTGGTCGGCCCCGCGGTGTCGATCGTCCAGGTGTAGCTCGTTCGGGCCGGTGTTGCCGGCTGCGTCGGTCGCCTTGACGGTGAAGGTGTGCGCCCCGTCCGCTAGCGCGACGTAGCTCTTCGGCGAGGTGCAGGCTGCGAAGGCCGCGGCTCCGAGCTTGCAGGCGAAGGTGCTGCCGGGCTCATTCGAGCTGAACGTGAAGCTCGGCGAGCTGACGTTGCTGGGATCGCTGGGCTTGCCATCGATCGTGGTGGTCGGCCCGACGGTGTCGATCGTCCAGGTGAAGCTCGCCTCGGGCCCGGTGTTGCCGGCTGCGTCCGTCGCCTTGACGGTGAAGGTGTGCGCGCCGTCCGCTAGCGCGAGGTAGCTCGTCGGGGAGGTGCAGGCTGCGAAGGCCGCGGCTCCGAGCTTGCAGGCGAAGGTGCTGCCGGGCTCATTCGAGGTGAACGTGAAGCTCGGCGAGCTGTTGTTACTCGGGTCGTTCGGCTTCGCAGTGATTGCTGCCGTCGGCGCGATCGTGTCGATCGTCCAGGTGTAGCTCGCCTCGGGTCCGGTGTTGCCGGCCGCGTCGGTCGCCTTGACCGTGAAGGTGTGCGAACCGTCCGCTAGCGCGAGGTAGCTCGTCGGGGAGGTGCAGGCTGCGAACGCTTGGGCTCCGAGCTTGCAGGCGAAAGTGCTGCCCACCTCGTCGCTGGTGAACGAGAGGCTGGGGGAGCTGTTGTTGCTCGGGTCGTTCGGCTTGACGATGATCGAGGCGGTTGGCGCCGCGGTGTCGATCATCCAGGTGTGGCTCGCCTCGGGCCCGGTGTTGCCGGCTGCGTCGGTGGCCTTGACGGTGAAGGTGTGCGAGCCGTCGGCGAGGTCGGTGTAGCTGTGAGGCGACGTGCACGAGGCGAAGGCGCCGGCGTCGAGCTTGCAGGCGAACGTGCTGCCGGGCTCATCCGAGCTGAATCCGAGGCTCGGAGAGCTTTCGTTGCTCGGGTCGGTCGGCTTCTGCGTGATCGTCACCGTCGGCCCGGCGCTGTCGATCGTCCAGGTGTAGCTCGTCTCGGGCCCGGTGTTGCCGGCGCTGTCAGTCGCCTTGACGGTGAAGGTGTGCGATCCGTCCGCCAGAGCGACATAGCTCTTCGGCGAGGTGCACGGAGCAAAGGCGCCGGCTCCGAGTTTGCAGGCGAAGGTGCTGCCGGCCTCATTCGAGGTGAACGTGAAGCTCGGCGAGCTGACGTTGCTCGGATCGATGGGCTTGCCACTGATCGTGGTGGTCGGCCCGACGGTGTCGATCGTCCAGGTGAAGGTCGTCTCGGGCCCGGTGTTGCCGGCGGGGTCGGTCGCCTTGACCGCGAAGGTGTGCGACCCGTCCGCGAGGTCGGTGTAGCTCTTGGGTGAGTTGCAGGGCGAGAAGGCTCCAGCGTCGAGCTTGCACGCGAAGGTTCCGCTCGACTCGTCGGAGGTGAACGAGAAGCTCGGCGAGCTCTCGTTGCTGGGATCGTTCGGCTTCGCGGTGATAGTCACCTCCGGCGCGTCGGTGTCGATCGTCCAGGTGTGCGACGCCTCAGGACCGGTGTTGCCGGCGGCGTCCGTGGCCCTGGCAGTGAAGGTGTGCGTCCCGTCCGGGAGGTCGACGTAGCCCTGCGGCGCGTTGCAGTCCGCGAAGGCTTCGGCGTCGAGCTTGCAGGCGAACGTGCTGCCTACCTCGCTGGATGCGAACGAGAAGCTGGGCGAGCTCTCGTTGCTCGGATCGGCCGGCTTCCCCGTGATCGTCACGTCCGGCGCGGTGCCGTCGACCACCACGCTTGGATCTGAGCCCGACAGGGTGAACGACGTCACGTCGTCGAGCAGCTCGGTCGTCCACGCGTACGTTCCATCGGTGGCCGCCGAAACGGCGAGAAAGACGACGCTCAGGCTCGCCCCTGGGCACAGGGAGCTCGAATCGCCGGCCGGCCGCCGGAGATTGATCTTCTGGTCCGCGAGCAGCGTCCCGTCTGCCTCCCAGGTGGACGCGTCACACGAGCCAGGTACCGCGGTAGTCGTCGCTTGCACGCTCAGCGGGTCGACCGTGAAGCCGGACGGGATTCCGATCTTGGCCCGTTGAGCCCGAGCGGGCGACAACGAATCGTTCGTCAGCGTGATCGTGTACGAGGAGGATGTCGTCGCCTTCACGAGCGACGGCGCTCCCGCCGCGGTGAACGAGTTGACGGGATCCGCCGATGCCGCCGACGCGACGAGCAGGCAGGCCAGGGCCGCGACGGCCAGCGAGAGGCGCCGGAGCCGGAACATCCCCGTAGCCCTCAAAAGAGCACCACGATGTTGAGCCAGAGCAGCGCGAGCGCGATCGTTCCCGCACCGGCCACGATGAGCTCGGCACGGCGCACGTACAGCGGCATCGCAAATCTCGGGACGGGAACACGCCGCGGCGTGAGCACGGCGGCTCCGAGCAGCAGGAACAATCCGAAGCCGAGCAGTGGAACGAACGCCGGTGGGATCGACCCGTAGCCGGGAGGCTCGGAAGGACGAAAGACGAGAGTCGGGCTCGAGTCGAGCTCGGGCAGCGCCGATGCGTCGGCGTCGGCCGGGATTCGGCTTCGTGTGCGCTCGGCCCTCTTCTTGCGGACGATGGCACGCTGCGCACGTTTCGCGCGCGCACGGGCGGCCGCGCGGGCACGGGCACGTCGGCGCCGCTGGGCCTCCGCGATGGCTGCCTGTGTCCTACTCGGAGCCACGGTGGGCCGGACTGGAGGAGGCGGAGCGGGCGACGCCGGCTGGAACACCGGAGGTGGCGGAGGTGGTGGAGGCGGCGGAGACGGCGGTGCCGGCTGCGGTTTCGGCCGCGGATCCGCCTTCGGGACGGGAACCGGCTTCGGGTCGGGCCTCGGCACAGACGCCGTAGGTCCAGCCGTGGAGGCGGCGAAGGCCGGGGAGGTTGCGAGCCCGACGACGCCGATTCCCGACGCGACGAGCGTCGCCAATACGCACCGAAATGGCACGCCTTGTCGACGTCTCATCGGACCTGCGCGTCAGTTGAGTTTTGGATCTGATTCACGGCCATCGCTTGGGCTTCGCCAGGGCCCGTCGCCCCTCCCATCCGGGTAATTTCCAGGCTAAAACGCAGGCTTTAGCGGCGCGACTGCCGTTAGGACAGGTTGGTGCCGAACTACCTAGCCGCCTGGCTAGGTCGGCCGCGAAATCGGCCCCGTTTCGGCGTTAGTTTCGGGTGGCGAACGAGATCGTCCGGTTCGCGCCGGTGTTCCCTGCAGCGTCCGTTGCGTTCACCGTGTAGGTGACCGTGACGTTACGGGCGCTCGCCACGGTGACGGTGTAGGCGCCGCTCGAGTTGGCTGTCGTCGTGTACGGGCCGAGTGTCGACGGCGCGGTCCGCGTCGCGCGCACGGTGGAGCTCGCGGCTGCGGTGCCGGTGATCTGGTCGTTCGTGCTGCGGTCGACGTACGTGGCGGTCGGGATCCCTGGTGCCACGGTGTCCTTCGTGTTCGTCCTCGTCCGGGCCGTGGAGACATTGCCCGCGACGTCGCGGGCGGTGACGGAGATCGTCACCGTTCCATCCGCGAGCGTGCTTGCATTGATCCCGGTCACCGTGACCGTTCCCGAGCCGGTGCGCGACGCCGAGGTCTTCGTCACCGACTGCGAGCCGATCGAGAGCGTGACGGTCAGCGTGTCAGACGCGACGGCCGAGGACGGAACTCCGACGCCCACGGAGATGCTGGACCTGTTCGCGAGGTTGATGTACGCGTTGCCGCTTCCGCCGCCGTTTGCAAGCGTGACCGAGCTCGGCTGACTGGGCGCGACGCTGTCGGCCGTGGCCGTAGCCGTCGTGCTGTCGAGGCTCTGAAGCGCCGGCGAGCCGGTCGAGAGCGCCCGCACGCGGTACGTGTACGCAGTCCCGTTGGTTCCGGAGTCCGTGTAGGCGGTGCCGACGACCGGCGTGGAGTTCCGCTTCGCGTACGCGCCGCCGCCGCTCGAGCGGTAGACGTCGTAGCCGGCGAGGTTGGTGGTCGACGTCGAGGCCGTCCAGGAGACCGCGATCGCTCCGGCCGCCCGCGCCGAGGCGCTGACCGAGGACGGCGTCTGCGGAGCCTCCTTGATCTGGGCGGGATAGGACTTCACCACAGCGTTCGGGCCGGTGGTCGTCAGCCGGACGGAGCCGGCGCCGTAGCCTGCGACGGTCGACGAGGTCGTCATCGTCACGCTCGTCGATGCTCCTGCGGCCAGCGTCGCGGACGCCGATCCGGTCGCGGAGAAGACGGTGGTTGCGATCTGGCCGACGGCGATCGGCGCGATGCTGACCGGCAGCGAGGCGCCGCTCGTGTTCGTGACCGTGAAGATGCTCGTGATCGTTCGTGCCGAGGGAACGGTGCCGAAGTTCAGCTGGAGCGTGTTCGCGTCGCCGGCGGCGATCTTCGTCGCCGTCCCGGGCTGGTTCGCCGTGCCGGGCGCGATCGTGTACGGGAGCCGGGTCGTGAACGACCAGCTGTAGTCGGACGGGCTCCGGTTCCCTGCGAGGTCGGCGACACCCGAAGGCCCGCCCTTGACCGTGGCCTGGAACGTGCCCGGCACGAGGTTCGCCGAGGGTGTGAACGTGGCGACCTTCGTTGCGGCGTCGTACGTCACGACGCCGGTGACAAGCGCGCCGGCCGGGTTCCGGAGCTGGAACGTGCTCGTGTTGATCGTGGACGCGTTCATCGCCTCGTCGAAGGTCGCCCGTACGGTCGTCGTCGGAGCGACGTTGATCGCTGCGGCAAGCGGGGAGACCGACTGGATCGAGGAAGGCTTGGCGTCGGCCACGACGACCTCGACCGGGCTGGCGATGCTCTGCAGGGCCGGCGTGCCGGTGGACACCGTCTTCACCATGTAGCGGTACGTGGTGCCGTCCACGGTGGACGTGTTGTCGTACGCGGTGCCCGTGAGCGGGGAGGCGTTCAGCTTGGAGAACGCTCCGTCGCCGATCGCGCGATAGACGTCGTAGCCCAGGACGTTGGTCGTCGTCGGAGTCCGGGCCCAGCTCAGGCTGATGGTGCCCGCCGAGCGTGCGACGCCGGTCAGCGAAGGCGGCGCCTCAGGGGCTTCCGCGATCGTGGCCGGGTAGTCCTCGTGGAGGCCGCTTCCGACCTGGAGCTCCAGGCGGAACGTCCCGGTTCCGTACCCGGCGACCAGGCCTGAGGTCTCGACGTTGACGAGCGTGGACTCTCCGGGGGCGAGGGTCACGCCCGTTGCGCTCGAGCTAGCGAAATGCGCCCACCTGATCTGGTCGATGTTGTCGACGGAGAACCGCGCGTCCTGCTCGGCGCCTGAGACGTTTGTGACCCGGAGGACGCCGGTGAATTCCTGGGCGGCCGAGACGATGCCGAAGTCGAGGTGGAGGCCGTCCGGTCCGACCTGGGCGATCGGCGTCGTCGTGCCGTCCTGCACCGCGGGGCCGGGCTCGACCAGGAACGGCGTCGTCGTGGAGAACGTCCACGTGTAGTCATTCGCCAGCGGGTTGCCTGCGAGATCGGTGATGCCGCCCGTGCCGCCCTTCAGCGTCGCGTAGTAGACCCGCCAGTTCGCAAGCGCCGTGTCCGGCGTGAGCCTCGCGGTGGCCGTCTCCGGGTCGTAGGTAACGCCGGCGGCGACAGGGTCTCCGTCGTCATCGCGGAGCTGGAAACCGGTGGCGAGGCTCGCCGAGTCCATCGCCTCGCTGAAGGAGACGGCGATCGGCGCATCGGTCAGCACGCCGCTCGCGCCGGGCGACGGGGTCGGAGCGCCGGCCGTCGGGATCGTCCCGTCCGCCGGTGCGCTGGACTGCGGGCTGTCGGTGCTCTCCGGGACCGTGGGGCCGGTGCCGACCGCGCGGATGAAATAGGTGTAGGCGCCGCCGTCCGCTGTCGTCGTGTCCGAATAGGACGTCGAGGTCACCGGCGCGGCGTTGATCTTCGCGAAGTCGCCGCCTGTCGAGCGATAGACGTTGTAGCCGACGAGGTTCACCGTCGTCGGGGATGCCGGCCAGCTGAGGTCGATCCGTCCGCCGCGACCGGCTCGCGCCGTCAGGCTTGCGACCGGTGCGGGCGCCGTCTCGACCGTCATCGGGAAGCTGCGTACCACCCCGTCAAGTCCTGCGGCTCTGATCTCGAGCCTGCCCGTGCCGCGTCCCGCCGCCCGTTCGGAGGTGCGCACGGAGACCGTCGTCGAGCCGCCGGGCGGGATCGTCGCCGAGCTCGTCCCGGTTTCGGCGAAAGTCGCTGCGTCCAGCTGCTGGACGTTGGCGACCGCGAGGCTGAAGGTCTGCGGGTCCGGGCTCACGTTCGTGACGCTGAGGACGTCACCGAACGTGTTCGTGGCGGGGACGCTGCCGAAGTCGAGGCTCAGCGCGCTGCCGGTTCCGGTCGTCACAGGAATGGAGGTGCCCGGCTGGACGGCGGTTCCGGGCGCCGTGGCCAGGATCTGTGCCCGCTCGAAGACCACGTCGACCCAGTAGTTGCTCGAGCGGTTCGACGACGTCGGGAACCTCGTCGCCGTGCCGTAGCCGAAGACGCCGTTGGTGCCCTGCAACGCCCTGAGAGGCGCATTCGCGAAGCCCGAGACGAAATAGTCGGAGTCGAGCGAGTACCGGCCCAGCGGCGCGAAGTACGAGGCCACATAGGTCGTGTCGGCGCTGACCGCAACCGGAGAGTCGAAGTACGCGGTCTGCCAGCCGGACGCCGTCTCGCCGACGAACGTGACCCGGCCGAGGAGGGTCCCGGTCTCGGACCAGAGGTTTCCGACGTGGGTGCCGCCGTTCGTCGCGGCGCCCTTGTAGAAGCGGATCGCCGAGACGAAGCCGGAGGAGTCGGAGCGGAACTTCACGCCGACCTCGACCGCCTTGCTGTCGGTGCTCGATGCGAGAGCGGGTCGGGCTGCGTCGCTCCAGATGCTGCAGGGGCAGGCTTTGGGCTGAGCGGTCGTGAACGCCCAGGTGTAGTCGGCCGCCAGCGCATTTCCGGCCAGGTCCTTGACGCCGTCGACTCCTCCCTTGACGGTTCCGACGTAGCCGGTTGCCTGGCCGAGGTCGCTCGAAGGCCTGAGCGTGGCCTTCCTCGCCACGGCGTCGTAGGTGACGGTCGCCGCGATGAGGACGCCCGCGCCGTCGCGGAGCTCGAAGCTGGCTGCATTGACGGTCGCCGCGTCGATCGCCTCGGAGAAGCCGACGCTGACCGAGCCTCGATGGTCGCCGTCGCTCGAGCCGGCGGCCGGCGCGGTCTCGACGACCCGCGGTGCAGTGAGGTCGGGACGCAGCATCGTGTCGTAGGTGACGTCGACCCAGTAGTTGCTGCGACTGGCTCGACTGCGTCGGGAAGGCGCTTGTGCTTCCGTAGAGGAACACGCCGTTTCCGCCCGAGGCTCCGTCACGGAGCGCGCGCAGAGGCGGGTTCGACGTACGCCGACGGGAAGTAGCCGGTGTCGACGCCGTAGCCGCCGCCCGGAGCGAAGTACGAAGCGACGTACGTCGTGTCGGCCGTGACGGCCACCGGCGTGTCGAACGTGACCTCCTGCCAGCCGGTCGTCGTCTCGCCCGTGAAGGTTGCGCGTGCGAGCCGCGTCCCGGTCGCGGACCAGAGGCTGCCGACGTGCGTCCCGTTGTTCCTCGGGCCCTTGTAGAACCGGACGCCCGTCACGTAGCCGGCCACGTCAGCGTGGAACTTCACGCCGACCTCGACCGCCTTCGTGTCGTTGCTCGACTCGGTCTTCGGGACGATCGCCGTCGCTCCAGATCGTGCAGGGGCAGACCGGCGGTGGAAGGGTGGTGAAGCTCCAGATCCTCGTGGTCGCGAGCGGGTTACCGGCGCAAGTCCTTCACCCCGGAGGCGCCGCCCTCGAGCGTCGCCGTGTACGGCGACGAGTACTCCAGCGGCGCCGTCGGCCTGAGTGTCGCCGTGCGGGTCAGGGGGTCGTAGCCGACCGCGGCGGGGACGGAGTTCGCCGGCGCCGTCGCGGAGCGAGAACGTCGTCGCGCCGATGGTCGAGCTGTCCATCGCCTCGCTGAACGTTGCGGCGACGTCGACGCGGTTGCCGACCGAGCCGGCGCCGTCGAGCGGCGCGGCTGCGGTGACGACCGGGGCCGACGTGTCGGGACGCAGGATCGGGTCGAAGAAGACGTCGACCCAGTAGTTGCTCGCCTTGTTGCCTGGTTCGGGAAGCTGCTCGTCGAGGCGTAGGCGAACAGCGCCGTTTCCGCCGTCGACGCCGTCTGCGAGCGCGCGGAGCGGAGCGTTGTGGATGTCGAAGAACGAGAAGGTCGAAGGCGTCGAGCGAATAGCCGCCCGACGGGCGCGAAGTAGGAGGCGACGTACGTCGTCCCTGCCGTGACCGCGACCGGCCGTCGAAGGTGCACCTCCTGCCAGCCGGTTGCCGTCTCGCCGGTGAAGGTCGCGCGGGCCAGGAGGTTGCCGGCCGATCGTCCAGAGGCTGCCGACGTGTGTGCCTGCGTTGGCCGGCCCGCTTGTAGTAGCGGATGCCGGTGACGTAGCCGTCGACGTCGGCGCGGAACTTGACGCCGAGCTTGACCGCTTCGTGTCGTTCGTCGAGGCGTGCCGGGCCGAGCCGGTCGTTGCCAGATGCTGCAGGGGCAGCGTGATCGACGACGGTGACGCCGGGGCCGGCGTCTCGAGGTTTCCGGAGTCGTCGCGGCACGGCTCTTGATCTGGAAGTGCCGAAGCCGCCGACCGTCGTGGTGTAGGTCCAGCTCTGGCGTCCGGTTGCCGGGTGCCACGTGGCACCGCCGTCGACGGAGACCTCGACGGCCCCGACGACGCCCCCGCCGGTGTCGGACGCTGTGCCTGTGACCGTCAGGACGTCGCCGCCGTGGACCTCGACCCCGGAGGCGGGCGAGGTGATCGTCGTGGCCGGCGCGTTCGTGTCGGTCGAGGCCGAGGCGGCGACGAGGCCGCTCTGGCGCGTGCCCGGCTGGACGCGCATGTCCGCGAAAAGGTTCACGGTCGCCTGCTGGAGGCGCTCATCCGGGACGACCGCTGCGGCGCCGGCGAAATAGTCGTGCTCGTCGTCGAGCCCCCAGGCCCACTGCGACCGTCCCGGCACCGAAGACGAGCGCGCCGCTCGAGTGCCTGTACATCGTCAGGTTGTGAGTGGCGGTGCCGGGGACGTAGCGCGTCCCCTCGTCGATCAGGTGCTCGTCGACGTCGACGGTGGTCGAGGAGAGACGAACGAGGCCGGCGGGCGCGGCCGTTGTCGACGTCCTCGTCGAACTCGTGGCCGAGCGATCCCGTTGGCGAACGTCGCGACCTGGCCCGGCGCGAGCGAGGCGACGCTCGTGTTCCGCCAGAGCCGCATCGGTGCGAACTCGGCGGGCACCAGGAGCGGGTCGTTGCGGTAGGCGTCGACCGTGAAGAGCTGGCCGGTCAGGGCGTTCTCCGGCCGGCCGCCGTCGGACGGCGGGCTGAAGCGCGCGTCGCGCCAGGTTCCAGTCCACGCCGAAGTCGGATCGATCTTCGCGGCGGCCTTCGTCTCCTTGTACGAGACGAGCGTCCGGTACGGCGTGCCCGACCCGTCGATCGACGTCTCCCAGCGTGTCTTCCAGAAGATCTCGTTGCTGCTGAAGAAGCCGAGGCTGACCCCGGCGCCCCGCGCCGCTTCGACGTTGGCGCGCTGCGCGCCAGACCAGTACTCGTCGTGGCCGACCGAGAGGAAGGCCTTGTGCTCGAGGAGCTCGGCGCCGCGCCGGTCGCGTGTCGATCCCGGTGAGGTAGCTCACGTCGTACCCGTTGCGCTCGAGCCAGCGCACCATCGGGTACTCGTCCTCGCCAGACGAAGGAGGTGGCTCGCATAGCCGCGGGTCGTGAACGGGCGGTTGTAGCTGACCTTGTACGCGCGGCCGGCCGGCGACCCCTGGTAGAGGCTGTTGCCGCCGTAGCGGTTGTAGGCCTGCCAGGTCGTGTCCGAGGTCTGGAAGAGCAGGTCCGAGTGCGCCGTCGTCGTCGCGGACGACGAAGAAGACGTGGCTGTCTCCTCCGGTGTCGGTCGCGAACGAGGTTGGCGAAGTAGATCCCCGAGACGGCACCCGCCGGAACGCGGCCAGCGCGCCGACTCGGCCCAGTTCCCGCAGTCGACCAGCCCGGTGGCCGTGTCGCTCGAAGCACGTCGGCTGAGACTTGCGGCAGCGCCGAGCTCGGCGAGCATCGTCGCGACCTTTCGGGCCCCCTAGCCGCCGTAGTAGCCCATCCGGTAGATGTCGATCCGGTAGTCGACCGCGTCGGTCTTGATCTTGAAGGCGACGTGCTTCGCCGTCCTGGACGCTGAACTCGGTCGCGAACCCCTGGATCGTCGGATCGCCCGAGCCGGAGACGTCCCATTCGCTGGACGGGTTACCGGGCTTGGCGTTCTCGCAGACCGTGGGGTTCGGAGCGGTCGCGCACGGCTCGGGAGCAGTCGCGCCGCCGGCGTTCCCACTCAGCGCAAGCAGCAGCGCGGCTACGAGAGCCGTGGTCATCGTCGCAATGGTCCTGCCGCTCACCCTGGTCCGCTCCCCTTTGAAAGAACACAGCGCGGCTCGGCAAGAACCGACCGGCCGCGGTCTGTCCCAGTATTGATCGGGAGTGGTTTAGGTCTGGCCTAACCGATGGAGCAGCTTCGGGAGGGTCTTTGAACGCGGGCGAGTGAACGGTTTCTCGGCCTGAGATACAGAAAGGTCAATTGACTTTCCTACCTCGACTGGTTTAGAAACACACGGTTAGCGCAGGATTTGCGCATTTCTAGGGGAGAAATCAGGGAGAGGAGTTCCACTTGATGACCAAGGTCCTGTTCGTGGGCGGGCTATTGCTCGTCCTTCTTGCGGCGACGCTGACCGGCGCCGCTGCGGCAAGAACGAATGGCGGTGACGACGAGGCGACGGCGGAGCACGCGACGATCGACCTCGCGACGTATCCGGCCAAGCGCTGGATCGTCCAGCTCAAGGCCAAGCCACTGGCGCGCTTTCCCGGCGCCGGCGAGGGCGGAAGCTGACCGAGGAGAACCCGGCCAAGCTCAACCTCGCAGCTGCTGTCAACCGCAACTATCTTCGTGGGCTGGACGAGCCAGCGCGCCTTCCGGGCTCGGCTGGCGAGCACCCATCCGCGGCTTCCGGGTCCAGCGGAGCTACCGGTTGTCGCTCAATGGCCTCGCGGTCCGGATGAACCGGTCGCAGGCGGCCAAGGTCCGCAGGATGCACGGCGTCCGCTCTGTCACGCCCGACATCCCGTACAAGATGAACATGTTCGCGACGCCGGCGCAGATCGGCGCGCCGACGATCTGGGATCAGGTCGGCGGGCAGGCCAACGCCGGTCGCCGGCGTGAAGGTCGCCGTCATCGACAGCGGCATCTTCGTCCGCTACGACGAGTACGGGAACTACACCGGCAACCCGTGCTTCAGCGACGCCGGCTACACGGCGCCGACGGGGTTACCCGAAGGGCGAGACGACGCTTCACGAACAACAAGGTGATCGTGGCCCGCGCACTACTTCCGGCCCGAGCGACCCGCCGACGGCGGGCAACGACACGCCGATCCAGGGGCCCGGCGCGAGCCCGCACGGCACGCACACCGGCGGCACGGTCGGGTGTAACGCGAACACGCCGATCACCTACCAGGGCGGCAGCTCACGATCACCGGCATCGCTCCGACGGCGTACCTGATGAACTACCGCGATCTTCTATCCGACGAGACCGCCCGGACGGATTCGAGAACGGCAACGGCTACGTCGCCGAGCTCGTCCAGGCGTTCGAGGATGCGGTTGACGACGGCGCCGACGTCCTGAGCAACTCCTGGGGCTCGAGCCACCAGAACACGCTCGACTGGCCCGACCCGATGGTGCAGGCGGCCGAGTCGGCCGTCGACGCCGGCGTGGTCGGTGTCTGGCGAAGGGCAACGCCGGCCCCGCGACCGCGACGGGCAACCTGCCGTCCGCTCTCCGACAAGGTGATCATCGGTCGGCGCTGTCACCAAGTAGGCGATCGTCGTCCCGGCGACTGCACGGGTCACGGCCCCGGCGCCGGTCCTCCGTCGAACCTGACGAACATGGACACGGTCGGCGCCGCGTCTTTCGGGCCCGCGATGACCGGGCACCCTCGGCCCGGCGTTCGTACATCACGGCTCCGGCGGCGCAGACCGCGCCGCCGGCTCACAGACAACCTCGGCTGCTCGCTCACGGGTGACGTCAGTCCCTTCGTCCGCCGGCTCGATGACGCGGGAAGATCGCGCTGATCGAGCGCGGCATGTGCGAGTTCGGCGTGAAGGTGTTCATCGCGCAGAATGCCGGCGCGATCGGCGTGATGATCTACAAGAACGCGGCGAACGGCGATACGCTGATCACGCTGGACGAGGCGTGCACGCCGGCGACGTGCCGATTCCGTCGGTTCTCCTGCGCAACAGCAACGGCGTCGCGGCGTTCAACCACTACGTCGCGAATCCGGGCACTCGCGCAGGCGGAGTTCTTCTTCAACCCGCACGCTGGAACGATCCTCGG
>CAVWHA010000015.1:0-8226 GCA_963754715.1 uncultured Actinomycetes bacterium | reverse complement strand
AGGACAGAGCCAGCCAGCAGCATCGGCGAAGGCGCTTCCGGGAGATCCGCGGCATCGGAACCGGAGCAGGCGCAGACCCCCCATATCGACTGCCTGACCCCTCGGGAGAGGCAGTCGCCCATGCGCCGGACACCGACGCTACGGGCTTGTGGGGTGGGATGTTCCCGGAAGGAATCCCTTGTGTGTGTCCAGCCCAAGAAACGTGAGAGCAGAGAGAGCCTGACTGATGAGCTATAGGAGCCGGGAGAAAAAGCGGCGTGCTCGAGCCGCGATAGCGTCGACAAAGCGTGAGTTCGCGAGCGTGACGGCGGCCAGGTACTACTTGACGCCGGCGAAGCGCGAATGTCGCTGTTCGGCGTGCGGCGGGCTGCTCGAGTCGGAAAGCCGATGGTTTTCAGGCAATCGGGCCCGGTGACGCTGTGCGTGTCGTGCGCTGACAGCGATCCGCTCGTCAGCTATCGGCCGTCCGATCCGGTGGGAAAAGGTCGCGGAGCGTCGTCGTGCGGCCTGAACATTCGTTCATTGTGGGGGCTTAGCGGGCGAAGCCCGCCCTACAAGCTGCCGAGGCGAGGGCTCGGTCCGCTCTCCACGACGTCTGGTGTCCGAAAATGGGCGCGAGCGGGAAGCCTAAATGTCTGACGGGGCTGGCAGACGCGTAGCTAGCCAGACACGTCCGCTTTCTCCCGCTCCGCTTCGGCTCGGACGTGGTCCGCGCGTTCTAACGCTGCCTGACTTCCAGTCGCCTGAAGCGCCGTGAAGGCTGCTACGAGTGCGCCGAAAAGCGGGACCACGGCCTCCACGGCGACGGATCTTCGACCGTGCTGATCCAGGTCACAGCAGCGATCGCGCCAAGGATGCCGAACACGGTGCCGAGCGCCAAGATTTGCGGTCGGGTCATCGGAGTAATGCGGCCGTCGGTGTGGTCTCGCTTTCGCCTGTACCCAGAACGTCCTTGAGATCCTCGACGGTAATTGCGACCTCGAAGACAGCCGCCGCGTATAGGCAGAAGACGACCACCAGCGCACTATACGGAGGCACGAGGAGCACGGCGGCGACTGGTGGCGCGTTCAGGATGAGCCAGCCCGTCCCCCCGAGCATGAGGAGGAGGAGCACTGGAAGAAGTCATTGTGGCCCGGTCACTCAAGCCGTATTCGACTGAGTCGGCTTCCTGGTGTCAAGCTCCGCGGCTTGCGAGCCCCGAGACAGGTTGCCAGTGCCGACGCCCGTGTTTGTGCGCTCGCGTAGCGGAGTGTCCGTTGTGGCGTACTAAGAAACGGGGTGTTCGGCGTCGGCGGGGATCGTGTCCATGGCGGCGATGAATGCGATCGTTTCGGGGACGAGCGTGGTAGGGTCGCCGTCGAGCGCTTCGCACACGACCCAGGCGTGCATGACGGCACGGGCGAACCGGACCTTGAGGTGGTCGAGGACGGCTTCCATGAGCTTGTCGCGCTCGGTGTCGTCGAGTTGCGCGAACTCTCGGTTGCCGGCTTCGATGATCGCATCGGTGGTCATGCCCTTGGCGATCTCGACATAGTCGGGGTTGTTGGGTCCGATGATGCGGGTGATGAGCGCGTCGTTGGTGGCGGCGCAGACAGGCGTCGGCCGGTCTCGGTTTGGAACGTCCAGTTCGAGCGGACGCCGGGGCGCTCGGCTCCGTCGTCATCAGCCAGATCTCGGCTGGTCGCAAGAACCGGCTCTGGATCGAGCTCGACGGCAGCCGAGGCGACGCTTGCTTTCGACCAGGAGCATCCCGGAGGAGCTCTGGTGCGGTCGTCGCGAGTCCGTGACGATCCTCGCGCGGGATCCCGACGACCCTGCCCGCCGGCCGCTGCGCGCCTTGCATTCCTTCCCGGCGGGTCATCCCCAGGGCTACGCGGACTGCTTCGACGCTTTCGTGGCCGACTTCTACGACGGCGTTCGCGGCGGCCGGCGGCGGACGGGATGCCGACGTTCTCCGACGGGCTGCGCGCCGCGCTGATCACCGACGCCGTGCTGACGTCCTCCCGGGAGGAGCGCTGGGTCGACGTGGCCCTGGGATATCGTCGATTCCCGGGCGGTCGCGACATGAAGCTCGGCTTCCTGACCTCGTGCATGCCCGAGCGGAGCCTCGAGGACATCGCCGCGTGGGCGGGAGCGAACGGCTACGAGGCGCTCGAGCTCGCCGCCTGGCCGCACCTCGGTGACCGGCCGTTCACGGCGAGCCACGTCAAGGCGGACGCCTTCGACGAGGCGGAGGCCGAGCGCGTTCGGAGGGCGCTCGACGAGCACGGGCTCGCCCTCTCCGCACTCGCGTACTACGACAACAACCTCGCCCCCGACGCCGCGGAGCGCGAGGCCTACCACGCGCACCTGCGCGCCTGCATCGACGCGGCGGCCGCGCTCGGCGGCGTTCCCGTCGGCACGTTCATCGGCCGCGACCCGGGGCGAAGCGTCGCCGAGAACCTGCGCGAGGCCGAACGCGTCTTTCCGCCGCTCGTCGACTACGCGGGCGAGCGCGGCGTACGGCTGATGATCGAGAACTGCGTGATGGAGGGCTGGCACCCGGACGGCTACCCGGGCAACCTCGCCTACTCGCCCGAGCTCTGGGAGTGGATGTTCGAGCTCGGGCTCTATCTGAACTTCGACCCCTCGCACCTGCTCTGGCTGGGGATCGATCCCGTCGCAGCGCTGCGGCCCTATGTCGACCGGGTCGCGCACGCACATGCGAAGGACGCCGAGACCTTCCCGGCCGAGCGCAACCGCTACGGCTTCTTCGGCCGGACCTCCACGCGCGAAGACGACCCGTGGGACATGGGCTGGTGGCGGTATCGCATCCCCGGTCTCGGGCAGGTCGACTTTCCCCGCTACGTCGACGCGCTCTACGAAGGCGGGTTCGAGGGCGTCCTGTCGGTCGAGCACGAGGATCCGGTCTGGGGCGGGACGCCCGAGTTGATCGAGGCCGGCCTCCGGATCGCCCACCACAACCTCCGCGGGCTGGTCGTCCAGTGACGAAGGTCCTGGAGGTCCGCAACCTGGTCAAGGAGTTCCCGGGAGTCAAGGCGCTCCAGGGCGTCGACCTCGACGTGCTCGAAGCCGAGGTTCATTGCCTGCTCGGCCCGAACGGAGCGGGCAAGTCGACGCTCATCAAGTGTGTCTCCGGTGCGGTCGAGCCGACCAGCGGCGAGATCCTCTTCATGGGCGAGCCGCTTCCGCCGGGCGATCCCGCGGGGTCGCTCAAACGCGGAGTGGCGACGATCTACCAGGAGCTCGACCTCGTTGCTGACCTGAGTGTCGCCGAGAGCATCTTCCTCGCGCACGAGCCACGCCGCGGCCCGCTGCTCGACCTCAACAAGATGTACCGGGAGTCTGCGGCGCTGCTCGCCCGGCTCGGACACGAGTCGATCCCGGTGCGCGCCAAGGTCGGGAAGCTTCGGCCGGCAGCGCAGCAGATCGTCTCGATCGCCCGCGCTCTCTCGGGCAACGTCCGGTTGCTGATCATGGACGAGCCCTCGGCGATCCTGGACGACGCCGAGATCTCCACGCTCTTCGACGTCGTGCGCCGGCTGACGGCCGAGGGAGTCGGTGTGGTCTACATCTCGCACCGGCTCGACGAGATCCGGCGCATCGGAGACCGGGTCACCGTCCTGGCGGATGGACGGACGACGGCAACCGGGCTGCCCGCGACGACGGCGACCGACCAGCTCGTGGAGCTCATGGTCGGCCGCAAGGTGGATCAGCTCTATCCAGACCGGCCGGTGGGCACGGATCGCGTGCTGCTGGAGGTGCGCGACGCCAGGCGGCTTCCGGCCGTCCGCGGAGTGAGCCTGCACGTCAATGCCGGCGAGATCGTCGGTCTCGGCGGGCTCGTGGGGTCCGGCCGCACGGAGCTCCTGCGCCTGATCTACGGGCTCGATCAGCCGGAGGCCGGCGAAGTCTTGATCGAGGGGAAGCGGTTGCGGCCCGGTAGTCCCGGCGGTGCGATCCGCCGGGGACTCGGCCTCGCTCCCGAGGACCGCAAGTCGCAGGCGCTCATCCTGGACTGGAGCGAGACGAAGAACGTGACGATCGCGGACCTCCACCGCTTCTCGCGCGTGCTGCTGGACGTGCGGAAGGAGCGGTCCAGCGCGCACAAGCAACTCAGGTCGCTGAATACCCAGCCCGACGATCCCGACCGCGTCGTTCGACTGCTTTCCGGCGGCAACCAGCAGAAGGTCGTGCTGGCGCGCTGGCTGCTCCACGAGTGCCGCGTGCTCCTCCTCGACGAGCCTACGCGTGGCGTCGACATCGCGACGAAGGCCGAGATCTACCGGATCATCAGCAACCTCGCGACCTCCGGGCTCGGTGTGCTCGTCGTTTCGTCCGAGCTCGAGGAGCTCGTCGGCATCTGCACGCGCGTCCTCGTCATGCGCGAGGGCGAGATCGTCGCCGAGGTCGACGGAAAGGACGCGACGGAGCGCGAGCTCCTTCGCCACGCAGTCGCTCCCACAGACGCACCCGTTCTAGCCGAGGAGGTTGTATGACCAGTCCCGCCCAGACGTCCGAACCCGGGAGGGGCGCAGCCCTGGCCACCCGGGTGAAGGCGCTCGAGCTGCAGGAATACGCGCTCGCCGGCGTCGTCGTGCTGCTGTTCGTCGTCGGCGCGATCCTGAGGCCCGACACGTTCCCCACGGTCGACAACGTCCGCAACATGCTGACCCAGGCGAGCGTCGTCGGCGTCCTGGCGATCGGCATGACGTTCGTGATCGCAACCGCGGGAATCGACCTCTCGGTCGGCTCGATGGTCGCGGCTGCGGGCGTCTTCGGCGGAATCCTCGTGGGCACGGACGGGACGAGCAGCCTCATCTTCATCTTCGGTGCGATCGCGTTCGCGGCCTTCCTCGGGACCGTGAACGCGACGGCCGTCGCGTACGGGCGGGTGGTGCCGTTCATCGCGACGCTGGCGATGTTCTCCGTCGCGAGGGGCCTCGCGCTGCTCCTCAACGACAAGTTGCCCGTCAGCCTGCTCGACCTGAACGGAGGCTCCTTCGGCGATCCGCGGCCCTTCTCGCTCCTCTGGTTCGGCACGGGCCGGATACTGGGGATTCCGGCGTCCGTCTACGTCTTCCTCACCATCGCGATTCTCGGGTGGGTCGTTCTCAACCGCACGCGCTACGGCCGCTACGTGGTCGCCGTGGGCGGGAACCGCGAGGCGGCCAGAATCGCCGGCGTTCCGGTCCGGAGGATCATCTTCAGCGTCTACGTCCTCTCCGGGGTCCTCGCCGGCGTCTCGACCGTGCTTCTCTGCTCGCGACTGGGGAGCGCCTCGCCCGTCAGCGGAAACCTCTACGAGCTCGACGCGATCGGCGCGGTCGTGATCGGCGGAACGGCCCTCGCGGGCGGCCGCGCGAGCATCGTCGGCACCTTCCTCGGCGTGCTGACCTTCGCGCTGATCTTCAGCCTCATGACGCAGCTCAATCTTTCGACCGAGATCCAGCAGGTGACCAAGGGCCTGATCGTCCTCGGAGCCGTCCTGCTGCAGCGCCCGGAGGCGCGGTATTGATGCCCGAGACGGCCGGGCGAAGCAGTGAAAACAAGAAGGGGAGGTATGCAATGTCGCGCAAGCGACTGCTCTTCTCCATCGTCGCAGGCCTACTGCTGGCGATCGGAGCTACTGCCTGTATGGGCGACAGCGAGACCGTGACCACGACGGTCACCGTCGGCGAGACGACGGAGGGCGGGACGGGTTCCGGTAAGACGGTCAAGATCATCGCGAGCGTTCCGCCGACAGACCACGGCTGGCTCGGCGCGATCTCGAAGGACGCCAAAGCAGCGGCGGACAAGTTCGACGACGTGGACTTCGAGCTGCTCGAGGCCGCCGACGCCGATTCTCAGGCGCAGCAAATCGAGCAGGCGATCGCGCAGAAGCCCGACGTGCTCGTCGTCCTGCCGCAGGACGGTGCCGCGCTCACTCCGGTCGCTCAGAAGGCCGAGCGGGCCGGTATCCGCGTCGTGAACATCGACCGGCTGTTCACCGCGCCGGACGCCGCGACGGCGACCGTGCTCGGCGACAACTACCAGATCGGCGTGCTGGCAGCGACCTACATCGCCGACCAGCTGAAGTGCAAGGGCAACGTCGTCGAGAT
Source organism: uncultured Actinomycetes bacterium (assembly GCA_963754715.1). Taxonomy (GTDB): domain Bacteria; phylum Actinomycetota; class Thermoleophilia; order Gaiellales; family Gaiellaceae; genus JACDAN01. Next base: position 2,125 of record CAVWHA010000015.1, on the reverse strand, counting down.
CCAGGGCCTGGCCGGCATCTCGGTCACGACCGACCGGACGAAGGGCTTCACGGACACCCTCAAGCAGAAGTGCCCCGGCAACGGCGTCAAGGTCGTCGCCTCGCAGCCGGGCGACTTCAACCCCGACAAGGGGCTGACCGTGATGGAGAACATCCTGCAGGCGCAGAACAGCATCGACGCCGTGTACACGCACGACGACGACATGGCGCAGGGCGTCGTGCAGGCCATCCGCAACGCGGGCCGCGACGACGACATGTTCCTCACCGGCGTCGGCGGGTCGCAGGACGCGATGAAGCAGATCAAGGAGGGTGGCCTCTACCGCGCCACGTTCCTCTACAACCCGAACATGGCGGGCACCGCAGTGAACATGGCTCGCCTGATCGGTCTGGGCGAGGGCTTCTCCGAGCTCGTTCCGCCGGAGGTTCCGCGTCAGGTGATCGTCCCCGCTGCCGTCGTCACGAAGGACAACGTCAGCGAGTACGAGAAGTACGCGTTCAACTAGTCCGGACGCGATTTGCGGCCCGCCGGGCGCCGAGGGCGTCCGGCGGGCCGCTGACACGCTCCGGCTTGGCAATGCGCGACTGAACGCGCAAGATTGGTTGCGGTGACGACCGCCGAAGCCGCGCTGGACCGACCCTGCCCGACCTGCGGGGAGACGAACCCCGCCCGTTCTCGGTTCTGCGGCAGCTGCGGGACGCGACTCGACGATGCGGGTGCCCTTCGCGAGGAGCGGAAGCTCGTGTCGGTCCTCTTCGTCGACCTCGTCGGCTTCACCGCCCGCTCGGATCGGGCCGATCCCGAAGACGCCCGTGACGTGCTCCAGCTCTACTACGCGGCGGCGAAGCAGGTGATCGAGCACCACGGCGGCGTCGTCGAGAAGTTCATCGGCGACGCCGTAATGGCCGTCTTCGGCGTCCCGATCGCGCATGGCGACGACGCCGACCGTGCTGTCCGGGCGGGCCTACGCGTCCTCGAGCGGATCGAGCAGCTGAACCGCGACCAAGCCCTCGACCTGGCCGCGCGGGCCGCCGTGACCACCGGCGACGCGGTCGTCTCAGTCGATTCCGCCCGCGCGCGACGTCTTGGCGACGGGGGACGTGGTCAATACGGCGTCGCGGCTCCAGTCGGCCGCTCTCCCGGGGCGCCTCCTGGTCGGGGCCGAGACCTATCGGGCGACGCGTCAAGCGATTCGGTACGAGTCCGCCGAGAACGTGGTGGCAAAGGGCAAGGCCGAGCCGGTCGAGGCGTGGCTGGCAGTCGAGCCTCTGCTCGCCCCCGCGGACCGGCCGCTGGCCCTCAGTCCGCTCCTGGGCCGCTCGCACGAGCTCGAGCTGATGTCCTCGATCTGGACGAGGTGCCTGACGGAGCTCCGACCTCGTCTGGTCACGGTCCTGGGTCCGCCCGGCATCGGGAAGTCCCGGCTCTGCCACGAGGTCTCCGAACTGGTCGGCTCCGGCGGCGGGCGAATGCTCCGGGGCCGCTGCCTTCCGTACGAGGAGCAGGCCGGGTACCAGGCGTTCTCGCGCCTGGTGCACGCGGCGGCCGGCATCCTCGAGTCGGATCCGCCGCCGGTCGCGCGGGAGAAGCTCGAGCTTGCGGTCGCCGAGCTCATGCCGGAAGCCGAGACGCTCGAGACGTTCCGTTATCTCGCGCTGCTCCTCGGCCTGGCCCCGGACGCCGACGTGCCGCAGGCCCAGCTGCTGTTCTTCGCGGCGCGCCGCTTCATCGAGTGCCTCGGCCTCGTTCAGCCGACGGTCTTCGTCTTCGAGGACATCCACTGGGCGGAGAGCAGCGAGATCGCCCTGCTCGAGTACCTCGCTCAGCATCTGCGCGACTCGCCGGTGATGCTCATAGCGGCGGCTAGGCCGGAGTTGCTCGACGCTCAACCGAGCTGGGGGAGCGGCCTCGCCGCGCAGACCACGATCCCGCTCGATCCTCTGTCGCCGCAGGACGCCGAAGCGCTCGCCGTACAGATTGCGGAAACGGCGGGCGCGCAAGATCTCGACGTCACCCGCATGGTCGAGGTCGCCGGTGGGAATCCGCTCTTCCTCGAAGAGCTGGCGGCGTCGATCGTCGAGCTCGGTGAGAACCAGCAGCTGCCGGTCACGGTGCGCGAAGCGATCGC
>CAVWHA010000014.1:0-142986 GCA_963754715.1 uncultured Actinomycetes bacterium | reverse complement strand
GCTCATTCGCTTGCGAAAGGCATCGGACGAATGAATTAGCTGGTGGTGAATCAGGTCATCGACGCTCTTTGGAGCGGGATGCGCCAGAAGATATGCGGGCGAGCAGACGGGGAAAATGATCTCGTCGCATACGAACCAGCTGTTGGCTCTCTGCAAAATCCCGTGGTCGCACCCACACGGTGACGTCGACTTCGTGATCGGGCTCGATATCCCGATCGGTGGCGACAACCTTGATCTTAATGTCGCGGATGCTCTTCCTGGAGTTGATAGAGCTGAGGTGCAAGCCAATGTGCCGCGAAGGATGTCGACGCAGCAAAAGTGACGTACTTCGTTCCGCGATCAGAAATGGTCTCAAGCCGCTGTTCCAGACGGCGAAAGCTAGTTCGCACCTCATCGTAGAGCTGCCTGCCTGCCTCCGTCAGCTGCACTCCTCGATTGTCACGGGCAAAGAGCGGGTCCCGCAATGCTTCTCGAACATCTTGATCGAATGCGAGACGCTCGGCTGCGTCACATTGAGCTCGCTGGCTGCGCTTTTGAAACTTAGGGTTCGGGCAGCCGCTTCGAAGACAAAAAGCGAATGCGTCGAGGGCACCAGGCTACGAAGCTTTGACATGAAGCAGGTCTATATCAGACGCTATCTTTTCCGTCTACGAGACACCCGCCAGGTGGTCTATTTCAATCAGGAAACAACGCGACTGCGGATCGTCGCGAAGCCTTCGTGACGCGCCGCAACCTAGCGAGTTGGCAGTGAATTCGTTCAACGCAAACAATGACCAAAGAGCGCAAAGTCGATCAGCCACCCCATCCCGAACCGACTATGTCCGGCTGGTACTCCACGGCAGGACCGGAGCTGGCGCTTGTCCGCAAGCAGGCGACATTGCGTGTGACTGCCTGGTGATTGGCGGCGGTTGGATGGGGCTGCATGCGGCCCGTCGATTTGCCGAACTCAATCCCCAGTCTTCGGTTGTCCTGGTAGACGCTGGCCGCATCGGGAACAATGCATCCGGACGGTGTATGGGCTTCGTCATCGATCTCGCGCACAATCCTCGCAAGCGCGATTTCGTCGAAGACATAAAAGGGAATAAGGAAGAGCTGTTCGTTAACCTGGACGGTATCGCCTACATCCGAAGTGCCGTCGAGGAGCATGGGGTCGATTGCGACTGGGACGCGCAGGGAAAATACCATAGCGCGGCCACCGCTCACGGTGTGGAGGACCTGCACCGCTTTTCGGAGGCGCTGGATAAGCTTGGGCAGAATTACAGCTGGGTCGAGACCACGGAAATCCAGGCGATCACCGGCAGCAAGCACTACATCAAAGCCTTGCATCATCCCGGCACCGTCTTGGTCCAGCCTGCGAATATATCTCAAGAACGCGACAAGACGCCTGCCCGCGAACGTGACCGTTCACGAAAACACCCCCATCGTGGCGGTGCAGTTCGGTGCGCCGAAGCACATCTGCGAGACGCCCGCCGGAACAATCAGGGCTTCGAAGGTCATCATCTGTGCTTCAGGGCTATCTTACGAGGTTTGGCTTCTTCGAGAACCGCGCCATACCGCTGTACACATTTGCGAGCATGACACGACAGCTGACGGAGAGCGAGCTTGCCGCGGGTGGGAAATAAGAAAGCCTACGGACTTATTCCGGCCGACAGCTTCGGCACGACGGTTCGTCGCACGATCGACAACCGGCTTTTCCTTCAGCAACGTCTATTCCTATGCGACTGACTTCAAGACCACCACGCAGGATGTGATGAGGGCCCGGGTGCAGCAGCAGATCGCGTTCGATCGGCGGTGGCCGGAGCTCTCGCCGTATCGGCTTCGAGGCCAGTTGGGGCGGCCTTCTTACCCTCGCGCAAAATGGCGGCATGGTCTTTGGCGAATTGGCGGAGAACGTCTTCGGCGCCGCCTTCTGCAATGGTACAGGCGTCGCGCGAGGAGCAGCCTTCGGCAAGGCCGTCGCCGATCTGGCGTCAGGGCGATCATCGCCGGTGATCGACATCCTGAAGACGCGCGCAAGTCCCAGCAGGCCTTATCCCAAGCCTTGTCACAGCGATGGGCGTTCGCATCGTAACCGCGGTCCGTTTCCGACAGGCCGGGCGCCGAAGTCTAGCATACAACGAGAGAGACGACAATGGCGGACCTGAAAGGGAATAAATCTGGCGATGCAAACGCCGTTCGATAGAGAACGGTGCGATCAACTACTCGGTTTTCGAGTAATCTGATCGACAAGTATGTCTCGGCGGGCGTTCACGGGTTGGTGCTTGGCGCAGGGACCGGGCAACACCCCTATCTTACCGAGGCCGAATGCAACCGCCTTTACGAAGTAGGCGCAAAGCGATAGCTGGTCGCTGCAACGTCATTTGCCAGACCTCCGCTCTGAATATGGACGAGGTCATCAGAAGGTCCCGTCACGCGGAGTTCGTCGGCGCCGACGCGTTGATGGTTTGCCACCCTATCTGGAGGGTCCGAGCGATGAGCAGGGAATTTTCGATTTCTACAAAGCAATCGACGCTGAAGTAGGTGTCGACCTGGTCGGCTACAACATCCCACAGGCCACCGGCATTTCGGTTTCACCACAGCTGTTTGAGCCGCCTGAGCCAGTTGAAAAACTTCAACTACATCAAGGACAGCGCAGGGGACTTCACCGTCCATCAGGAGTATCTGCAAACAAACGGAACAGTTCTTAATGGCTGCGACACGACCACGCTTTACGCTTTGATGGCCGGCGCCGCGGCGTCATCTGGGGTGCGGCGAATTACATGCCGAACGAAGCCGTGCGGCTTTATGACCTCGTCTCCTCCAAACAGCTCGATGAGGCTCTCGCGCTCTGGAAGCGCATGCTGCCTTCGCTGCTATTCATTTGGCGAGCACCTTACACCCCTTCCGTCGTAAAGGCGGCTGAGTGGCGCGGCTATGGAACCGGCAACGTTCGCAAACCGCTTTCGCGACTATCGGCCGATCAGGAGGCCGGACTTCGCGCTGCGCTCCAACCCTTGGTCGACCTGGCTACATAGCCAAGCATTTCGCCTCTTTGCAGGGTTCGAGTTCAAACTATCTTCACAGAATGCCACGGAAGCCTGCTGATAGCCGAAACCCGGCTTGCACGCAGTTGCCTCCATGTCCGCTCCTGACACTATTTAAACGTTATCTCTTCGTCCGACATTTGGGCGAAGCGGCCCTTCATCCAGGCGATGCCTGGTCGAGCTAGCGTCAGAAGCGGCCGGGTCGTCCGCCCGCTTATCCACGAGCACCACAGTTAAACAGAATTGCACACCCACTGGGGCCCCACATTGACCCCCATCCCCCGCCACCGGGGTTGCCATCTTACCTCTCAAGGCGACAAGGCGGCCTTAGGCCGACTTGAAGTGGCGATGCAGAGGGGGAAGTCTACCTTCGAGGGGTCTATGGAAGGAGCCTCTGCAGGTCGACTGCGACACTACACGGCCGTTCTAATGGCTTCAGCACATCTTGCCTGCTGATAGCTGCTGCCGGCAACATTTCGCCTATTTGGACCAATTTACAAGCAAGCGCCGCATCGTCAGGGCGTTTTTTGGCGCAAAGCCTTCGTAGTCGTTATTGAAATAGACCCACGCTCTCTTGGCGCCGCTGGCCCGGATTTTGTCAGCCCATTTCGTCAGTTCGTCCTTTGAGTAATCATGCCGGTACCAGCGCTCTGGACCGTGGAGCCGCAGGTAGACTTCATCGGCCGTCCGGACCAGGACATCCGGAAGACGAGGGCCGCTGCATGAGCAGAAGATCGTGCCTGTCTCGCGAAAGGCCGCATACACTGTCTCGTTCCACCAGCTGGCGTGACGAAACTCCACCACGTTGCGCCGTGCCGGGTCGAGTTGGCCAAGAATGGCGCTCAGCCTCGCCTTTGTGAAGCGGTAGCTCGGCGGCAGCTGGAACAGAAAGCAGCCCATCCGCTCGCCGAGGATATCGGCGATCATTCCAAAATCCTTCACGAGGGTTTTTGTGCCTTTGAACCTCTTGATGTGAGTGATCAGCTCGCAGACTTTTACCGTATAGACGAATCTTCGCTTGCCCGGCTGACGCAGCCAGCTTTCACGTTTGCGACGGTCGGCCACGAATAAAAGGATGCGTTGATTTCGACCGTATCGAATTGCTTCGCGTAGTGATCGAACCATTCGCCGGTGGGCAGATCCGCCGGGTAAAACGGCCCGCGCCATTTCCAGTAAAACCATCCGGAGCAGCCGACATAGGCGGACGCCTCCAAACAGGACACGGTAGCCCCGGGCTCTTCTATTGTCCCTCGCAAGCGGGCGGCATGCATTTTGGCAGCACGGCCAATGTTTTCAATTCCGCTGCTTCTCCCTGCGCAGCCTGCGCCGTTCACGACGCTCCTGTGGCGTCGAGTTCTTTCCGCTCGATGTTTTCCGAAGACATGAAGTTTTTGCTTCAGGCGGCCCGCTCAGAGTGTCGTTTTTGGTTTCGGAACAGCTTCGCGATGCGAGCGAGAGACAGACAATTCAGCACGCGGTCGGCCGGCACGCCGCCCTTGCGAGCCATCGCGACCCCCCATTGGGTCAGGTCGATCTCGCTGGTCGAGTGAGCATCGGGGTTGATGCTCATCATGCAGCCAGTTCAAGCGCCCGCCGTGCCAGCGCCAGTCGAGGTCGAGACGCCACGGATTGGCGTTGATCTCCACCGCCACGCCATGCTTCGCGCAGGCTTTCAGAATTTTCTCGATATCGACTTCGTAGCCGGGACGGCGCAGCAGCTGCCGGCCCGTCATGTGACCCAGTATGGTCGTGTACGGGTTGACACGGCCCTGATGATCCGCTCGGTCTGCTCCTTGCGGCTCAGCCGGAAGCGGCCGTGGATGCTGGCAACGACGAAGTCGAAACGCGCCAGCACGTCGTCCGGATAGTCGAGCGAGCCGTCGGCAAGGATGTCGGATTCGATGCCCTTGAAGATACGAAACCGCTTGCCGTACGCGCCGTTTAGGCGTCGATCTCGCGATGCTGCTCGTCGATCTCCTCGACCGACAGCCCGCCGGCATAGTGGGCCGACTTCGAGTGATCCGCGACGCCGAAATACTCGTATCCTCGCTGGCGCGTCGCTTCCGCCATTGTGGCCAGCGTATCGACCCCGTCAGAGCATCGGTGTGGGCATGGAGGATGCCGCGAATATCGTGGTCCGCCACCAGCTCCGGAATGTTGCCCTTCTCGGCACGGCGATCTCGTCCCTGCCTTCCCGCAGTTCGGGGGGACAAACTGCAAGCCCAGCGCCGTGTAAATTTCTTCCTCTGTCTTGGATGCCAGAAGTCTGCGGCCTTTCCAGAGCCCGCGTTCATTGAGTTTGAACCCCTTTTTGCTGGCATACCGTGTCAGTTCGTTCAGATGCCCTTTGGAGCCAGTGGCGCCAAGCAGCGTCGCCCCGTAGTGCGCTGCGTCCGTCACGTGCACATTAAGCTCACCATTCTTTGCCAACCTGGTCGGTGTGTCGACCGGGTCAGATTGAGCAACCAGCGAGAAGTCCCCGACCAACTCGCATCCGCGCCGCAAATCCCCCGCGATGGTGACGCGCTGCAACGATGGCCGGCCTTGCTTAAGCCGTCGGGCTGCATTGTCCAGTAGCGCCGCAGCCCGATGCACATGCATTCTCGTTTCTCTGGCCTTGGCAATTCCGATGTTTTGCAGAATTTTGTTTTGCAGCGAAGCGCCGGTTCCTTTGGTTTCTCCGGGCAGATCGCCAAGACTGTCCGCGTCGTCAGCACCGTCGAATACCTGCTCCTTGACTGAACGGACCGTTCTGGCCGAGTGACGTCAATTCACATTCGGTCTTTCACATCGGTGTTTCACGAAGTCACGAAGGTCTTGGGCCAAAAAAGCCGATGAATTCGTGTTCTTCGTGTCAAAGCTGCGGTAGATGCCGAAGCGAATTCCTAATTTCGAACTCTGAATTGCGTTGGTGATCTCTAACGTCCTGTGTTCCTCCGCCAGCGCTCTCGCACGCGCTTGGCAATCGCCCGCTGTTGACTGACCGCGAATTTCATCCGCCCCTGGGCCTGATCGGCCTGCCGACGCACTTCGCGTAGTCGGTCTTGGACGGGACGTGTCTGATGCCAGGGTGAGATCCGGAAAAATATCGAAGAGATCCTTCATCAGAACGTCACGCAGACTTCCGGTCACGCTCAGCCGCCGTCGGCCTGGCCCCGTTCGAGAGACGCTCGCGTCGCTTGCGCCGCATGACCATGAGGTCCGACGCAAGACCAACGAGGGCCAGCCGCCACGTCCAGGTTGTCCGCGGTCCACTGTGGCAACCGGCGTTGGGAGCCCGACGCCGTCGTATCTCAGAATCGGATTCAAATAGATAGACGTGCCGGGGCGACCAGATGATGGTGCGGATGTACGTGTCGCTCGCGTCGAAGGTATAGGACGCTGTGAGTCATATCGCGACGGTCTTCTTGACGACCCCGCCCTGTCCGAAGAATTCGAATGCGGGGATCCTCCCGGAACAAGTAATCGTCAACGTTCCGTCTTTGAACTCGACGTTCTCCAGCACCGTGAGGTCAGCTGTCGGCTCCGTGTCCAGCCGCATCACGGCATAGAAGTGTCCCTTTCGCAGGGCGTCAATCACGTCGGCGTCTGAGGCTGTGGGCGCGTTGACCATGTTCCAGGCCTCGCCATCCGGCGCTCCTCGTTGAGATCGTGGTTGTCGTCGTTGGCCAGGCCCCAGACCGCACGCCCCGCAGAGAGCGCTGCGTCCCACGGTTTGTTAGTCGGGAAACTGCCCGTTGACGACTTCAAGCAGCTGATAGCCGGTGAGGTGCGCGAGTTGTCGGCCGAATACGCGTCGCGTATCGCAGGGTGCGCCAGGGCCACCAGTCCGACTTTTTCCCGACAGGTCGATGATCAGCTGCTCGTGGCTGACGAGTTGACCGAGGGGAAGTCGAACCATTCCACTCCGCGGGCGCCAATCGCGAGTTGATGACGCTTGCGGAGGTTGTAGCCGTGCTCGTAAATCGGCAGCGTCGATCCGGGCATGGCCCGAGATGTGATGGTAGTTCGAGATCCCGGCGACTGCGTTTCCGAGATCGCGATAAGTCCGGACGACGTCTTCATTGGACTGCTGCCGACCGGACGTGAGGCCGTTCCAGGCCCGGCCATGTGCGTGGAAGTTGGCCCGCTGCCAGGTGACCTTCCACAGCGGATACGGGTTGTAGAACCGATCTCCCGAGAACGGAACGGCAGGTGGGAAGCGGTAGACAACGCTGCGCGTGTACGGCAGCACCAGCAGAAGAGCCAGGAAGAAGACAATCCGCTTCCAGGTCACACCCCGACCTTCTCCTTCACCAGCGCGTATTCGAGGCTGTCGACGAGCGCCTGCAGGCTGGCTTCGACGATGTTGTCGTTGACGCCGACGGTGCCCCACTCGGAGGCGCCGTCGCTCGACTCGATCAGCACGCGCGTTCGCGCCGCGGTGCCGCTCGTCGAATCGATGATCCGCACCTTGTAGTCGGTGAGGCGCACGTCGCTCGAGCTGCCGGTAGAAACGGACGAGCGCCGCGCGCAGCGCGGCGTCGAGCGCGTTGACCGGGCCGTCGCCCTCGGCCACGCGATGCGCCGACTCGTCGCCGACGCGCACCTTGACCGACGCCTCGCACGACCGACGCCGTCGCCGTCGCGGCGCATCGACACGTGATAGGCGTCGACGACGAACGGCGGCGGCGTCGTGCGGTCAGCGCGCGGCGGATGAGCAGCGCCAGCGAGCCGTCGGCCGCCTCGAACTCGTAGCCCTGGTGCTCGAGCTCCTTGATCCGGGCGAGCATGTCGCGCAGCTGCGGCGTCGCGTTCGTGACGTCGAAGCCCGAGCTCGCGCGCCTTCATCACGATGTTGCTGCGGCCGGCCAGATCGCTGATGAGCACGTGCCGCGCGTTGCCGACGAGCGCCGGGTCGATGTGCTCGTAGCTGCGGATCACCTTCTGCACGGCGTTCACGTGCGTGCCGCCCTTGTGCGAGAAGGCGGCCGCGCCGACCCACGGCAGGCGCGGATTCGGGCCGGATGTTCGCCGTCTCGTCGACGAACTGCGAGAGCTCCTTGAGCTGCGCCAGCGATTCGGCCGGCACCGACGGCCGCTTCGAGCTTGAACTGCAGGATCGGCATCACGCTCGTGAGGTTGCAGTTGCCGGTGCGCTCGCCGTAGCCGTTCATCGTGCCCTGGATGTGCGTGGCGCCGGCGTCGAGCGCGGCGAGCGCGTTGGCGACGCCGAGGCCGATGTCGTCGTGGGTGTGGATGCCGAGCTCGCGCCTGAGGCGCGCGCGCGCGTAGCGCGTGATCTCGAGGATCTCGGCCGGCAGCGAGCCGCCGTTGGTGTCGCAGAGCGTCACGACGTCGGCGCCGCCGCGTTCGGCGGCCTGCCAGGTGGCGAGCGCGTACTCGCGGTCGTCCTTGCAGCCGTCGAACGCGTGCTCGGCGTCGTAGACGACGAACTTGCCGTGCTGCTTTGAGATAGCGCACGGTGTCCTCAATCATCGCCAGGTTCTCTTCGGGCGTCGTCTGCAGCACCTCGCGGACGTGCAGCAGCCAGGTCTTGCCGAAGATCGTGACGACCGGCGTGTCGGCGTCGAGCGAGCAGCCGCACCTGATCGTCCTGCTCGACGCGCGACGTCCTTGCGCCGCGTCGAGCCGAACGCCGCGAGCCGGGCGCGGCGGAACGTCCGGTGCTTCGCCTGCTCGAAGAACTCGATGTCCTTCGGATTCGATCCCGGCCAGCCGCCCTCGATGTAGTGGACGCCGAACGCGTCGAGCCGCTCGGCGATCCGCAGCTTGTCGGCGACCGAGAAGGTGACGCCTTCGCCCTGGGTGCCGTCGCGCAGCGTCGTGTCGTAGATTTCGATTTCGGGCGCCATGGGCCGATTGAGCGTTCCTCAACCCATTCTATCGTCCTTTGTTGTCCGTCTCTTGCGCGCGTGATGCGGTCGTAGTGTAGACCTTAGGACAGTTGCAGTGCAGCCCTTTAGGTCTGCCAAGAGCACAGCCGATTATCAAGATCGGCGAATTCGATTCGATCCGTCGCCCGTCCGAATGCGAACGGTGCCTCCGCCGGACCCGAGGCGTTCGCGCAGTGAGTTCCGCCGTTTTTCATCCGTGCTGCCCTCGACGCCGACGTCACTCGAAGCGCACCGTGCCGTCGCCGGTATGAGCGTCGAGCCGCCGTTGAATTCAGCCGGGAATCTTCGCTTCGAGCTTCGGCGGGACAGCCTTCGCCCGCTTGCCAAGCCGAAGCTGGCGGAGCCTGCGAAGGCTGGCACTTGCCCGAGCGAAGGTATTCGGCAAACCGGCGCGCCGAGAGGTTGTCCACGCGCACGCCAGCATCGCCAGGAACGCGCGTCCGGCCGGGATGGGGACGACGGGTGCCGCGTTCGAAATACGCCGGCACGCCGGCGCGTTCGAGCGCGTGTTCCAGCAGCCCGACGTACTGCTGCGGCGACGCAGCACGATCGCCATGCGATCGAATGGCACGCCGCGGCGTGCTTCGCGGAGAATCCGTCTTGCGATCTCGACGGCTTCGCGGCCTTCGCCCGGCGCGGAGAACAGTTCCACTTCGCTGACCGGCTCGCCTTGTGGCGGAGGTGCCGGCGAGAAGAGGTAGTGGCGGACCCGGGCGAGACCGTCGGGCCCATTTTATGTGGGTCCGGCTCTAGCCTGAATCCTCTGTCCCCCTAAGTCGGACCCCACGAAAGACTCTCGAACGCCGCGAGGTCCGCTCGTCCCCTTCGGGGATGGTCGCGAGCGCCTCTGGCGCGCGGGCCACGAGCGCGGCGATGAGCTCCCTTCTGTATCGTTCGTCACCGCGACGTCGAGCAGCAGGAGCCGGCATCGTGTCAGCGCGCTTCGTCCCCTCGGCAGCGGCGCGTGTCGCGGTTCGAGACGCCGCGCGATCGACGCTGGCCGCCGACTCGAACTGTTCTTCGAACCGTTCGTAGAGACCGGCGAGATCGCGGCCTACCGGCGCGATCGGACGCAGCGTCGCAGCCGACACGCCGGCAAGGGCCAACTCCTCCAGCGTGCGCGCGAGGGCGCGCGGAAATCCGGGCATCGACGCGACGGGCGCGAAATAAGTCAGGCTGCCGTCGGCGGTGGCGTCGAACAGCGCCCGCGCGGCGACCGCCTGCATGCCAAGCGCGGTGGTCGGCGCGACGCGATCGCGCGCGAGCAGCGGCGCCGCCAGGCGGGCCGCGAGCTGCGTCAGGCTGAACGGTACAGGCCGAACGTCGCGCTGCCCGGGCACGCGAGAGATCGCGCGCGAAATCGTCGGCCGCTCCGCGAGACGCGGAGACCACGAGCGTTTCAGTCGACGGCGAGGCGTCGAGGACGAACTGCCGCGCGGCGGCGAGTCGAGCGGAGGCAGATGCAGACGTGAGGATGCTGAGCATGTTTGAATTCCTCCCGGTCGCCGTGCCGGGTATCGAAAACGGCGGCGCCACGCCACCGTGCAGGCTAGATTGTAACTCCAGCCTTCGCTAGTAGTTCGTCCGAGTAATGCCTGAACGAACTCCTGGCTAGGAGCGTGTCTCTCATTACTCGGACACGCTCCTAGCGGTCAGTTAGAATCACCGCGAGCTTCGGCTTGGCAAGCAGGCGAAGGCTGTCACGCCGGCTTGTCCGCCCTAGCGCGGCGCGACGACGGAAGCCGCGCAGCGACGAAGGCGGAAATCCATGGGTATGGTCTGGTTTGTTGCGACTCGGCGGCCTCTCTCTCCTTGCTACTCCTGCGTCATCGTGCGCGTCTACAACGGGCTCGTGGCGCGACGCAACGCTGCCGACAACGCCTTTGCTACGCATCCGACGTGCAGAGCGCGCGTCCCATTTTATACGAAACGGGACGCGCCGGTCGAAGGCCGCAGTCGCGGCAGCGAAATCGCGCGAATGCCACTGTCCTGGACGTGGAGGTCAGGGAGCCCTCAACGCGGCACGCGATTTCCCTCGAGCAGGTTGAACGCTGGCTAGCTGGCGCGAGCCGGCGCCATTCACCGGCGCGAATGTCACGCCGTCGGTGCTCGACGCGAAGAACGTTTGTTCGATGCCGGGCTCTGCGCAAAGCCGCTCGACGCGGCAAGCATCACCGCTGCAGACGACGGCTGGAGGCACACGAATCCTCATGGTTTCTACTCTCGACCATTCAATTACTGGCGTCAGCGGACAGGTTGGCAGCCCGTGCCGTCGTAACCGCCGATCAGGGCGCAGTCGATCAGCCCAAGATCGTCATCGCTGGTCTTGGCGGGCTCTCATCCGACGACGATTTATCACGTTAGTCGTAGGACGACGATGTTTTCTCTCTATTCGTGCATGTGACGCCGCAGCTGCAGCTTGCTTTTCCGCAGTCCCCGGATCCGCTTCGCAGACAATCCCAGACTCGCGCCGATATCCGCGACCGATTTGTTCTCGTAGTAGTGCAGCCTCACGATGGTCTGAAGACTTACCGGCAGCGCAGCGACGGCTTGAGCGTGCGGGTTCCGAAAATTCTGACCACATCCTTTCCGGAAATTCTGGCCACCTGCCGGTAGCCCTACCGGGCCAGAAAATCGTCGGGGATTCAGTCACCGGCGAGGGAAAGGATGATCGACATGCTCAAGCGACACGAGATCCAGGTGCTGCGGCGCGCGGGTCACACGTGGAGGAGGTCGCCGCGCTCGAGCGGCGTGTCCATACGGACGGTCCGGCGCGTCGCCGCGGAAGCCGCGGTCACGACGGTCGATAACGAGGCGGAGCGCGCGCGGCGACAGGTGGGCGGCCCGTCGAAAGCGGAGGCGTATCGGGACGGTCTTCGTGCAGGCGCTGACCGAGGATGCGACGCTGCGATCGGTGGAGTTGCTGCACCGGGCGCGCCAAGCGGGTACGCCGGCGGGAAGAGTGCCGTGTATGCGTTGGTGCAGACGCTGCGCGCCGCCCGGTGACGCCGTTGGTGCGGTTTGAAGGGTTGCCCGGGGAGTTTTCGCAGCACGACTTCGGCGAAGTGCGCGTCCGGTATCAGGATGGGACCGAGACCAAGGTGCACTTCTTTGCGTCGCGGCTGAAGTACTCGCGGTGGGTCGAGGTGACGCTCGTGCCCAATGAGCGGGTCGAGACGCTGGTGCGGACCCTCGTCGATCATCTCGCCGCCTTCGGCGGCATTCCCCTGGTGGCGGTCTTCGATCGGCCGAAGACGGTGGCACTGAAATGGGGGCGCGATGGCGTGGTGACGGAGTGGAATCCGACGTTTGCCGGCGTCGCGCTCGATCTCGGGCATCGGCGTCGAAGTGTGCTGGCCGTATCGCCCGCAAGAGAAAGGCAGCGTCGAGAATCTCGTCGGCTGGGTGAAGGGCTCGTTCTTTAAGCAGCGGCGGTTTCTCGATCGCGAGGATCTCGAGCGGCAGCTGCGCGAGTGGCTGACGGAGGGCAATATCGTGCGACCGTCGCGCGCCACCGGGGTGCCGCCGGCGGCGCGAATCGGTGACGAGCGGGCGCGGCTGCGGCCGCTGAAAGTCGCGCCGGCGGATTTGGCGCTTCGCATCCCGGTGAGTGTCGGCCCGACGGGCGTCGTGATGCACGACGGGCACCCGTACTCGATGCCACCCGATGCGATTGGTCTGCCGGGCCGGCGATTTGAGGAGCCAGCCGCGAGACAGGCCCGGGACGGGCGGCTAGACCCTGCGCCTCAAGAAGGGCATCGTGATCTGTTTCCAGGCGAGCAATTCTGTTACGCGGTACCAGGGCAACGATCTTCTCCCTAAGTGACCGCAGCATGTCTGCCTCCACACCTTGGGCGTTGCGTTCGAGTGTCCCAATCGACATGTCCAGCGCAGCCAGTTCGTCTGGAGTGAGCGTAAGGAGATCGCGCAGGGCAGCCGTATCCAGGCGCCATCTCTTTCGGCCTTCGTCGTCGAAATGCGTTTCCGTATCCGGAAATCTAAGTTCGAGCGTATGGAGAATCCGTTGGGCCGTGCGTTTCGAAACCCCGAGCCGGTCAATGACATCGTCGGTGGTTACCCCCATACGACGCGCGGCTACATAAGTCGCGAGATCGATGAGCTGCTGCGCTTTTTCGAAAGACATAGGCATTTACCGTTTCAAGTGACAGCTATTGTCATCTCCACTGCTTACGGCTTTATTATCATCGGTGGTGGGGAATAACTGACATGAAGCTGGAAGGCAAGGATATCTTGCTGTCCGCAGCATCGGACCTGATGCGCTTCATGGGGTGCGTGCATGCCACGGCGATGGATCTGCGCAGTTTGCGGGGTGAGCGGCTGACGCCAGCCGAGGACACTGAAGATGCGAAGCTCCTTCAGCAGTATCGGCTCGCTTCCGGCACGACGCGTGTCTGCTGTCGACGGCGGCGTGGCAACCTGGGAAGATGGCCGCGTCATCACATAGCCGCCGATGGCAAGGAGCAGCACCACGGCTGCAACAGCGCCGACGATCAACCCCTTCGATCCCTGAGCGCCTGGCGCGGTGGCGGCGGACGGCGCTCCCTGCAGGGTCTTATCGCGCGCCAGTCCTTGATCTTCTTTTGGCGATCGTCGTGCAGTGCCTTCAGCACGTTGGTGCTCGCAAAACGCGTGGCGTCCATCGGCGGCAGATTCGAGAGATTCTGCGTCTTGCGAATCAGCTGCAGCTCTCGGCCCAACTCTTCCGCGGTCTGGAAGCGCTTGTCGCGGTCCTTGCAAAGCGCGCGCGCCACGACGTCGATAACCGGTTTCGGCACGCCGGGCACGTACTTCTCAAGTGAGGGCGGCTCCTCTTTGAGGATGCCGATGATCACGGTCGTCAGGCCTTCACCATCAAATGGCTTGCGGCCGGTCAGCAGTTCATAGAGCAGCACGCCGGTCGACCAGACATCGGATCGGCCGTCGAGATCCTGCGTCCCCGATACCTGCTCGGGAGACATGTACGGCGCGGACCCAAGCACGTCGCCCTGGCGGGTGAGCGTAGACGTCGACAATTTGGCGATGCCGAAGTCGAGCAGCTTGACCGATCCATCCTCGAGAAGGAAGACGTTGGCCGGTTTCACATCGCGATGCACCACGCCCTGCAAGGCGCTCGAGATCACCGGCCAGACCGCCGGCAACTGGGTCGTCGAGGACGCGCTCGCCGACGTGCGGGCCCGCGTCCACGAGGGTGTCCCGATCGCGACCCCGCTGGCCGAGAACCCCGTGTTCCCGCCGATGGTCGCGCACATGGTCAAGATCGGTGAGGAGACCGGAGAGCTCGAGAAGATGCTCGGGAAGATCGCGGACTTCTACGAGGACGAGGTCGACGCCTCGATCCAGTCGCTGACCTCGATCATCGAGCCGCTGATGATGATCGGCGTAGGCCTGATGGTCGGCGTGATCATCATCTCGATGTACCTCCCGATGTTCAAGATGCTCTCGCTCGTCAAGTAGCGCGCGACGCGGGAGCGGTCCTCTTGAGGAAGAAAACAGATCGGCGTACCGTCATGTGGACATGCGGCCACGATCGTTCGTCCTGCTTGCAGTAGCAGTGCTCGTTGCGCTGGTCGGCGGCGCCCTCTACGTCGCGCTTTCGGGCGGCGACGACGCGCGCCGTGTGGGCGCGTTGTCAGCGAGCTACACGTCGTCGAAGACCGCGCTCTTCGCGGGCGGGCAGGCGCTCGGCTTTCTGAAGTCGTCGAGGTGCGGCAGCGTGGAGGCCGAAACCGCGCGTCAATCGATCGAATCGAAGTACCCCGACCCCAAGCAGATCGGCAAGTTCCAGTACTCACCCTGCGAGTTCACGTTCGCGTTCGGCATGGACCCAGCGCTGTATGCGTGGATCAGCGAAGCCATGCAGGGCAAGTCGTCGCCGAAGGACTTGAAGATCCAGAACCTGACGTATGACTACAAGGAGACGAGCGCCCTCGAGCTGAGCCAGGCGGTGATCACCGAGTTCTCTCTGCCGTCTCTCGACGCCGCGAGCAACGAGGCGGCGTACATGACGATGACGGTGCAACCGCAGTCGATCCTCGCCAAGGCCGGCTCAGGGGCCGCGACGACCGCGACTTCGGCGGGCTCGTCCAAGAATTGGCTTCGAAACGGCTTCAAGCTGGAGATCGGCGGAGCGGCTGTCAAAGGGCTCGTGAGGCTGAGCTCGTTTGGGTTCGACCTGCCTGTCGGCACGCAACGTCCGCTCTTCCGTGAGTTCACTGCCACCGTCGGCGAGATGGATCCGGCGCCGTTCGAGAAGATGCTTCAGGCGTTCGTGATCGAGGGTGCGAACTCGAACACATACGAGAAGCCCGGCAAGCTGATCCTGATGAACGCCGGCCTGGCGACGATCGGCACGCTGCCGCTCGACGGCATCGGCATGTCGGCCGGAGACATGGGCGGGATCCTCGAGAATGCCGGTGACACTGCCCTGCGTCGCCGCTACACGCTGTACGCAGAGGGAGCGAGCTTCACGCTTGCGCCCTAGGCGCTAGGGCAGATGTTCTGGTTCAGCCGGAAGACGTTGTCCGGGTCCCAGGCGCGCTTGAGCGAGACGAGCCGCTCGTACTTCGCGTCGCCGTAGATCGAGCGCCCGTCCTCCTGTGTCTCGGAGACGTCGTTGACGTAGCGGCCGGGCGTTGAGAACGGCTCGACCGCGGCGACCGTTTCGCGAGCCCACTCGCGGCTGCGATCGTCGAGCGCGGGATCGTCCCACTGGATCTCCGCCGCCATCCAGAACCCCGCCTCACGGCCGGTGAACGCGGTCGCGTCCTCGGGAACCTCCGCGATCGCTCGACCCCAGGACCAGATCGAGAACTCCCCCTCGGTGCCGGGTGGGATCCGGTGCGCGTGCTCGACGCCGATCTGGACGAGCTCATCTGGAAGCGCCGGGAGGAACGCGCTCTTCATGTAGAAGCGATGGCCCCACGCCGTTGCCTCGTCCGCGACGCGCTGTGAGACGAGAAACGGCTTGACCTCGATGGAGTCCTCGAGCGCCGTTCCGAGGCTCCGGAGTGCGGCGAGGTCTCGCTCTGCCTGCTGAGGCGGCCCGCAGTGTAAAACCGAGACCGAGGCGACCGGCCCGGCGCCGGGGTCGACTCGGAGATAGAAGCCCATCCACAGCTCGTCGGGGCCGCCCTCGAGCGTCTCCCGGAACACCGCGGCGAGCTCGCCGGCGCGCTCGATCGGATGGACGACCGCGCCGTGGGTGATCGGGCCCTCGAGTGGATGGAGGCCGAACTCGAACGAGGTTGCGATCCCGAAGTTCGCGCCCGCGCCGCGGAGCCCCCAGAAGAGGTCGGCGTTCTCCTCCTCCGAAGCGCGGACGACGCGAGCCGTCGGCGGTCACGAGCTCGACGGCGCGCAGGTTGTCGATCGTGAGCCCGAACTTCCGCTGGAGGCGGCCCATGCCGCCGCCGAGGGTCAGCCCGGCGACCCCTGTGTGCGAGACGACCCCGACGGGACACACGAGGCCGAATGCCTGCGCGGCGTCGTCGAGCTCCGCGAGGAGCGAACCGCCCGCGGCTACGGCGACCCGCCGCTCCGGATCTGCGGTCGCACCCCGCATCCGTGAGAGGTCGATGACGATCCCGTCGTCGCACGTCGAGAGGCCGGGAATGCTGTGGCCGCCGCACCGGACTGCGACCACCAGATCCTCTTCCCTTGCAAAACGGAGCGCCTCGACGACGTCAGACGGGCCGGTCGGCCGGACGACGAGAGCCGGGCGCTTGTCGACCATCCCGTTCCAGACCACGCGGGCAGCGTCGTATCCGGGGTCGCCCGGCCGGATGACCTCGCCCGCGAACGCGTCTAGGCCCACGAGGGGATCAGGCGGTGGCGAAGCGCTTCTCGGCCGCCGCGCGACGCTTGGCGGCCTCGACCTCGCGGTCCTTCGGAGGCGCGTTCGTCACGAGCTCGGCGAGGAGGTGCATCGAGGCGTGCGCGACCTCGTCGACCGCGCGGTTGAACGCCTCCTCGTTCGCCTGCGACGGCTTCGTGAAGCCGCTGATCTTGCGGACGTACTGGAGCGCCGCCGCACTGGACCTCGTCGTGGGTCGCGGAAGGCTCGAAGTTGAAGAGCGTCTGGATGTTTCTGCACATGGCTCGATCCTAGCGAGGGCTCAGATCGTCTCGAAGCTGGCCCGGCGGCGGCCCTCGATCTCGAACAGCCGGAAGAGCCCGAAGGCCAGCGCTGCGTACACGGCTCCGATCCCGAGCTCCGTCCAGACCAGGTGGTCGACCTCGGCGAGCCCCGCGCCGTCCGTGACGGCTCGCGCCGCCTCGATCCCGTGCGTGAGCGGCACCCCGCTCGCGATCGTCTGCAGCCAGCCGGGCAGCGTGTCCACCGGGACGTTCGCGCCGCAGATGAGCAGCAGCGTGTAGACGACGATGTTCGCGAGGAAGAACACGTCCCGCGCCCGCAGGCCGACGGCGCCCGACCACCAACCCGAACGCGGTGCAGGCGAAAGCGCTCGCGACGATGACGACGCCGAGCGCCGGGATCTGCGCGGCCCCCATCTCGAAGTCGAGCAAGGCCCAGCCGACGACGAAGACGAACACGGACGTGAAGATCCCGTTGGCGATCAGCGGCAGCGCCCGGCCGAGGAACATGGCGAAGGCGGTTCGCCGGCGTCGCCATCAGCGGCGAGAGCGTCTGCGTCCACCGCTCCCCGCCGATCGTCATCGCCATGCCGAAGATCCCGGCCATCGCCGAGAGGTGGATCGCGTTCCCGGTCACGAAGAACTCGTCGTTCTGGAGCTGCGCGAAGCGCCCGACGTAGACGAAGAAGAGGAGCTGGAAGATCGGCCCGCCGAGCATGGTCGGGATGTAGTGCGACCAGTGCATCCAGTTGAAGAGCGCGCGGTACGCGTAGTAGCCGCCGACGAAGAAGACGCGCAGGTTCTGTCTCATGCGATCGCCAGGCGTCGCCCGCTCGCGGGCGAGCCGCTCGAAGTGGCGGAGGCAGTAGTGCCCGATCACGAGGTAGCAGGCCGCCGAGGACCAGGCACATCCCGATGTCGGGCCAGGCGTTGCCGCCGAGCGCCGCCTCGCGCAACGCCCGCACTCCCCAGGTCGGCGCCAGCACCCAGGAAAGAGGGTGCACCCAGCCGGGCAGGATCGAAATCCGCGGTCAGGAGCCCGGTGACGAGCCAGATCGGGAACTCGAGGAGGTTCGAGAGCGCGTTCGCGTTCCGGTAGAGCACGAAGGTCGAGGCGAGCACCAGCCCGAGCAGTCCGAGGCCGATCACCATCGCCGGCAAGGCCACGACGAACTGCAGCGGGTGCTCGACCGTGAACGGGACGTCGAAGAGGAGCCAGCCCCAGAGCGAGCGTCGCGACGAGCGAGTAGAGGCCGACCGTCGCCGTCGCGAGGGTCAGCGGAGCGATGATGAGGATGAAGGGCGGGGGAGAGGCGATCGAGTACTCGAGCGTCCCCTGCCAGCGCTGCCACTGGATCGCGCCGCCCGAGCCGAAGAGCGTCGACGACCAGATGCCCATCATCGCCGCGCCGAGCGAGACGTAGAGCAGCGTTCCGGGCCTGGCGCCGGCCTGGAACATGAAGTACGCCATCGACGAGAAGATGATCGGGGAGATCCAGGAGAGCAGGATGAAGAAGCTCGACATCGTCAGGCTCTTCACGTGGAAGCGCCAGCCGGCGTAGACGAGGCGGAGGGCGGCGGTCATGCGATCTGGATCGAGGCCCGCTTCCGGCTCGCCTGCTCCATGAGGCGCAGCGCCTGGTAGCCGAGGAACGAGTAGACGACGCCGATCCCGAACTCGGTCGCGAGCAGGCCGGAGACGTCGCCGAGCGATGCTCCGTTCGCGACGTCGCCGCGCGGCCTCGATCCCGTGGGTGAGCGGAATGCCGTTCGAGATTGCCTGCATCCAGCCGGGCAACTCGGAGACGGGCACGTTCGCGCCGGTGAAGATCAGGAGCAGGCCGAAGATGACGTTGTTGAGCACGGCCGTCTCTCGGACCCGGAGCCCGATTGCGGCGCAGATGAGGCCGAGACCGGTGCACGAGAAGGCTGCGACGACGATGACCAGGCCGATCGCCGCCCAGGCGGATGGCGCGATGTCGATCCGCAGGATCAGGGCGGAGACGATGAGCGAGAAGGCTGCGACGAGCATCGCGTTGCAGATCACCGGGCAGCGCACGGCCCAGGAAGAGCGGCAGCCGGCCCGCGGGACTGACGAGGATGTACGCCAGGGTCTGCTGGTAGCGCTCGCCGGCGATGGCGTTGGTCATCGAGAACAGACAGGGGATCGAGGCGTACTGCACCGCATTCCCGATCACGTAGAACTCGTCGGACTGCACGCCGGCGCTGCGCCCGATGTAGACGAAGAGCAGAATCTGGAAGATCGGCGCGACCACGAGGGTCGGGATGAAGATCCAGGGCGAGAGCCAGTTGATCAGCCCCCGGTAGGCGGTCAGGCCGCCGATGAAGAAGATCCTGAGCGACGTCGTCATGTCAGCGACAGGCTTGCCTTCGCGCCGTGCGGCCCGAAGCACGCGCTCGGTGAGCAGCACGCCGAGCAGCACGTAGGAGACGCCGAGCAGCACGCACATCCCGATGTCGGCCACCGGAGACCCGCCGGTCGAGGACTCCCGGATCGCGCTCATCCCCCAGGTTGGCGCGAGCAGCCACGAGATCGGCGGGACCCAGCCGGGCAGCAGCGTCAGGGGCACGAGGAATCCGCAGATCAGCCACATCGGGTACTCGGTCATCGATCCGAGGGCCCAGGCGTAGCGGTACCGCGCGAACGCGATTCCGAACAGGAACCCGAGCGCTCCGATGGACAGAAGGGTCGCCGGGATGGCCAGAGCCAACGAGAGTGGATCCCCGATCGGGAGATCGATCCCGAACATGATCCGTCCCCAGAGGATCGTCGCGGTCATGCAGTAGACGCCGATGGTCGCCGTCGCGAGGCCGATCGGCAGGATCACGAGCGCGAAGTGCGCGGGCGACGCGACGAGGAGCTCGAGCGTCCCGACCACCGCTCACGCTGCAGCGCGGTGCCGGCCGCCATGCTCGTCGCCGTCCAGATCCCCATCACCGCCGCTCCGAGGCCGGCGTAGATCAACGCCTCCGGGTCGCCGCCTTGGCTGGAACATGAAGAAGGCGACGGTGGCGAAGAACAGTGGCCAGAGAACGGCCAGGAGACTGTCGAAGGACGAGCGTGAGAGCTGCTTGAACTGGAAGAGCCAGCCGATGCCGATGCAGCCGTAGCGCCCTCACTCTTCCGGCGGAGACGAGCGCCACGTAGGCGTCCTCCAGCGTCGGCTCGCGGCGCGAGATGCGTCCGATGCTGGCGCCGTCGAGCGTGCCGAGGATGACGTTGGTGAGCTCGACCTCGGGCCGCTGTCTGCACGATCAGCATCTGAGCCTGCTCGCGCTCCTCCACGGAGACGGCGAGGACGCCCTCCAGCTCGCGGACCCTCTCGATCGTTCCCTCGGGAATGCCGAAGACCTCGACCTCGACGACGGTTCCGTCGACGACGCCGCGCTTGAGCTCGAGCGGCGTCCCGTGGGCCACGATCTCGCCCTTGTTGATCACGGCGATCCGGTCGCACAGGGAGTCCGCCTCGAACATGTAGTGCGTGGTCAGCAGCACGGTCTTCCCGGCGTCGACCAGCGAGGCGATCGTCGCGCGCAGCTCGCGGGCGCCGACGGGGTCGAGCCCGATCGTCGGCTCGTCGAGGAAGATGACCGGCGGATCGTGGAGCAGCCCCCGGGCGACGTGGAGCCGCTGCTTCATGCCGCGCGAGTAGCCCTCCGTGCGCTCCTGCTCCCTTCCCGTCAGCCCGACGAGGTCGAGGAGGTACGCGATCCGCTGCTTCTGCTCCTTCGGCGGCACGCCGTAGAGCTCGGCGAAGTAGCGGAGGTTGTCGTAGCCCGAGAGACGCTCGTAGACGCCCCGCTCGCCGCCGAAGACGTAGCCGATCCGCTTGCGTACCTCGCGCGCATCCTTGACGACGTCATGGCCGAGCACGCGCGCGGTTCCCGAAGTGGGGATCAGCAGCGTGATCAGCATCTTGATCGTCGTCGTCTTGCCGGCGCCGTTCGGGCCGAGCAGGCCGAAGAGCTCGCCCTTCTCGATCTCGAAGCTCACGCCCCGGACCGCCTCGACGTTCTTCCACTTGCGGCGGATGGTTCCGGTGGAGGTCCGGTAGGTGCGGTGTAAGTCGATCGCCTCGACGACGGCCATGTTCGAGAGCCTAGCCTTGCGGCCGGTGGCCTCTCGACCAGGATTCTCGATCGCCCTGCAGGGGCCTCGCGGCGAGCCGGTCGACCTCTGGCGCACGATCGTCTCCCACGGCGTCGCCTCGCTGCCTCCCGCCGAGGTGGACGAGGACGCGCAGGTGCTGACGATCACGCTTCCGGTCGCCGGCGCGAAGCCGCGCACCGTCCGGATCCGCCGGGGCCGTCCGGGCAAGGCGCGGGTGGACGTGCTCGGCCCGGCGCTCGGAGAGCGAGGCCGCAGAGGACTGGAGGCCTCGGTGCGGACCGTGCTGAACCTGAACGAGGATCTCTCGCCGCTCTACGAGGTGGCGAGGTCCGACCCCGAGCTCGAGTGGATCTCCCACGGCGCGGGGCGGATGGCACGCGGCGCGACGGTCTTCGAGGACGTCGTGAAGACGATCTGCACGACGAACTGCACGTGGTCGGCGACGAAGCGGATGGTCGGCGCGCTCGTCGAGAATCTCGGTGAGGCGTCAGCCGGCGGCCACGGCCGCGCTTTTCCAACGGCGGAGGCGATGGCCAAGACACCCGAAGCCTTCTACCGCGACGTCGCGCGGGCCGGATACCGCGGCGCGTATCTCCGTGCGCTCGCGGCGTCCGTTGCGGACGGCTCGCTCGATCTCGAGGCGCTTGGCGGCGCATCTCCGCAAGAGCTGCCGGACGACGAGCTGGCGAAGGAGCTCCTGGCGCTTCCGGGCGTGGGGCCGTATGCGGCGGCTCACATCATGATGTTGATCGGGCGCCATTCCCGCCTCATCCTCGACTCGTGGACCCGGCCCAAGTACGCCGGCCTCAACGGAGGGCGAAAGGCGAGCGACCGGCAGATCGAGCGCCGGTTCCGGCGGTACGGCCCGTACGCCGGCCTTGCCTTCTGGCTCTTCCTCACCCGCGGCTGGGTGGAGGAGTCCTCAGCCTGACGGAGAAAGAAGAACGTTTTCGCGCGGGGTGACGTACATTTAGCGGCGTGAAACGCCTGCTAGCCCTCATGTTTGTCGCTGCCGTCAGCCTGGGGGTGGCGGCACCGGACGCCGCGCGGAAGCCGGTGGTCATCGCACCGGGTGTCACTGTCGGCGGCGTTCGGGTCGGCGGCATGATGTCCGAGGCCGCCCGAACGCGCGTCGAAGGGGCGTTCGGACGCCCGCTCCGGCTTGCGTTCCGCGACAGGCAGTGGCGGATCAGTCCCCGCTACCTGGGGGCGAGCGCCGGGATCGACCAGGCCGTTTCCGAGGCGCTTCGCGCGGCTCCCTGACACCCGCATCACCCTGGAGGTCTCAGCTGCCCAGCCTCGGATCAGCCGCTACGTCGCGCGGCTCGACCGGCTCTTCTCGACGGGAAGCGGTGGACACGGAGGTGCTCGGAGTCGTGCGCGGCCGGCCCAAATTCCGGCAGCCGCAGACCGGCCTGTCCGTCGAGCGGGAGGGCATGGCGCAGGCGATCACCCGCGCGCTCGAGACGAACAACAGGCGCACGGCGGTCGAGCTCGTGGTCAGCACCGTCGAGCCGAAGGTGACACCGGCGAACTTCGGCCCGGTCGTGATCGTCTTCCGCGGCTCCAACAGGCTCAAGCTCTTCGACGGGCCGAGCATCGTCCGCACTTTTGGAGTCGCCACCGGAAGCTCGCAGTACCCGACGCCGCTCGGCAAGTACGGCATCGCGACGAAGCAGTTCAACCCCTGGTGGATCCCTCCGCCGAACTCCGACTGGGCGAAGGGCAAGAAGCCGATTCCGCCCGGCCCCGGCAACCCGCTCGGGACGCGCTGGATGGGAACGACGGCGCCCCTCGTCGGCATCCACGGGACACCCGACGCGGCGTCGATCGGCTACTCGGCATCACACGGCTGCATCCGGATGCGCGTCCCGGAGGCGGAGTGGCTCTTCAGCCGGGTGAGCGTCGGGACGCCGGTCCTGATCGTCGCGTCCTAACAAGAGTCGCGTCGAGCACGCCGCTCAATGGACGGGGCATCTTGGTGAGCTCGAGCTCCTCGACGAGATAGGCCGCGTACCTGGACTTGCGGCGGCCGCCGCTCCCCATCCAGCGGCGGAGCTGCTCCTCGACCGGCTGGCCGTTCCACGCAGGCTGCTTCTGGAGGGTGCGGAACGTGCGCAGGTCGCCCCGCGCCTCCGCGATGCGCTCCACGCCGGCGGCGCCGTGGGCGCGGATCAGCTCGTCCTCCAGGTCTCGCACGCAGACGAAGAAGCCGAGGCGCTCCATGTCGTCTCGGGTGAGATCCGAGCCGAGCCCGGCCCGTTCGAGACCCCGCCGAAAGTCGTCCTCCTCCTGGAGGTCGCAGAGACCAGCCAACTGGAGGTTCTGCCCCGGCGTGCCGTACCGGTCGAGGAAGCGCCCGATCGCCTGCGCGCCACCCATCGCGACCACCGAGACGCCCTCCGCTGCGAGGTCGCGTCCGCGCCGCTTGGCGAGCGCCTCGATCGCGTGCCGGTCGCTGATCCCCTCGACGAGCACGACTCTTTTCGCAGCGAGTTCCATATGCTTCACTCCTAGCACCAGCGCCGATCCACAAGGAGAGGAGCCGATGCGCGCAGCGCTCATGTCCATCGAGAAGGGCTTTGCGACCTATTCGGAGGGTATGACGCGTGCTGCGCAGAACGCTGAACTTGGGGATCCTGGCGCATGTAGACGCCGGTAAGACGACCCTCACCGAGCGGCTGCTCTACGCGGCCGGCGTCATCGACGAGATCGGCAGCGTCGATGACGGCACCACGCAGACCGACTCGCTGGCGCTCGAGCGGCAGCGCGGGATCACGATCAAGTCGGCCGTCGTCGTCGTTCGCGATCGACGACGTCACCGTCAACCTGATCGACACGCCCGGCCACCCGGACTTCATCGCCGAGGTGGAGCGGGTGCTGAGCGTGCTCGACGGCGCGGTGCTGGTGGTCTCGGCCGTCGAGGGCGTGCAGCCGCAGACCCGCGTCCTGATGCGCGCGCTGCAGCGGCTGCGGGTCCCGACGCTGCTCTTCGTGAACAAGATCGACCGCCGCGGCGCCGACGCGAGCGGGTGCTGCAGGCGATCTCGCGAGCGGCTGACGCCGGCGGTCGTCCCGATGGGCTCGTGCGCGACGCTCGGCACGCGCGCCGCCGACTTCACGGCCGTGGGCGCGGACGACGCCGCGTTCCGGGCCGGCTGGCCGAGGTGCTCGCCGAGCACGACGACGCGCTCCTGGCGGCGTACGTCGACGACGAGACGGGCGTTTCGTACCGCGCGCCTGCGCGAGGAGCTCGCCGCGCAGACGCAGCGGGCGCTCGTGCACCCGGTCTTCTTCGGCTCGGCGATCACCGGCGCGGGCGTCGAGGCGCTGATGGCCGGGCATCGCCGAGCTGCTGCCGGCGGCCGCGGGCGACGCGGACGGCCCGCGTCTCGGGACGCGTGTTCAAGATCGAGCGCGGCCCGGCCGGCGAGAAGATCGCCTACGTCCGCATGTTCTCCGGCACGGTGCGAACGCGGGACCGGCTGCGGTTCGGCCGACGGCGAGGACAAGGTGACGGCGATCAGCGTCTTCGACGCGCGGGCTCGACGTCGCAGCGCGCGTCCGTGTCCGCGGGCGAGATCGGGAAGCTCTGGGGCCTCGCCGAGATCCGGATCGGCGACCGCGATCGGCAGTCGGCGCCGAGCGCGATCGGCAGCGCATCAGTTCGCGCCGCCGACGCTGGAGACGGTCGTCGTCGCCGGCCGACCCCGACGACGGGGCGCGGCTCCGCGTCGCGCTCGCGCAGCTCGCCGAGCAGGACCCGCTGATCGACGTCCGGCAGGACGACACCCGCCACGAGCTCTCCGTCTCGCTCTACGGCGAGGTGCAGAAGGAGGTCATCCAGGCGACGCTCGCCGACGACTACGGCATCGACGTCGACGTTCCGCGAGACGACGCCGATCTGCATCGAGCGGCCGCGTCGGCACCGGCGAGGCCGTCGAGCTCCTGCAATCGCGCGAGTCGAACCCGTTCCTCGCCACGATCGGGCTGCGCATCGACCCGGCGCCGCTCGGCTCGGGCATGGAGTTCCGGCTCGAGGTCGACACCGCCGAGTGCCGCTGTACATCTACAAGACGCGCGAGAACTTCGACGCAGGCCATGCGCGAGTACGTCCGCGCAGACGCTGCAGGAGGGCCTGTTCGGCTGGCAGGTGACCGGACTGCGCCGTGACGCATGACGGACTGCAGCTACAGCTCGCCCGACGGCCCGCAGTCGACCCGGGGACCGCTAGCACCGCGGCCGACTTCCGCAAGCTCACGCCCGATCGTCCTGATGCGGGCGCTCGAGCGCGGCCGGGACGGTGGTCTGCGAGCCGACGGTCCGGGTGGTACTCGAGATCCCGACGGCCGCGATCGGAGCGGTCTGCCCGCACTGGCGCGGCTGAGCGCCTCTTCGAGACCCCTTCGCCGCGGGGGAAGTGTCGACCATCGAGGCGGTCATGTCCGCGGCTCAGGCGGACGACCTGCAACGGCAGCTTCCCTCGCTGACCGGCGGCGAGGGCGTGCTCGAATCCAGCTTCGCCGGCTACCAGCCCGTCAGCGGCGAGCAGCCGACGCGGCGGCGGGCTCAGCCGAATCCGCTCAACCTCGGCGAGTACCTCATGGACGTGACACGGCCGGGAGTCCGTCGGCCCGTCGGGGAGTAGCGCCGGGCTCACAGCTCGTCTGGCCCTCGCCCTCGCAACAGCCGAGCTTGAAGCGGCACCTGGGGCACTGCCAAGTCCCGTGGCGCCATTCCATCGCCGCGCCGCAGCGCAGGCACGACTCCCGCTGGGTCACACGAATCAGGCTACGATCTTCCCCGGACGAGCCGCTACACTGCGCGACGCGCGGCGGCGTAGCTCAGTTGGTTAGAGCGTCGGACTCATAACCCGAAGGTCGGTGGTTCGAATCCACCCGCCGCTACCTTCCGCGTAGAGGAAACGAGGACATGGCAACTGGCGTAAGAGTTGGAATCACGCTCGCCTGCACCGAGTGCAGGCGTCGTAACTATCAGACGATGAAGTCGAAGCGGAACACCCCGGACCGCTTCGAGGCCAAGAAGTACTGCCGCTGGTGCGGCAGGCATACCGCGCACCGCGAGACGAGGTAGGGAGTGGCCAGGAACACCCGCCAGCAGCGCCGCCGCAACCGGCAGCAGCAGCAACAGCAGGGCGAGGCCCAGCAGGGTGTCGGTCAGCGCGCGCGCCAGCGTCAGGCCCAGGTCCGCCCGGCCGCGCAGCCTCCGAAGACGCAGACCGGGCGCCGCGGTGGCGGCGGTGGGAGCCGCCGCTTCATCGCCGAGTGCGTGGCCGAGCTGAAGAAGGTCGACTGGCCGGGTCAGCGCCAGGTCATGACCGGCACCGTCGTCGTGCTCATCGCCTGCGGAATCGTAGGCACGTACCTGTACATCGCGGACCTCGTGTTCCAGCCGCTCGTCGAGCGCGTCCTGCTGGGCCAGTAGGCGGAAGGGTCTCTGATGTTTCGCTGGTATGTGATCAACACCTATTCGGGCCATGAGAACAAGGTCAAGACGAACCTGGAGCACCGGGTCGTCTCGATGAACCAGGGGCCGCGCTTCCGCCGCGTCGTCGTCCCGACCGAGCAGGTGATCGAGACGAAGGACGGCCAGAAGGTCCAGGCCGAGAAGCGGGTGCTGCCCGGCTACGTCCTCGTGAACATGGATCTGAACGACGACGCCTGGGGTGTCGTCAAGAACACGCCCGGCGTCACGGGCTTCGTCGGCGCAGCCGGCAAGCCGATCCCGCTCTCGCAGCCCGAGGTCGACAGGATCCTGCGCACCGGCGCTTCGACGGGCGACCGGCCCCGCGCCCAGGTCGAGTTCTCGCTCGGCGAGTCGGTGAAGGTAACCTCCGGGCCGCTTTCGGACTTCGACGGCGAGATCGTCGACGTCCAGCCGGACTCCCAGAAGCTCAAGGTCCTCGTGGACATCTTCGAGCGGCAGGTGCCGGTGGAGCTCGGATTCGACCAGGTGAAGAAGATCGACTAAATGGCGACCACCATCCATCCATCTCGCACTCTCTGGCGTGCTGCAAAGCGGCGCCATGCGTCGTCCTCAGTCGCGCCCGTAGCCTCCGGCTACGAACGCTCCCTGCGTCCTAGCCTGGCTTGCTTTTCGCGGCCAGAGAGCACGATCTGGCTGGACGGTGATCGCTAATGGCCAAGAAAGTCCTGACACTCATCAAGCTGCAGATCCCCGGCGGGCAGGCCAACCCTGCGCCGCCGGTCGGTCCTGCGCTCGGCCAGCACGGCGTCAACATCATGGAGTTCTGCAAGGCGTTCAACGCGCAGACCCAGCAGGAGAACGGCCGGATCATCCCGGTGGAGATCACGGTCTACGAGGACCGCTCCTTCGACTTCATCACCAAGACGCCGCCGGCCGCCGTGCTGATCAAGGAGGCGCTGCGGATCGAGAAGGGCTCCGGTGAGCCGAACCGCGAGAAGGTCGGCGTCCTGACCCGGGATCAGGTGCGCCAGATCGCCGAGGCGAAGATGACCGACCTGAACGCTCGCGACCTCGACGCCGCCTCGGAGATCATCGCGGGCACCGCTCGGAGCATGGGGGTTGACGTCCGATGACGCAGCACGGCAAGAAGTACCGGAATTCCCGAGCTGAGATCGACCGCGAGGAGCTCTACAGCCCCGCGCAGGCCGTCCGGATGCTCAAGGGCTGGCCCGAGCGCAACTTCGACGAGACGGTCGAGGTGCATTTCCACCTCGGGCTGAACGTCCGCCACGCCGACCAGCAGCTGCGCGGGACGCTCATGCTCCCGCACGGAACCGGTCGTGACACGCGCATCGCGGTCTTCGCCGAAGGCGACAAGGCGAAGGAGGCACAGGACGCCGGTGCCGACATCGTCGGCAGCGCCGACCTGGCGAAGCAGATCGAGGAGGGTTTCGACGACTTCGACGTCGCGATCGCTACGCCGGATCAGATGGGCAACGTCGGCAAGCTCGGCCGCATCCTCGGCCCGCGCGGGAAGATGCCGAACCCCAAGACCGGCACGGTGACCTTCGACATCGGCAAGGCCGTCTCCGACGCGAAGGCGGGCAAGCTCGAATACCGCACCGACCGTGGCGCGAACGTCCACGTACCGATCGGGAAACGAAGCTTCGACGAGCGGACGCTGGTCGAGAACTACGCAGCGCTGATCGAAGAGATCAACCGCGCGAAGCCTTCCGCCGCGAAAGGCCGGTACATCCACCGCATTACACTCACCACCACCATGGGTCCGGGCATCCATGTGGATCCCGCCCGGATCAGAGGGATCGTCGAAGAGCTGGAGGAAACACAGGCCGAGCCTGTTACCGCGTAGAGAACGCCCGTCGCCAGAGACCGTTGGCAGCTCCCGAGGGGGCAGAAGTCCAGCCTAGGCGCGGCCGAACGAAGCACTCACCTGCCTCGCTCTGGCCCGCCCACCGGCGGGCCCGATTCGTTTCGAGGAGGTGATTCGATGCTGAAATCAGACAAGGAACGCCTGGTCGCCGACCTGACCGAGCGGCTGAAGAACACGCAGACGTTGATCGTCGCGGACTACCGCGGCCTCACGGTGACGGACATCGACAAGCTGCGGGGCGAACTGCTCGAGCACGGGGCACGCTTCCAGGTGGTCAAGAACACGCTCACCCGCCGGGCGGCGGAGGAAGCTGGAGCCGACGCGCTGCTGGCGCTGCTCGACGGCCCCACCGCAATCGCCTTCCTGGACACCGACGGCGACCCGGTCGCCGTGGCGAAGGCGCTGAGCAACGCGGCGCGCGACACGAAGGTGCTGAAGATCCGCGGCGGCATCCTCGAGGGGGCGACGATCGACGAGGCGGAAGTGAAGAACCTCGCGACGCTGCCGCCGGCCGAGGTCCTGCACGCACAGGTGGTCAGCGCCGTCACAGGGCCGCTGATGATGGTCGTCGGTCTGTTCACGGCGCCGCTCCGCGACCTCGTGAACGTGATCGACGCCCGCATCAAGCAGCTCGAGGAGCAGGGCGAGTCGGTTGCTGAGCCGGAGCCCGAGCCAGCGGCCGAGCCCGAGCCCGAGCCGCAGGCCGCCGCCGAGGAGGCACCCGAAGAAGAGGCGCCTGCCGAGGAAGCCACGCCTGAGGCGCCTGCAGCCGAGGCCGAGGCGCCGGAGGAAGCACCGGCAGAGGAAGCACCTGCCGAAGAAACCCCAGAACCCGAAGCACCACAGGAGGAGCAGTAATGGCGAAGACAGACACGAGCAAGGTCGTCGAGCAGCTGGGCGGGATGACCGTCCTCGAGCTCGTCGAGCTGAAGAACAAGCTGGAGGAGGAGTGGGGCGTGAGCGCCGCCGCTCCGATGGCGGTCGCTGCGCCTGCGGCGGCCGGCGGAGACGGCGCTGCGGCCGAAGAGAAGACGGAGTTCGACGTCGTCCTCACCGCGGCCGGCGGCCAGAAGATCCAGGTGATCAAGGTCGTCCGGGCGATCACGGGCCTCGGGCTCAAAGAGGCGAAGGACCTCGTCGACGGCGCGCCCAACCCGGTCAAGGAGGGAGTGCCTCAGGACGAGGCCGACTCGATCAAGGGCCAGCTCGAGGAGGCCGGCGCCACCGTCGAGGTCAAGTAGCGCTCCGAACTATCCCGATGACGAGGGGTCGCCCTCAAGGCCGGCCCCTCGTCATCTCTTAAGGATCCTGTAAGGACTCGATTCCGTCCCCCTTTCAAGGCTTGTTCAACCTTTTGGGGCCGCCGAGGATGAGGACATGCGATTCAGACATGTACTCCTCATGCTCCTCGTTGCTGCGCTCGCCATCACGGCCGGCGCTGCGGCTGGTGACCGCCCGGGCGCGCCGGAGAAGACCCGGCCCGACCGCTCGGCACCGTGTCGGCACAAGAACGTCCTCCTCAAGGGAACGTTCATGGCCGCCGGCGAAGACTCGTTCACGATGAACGTCCTCAAGGGCAACCGGGCAGGCCGGAAGCTCAAGGGCGAGCAGACCGTCAACGTCGATGAGAAGACCAAGATGTGGCGCAAGGGCAAGAAGGGCCAGGCCACCCTCGCGGATCTCGTGAAAGACGACCGGCTTCTCGTCCACGCCCGCTGTATGCCGGGCGAGGCCGCAGGCAGCTTCACGCTCCTCGCGCGCCACCTGAGGGCGAGGCCGGCCAAGCCGGCGACGCCCGAGTCCGACTAGCTCGAGCTGTAACGAGGGGCCGGGCCGCCGGCCCCTCGCTCTTTTCAAGGCGCCGCTAGTGCGGCTGCCAGGTCGTGCCGTCGCAGACGTACAGCACGTTGTTGCTGGGCTCGAACTTCATCCGGCCCGCCTCGCCGGCCGTGTCGCAGTCGGCTGCGGGCGGAGCGCCTGCGCTGACCGGCATGCGCGCGTAACCCGACGAGTCCTGGGTCACCGGCGTCGCGGCGAGCGACAGAGTCACCGTTCCCGCCGAGCCACCTCCGGTGAGGCCGACGCCGGCGACGACGCCGGTGATGTCGCCTCCGCTGTTCGTGTCGACGTCGGGCTGGCAGCTCCAGCCCGTCCCGCCCCACTTCCAAACGCCCCCGGCGGGGCAGCCTGCAGACCTGAGCCCGATCTCGGTGCCGGAGAGGGTCACAGGCATGTTCGCCGAGTACGTCGTCCCATCGTCGACGCCGTCGGCGAAGCCGGCAGGGAGCCCCGCCAGTCTGTTCCAGTTCACGCGGACCGCGTCGCCCGGCGCCGGCTCGGTGCCGAGCAGCGCTGCGAAGACGCCGATATTCGCCTCAGGCCCGGGCGGGCCCTGCGGCCCCTCGGGACCGGTAGCCCCGGTGGCCCCGTCGACCCCGTTCGCTCCAGGGGCGCCCGCCGGGCCTGCTGGTCCCGCCGGCCCAGCCGGTCCCACCGGCCCTGGCGCTCCCGCCGGTCCTGCGGGGCCGGCCGGTCCCGCAGGGCCCGCGGGCCCGATCGGCCCGGCCGGCCCCGGAGGGCCTACCCTGCCGGCCGGGCCCTGGGGACCGCGTGGGCCGCGTTTGACTTTCAAAGGTGTCTTGGTGCGCTCGAGCATGCTGCGCCCACTGGTGGGTTGCCCCGGCGCTGCCGCGGTGAGCACCAGGGAGAAGGCCGCCGCAGTGGCCATTACGGCAAGCGACCTCATGATCGTCCCTTCGACTAGGGAACTAACGGCCCCTGAAGTGTCCCACTTTGCGAGAAAAATTCCAAGTGCGGAGCATCGAGGCCCGCTGCTACACTGCCGCTACTGCGCCAAGGGCTGCCCGGCCCTTGCGCAGGCTTGTCCTGTTTCGGTAAGCTGGCCGGTTCCGGCCGCAAGCAGACCGCCCGCAGGTCCAGACGAATTTTCCCACGCCGTTTTCAAGGGAGGCTCCACACTTGAATAGAGGGGTTGTTGCGCCTCGCGCGCGCAAGAGTTTTTCGCGCCTGAAGCACGTTCTCGACCTCCCCAACCTGATCGACATCCAGAAGGCCTCCTTTCGGTGGTTCATGGACGAAGGTCTTCGGGAGACGATCGACGATATTTCGCCAATCGAGGACTACACCGGCACGCTCGCGGTGGAGTTCGGCGAGTACAAGTTCGGCGACCCGCAGTTCTCCATGCAGGAGTGCCGCGAGAAGGACCTGACCTACCAGGTCCCGTTGTCGATGACGGTCCGTTTCGTCAACAAGGAGACGGGCGAGATCAGAGAGCAGACGGTCTTCATGGGCGACTTCCCGATGATGACCGACTCGGGCACGTTCATCATCAACGGCACCGAGCGCGTGATCGTCACGCAGCTCGTCCGCAGCCCGGGCGCCTACCTGATGGAGCCCAAGGACGCTTCGAAACAGGTCTTCACCGCGAACCTGATGCCTTCGCGCGGCTCCTGGCTCGAGCTTGAGATCGACAAGAAGGGCATCGTCTACGGCCGCATCGACCGGAAGCGGAAGCTCCCGATCACGACGCTGCTTCGTGCGTTGCCCGCGGAGGACCCGACGACGGGGTTCGCGCTGGACACGAGCACGAACGAGGCCATCCTCAAGCTGTTCGACAACTCGATCTTCATGCAGCTCACGCTCGACAAGGACACGACGGAGAGCGAGGAGCAGGCGCTGGTCGAGGTCTTCAAGAAGCAGCGGCCGGGCGAGCCGCCGACGGTGGAGAACGCCCGTAACCTCCTCAACTCGCTGTTCTTCGACCCGAAGCGCTACGACCTGACGAAGGTCGGCCGGTACAAGCTGAACCAGCGACTCGAGGTTGACGTGCCGGACGACACCCGCGTCTTGACGA
Source organism: uncultured Actinomycetes bacterium (assembly GCA_963754715.1). Classification (GTDB taxonomy): domain Bacteria; phylum Actinomycetota; class Thermoleophilia; order Gaiellales; family Gaiellaceae; genus JACDAN01. The sequence continues at coordinate 110,606 of CAVWHA010000014.1, read as the reverse complement.
CGCAGGACATCCTCTCGCTCGTCCGCCGGCTCGTGGAGCTGCCGACGAAGCTCGGCGTCCCCGAGGATTCGAAGGACTACGCCGCCGACGCGATCACGCTCTCGCGTGAGCCGATCCGCGGCGACCTCGACGAGTACGAGGACTTCGGCAACCGCCGCCTCCGCACGGTCGGCGAGCTGATCCAGGAGGCGTTCCGGGTCGGCCTCTACCGGATGGAGCGCGTCGTCCGCGAGCGGATGACGACGGAAGACGTCGACACGATCACACCGCAGACGATCATCAACATCCGACCCGTCGTGGCTGCGCTGAAGGAGTTCTTCGGCTCCTCGCAGCTCTCGCAGTTCATGGACCAGACGAACTCGCTCGCCGGGCTCACGCACCGGCGCCGGCTGTCGGCGCTCGGCGCGGGCGGCCTGACCCGAGAGCGCGCGCCGATCGAGGTGCGCGACGTGCACCCGACTCACTACGGCCGGATGTGCCCGATCGAGACGCCGGAAGGCCCGAACATCGGCCTGATCGGCTCGCTGGCGTCCTTCGCGACGGTCTCCGAGTTCGGCTTCATCCAGACGCCGTACCGGAAGGTCGCGAACGGCAAGGTCTCGGACGACATCGAGTACCTCGATGCCGCAGAGGAGGCGCAGTACACGATCGCGCAGGCCTCCGAGCCGGTCGACGAGAAGACCGGCAAGTTCCTGCACGACCAGGTGCTCTGCCGCTCCAAGGAGGGCGAGGCCGTGATGGCCGCGCCGAAGGAAGTCGAGTACATGGACGTCGCTCCGGCCCAGATCGTCTCGGTCGGGACCGCGCTGATCCCGTTCCTGGAGCACAACGACGCAAACCGCGCGCTCATGGGCGCCAACATGCAGAAGCAGGCTGTGCCGCTGATGATCACCGAGCCGCCGCTCGTCGGCACCGGGCTCGAGTACCGCGCGGCGGTCGACACGGGCGACGTCGTCGTCTCCGAGAACGCCGGAACCGTCGTGGACGTCGACGCCGAGAAGATCGTCGTCGAGACGAAGGACGGCAAAGACTCGTACGAGCTGACGAAGTTCATGCGCTCCAACCAGGGGACGTTGATGCACCAGCGGCCGATCGTCGGCCTCGGCGAGAAGGTCAAGGCGACACAGGTCCTCGCCGACGGCAGCTCGACGTCGCTCGGAGAGCTGGCGCTCGGCAAGAACGTGCTCGTCGCGTTCATGCCGTTCGAGGGCTACAACTTCGAGGACGCGATCGTCATCTCCGAGCGTCTCGTCAAGGACGACGTCCTCTCGTCGATCCACATCCACGAGTACGAGATCGACGCCCGCTCGACGAAGCTGGGCGACGAGGAGATCACCCGCGACATCCCCAACCGCTCCGAGGAGTCGCTCAGCGATCTCGACGAGCGCGGCGTGGTGCGCATCGGCGCCGAGGTCGGCTCCGGAGACCTGCTCGTCGGCAAGGTGACGCCCAAGGGCGAGACCGAGCTGACCGCGGAGGAGAAGCTGATCCGCGCGATCTTCAAGGAGAAGGCGCGCGAGGTGCGCGACACCTCGTTGAAGGTCCCGCACGGCGAGGGCGGCAAAGTCATCGACGTCAAGACGTTCTCGCGCGAGGCCGGCGACGACCTTTCGCCCGGCGTGAACGAGCTCGTCCGCGTCTACGTCGCCAAGAAGCGCAAGATCGCCGAGGGCGACAAGCTCGCCGGACGCCACGGGAACAAGGGCGTCATCGCGAAGATCGTGTCCGAGGAGGACATGCCGTTCCTCGAGGACGGCACGCCCGTCGACCTGATCCTGAACCCGCTCGGCGTCCCGAGCCGAATGAACATCGGCCAGATCCTCGAGACCCATCTCGGATGGGCGGCGCACCACGGCGTCTTCAGCGAGAACGGCGAGCGCAACGGGCCGACTCCCGTCGCGACAGCCGTCTTCGACGGCGCCTCGCCCGAGGACGTCGACGAGGCGCTGATCGAGTGGACGAAGCAGAACCCGGACTCGCCGATCGACTTCCACGTCGACATGAAGCGGCCGGCCGGCCGGCGCTGCTCCGGAAAGCTCCGACTCTTCAACGGGAAGAGCGGCGAGGCCTACGAGAACAAGATCACCGTCGGCTACATGTACATCCTGAAGCTGCTCCACCTCGTGGACGACAAGATCCACGCACGGAGCACCGGCCCGTACTCGCTCGTCACCCAGCAGCCGCTGGGCGGCAAGGCGCAGTTCGGCGGGCAGCGCTTCGGTGAGATGGAGGTGTGGGCGCTCGAGGCCTACGGCGCCGCGTACACCCTCCAGGAGATGCTGACGATCAAGTCCGACGACACGGTCGGACGGGTCAAGGCCTACGAGGCGATCGTCAAGGGCGAGAACATCGCCGAGCCCTCGATCCCCGAGTCGTTCAAGGTGCTGCTGAAGGAGATGCAGTCCCTTGCCCTCGACGTGGACGTCCTCTCGGAGGAGGGCGCCGAGGTCGAGGTCCGCGAGGAGGAGGACGAGCTGCTCCGCGCCGCGGAAGAGCTCGGGATCGACCTCTCCCCGGGATCGCTCCGCGCCGCGGCGCGCGAGCCGACGGCCGAGGAGACGGAGGAGGGCCAGGAGCGGGTCGACCAGGACGGCGAGCTCGCCTTGCCGGCCGACGAGGCGCTCGTGGACGTCGCCGATCCCAACCTCGCTCCTGCGGAAGCAGCCGAGGAGGAGGCCGAAGAACAGGCGGGACCGCTCGCAGAAGAAGTGGAACTCGAGGAATAAGGGAGCGCTTTGATCGACATCAACGAATTCGACGCCATCCGGATCGGGCTCGCCTCGAGCAAGCAGATCCGTGACTGGTCCTCGGGCGAGGTCACGAAGCCCGAGACGATCAACTACCGGACGCTCAAGCCCGAGCGCGACGGCCTCTTCTGCGAGCGCATCTTCGGTCCGACCAAGGACTGGGAGTGCTACTGCGGTAAGTACAAGCGCGTCCGCTACAAGGGCATCATCTGCGAGCGCTGCGGCGTGGAGGTCACGCGGCAGAAGGTCCGGCGCGAGCGCATGGGCCACATCGACCTGGCCGCGCCCGTCTCGCACATCTGGTTCTTCAAGGGCGTTCCAAGCCGGATCGGGTACCTGCTCGACATCGCTCCGCGCGAGCTCGAGAAGGTCCTGTACTTCGCCGCCTCGATCGTCACGACGGTCGACAACGACGCGCGGCAGAAGGACCTGAACGACCTCGAGGACAAGGTCACCGCCGAGTACGAGCGGATCGACGTCGACCGCGAGGAGGCGCTCGCCGCGCTCGAGGACCGCCTCAAGCGGCGCCGCGAGTACTTCACGAAGGGCAAGGAGCGCAACTTCGACGAGGACGACGAGTTCTGGGTCCGCGGGCTCAACAACTGGTCCGAGGAGCAGGGACTGCCGACGCTCGAGGATTCGCGCGAGCTCGTCGGCGGCATGTTCGTCGACGTCGCCAACCAGATCACGACCGAGGACTCGAAGAAGATCCGCGAGCTCGTCCGCAGCTCGGCGATCCGCGACGACCGCCGGCTCTCGAACCGCGAGCTGGAGCAGGTCGCGACCGCGGCGATCCAGATCGAGGAGGCGCTGCGCCCGCTCTTCAAGCAGGCCGCGAAGGCGACCGGCTCCAAGAAGGGCGCGATCACCAAGCACATCAAGAAGATCGAGGAGGCGCTGCTCACGGGCGGCGAGCTCGAGGGCGACGACGCCGAGCTCGTCAAGGGCGTCGACGCGAAGAACCTCGAGAAGACGAGAGACCTCGGCGCCGGGCTGCTCAAGGAGCTGCTCGAGTCGGTGCCCGACCTGGACTCGCCCGACGCGATCCGCGAGAAGGCGAACGACCTCTGCCTCCGGACTGACGGCAAGATCCAGAAGGAGGACCTCGACGCGCTCGTCCAGTGGGCGCTGAAGGTGCGCGAGATGTACCTCGACATCGAGTCGCGGCGGAGTGACGCCCGCGACGCAGCCGAGGACGCGAAGGGCCGGCTCACCGAGACCTGGGAGACCTTCAAGGCGCTCGAGCCGAAGCAGATCGTCAACGACGAGCAGATCTTCCGGGAGCTCAAGGACCGGTTCGGCTCGCCCTACGGCTTCGGTCAGTACTTCACCGGCGGCATGGGAGCGGAGGCGATTCGCGACCTGCTCAAGGACCTCGACCTCGACGCCGAGGCCCTTTCGCTCCGCGAGATCATCAAGACCTCGAAGGGGCAGAAGCAGCAGCGCGGGATCAAGCGGCTGAAGGTCGTCAACGCCTTCATCAAGTCCGACAACAAGCCCGAGTGGATGATCCTCGAGGCGGTCCCGGTGATCCCGCCGGAGCTCCGCCCGATGGTTCAGCTCGACGGTGGCCGCTTCGCCACGAGCGACCTGAACGATCTCTACCGCCGCGTCATCAACCGGAACAACCGGCTGAAGCGGCTGCTCGACCTCGGAGCGCCGGAGATCATTGTCAACAACGAGAAGCGGATGCTCCAGGAGGCCGTCGACGCCCTGTTCGACAACGGTCGCCGTGGACGCGCGGTCACCGGCCCGGGCAACCGGCCGCTGAAGTCGCTCTCCGACATGCTCAAGGGCAAGCAGGGCCGCTTCCGGCAGAACCTGCTCGGGAAGCGCGTCGACTACTCCGGCCGCTCGGTCATCGTCTCCGGCCCGTACCTCAAGCTGCACCAGTGCGGCCTGCCGAAGCTGATGGCCCTCGAGCTCTTCAAGCCGTTCATCATGAGCCGGCTCGTCGAGCGGAAGGCCGTCCAGAACATCAAGGCGGCCAAGAAGTACGTCGACTCGATGACGCCCGAGGTCTGGGACGTCCTCGAGGAGGTCATCGCCGAGCACCCGGTGCTGCTGAACCGCGCGCCGACGCTCCACCGCCTGGGCATCCAGGCGTTCGAGCCCGTGCTCGTCGAGGGCAAGGCGATCCAGGTTCACCCGCTCGTCTGTCACGCGTTCAACGCTGACTTCGACGGCGACCAGATGGCCGTCCACCTCCCGCTGTCGGCGGAGGCGCAGGCCGAGGCCCGCATCCTGATGCTCTCGGCCAACAACGTCCTCTCGCCCGCAAGCGGTAGGCCCCTGGCCACACCGACGCAGGACATGGTCCTCGGCGGCTACTTCATGACGTTCTCGGACCACGACCTCGAAGAAACGACGTCTGAGGCGCTTGCGAAGACGCTGGGCGTGAAGGGCATCAAGCGCTTCCAGTCGGAGGACGAGGTCGAGTTCGCTCTCGACGCCGAGCAAATCGAGCTGCAGAGCCCGATCGAGTACCGCCCTGCAGGCTCGGAGGACGTCTTGCTCACCACGGCCGGCCGGCTGATCTTCAGCCTGGAAGTCCGACGCGCTCTCGCGGAAGCGGTCGAGGACGACGAGAAGCTGGCGGAGTTCCCCTTCGTCAACCGCACGCTCTCGAAGAAGGAGATGGACGACTTCATCTCCGACCTCGCCGCGCGCTTCGGGCCGCACCTGATCGCCGGCGTCCTCGACACGATCAAGACGCTCGGCTTCAAGCATGCGACGCAGGCCGGGATCACGGTCTCGAAGAACGACATCGTCATCCCGCCGGAGAAGGCGAAGATCCTCGCGGCCTACGAGGAGCGCGTCGGCCTCGTCGAGCAGCAGTACGAGCGCGGCCTTATCACCGAGGAGGAGCGCAAGGAGTCGATCATCGACATCTGGACGGAGGCGACGGACGCCGTCGCGGACGCCATGGAGGCGAACCTCCACCGGCTGAACCCGATCTTCATGATGGCCAACTCCGGTGCCCGCGGATCGTTCAAGCAGATCCGCCAGCTCGCCGGGATGCGAGGCCTGATGGCGAATCCGAAGGGCGAGATCATCGAGCGCCCGATCCAGGCCAACTTCATGGAGGGCCTGACGGTGCTCGAGTACTTCATCTCGACCCACGGCGCCCGGAAGGGTCTGGCCGACACGGCGCTCCGCACGGCCGACTCGGGCTACCTGACCCGCCGCCTCGTCGACGTCTCGCAGGACGTGATCATCCGCGAGCAGGACTGCAAGACGAAGGAGGGCGTCCTCCTCCCGCTCTACAGCGAGGGGCAGCTCAACAAGGGCCTCCTCGGCCGCATGATCACCGAGGACTTCCACAAGCCGCTCGCGAGCGGCAAGCCCGGCAAGACCGTGGTCGCCGAGAAGGGCGCCCTCGTCACGATGCCGCTGCTGAAGGACATCGAGGAGTCGCTCGGAGAGCTCGCGGCCGAGACCCCGGTGCCGGTCCGCTCGGTGTTGAAGTGCCGGAGCGAGTTCGGCGTGTGCCGCCAGTGCTACGGGATCTCCCTGGCGACGGGCGGCCTGGCCGAGATCGGCGACGCGGTCGGAATCATCGCCGCCCAGTCGATCGGCGAGCCGGGGACGCAGCTGACGATGCGGACGTTCCACACCGGTGGTGTCGCAGGCGCGGACATCACGCACGGCCTCCCGCGAGTCGTCGAGATCTTCGAGGCGCGAAGCCCGAAGGGCGCGGCAAAGCTCGCCGAGGTCGGCGGCCGGGTCGAGATCGAGCAGTCGGATCGCGGGCCGAAGGTCCTCATCCATACGGCCGACGGCGAGGAGCCGACGAGCTACCAGCTCCCGCGCCGAACCCGGATGCTCGTCGTGGACGGCCAGGAGATCGAGCCGGGCGACGCTCTCAACGAGGGCTCGCGGACCCCGGCCGACCTGCTGCGGCTCAAGGGCTCGACGGCGACCGAGCTGTACCTCGTCAACGAGGTCCAGCGGGTCTACAAGTCACAGGGCGTCGAGATCCACGACAAGCACATCGAGCTGATCGTCCGTCAGATGCTGAAGAAGGTTCGCGTCGACACCGCGGGCGAGACAGAGCTCCTGCCCGGCCAGCTCGTCGACAAGGTCGTCCTCGAGAAGGAGAACGCCCGGGTCAAGAAGGCCAAGAACGAGCAGGCGACGTGGGAGCCGCTGATCCTCGGGATCACGAAGGCCTCGCTGGCCACCGAGTCGTTCCTCTCGGCCGCCTCGTTCCAGGAGACGACGAAGGTGCTCACAGACGCGGCGATCGAGGGCAAGGTCGACCACCTGCTCGGCCTGAAGGAGAACGTGATCATCGGGAAGCTGATCCCGGCGGCGACGGGGCTCAAGCACTACCGCAACGTCGAGATCAAGCCGGCGGAGAAGGTGCCGCTCTCGGCCTACCGCAGGCCGGAGACCGAGGAGCAGCTGCTCGCGGCGCTCCAGGAGATCGGCGCCGACGGCGGCGACGGCGCGAGCCTCGCCGACCTCGGCCTCGACTTCGGCGGTGCGATCGAGCCGGACGGAGACCCGAGCAAGCACGAATCGGGCGAGGCGACCGAGATCCCGGAGATCAAGTCACCTCTGGACGAGGACGCCGGCTAGCGGCCTTTCGGAAAAAGTCTCACGACTTTTTCCGACCGTAATGAAGCCATGGCCCGGCTGACGCCGGGCCGTGGCGCGTCTGGGCTCGGAACTTCCTGCTTCGAGATTGGCGCCGCGCGGCGGCGAAGCCGTCGCCCGGCTTTATAGGTCGAAGAAAGTCGTGAGACTTTCTTCGAAACGCGCTACTCGAAGGGACCGATTGCCCGGCCGCCGGCTCCTGTCGCGGAACCGCCGTTCGGGTCGGGCAGGCTGGAGGCGGCGACCACTTCGGCCTTGCCGCTTTCCTTCGCCTTGTAGAGCGCGTCGTCGGCGCGCTTGAAGAACACCGCCCCGTCGTCCTCGGGCCGCAGATCAGCGGCGCCGGCCGACAGCTCCAGCTTGCCGACACTCCCGATCGGGCGCGAGGCGACCGCCTGCTGCATCCGGTGCGAGAGCTGCTCGGCGTCTCCGAGCGTGGACTCCGGAAGGATGATCCCGAACTCGTCGCCGCCCACGCGGCAGGCGATATCCGCGGAGCGGACGACCGACCGGACACGCTCCGCGACCTCGGCGAGCACGGAGTCGCCGGCGAGGTGGCCGATGCGGTCGTTGATCGCCTTGAAGTCGTCGAGGTCGAAGACCACGAGGGCGAGCTTTCGGCCGTAGCGGTGCGCGCGGGCCACCTCCCGGCCGAGCGTCTCGTGGAAGAAGCGGCGGTTGTGCAGGCCGGTCAGGGCGTCGAGGTCGGCCATCTGACGCGCCTCGCGGAAGCGCCGTGCGTTGTCGATTGCGGGCCCGGCGCGCTCGGAAAGATCCTCGAGCGTCTGCCGGTCGCCGTCCGAGAACGAGTGCGCGGCCGAGCGGCTGAAGACCGACATGAATCCGATCGGCCCGGCCTCGCTCGGAATCGGGACCGCGAGCCCGTGCCGGATCAGCTCGCCGTCGTCGATGTCTGCGCCCGCCGGGTACTCGTACGAGATCGTCATCGACCGGGCTTCGCGTCCGTCGGGCGGGCCGGCGACAGCCTGGCGCTCGGCCTCTTCCGCCGAAAGCCCCATCGTCGCGACGATCGGCTTGTCATTGGCCGGCCCCTGGACGGTCACGAGTGCAGCGTCGACACCGCGAAGAGCGCCACAGGCCTCGAGGACGCGCGTGAGCACCTCGTCGAGGTCGATCGAGCCGCCGAGCTCGCCGAGCACCCGCCCCCGGCGCTCATCCTCGCTCGTCCTGTCGACGACGGTGTGGAGCTCTTTCATCATCCCGTCCATGCGGCTCGTCAGCTCCTGCATGACGGTCGTGAAGCGCTGGTCGGCCGCCCTGCGCTCGCGCAGGAGCAGCACGAGAAAGACGAGTGCGAGCACGACGAGGACGCCTCCGAAGATGGCCCAGCCCATGGCGTCGCTCATGAGAGGACGCCTAAATCAGTCCGTTTTCTTGTTCCCATCCCTCTCTCAGGCCGCCGCATTCGCCTGATCCTCGGCCCAGGCTCACTGTAATTGCCTTTTGCCCATCCTGCTATGGGCTGAAAGACTCAAACCATCCCTATGGATAGGGGGTTTTCGGCCATTTCATGCGTTTGACGGTCAAACCCCCCTCCGCTACCATGCTCCGGCTTGGTTGGCAGGGGCGGATGCCCGGCCAACCTTTGTCCTGTCAGGAAGGCCTCGAAGGGAGTCATGCCCACCGTCAACCAGCTTGTGCGCAAGGGTCGGGTCAAGCCCAAGTCGAAGACCAAGACCCCTGCCCTTCGCGGCGCGCCGCAGAAGCGGGGCGTGTGCACGCGCGTGTACACGACCACGCCCAAGAAGCCGAACTCGGCTCTGCGCAAGGTCGCCCGCGTGCGGTTGACGAACGGGATGGAGGTCACGACCTACATCCCCGGCGAGGGTCACAACCTGCAGGAGCACTCGGTGGTGCTGATCCGCGGCGGCCGCGTCAAGGACCTTCCGGGCATCCGGTACAAGGTCATCCGCGCTGCACTGGACACCGCCGGGGTCTCGGACCGCAAGCAAGGCCGCTCCAAGTACGGCGCCAAGAAGGGCGGGGAGAAAGTGACGGAGCAGGCCTCGAGTGCCTCGTCGTGCCGAGTTCCGGTCCGCGAGCCTTCGCCGGACCCCGTTTACAGCTCGCGGCTCGTCTCACAGCTGATCAACAAGGTGATGGAGCACGGGAAGAAGACCACCGCCGAGAAGATCGTCTACGACGCGCTGACGATTGCCTCGCGAGCGGTACCGGAAAGCCGCCCGTCGAGGTGCTCGAGCAGGCGATCAAGACCGTGACGCCGGTCCTCGAGACCCGGTCTCGCCGCGTCGGCGGCGCCAACTACCAGGTGCCCGTCGAGGTTCCCGCAGCGTCGCGCCCGCACGCTCGCGGTCCGCTGGATCGTCACGTTACGCGCGCGACCGGCGCGAGAAGGGCATGGCGGCGAAGCTCGCCGGCGAGCTCCTCGACGCGCTCGAGCCGCAGGGCGGCGCCTTCAAGCGCAAGGACGACCTCTACCGGATGGCGCAGGCCAACAAGGCCTTCGCGCACTACAGGTGGTAACAGTGGCCGCTCCCGCCACCAAGACTCCCTCGACCACCCTCGAGAAGGTCCGGAACATCGGGATCATGGCCCACATCGACGCGGGCAAGACGACGACGACCGAGCGGATCCTCTACTACACCGGCCGCACCCACAAGATGGGCGAGGTCCACGAGGGCGCCGCGACGATGGACTGGATGGCGCAGGAGCAGGAGCGCGGCATCACGATCACGTCGGCTGCCACGACGGCGTTCTGGCGCGATTTCCGCATCAACATCATCGATACGCCCGGGCACGTGGACTTCACGGTCGAGGTCGAGCGCAGCCTGCGCGTCCTCGACGGCGCGATCGCTGTCTTCGACGCCGTCGCCGGCGTCGAGCCGCAGTCGGAGACCGTCTGGCGGCAGGCCGACCGCTACCAGGTGCCGCGCATCGCGTTCATCAACAAGATGGACCGCACCGGCGCCGACTTCTTCGCCGTCCGTGCAGTCGATGGTCGACCGCCTCGGCGCCCACCCCGTTCCGGTCCAGCTCCCGATCGGCCAGGAGGAGCACTTCCGCGGCATCGTCGACCTGATCGAGATGCGCGCGGTCGTCTGGAACGACGACCTCGGGAGAAGCATGGAGATCGGGGAGATCCCGACCGAGCTCGTCGAGCAGGCGAACGAGTACCACCACCAGCTGATCGACTCCGTCGCCGACCACGACGAGGAGCTGCTCGAGACGTACCTCGACGACGAGGCACCGTCACGCCCGGACATGCTCCGGCGCGCGCTGCGGACGGCGACGCTGGACGATCACGGTCACGCCGGTCCTGCTCGGCTCCGCGTTCAAGAACAAGGGCGTGCAGCCGCTCCTCGACGCGCGTCATCGACTATCTGCCGAGCCCGCTCGACGTGCCGCCCGATCCACGGCCTCGACCCGCGGACCGACCACGAGCTCTCGCGGCGCCCCGCGATCGACGAGCCGTTCTCGGCGCTCGCCTTCAAGGTCATGACCGATCCCGTACGTCGGCAAGCTGACCTACTTCCGCGTCTACTCGGGCAAGGTCAAGGCCGGCGACCGCGTCCTCAACATCGCGAACGGCAAGACGGAGCGGATCGGGCGCCTGCTCCAGATGCACGCCAACCACCGCGAGGAGCGCGAGGAGATCGGCGCCGGCGAGATCGCCGCCGTCGTCGGCCTGAAGCACACGACGACGGGCGACACGCTCGCCGATCGAGATCGGCTCCGATCCTGCTCGAGTCGATGATCTTCCCGGACCCGGTGATCTCCGTCGCCGTCGAGCCGAAGACGAAGGCCGACCAGGACAAGCTCGCACCGGCGCCTCCAGCGGCTCGCCGAGGAGGACCCGACCTTCCGCGTGCGCACCGACGAGGAGACGGGCCAGACGCTCATCGCCGGGATGGGCGAGCTCCACCTCGAGATCATCGTCGACCGCCTGACGCGCGAGTTCAACGTCGACGCGAACGTCGGCCGGCCGCAGGTCGCCTACCGCGAGACGATCGCCAACGCGCGTCGAGAAGGTCGAGGGCCGGTTCGTCCGCCAGACCGGCGGCCGCGGCCAGTACGGCCACGCCGTCATCAACCTGGAGCCGTCCGCGCCCGGCGACGGCTACGAGTTCTCGACAAGATCGTCGGCGGCAAGATCCCGCGGGAGTACATCCCGGCCGTCGACCTCGGGATCCAGGAGGCGATGGAGTCGGGCATCCTCGCCGGCTTCCCGGTCGTCGACGTGCGCGTCGAGCTCGTCGACGGCTCCTACCACGACGTCGACTCGAGCGAGATGGCGTTCAAGATCGCCGGCTCGATGGCCTTCAAGGAGGCGATGCAGCGGGCGAAGCCGAAGCTGCTCGAGCCGGTGATGGCCGTCGAGGTCGTGACTCCCGAGGACTACCTCGGCGACGTCATGGGCGATCTCAACTCCCGCCGCGGCCGGGTCGAGGACTCGAGCCGCGGGGGAACGCGCAGGCGATCACGCGCCCGCGTGCCGCTTGCCGACCATGTTCGGCTACGCGACCGACCTGCGCTCGACGACGCAGGGTCGGGCCACGTTCACCATGCAGTTCGACCGCTACGAGGAAGTGCCTCAGTCGATCGCGGGCGAGATCGTCTCGGCGCGCCAGGGCTCGTAGACGGAAGGAGAGGAAGGAATGGCCAAGCAGAAGTTCGAGCGCACCAAGCCGCACGTCAACGTCGGCACCATCGGTCACATCGACCACGGCAAGACGACCCTCACGGCGGCGATCACGAAGGTTCTCGCGGAGCAGGGGCGAGCACGACCGTCACGGCGTTCGAGTCAGATCGACAACGCGCCGGAGGAGAAGGCAGCGCGGCATCACGATCAACACCGTCGCACGTCGAGTACGAGACGGCGAACCGCCACTACGCGCACGTCGACTGCCCGGGCCACGCCGACTACATCAAGAACATGATCACGGGCGCCGCCCAGATGGACGGCGCGATCCTCGTCGTCTCCGCCGCCGACGGCCCCATGCCGCAGACCCGCGAGCACATCCTGCTCGCCCGCCAGGTCGACGTGCCGTCGATCGTCGTCTTCCTGAACAAGGCCGACATGGTCGACGACCCGGAGCTGCTCGAGCTCGTCGAGATGGAGGTCCGCGAGCTGCTCTCCAAGTACGAGTTCCCGGGCGACGACATCCCGGTCATCGCCGGTCTCGGCGCTCAAGGCGCTCGAGGGCGACGAGGAGTGGACGCCGAAGATCCTCGAGCTGATGGAGGCCGTCGACTCCTACATCCCGGAGCCGGTGCGCGACATGGACAAGCCGTTCCTGATGCCGATCGAGGACGTCTTCACGATCACCGGCCGCGGCACGGTCGTCACCGGCCGGATCGAGCAGGGCCAGATCAAGGTCGGGCGAAGAGGTCGAGATCATCGGCATCCAGCCCGAGATCCAGAAGACCGTCGTCACCGGTCTCGAGATGTTCAACAAGACGCTCGACTACGCCCAGGCGGGCGACAACGCCGGCGTGCTCCTGCGCGGCATCAAGCGCGAGGAGGTCGAGCGCGGCCAGGTGCTCGCGAAGCCGCAGCTCGATCACGCCGCACACGCACTTCAAGCGCCGAGGTCTACGTCCTCTCGAAGGACGAGGGCGGCCGCCACACGCCGTTCTTCAACGGCTACCGGCCGCAGTTCTACTTCCGGACCACGGACGTGACCGGCGCGATCAAGCTCCCGGAGGGCCAGGAGATGGTCATGCCGGGCGACAACACGAACATGGAGATCGAGCTGATCAGCCGATCGCCATGGATCAGGGCCTCCGGTTCGCCATCCGCGAGGGCGGCCGCACCGTGGGCGCGGGCGTCGTCACCGAGATCAAGCAGTAGGGCGAGGAGCGGCCGGTGCCGCAGTCGAAAATCCGAATCCGCCTGAAGGGCTACGACCATCAGGCGCTCGATCGCTCGGCGGCGTCGATCGTCGAGACGGCTACGCGCACCGGCGCAACCATCACCGGACCCGTGCCGCTGCCGACGGAGAAGAACGTCTACACCGTGATCCGGAGCCCCTTCAAGGACAAGGACTCGCGGGAGCACTTCGAGATCCGGACGCACAAGCGGCTGATCGACATCCACAGCCCGACCCCGAAGACAGTCGACTCGCTCATGCGGCTCGACCTGCCGGCCGGGGTCGACATCGAGATCAAGTTGTAAGGAGCGGAGAACGTTGAAGGGGATCGTGGGAGAAAGCTCGGGATGACGCAGGTCTTCGACGAGGAGACCGGCGGCGTCACCCCGGTGACGGTCATCCAGGCCGGGCCGTGCCCGGTCGTCTCCGTGCGGACCGAAGAGGCCGACGGCTACGACGCCGTCCAGCTCGCCTTCGACGAGGTGCCGGAGCGGAAGCTCTCCAAGCCCCGCCTCGGCGTCCTCAAGAAGGCCGGCGTCGCGCCCCACCGGCGTCTGCTCGAGATCCGCGGCCCGCACGAGCTCACGGCCGGGGAGACGGTCACGGTCGAGAGCTTCGAGCCGGGCGACAAGGTGAAGGTCTCGGGGATCTCGATCGGCAAGGGCTTCGCCGGGACGATCAAGCGGCACAACTTCAGCCGCGGCCCGGTGTCGCACGGCTCCCACAACGTCCGGGCCCGGGCTCGATCGGCGCCTCGGCGACTCCGTCTCGTGTCTTCAAGGGTCAGAAGATGGCCGGCCAGATGGGCGCCAAGCGGATCACGCAGGTCGGCCTGCAGGTCCACTCGGTCGACGCGGAGGAGAACCTGCTCCTCGTCAAGGGCGCCGTCCCGGGCCCGAAGAACGCGATCGTCGAGATCCGGGAAGAGGTGAAGCGTGGCCAGTCCCAAGGCGCCCGCTCCTCGACGCGAGCCGGCAAGAAGTCGAAGGACGTGACCCTCGAGGCCGACATCTTCGGCGCCGAGGTGAAGCCGCACCTCGTCCACGAGACGGTCCGAGCCGAGCTCTCCGGCGACCGCGCCGGCACCCGCGCGGTCAAGAGCCGCGGGCTGGTCGCCGGCGGCCGGGGGAAGCCCTGGCGCCAGAAGGGCACGGGCCGCGCGCGCGCTGGTACGACCCGCGCACCGAACTGGACCGGCGGCGGCGTCGCGTTCGCGCCGCGGACGAACTTCGAGGTCAAGGTCAACAAGAAGGCCCGCAAGGCCGCCTTCCGCGCGGCGCTCTCGGCGCACGCGAAGGAGGGCACGCTCGCCTTCGTCGACGGAAAGGCGTTCGACAAGCCCTCGACGAAGGAAGCGGTGGGGCTCCTCGAGGGCTGGGGCCAGAAGACGCCCGTCCTGGTCGTCGTCAACGACGAGGACGAGACGCTGATCAAGTCGTTCCGCAACCTGGAGCGCGTTCTCGTGGTCACTCCGGCCGAGGTCGAGGTCGCCGCGCTCGTCTGGGCCCGAGCCCTGCTCGTCAGCGAGTCGGCCCGCGAGCTGATCGAGAAGAGGGCGACGTCATGAGCCTCCACCCGAACGAAGTCCTGTTGGCTCCTGTCGTCTCGGAGAAGAGCTACAGCCTGATCGAGGACCGCAAGTACTCGTTCAGGGTGCATCCGGACGCCCACAAGACGCAGATCCGCCAGGCCGTCGAGGAGCTCTTCGAGGTCAAGGTGCAGGCGGTCAACATCGTCCAGGTCCGGTCGAAGCCGAAGCGGCGCGGGCAGACCCGCGGCCGCAGGCCCGGCTGGAAGAAGGCGATCGTGCAGCTCCGCGAGGGCCAGTCGATCGAGATCTTCGAGGGGGCTCAGGTCTAGTGGCCAAGAAGTTCAAGCCCACCAGCCCCGGCCGCCGCTTCATGACGGTCTCCGACTTCGCCGAGGTCACGAAGTCCGAGCCGGAGAAGACGCTGGTCGAGCCGGTCAAGAAGACCGGAGGCCGCAACAACAACGGCCGGATCACGACCCGGCACCGCGGAGGCGGGCACAAGCGCCGCTATCGCGTAATCGACTTCAAGCGGCTCAAGGACGGGATCCCGGCAAAGGTCGCCGCGATCGAGTACGACCCGAACCGGTCGGCGAACATCGCCCTGCTCCACTACGCAGACGGTGCGAAGGCCTACATCCTCGCCCCGGCGCGGCTGCGGGTCGGATCGGTCGTCGAGTCGGGCCCGACCGCGGACATCAAGCCCGGAAATGCGCTTCCGATGGCCAACATCCCGACCGGCACCCTGATCCACAACGTGGAGCTCAAGCCCGGCCAGGGCGGCAAGATCGCGCGCGGCGCCGGCACCGGTATCCAGCTCGTCGGAAAGGACGAGGGCTACGGGATTCTTCGGCTACCCTCGGGAGAGCTTCGGCGCGTGCCGCTCACCTGCCGGGCGACGGTGGGACAGGTCGGCAACGTCGACCACGAGAACATCACCGGCGGCAAGGCAGGACGGAGCCGGTGGCGTGGCAAGCGCCCAACTGTGCGCGGCTCGGCCATGAACCCGGTCGACCATCCGCACGGCGGCGGCGAGGGCAAGTCGAAGGGTGGCCGCCACCCGGTAACGCCCTGGGGCGTGCCGACGCTGGGCAAGCGCACCCGCTCGAAGCACAAGGAATCTGACGCACTGATCATCCGGCAGCGCCGGCGAGGCAAGGAGAAGCGCTAAGTGTCGAGATCGTCCCGCAAGGGCCCGTACGTCGAGGAGCGGCTGATGAGCCGCATCGAGCAGATGAACACCTCCGGATCCAAGAACATGATCCGGACCTGGTCGCGCTCCTCCACGATCTTCCCCGAGATGGTCGGGCACACGATCGCGGTCCACGACGGACGCAAGCACGTCCCGGTCTTCATCTCCGAGCAGATGGTCGGCCACAAGCTCGGCGAGTTCGCTCCGACGCGGACCTTCCGCGGCCACTCCGGCGACCGAAAGACGGAGGTCAAGCGCTAGTGGCTCGTCCGCGCAACCAGGCCGTCGAGGAGCGCCCCGAGGTGCGCGCGTCCGCGCAGTATCTGCGCGTCACGCCGCGCAAGGCGCGTCTCGTCGTGGAGCACATCCGGGGCCGGTCGGTTCCGGAGGCTCGGACCGTGCTCGCCTTCACGCCGCGCGCAGCCGCGCGCGAGGTCGAGAAGGTGCTCGCCTCCGCCGTCGCGAACGCCGAGGCCAACCACGGCCTCCTCGGCGACGACCTGATCGTCTCCGCGGCCTATGTGGACGAAGGCCCGACGATCAAGCGCTGGCGCGCCCGAGCCCGCGGCCGGGTCTCGCGGATCAACAAGCGCACCTGCCATGTGACCATCCGGCTGATGCCGACGGAGACGGACGGCGCCACTCGGCGCACGCGCCGCTCGCAGGCTCCGTCGACGGCTCCGGTGGAAGCACCTGCCGAGACGCCCGGGGCCGAGGAGCCGAAGGCCGAGGAGACCAAGCCGAAGCGGACGCGGAAGCCCGCTGCGACCAAGAAGCCTGCGACGCCGAAGGCCGAGGCGGACAAGCCCAAGCCGAAGCGCACACCCCGCAAGAAGAAGACGGAGGACAGCTAATGGGTCAGAAGATCCATCCCGGCGGGATGCGCGTCGGCGTCATCCACGACTGGAAGTCCAACTGGTACACGACCAACAAGGAGTTCGCGGGCGCCCTCCAGGAGGACATCAAGATCCGCGGCCACATCCTCGGCAAGCTCTCGCATGCCGGCCTGTCGGACATCCTGATCCGCAAGGACAAGCAGCGGATCACGGTCGACATCTACACGGCCCGGCCGGGAATCGTGATCGGGAAGTCAGGCGCCGAGGTGGACGCTCTGCGGCGCGACCTGCATGCGCTGACGCAGAAGAACGTCCACATCAACATCAACGAGATCAAGCGGCCCGAGCTGGATGCGAAGCTCGTCGCGCAGTCGATCGCCGAGCAGCTCGAGAACCGCGTGAGCTTCCGCCGCGCGATGAAGCGCTCGCTCGCCTCCGCGATCCGCTCCGGCGCGCAGGGCGTGAAGATCCAGTGCGGCGGCCGCCTCGGCGGCGGCGAGATGAGCCGGTCCGAGAGCTACTCCGAGGGCCGGGTCCCGCTGCACACCATCCGCGCGGACATCGACTACGGCTTCGCCGAGGCGAAGACCACGACCGGCCGGATCGGCGTCAAGGTCTGGATCAACAAGGGCGAGATCATGCCGGAGGGCTACGAGTCGGTCGAGGGCCGCCGCGACGCCCGGCTCGGCGACCAGGACACCGCGCGCCGCAAGGGCGGCAAGACCGAAGGACTGTCGGCTTCACGCGAGGCCGGCCGCCGAGGCGGCAGCGGCGACCGCGAGGGCCTCGGCCCGGTGCGGGACCGCAAGCCGCGCCGCGGACGCCGCGCAGGCGCCCCCGCGGGCGGCCAGGGCCGCGGAGCGCCGAAGGACACCGTGGAGAAGCCGCGCACCGACGACGAGGCGACGACCGCCGAGGGACGCGAGCTGCCCGAGATCCAGCCGGAGGCGCCGACCACGCCGGAGGCCGTCGCCGAGGCGCCCGAGTCGACCACCACCAAGAAGAAGAAGACGGAAGACCCCAAGAAGCTCGACAAGTCCGGCGACGAGTCGGCGGAGAAGACGGACTAGATGCTCCTCCCCAAGAAGACCAAGTTCCGGAAGGTCCAGCGCGGCCGCCGCCGTGGGCTCGCCAAGGGCCAGACGACGGTGCAGTACGGCGATTTCGGGATCAAGGCGCTCGAGGTCGGCTGGGTGACCAACCGCCAGATCGAGGCTGCCCGAATCGCGATGACGCGCAAGATCAAGCGTGGCGGGAAGGTCTGGATCAACGTGTTCCCGGACAAGCCGGTGACGCAGAAGCCGGCCGAGACGCGCATGGGCTCGGGTAAGGGCTCGCCCGAGCACTGGGTCTGCGTCGTCAAGCCCGGCCGCGTGATGTTCGAGCTCGCCGGAGTCCCCGAGCCGCTCGCCAAGGAGGCGCTGCGCCTCGCCGGCAGCAAGCTCCCGATCAAGACGAAAGTCGTGAAGAGAGAGGCTGATCTGTTTGCGGGCTAAGCAGCTGCGAGACATGACCGACGACGAGCTGGCGCGGACGCTCTCCGAGCGCCGCCAGGAGCTCTTCAACCTGCGCTTCCAGTCCGCGACCGGAGCGCTCGAGAACCCTGCACGCCTGAAGCTGGCGAAGCGGGAGATCGCGCGCATCCTGACGGTCCGGGTCGAGCGCGAGTCGCACGCGGGAGGTGAGAGCTAGTGGCGGACGAGGAGAAGGACGAGCAGGTCGAGGAGACGCACGGAGGCCGAGGCGGAAGCTGAGGCGCCGGTAGAGGCCGAGGCGTCGGAGGCGCCGCCTGAGCCCGATCCCGAGCTCCCCCCGAGGAGCCCGGTCCTCCCGTGCCCGAGGAGCCGACACCCGAGCCGGAGCCGGTCGCCGAGCCCGTCGCCGAGGGTGAGGAAGCTCCCGTGGCCGAGGCGGAAGAGGCCCCCGCGGAGGAGGCTCCGGCAGATGAAGCTTCTGCGGAGGAGGCATCCGCGGAGGAGGGGCCCGCCGAGGAGGCGCCGGCCGAGGAGCAGGTTGCGGCCGTCCAACCGACCGCGAAGAAGAAGCGCAAGCGCGTGCCGCGGTCCGAGCGCCGCAAGCGTCCGAAGACCCGTGAGCAGGCGACGGAGCGGAAGCCGATCACGCGGGTGCCGAAGCCCGAGCACGACCGCGGAAGGCGCCAGGAGCGCCGCGGCGTGGTCGTCTCCGCGGCGATGGACAAGACGATCGTCGTCCGCGTCGACACCGTGAAGGCGCACCCGAAGTACAAGAAGGTCGTCCGGCGCTCCCACAAGTTCCACGCGCACGACGAGGAGAACCAGGCCAAGGCCGGGGACGTCGTCCGGATCGTGGAGACCAGGCCGCTGTCGAAGACGAAGAACTGGCGCCTCGCCGAGGTCGTCGAGGTGGCCCGCTAGCGATGATCCAGCAGGAGTCCAGACTCAGAGTGGCGGACAACACGGGAGCCCGTGAGCTCCTCTGCATCCGCGTGCTCGGGGGCTCACACCGGCGCTACGCCCGGGTCGGCGACATCATCGTCGGGACGGTCAAGACGGCGACGCCCCAGGGCGCGGTCAGGAAGGGCGAGGTCGTTCGCGCCGTCGTCGTCCGGACGAAGAAGCCCTACGGCCGCGACGACGGCACTTCGATCGCCTTCGACGAGAACGCCGCGGTGATCATCGACGCGCAATCGAACCCGCGCGGGACGCGCATCTTCGGGCCGGTCGCCCGTGAGTTGCGCGAGAAGAACTTCATGAAGATCGTCTCGCTCGCCCCGGAGGTTCTCTAGTGGCTCAAACGATGAAGATCAAGAAGGGCGACCTCGTCCAGGTGCTGAGCGGCAAGGACCGCGGCAAGCAGGGCCGGGTACTCGAGGCGCGCCCGAAGGACGGCCGCGTCCTCGTCGAGAACCTCAACATGATGAAGCGGCACACCCGTCCGCGGCCGATGCAGAACCCGAGCCGGATGGGCGCGGCGCAGATCCAGCCCGGCGGCGTGATCGAGAGGGCCGCCCCGATCCAGGTCTCGAACGTGATGGTCGTCTGCCCCACCTGCCGGCGCCCAACGCGCGTCGGCACCGTGATCCGCGAGGCGAAGGGCCGGAAGGAGCGCGTCCGGGTCTGCCGGCGCGACGACTGCCGCCAGGAGATCGACAAGTAATGGCGACTGCTACGAAAAAGAAGACGAACTACGTGCCGCGCCTGAAGGCGGCCTACATGGACGAGCTGCGCCCGCGCCTCAAGGAGGAGCTCGGCCTGCGCACGATCATGGAGGTCCCGCGCGTCCAGAAGATCACCCTGAACATGGGCGTCGGCGAGGCCAAGACCGAGGCGAAGGCGCTCGACGCTGCGATGGAGGAGCTGACGCTCATCGCCGGACAGCGGGCGCAGGTGCGCAAGGCGCGCAAGTCGATCGCCGGCTTCAAGATCCGCGACGGCATGCCGATCGGGACGCGCGTGACGCTCCGCGGCGACCGGATGTACGAGTTCCTCGACCGGCTGGTGTCGATCGCGCTGCCCCGAATTCGCGACTTTCGCGGCCTCGACGTGCGCTCGTTCGACGGGCGCGGCAACTACTCGCTGGGAGTCCGCGAGCAGATCATCTTCCCGGAGATCAACTACGACGACATCGGCGCCGTGCGGGGTCTGGACGTGGCGATCACGACCACGGCGAAGGGCGACGAGCACGGCCTGGCGCTCCTTCGGGGCCTCGGCATGCCGTTCGCCGTCGAACAAGAGAGAGAGGAAAGCTAGAAAGTGGCCAAGAAGTCGCTCGTCCACAAGGCGCAGCAGCCGCAGCGCTTCAAGGTTCGGCAGTACACACGCTGTAGCCGGTGCGGGCGGCCGCGCGCCGTCTATCGGAAGTTCGGCCTTTGCCGGATCTGCCTGCGCGACCTCGCGCATCAGGGGCAGATCCCCGGCATGACGAAATCAAGTTGGTGATCTAGATGCTCACTGATCCGATCGCAGACATGCTGACCCGCATCCGCAACGCCAACAAGGCGCTGCACGAGACCGCCGAAATGCCGACCTCGCGCCTGAAGGAGGACATCGCTCGCCTGCTCCAGGAGGAGGGCTACATCGTCGGCTTCCGCGTCATGAGCGCGGAGGAGCACAACAGCCGAGAGCCCGACGCGAAGAAGCATCGGCCGTACGCCACCCTCATCATCCAGCTCAAGTACGGCCCGAGCCGGGAGCGCATCATCAGCGACCTCAAGCGGGTCTCGAAGCCGGGTCGCCGTGTGTACGCTCAGAAGGACCGGCTGCCGCGCGTCCTCGGAGGGATGGGGACGGCGATCATGTCGACGTCGAGGGGTCTCGTCACGAGCAAGACCGCCGAGCGCGAAGGCATCGGCGGCGAAGTCATCTGTTTCGTCTGGTAACCGCCTGAACCTGAATCCATGAGCCGAATCGGAAAAAAACCCATCGAACTGCCCGCCGGAGTCTCGGTGTCGATCGACCCTGGCCGCGTGATGGTCAACGGGCCGCTCGGCGAGCTCCGCCAGCAGGTCCCGCAGCGGATGAAGATCGAGCAGTCCGACGGCGAGCTCACGGTCACCAGGCCGACGGACCGGGGCGACGACCGAGCGCTGCACGGGCTCACTCGTTCCCTCGTCGCGAACATGGTCGAGGGTGTCACCAAGGGGTTCGAGCGCAAGCTCGAGATCCAGGGCGTCGGCTACCGCGCCGCGCTCCGCGGAACCGCGCTCGAGCTGAGCGTCGGGTACTCCCACACGGTCACGATCGAGCCGCGCGCGGGAATCACGTTCGAGGTTCCGACGCCGACGGAGGTCATCGTCAAGGGGATCGACAAGCAGCAGGTCGGCCAGACCGCCGCCGAGGTGCGTCAGGTCCGTCCGCCGGAGCCGTACAAGGGCAAGGGCATCCGCTACGAGGGCGAGTACGTCCGCCGGAAGGTCGGTAAGCGAGCGTGATGGCCAGCCCACCGTCAGAGAGCGCCGCGAGCGCCGCCACAAGCGGGTGCGGAAGAGCATCTTCGGCACCGCCGAGCGCCCGCGCCTCGTCGTCTTCCGGTCGAACCGCGGCATCGCCGCCCAGCTCGTCGACGACGTGGAGGGCAAGACCCTCGCCGCGGCCAGCTGGCTGGACAAGCGGGGCGCAAAGGGCGGGAAGAGCGACCAGGCCGCCGAGGTCGGCAAGCTGCTGGCCCAGAACGCCAAGAAGGCAGGCGTGCAGCGCGTGGTCTTCGACCGCGGCGGCTACCTGTACCACGGCCGGGTCAAGGCGCTCGCCGACGCCGCCCGCGAAGGAGGACTTGAGTTTTGAGTGACTTCCAGGAAAGCCGCGAGCTCAAGGAGCGCGTGGTCGAGATCAACCGCGTGGCGAAGGTCGTCAAGGGCGGCCGGCGCTTCTCGTTCACGGCGCTGGTCGTGATCGGCGACGAGGTCGACCGCGTCGGCGTCGGCTACGGCAAGGCCCGCGAGGTCCCGCTCGCGATCTCCAAGGCCGTCGAGGACGCAAAGAAGAACCTCTTCACCGTCGCCGAAGCACGGGACGACGATCACGCACGAGATCCTCGGCCAGTTCGGCGCGGCCAGAGTGCTGCTGCGCCCGGCGAGCGAGGGAACCGGCGTCATCGCCGGCGGCGGCGTGCGTGCCGTCCTCGAGCTCGGCGGCGTCCGCGACATCCTCGCCAAGAGCCTCGGCACGACGAACCCGACCAACCTCCTGAAGGCGACCGTCCAGGGGCTGCAGAGCCTCCGCCGTCCCGAGGAGGTCGCGCGGGCGCGCGGCCTGACGATCGCGCAGGTCCTCCCGAATCCGAAGGCGAAGCCGGAGGACGCCGCCGTCGAGGCGGTCGTGGTCGAGGAGGCGCCTGCTGAGGAGACTCCGGCCGAGGAGCCGGTCGCTGCGGGCGTCACGGCGGAGGAGCCGACCGATGGCGAATAAGACGCTTCGCATCACCCAGATCCGCAGCGTCATCGGCCAGAGCGAGCGCCATCGCGGGACGATGCGCGCCCTCGGCCTGGGCAAGATCGGCCGCTCGGTCGAGCGTCCGGAGAGCCCTGAGGTCGCCGGTATGCTCAGGAAGGTCCGCCACCTCGTCCGAGTCGAAGGCGAATAGGCCAGTCCGATGCCCGAAGAGCTGAACCTCTCGAACCTCAAGCCGGCGTCCCCGAGCAAGGCCCGCAAGCGTGTGGGCCGCGGGCTGGGCTCCGGCAAGGGCCGCTATTCCGGGCGCGGGATCAAAGGGCAGAAGTCGCGCTCCGGCTCGCACAAGATGCGCGCCGGCTTCGAGGGCGGCCAGATGCCGATCTACATGCGGCTCGGCAAGCAGCGCGGCCCGTACTCGAAGGACGCGATGCCGATGGGCCCCCACCGCACCTCCACGGTGCCCGTCAACGTGCGCGACCTCGACCGGTTCGACGACGGCGCCGAAGTGACTCCGGACACGCTGGTGCAGATCGGTCTGATCCGCAACACGCGAATCGACGTCAAGATCCTCGGCCACGGCGAGCTCAAGAAGAAGCTCACGGTGACCGCCCACTATTTCTCAGCGAGCGCCCGCGAGAAGATCGAGGGCGCAGGCGGCTCGGTGACCGCGCTCAAGGAGGTCAAGCCGAAGCGCCGCCGGAAGAAGGCGAGCAAGTCCGCTCAGGCGCCCCCAGCGGCAGCCGCGCAGGACGAGCCGGTCGAGGCTGAGGAGCCTCAGGCCGCCGAGGCCGAGGCCGAGCCCGAGGCCGCCGAGCCCGAGGCCGCCGAGCCCGAGGCTGCTGAGCCGGAGGCCGAAGAGGCCGAGGCCGCGCCCGAGGACTAGGCCGTGTTCTCCTGGCTCACAAACGCGTGGCGCGTCCCAGAGCTCCGGAGACGCGTCCTCTTCACCGCGGTCATCATCGCCTTCTACCGGCTGGGCTCGTGGATCCCCGCCCCGGGCGTGAACTCGGAGGCGATCAAGAACTACTTCAACTCTTCGGGCGGCGGCACGGTCCTCGCCCTGCTCAACCTCTTCTCGGGCGGCGCGCTGTCGCAGTTCGCGATCTTCGCGCTCGGGATCATGCCGTACGTCACGGCGTCGATCATCCTCCAGCTCATGACCGTGGTCATCCCACGGCTCGAGGCGCTGCAGAAGGAGGGCGAGGCCGGCTTCGCCAAGATCAATCAGTACACGCGCTACCTCACGATCGTGCTTGCGGCCGCCCAGGCCGCCGGCTTCGCGTTCCTGTTCCAGCGCCAGGGCGCCCTCGAGGCGAACTTCGGGCGTGGCGCGCTGATCGTCCTGACCCTCACGGCCGGCTGCGCCCTGCTGATGTGGATGGGCGAGCTGATCACGAAGCGCGGGA
This sequence comes from uncultured Actinomycetes bacterium, assembly GCA_963754715.1. Taxonomy (GTDB): domain Bacteria; phylum Actinomycetota; class Thermoleophilia; order Gaiellales; family Gaiellaceae; genus JACDAN01. The sequence goes on along the minus strand of CAVWHA010000014.1, from coordinate 86,570 downwards.
TCGGCAACGGAATCTCGCTCCTGATCTTCGCCTCCATCCTGACCGGGCTCCCGCTGGGAATCCGGGCCTGGGTCGAGGGCGGGATCTTCGAGCGGCTCTTCTTCCCGCTGATGGCGGTCGGCGTCGTGGTCGCCGTCGTCTTCATCCAGGAGGGGCAGCGGCGCATCCCGATCCAGTACGCGAAGCGGATGGTGGGCCGGCGGATGACGACCGGCGGCTCGACCTACATGCCGCTGCGCGTGAACATGGCCGGCGTCATCCCCGTCATCTTCGCGGCCGCGGTCATGGCCTTCCCGCCGACCGTCGCGCAGTACTTCCCGCAGACCCAGAGCTTCATCAACCAGTACTTCTCCTACACGGACTGGCCGTACCTGCTGCTGCAGGGCGGGATGATCATCATCTTCACGTTCTTCTACACCGCGGTGCAGTTCAATCCGGTCGACCAGGCCGACAACCTGCGGAAGCACGGCGGCTACATCCCGGGCATCCGTCCCGGGCCGCCCACGGCGCAGTACCTCGATCGTGTGCTCACGCGCCTGACGCTTCCGGGGGCCATCTACCTCGCGATCGTGGCGACTCTCCCCAGCCTCTTCATCGCCTACGCCGACGTCTCGCAGGCGCTCGCAGGCGCCCTCGGCGGAACCTCGGTGCTGATCGCGGTCGGCGTCGCGCTCGACACGATGCGCCAGATGGAGTCGCAGATGATGATGCGCTCCTACGAAGGTTTCTTGAAGTAGTGAACGTCTTGCTCCTCGGGCCGCAGGGCTCGGGCAAAGGAACGCAGGCGAAGCGGATCCAGGCGGAGTACGGGATCCCGCAGATCGCCACCGGAGAGATCCTCCGCGCGGCGATCGATGCCGAGACCGAGCTTGGTCGCCGCGTCAAGCCGATAGTCGAGAGCGGGCAGCTCGTGCCCGACGACCTGATGATCGAGCTGATCCGAGCCCGCCTCGGCGAGGACGATGCCCAGGATGGCTTCATCCTCGACGGCTTTCCGCGCACCCTCCCGCAGGCCCAGGCGCTGGACGAGATGCTGGCCGACATCGGCCGTGAGCTTTCGATCGTCTTCGGCTTCCAGCTCGACGACCAGGTCGGTATCGACCGGATGCTGAAGCGGGCCGAGATCGAGCACCGCAAGGACGACACGCCGGAGGCGATCGCGCAGCGGCTGTCGCTCTACCACGAGCAGACCGAGCCGCTGATCGGCCACTACCGCGCGCAGGGCAACCTCGTCGGCATCCATGCCGACAACCAGGTGGACGAGGTCTTCGCCGAGATCCAGGAAGCGCTCGAGCAGACGGCGGCGAGGTCCGCTTGATCGACCGGAAGTCGCCTGCGGAGCTCGACACGATGGCGGCTGCAGGTGCGATCGTCGCCGACACGCTGGCGCTCCTCGGCGAGCAGATCCGCCCCGGCGTGACCACGGCGGAGCTCGACGAGGCGGCGGACGAGTTCATCCGCTCCCGCGGCGGGCACCCGACGTTCCTCGGTTATCCGGGCCCGTATCCGTACCCGGCGTCCACGTGCCTGTCGCTCAACGACGTCGTCGTGCACGGGATCCCCGGTGACGAGGCGCTCTCCGACGGTGACGTGCTCTCAGTCGACGTTGGCGTGACGTACGAGGGCTTCGTCGCGGACTCGGCGTACACGTTCAAGGTCGGCCACGCGGACGCGGAGGCCGACCGGCTCCTCGAGGCCTGCGAGGCCGCGCTCAGGGCCGGGATCGAGAAGGCCAGGGCGGGCGCGCATCTCTCCGACGTCTCCCATGCGATCCAGGCGACGACGGAAGAAGCGGGATTCTCCGTCGTGCGAAGCCTCGTCGGGCACGGAGTGGGGCGGAACATGCACGAGGATCCCCAGATTCCCAACTTCGGCGAGCCCGGACGGGGCCCGACCCTCGCGTCAGGGATGACCCTCGCGATCGAGCCGATGATCACCGCCGGCGGCCCCGACGTCGTCGTCAGGGACGACCGCTGGACGATTGCGACGCGCGACGGCTCGCTCGCCGCGCACTTCGAGCACACGGTCGCCGTCACCGACGGAGAGCCGAGAATCCTCACCGCAGCGCCGGTTCGGGTCTCTTAGGCGGTTTGCTACCATTCTCACCTCGGCGCAGGCCGCTGCTGCGCTGTGTTTTTCGTTCGTCCTAGACCGCGCTCGACGAGCGCGGTTCCCGTGTGGAGGTATGGCACAGAAGGAAGAGAAGATCGAGTTGGAAGGTGAGGTCGTGGAGGCCCTGCCGAGCACGATGTTCCGCGTCCAGATCGACGACGGTCATCAGGTGCTCGCGAAGATCTCCGGGAAGATGCGCAAGCACTACATCCGCATCCTTCCGGGCGATCGGGTCAAGGTGGAAGTGTCCCCGTACGACCTCTCCCGAGGCCGAATCACCTTCAGGCATAGATGAGATGAAAGTTCGCCCTTCAGTCAAGCCCATGTGTGAGCGGTGCCGCGTGATCAAGCGGCACGGTCACGTCATGGTCATCTGCACCAACCCACGGCACAAGCAAAGGCAGGGTTAAGTGGCACGCATCGCAGGCGTAAACCTCCCGCGCGAGAAGCGACTCGAAGTCGGGCTGACCTACATCTTCGGGGTCGGGCGCTCGACCGCGCTCCAGATCTGCAGCGCGACGGGCCTCAAGCCCGAGGAGAAGGTGCGGGACCTCACCGATCCCGAGATCACCAAGCTGCGCGAGTACATCGACGGCAACCTCCAGGTCGAGGGTGACCTCAGGCGCGAGCGCCAGCAGTCGATCAAGCGCCTCTCCGAGATCGGCGCCTACCGCGGACTCCGCCATCGCCGCGGCCTCCCGGTGAACGGTCAGCGCACGAAGACGAACGCCAGGACCCGCAAGGGCCCGAAGAAGACCGTCGGCCGCGGTAAGAAGGCAGCGACGAAGACTTAATGGCTCCGCCTCGCAAACAAGCGACCCGGGGACGGACTCGCCGTCGGGTCAAGAAGAACATCGCCATCGGCCAGGCGCACATCAAGACGTCCTTCAACAACACGATCGTGACCCTCACGGACAAGGACGGGAACGTGATCGTGTGGGAGTCGGCCGGCTCGGCAGGGTTCAAGGGCTCGCGCAAGTCGACGCCGTTCGCCGCCCAGGTCACCGCCGACGCGTGCGCCCGCAAGGGGATGGAGCACGGCCTGCAGAAGGTCGAGGTCTTCGTCAAGGGACCCGGTTCGGGCCGCGAGACGGCGATCCGCTCGCTCCAGGCTGCCGGGCTCGAGATCCTCGGCGTCAAGGACGTCACTCCGCAGGCCCACAACGGCGTCAGACCGAAGAAGCGGAGGCGCGTCTAATGGCACGTTCCATCGGCCCCAAGTGCCGCTCGTGCCGCCGCGAGGGCATGAAGCTCTTCCTGAAGGGCGAGCGCTGCCTGACCGAGAAGTGCTCGGTCGAGCGCCGCAGCTACCCGCCGGGCGAGCACGGGCGCGGCCGCATCAAGCAGTCCGAGTACTTGCTCCAGCTGCGCGAGAAGCAGAAGGCGCGCCGGTACTACGGCCTGCTCGAGAAGCAGTTCCGCAACTACTACACGAAGGCCGCGAAGGGCTCGGGCATCACCGGCGAGACGTTGCTGCGGATGCTGGAGACCCGGCTCGACAACGTCGTCTACCGGCTCGGCTTCGCCGCCTCGCGGGCCCAGTCGCGCCAGCTCGTGCGGCACGGCCATTTCCACGTCAACGGCCGCCGGGTGAACATCCCCAGCTACCAGGTCAAGCCGGACGACATCGTCACGATGGCGCCGGGGAGCTCGGCCGAGCAGGTGATCCGGGACGCGACCGACCTCACGGCTTCGGTCGCTCCGTGGCTGCAGGCCGACCACGAGAGCCTCACGGGCAAGGTGCTCAAGTGGCCGGAGCGGAGCGAGATCGACACCCCTGTCCAGGAACAGCTCATCGTCGAGCTTTACTCGAAGTAACGAACGGAAGGATTGCTTTGGCTACACGCACCAGTTTGATGGAGTTCCAGATCCCGCGGATCGTCCACGAGGAAGTGGACGAGCGCCGCGGCGTCTTCGTCATCGAGCCGCTCGACCGCGGCTTCGGTCACACCTTCGGCAACTCGCTGCGCCGCGTGCTGCTCTCGTCGCTCGAGGGCGCCGCAGTCACCTCGGTCAAGATCGAGGGCGTCGCGCACGAGTTCACGACGCTGCCCGGCGTCCGTGAGGACGTCGTCGACCTCATCTCGGCGATGAAGAGCCTCGTCTGCCGGCTCCACGGCGAGTCGCCCGAGGTCGAGGTGCGGCTGAACAAGCGCGGTGCCGGCGCGGTCACCGCCGCCGACATCGAGGCCCCTGCCGACCTCGAGATCCTGAATCCCGAGCTCGTCATCGCGAACCTGTCCGACAAGGGCCGCCTCGAGATGACGATGACGATCGGGCGCGGCCGTGGCTACGTGCCCGCCGAGCTGAACCGCGGGCCGGAGCACACGATCGGCGTCATTCCGATCGACTCGCTCTTCTCGCCGGTCCGGCGCGTCTCGTACGACGTCGAGGCCGCTCGTGTCGGTCAGCGGACGGACTACGACAAGCTCACGCTGGACGTTCTGACCGACGGCTCGGTCGATCCCCGCGAGGCGATCGGCGAGGCCGCCGAGATCCTCATCCGCCAGCTCGCGATCTTCACGGACATCGAGAAGATCGAGGGCTTCGGCGAGGCTGCGGCGGCACAGGCCGCAGCCGCCGAGGCGCCACTCGCGCACGGGATGGAGAACTTCCCGATCGAGGAGCTCGAGCTCGGCGTTCGGTCGTACAACTGCCTGAAGCGCGTCGGGATCGAGACGATCGGCGACCTCGTGACGAAGTCCGAGGGCGAGCTCGCGGCGATTCCGAACTTCGGCAAGAAGTCGATCGAAGAGGTCAAGGAGACGCTCGCCACGCACGGTCTCAACCTGCGCGGCGACGACTCTCTCTAGGGAGGCCGGCGTGCGCCACCATCGCTCTGGAAAGAAGCTCGGCCGCGACTCGGCGCACCGAAAGGCGCTCTACTCGAACCTCACCGGCTCCCTGATCGAGCACGGCCGGATCAAGACCACGGTTGCGAAGGCAAAGGCGGTCAAGCCGATCGCGGAGAAGATGATCACGCTCGGGCGGCGCGGCGACCTCGCCGCCCGGCGTCAGGCGCTCGCCTACCTCCGCTCCAACGACGTCGTCCACCAGCTCTTCGCCGAGGTGGCTCCACGCTTCGTCGACCGGCCGGGCGGCTATCTCAGGATCGTCAAGCTCGGCCCGCGGGCCGGGGATGCCGCCGACATGGTCTACCTCGAGTTCGTCGACTACGTGCCGCCTGCGCCGGTCATCAGGCAGCCGGTTGAGACGCCGGCCGAGCGAGCCGCCGCTCCGGCCGTCCAGTAGCGACGCGCCTCAAACTCACTCTCGAGTACGACGGCTCCGAGTTCCGGGGCTGGGCTGCGCAGCCGGACTGCCGGACCGTGGAGAGTGAGCTCCGCTCGGCCTTGGGAACGACGTTTCCGGCCTGGGGCGGCCTTGCTGTGGCAGGTCGAACGGACGCCGGAGTGCACGCGGTCGCGAACGTGGCGTCCGTGGAGGTCGACGGTGGGCCGCCCGCGGATCGCGCCGCGGAGGCGTTGAACGCCCACCTTCCGGCCGACGTCGCCGTCATCGCGGCGGAGGAGGCGGCTCCGGACTTCCACGCCCGCCACTCGGCCCTGTTCCGGTCGTATCGGTATCGGGTCTACAGGCGCCGTGAGCGGTCTCCGTTCGAGGAGCGCCGGAGCTGGTGGTATCCGCGTCCGCTCGACGAGGAGGCACTCGCCGAGTCGGCGGATCTCCTGCTCGGCCGGCACGACTTCCGTGCCTTCACGCCTGCGGTCACACGGCACACGCAGTTCGTCCGTGAGGTCAAGCGGGCGGCGTGGCACCGGCGCGGCGACGCCCTCGAGTTCGAGATCGAGGCGAACAGCTTCCTGCGTCACATGGTCCGAACCCTGGTCGGGACCATGGTCGAGCTCCGGCCGGAGCAGGTCGCAAAGCTGCTCGCCGGGGGTCAGGGTCGTGCGGACGCCGGAACTACAGCACCGCCGTGGGGCCTGTACCTCGAGCGCGTGCAGTACTGACACACATCCGGCCCGAACTCCATGTCCCCTCCAGACACGTCCGAGGGACAGTCCCTCGGCAAAAAAGAGTCCCGAACGGTCTGCAGCCAACCGCCGGGACTCCGCAGGCGGGGGGAGAGGCAATCCGCCTGCTCGCCGCTCATTCGACACGATCGCGACGAATCCCGCCGTCGATACGATCGACCCGATGGCGACCCGTACGAGCAAGACCCTGGAGAAGCGCGCCGCCGAGCTCCGGGAGGCGATCCAGAGGCACAACTACCGGTACCACGTGCTCGACGACCCGGAGATCGACGACGCCGCGTACGACCGCCTGTTCGACGAGCTGAAGGCGATCGAGGAGGAGCATCCGGAGCTCGACGATCCGAATTCGCCCACGCATCGGGTCGGAGCGCCTCCCTCCGACCGCTTCCAGAAGACCGAGCACCTCTCGCCGATGGGCTCGCTCGAGAAGGTCACGACCGACGAGGCGCTCACGAAGTGGGCGCAGGATGTGGCGAACCGGCTCGAGGTGCCGCAGGACAAGATCGCCTACGTGATCGAGCCGAAGATCGACGGCTCAGCGATCTCGCTCGTGTACGAGAACGGTGAGCTGTCGCGCGGTGCGACCAGGGGGGACGGACGGCAGGGCGAGGACGTGACCCCGAACCTGCGCACGATCCCGTCCATCCCGCTCCGGATCCTCGGCGACGACCCTCCGCCTGTGCTCGAGGTGCGCGGCGAGGTCTACATGCCGCTCTCGGGCTTCGCCGAGTTCAACGAGCGACTCGTTGCCGAAGGAAAGAAGACTGCGCCGAATCCGCGCAACGCGGCGGCCGGCTCCCTGCGCCAGAAGAACTCGCAGATCACCGCCGAGCGGCCGCTCTCGATCTGGGTCTACGGCTCCGGTTACAGCGAGGGCGTCGACTTGCGGTCGCAGTCGGAGCTCCTCGAGTGGCTTCGCGAGCGCGGCTTCCGCACGAATCCCCACGTTGAGCGGGTCGAGTCGATCGAGGAAGTGGCGGCCCGCTGCGCAGAGTGGGAGCGGAAGCGGATCGAGCTGGACTACGAGATCGACGGCGTCGTGATCAAGGTCGACTCGTTCGAGTACCAGCGCGCGTTGGGCGCCCTCCACGACCGCCCGCGCTGGGCGCGCGCCTTCAAGTGGGCGCCCATGACGGCCACCACCCGGCTGAACAAGATCGCGATCCGCGTCGGCCGAACGGGCGCACTGAACCCGTGGGCGATGCTCGAGCCCGTCGAGGTCGGAGGCGTCACCATTTCCCGCGCGACCCTCCACAACGAAGAGGACATCAACCGCAAGGACATCCGCGAAGGGGACGACGTGATCGTGCAGCGCGCCGGCGACGTCATCCCGCAGATCGTCGGCCCGGCCGGCGCGCATCGCCGGGGAACGAAGGCGTTCGCGATGCCCGCCGAGTGCCCGCTCTGCGGTACGGACGTGGTGAAGCCGGAGGGCGTGGCCATGCACCGCTGCCCGAACCGCGCCTGCCCCTCGCGCGGGCTCGAGACGCTCAATCACTGGGTCATGGCCGCCGCCGACATCGAGGGAGTCGGCGAGCAGCTCGTGCGCCGCCTCTGGCAGCTCGGCCTCGTCCGCTCCCTCCCCGAGCTCTATCGCCTGACGAAGGAGCAGCTCCTCGAGCTCGACGGCTTCCAGGAGCGCAGCGCGACGAACGTGATCGACGCAATCCAGGCGTCGAAGCAGATCCCGTTCCGACGGGTCCTCTACGGCCTCAACATCTCCGACGTCGGCTGGGTGACCGCGCAGAACCTCGCGCGCCACTTCGGATCGGTCGACAAGCTCCTCGCCGCCGCGCAGGAGGATGTGATGGAGGTCGACGGCATCGGTCCCGAGCGGGCGGAGGCGATCGTCGAGTGGTTCTCCGACGAGGACAACCAGCGGCTCGTGGAGGAGCTTCGGACGCTGGGCCTTCGCTTCGAATCCGGTGAGGAAGACCGGCCTCCGGAAGGGCCGCTGACCGGTCAGACCTACGTCATCACCGGCACGCTGGAGGGTTGGACCCGGGACCAGGCGCAGACGGAGCTCGAAGCGCGTGGGGCGAAGATCACAGGCTCGGTCTCGAAGAAGACGACGGGCCTGATCGTGGGCGAGGAGCCGGGGGCGTCGAAGCTCACGAAGGCGCAGCGCGATGGCGTCCCGCTGCTCGACGAAACGGCGCTGACCGAGCTACTCGCCGGCTAGGACCGACGCGAACCGGTCCTGGGCCCGCCGCGCCCAGAAGTGGGAGACAGGCCGTCCGTTCTGGATCACCGCGAAGGCCCATTTCCCCCGGGCGTAGCCGGACAGCGCGGAGGATTCCGCCAGCGTTCCGGTCTTCGCGAGCACGGCGCCTCGGGCCGGAGGCCGCTCAAGGCGATCCTCGAGCGTGCCGTTGACGCCGGCGACTGCAAGGGAGTGCATGAACGCGGGGCGGATCCTCGGGTCGTGCCAGGCGACGACCAGGATCCCGATCACGGCCGCCGCGGTGAGGCGGTTCAGGGACGAGAGGCCTGAGCCGTCCACGATTCGCACGCCGGCGAGCGGGATCGCGGCTTCGTGCAACGCCCTTCTCACGGCCTCGGCCCCGGCTGCGCTCGTTCCGCGACCGTCGTCGACGGCGCCGAGTTGCTTCAACAGCAGCTCGGCCGTGAAGTTGTCGCTCTCTCGGTTCATGAAAGCGACGATTCGCGAGAGCGGCGCGGAGGCGGTCGTCGCCAGCTGTTCGGCGGAGGGGTCGGCGACGCCGAGGACCACGCGGTTTCGCACGCCGACCCCGGCGGCTCGGAGCGCAAATCGGAACTGCGATCCGGCCGTGAGCGCCGGGTCCCGGGTGACCCAGCCTCGGAACCGGGCCCGGTCGACCGTGAGCGCCGACAGCGGAGGCGACTCGCCGATGTAGTAATAGGACCTCCAGGCCGGACCAGTTCGGCGGGAGTCGAAGTACGACTCGTCCGCCTCGATGCCACCCGTCACCTGCCGTATTCCGGCGGCGCGGATCTGGCGGGCGAGCGCGCTGAGGTCAGCACGGGAGAGCGTCGGGTCTCCGAATCCCTTCAACACGAGGTCGCCCTTCCACGTCGATCCGAGCAGCTCTCCCTCTCCGTAGACCACGGTGTCCAGGCGGTGCTCGGGCCCCAGGAGCGCCAGCGACGCGTAGGCCACGGCGAGCTTTGCGTTCGAGGCCGGCACGAGCGAAAGGGTCGGGTGGCGGAGGAAGACGGTCTGGCCGGTGGCGAGGTTCACGGCGGCCGCCCCCGAGAGCTGGGCCCGGACGTGCGGGACAGCGAGGGCGCGTGCGAGCTTGGTCGCGAGCGCCGGCTCGGAGGAGCCCGCAGGCGCGGCCGCGGCGGCCGAGAAGGCCACGCTGACAACGGCGAGAACAGCGAAGAAGCGTCGCGGCACCGGCGCATTCTAGGTCCTGTCAATCGCAAAGATGGGCCGGACGGCCTATAGGAAACGACCGGCGGGCAGTCGATAATCGAGCGAGCAACCGGGAGAAGACAGGAAAATGCCAAACCAGCTCGCATCGATCAGAGCACGCCTCGAAGCCCTCCTCATCGCTCTGGAACGCGGTGACCATCCGGGCCAGGCCCACCTGGAGGACACGCTCACCGACGGTTATGCCTGGGCGCTGAAGCTGGACGCCGAGTGCGCCCGCCTCGAGCGCTCGATCGGCATCCTGGCCGCCGAGCTGGATCATGGGAGCAGCGAGCAGCAGGCCCGCGAGCTCTCGAGAACCGCCCGCCGGCTTGCGCGTGCAAAGCGCGAGCTCGTTGGTCTCCGAGGACTACTCTCGAGCCTCCGCGCCGAAGCCGCCGAAGCAAAAGTCGCTTAGCTTTTCGCTGAAAGTCTCACGACTTTCAGCGACCTCTCGGAAGCCGGGCGCCGCTGCGCGGCGCGCGGCGCGCATGCCGGGTCAAGGGCGATTCCGACGACGCGGCCGTCCACGAGCGAGACGGGCAAAGCCCGTCTCGCGGCGAAGCTACTAAACGAGGCCGGAGCGGACCGCATAAACGGCCGCTTGGATTCGGTTCTCGATCTGGAGCTTCATCAGGATGTTCGAGATGTGGTTCTTGACGGTCTTCGGGCTGATGTGCAGGTCCCGGGCGATCTCTGAGTTGTCCTTGCCGTTGGCGATCAGGCGCAGGACCTCGGTCTCGCGGTCGGAGAGCTCCGGCCGGGAGACTCCCGTGCCCGACTCCACGCTGGCCGCGCGGATCCGCTGAAGCACCTTCGAGGCAATGTGCGGGGAGATCAGCGACTCGCCCACGGCCGCCGCCTGGATCCCCTGCATCAGGTCCTGAATCGACGAGTCCTTCATCAGGTACCCGCAAGCCCCGGCGAGGATCGCGTCCATCACGTCGCCGTCCTGGTCGGAGATGGTCAGGACCAGGACGCGGGTCAGGGGCGCGAGCCGCGTGATCTCGCGGGTCGCCTCGATTCCGTTCATCCCGGGCATGTTCAAATCCATCACGACGACGTCGGGGGCCAGCTCGCGGACGAGCTGCAGCGCCGTGGTTCCGTCGGGCGCCTCGGCGACGATGTGGACGCCCTGTTCCTCGAGCAGATTCCTCAGGCCCGTGCGGAACAGGTCGTGGTCGTCCACGAGCATCACGCGGAGGCGCTCCGCGGTCAATCTCTCCGTGTGGTCGGCTGTATCGGTCGCCATCGTCGTATTGTCGGGGCGGCCTGCTCGCCTGTCTAATTCGGGTAGACGGTCACCGTGATGGTGCGGGTACCCCATTCGTGAGCCTGAGCCACCGAGGGGAACCAGACGTCGATCCTCGCGCCCGTGATCGCGCCGCCGGTATCGGCCGCTACACCCATTCCGTAGCCCGGAATCGCGAGCCGCGATCCCATCGGGATGACCGAGGGGTCGACCGCAACGACGCCCCAGCCGACGGGTCTGCCGCTCGCCGTCCTTCCCGGCAGCGCGTAGGCCGTTGCGACCACGGTCAGCGAGCGGACGCCGGCCGACGCGGGGCCGGATGGAAGGCTCGGGGCTCCGGGCGTCGCGACCGGCGTCGGCGGAGCCTGCACGGACGCGAGCGTCCGGGCTCGCTGACCGAGGGCCGCGATCTCGCCGGCATTCGCGTTACGAGTTGCCCTGAGCGACGCCATTGTCCGGAGTCGAGCGTCGCGCGCATCGGCGAGTGAGGCGGCGGCAGCGGCACGCACTGCCGCGAGCTGGTCGAGCTCTCTCTGCCGCGAGGCCAGCGTCGTGGTCAGGCGTACGAGTCGCCTTGACGCGGCGCGGGCACTGAGCAGCAGATCCTCGTCCTGTTGCGCCGCCAGGTCGAGCGTCTCGACGGCGCTGAGCGCGTCGTTCAGGGACTTCGCGCCCAGGATCACGTCGAGCACATCCGTGTCGCCTTCCTCGTACAACGTCCGGAGTCGGAGCCCGAGCGCCCTCTGGGCGGCCCGGAGCGATCCTCGGGTGATCCCGAGCTCCTGTGCCGCGGCCTGTCGTTTCTGCCGGACCTGCGCCGAGCGGGCGCGGAACGAGGCGAGCTCGGCTCTCGCCTGTGCGAGCCGGCTCTCGATCGAGGTCAGCTCCACGAGGGCGGACTGTGAGCCGGCGGCAAGCGCTTCGTTGTGCGCCCGGAGCGCATTTGCCTGCGCCTCGAGGTCCTGCGGCGTCTCTGCGCCTCCGGCGGCAGGCAGAGACACGCCTACCGCCGCTCCGCAGAGCAAAGCAACGCAAAGCGTTCGCATACCCCTCCCTGGCCCGCGCACGAGCGGCGACCGTACCACAGCTATGCTGATACCCCGTTGCGGGTGTCCGGAACCATTGTTAGGGTTCCGCCCTTGTGACGTAGGTCCCCGGTGCGGCGCGCCAGGTCTTTGCCGGCGCCCCGGATCGACGGCATGAATCTTGCGTAAGTCTCAGCTCGCAGCAATCACGATTTCGCTCGTCGCCGCTCTTTCGGTGGCCGGTGGAGCGACCGCCGAACCGGCGAGCGTCGCGTCCAAGCGGGCACAGGCTCAATCCGTCCTCGCGCAGATCCAGTCGCTCGACGCCACGCTCGAGCATGCGGTCGACGCGTACAACATGGCCAACGAGCGGCTGGCCGCGATCCAGGGGGACCTGAACGAGAATCGCGTGAACCTCACGATTGCCGCGGACAACCTGAAGACCGCCCAGCGAGTGCTTGCCGCAAGGATGGTCGCGATCTACACCTCTGAGGAGACCGACTCGACGCTCGACGTGCTCGTCGGCTCTCGTAGCCTCGAGGATCTGCTCGACGGCCTCGAGACCGTCTCCCGGGTTTCCGAGCAGGACTCGAAGGTGCTCTCGGACGTGATCAAGTTCCGTACGGACATGCGCCGCGCACGCGCCCGGCTCCAGAAGGCTCGCGGCCAGCAGGCGCAGCTCGTCGCCGAGCGGGCGGCGCACAAGTCATCGATCGAGGGCCAGCTCGGAGAACGGCAACGGCTGCTCTCGTCGATCAAATCCGAGATCGTCGCGATCCAGGCCGCGGAGCGACGCCGCCAGGCCGAGCTCGAGCGTCAGGCCCGAGCGCGCCTCACTGCTCCGCAGCCGCTGATCCCGGAGCTTGCCGCCACCGCCGACCCCACATCCTCCGGTGCGAGCCCGCTCCCCGCGGCGCCACCGGCGCAGTACGGCGGTGTCGTCGGGATCGCGATGCAGTACCTGGGGATCCCCTACGTCTACGGCGGCTCGACGCCGTCAGGGTTCGACTGCTCGGGGTTCGTGATGTACGTCTATGCGCAGGTGGGCGTGTCCCTGCCGCACAATGCGGCGGCCCAGTACGGCTACGGGACGCCTGTCGACCAAAGCCAGCTTCAGCCCGGCGACCTCGTCTTCTTCAACGGCCTCGGCCACAACGGGATCTACATCGGCGGTGGGCAGTTCATCCACTCCCCGCACACGGGCGACGTCGTGAAGATCTCGAGCCTCAGCGGCTGGTACTCGTCCACCTGGGTCGGGGCGCGCCGGCTCTGAGGAAACACGCGACCGTCGTCCCTACGGTCGTGCGCTCGCAACCCTAGGAAGATCCGCCGCAGCGTGGTCCCGTTGGCACCTGATACCCTACGGGGTATCTTGACCGCGCGAGGAGTGAGATGACCGAGACAAAGGCGTACGTCGTTCCGGCGATGCACTGCGACCATTGCAAGGCAGCGGTCACCGAAGAGCTTTCGGCGGTTCACCGGGTCGAGCACGTCGACGTCGATCTGCAGTCGAAGCTGGTCACTGTCACAGGAACCCGGCTCGACGACGCCACCCTGCGTGCGGCGATCGAGGAGGCGGGCTACGACGCCGAGGAAGCCTCCGCCTGATGGTTCTCGCCCCTCCTGAGGAGACCACGCTCGAGCTCGAGGGAATGACGTGCGCCTCCTGCGCGGCGAGGATTGAGCGAAAGCTGAACAGAATCGAGGGGGTCGAGGCCACCGTCAACTACGCCACCGAGCAAGCTGCCGTCAGCTTCGACTCGAATCGGGTCGGCGTCGACGACCTCGTCCGAGCGGTCGAGACGGCCGGCTATGGCGCCGTGCAACGGCAGGGCACAGAGCGGACGCAATCTGCGCCGCGAGAGCGCGCCGCACTCATCCTCCGGACCCGCCTGTTGGTGGCCGCTTCACTGACCGCCCCGCTCGTGGTCCTGACGGTGGCGGAGCCAGTTCAGTTTCAGGGTTGGCAGTGGATTGCCCTCGCCCTGGCGACACCCGTCGTGCTGTGGGCCGGTTGGCCGTTCCATCGCGCGGCCGCATTGAATGCACGCCACGGCGCTGCGACGATGGACACGCTGATCTCGATCGGGACCCTGGCCGCTTACGCCTGGTCGGCCGTGGTCCTCATCGCCGGGCTGGACGAGCACATCTATCTCGAAGTGGCGGCGGTTGTCACGACGCTGATCCTGCTCGGTCGATACCTCGAGGTCACGGCTCGCCGTCGGGCCGGCGATGCGATCCGCGCGCTGCTCGAGCTCGGGGCCAAGGAGGCGCGTTTGCTTCGCGACGGCGAGGAGATGCTCGTCCCGGTCGAGGACCTGCGCCCCGGCGACGTCTTCGTCGTCCGGCCGGGCGAGAAGATCGCGACTGACGGCCAGGTGGTGGACGGAGCCTCTGCCGTCGACCAATCGATGTTGACGGGCGAGTCGGTTCCAGTCGAGGTCGCGGTCGGCGACGACGTCGCCGGGGCGACGGTCAACTCTTATGGACGGATCAGCGTTCGCGCTACCAGAGTGGGAGCGGACACCGCGCTCGCGCAGATTGCGCGGCTGGTCGCCGAGGCGCAGGCAGGCAAGGCGCCGATCCAAAGGCTCGTCGACCGGATCTCGGGTGTGTTCGTGCCGATCGTGATTGCGACCGCGCTCGCGACACTGGGCGGTTGGCTGCTCGTCGCGGGCGACGCCGGCACCGCACTCACGGCGGCGGTTTCAGTCTTGATCATCGCCTGCCCGTGCGCGCTCGGCCTCGCCACGCCGACCGCCCTCATGGTTGGCACCGGCCGCGGTGCGCAGCTCGGGATCGTGATCAAGGGCCCGAAGTGCTCGAACAGACGCGACGCATCTCGACCGTGGTGCTCGACAAGACGGGGACGGTGACCGAGGGTCGAATGGAGCTCACCGACGTGATTCCGCTCGACGGCGCGGACCGCTCGGAAATCCTTCGCTACGCGGGTGCCGCTGAAGCTGCCAGCGAGCACCCAATCGGGGCTGCCGTCGCGGCCGTCGCGCGAGCCGAAGTCGGTCCTCTGCCGGAGGTGACCTCGTTCCGAAACGAGCCGGGTATCGGAGTCACGGGAGTCGTCGAGGGTCGCGTCGTCGAGGTCGGTCGCCGCAACGGCGCGCTCGAAGTTCGGCTTGACGATGTACCGGTCGCGAGGCTGGTCGTCCGCGACACTGTCAAGAAGACGAGCGCCTTGGCCGTGGGCCAGCTCCGCGATCTCGATCTCAAACCGGTATTGCTGACAGGCGATTCGCGCGCCGCGGCCGAAGAGATCGCCGCAGAAGTGGGGATCGATCGGGTCCTCGCAGAGGTCTATCCGCAGGACAAGGTGGCGGAGGTTCGCCGCCTCCAGGAGAGCGGTGAGGTGGTGGCCATGATCGGCGACGGCGTCAACGACGCGCCGGCCCTGGCGCAGGCTGATCTCGGCATCGCGATCGGGACCGGCACCGATGTCGCGATCGAGGCCTCCGATCTGACGCTCGTCTCCGGCGACCTACGCGCGGCTGTCGATGCCATTCGATTGGCTCGGCGGACACTCCGGACGATCCAGGCCAACCTGTTCTGGGCGTTCGCGTACAACGTCGCCGCGATCCCACTCGCCGTGCTCGGTCTTCTGAACCCCATCGTTGCCGCGGCGGCGATGACGTTCTCGAGTGTCTTCGTCGTTACGAACTCGCTGCGACTTCGTCGCTTCCAAAGCCTGGGGAGGGTTTGATGGATCACGGATACGACAAGGCGGCCCTGAAGAAGCGGCTGCATCGCATCGAAGGGCAGGTTCGCGGCATCGAGCGAATGGTCGACGACGACCGCTACTGCATCGACATCCTCACGCAGATCTCCGCGGTGAAAACGGCGCTGGAGAGCCTCGGCTACGAGATCCTCCAGGACCACGTCAACCACTGTGTCCACGGTGCGCTCTCCTCCGGCGACGAGACCGACGCGCAGGCGAAGACCACTGAGCTCCTGCAAGCCGTGCAGCGTTTCGCGAGAGCGCGATGAGCTCGGTCCACGGCGAGCACTCGCATGCTTCAGCACCGTCGCTGAACACCCTCGCCTTCTCGGCCACTGCTCATTGTCTGACCGGTTGTGCCATCGGAGAGGTGCTCGGCGTGATGATCGGGACGGCGCTCGGCTGGAGCAACCTGCCGACGATCGTCCTGGCCATCGTCCTCGCGTTCTTCTTCGGCTACTCCCTGACGATGCTGCCGCTGCTGCGCGCCGGCCTCGCGCTCGCAGTCGCGCTGCCGCTGGCCTTCGCGTCGGACACGCTGTCGATCGCCGTCATGGAGATCGTGGACAACGCGATCATCCTCGTCGTTCCTGGGGCGATGGAGGCCGGGCTCGCCGACCCGCTGTTCTGGGGCTCACTCGCGATCGCTCTCCTCATTGCCGGAGCTTTCGCCTATCCGGTGAACCGGTACTTGATCGCGCGCGGCAAGGGGCATGCAGTCGTGCACGCCTACCACGGGCACCACTAGTTACCTAGCGAACGTACAGCGCTTCGATCTCGTCGGCGAAGTGCTCGGCGACCACCTTGCGCTTGAGCTTCAGCGTCGGCGTCACCTCGTCGTCCTCCGGCGTGAAGTCCCGCGCCGGGATTGCGAAGCGCTTGACCTGCTCGAAGGAGGCCTTGTCGCGATTGACCTCGTCGACGACCTCCTGGATCAGCCTCTGCGGGTCACTCAGCCCCTGAGCGGCCTCGTCGAGGGTGATCAGCGCCGTGAGGAACGGGCGGCGGTCACCGATCACGAGCGCCTGTGAGACGTATTTGGAGGCTTTGAGCTCGTTCTCGATGTTCTGGGGCGAGACGTTCTTGCCTCCGGCGGTGACGATGATGTCCTTCTTCCGGTCGGTGATCGTGAGAAATCCGTCCTCGATGACTCCGACGTCGCCCGTGTGGAGCCAGCCCTCGTCGTCGACCACGGCTCGAGTCGCTCCCTCGTCCTTGTAGTAGCCCGCGAAGAGGTTCGGCCCGCGGACGAGGACCTCGCCGTCCTCAGCGGTCCGCACTTCGATCCCCGGAATCGCAGGCCCCACCGTGCCGAACCGGAAGCTCGTCGGCATGTTCACGTTCGACGCGGTCGTGCACTCGGTCTGGCCGTAGCCCTCGATGATGAGGATGTCGATCATGTGGAAGAACTCCGCGATCTCCTTCGCGAGCGGTGCGCCGCCGGAGATCGGGAGCCGGAGCCGGCCGCCGAGCTTCGCCTTCACCTTCGCGTAGACGAGCCGGTCCGCCAGCCGGTGCTGGATCGCGAGGCCCGCAGGAACGGGCTGTCCGGCCTGCTTCAGCTCGCTGACGCGCTTCCCGACCCGGAGCGCCCAGTCGATCAGCTTGCGCTTGACTCCGGTGGCCTCGTCGAAGCTCGTCTGAACGGCGGTGTGAACCTTCTCGAAGACGCGTGGAACGCTCGGCATCACGGTCGGCTTGACCTGCATGGCGAACTCGCCCACCTGCGTCGGCTCCGGGCAGAACGCAAGCGTGCAGCCCACGTAGCCGGCCAGGAGATGAAGGCAGCGCCCAAAGTTGTGGGCGAGCGGGAGGTAGAGGAGGACCAGGTCGTCCGGCCCGATGAACTCCGGCACGTCGTCGACCGCGCCGACCATCGAGTAGTAGTTGCGGTTGGTGATCATGCAGGCCTTTGGCGGCCCGGTCGTGCCCGAGGTGTAGATGTAGGTGAAGAGGTCTTCCTCGCCGACGGCCGAGCGAGCCTGCTCGAGGGCGCCGGGGTTGGCGGACGCGTACTCGCGCCCGCGGGCACGCAGATCGTCGAGGCCGGCGTAGTCGAGGACATGGCTGAGCTTGGGGAGGTTCTCCCGCTCGGCATCGATCTTCGCGCGCTGCTCGTCGTTCTCGACGAAGACGCCGACTGCGTCCGAGTGGTCGAGGACGTACGCGCAGTCCTTCGGGGGCAGCGACGGATAGATCCCGGCACCGACCGCGCCGATCGAGCCCAGGGCGTAGTCGAAGAGCACCCATTCGAGCTTCGTCCGGCCCAGGATCCCGAAGGCGTCGCCCTTGCCGACCCCGAGCGAGAGCAGGCCGTTCGCGATCTCGTCGACCGCGTCGGCGGCCTCCGCCCAACTCGTCTCCACCCAGGAGCCGTCTTTCTCCGTGAGGTAGGCGGTGCCGGTGCGGCCCCTGGCGCGGCCCCAGAGGGACGCGATCGTCTTCGTCCCCGCCGCCCGCTCGACCTCGACCGCCATAAGTCCATCGTAGTGCGAAGGAAACGCCACGTGCAGGGAGAAAAGCGTGGTCCCTCTACACTTCGGAGACCACCATGCGAACGATCTGGAACGGCTCGATCACCTTCGGCCTGGTCAATATCCCGGTCGGACTGGCCCTCGCCACGAAGCCGGCGGCGCGCCAGTCGGACGTCAGCTTCCGCACGCTGCACCGCGAATGCGGCACGCCGATCAAGCAGAAGCGCTGGTGCCCGGTGCACGACCGCGAGGTCCCGTCGGACGAGCTCGTGAAGGGCTGGGAGGTCGCGAAGGGCGAGTTCGTGATCGTCGAGGACGCCGATCTCGAGGCGATCGCCCAGTACGACGACTCTCGGTCGATCGAGATCACGAGCTTCATCCCGCTCGACCAGGTGGATCCGGTCTACTTCGACCGGACGTACTACCTCGCTCCGTCGTCGACGCTGGCGCAGCGGCGCCCATACGTGCTCCTGCTCAGGGCGCTCCAGGAGACCGGGACGGGAGCCGTCGGCCGCTTCATCCTCCGGGGACAGGAGAACTTCGCGCTGATCCGCGCGCACGGCGACGCACTCGCGCTCGAGACGCTCTTCGTGGCCGAGGACGTCCGCTCGCAGGCCGAGGTCGAGGAAGCCGTCGGCGACACGGAGGTCAAGGAAGCCGAGCTCGAGCTGGCGCGCCAGGTCATCGACAGCCTCGCCGCGGACTTCGACCCATCGGCGCTCGTCAGTGACTACCGGAGCAGCCTCCACGAGATGCTGGAGGCGAAACTCTCGGGCCAGGAGATCAAGCGGCCCGAGCCCGTCGAGGCGGAGACGCCGGCCATCGATCTCATGGAGGCCCTGCGCCAGAGCGTCGACGAGGCGCAGAAGAAGAAGGCTCCTGCGAAGGCAAGGAGCACACGCTCAGCCGGCACGCGCAAACGCGCCGCCGCCGGCCGCAAGTAGCGCCGCCCGGCTTCCGAGACCTAGTGGTGCTGGAGCGGCTGGGCCGCGCCGATGCCTGTCGCCTGAAGCTGGGCTGCGAACAGGGTCTTGTCGATCTTCCCCTGGTAGATCGGTACGCCCTCCTGGAGACAGAGGCTGATGACCTGCTCGCGCTCCAACCCCATCTCCTTGGACAGCTCCTCTGGCGTCAGATGGTTCGGCACCGTGCTTCTCCCTTCCTCGATTTCGGGCACAAAAAAGGCCCGCCGCCGCAAGGCGTGACGGG
The DNA here is from genome assembly GCA_963754715.1 of uncultured Actinomycetes bacterium. Lineage (GTDB taxonomy): Bacteria > Actinomycetota > Thermoleophilia > Gaiellales > Gaiellaceae > JACDAN01. Next base: position 67,373 of record CAVWHA010000014.1, on the reverse strand, counting down.
CTCGAAGGCTCGCATGTCGGCTGGGCGGCGCATCACTCGCTCGACCTCCTGCCGGACACGACTCAAACTTTACACCGGAACGGGGACGTCGACGAACTCCCATTCGAGTGAGAACCGATCCGCCAGGCGCTCGGCGAGCATCTTGATCCCGAACGTCTCCGTCGCGTAGTGCCCGCCGGCGAGGAAGTGGATGCCGAGCTCGCGGGCGAGGTGAAGGGTCGGCTCGGCCGGCTCGCCGGTGATGTAGGCGTCGTAGCCGGCGGCCGCGGCTTCCTTGACCAGCTTCGCTCCGCCGCCCGTGATGATCGCGACACGCTCGATCCGGTCGGGACCGCCGTCGAACACCTGCGGCTCGCGGCCGGTGAGCTCTTCGAGGCGGGAGGCGAGCTGGTCCACCGGGGTGGGCTCGCGCAGGCGGCCGCCGAAGCCCCACTCGAGGAACCGCTCGGGCTCTTCGATCCCGAGCTCCCTCGCGACGATCGCGTTGTTCCCGATCTCCGGGTGGGCGTCGAGCGCGAGGTGGTAGGCGGCGAGCGTGATGTCCCCTTCGAAGAGTGTCTGGAGCCGCGCGCGCATGTGGGAGTCCACCGTGCGCGGGTCGCCCTCCCAGAAGAGGCCGTGATGGACGATGAGAAGCTGTGCGCCGGCGTCCTTCGTCCGCTGGAAGGCCTCGAGCGTGGAGGAGACGGTCGCGGTGAGCTTCGTCACCTCATCGGCGCCGACGACCTGCATGCCCATCGGGCCGTAGTCGTGGTAGCTGTCGAGGTCGAGCAGCTCGCGCGCGAACTCGATGATTTCGTCCCGACTGGCCACGAGGACAGCCTACGACCCGCCGTCCAGTCCTGACCCGGGAAGTCCTCGCCGCGCGCCCCGCGTGCGGGGCGCCCGGCTCCAGACCGTCGCGGAAAGTGCTTGCACTTTTCGCGAAAGGAGGAAACGCGTCAGCGTTTCCGACATATCGGGGTGCCCAGATTTGAACTGGGGACCTCTCCGACCCGAACGGAGCGCGCTACCAGGCTGCGCCACACCCCGAGAGCGTCACAGGTTAGCCGAGGTTCCGATGGACGACCGCCGTGCAGAGGTCCTCGACGTAGTCGATTCCCGCTTCCGTTGCGATCCTGCGCGCCTCCGGCGACAGGATCCCGAGTTGGAGCCAGAGTGCCTTCGCGCCCGCCTCGACCGCCTCCTGCGCGTGCTGCGGCGTGTGCTCCGGCCGGCGGAACACGTCCACGAGGTCGATCGGCTCGTCGATGTCCGCAAGCTTCTGCGACGCACGGCACGCCCAGCACGTCGTCGCAGTCGGCGGGCCGCACGGGGATCACGCGGTAGCCCTGGGCGAGGAGGTACCGCATGACGCCGTGGCTCGGCCTCGACGGGTTCGGGGAGGCGCCGACGAGGGCGATCGTCTTCGACTCGCGCAGGATCTCTTCCGGGCTTCTCATGCGGCCTCGCGGACCCGGCGCAGCGCCAGCGGCGCCGTCCAGAGGAACGCCGAAAGCGTGAAGCCGGCAATCAAGAGCGTGGAGGGCGCGAAGAGGCCCGCAACGATCGCGGTCAGCGCGTACCCGACGGGCACGAGGGCGAAGGAGCCGAAGAAGTCGAGGCTGCTCACACGGGCCAACTTGCTTTCGGGAACGAACTGCATCATCAGCGTGTTCCAGACCCCGAGCCCGAAGCCGATGCACAGGCCTCGGCAGAGCACGAAGAAGAGCCCGAGCTCGAACTGGTGCGTCAGCGCCATAGCGACGACGAAGACGTCGTTCAGGGCGAAGAGCAGGTACATGATCACGACGCGGTGGCCGCGCGGGTTCACCTGTCCGAAGACGAGGCTGCCGATCGCCATTCCGAGCGACTGGAGCGTGAAGAGCGCGCCGTAGGCGCCTACGCCCCTGCCGTACTGCTCCTCGACGAACGCCGGGAGGAGCGCCGTGTACGGCGCCATGGCGACCATGAGGATGAACGAGGCCAAGAAGATGCTGATCCACAGCCACGGCACGCCGACGACGAAGCGGATTCCGTCCGCGATCTCCCGGAAGGTGCCCTTCGGCGGCTCGGGTTCGATCGCCCGCGGCCGGGCGGCCAGCATCAACCCGGCGGCGACCGCGAAGCTGAAGGCGTTGAAGGCGAAGACCGACGCCGATCCGGCCAGGCCGTAGAGCGCACCGGCGAGCGCCGGGCCTGCGACGAACGCACCCTGCCGGGACAGGCCGATCAGCGCGTTCGCCGAGGCGATGTGGTGCTGGTCGACGACGAGCGGGATGATCCCGCCGAACGCCGGGTAGAAGAAGCCGTCGCCGAGGCCGTAACAGAGGGCGAGGGCCACGAGGAGACCGATATTGAGGTGGCCCGTGGCGTCCACGGCGGCGAGAGCCACCATGACCGTCAGGCGGGCGACGTCGGAGATGATCATCAGGCGACGCCTGGGGTAGCGGTCGGCGAGCGCGCCGCCGATGAGCAGCGTCGCCAGCATCGCCGTTCCGTGCGCCATGAGGACGAGGGCGAGGGTGCTCTTCGAGCCCGTCAGCGAGAACGACTTCCAGCCGAGTGCCACGAGGAACGCGCCGTCGCCGACGAGCGAGATCGTCTGACCGGCCCAGAGCAGGCGGAAGTCCCTGCTGCGCAGGGCATGGAGCGCGCGTGCGCGACCGGAGGACTGAGCGACCGCTTCCAAGGCCGGGGCTATCCTGCCAGTCGATGTCCGGCACTCTTCGCGTCGCCTGCGTCCAGCTCACGAGCCGGGACGACAAGGCGGCAAACCTCGAGAAGGCCGAAAAGCTCGTCGCGCGCGCGGCGTCGACGGGAGCGGACGTCGTCGTCCTCCCCGAGAAATGGAACGCGATCGGGAATCCCGAGGTGCTGCACGGGGCCGCCGAGACCCTCGAGGACGGCGAGTCGGTCCAGGCGATGGCGGCGTGGGCGCGGCAGCACGGGATCGCTCTCGTCGGCGGGTCGATCACCGAGCGGCGGGAGGGCCGCGAGAAGCTCTCGAACACCAGCATCGTGTTCGACTCCGGAGGGTCCGTCACCGGCGTCTACCGGAAGATCCACATGTTCGACGTCGACGTCGGCGGCCACGTGTACCGGGAGTCCGACGCGGAGGAGCCGGGCGACGAGCCGGTCGTGGTGGACGTGGAGGGTTGGCCCACCGGCCTGACCGTCTGCTACGACGTGCGCTTCCCCGAGCTCTACCGGATCCTGGCGCTGCAGGGGGCAGAGCTCGTCACCGTTCCGGCTCACTTCACGCTGTACACGGGCAAGGATCACTGGGAGCTCCTCCTGCGGGCCCGCGCCGTCGAGAACCAGTACTACGTCGCGGCCGCCGCCCAGATCGGCGAGACGCTGCCGGGGCGGCTCAGCTACGGGCGCTCGCTGATCGCGGACCCGTGGGGGACCGTCGTCGCCTGCGCGCCCGATGAGGAGACCGTGATCTCGGCGGAGCTCGACCGCAGGCGGCTCGAGGAGGTGCGGGCGAAGCTTCCGTCTCTGGCCAGCAGGCAGGCAGATGCCTACCGCTGGCCAACTCCTACGCAGTAGCCCGATGGACATCAAGGCAGTCCTCTTCGACCTCGACTTCACGCTGGCCAAGCCGGGCCCCGATCTCGGGCCGGAGGGCTACCAGCGCCTCGGGCGCCGCTTCGGGCTCGAGCTCGACCCGGTGCTCTACATGGAGGCACGCGCGAAGGCCGTCGAGGGTCTCCACAAGCACCCCGACTTCCGGCACGACGAGGAGATCTGGGTCGCGTTCACCGAGCGGATCATCCGCGGCATGGGCGGCGACACGGACCGCGCCTACGAGTGCGCGGTCGAGATGACGCGCGCCTGGGAGCAGGCACACAACTTCGACTTGTTCGACGACGTCATGCCGGTGCTGGCCGACCTGCGCGAGCGCGGGCTGAAGCTCGGGCTCGTCTCGAACACGGGGAGGGACGTCGACGAGTTCCTCGCGCACCACAGCCTTCAGATCGACGTCGCTCTCTCGTCGAGGATCCACGGCAAGGTCAAGCCGCACCCGACGATCTTCCAGGCCGTCCTCGACCGGCTCGGCGTCGCCGCCGAGGCTGCCGCCATGGTCGGGGACTCCCCCGAGGACGACCTCGAGGGTGCCCGCGGCCTGGGGATGCGGGCGTTCCTTGTCGACCGCGAAGACCTCTTCCCGGAGGCGGAGGACCGGCTGCCGGACCTCTTCGCCCTCCCGGCGGCGCTTGGCCTAACAGCGCGCTGAGCTCGGACAGGTCGAAAGGACCTTGATGTCCGGCGCGCGCCTGGTGCCACCTGGCCAGGTGACGCGGATGCGCAGCGATGCAGCGTTGTTCTCGTAGCGCAGCTCGTGCATCAGCAGCTCCGGGTTCGCCCGGTTCACGACCACGTAGTTGCCGGCAGGGACGCCGGTCAGGTCCAGGTTCTGTCCGTGGAAGTGGCTCGGATACTTGTCCGTGTAGCCGACCGAGCTCCCCTGAAGCACCGCCAGTGCGTTCGGATCTCCCCGCTCGCAGTAGCCGCGGAACACCGGTCGCGGCGGTTCGTTCGGCTGGTGGCCCGGCGCATGCGCCCAGTGGTCGGCGAGGCAGAACCCGCTCTTCCGGTCGCGGACGACCAGCCCGTAATCGGCCAGGCGCCTGAGCTCGTACCGCTGGAAGTCCATGACGTGCCAGTGCGAGTGCGTCGAGGAGTAGACGTAGCGAAGGACGCCGACCTTCGGATACGTGCGCAGCGCGCCCGAGCCGAGCCGCACTCGCTGGGAGACGCTCATCGTGGACGTGCTGCGGTCGCGGCGGCTCGCGACGAGCGTGATCGGCCCGTCGCCGAGGTTGTCCGTCGCCGAGTCGAAGCCGAGCAGGAAATGCTGCCGGCTGCCGCGCCGCTCCGAGCGGATCGAGAGGTCGGCTGGTGGCCGCTGCTCCAGATCCGGGAGCAGCTCGATCGGCCTGGGGCGAATCGGGCGCGGCTGAGGATCGACTGCGAGCGCGGGGAGACCGAGCGGTGTCGCCGTCCCGCCCGCGGCCGGGACGGCCCAGATCGTCTCGGCGCCTCCGGCGTCCGTGACGAACAGGACTCGCGCGCCGTCCGGCGTGAAGGCCGGCGACCGTTCGATCGCCGTATCGGCTGTGAGCGCGGTCGTCACGCTCGTCCGCAAGTCGAGGATGCGCAGATCCGTCTGGCCTGCCTCGTCCGTCACGAAGGCAATGCGGCGGCCGTCGGGTGACCAGGCAGGCCCGCTCTCCTCTGCGGGCGTTTGTGTGAGCCTCGTGATCCGCCGTGTCACCGGGTTGACCGTGTAGAGATCGCCGCCGCTCGCAAATGCGATCAGACGACCATTGGGCGACCAGTCCGGCTCGTGGCCGGGCGCAAGTGGCAGCTCTCGTCCGCCGTCGGCCCGGACGACGACGATGTGACCGTCCCGCTCGACGACGATGCGCCGGCCGTCCGGAGCCCAGTCGGGATTGCCCTCGTCCGCAGGCGTGTAGGTGATCCGTCCGCGCCGGCGGCCGTCCGCGTCGGCGGCGTAGAGGTCGCCGGCGCCGTCGGCACCGGGCGCGACGTACGCAAGTCTCCGGGCATCGGCGGACCAGGCCGGCTCGACTCCGCCCGGCAAGACGAGGCGAGCGCGTCCTCCTGCCAGGAGGAAGATGCCGCCGCTCGCCACCTCAGAGCGGGCGAAGGCAAGCGTCGCGCTGGGGGCGGGGAGCGCTGCGGGAGCGGCTCCGGCAAGGGCCAGAGCGAGGATGACGAGGGCAATCGCTTTCACGAGAACTGCTCGGCAGCTTCCTCGAGCGTGGACACGGGTCCCACCGAGACGTCCTCGCCGTCGAACAGCTCGAGCCATGCCGAAAGGGGCTTGGAGGCGATCTGCTCCGCGAGCGCGTCGCCGATCTCGTCCTGCGCGTCAGGGTCGTACTGGCGGCCGATGAGTTCGGAGAGGTCGAGGAGCTCGCAGAGGCGGGAGAAGAACACCGGCTCGAGCGCGGCGACCGTCAGGTAGCGGCCGTCGGCCGTGGCGTACATCCGGTAGCAGGCGAGCCCACCTGTGAGGAGTCGCTCGATCGGCTCCCCGCCGAGACGGTGTGAGGCGAGGCGATGGGCTCCGTGGGTCATGGAGACGACGACGTGAGCGCCGCGACCGGTGCGCTCACGCTCCAGCAACGCGGCCAGGATGCGCGTCACGGCCGCGAGGGCGCCGCTCGCCAGGTCGGCGACCTGCGTTGCCGGCATCGCCGGGGCGGTGTCCTCGAGCAGTCCGGCCCAGCCTTGGTAGTTCAGGTCGTGCCCCGCCCGCGCCTCGTGCGGGGTGCCGAGGCCGAACCCGGTGAGTGAGCAGTAGACGACCGTGCTCGGAAGATCCGCCGGGCCGACGCCGAGCCGGTCGACCACACCCGGGCGAAAGCTCTCGAGCACGACGTCGGCCTCGGAGAGGAGCGCCCGGCCCGCCTCGGGATCCGCCTTGAGGTCGATCATCACGGTCTCCTTGCCCGCGTTCAGCGCCTCGTGCCAGGCAGGGGCTGTGTCGGTCATGGGGTCGCCGTCGGGCGGGAGGAGACGGACGACGCGCGCGCCCAGCGCGAGCAACTCGCGGCTCGCAAAGGGTCCGGGGAGGTAGCGGGTGAGGTCGGCGACGAGTAGGCCTTCGAGTGGCGCCACGACCGCGCGGAAGGTATCAGTGAGACCGGAGCCTCCCGGCCGGCCGCGGATGGAGAGGGACTGTCCCTCGGCCAGGGCCCGCAGGGCCCTGGCCATCGTGACGGGGCAGCTCCGGATGTGTGACGGGAGGCGCACGCCGGGCCTCCTCGGTCCGTGCGCGCCGTACGGTGGGGACGTGCCGGGCCGCCCGCGCCTCCTCGCGGGATTGGCACGGAGGACGGGACGGCGGCGTTGTCGGCTGGACCTAGGCGCCCGTCGGAACCGGGCCGGCGGCGCGGTGGACGCCCGAAAGCGCCGGCGCCCACGAGCAGAGAGGGGAGACGTCTCCATCGCGTCCGTTCAGCGCCCGGTAGCCGAGCGCGTGCTCCGCCTGCATCATCTTGTGCACCTGCGTCGTGCCCTCGTAGATGATCGGCGCCCGCGCATTCCGGAAGTACCGCTCGATGCCGTACTCCGCGGAGTAGCCGTACGCCCCGTGCACCTGGATCGCCAGATGCGCGGCGCGGAACGCCGACTCGGTCGCATGCCACTTCGCCAGAGAGGTCTCGCGCGTGTTCCGCCGGCCCTCGTTCTTCATCCACGCCGCCTGCATCACGAGCAGCTTGGACGTCTCGTAGCCCAGGACCATCTCGGCGATCATGTCCTGGACGAACTGGTACTTGCCGATCGCCTGCCCGAACGTCTCCCGCTCGCGCGCATACTCGGCCGACCGCTCCAGGCACGCACGAATGACGCCGCACGCGCCCGCAGCGACCGTGAAGCGGCCCTGGTCGAGCCCGTACATCGCGATCTCGAACCCCTGGCCTTCCTCGCCCACGAGGTTCTCGGCCGGGACCTCGACGTTCTCGAAGAAGAGCTCACCCGTCGAGCCGGCCCAGATTCCGAGCTTGTTCTCGGTGTCCTGGGTCGTCACGCCCTTCCAGCCGCGCTCGACGATGAACGCGGAGATCCCCTTGTGCTTCGCCGACGGGTCGGTCTTGGCAAAGACGAGCTGGTGGTCCGCCACCGACGCGTAGGAGATCCAGTTCTTCTGTCCGTTGAGGACATAGGTGTCGCCCTCGCGCCGAGCGGACGTGCGCATCGCAGCCACGTCCGACCCTGCGGCCGGCTCGGTCAGGCCGAAGCATGCGAGCTTCTCGCCCCGAGCCTGCGGCACCAGGTAGCGCTGCTTCTGCTCCTCTGAGCCGTAGCGCAGGAGCGAGAGCGAGTTCAGCCCGACGTGGACCGAGATCAGCGTTCGGAAGGCCGCCTCGCCCCGCTCGATCTCCTCGCACGAGAGCGCCTCGGCGACGAAGTCGAGGCCCGCGCCGCCGTACTCCTCGGGGATCACGATCCCCAGCAGCCCGAGCTCGGCCATGCCCTCGATCACCGACATGTCCAGCTTGTGCTCGATGTCGTTGTCGACGGCGTTCGGGAGCACCCGCTCGTCCACGAAGGCGCGAACGGTGTCCTGGATCAGCCGTTGCTCGTCGGTCAGCTCGAAATCCATCAGGCGGAGAGTGTACGGACGCGAACCGGGTTACAATTATTGACTGACTAGTCAATCAACTTTCCTCGAGGGACACATGACGGCGATCGAAGAGCCTCTGGCAACCGGAACGGGCGTCTCCTTTGCGCTCACCCACGAGCAGCGCGAGCTGCGGCAGCTCGCGCGAGAGTTCGCCGAGAAGGAGATCCGGCCGAAGGCGGCCGAGTACGACGAGCACTCGACGCACCCGGCCGACATCGTGGCGAAGGCCCACGACCTCGGCCTGATGAACCCTCACATCCCGGAGGAGTACGGCGGCCTCGGGCTGCCCGGCTTCGACGGCATGCTGATCGGCGAAGAGCTCTCGTGGGGCTGCGCGGGCATTGCGGTCTCGATCGTCGCGAACACGCTCGGCTCGGCCCCGGTGATGTTGTCCGGGACGGACGAGCAGAAGCGCCGCTGGCTGCCTCCGCTCGTGGACGAGCCGATCCTCTGCTCATTCGGGCTGAGCGAGCCGAACGCCGGCTCCGACGTCTCGGGGATCCAGACCACCGCCGTCCGTCACGGCGACGAGTACGTCATCAACGGCTCCAAGATGTTCATCACGAACGCGGGCCAGGCGGACTGGCTCGTCGTCTTCGCCTCCACGGACAAGAGCAAGGGCCATCGCGGGCTGTCGGCATTCATCGTCCCGACCGATCTCGACGGCGTCGTCCTGGAGAAGCACCTGGACAAGATGGGCCAGCGCGCGACGGACACGTCTGCGATCGCGTTCGGGGACGTCAAAGTGCCCGCAGAGAACCGAATCGGCGAGGAAGGCGAGGGCTTCAAGGTCGCGATGCGGACGCTCGACTTCACGAGGCCGGGCACGGCCGCCGGCGCCGTCGGGGTCGCGCAGGCGGCGTTCGAATACTCCGTCGCGTACGCCAAGGAGCGGGTGCAGTTCGGGCAGCCGATCGCGATGAACCAGGGCGTCAACTTCCTGGTCGCGGACATGGCGACCGAGATCGAGGCCTCCCGGCTGCTCGTCTGGCAGGCGGCCTGGATGCTCGACCGTGGCGAGCGCGCGACGCTGCAGTCCTCGTTCGCGAAGCGCTTCGCGGCCGACACGGCGATGAAGGTCACGACCGACGCGGTGCAGATCTTCGGCGGCTACGGCTACATGAAGGAATACCCGGTCGAGAAGCTCATGCGCGACGCCAAGCTGTTCCAGATCTACGAGGGGACCTCGCAGATCCAGCGGCTCGTCATCGCGCGGGAGATATTTCTCCCACGTGAGTCTTGAGATCGACCTCAGCGGGCGGGTCGCCCTCGTCACGGGAGGATCGCGGGGCCTCGGCCGCGCCGACGCGCTGACCCTGGCTCGGGCCGGCGCGGACGTCGTCATCGCGGACATCCTGGTCGAGTCGGACGACTCGGCCGCCGCCGATTACGGACCGCTCGCGCAGGCCGCAGCGGCACAGGGACTGATCCAGACGGAGAGCGCCGCGGAAGAGATCCGCGCGATGGGCCGCCGGTCGCTGGCGCTCAAGTGCGACGTGACGGATCTGGCCCAGGTCGAAGCGGCCGTCGCTCGCACCGTCGAGGAACTCGGCTCCGTCGAGATCCTCGTGAACAACGCAGGCACGCTCGACCATGTGGGCCAGCTCGAAGACCAGAACCCGGAGCTCTGGGAGCGCGACCTGCGCGTCAACCTGACCGGCGCGTTCAACTGCTCACGGGCGGTCTGGCCCCACATGAAGGAGCGCGGGTGGGGGCGGATCGTGAACATGGCCTCGGTGGCCGGGACGCTCGGCGGCTTCGGCCAGGCGAGCTATTCGACGACGAAGGCCGGCCTCATCGGGCTGACGAAGACGCTCGCTCTCGAGGGAGCCCGGCACGGCATCACGGCCAACGCCGTCGTCCCGGGAATCATCGGCACCGAGGCGTTCCATTTTGGGAATCCCGCGATGAACGAGCGGATGGTCAAGCGCACGGCGCTGCGCCGTCCGGGCGAGCCGCAGGACATCGCGAACGCGATCGCCTTCCTCTGCTCGGACCTCGCCGGATACGTCACGGGCGTCGAGCTGAACGTCTCGGGCGGCATCGAGCTCTTCACTTTTTAAAGATTCCCTCACCCTTCGGATCGCGAGGATTGGCCGACCAACCCCGCGGGTAGACTCACTCTCCTTGTACGCCGAGGCCGGGTCGAGGGCGGTACATCTCCGCCGAAAAAAGGCTGCTCGAAGGCGGCTGGCCGTGCAATGGTCCCTCGTCGGTGCCGGGACGCTCGTCCTCGGGACGCTCGGACTCGGACTCGTGTTTGCAGGCTCGGCCAAGACGCTTCCGGAAGGCGCCACGGTTGCAGGCCTCCCGGTGGGTGGACTGACCACTGACCAGGCCGTGAATCGCCTCGAGCGGCGCTACGAGCAGCTGCGCCGGGTGCCGGTGACCTTCACCGCCGGCCCGCGGGAGTTCAGCGTCAGGCCGAACGAGGTGATCCTCGAGGTCGACTGGCGAGCAGCTGTCGAGACGGCCCGCCGCCAGGGAGATGGGTTCGCGCCTGTTCGGGGGCTCCGGCGTCTGGGCCGCAGGTTCTTCGGCGGGGACATCGCTCCGCCTGTGCGGGCCTACGACGCGCTGCTGACGCACCGGCTCGACGCGCTCTCGCGCCAGATCAACCGGCACCAAAGTGAGGCTGCCGTCCGGCTGGAGGGCCTCCGGCCGGAGGTTGTGCGAGGCGCGACCGGACGCGTGCTCCAGCGCGAGGACGCCGCGCGGATCATGGTTCGCTCGCTGGTGACGCTCTCGCGAACGCCGATAGCGCTGCCGGTCCGGATCACGCAGCCGAAGGTGACCGCCGCCGATCTCGCACCGGTCGCCGCCCAGGTCAAGACAGCGCTTTCGGGGCACGTGCATCTCGTCCGCGGGGAGACTCGCTGGCGGCTCCGCCCGCGGCGGATCGCCACGCTGCTCGACCTCCCGGACAAGGGTCAGACGACGCTCTCGATCGGCGGCCCGGCGGCCGATGCGTACTTCGCGCGCTTCCGCAAGCGGGTGGACACCGAGCCGCGCAACGCCGAGTTCGTCGTCGTGGGCGACGAGGTCATGATCCGGCCCGGCGCTCCGGGGCTCGGGCTGAACGTGACCGCCGCGCGCAAAGCCATCCTCGCCGCCGCGCTCTCCCCGGCGGACCGCATTGCGCGGATCGCGGTGCAGCGCGTGGCGCCGGAGCGCACGACGCGCGAGGCGCGCGCGATGGGAATCACCGGGCTTGTCGGCGCCTACACCACCTCATACGGCGGGGAGCCGAACCGGATCCACAACGTCCAGCTCGTCGCGAGGCTGATCGACGGCGCGGTGGTCGCGCCCGGCGCGGAGTTCTCCTTCAACGGGACGACCGGCGAGCGCTCGGCGGACAAGGGCTTCCTCGAGGCGCCGGTGATCATCAACGGCGAGCTCCAGACCGGCCTGGGCGGCGGCGTGTGCCAGGTCTCGACGACAGTCTTCAACGCAGCGTTCGAGGCGGGCCTGTCGATCATTTCGAGGACGAACCACGCGCTGTACATCTCGCACTACCCGCAGGGCCGAGACGCGACGGTCAACTACCCCGACACGGACCTGAAGTTCCAGAACGACACGAGCAAGTGGCTGCTGGTCAAGACGTTCGTCGGCTCCTCCGAGCTGACCGTGAAGATCTACGGCACGCCCGTCGACCGCCGTGTGGAGGTCGAGACGGCGCCTCTCGAGGTCGCCGGTGCTCCCGAGGTGAAGCGCGAGCCCGACCCGGGCATGTGGGTCGGCGAGCAGGTCGTCGAGGAGTCCGGCGAGCCGGCGCGCAGGACGAGCGTCACCAGGCGGGTGTACGCGAAGAACGGGAAGCTCATGTACGACACGACCTGGTCGTCCTGGTACCGCTCCGAGCCGAAGGTCGTCCGCTACGGAACGAAGAAGCGCCCCGAGCCGCCGCCACCGCCGCCGAAGAAGAAGCCGCCGCCGCCGCCGCGCCCCCGCCTACGGCGCAGCCGACTCCGCTGCAGTAATCGCTTCGATGAGCCAGCCCGGCACACGGGTCGGCCGCATCGTCTTCGCGTCGACGCAGGCATGGCCCGTCCAGCCGTCCGCGATCGTCTCGCCGTTCCGCTCGACGACGTACTCGTAACGGAAGCGGGCGCCGCGGAGGTCGGTGCACCTCGTGTGGACGACGAGGCTGTCGTCGAATTCAGCCGGCTGCCTGTACCGGACGTAGACCTCCGAGGTCGTCGCCTCGATGCCTTGCTCGCGGAGGCCTGGATACCCGCCGTCGAACCGACGCAGGTACTCGATGCGCGCGGTCTCGAACCACACGAGGTAGGAAGCGTGATGCGCGATTCCCTGCGCGTCAGTCTCCGCGAACCGGACCCGCACGTCGAGCTGGAAGCCGAAGCCTTCGATGGCGAGACTCTACGGAAGGGATAGCGGCGCCGGAGCGACGCTCTCGGCGCTCTTCATGCGGGCTGGGCCGGTGGCTTTAAGCCGCTGCGCGGCGGAGCGCGCGCTCTGCGAGTACCGTCCGGCACTCGGTGCAGACACGCTGCTCGACCTCGTACGGCACGCCCGCCCGCTGCCGCACCACGTGGGTCGTGACCTCGTGGTGGCGGTGCGATCGTGTTAGACGAAGCATGTTCACTGTGGTCCTCATTCGGCTAAACGGCCAGGTCCCTTAAATAGATGCCCTCGAATTGACGATAAGAGGTTCGTGCTCAATCGCGCACTACCTTCGACGGTAGCGATTCCGTCTTTGTTGGCGGTTTCCCTCGTCTTCACCGTTTCCGTACAAGCTTCCGCCTCCGGTCGGACGGCACCGGCGTGCGCCACCGGCGCGGCGAAAAATCTGGTCTCGACGCAGCGAACCTATGCCGTCGACGTCCGCGGTCTCGTCCGCGTCCACCGGAAGCCCGGTGGTGCGGCCTTCGCCCGCTTCGGCCGGTACAACGTCAACGGCGTCCCGACGGTCTTCGCGGCCCTCGAAGCTGTGCTGGGGGCTGGCTGCAAGGCCGCCTGGTACCGCGTGATGCTCCCGTTGAAGCCCAACGGCCAGACGGGCTACGTCCGGGCGAGGAACGTGAACCTGAGGCGGCTCCGAACGCGGATCGTCGTCGACCTCTCGACCCGGAAGCTCACGGTCTTCGACCGCGGCAAGTCCGTGCTTCGCGCGAAGGTCGCGATCGGCGCGCGCTCGACTCCGACGCCGGTCGGCCGCTTCTACGTCAACCAGCGCTTTCGCGACAACCCGGCCGGCGTGTACGGCTGGGCCGCCATCGGGATCTCGGCGTTCTCGGAGGTCCTGCACGGGTGGCCGCAGGGCGGCCCGGTCGCGATCCACGGCACGAACCGTCCCTCCCTGCTCGGTCTGCCGGTCTCGAACGGCTGCATCCGGGTCAGCAACGACACCGTGAAGCGGCTGTGGCGCCTGGCGCCGACGGGCACTCCGGTGCTCGTCCAGGTGTAGCTCCCGCGGACCGGGGTAAGGTTTCGGCCATGGCACAGACCAGACAGAGAGAGATCCTCGGCAAGCTCGCCGACGCTGGAGAGGGAGCGCTCTCGCGCGTCGCCGGCTCGCAGGCAACGGCCCGAGTGCTCGAGACGATGAACGGCATGCGCGATCGCGTCGACGACCTCCAGAAGCGCATGGTCGGCTTCGACCGGCTGGAGAAGCGGGTCGCGAAGCTGGAGAAGACCGTCGCGGAGCTGCAGAAGCCGAAGACCACGCGCTCGAAGAGCTCGACCGCGACGACTGCCCGCAAGCGGGCGACGCCCCGCAAGAAGCCGTCTAGCTAGGCACCCGAAGCCGCACGGCGCCGGGGACGATCTCGAACCGCGCCGGCGTAGTTCCCGGCTGCTCGCCGTCCAGCTGGACCGGCAGCGGCTCGCCCGCGTCCACCTCGACCACCCGTCCTCGCAGGACCTCGGCCTTCGGGTGGGGGAGATGCTTGCCGCGGTAGATCTTCGGCAGCGCCCTCATGACCTCGGGCTTCGTGATGTCCTGGATGAGCAGGACGTCGAAGAGGCCGTCGTCGGGCTCGGCGTCCGGCGTGACCATCATCCCGCCCGCCTGGTAGCGGCCGATCGCGACGATCACGTCCTCCATCGGCCCGCTGCGCCTCTCGCCGTCGACGTTCACGTCCAGCTGGACGTTGTGCCAGCGTGCGAAGACGGCGCCGAGGGCCAGGAGGTATGAGGTCTTCGCTCCGAGCGCCTTCGTCGTCCGGTTCGCCTTCGCCGCGACCGCGCCGCTCATCCCGACGCTGCCGGCATTCGCGAACCAGGCCGTCTCCTCACCTCCGGTCGCCCGATACGTGGCGCGCCCGAGGTCGAACGGCCGCGTCTGTCCGTCGCGCGCGATGCGCAGGGCGTCGTCGACGCGCTTGGGGATTCCGTGCGTGCGGGCGAAATCCCAGCCGGTTCCGCGGGGAATGACGGCGAGCTCGACTCCCTCGCGGCCTGCGATCCCGTTCACGACCTCGTGGACGGTCCCGTCGCCGCCGAAGAGGACGAGCAGCTCGGCTCCGGCGTCAGCGGCTTCCCGCGCCAGCCCACCGAGCTGGCCCGGCCGCTCCGAGAAGATCGCCTCGCCGTGGATCCCGGCGGCTTGGGCGGCGTTCGCCAGCGCGGGCCAGCGCTTCCCGGTCTTGCCGTTTGCCGACGCGGGGTTGACGAGGAGGACGGTCTTCAGTGCTTTTCGGCGGTGATCGTCCGCAGCGCGAGCTCGGTCATCTGGTCGACCGCGGCCCGCATCTCCTCGTCCGAGATCCGCACGAACTCGCCCTCGACGACCACGTCGCTGACCGTGAGGAGGCATCCGGCGGCGACCTTGCGGATCGCGCCGATCGTGAAGAGCACGGCCGCCTCCATCTCGACCGCCAGCACTCCGCGCTCCGACCACCGCGCGTATTGCCCGTCGTCCGGGTTGTAGAAGAGGTCGCTCGAGACGATCGGCCCGACCCGGACGCTTTTCCCGAGCTCCTTCGCGGCATGGACGGCTGCGTGGACGAGGCCGAAGTCGGCCGTCGGAACATGCGGCTCGAAGTTCACGAGCTTGTCGGACGTGTGGTCCGAGGGCACGGCTGTGATCGCGACCACGAGGTCGCCGAGCGTCATGTCCTGCTGGAGCCCTCCGCAGGTTCCCACGCGCAGGAAGCGCTTGACACCCAGTTGGACGAGCTCCTCCATGACGATCGCCGCCGTGGGACAGCCCATCCCCGTCGACTGCACCGAGACCGGCTTGCCCTCGAAGGTGCCCGTGTACCCGAGCATCCCGCGCTCCTCGTTCCGCTGGACCGGCCCCTCGAAGAAGGTCTCGGCGATGTAGCGGGCGCGCAGCGGGTCGCCCGGGAGGAGGCAGGCCTCGGCGTAGTCGCCGGGCTCGGCGCGAACGTGAATCGGCACGGCGGGGACCCTAGTGGGTGTTCAACGAGCGCTGGGCGAGGTAGCGCTTGTTCGCCCGTCGGTCGCGCACGGCCCGCAGGACGAAGAAGCCGATGACGAACGCGATTCCGCCGCCGATGATCGCGGCCGGGAGGAAGAAGTACGCGTAGCTCAGCCGGCTACGGGCGCCGCTCGGGGCGGACCCTGCTGCGGCGGGAACGAGGTCGTAGGTCGAGATCACCGGGCCCCGGTTCCCCTGCGGAGGAAGGGGCGCGAAGGTGGCGACCGGGAAGATCCCGTCGACGAGCCAGCGCTTGTCGATCTTGCGGAGGTCGAGCGTCAGCGCCACGGGGCCGAGGGTCGCGCGGTTCTTCGACGGCATCACGAGCAGGTCGACGTTCAGGTGGTTGCGCTGCGAGTAGTTGATCGTCCAGCCGTGGAACGTCTTGCCGAGCGCCGGGTAGGGGTAGACCGGGATCTCGCCCCGCTGCCAGTCCCTCTTCGTCGCCAGGCTCCGGAGGCCGGGAGACGCCACGTCGTAGACCGCGCCGGGGTTCTGCCGCTTCACGCCGTCGTTCATGAGCACGTCGATCGTCTCGTTGACCAGCTTGCGGTCGGCGCGGGTGAGACGCACGGTCTTCTCGATGGGCGGCGATGTTGACCGCCTGCTGGTTTCCGAAGACCTCCGGGGGATCCGGGGACGCCTCGGGCAACCAGATCACCGCCGCCGTGACGACGGCGGCGATCGCCAGCGGCGTCACCACCGCGTAGCCGAGGCGGCGCCGCTTTCGGGGTGAGCTGAGGATCGATCTCATCGGGCGACCGCCTGCGCGCGGTAGCGCTTCGTCTTCGTCCTGTTTCCGCAGACGGACATCGCACACCACTTAGACGACGAATTCCGGGAACGGTCGTAGAAGATCCAGCCGCACACGTCACGGGGACATGCCTTCAGGCGCGTCCAGGTGCCGGCGACCATGGACGAGTACACGATCGCGAGGATCCGGCCGAGCGCTCCGTCGAGGGTCGACCCGTCGGCAGCGAGCGTCGAGGAGCCGTCGCGCTGGAACCGGACGAAGAGAGACCCGGCCGCGCCGGTCCGGTCGAGCAGGTCGAGCGCTCCCGGATCGGGCGCGAGCCCGACGTTCGCGTGCAGCAGCGCGCGCAGCGCCTCGCGCACGGCGAGCGTTCGGCGGAGGTCAGCGTTCGTCAACGCTCGCGCGCCGTCGTCGAGCGCACCGATGCGAGTCAGCAGCTCCTGGAGCTCGGCGGGGCCGGTGAGCTCCTCGATTCCGTTCTCGACGTCGACGGTGTTCACGAAGGCCTGCACCATGCGCAGGGGCTCGGGCGCCGGTTCGCGGTTGCCAGGATCGGGCAGCATTGACGAGAGCGTAGCGGAGCAAGACACCACCGTAAAGGGTTAGATGGTTGCAACGACCAGAAAGCTCCTCGAGCCCAGCCTCGACCAGGTGCTCGCGTTTTGCGCCGAGGATCCCGTCGAGCGCGTCTACCTCGAGGAGTCGGCGCGGCGCGGGCCCGGGCGGCTCGTCGCGGCCGTGGAAGGGTCGCGGGTCACCGCGCTCTGCCACCTCGGCTCGAACCTTGTTCCGTCGGGCCAGGGCTGCGAGATCTTTGCCGAGCTCGCTGGGGTCGGCCGTCCCAGGATGGTGATCGGGAACGAGGCTGCCGTGTCGGATCTCTGGGCCGCCGCGGCGGACCGCCTTCCCATTCCCCGGGCCGACCGCCCAGGACAGCCGGTCTTCTCGATCGCAACGCCGCCCGAGCCGGGTGACTCGGCGATTCGCCCGGCGGTGAGAGAGGACCTCGAGCTGCTGTTGCCCGCATGCGCGGCGACGCACGAGGGTGAGCTCGGTCTCGACCCGCTCGCGACCGACCCGGAGTCGTTCCGGCGCCGGACGCTCCAGCAGATCGAAGAGGGGCGCTCGTGGGTCTGGGCCGAGAACGGGACGATCCTCTTCAAGGCGGAGGCGTCGGCCTGGACGCCTCAGGCGATCCAGCTCCAGCAGGTCTGGGTGGATCCGGCGGCGCGGAACCACGGGTACGGGCAGCGCGGCCTCCGCGACCTCGTCCGCCTGCTCCTCGAGCAGGCACAGCGCGTCTGCCTCTTCGTCCGAGCCGACAATCCGGCGGCGATCCGGCTCTACGAGGCGATCGGCATGGAGAAGGCCGGCACCTACCGCTCGATCCTCTTCTAGGCCGTGGAACGCGCGATCTTCGTCAGGCACGGCGAGAGCGAGTACTCGGCCCGGAAGCTCGTCAACGGAGACCCCACCGTCCTGGTCGGCCTCACGGAGGAGGGCCGCCAGCAGGCGCGGCAGCTCGCGGAGAGGCTCGCGAGCGAGCCGATCGACCTCTGTGTCGTGACGGAGTTCGGCAGGACCCGAGAAACGGCCGATCTGGCACTCGACGGACGCGAGGTCCCCCGAATCGTCCTGCGCGACCTCAACGACCCGTTCTACGGCGAGTTCGAGGGCAAGGCGCTCGCCGACTACCGCAAGTGGGCGGGGACGCACGGGCCGCTGGACGTCCCGCCCGGAAAGGGCGAAGCGCGCGCCGCGATCGCGGAGCGCTACGCGCGCGGCTTCCGGACGCTGCTCGAGCGGTCCGAGGAGACTCTCCTCGTCGTCTGCCACTCGCTGCCGGTCGCGTTCGCGCTGGCGGCCGCCGATGGACGCCGGCCGTCGGCGAAGATGCCGCTGATCACGCCGGCCGAGCCGCACATCCTGTACGAGCCCAGCCTGCGCGAGGCTGCGGAGCGCATCGAGGAATGGGTCCGCGACCCTGTTTATCCATGAAGCGGTTTCTCGGCGCGGCGGTGGTGCTCTGGGTCGGCCGCTGGGCGACGCTGATGCTCGCTTCCTACCTCGAGCGGCGACGGCCAAGATAGGCCGATGGAGCCGGAAACCTTTCGCAGCCGGATCGAGGAGCAGATCCGCAGGCACGAGCTGATCGAGCCCGGCGGAGAGGTCCGCTGCCTGGTCTCCGGCGGCGCCGACTCGACCGCGATGTGGCATGCGCTGCGCGAGCTCGGATACTCGGTCTCGGCGCTGCACGTCGACCACCACCTGCGCGGCGGCGAGTCGGACGAGGATGCCCGGTTCTGCGCCGAGCGCCTCGGCGCCGAGGTCGTCGACGCAGCTCCCGCGACAACCGAGGCCGGGTTGCGAGACCTTCGGTACTCGTTCGCGACCGATTGCCTGCGGGCCACCGGGCACACAGCCTCGGACCAGGTGGAGACCGTGCTTTACCGGCTCGTCTCGAGCGGGAGCCCGGTGGGATCAAGCCCAGGCGAGAGGACGGCGTCGTGCGCCCGCTCCTGACTGTCTGGCGCGACGAGACCGAGGCCTACTGCCGCGCCGTCGGCATGCCGTTCCGCGTCGACTCCTCCAACCGAGAAACGAAGCGGGGCCTGATGCGCGAGCAGATCGTCCCGCTCCTTCGGCAGCTCGACGAGCGCGCAGAGAAGAACCTGCTTGCGCTCGCCGAGGGCCGGCCCAGTCGCCTCGACACGCTGCTCGACAGCGCTGCAGGGTCCGCGCGCGCCGACCTCGGCGGGGGGCTCCAGGCGGTGCGGGAATACGATCGGGTGTGGCTCGAGCAACGCGCCGTCCAGCTGGATCGAGAGGTGCACTGGGGCCCTTGGCGGATCTCGTCCACGCTCCCCGGTCTACAGGTCCGCGGTTGGCGGGCGGGAGACCGGCTCGCAGGGCGCCGCAAGAAGCTTCAGGATGTGTTCGTGGACGCGAAGGTGCCGCGCTCGGAGCGAGAGGCCTGGCCGCTCGTCGTGCGCGGAGACGAGGTGGTCGCGGTCCCGGGTATCGTCGAGGCACAGGGAGTCAAGGTTGAGCGCATTTCAGACTGAGGTCGAGCAAGGGGTCTCGGAAGTCCTGATCGAGGAGGACACGCTGCGCGAGCGCGTTGCCGAGCTCGGTGCCGAGATCTCGTCCGACTACGCCGGAAAGAATCTCCTGCTCGTCGGCGTCCTCAAGGGCGCCGTCTTCTTCATGGCCGACCTCATGCGCCACATCACGGTGCCCTGCGAGGTCGACTTCATGGCGATCTCCAGCTACGGCGCCTCCACGGACTCGTCGGGCGTCGTCCGCATCCTCAAGGACCTGGACGAGACCATCGAGGATCGACACGTGCTCGTCGTCGAGGACATCATCGACTCGGGCCTCACGCTCTCGTACCTCAAGCGGACGCTCGGTGCGCGCCATCCCGCGTCGCTCGAGGTCTGCGCGCTGCTGACCAAGCCGGACCGGCGCGAAGTGGAGGTCCCGGTCCGGTACATCGGCTTCGAAATCCCGAACAAATTCGTCGTCGGCTATGGGCTGGACTTCGCGGAGCGGTATCGAAACCTCCGCTATGTGGGCGTCCTGGCCGACGAGACGGCAACTGCCGAATCGCACTGATCCAACCCTTTTGGGGCACGTTTGACAGGTAGGGCCGCTGCTACCCTGGCATAGACCGCTATGAACCGGTTTTTCCGCTCTGCCCTCTTCCCGCTGATCGTCATCGTCCTGCTCGTCTATCTGGCGAGCCAGACCCTCATGGGCAACGAGAAGCAGGAGAAGGTCACCTACTCGCAGCTCAAGGCCGAGGTTGAGTCGAACCCCCAGCAGTTCGAGGAGATCGTCGCCAACCCGAGCAGGCAGCAGCTCAACGTCGAGTACAAGGGGACCGGCGGCGAGAAGGGGCGGAAGACCAAGGTCGCCTACCCGAGCCCCGAGTCGCTCGTTCCGTTCGAGCGGCTGATGGAGCAGAAGAACGTCAACTTCGACTCGAAGTCGGTCGGCGGCTCAGCGTGGTGGTCGCTCCTCACCTCGCTGCTCCCGTTCGTGATCCTGATCGCGTTCTGGATCTTCCTCATGAACCAGGTGCAGGGCGGCGGCTCGAAGGTGATGAGCTTCGGCAAGAGCCGCGCCAAGCGCATGACGCCCGACTCGCCGAAGATCGGCTTCAAGGACGTCGCAGGCGTCGACGAGGCGGTCGAGGAGCTGCACGAGATCAAGGAGTTCCTCGAGAACCCCAAGAAGTTTCAGGCCCTCGGCGCGCGCATCCCGAAGGGCGTCCTGCTCTACGGGCCCCCCGGAACCGGTAAGACGCTCCTCGCACGTGCAGTCGCGGGTGAGGCGGGCGTCCCGTTCTTCTCGATCTCGGGCTCTGACTTCGTCGAGATGTTCGTCGGCGTCGGCGCGAGCCGCGTCCGTGACCTCTTCGAGCAGGCCAAGCAGGCGGCTCCCTGCATCATCTTCATGGACGAGATCGACGCCGTCGGCCGCCATCGCGGCGCCGGCCTCGGAGGCGGGCACGACGAGCGCGAGCAGACGCTGAACCAGCTCCTCGTCGAGATGGACGGGTTCGAGCTGAAGGACAACATCATCCTGATCGCAGCGACGAACCGGCCGGACATCCTCGACCCGGCGCTCCTGCGCCCGGGCCGCTTCGATCGCCAGATCGTCGTCGACCGCCCCGACCGGAGCGGACGCAAGAAGATCCTCGAGGTGCACGCCAAGGGCAAGCCGCTCGATCCGGTGGTCGAGCTGGACACGCTCGCCGCGGGAACCCCCGGCTTCACCGGCGCCGACCTCTCGAACCTCATCAACGAGGCAGCGCTGCTTGCGGCGCGCCGCGGCCGCAAGACGATCGGCCAGGAGGAGCTAGAAGAGGGCGTCATGCGGGTCATCGCCGGCCCCGAGAAGAAGACGCGCCTGCTCTCGGAGGAGGAGCGGAAGGTCACCGCCTACCACGAGATGGGCCACGCGCTCGTCGGCCACCACCTAGACCAGGACACGGACGTCCACAAGATCTCGGTCATCAGCCGTGGCCAGGCGCTCGGCTACACGATCTCTCTGCCGCGTGAGGACCGCTACCTGACCCGGAAGTCGACATTGATGGACCAGCTCGCGGCGACGCTCGGGGGCCGGGCGGCGGAGGAGCTCGTCTTCAACGAGGTCACGACGGGCGCAGCGAACGACCTCGAGAAGGTCACGCACACCGCGAAGCAGATGATCATGCGCTTCGGCATGAGCGAGAAGCTCGGCCCGCGCGTTCTCGGCCGCAACCACGACATGCCGTTCCTCGGCCGCGAGATGAGCGCCGAGCCGGACTACTCCGAGGAGATCGCACGCGAGATCGACGAGGAGATCCGCCGCGTGATCGAGGAGGCGCACGACCGCGCCCGCGCCGTGCTGACGGAGCACATGGAGGAGCTGCACCGCCTCTCCGCGATCCTCATCGAGCGCGAGACGATCGACAAGGATCAGTTCATCAAGCTGCTCGAGGGCGCAACCGAGGAAGAGGTCTTCCCGGAGGAGCCGGTGACGCCGGCCGAGGCGGAGACGCCGAGTCGTGAGCGCAAGCCGGCCCCGAAGCCGAAGCCGTTCCCGGTGCCCGGCGCGATGATGCAGTCGCCGCCTCCGGATCCCGCCAAGGGCTGACGCCTCTGGCCGGCCGGGTTCCGGCTGATCCAGCGTCCGAGCCTCCGCAGTTTCCCGAAAGGCCGGCGCAGGTAAGAGAGGGCCATGCGCTTCCGACGAGGAGCCCGTCTCGATCCGGGCCAGGTGACAGACGTTCGTGGACGCCGAATGGGCGGCGGCGGGCTCGCGCTGGGCGGCGGCGGCCTCGGCGGCGCCGCGCTCGTGATCTACTTGTTGATCACGCTGCTCTCCGGCGGCGGCGGCCTCGGCCAGCTCGCGCCGCTCGACGACCGTACCGTCGGGCAGGGGGACACCCCGGGCGAGGTCTCGCAGGCATGCCGAACGGGGGAGGACGCAAACGAGCGGCAGGACTGCCGGATCGTCGCGGTCGTGAACAGCGTCCAGCGGTTCTGGGACGGCGTCTTCCAGCGGAGCAACCGCAAATACCCGTACGTGGACACCGTCTTCTTCACCGACCAGGTGCAGACGGAGTGCGGCCTCGCCAGCTCGCAGGTCGGCCCGTTCTACTGCCCGCGCGACCAGTTGGTCTACATCGACCTCGGCTTCTTCGACGAGCTGCAGTCGCGTCTCGGAGCCGGCGGCGCACCGTTCGCGCAGGCGTACGTCATCGCCCACGAGTACGGCCACCATGTGCAGAACCAGCTCGGCGTGCTCGAACGGATCGGCAACGACAGGCAGGGACCGGAGAGCCGCGCCGTCCGCTCAGAGCTCCAGGCGGACTGCTACGCCGGAGTCTGGGCAGGGAACGCCGTCGACTCCGAGCTGATCGAGGAGCTGACCCAGGCGGACATCAACGCGGGTCTCGACACCGCGGCTGCGATCGGCGACGACCGCATCCAGCAGCAGACACAGGGTCAGGTCAATCCCGAAAGCTGGACGCACGGGTCGTCGGAGCAGCGGCGGCGCTGGTTCTCGCGGGGCTACGAGCAGAAGCGCCCGGCGGCCTGCGACACCTTCAGCGGCTCGATCTAGACCCGGCGGCCTACTCTCTCGGCGTGCGCGTGCCGATCGAGCAGCGGTTTCCCCGGCCGTCGGTGATGGGGATCGTGAACGTCACTCCGGACTCGTTCTCCGACGGCGGCGTCAACTTCCAGGCCGACGACGCGGTTGCGTCGGCTCGGCGGATGCTCGAGGAGGGGGCGGCGATCGTCGATGTCGGCGGGGAGTCGACCCGACCCGGGTCCGAGGGGGTCTCGCTGGACGAAGAGCTCCGGCGCGTGGTCCCCGTGCTCGAAGGGATCTCGGGCCTGCCGGTCTCGATCGACACGGCGAAAGCAGAGGTCGCGCGACGGGCGCTCGAGCTCGGGGCGGAGATGATCAACGACGTGACGGCACTGCGCGCGGATCCCGGCGTCGCCGAGGCGGCGGCCGAGGCGGACGCCTTCGTCTGCCTGATGCACATGCAGGGCGAGCCGCGCACGATGCAGCTGGAGCCCCGCTACGAGGACGTGGTGTCCGAGGTCGCTGCGTTCCTCGAAGAGCGGTTGCGCTTCGCAATTGACCAGGGAATCCGCGAGGACCGCGTCTGCCTCGATCCCGGGATCGGGTTCGGCAAGTCCGTCGAGCACAACTTCGAGCTCATCCGGCGGCTGGACGACATCGCGGCGCTCGGGCGGCCGGTCGTCGTCGGCTTCTCCCGCAAGAGCTCGCTCGGGAGGATCCTCGGCGATCCCGGGGCAACCACCGGCCCCCTTTCCGCCAGCATCGCCGCGGCGGTGGCGGCCTACGAACGGGGTGCGACGATCCTCCGCGTGCACGACGTCCGCGAGCATGTCGAGGCTCTGACGGCTGCCAGGGCGGTCGTCGGGTGATCGTCGAGCTCGTCGGCCTGGAGGTCTTCGGCCGCCACGGGGTGGACGACGACGAGCGCGAGCAAGGGCGCATCTATCTCTACGACGTCGCGCTCGAGGTCTCCGAGCCGGAGCGGGACGAGCTCGAGGCAACAGTGGACTACCGCAAGGTCGCCGCTTGCGTGCGCGACGTCTCGGAGGGACACGAGTTCAAGTTGATCGAAGCGCTCGCCGCCGCCGTCGCCGACGAGCTGGTCGCGCGCTTTCCGGCCCGGCGGGTCACCGTCCGCGTGCGAAAGCCGGGAATCGCGCCGGCGGGCCTGGCGGTCGAGTACTCCGCCGCTACCGCAGTGCGCGAGAGCTGATCTCGAGCGAATACTGCGCGGTGCGGACGCCTCGGGCCGGGAAGACGTCGAGGTACGCCCAGTAGCCGCGCTCGCCATCGTTCTCGATCCGAACCGTCTCGATCCGGCCGCCCGGGCGCGCGCTGGACTCGATCAGGTCGCGGCGCCGATTCGCGCCCCGCTCGAACACGGACCGCGTGCCCACACGCCACGCAAAGACGGTCACGTTGGCCGTCGGGCGCACGCTCGCGGTCACGACCCGTCCGGCAGGCACCCAGAAGCGGTAGACGTCGTCAGGGTCCTCGCTCCGGTGGAGCCGCGCCCGGAGGGTCGCCCGCCTGCGTCCCGGCGCGGTCAGCGCGCGCGCCGCCGCGCGGAAGATCCCGTGGGCCTTCACGTGGTCGACGTCGTCGTTCGGCTCCATCGGGTCGATCGCCGGCAGCGCGCGGGTGAGGGCGCGGGGGATGTCGAGGAGCCCCCAGCCGGTCCGGTTGTCGACGCCCTGGGGGGCGATATCCCGCGCCGAGTAGCGCATCAGGTCGAAAAGCTGCGTCTTCTCGATGCCGGGACGAGCTGTCCAGACCCAGGCGGTCGCCGCTGCGACCATCGGCGAGGCGAAGCTCGTCCCGTTCACCGTGCTGAAGAGCGCCGGGTCGGACGGGTGCTGCCACGGGATCAGCTCACCCGGCGCGGCGAGGTCGACGGCAGGGCTCGTGCTGGAGAACTCGGACGGCAGGTCGCTCTGATTCGTCGCGCCGACCGTGAGCACGTGCGGAAACCCTGCGGGGTAGATGGGCGGGTCCTCGCGAAGTCGCTCGTTCCCCGCGGCCGCCACGACGATGGTTCCTCGCCCGAACGCGTTGATCGTCGCCTCGTACATGGAGCGCGACGGCTCGTCGCCGCCGAGGCTGAGGTTGATGACGCCGGATCCGGCAGCGACCGCCTTGCTGATCCCCTGCACGATCATCGACTCCGACAGGAACCAGAGGTCGAACGCGCGCAGCACGGCCTGCGGATAGACGCCCACCGTGCCCTGGGCATCCGTCGGCGCCGCCGCCGTCGAGGCGACGATCGTCCCGTGGTACTCCTCGGTCGAGAGCTCGACCTGCTGCTCGTTCAGGACGAAGGTGTTGGGCCGGGCCTTGAACTCCATGTGGTTCGTGTCGAGGCCGGAATCGATGATCGTGAGCGGGATCCCGGGGCCGGGCGGCTCAACCTTGTCTGCACCGATTCGGTAGAGGTGCCAGGCGAAATTCGGGGCTGCGAGCGGGTCGCCGCCCAGTAGGTGGTTCTGGCGTGAGACAGGCTTGTCGGGCTCGGCGTAGCGGAGCGCCCCGAGCGCCCGCAGGCGCGGGATCAGCCGTTGCGCGGCTCCGCTCGGCAGCCGCCAGATGTGGAGGTCCGGCGCGACGAGCGTCCCGCCGTTCGCGGCGAGCAGGCGCTCAGCGCGCGCGTCGGCCCGGACGCCGACCATGGAGCTGCCGTAGCTGAGGCCAGCGCGGAGATCTCCGGCTCGTCGGAAGCCGTGCGGCGGGAGCCGCCCTGCGCCGGACTCGGCGCAGCCACGAAGAGGAGACGCCAAGACGACCCGAGTCGGCGCATAACAAGCTTCAAGATAGCGGCGATATGACCGCGTGTCTACATCGGGATCGGCGCGAACCTCGGCGACCGGGAGGCGACGATTCATGCGGCGCTCGAGCGGTTCGCCGGCAGCCAGGGGAGATCGAGGTCGTCCGCGTCTCGTCCCTCCGGGAGACAGATCCGGTCGGGTACGACGACCAGCCGAGGTTCCTGAACTGCCGCGGCCGAGCTCGAGACCCGCTCACTCCGCGCGACCTGCTCGAGCGAATGCTCGCGATCGAGCGCGACCTGGGCCGGACACGCCACGGGCCGCGGTTCGGGCCACGGACGATCGACCTCGACCTGCTCCTCTACGGCGACGCCCTCGTCGACGAGCCAGGGCTGGTCGTTCCGCATCCGAGGATGACGGAACGGGCGTTCGTGCTGGAGCCGCTCGCGGAGCTCGATCCGGAACTCGTGGTCCCCGGCCGCGGGCCGGTTCGAGACTTCCTCGCAGGGCTACACTGATGCCATGTCGCACCTCGACGAGCTCGACGAGTTCGAGGCCGAGCTCGAGCTTCGGCTGAAGAAGGAGTACACGGCCGTCTTCGGCCTCTTCCGGTACTGCGTCCTGACCCAGGACGCCACGTACCTCTGCAACACGCTCGACCTGCGCTACGTCCCACAGCCGAGCTATCCGTTCTTCCATCTGCGCATGGAGGACGTCTGGGTCTGGGACAAGAGCCGTCCCCACCCGCATGATCCCGCGCGCCGAGGTCTACACCTCGAGCGACGTCACGGTCGAGGAGCTTCGCAGCGAGGGCGAGGAGCCGAAGCTGACCGCCGAGGCCCTTGCGGAGCGGCTCGGCGAGCCTCTCCGCGACGACGAGATAAGCTACTTGCTCCTAGCGGTCGACGCGGGGAACACCCAGACCGTCCTCGGGCTGTTCGAGAACGGCGAGCTGGGTGAGCACTGGCGGGTTGCCACCGAGCGAGACCGCACGGGGGACGAGCTCGGGGTGCTGCTCACCGGCCTCCTGGATCTGGACGCTGTCGACGGGATCTCGCTCTCCTCCTCGGTCCCGTCCCTCGTCACTTCGTACGAGGACTTCGCCGAACGGTGGGCTTCGGCTCCGATCCTGGTTGTCGGGCCGGGGACGAAGAGCGGGATCCCGATTCGGTACGACGATCCGCGCGAAGTGGGGCCGGACCGGATCGCGAACGCGGTCGCAGTCCTCGAGCGCTATGGGGCACCGTCGATCGTGGTCGACTTCGGGACCTCGACGAACTTCGACGTGGTCTCGGCCGATGGGGAGTACGTCGGCGGCGTGCTGGCGCCGGGGATCGAGATCTCCATGGACGCGCTCTTCGCGCGCGCGGCGCGGCTCTTCCGCATCGACTTCTCCGCGCCTGCCGCGGTGATCGGCAAGACGACGGCCTCCGGGCTCCAATCAGGTCTCGTCTACGGCTTCACGGGCCAGGTGGACGAGATCGTCACTCGAATTCGCGCGGAGCTCGGGGCCGAGGCACCGGCCATCGCCACCGGCGGCCTCGCCGACCTGATCGCGCCGCACGCGCGGACGATCGAGAAGGTGGATCCGTACCTGACGCTGGAGGGGCTGCGGATTCTCTGGGAGCGAAACCAGTAGGGGCGGCTCGCGCCGCCCCCACCGTGTGAGCTAGTCGACCCGCTCGTCCGTCCGGACTGTCTCGGTCGCCGTGTTCGCGATCGTGGTGTCGGCGCGGCGGTGGTACCGCTCGCCCCAGAGGCCGCCGATGATCCCGCCGGCGAACATCGCGGCGATCGCGCCGATGCCGCTGGCGATTGCGGTTGTCGTCAGAGCATCGCGGTCGAACCACTGTGGGAGCTGGACGTTCTGGAAGACGTCGTACTCCGCTCCGGCCCATGCGCCGAGGGCGGCGAGGATCGCTCCGAAGATGAGCGTCCAGACGCCGGCGGCGAAGCCGTTGCGAGCCCCGTCGTACCGTGCGATCCGCCCTGCCGCCCAGCCGCCGATCAGGTAGGCGACGAACAGGATCGCGACGCCGCCGATCAGGCTCCCGATCGACAGGTCCTGAGCGTTCTCCTCGAGGCCGGTCTGGTAGCCGACGACGCCGACTGCGGCGCCGACGAGGCCGGCAAGGATGATCACCGTCGAAAGCGCGGTCAGCATCCCGACGAGGCTCGCGGGGATGTCGATCCCGCCGAACCGCTCGCGCGCCGCGTGGATTCCGGCGTACGGGTCGGGAGCGGTCGTCTGCTCCGTCCGCGTCTCGATCGGCCGTGCGGTGTCGACTTTCTCGTCGACCCGCGTCTCTCTTATCTCAGTGTCCTGTAGCCATCTCGTACCTCCCGCTGTTGCAGGGACGAGATCGTTGTCCCCTTCGGGCCTGCCGAACCTAGCCCGTTTCGACGGAAAAGCTTCCAGAAACGCCCGACGCAGTGGCATGATCCGAAGCGCCTTGAGCAGCTCGCCACCAGTCCCCGAATCCGCGGTCTGAGGAGCGCATAGGCGGGATTGTTCTCGAGGCGGGCGCGATGCGGTTCCTCGCCGATCAGGATGTCCACCGCCGCACATGGTCGGCCACGAGCCCGTACACGAGCAGCGGCTCGCCGTCGGCTTCCTGTTCGAATGACAGAGTCCATCCATCGAGGTCCAGGCCTCCGTGGTGCCCCCGCCGCCATCGGGCTCGAGCCGATAGCTCACTCCGTTACGATCTGAACGGCCTGGCGTAGAGGGCATCGCCAGGGTGTCGAAGTCCTTCCATGAGCCTGTGGCCGGCAGAGGACTCGGCTGGACGGCGAAACGCCGCGTAGAGCTTCTCCACGGGACACCGCTCCTTGTCGGCGACGATCTAGGCGAGGCGCGGGAGACGCCGCCTCCGGGCCCGCTCATCCGCCGCCGTAGATCGAGATCGGGAGGTCGAGCTCGACCTCGTCGAGTTGGGGATGCTCCTGCTCGAGCCGGGCGAGGACGAATTGCGCGCCCGGAGCGGCGGCGAGGAGGCGCTGCTCGACCTCGTCGAGCGTCTGCAGCTCCACGAGCTCCTGCTTGAACGGGCGCGGGAAGCGGCCCCGGCCCAGGTACCAGCCGTAGAACTTCTTCAGGAAGCTCGTCGCCCGGTGCTCGCCCAGCTCACGAACCGTCTCGCGCATGAAGAGGACGAGCTCCGCGACGACCTCCTCGCGCGTCGGCTCGCCGCCCTCGCCGAGGATCTCGCGGATCGCCCACGGGTTCCCCTGGGCGGCGCGGCCGACCATGACTGCGGCGGCCCCGGTCGTGGCGAGAACGGCCTGGGCGCGCGCCCGGGAGGTGACGTCTCCAGACGCGATCACCGGGACATCGACTAGCTCCACGAGCTCTGCCGTAAGCGAGTGGTCTGCCTCGCCCGTGTACATCTGCTTCGCCGAGCGAGGGTGGAGCGTGAGAGTCGCCGCGCCGGCGTCGACCAGTCGCGGCCCAACGTCCAGGCAAGTGCGCGAGCCGTTCTCCAGGCCGCGCCGCATCTTCACCGACACCGGCACCGACACCGCGGCGGCCACAGCCCGGACGATTGCGGCCGCGCGCTCGGGCTCGGCCAGGCAGGTCGCGCCGGCGCCGGTCTTCGTGACCTTCCGGACCGGGCAGCCGAAGTTGATGTCGACGATGTCCGCTCCCGCGGCCTCGACCATCCGGGCTGCCTCGGCCATCGTCGCCGGGTCGCCTCCGAAGATCTGGATCGCCAAAGGATGCTCGTCGGAGGCGATCCGCAGATACCCGAGCGTCCGCTCGTTTCGGTGCTCGAGGCCGGCGCAGCTGACCATCTCGGAGCAGACCAGTCCGGCCCCGTAGCGGCGTCCCTGGCGCCGGAACGCCTGCACGCTCACGCCCGCCATCGGCGCGAGAACGACGCGAGTCGGGATCTCGACGGGCCCGATTCGCCACGGAGAACGAAGATTTACCTGCATAGAGCGGGAAAACAGTAGCTCATAGGGTTTGACGCCGTCCGCGACCGCCGCTACCATGCGCCGGCTCAGCGACGGCCCTCGGGCCGCGCTTTTTTTGGGTCAAGGAGGCCATTGACGTGAAGGACGTGATCCTCACTCCGGAGGGTTACCAGAAGCTGAAGGACGAGATCGAGCATCTCTCGACCGACAAGCGACGGGAAGTCGCCGACCGCATCCGCATCGCGCGCGAGTTCGGGGACATCAGCGAGAACGCTGAGTACGACCACGCTAAGAACGAGCAGGCGATGCTCGAGCACCGGATCATGCAGCTCGAAGAGCGGCTGCTCGCCGCGCGCGTGATCGACAAGAAGGAGATCAGCAAGGACGTCGTCAGCGTCGGCTCGAAGGTGCGCCTGCGCGACGTCGCCGCCAAGGAGACGGTCGAGTACCGGATCGTCGGCTCGGCGGAGGCCAACCCGGCGGAGCACAAGCTCTCCAACGAGTCGCCGGTCGGCCGTGCGATCCTCGGCAAGAAGAAGGGCGAGACCGTGGAAGTCGCAACGCCGCGCGGCAAGCCCCTCAAGTACAAGATCCTCGAAATCAAAGCGGCCTAGCCAGCCGGTCCCGCCGATACGCTCGACCGATGTTCGAGCGCTTCACGGAGAGCGCGCGGCAGGTGGTCGTCCTCGCCCAGGAGGAGGCGCGCAGGCTCCTGCACGGCTACATCGGCACCGAGCATCTCCTGCTCGGGCTGCTCAGGGAGGACGGACGTGCGGCAACGACGCTTCGCGCCCACGGCGTCGGCCTCGATCCGGTGCGCGAGTGGGTCGCCGAGCACGTCGGGCGCGGGGATGCCGAGCCGGCCCCGGGCCAGCTTCCGATCACGCCGCGGCTGAAGGAGATCCTCAAGATGTCTGTCGAGGAGGCGGAGACCCTCGGCCACCGCGCGATCGGCACGCAGCACCTGCTCATCGCTCTCCTGCACGAGGGCCAGGGCGTCGCGCTCCGCGCCTTGCGGGACCTCGGCGCGCCGGCCAACGACGTCTGGGTCTCCGCGTTCCGCCAGCTCGGCGTCGAGGCGCCGCCCTACGTCCCGGCCGAGCCGGTTCCTGAGGCTGCCAGGCCCCGGGCGGCGCCCGCGATCGTCGAGCGCATCCCCAGGGTCGCGGTCGCAGCCGGAGGCGCCTCGTTCGTCGCCGGTCTGTTCGTCGGCTGGCTGATCTGGGGGTAGACGTAGACTCGGCCGCCATGAGCGGGCTGCCGAAACGGTTTCCGGACCGCGTCGAGATCGCGTCCGTTCGCGCGGAGGCCGAGCCGCTCGAGTCTGGCCAGGAGGGGGAGGAGACCCGACGGGTCGCCGGCCGCGTGATGGCCCGGCGGGACATGGGGAAGCTCGTCTTCCTCGATCTCGTCGACAGGTCCGGCCGGATCCAGCTCCTGTGCGCCGTCGAGCGCACCGGCCCGATCGACCTCGACCTCGGCGACATCGTCGGGGCGGACGGGAAGCCGTCGAAGACCCGTCGCGGCGAGCCGTCGCTGGCCGTCGACGAGCCTGAGCTGCTGGCGAAGATCAGGCGGCCGCTTCCCGACACCTTCCACGGGCTCCAGGACACGGAGACGCGGTACCGCCAGCGCTACCTCGACCTGCTGACGAACGACGAGACGCGCGCGAGATTTCATCGTGCGCAGCCGCGTGGTCACGGCCGTGCGCGGCTGGCTCGACGAGCGGGGGTTCCTCGAGGTCGAGACGCCGATCCTCCAGCCGCGCTACGGCGGCGCCTTCGCCGAGCCGTTCGTCACGCACTCGAACGAGCTGGACGCCGACGTCTACCTCCGGATCGCCGACCGAGCTCTACCTCAAGCGCCTGATCGTCGGCGGCCTGGAGAGGGTCTACGAGCTCGGCAAGGACTTTCGCAACGAGAGCGTCTCGTACAAGCACGCGCCCGAGTTCACGATGGTCGAGTGGTACGAGGCCTACGCCGACTACCGAGACACGATGGCGCGGATCGAGGAGCTCGTCCCCGCCGTCGCGCGACGAGGCGCTCGGGACGACCACTGTCACCTTCCGCGGCCATGACGTCGACCTCGCAGGCCCCTGGCAGCGCGTCAAGCTGGTCGACGCGCTCGAGCCGAGCAGGGCTCTGGACGCGCGACCCGGACGACCTGCGCGCCAGGCTCGACCGAGCGCGACGTCGACACCGCCGCCGACAAGGACTGGGCTCAGCTCGTGGACCATGCGCTCAGCTCCTTCGTCGAGCCCAAGCTGATCGAGCCGACGATCCTCCACGACTACCCGATGGAGCTCTCGCCCTTCGCCCGGGCGACCGACGACGACCCTTCGATCGTCGAGCGGTTCGAGTACTTCGTGGGCGGGATGGAGCTCGGGAACGCCTTCAGCGAGATCAACGATCCCGACGAGCAGGCCGAGCGCTTCGCGCAGCAGGCCGAGTTCGCCGGAGGTGGAGAAGGGCGACCCCGACTACGTCGAGGCGCTCGCCTACGGCATGCCGCCGACGGGCGGTCTCGGCCTCGGGATCGACCGGTTGGCCATGGTGCTGACCGGAAAGGACACGATCCGCGACGTGATCCTCTTCCCGGCGCTCAGGGAGCGCTCGTAGTGGACTCCCCAGGCCCTCTCGTCGACCGAATCGTCACCGTGGGGGTCGTCCTTGCGGCCCTTGCGGCTCTCTGGATCACTGCCAGCCAGTTCTCGTATGTGTTCGTGTTCGACGGCGACGCGGGGGCGCTGAACGCAGACGCGGAGAACAACGCGTTCAGCTGGGCCAGCTCGGTGACGACGTTCACCGGCGCATTCGTCGCCTTTCTGATCGCAATGACCCTCGAGCAGCAGCGCGGCCGGTTCCTCCTCCTGGCCGGAACGCTCGCGCTGTTCTCCTTCGACGACACGATGCAGCTCCACGAGGACGGCGGCACGCGTGTCGCCGAAGAGCTGGACATCAACGACGCCTGGGTCGACGGTCTGTGGGTGCTGGTCTTTCTCCCCCTCCTTGCTTTCGCGTTCGTGCTCCTGTGGCGGATCGCCGCCGGGCTTCCGGCCCGGGCCGCATTCGCACTCCGCCTCGGACTCGGCCTGCTCGTGCTGGGCGTGGCGGCCGAGGCGCTCGCCTCGTTCTGGTACGCGTCCGGCGAGACCGCGGTGAACTTCGTCGGAGCCTTCGAGATCGCGCTCGAGGAGGGATCGGAGCAGGCGGGGTGGATCCTCGTCGTCGCCGGCCTGGGCGCGGCGGCCTGCCGCGACATCTTCGAGCTCGGCCGCAGGAGCGCAGCGTGAAGGCGGTCGTCCTCGCCGGCGGTTACGGGACGCGCATCAGCGAGGAGAGCGCTGTGCGCCCGAAGCCGATGGTCGAGATCGGCGGCAAGCCGATCCTCTGGCACATCCTCAAGATCTACTCGGCCCACGGGATCAACGACTTCGTGATCGCGGCCGGGTACAAGGGCTACCTGATCAAGGAGTACTTCGCGAACTACTTCCTCCACAACTCGGACGTGACGATCGACCTCGAGCGAAACGAGGTCACGACGCACGTCTCGGGCGCCGAGCCGTGGCGGATCACCATCGTCGACACGGGCGAAGACACGATGACGGGCGGACGCCTCGGGAGGCTCCGCGAGTACGTCGACGGGGAGCGCTTCTGCCTCACCTACGGCGACTGCGTGGCGGACATCGACGTGACGGCCGAGGTTGCGTTCCACGAAGCTGCGGGCGGGCTGGCGACACTGACGGTCGTGCAGCCGCCGGGCAGGTTCGGTGCGGTCAACCTCGCCTCCGGCAGCGACCAGGTCGTCGAGTACACCGAGAAGCCGGCGGGGGACGGAGGCTGGGTGAACGGCGGCTTCTTCGTCGTCGAGCCGGCTGCGCTCGACTACGTCGAGGGCGACGACAGCGTCTGGGAGCACGAGCCGCTCGGGCGGCTGGCCGACGAGGGGAAGCTCTTCGCCTACCGCCATCGCGGTTTCTGGCACCCGATGGACACCTTGCGGGACCGCATGGTCCTCGAGGAGATGTGGGCCTCGAAGGAGGCGCCGTGGAAGGTCTGGGACTAGCCGCGAGAAGCGGGCGTCCTGCTCGCCGCGTAGGCGGTCGACCAGGCGCCCTTCGGGGATCTCGACGTCGTCGTAGCGTGAGGACGGCGTCCTGCGGGAGGCCACGCACGACGCGACACCCCTCGGCCAGACCGATCGGCAGGAGCCGCTCGGCGGAGGCGACGTCGGCGTTCTCCGCCAGGCCGTAGGTGAGGTAGCCGCCGAGCGGTCGAGCTCCTGCCCTGTCTCCAGATCGACCTTCGCGGCGGCCACGACGTCGACCAGCGGAGCGCCGAGCGGCGCGATCGCCGCATCCCCGAAGAGGACGGCCCGCGCGACCGTGTTCGGCACCTCGAAATGGCAGAGGTGCCACGGCGTGTAGAAGCAGTAGAGCGGCCCCTCACCGATCTTGTAGAGGTTGAGGTAGTGCTGCTGCGTCGGGTCGTCGTGGGTTCCGAGGACGAAGACGCCGGGGCTGGGCACCGCGCCGACGACGTAGTCCACGATCCCGGCGCCCTCGGTCAGCTCGTCCAGCGGAAAGAGCTCGCGTGCCGCGTCGACGTGGGTGCCGGTCTCGACGGTCGGGCCGTGCATGCCCCGCTTCGCGACCCGCATCCCGGTCGCGTTCGCGACGATCGCCTGCTCGAACGAGATCTTCGTCCCGTCCGCGAAGGACGTGACCATGTGCGGGTTCTGGCCCCACTGCTTCGCGAAGCCCTCCTGCGTCGTGGGGTTGCGGTAGGGGTCGTGGAGCCCCTTGATGTTCCCGCAGAGCACCGGCTTGACGCCGATCGCCTTGACGAAGCGGTAGAGGTTGAGCTGGACGCCGGGCTGGTCGCCGTCGGCGTTCGTGTAGACGACGCCGGCGGCCTCGGCCACGCTTGCGCAGGAGCGGCCCCACCGTCCCGTCCAGCTCGGCGTTCATGAGGATGACGTGCTTGCGGTGCTCGATCGCTGTCGTCACCGTGCGGGCGCCGTTCTCCACGGCGCCGGTGACCTCGATCAGCGCCTCGATCCCAGGGTGGCGGGCGAGCAGCAGCGGATCGTCGGTCACGGCGTACCGGCCGGCGGCGATCGCGGCGTCGAGCTCGTCCGCCGAGCTCGACCTCGACGACGTCTTCGGCGCCGGCCTCCGAGTAAGCCTCCCGCGCCTTCTCGACGTTCCGGTTCGCGATCGCCACGAGCCGCATGCCCGGGACCGCGCTCAGGATCTGGAGGGCGATCCCGCGGCCCATGAACCCGGCGCCGACCATGCGCCACGCGGATCGGGTTGCCCCTCGCGGCGCCGCTCGCTCGAGCGCCCGGTCGACGATGATCACGCCGCGCTCATCCCGTGAAGTCCGGCCACGCCGCGTCCTTCTCGGACACGAACGCGTTGGCCGGATCCGGCCACTCGATCCCGAATGCGGGGTCGTCCCAGCGGACGCCGCCCTCCGCCGACGGGCGTGTAGAACTCGGACACGAGGTATGCACCTCGCAGTCGGGCACGAGGGTCTGGAACCCGTGCGCGAACCCTTCCGGGACGTAGAGCGCGCGGCGGTTCTCGTCGGTGAGATCGACGCCGATCCACTGCCTGTAGGTGGGCGAGCCCGCCCGCAGGTCGACGATCACGTCGTGGATCGCGCCGCGGGTGCAGCGGACGATCTTGACCTCGGCGTGCGGGCGCACCCTGGAAGTGCATGCCGCGCAGGGTGCCCTGTCGCGGGTTCCAGGAGACGTTCGCCTGGACGAGCGTCGTATCAAGGCCGTGGTCGGCGAACTCGTTCGCGCACCAGGTGCGGGCGAAGAAGCCCCGCTCGTCCTCCCGCCGCTCGAGGTCGATCACGAAGGCGCCGGCCAGCTCGGTCTCCTCGAAGATCATGCCGCAGCCCTCCACCGCAGCTGGGAGTCGAGGTCGCCGCGCTCCAGCAGCAGCCGGAGGCGTTTGAGCCGGGTGAAGCGGTCGCCCTCGAACTCCTCGAGCGTCAGGCCGGAGGCGCGGTACGCGTCGACCAGCTCCTGCGCCCCGGCCCGCGCCGTCCAGGTCAGCTCGAGCTCGGGGAAGGCTTGCGCCAGCTTCGCGAAGCCCACGCGGTAGCTTCGGGGATCAGGGTCGCCGCGTGCCGGCGTACTCGACCTCCGAGCCCGAGACCACGTCCTGGACGATGTCGCCGAGCTCGCCGCACCTGGTAGTTCTCGTCGTCGCGGCCGACGTTGAACGCCTCGCCCTGGACCAGCTCGCTCGGCGCCTCGAGCGCGGCGAGCGTGGCTCGCGAGATGTCCTCGATGTGGATCAGCGGCCGCCAGGGAGTCCCGTCGCTCATGATCTTCACCTTCCCGGTCGTGTAGCGCCCAGCCGACGAGGTTGTTGAGGACGAGGTCGACCCGGAGTCGTGGCGGACACGCCGTAGGCGGTGGCGTTCCGCATCGAGACCGGGGAGAAGTCCGGCGCCTGCGAGCTCGGCGAGCGCCTCCTCCGAGCGCACCTTCGACTCCGCGTACGCCGTCAGCGGCTTGAGCGGAGCGGTCTCGTCCACGGCGTCGTCGGCGGCCGTCCCGTACATGCGAGCAGGAAGAGGAGAAGACGAACGCTGCGGACGCCCGCCTCGCTTCGCCGCCCGGGCCAGGCCGAAGCCGTCGCCTCGAAGTTGATCTCGCGCGTCAGCTCGGGGTTGAAGTCGCCGATCGGATCGTTGGACAGCGCGGCGAGGTGGACGACCGCGTCGAATCCCTCCAGATCGGCGGGAGTGACGTCACGGATGTCCAGGCCCAGGGTCGGGAGCGCCCGGGACGGCGCGGAGGCGAGGTCGCAGCCCCGGTAGAGCAGCGTGTCGAGCCCGATGACCTCGTGTCCGGCGTCGGCGAGGAGCGGCCCGCACGACCGAGCCGATGTAGCCGTGGTGGCCGGTGAGCAGGACCTTCATTCGCCGAGCAGGGCCCGCGCCCGCGCAAGTGCCTCGTTGGTCCCGATGTCGATCATGGCTCCGGGGAAGGGTACGGCTCGAACCTGTCCCTTTCCTGCCAGCTCGTGGAAGAGGTCGCCGGGCTGCTCGTGCCGGGCGAGGCCCTCCAGGGCGGACACGCGCGCCGCCGCACAGCCCCAGATCAGGTTGGACCCCGGCGCAGGGGCTTCACCTCGACCGAGACGACCCGGTCGCCGTCGAGCGTCACGACGTCGGACCGCTCGGGCTCGGGGGACTCGAAGATGCCGAGCGCGGCCTCCGTTCCGGCGAGGGCGCCGACCAGCTGCGCAAAGCCGTCCCGCGGCTCCCAGATCGTGTCGGGGAAGCCGATCAACGCCACGTCGGAGGCGTCCAGGCCCTGAAGCCCGAGCAGGAGCGATTCCGAGACGGTCGCCGGCTGCCCCTCCACTACGCGATGCCCTCGCCGCCGGGCGTGCTCGGCGACGTCCTGCTTCTCCGGCCGCGTCGTCACGACGATCTCGTCCGCCGCCTCGCAGCATGCGCTCGAAGAGGTAGTCGATGACCGGCGCGCCGCCGACGGAGAGCAGCTCCTTCGAGCCCTCGAGCCCGCTCAGCCGGCGAGCGTGACCCGCCGCGGGAACGAGGCCGACGACCACGTTCTAGCTCGCGCGGAGGTAGAGCACGGCCGGCCCGCCGAAGGGCGGAGTGAACGTCCGGACGCCGGCGTCGTCGATCCCGGCCGCCGCGGTCGCACGGCCGGTCCCCGGGTTGAACCACTCGACCGCGTAGCTGCGGCGTTCCGCGCCGAGGTTGAGCTGGAACGAGCCCGAGCCGGGCTGGAGCACCAGGTACTCCCGGCCCGGATTCGCCAGGCAGTACCTGGTGGACGAAAGCGCAGGGAGGGGGCGGCTCGCCGCCAGGTTCAGCCTGAGCGCGTAGCGCCTCGTCTGTCCCAGCGCGGACCTGACCCCCCGGCTCTCCGGCGTGTTCAGGAACTCGTCCATGAAGAGCACGTTGTTGCCGCGCGTGAACGCCTTCCACGGGAAGGCCGGGTCCGCGCAGAGGCCGCAGATGTGGTCGCTGTCGGCGATCACGACCTTGCGCCCGTGCGCCACGGGCGGATCGTGAGGAAGGTGTCGCTCTCCGGGGAGATCCAGTCGGCCGGGCTCCGAAGGAGCGTGGCGTTGTTGCCGCCCGCATGCTGGAAGGTCATCCCGACCGGATGCCGCTTCGGCTTCCCCGCCTCCAGGCTCTTGACGAGGCGGATGACGTGGTACTGCCACGCGGTCGAGTAGTAGCCGCTCTCGTTCGCGACCTCGTACAGGACGTTGTCGAAGCCGTTCACGGTGTCGACCACCTTGCGCACGTAAGCGTCCTGGATCCGGGTCACCGCCGGTGACGCGAGCGTGTTGACCTCGGTCCCGGCACCGTCGCCGTTCAGATCGCCGTTGACGCCGTTCACGTTGTTGCGGGCGTTGAACGGGTCGCTGCGCCAGCGCCACGCTCCGTGATTCTGGAGAGCCCAGCCCTCGAAGAGCATCACCGAGACGTAGATGCCGCGGGCTTCGGCGGCGCGCACCCGAGCTTTCAGCCTCCCGAAATACGCCGGGTCGAAGCGCCGCAGGTCGAACTTCGGCCGGCCGTCAAGGGCACGGCCTGGACCCGACCGCAGCCACGGCAGCGGAGCGACACGCACGAGCCGGCCGCACTCGCGCCAGGCGGGAAGCTGCGTCGTCCAGAGCCGAACGAAGTTGTGGTTCAGCGACCGTAGGCGCCGGAGGTAGGCGGCATACGAGAAACGCCGGACCGCGCCGCGCTTGCAGTCGGACTTCCAGGTCCGTGTCCCGACGAGGTTCCACCACACGTGCGAGCCGGTGAGGTACACGGCTCGGCCGGAGCCGTCCGTGAAGTAGCGGGGATTCGACTTGAGGACTCGCAGCGGGCCGGCAGCTCGGACGGCACTCTGATCCGCGGCGCCCGGCACTGCGGATGCGCCGCCCGCGCTGAGAGTGACGGCCAGCGCCACGAAGATCGCTCGAAAGATCACCCCGTAGAACTCGTTTCATGATGTGCCTCGCCGGCTCGGTGCGATCTGTGGATGCAAGGCCACGGACGCAGGGAGCGTTCGTATCCGCTGGATACGGGCGCGACTGAGGACATGGACTTGGGCCGCAGAGTGCGGCGAGACGGCTCAGGCTTCATTGTGAAACGAGTTCTTAGAGCGTACCGGCGGCTGCTCGGAGCTCGTCCAGCCCGAGGGTCTCCGTTCCGAACTTGCCGACGACGACTCCCGCCGCTGCGTTGGCGAGCCTGGCTGCCTGTTCGAGTGACGCACCGCAGCCGAGTGCGAGGGCGAGCGTGCTGACCACGGCGTCGCCGGCGCCGGTGACGTCGAAGACATTTCGGGCGCGCGACGGGATGTCCACGCTCGGGCGTCCACCGCCGAGGAAGAGCGACATTCCCTGCGCCCCGCGGGTGATCAGCAGGGCGCTGTCACCGAGCAGGCCCGCCAGCCCGGCGCCGACGTCGGAGAGCTCGTGGTGGGTCTCCCCGTCGAAGCCGGCCGCCCGCTTCGCCTCGTGGATGTTGGGCGTCACGACGGTCGCTCCGCGGTACTTGCCGTACCCCTCGCCCTTCGGGTCGGCGACCACCGGCTTCCCCGCGTCTCGTGCGAGCTCGATGACGCGCTGGGCGAGCTCCTCCGAGATGACGCCCTTGGCGTAGTCGGAGAGGACGAGGGCGTCGGTCTGCTCCAGGCGCTCGCCGACCCAGGACAGGACCTCGTCGGCGACCTCGGCCGTCACCGGCGAGCGCTCCTCCGAATCCGTTCGGACGATCTGCTGGTTCTGGGCGACCACCCGGGTCTTCGTCGTGGTCGGCCGCGTGGGGTCGACGGCGAGCCCGGCCTGCACTCCCGCCTCCTCGAGCGTCTTCCGCAGCACCGCGGCGCTCGCGTCGTCGCCGACGACTCCTGCCAGTGAGGCGGCGCCGCCGAGGCCCACCACGCCGGATGCAACATTGCCTGCCCCGCCCGGGACGTACGTGCGCCGTCGGATCTCCACCACCGGAACCGGCGCCTCGGGTGAGACCCGACGCACCTCGCCCCAGATGTACTCGTCCAGCATCACGTCGCCGACGACGACGACGGAGGTTCCGGGGAAGCGCTCCAGGATCTCGTCGAGCTCTGAGCCGCTCACACAGCACCCGCCTCGCGCTCGAGGATCGCGGCTGTCACTTCCGCCCAGCTTCGAGCGAGATGGTCCGGCGAGGCGTCCGTCTCGGGTGCGCTGGGCCCGGGGGCGAGCAAGATCGTCGTGCAGCCGGCACGCCGTCCGGCTTCGACGTCGCTCGCCTTGTCCCCGACCATGATCGAGCGACCGAGGTCGAGATCGAGCTCCTCGGCGGCTCTGAGCAGAAGCTCCGGGGAAGGCTTTCGGCACGTGCAGCCGTCGTCGGGCGAGTGGGGGCAGTAGTAGGCGCCGTCGATCCGCACGCCCAGGCTCTCGAGCAGGCTCACGAACCGCTCGTGGACCGCCGTGGCCTGCGCCTCGGTGACGAACCCGCGGCCGATGCCGGACTGGTTGCTGACGATCACGGTCTTGAACCCGCTCCGCGCCAGGTCGGCAAGCGCCTCGCCCGCACCCGACAGCAATGCGACCTGTTCGGGATCGTGCGGGTAGCCCGCGTCGTAGATGACCGTCCCGTCCCGGTCGAGGAAGACGGCCGGCGAGCTAATCGTTCTGCCCATCTCGGATGCGGGAGACGATGTCCGTCGTCGAGCTCCCCGGCACCAGAGGGATGAACCGCACCTCGCCGCCGTAGGACTGGACGACCTCCAGCTCGGGGATCGGCTTGCCGTTGGGCGGCTGGTAATCCTCGCCCTTGACGTGGACATCCGGCTTCAGGCGTTCGAGCGGCGCCTCCGGCGTCAACTCTTCGAAGACCACGACGTGATCGACTGCCTCGAGGGCAGCGAGGATCGCCGCGCGCTCCTCCACGGGGAGGATCGGCCGGCCTTCTCCTTTGAGGCTCGTCACCCCGGCGTCGTCGTTCACCCCGACCACGAGGACGTCGCCCAGCGCACGGGCCTCCTCGAGACCGCGCACATGGCCGAGGTGCAGGAGGTCGAAGCAGCCGTTCGTCCAGACGACGACCCGTCCCTCGCGGCGCCACTGCTCGCGAAGCTGGATCAGGGCGTCCCAGTCGACGACCTTCGGGGGCTTGTCCGCGTCGTCCGAACCGGAGAAGAGCAGCTGCTCGACCGTCTCGCAGATCACGTGCTCGATCGCGAGATGGCACTCCTGGATCCTCGGCGTGCTCGTCGAGGGGACGACGACCGCGACGTCGGCCGAGTCGGCCAGGGAGCCGCCGTCCTGCCCGGTCAGCACGACGATCGTCAGGCCGCGTTCGCGTGCCTCCTTCACGGCGGCGAGCACGTTCGGCGACGCGCCGCTCGTGCTGATCGCGAGGACGAGGTCGCCGCGGCGCCCGACCGCCTCGATCTGGCGCGCGAAGACCTGCTCGAAGCCCAGGTCGTTCGAGACGGCCGTCAGCGTCGAGGTGTCCGTCGTGAGCGCGATCGCGGGCAGTGCGCGCCGGTCCGTGGAGAACCGCCCGACCAGCTCCGCCGCAAGGTGCTGCGCGTCCGCGGCGCTGCCCCCATTCCCGAAGACGAGCACCTTCCCACCGCGGCGGAAGCAGCTTGCGACTGCCCGGGCCGCCGCTGCCGCGGAGTCGGCGCACTGGGCCGCAAGCTCGTTCCGCAGGTCGGCGCTCTCGCCGAGAGACCGGGAGATCGTCTCCCCGAGATCGTCCATCTGCCTCATGTTAGGCGGGCTCCCGCTCGGCGAAGCCCACGAGCCCCGCCGTTGCGTCCAGCACGCGGTCGACGGAGATGCCGAGCATGCAGTCCTCGCGCTTCCCGGCGTACTCGGATCCCAGATTGAGATAGCCGCAGCCCTCGTACGTCGAGTTCACCGACAGGGCGCGCTCGCCGAGCGGTCCCCAGCGGCGTTCCGAGGTGGGCCCGTTGAGCGCAACCGTGGGGGCGCCGACCGCCGCGGCGAGATGCATCGTGCCGGTGTTCACGCTCACGACCCCCCGGCCTCGCGCGAGCACGTCGAGCACCTCGGGGATCGTGAAGCGTCCCGCCGCGTTCACGAGCCGCTCTGCGAGCGGGCCGCTGCCGTCGACGAACGCCTGGGTCCGATCCCGGTCGCCCGGCCCTCCGGTGAGAACGATCGAGAAGCCTCGCTCGGAGAGGGCTGCGGCCAGCTCCCGCCAGCGGTCCTGGGGCCATTCCTTCAGCTCGCTCCGATAGCCGCCGGGCCACAGGTGGAAGACGACGTAGTCGCCGTCCGGCAAGGCGTCGGCCGGGAGTGTGTCGGGCGGCTCGAGTCGTGGCTCCGAACGGGCGTCGATCCCCAGCGGCCCGAGGATGCGGCGGTAGTTCTCGAGCTCGTGGACGTCGGGGGAGTGGTCGACGGCCGCGTCGTACGCGTAGTGGCGG
This sequence comes from uncultured Actinomycetes bacterium, assembly GCA_963754715.1. Lineage (GTDB taxonomy): Bacteria > Actinomycetota > Thermoleophilia > Gaiellales > Gaiellaceae > JACDAN01. Next base: position 25,346 of record CAVWHA010000014.1, on the reverse strand, counting down.
AACTGGCCGGGCGTTCGGAAGCCGACCGTGAACCCGGCGCCGGACAGGGCCGTCTCCAGTGCCTCGACCCGCGGCCAGGCGCCGAAGTCGAGCAGCACGTCGACCCGGTCTGCGCGCAGGCTGCGAACGGTGAGCCAGGGTCTCGAGATCGGCACCGAGACCACCTGTGAGACGCCGCGGATCAGCTTGGCGGTCGAGGCGTTGTCGAGGCCCGAGAAGAACACGATCTCGGCCTCCGGAAAGGCCGCCGCCACGTCCTGCGCGATCGCCGACAGCAGGACCGTGTCGCCGATCGCGTATGCCTTCAGGATCCCGACCCGCCGGATCTCCGAGGGCGGACGCCTTCGGCGTCGGACGAGACCCGCCGCCGCCACCACCGGGATCCCGGCGTAGCGGTCGAGTGTCCGCAGGGTCGCGCTGCCCCGTTTGTTCTCCCCGCCCATCGCCGAAGGTTAGTTCGGAGGCCCGACGCCTCCGAGCCGGGTGAGCTGCCAGTAACGCTCGTATGGAGGCAGGATCGCGGGGTCGTCGATGCGCCCCTCGGGCGGTGAGATGTGCGACACCTGGCTCGCGTAGAGCGCGATCCGCGCCGCCTTCGCCTGGCGGTCGACCTCGAGCTCGAACGGCGTCGAATGCAGCCCCCGCTCTCTCGCCACCCGTGCTGCGGCGGCGTCACCGGCGTCGCCCCACCGGTAGGGAAGCTCTTCGTAGAGCAACGTCCAGACGGGCGTGCCGGCGATGGCGTCGAGGACGACGTCGCGGACGTACTCGTGCGCGGGGTGTGGACGCGGGCCGGGCTGCCGGGCCAGCCCGCGCCGGACGAGTTGGGCGCGGACGAAACCCGGTCGCCAGCCGGCGCCGACCGGGAGCGCGACGCTCCCCGACGGCCCCTCCTGCGCGGCCCAGGCGAGAACGCTCTCGGCGAGCCGCTCGCGGTCGGTCTCGGGGCGCGGGCCCTCGAGGTGCTGCGACTCGACGAGATCGAGGAGCTCCAGGCGCCGCGTGACCGGCTCCAGTGCGCGCCGCTCCTCCTCGTTTCGCAGCGGAACGCTCTCGTGCGAGTCGGCGAAGCCGCACTCAATGTCCCAGTGGCCACTCCGGGGGGTCGCCGGAGTCCCCGTGAAGACCGTGAGGACGTCCACGGGATCGGACCGCTCGAAGAGCGCCGCGCAGGACAGGGCCGCGTCGTCCTGGTGCGGGGCGACGATCAGGACCGGGCCGGGCGGCGAACTAGGATGGCCGCCGGTCATCGATGGATCCCAAGCTGAGCGTCGTCGTCCCCTGCCTGAATGCCGCCGACACGATCGGCGGCCAGCTCGACGCGCTCGCCCGCCAGGAGTGGAGCGAGCCGTGGGAGGTCGTCGTCGCCGACAACGGCTCCAGCGACGGGTCGCCCGAGGTCGCCGCCCGCTGGGCGGACCGACTCCCCGGGCTCCGCGTGATCGACGCGTCGGGCGGGCGCAGCGCCGGATACGCGATGAACCGTGGCGTCGAGGCAGCGCGTGGCGAGTCCATTGCGTTCGCGGATGCCGACGACGAGGTGGGGGAGGGTTGGCTCGCTGCGCTCGGGGAGGCCCTGAGAGAGCACGAGTTCGTCTCGTGCCGTCAGGACGACGTGAAGCTGAACGAGGCCTGGGTCCGGGAGTCCAGGGAGATGAGGTTCGCGACCGAGCTCCCGACGACCTCCTTTCCGCCGTACGTCCCGTACACCGGGGCGGGCGCCCTCGCGATCCGAAAGGTGCTCCACGAACGCGTCGGCGGCTTCGACGAGACGTTGTATCTCGAAGACCTCGACTACTGCATCCGAGTCCAGCTCCTTGGGCCGCGTCTCCATTTCGTCCCGGACGCCGTCATCCACTACCGCTACCGGTCGTCCCTCGGCGGGATCTTCCGCCAGGCCTACACGTACGGCCGAGGCATGGCCGCCATCCAGCGGAAGCACAAGCCGCGGGGTGCTCGCTTTCCGGGGCAGCGCAAATGGCTCGTCACGGGCTGGAAGCCCGTGCTGCTCCAGCTGCCGGGCGCTCGCCGGAAAGGCGGCCGGGCCCGCCTCGCGTGGATCCTGGGCGGTCAGCTTGGTCGGTATCGCGGCAGCATCGAGCACCGGGTGCTGGCCGTCTAGCGGAGGTAGCCGCGGAGCGATCCCCGCAGGGTCGCCACGGCCTCCCGGTTCCGGACCGCGCTGTAGTAGGCCAGCCGCCCGGCAAGGCCCGCGGCGATGAAGCCGAGCGTCAGTCCGCCTCGAGCCCGCCCCAGATGCCGCCGGATCATCGCCGCTTCGGCGCGGCCGATCAGCTCGGCGCGCTTCGGGCTGTCCCAGTGCCTGGCGGTGGCGCCGGCGCCGATGTGGACGAACTCGGCGTCGGCCTCGAACCAGACCTTCCAGCCGCGCTTTCGCGCGCGCCAGCAGAGGTCGAGGTCCTCCGTGTACATCAGGTGCCCTTCCTCGAAGCCGCCGAGCTCGTCCCAGACCTCGCCGCGGACGAGGAACACGACACCGCTTGCGGCCTCGATCTCACGCGAGTGCGAGTGGTCCCAGTGCGTGCTCCAGCTCGGCTGCCACCGGTTCGGCACGAACCGGCTCAGGCCCGAGGCGCGAACGAGCGCGACACCGGGGGAGCTGAGTGGAGCGACCTTCGGCTGCAGGCTCAGGTCCTCGTTGAGGAGCCGGGGGGCGACGATCCCGATCTCGCGATCCTCCAGGGCATCCAGGAGCTTGGCGATGCTCCCCGGCCGGTGGACGAAGGCGTCGCTGTTGACGAAGAGATACGAGTCGCCCGGCAGGTGCCTGGCGCCGATGTTGCTCGCCTGCGCGAAGCCGACGTTCTCCTCGAGCCGCACCAGCTCGATGTCCGGTAGCTCCGCGCGGAAACGCTCGTAGCTGTCGTCCGCGGAGCCGTTCTCGACGACGACGATGCGCTCGGGCGGCATGCCGTCCCCGGTCAGCGCTTCGACGCTACGGATCGTGTAGTCCGGCGTCTCGTAGCTTGCGATGACCGCCGTCAGGGCTTCCACCTAGTGCGGTTTCCTTGCAGAAGCCAGGAGTCCCTTCAGGAACCCCGTCGTCTCCGCCTTGCGGGCCTGCCTTCCGGAGACTGCGAAGAAGAGCCAGCGGGCCGCGAGGCCGGCGCACATGAACGCGAGGGTCAGCGCGGCCGACAGCTTCGGGAGCTGGCGCCGGATCATCGCTCCCTCCGAGCGTCCAACCAGCTCGGAGCGGTCGCGAAGCGACCAGAGCCGCGTGGTCGACCGGCTGCCGAGGTGCACGAACACCGCCTCCGGCGTGAACCAGACCTTCCAGCCTTCCTTGCGCGCGCGCCAGCAGAGATCGTGGTCCTCGGCGTACATGAGGGCGCTCTCGTCGTATCCGTCCAGCTGCTCCCATGCACTTCCTCGGACGAGGAGCGCCGCGCCGACTGCCGAGTCGACCTCGCGGGGGGTCTCATGGTCCCAGTGGGTGCTCCACCTTGGCTGCCACCGGTTCGGAATCAGGCGGCTCAAGCCGGACGCTCGGACAATCGCGACACCCGGTGAGTGCGCGGGCACGACGCTCGGCTGCAGCGAGAGGTCCTCGTTCACCAACCGGGGCGCGACGATGCCGACCCTCTCGTCGGCGAGGACGTCCAGCAGGCTCTCGATGCTGCCGGACCGATGCACGAACGCGTCGCTGTTCAGCACGAGGTAGTGGTCGCCGGGCAGGTGCCGCGCACCGGCGTTGACCGCCCGCGCGAACCCGACGTTCTGGTCCAGGCCGACGATCGCGCACCCGACCAGTTCCTCGACGAACCGCTGGACGCTGTCGTCCTCCGAGGCGTCGTCGACGATGACGATCCGCTCGGCGGGGACGCCGTCGGCGATCAGGGATCGTGCGCCCTTGATCGTGTCGTCGGGCGTCCCCCGGTTCGGGATCACGACGGTGAGTCGCTCCACGCCGGTCATGACTCGACCTCATGCGGCGAGATCCCCTGCAGCACCAGTGCGGGTTTTCGCTCGGTGAGCTCGGCGCTGACGGCCGGGCTGAGTCGATCGGCGATCAGGTCGACAGCCTCCCGAAGGTGCGCGCGCCGCCGGCGAATGCCGTGGGCGTCGCTTCCGAGCAGGTCCGCTCGCCCGGTGTCGACGAGCCGCCAGGCCGTCGCGCGTACGTCGTCACCCCAGCGGCCGAGCAGGCTCGGGGCGACCACCTGGATCAGGCCGCCGTCGCGTCGCACGTTGTCGAGCAGCCCCAGATGACGTTGCAGGGTACGAGAGCGCTCGGGGTGGCCGAAGATCGGGACGAGCCCGGCTTCGGCCAGCCTGGTGATCGCTGAAGCGAAGAGCGGCGCGGGCGAGTCGGGCAGCACCTCGACGAGCACGAACCGCCCGCCGATGCTGCGCCGCTGAAGCTCTTCTATCGGCGCGGACACGGCGAGGGTCGGATGCACCTCGGCGGCCAACGTGGTCTGGAGCGGGATCCCCTCGGCCTGGAGAGCAGTGTCGAGTGCGGCCAGCCGCTCCGCGGCGGTCCCGTGGTCGTAGCGGAAGAACGTCGAATAGTGCGGAGTGCAGACGACCGATGACACGCCGTTGGCAACGAGCCGGCGCGCGAGCTCGATCGCCTCGGTCTGATCCGCGGGGCCGTCGTCCACGCCGGGAACGAGGTGGCAGTGGGTGTCGATCACGCCTTCTCCTCGACCGCCCGGAGATAGATCTCCTCCTGGGCGTCGAACCAGTGGGCGAAATCCGTCGCGTCGGAGACCGGTTGCACCGCGGCGACCGCCTGCCGCCAGGCCTCCGGATCGGACAGGCCGGCGATCGCGGCGACGATTCCCTCAGAGGTGGGCTCGACGGGGAGCGCCCCCGGCAGCTCCTCGAGCGCCTCGGCGAGCCCGCCTCTCGGCGCGACGAGCACCGGTCTCCCCGCCCAGAGCCAGTCCAGCATCGCCCAGGGCGGGCCGCCGGGCTCCGGCCACACCGAGGGGATGATCCCGGCGTCGCAGTCTTCGAGGAACACGTCCTTGGCCGAATCGCTCACGTAGCCCTCGTAGCTGAGCACGGGTGAGTGTCGCGCTGCCTCCTCCACCTCGGCCTGGAGTCGCCCTTCTCCCGCGATCCGCACGGTGCAGCCCAGCTCCGCAAGTCCCGGCAGCGCCGCGAGCAGCTGGTCGGTTCCCTTCGTCCGGGCGAGCGCGCCGATGTAGCCGATCTTCTCCAGCCGGTTCCGGGGCGGCCCGAACGATCGGCCCGCCGGCGCCTTCGTCGGGTGGCGGATGACATGCCGCTCGGCATGCGGGAACAGAGCGGCGTGGCGATCGACGAGGTACTGGGACACACCGAGGACGTGCGACACGGCGTCTCCCCAACGGCCGAGGCTCCTCGTGCGAAGGCCGCAGAGGAGGGGGTTCGGCCGGCAGGGCCGTCCGTCAGGGCGGAGGAGCGTGACGCGGGGGCAGAGGAGGTGGTAGTCGTGGAGCGTGTGGACGACCGGGACGCCGGCTCTCCGGGCCGCCTCCCAGATCCCGGTCGTGATCCCGGGCAGGTTGTGCGTGTGGACGAGGTCGGGCTTCGCCCAGTCGATTGCGCCCGCGAGCCCTTTCCGCGGCAGCGAGACGACGTCGTCGACGTGGTTCCGCCAGCGGCGCACCGGGTCCTCCCGCCAGTCCGTCTCGTGCAGGTAGCAGGTGTGCTCCCCGGGGACCGTGGTCGGGCCCGGGAAGGCGCTGAGCACGCGAATCTCGAAGCCCCGCTCCGTGAACTCGGCGGCGAGCTTCGCGACGTAGCCCTCGGTGCCGCCGACCGTCTCGTCGGTGCCGTGCGAGTTCACGAGCAGCAGGCGCAGCGACATCAGCGTGATCGTGGTCGAAGCGACAGGAAGAGCGCGCAGAGCTCGCGGGCCGTCTTCTCCCACGAATAGCCGGCCACCGTCCTGGCGCCCCGAGCGCGGAGATCTGCCCTCAGCCGCTCGTCGGTGGCGATCCGGGTCATGGCGTCGGCCCAGGCGGGCTCGTCGTCCACCGGCAGCAGCTCCGCACCCTCCCCGGACACCTCTCGAACCGCCGGAAGGTCGGTGGCCAGCACCGGGCACCCGCGGCTCATCGCCTCGAGCGGCGTGAATCCGAACCCCTCGTAGCGCGAGGGAAGCAGTAGCGCGGTTGCGGAGCGGTACAGCTCGTCCAGCCTGTCGTCCGAAGGGCCGTCCAGGAGCTCGACCCGGTCGCGCTTGGGCGAGCGCTCGATCTCGTCTGTGAGCTGCCCGTAGCCGTCGCCGGGCCGTCCGGCGAGGACGAGCCGTCCGGGCCCATCGGCCCGCGCGAACGCCCGGACCAGGAAGCTCACGTTCTTCTTCGTCGTCAGGTCGCCGACGTAGAGCAGGTACGGATCGCCGTCGTTCCTCGAGGTCGCGGGCGGCGGCGAGGCGGGCGGCCCGAGACCAGGCCCAGAGTGGATGACCCGCACCTTGTCGGGCTCCACGTCGAAGTGCCGCAGCGCCTCGTCCTTCGTGAACTGCGAGACGGCGACGACGGCGGCGGCGCGGCGGAGCGCCCACGGCTGGAGCCGTCGCTTGTAGGCGTGCCGGATCCGCCGGTAGCCGTGGACGACGCCGGCGTCGTGCATCGTCGTCACGAAACGGCGACGCGGGGCGAGCAGGGGGCCCGTCAGGTCGAAGAAGTGGAGCAGGTCCGCTCCCTGGGTCGCAGCAAGCACCTGCTCGAGGGGGACGCGAAGCGGGCCGGCGTCGGCGAGGCGCGATCGAAGTCCGAAGTCGCGGACGTGGATCCTTTCCGCCGCAACCGTCTTCGCACCCGTGTGTGTCGTCACGAGGGACAGGCGGAGATCGGGAAACTCCCCGCTGACCCGGTCCAGCGCGCTCGCGAGCGTGGCTGCGTACCGCGAGACGCCGGAGCCGCGGCCCGCCGCGAGGCCGACGAGGCACACCCGCAATCCTCCGGAGCTCTCACTCCCCACTCGGCTCGCCGCGCTTTCGAAAGACGTAATCCGCCGTGCACGGCAGGAGACGGGTGAGGAACGGAAGCTTGCCGAGGACGAGGAAGTAGACGGTCTCCACCGGTTCCCGGTTCACCGGAGTCGGGTCGAAGCGCATGCTCGACTCGAACCCGGCGCGGCGTCCGGCCTCGACGAGCTCCGAGGCCACGATCACGTCCTCGGGAACAGCCGGCCTCAGGCGGTTCGCCCGGTACTTCGCCGCCCGGTGGAGCAACCGGGAGCTGGACGGCTCGTGGAGATAGAGAGCCACGCCGCCAGGCGCCAGGACGCGATGGATCTCGGCCAGTGTCGACTCGTGCTCGACGAAGTGGTGGGCCGACTGGAAGCAGAACACGAGGTCGACGCTGCCGTCCTCGAGCGGGATGTCGGAGCTCTTGCAAGCGAACGTCTCGTCGAGCGAGACCTCGAACAGACGCTCCCAGGTCGCCGCCGACGCGATCGCCCACGGGCTGATGTCCGAGGCGACCACTCTGCTCTCCGGGAACATCTTCTTGACGATGCACGACGACCAGCACTGGCCCGCGCCCAGCTCGAGAATCGTCGCGGCGCGCGAGAACTCGGCCTCGTAGTGCTGCAGCTTGTCCCGGAGCCACCTCGCCTCGCCGGCCTTGAGCACGAGCGTCCCGATCAGGTCCGAGTCGGGCCCCTCCGTGGGCGAGTCTCGCCAGAAGGCGATCTCGACCTCCTGGCGCCGCTGCAGCTCGTCGTCCACGCGGGCGATCAGCCGGCCGGCGCCGTGCGCGACGGCTCGGCCGTCTCCTCGGCGGCCGCCGCGAGTGCGAGGCCCACGAAGAGCAGCCCGAGGAACGCGGTCGGGAAGGCGCTGAACGATTCGCGGGTGATCGAGTCGATGAGGAACACCGCGAGCAGGCCGAGAACCACCCAGCCCGGAGTCGACCCGAGGCGCGCGGCTCGCCCCGCGAGGATCGCGAGCCGCGCGTTCAGCAGCAGCAGCGCGATGAGCCCGACAAACCCGACGTCGGCGATCGTGGCGAAGTATCCGGAGTCGATGTCGATGTTGTCGTTCGCCCGGGCTTCGTCGGCCGACCTGCTGATCGTGAAGGTCGCCCGCTCCGCGGCCGTCCCGAACTCTCCGACGCCCTTCCCGAGCGGGAGGTCCCAGGGGTTGTCGAAGACGACCTTCCAGGCCTCGGTCCGGCCGTTGACGGTGATGTAGACCGATTCCCCGCCGCGCACCGTGCGGGTCTTCATCGCCTCCTCCGACGCGACCAGGAACGATCCCGACACGAGCACGATCGCCGTGAGGAAGCCGGCGGTAACGAGCCGTCCGGTCCGTGCGAGCCAAAGCGCGACGAGCGCGACACCCATGATCAGGGCGCTGCGGACGAGGGAGAAGGTGACGCCCAACACGATGATCGATCCTGCGATCGAGGCCCAGAGGCCCCTGCGCATCCACATCAGCACCGCAGCGGCGCCGAACATGAGGAAGCCGGCGTAGCCGAACGGGTTGTCCAGCGTCCCGAAGCTCCGCATGAAATTGGACAGGAACCGGATCTGGATGTCGTACTCGAAGCCCCAGGAGTGGAGTCGCTCGTGGCCGATCGCCTGTTGGAGGATGCCGACCAGGGCGACGAAACAGGACGTGCCGATGAGGGACGCCATCGCCCAGTTGAACGTTCGCCTCGGGTTCGCAAGCGTCAGGCCCACGAGGAGCAGGAACAGCGGCTCGGAGAAGAGCCGGACCCCGTGCATCCACGCGAGGTCGTGCTCGAGGCCGCCGCCCATGTTCAGGATGTAGAGCGCCGTCAGGAAGCCGACGAGGATCGTGACCCACATGTCTCCGGGCTTCCGCTGGCCGGCGCCGGCGCGCTGGACGACGATCGTCGCCCCCGCCGCGATCGCCGCCAGGCCGATCACGTCCTTGAGCGGTCCGATCCAGGGGACGACCAGGACCTTGATCGCCGGCAGGAGGACGAAGATCGGGATCATCGCCGCGACGCTGATGTGCGGGGCAGCGATGAACGAGAGAACCACCAGCGCGAAGACGCCGAGCGAGACGAGAAGGGCCAGGCTGAGCGGCTCGCCGATCCTCGTCGAGGCAGCGACGGTGAGGAGGATCGCGAATGCACCCGCGGTGAAGGTCGGGATCTCGTCCCGCGTGAGTCCCAGTCGTGCCGCCCAGGTCACCGGCGGCTACTTGTAGTAGTAGTAGTCGTCCTCTTCCGCCGGCGCGTCGGTGATGACGGCCCCGATGATCTCCGCCCGCCAGCCCTGCGACTGCCGGTTGAGCGACAGGAGGCTCCGCCGGGTCACCTTCCCGTGGCGGACGACGACGAGGACGAAGTCGACGACCGTGGACAGCTCGGCCATCTCGACCGTTGCGAGCGCGGGCGGCGTGTCGAGGATGAGGACGTCGGTCTGGGCGAGGAGGTCCGACAAGAGCTTCGGCGTCTGGGGGGCGCGTGCCACGCGCGCGCCTCGCTCGGAGCCGCCGGACGGAATGATGGTCAGCGTGCCCTGAGCCTCGTCTTCGGGAGATTGAGGAAGCGCCGCGACGCCGCCGTTGCCGGACAGGGCGCCGGGACGTGCACGCCCCGGCGGGCCTGCGCCGTTCAGCGAGACCGACCACATCGCGTTGTCCGCGCTCACCTTGCCGTCGATCAACTGGAGCACTCCGGGCGCGTCCGTGGGGATGCGGAACATGCGGCCGACCGACGGCTTCCGGAGATCGAAGTCGGCGAGGATGACCCGTCGTCCGCGCTGGGCCATCGCCATCGCGAGGTTCGAAGCCGTCGTCGTCTTGCCCTCGGATGCGATCGCACTCGTGACGGCCAGGATCATGGGGCCGCCGTCGGCGCGGATCTGCATCAGGTTCGCCGCGAGCAGCGCGTAGGTGTCTCCGAACTTCGACTCGTGCCGGCCGACCGTGACGAGCGTCGAGCGCTTCGGGAGCGTCTGGATCGTGGCGAGCACAGGACGGTCGAGCGCCTCCTCGACGTCGGCCTCCGACCGGATCCTCGTGTTGAACGCCTCGCGTGCGCCGGCGAGCATGAGCGCGATCACGAGGCCCAGCGCTCCACCGAACATCGCATCCCGGACGGGGCGAGGGCTCACCTTCGGCGCCTCGGACGCGCGTTCGATGCGAGTGGCCCCACCGGAGTTCAGCGTCTCGAGGATGCCGAGCCGGTTGAGCTGTTCCTGCAGAGCGGCCTTTGGGCGTCCGGTGATCGTCGGCAGCTGCGCCTCGATCTGGGCGATTGCGCGCCGGACCGCCTCACCGGCGATCTCCGTGCGCCATTCGATGTACTCGGCCGACACGGCGTTGACGGTGCTGATCGCCTCGGCCGACCTGCTCATCGTGCTCGTGAAGACGATGACGTCCGTCTCGTCGCCGCCCGAGACGGTGGTCGCGGCCTGGAGGTTCTTGCCTTCGGTCCGTGGTTCCCCGAGCCGTTGCGCCGTTCGGTCGTACAGCTCGGGCGAGCGGGCAAGCGCGAGCGCGGTCTCGATCACGCGCCGCGGATCGATGTAGGAGGGCTGTGTGCCGGTCAGGATTGCGCCGAGGTCCGTGGAGTTGTGGACGACGCGCGCGCTCGCTGAGTAGCGCGACCCCTGCACCTGCTTGAGCGCGAAGACGACCCCTGCGCCGAGCACGACGAGGATGACGGCAAGCGGCAGCGACCGGCGGATTGCCGCCTTGAGAGCTTCGGCTGCGCTCGGTCTCATTCTGTCCTCGTTCTGGCCGTCCCGGCGGCTTCCTCTAGACCCCTCATTGCGCCCAGTTCACTGTTCCAACCTTAGCTGTCATGCGGCACGACAGCCGCGGGCTCACGCGTCCGGCCATCCCTCATTCGAGGGTAGCCGTGGCGGTCGGCGCCGCCGATCCACCACGTGCCGATGGGTAATCAGGGGTCAGGGATGCTGCGTCTCGCCGCCGCGACAATTGTCGCCGTGGCGCTCTTCGGCTCCACGCAGATCGCCGCCGGCGCTCCCAGCTCCGGAGTCTCCGCGCACAGCAAGCAGAGCCGGTCGCTCACGGCCAACAGCTCGTTCAATCGCATCTACAAGATCGCCAAGCTCTTCAGCACGCGAAAGCGCAAGCCCGTCCGGCCGAGGCCCGTGAGCCCGCCCCCGCCTCCCCCTTCGCCGAGCCCGTCTCTGCCCTTGCCTCCGCCGGCGTCGCCCCCGACCGCGAACGACTTCCAGAACCGCGTCGGATTCTCGACGCACGTCGTCTGGATGGACGACGCGAAGCAGCTCTCCTACCTGAAGCGCCTTCGCGACGGCGGCGTGATGTGGATGCGCGAAGACTTCTCCTGGGGCGCGCTCGAGCGCTCGAAGGGCGTCTGGAACTGGACGATAGGCGACCAGCTGATGCGCAACGTCTCGAAGGTCGGGATGCGCGTCGTCGGTGTCCTCGGCTACTCCGCTCCCTGGGCCAGCTCCGGCTCGTCGATCAAGAATCCGCCGCGCGACAACGCGGAGTACGCCAACTACGCGCGCATGGTCGTCGAGCGCTACGGCCAGGGCGGGACCTTCTGGGCGCTCAACCCTGGACTCACGCCCCGGCCGCTCGAGGCGGTCGAGCTCTGGAACGAGCCGTGGCACCACCAGTTCTGGCGCCCGAACCCGAGCCCGGCGGCGTACGCGGCGCTCGTTCGTGCCGCCGCCACGGCGATCGAGTCCTCGCACCCGGAGATGCGGGTCCTCGCCAACGTGGACGTCTTCCAGATGCGCAACGACACGTCGGCCTCGGTCGACTGGGGGCGCCTCGTCTTCGACGCCGACCCGGCCCTCTTCCGTGACCTCGTCGACGGCTACACCGTCCATCTCTACAGCGAGGAGCGTGGCCCGTTCGACAAGACGGTGGATGAGCGCTGGCGCTTCGACCGGCTGCTCATGACCCGCGCGCTTGCGAAGTCGCACGGCGCCGACCACCCCATCTGGGTGACCGAGTTCGGCTGGAACACGCATCCCTCCGTGAAGGAAGTCGTGTCCGAAGCGACCCAGGCCCGGTTCATCCGGGAAGCGTTCGGCAGGCTCGTGACCGAGTGGGGGAGCTTTGTCCCGGCGAGCTTCCTCTACCACTGGGGCGAGCCGTCCGACGACTGGGACGGCGGCTTCACGATGTTCCGGATGGACGGCAGCATGAAGCCGGCCTGGCAGGCCGTCACCGACCTCGTGCGATAACCGGCTAGCGCCGAAGCGCGGCCCGCAGGTCTCCGAAGACGAACTCGCGCGCTGTGCCCGGCAGGGCCAGGAGCATGAGGACGTACACGAGCCCTGCACCGGCTCCCGCCACGAGCGCCGGTCCGGGGAGCACCACGGCGACCAGGAGCATGGCTCCGGCGGCCAGCGCGACGATCGGCATGTAGCTCAACCCGGGGAGGAGCCCCTGGCGGCGAACCGCGAGGGCAAGCGGGATCAGGACCCCTGCTTCGGTCACGATCGACGTGGCGGCCGCGGCCTTGAAGCCGTATTCGGGGATCAGGACGAGGTTGAGCGCGACGTTCGACACGAGGGCCAGAGTTGAGATTCCGAGCAGCACCCGGTCGCGGCTCGAAGCGATCAGGATCCGAAACAGGACGCCGTTCGCGAAGCTGAAGATGACGTAGGGCGCCAGGATCTGGAGGGCGACGGAGCCGTCGCGGAACCTCGGGCCGGCCGAGACGACCACGATCTCCTCGGCGAAGACGAACAGCGTGACGGCGAGCGGCGCCGCGGTGGCGATCAGGAGATTGAAGGCTTTCTGGACGAGCGCAGGCGCGCGGGTGTCCCCCGATGCGATGAAGCGCGTGAGCGGGGGAAAGATCGAGAGCCCGAAGGCGGCCACGAGAAACTCCGAGAGCTCGATGAACTTGTACGACGCGCCGTAGAAGCCGACCTCGACGGGGTCTCGGATCAGCGCCAGCAGGAGAGCGTCGACGCGGAAGTACACCTGGCCGAGCGCGATCGCCAGGCCGAGGACGAGCGAGCTCGCCAGCAGGCTCCTCCAGTACTCGCGGTCGACGACCGGCCGCAGCGAGACGAGGCGGCTCACCACGACGAGGTGAAAGAGGAACGTCACGCCGACGCCCACCACCTGTGCGGCCACGACCCCCTCCAGACCGAGGTCCGCGGCGAGGGCAGCGAGGGTCAGGCCGAGTGCGACGAGGCGCCCGAGGAGATTCCCGGCAACCGCCCACTGCATCTTCAGCTGCGCCTGGAGGACGGGGAGCAGCGCGAGCGACATCAGCGTCAGGAACGAGCCGCCCGACGAGATCAGGATCGCGACCCGCGTCTCGTGGTCGAAGGGGATCGCAAACGCAAGGCCGGAGGCGCCCGCCACCGCGCAGGCTCCAACGATCGCCCGGAGTGGAAGCGACGCGCGCATCGCCGGCTCCGTCCGCTCCGTCTTGCCGGAGATCTCCCTGAGGATGACTGCGGACAGGCCGGCTTCCGCCAGGACCGTGGGGACGAACAGGTACGCCGTCGCGGCCGTGATGTGGCCGAAGGTCTCGGGCCCGAGGCCCCTGGTGACCGCGACGAAGGTGAAGAACGCGATCAGCGAGCCCAGGAAGCTGCCGACTGCGAGCACCAGCGTGTTCGCCGCCAGCCGGACCGCGAGGTTCTCCGAGTTGCCCGGCGCGAGGTCGGACACGTGGCTTGCCTAGACCGTGGACCTCAAGTGGGGGCCCGTGTCTGGCGATCCTGTGAGAAGTGCCCAGCCAGCCACCGAGTTGCCAGCGTAGATGGTCAGGCTGCCGACGGCGGCTCGTTCAGATCACTCGAAAGAGGGACGCGTATGCGTATCCAAACTGGTTGCGCCGTCGTTACATCGCAGACAAGATGGGACATAAGGACTTCGGGGGAAGTCTTATGGGGGAACGGGAGGTTGGCATGTCAGGTTCCCGGCGGCTCGCAGCCGTCGGCGTAACAGCGACTCTGGCTCTTGTAGGGGCCGGTTCGGCGTTTGCGGCGACGCCACAGAAGATCTACCGGGACCTGGCCGACAACGGCCGGCTCGACGCGAAGTACACGCGCGCTGAGATCGAGCGCGCGTTCAATCTGCCTCGGGCGCTCAAGACGGACGTGCAGCCCAAGGCTCCGCGCAAGCCGATCGCGTTGACGCAGGCGGGCGAGGGGGAGAGCACGCCTCAGGCCGTCAAGCGCTCACCCGGTCGCGTGCCGTTTTCGGCTCTCGATGCCGCGCTGCTCATCGCGGGCGGCGGGCCTTTGCTGCTGATCGGGGCGGGCCTTCGCCGACGGATCGCGGTTCCGGATGAGGCACCCGTGGTGAGCGGATGATCGAGCGCACCATCGCGACCGGTGCCTCAAGGACGGCGCTCCCGGCTCCAGCTTCGCTCGAGCGTCCCAGCCGCCGTGAGCAGCTTGCGTCGCGCTTCCGGCTTCCCCCGGACTCCGCCTGGGCCCTCGCCAGGTTCACGCTCGACGCCACGATGCTCGGCGCCGGCGCGCTGGCCGCGTCGCTCGGATCCCGCGCCGCCGGGGTCGATTCCGCTCCGGTCGCCTGGCTCGTCCTCTTCTCCGTCCTCGTCGTGGCGGCCTTTACGGCTCGCGGGATGTATCGCCCGCGCCTCCGGGCCGACGTGCTCGAAGACCTCCGCGGAGTGGTCGTCGCCACCTCGCTCGCCGCGATGGCGGTGCTGACCTTGCGTGCGCTCCTGACCGAGCCGGCCGACCTTTCCGCGCAGGTGATCCGGCCGTGGGCCTTCGCGACGGTCTATCTCGCCGCCGGCCGTGTGGCTCTCCACTGGTCTCAGTCACAGGCGCGACGGCACGGCGAGGGTCTGAGGCCGACGCTCATCGTGGGCGCAGGACGGATCGGCCGTCTGACCGCGAAGCGCCTGCTCGACCACCCGGAGCTCGGGCTCAAGCCGGTCGGCTTCATCGACAAGGACCCGCTCGAGGCCGACGGTGCCGACGTCCTCGTCCCCGTGCTCGGCTCGAGCTGGGATCTCGACCGGATCGTGGAGGAGCAGGGTGTCCGGCAGGTGGTCGTCACCTTCTCGACCGCGCCGAGCGAAGTGCTGCTCCGGCTCGTTCGCCGCTGCGACGACCTCGGCGTCGCCGTTGCCTTCGTGCCGCGTCTCTTCGAGAAGATGACCACGCGCCTCGAGATCGACCATCTCGGAGGCCTGCCGCTCGTCACCGCGAGGTCGCCGAGGCCGCGCGGGTGGCAGTTCGCGATCAAGTACGCCATCGACCGGGCCGCCGCAGCGCTGCTCATCGCGCTCGCCTCGCCGCTCCTCCTCGGCGGCTTCCTGGCGACATGGCTTTCCGTCGGACGTCCGATCTTCTTCCGCCAGCCTCGGATCGGCCGCGACGGCCGCGAGTTCGAGATGCTGAAGTTCCGGACGATGCGCGGGGACGCGCGAAACGGCGAGGCGGACGCCGACTGGGCTCGCGAGCAGCTCGACGCCGACAACGGTGAGTCTCCGGCGGCCATCCAGCTGCCGGAAGAGGATCGCCGAACTCCAATCGGCTCGTTCCTGAGGAAATCGTCCCTCGACGAGCTGCCGCAGCTCTTCAACGTGCTCGCCGGGCACATGTCGATCGTCGGGCCCCGGCCCGAGCGGACGCAGTACGTCAACCTCTTCGAGCAGAGCATCTACCGCTACGGCGACAGGCACCGCGTGAAGTCGGGGATCACCGGCTGGTCGCAGGTGAACGGCCTCCGAGGCAAGACCTCGCTCGCCGACCGCGTCGAGTGGGACAACTACTACATCGAGAACTGGTCTCTGTGGCTCGACGTGAAGATCCTGCTTCTCACCGTCGTGTCCGTGCTGCGTTTCTCCCGGCAAGCCGAATAGCCCCCAGGGCTTCTCGGCCTGCCCTTCCCCCAGGGTCTGCGCCCGGCCTCGCGGTCGGGCGCAAGCCCGGTCTAAACCAATCGGGCACCGCGGCCGAAGAGCTTTTCAGGAAGATGCGGTTACGTCCTCGTAAAGACTTTTCGCAGCATCCCGCGCGGTCGACGTGGGCTCCGACCGCTGAGCTACGATGGCCCGACCTTCGATCTGTGGCCGGCGGACCCGGTCGCTCAGAGGCAACGTCGTGGAAGGGGGAGTCGAAGGTTGTTTGAGCGGTTCACCGAACGGGCTCGCCAGGTCGTCGTCCTCGCCCAGGACGAAGCGCGCGCGCTGAAGCACAACTACATCGGCACCGAGCACATCCTGCTCGGCCTGCTGCGCGAGGAGGAGGGGCTCGCCGCCCGCGTCCTCGAGTCCCTCGACATCACCGTCGAGGAGGTCCGCGCGCAGGTCGCCCGGATCGTCGGCCAGGGCGACGAGGTCACCACCGGCCAGATCCCGTTCACGCCGCGCGCGAAGAAGGTCCTCGAGCTCGCGCTGCGCGAGGCGCTCTCCCTCGGCCACAACTACATCGGCACCGAGCACATCCTGCTCGGCCTCGTCCGGGAGAACGAGGGCGTCGCCGCCCGCATCCTGCTGGACTTCGACGCGGACGCCGAGAAGATCCGCAACGAGATCATCCGCATGCTCTCCGGCCCCGGCCGCCGCCAGCAGGGTGGAGGCACCGCCGGCGAGAAGGCGAAGAGCTCGAAGCTCCTCGACCAGTTCGGCCGCAACCTGACGAAGCTGGCCGCCGAGGGCAAGCTCGACCCCGTCGTCGGGCGCCAGACCGAGATCGAGCGCGTGATGCAGATCCTGTCGCGCCGCACGAAGAACAACCCGGTCCTGATCGGCGAGCCCGGCGTCGGCAAGACGGCCGTCGTCGAGGGCCTCGCGGCCCGCATCTCCGGGAATCAGGTGCCCGAGCTCCTGAAGGGCAAGCAGATCTACACCCTCGACCTCGCGGCGCTCGTCGCCGGGTCGAAGTACCGCGGTGAGTTCGAGGAGCGCCTGAAGAAGGTGATGAAGGAGATCACCCAGCGCGGCGACATCATCCTGTTCATCGACGAGCTCCACAATCTCGTCGGCGCCGGCGCGGCCGAGGGCGCGATCGACGCAGCCTCGATCCTGAAGCCGGCCCTCGCCCGCGGCGAGCTGCAGACGATCGGCGCCACGACGCTGGACGAGTACCGCAAGTACCTGGAGCGCGACGCCGCGCTCGAGCGCCGTTTCCAGCAGATCCGCGTCGACGAGCCGGCCGTGGACGACACCGTCGAGATCCTGCGCGGCCTCCGCGACCGCTACGAGGCGCATCACCGCTGCACGATCTCGGACGAGGCCCTCCGCGCCGCCGCCGTGCTGGCCGACCGCTACATCCAGGACCGCCACCTGCCCGACAAGGCGATCGACCTGATCGACGAGGCCGCCTCGCGCATGCGCATCAAGACGATGAGCGCGCCGCCGCGGCACCGGGAGCTCGAGGAGGAGATCGACAAGGTCCGCGGCGAGAAGGAGCAGGCGATCGAGGCGCAGGAGTTCGAGAAGGCCGCAAGCCTCCGCGACAAGGAGCGCAAGCTCACGCAGAAGAAGCGCGACCTCGAGGAGGACTGGCGCAACGAGGACACCGCCGAGAAGCCGCTGATCGGCGAGGACGAGATCGCCGACATCGTCTCGATGTGGACGGGCATCCCCGTCTTCAAGCTGACCGAGGCCGAGACCCAGAAGCTGATCCGCATGGAGGACGAGCTCCACAAGCGCGTGATCGGCCAGGAGGAGGCGATCGTCGCCGTCTCGAAGTCGATCCGCCGCGCCCGCGCCGGGATCAAGGATCCCAAGCGCCCGACCGGCTCATTCATCTTCCTCGGCCCCTCCGGCGTCGGCAAGACCGAGCTGGCGCGCACCCTCGCCGAGTTCCTGTTCGGCGACGAGGACGCGATGATCCAGGTCGACATGTCGGAGTACATGGAGAAGCACTCCGTGTCCCGGCTCGTCGGCTCGCCCCCGGGCTACATCGGCTACGACGAGGGCGGCCAGCTCACGGAGTCCGTGCGCCGGAAGCCGTATTCGGTCGTCCTGCTCGACGAGATCGAGAAGGCTCACCCGGACGTCTTCAACATCCTGCTCCAGATCCTGGAGGACGGGAAGCTGACCGACGCCCAGGGGCGCAAGGTCGACTTCCGCAACACGATCGTGATCATGACGTCGAACATCGGCGCCGGGACGATCTCGAAGAACCAGTCGCTCGGCTTCTCGATCGGCGACGAGAGCGGTCTCTCGTACGACGAGATGAAGGATCGGGTCCTGGGCGAGCTCAAGAAGGTCTTCCGGCCCGAGCTCCTCAACCGGATCGACGAGGTCATCGTCTTCCACAAGCTGACGCGCGAGGAGATCCTCGTCATCGTCGATCTGATGATGGAGCGCCTCGAGCGGCAACTCGTCGAGCACGAGGCCGAGATCAAGCTGACCGACGAGGCGAAGGAGCTCCTGGTCGACAAGGGCTACGACCCGACCATGGGCGCCCGGCCGCTGCGCCGCGCGATCCAGCGCTTCATCGAGGATCCGCTCGCGGACTTCGTCCTGGGACGCTCGATCGAGCCCGGCTCGACGATCCTCGTCAACCGCAAGAACGACGACGAGGTCGACATCACGGTCATCCCCGGCGCTCCGCCGGCCGAGCCCGAGAAGGTCACCGTCCCGGCCGAGGAGCCGAAGGCCGAAGACGGCGACGGCTCAGAAGACTCCGAGACCTAGGTCGCGCGGCTGAGGTGCTCGCGCCCGAGCTCTGCGGGCGACGAGCAGCCGAGCAGTGCCAGTGCGATCGCGAGCTCGTCGCGGAGCAGCTCCAGCACGTGCTGCACGCCCTCGTCTCCCCGGGCGGCGAGGCCCCAGACCACCGGCCGGCCGACATGGACCGCCTTGGCCCCGAGCGCGAGGGCGATCGCGACCTCGGTTCCGCGTCTGATCCCGCCGTCCATCAGCACCTCGACCCGGTCGCCGACGGCGTCCACGACCTCCGGTAGGGCCTCGAGCGAGGCGACGCACCGGTCGAGCTGTCGACCGCCGTGGTTGGAGACCACGACGCCGGCGCAACCGTGGTCGGCGGCAAGCACGGCATCCTCAGCAGTGAGAACCCCCTTGGCGAGCACCGGCATCTTCGCGACGTCATGGAGCCATTCGAGGTCGCGCCAGGTGAGGCGGGGGTCGATCAGCTCGGCTGCGAGAGACGGAGTGAGCGCGCCGAGGTCGCCGAGCGCAGAGCCGTAGGTCTCGATCCGGTACTCCGGCTTCAGCACGAAGCCGGTGCGCAGGTCGCGCTCTCTCCGGCCGAGGATCGACGGCACGTCGAGCGTGAACAGGACGGCCGAGAACCCGGTTTCCCGCGCCTGGTCGAGGAGCGCCTGCGTGACGCCACGGTCGGGATGCCAGTAGAGCTGGAACCACCGCTGGCCGCTCGGAGCGGCCGCGGCGACATCGGCCAGGGTCGAGGTGGCGAAGCTCGAGAGGGACATGATCGTTCCTGCTGCCGAGGCAGCCCGTGCGACGGCGACCTCTCCGTCGGGATGGGCCATGCGCTGGTAGGCGACCGGTGCGGTGATGATCGGCATCGAGATCTCGTTGCCGAGGACGCTCACCTCGGTCGTCACCGAGGTGACGTCGACGAGGACGCGCGGCCGGAGTCGCCAGAGATCGAACGCCTCGAGGTTGGCGCGCAGCGTGTGCTCGTCGCCGGAGCCGCCGGCGAAGTAGCCGAACGAGCCCTCGTCGAGCGTCTCCTCGGCCAGGCGCTCGTAGTCCCGGACGTTCAGTGGGCCGCCGCTCGATTCCACGGCGGCAGCTTGGCATAGCCTGCGGCGCGTGTCGTTTCTCTCCGGTCGCCCGGTGCCGGCGGCGCTGGCGGGCGCCGTGGCGATCGCGTTCTCCGCGATCCTGTACCGGCTCGCCGACGTGTCGCCTTCCACAGGGGCGTTCTTCCGCTGCGCCTACGCGGTGCCTCCGCTCCTCCTCCTGGCGTGGCTCGAGGATCGAAAGCTCGGCCCTCGACCTTGGAAGACGCGCTCCTGGGCCTGGCTCGCCGGTGCGTTCCTCGCCTTCGACCTGATCGTCTGGCACAGGTCGATCGAGTACGTGGGTGCGGGGCTGGCCACTGTCCTCGGCAACACGCAGGTGCTCCTCGTGGGGCTCGCCGCCTGGCTGCTCTTCCGGGAGCGTCCGTCTCGCGCGGCGATCATCGCGATCCCGGTCGCGATGGGCGGAGTCGTCCTCATCTCCGGCGCGCTGGAGAAGGGTGCGTATGGTGACGACCCGCGCCTCGGCGTCTTCTTCGGGCTCCTGACCGGCGTGGCGTACACGGGATTCCTGCTCGCCTTGCGGCACGGGGCCAGCGACCTCCGCCGCGTCGCCGGCCCGCTGTTCGACGCGACGCTCGCTTGCGCGCTGCTGACGATCCCGGCGGGTCTGGCGCTCGGCGAGCTCGACTTCTTCCCGCCCGCCTCAGCACAGCTCTGGCTGCTGCTGCTCGCGCTCTCGTCGCAGGTCTTCGGGTGGCTGCTGATCACCGTGTCGCTCCCACGCCTGCCGGCCGTCGTCACCTCGGTCCTCTTGACACTTCAGCCGGTCTGCTCGGTCCTGTTCGCCGCGTCCTGCTGGACGAGGACCCGTCTCGGCTCCAGCTCCTGGGAGTAACCGCGATCCTGGGCGGACTGCTGCTTGCGTCCGCGAGCAGGCGAGAGTCGCCGACGCCTGCTTAGATACCGCACCTTGAGCGACGTGCCCGCCTATCCGCAAGACGCCGCCGAGCGCGAAGCGGCCGAGCAACCCACGGGATCTGGTGCGGACTACGCAAGCTGGGGCCAGCGGGTAGGCGCCTATCTGCTGGACTCGCTCGTCATCGCGGTCCCCTTGATCGCGATCATCGTCTTGGCCCTCGTCGCCGGGAATCCGGACGACGAAGAGGACGCTTCGTGGGGAATCATCGGTGTCGCCTACCTGCTCACAATCGTGGCCCCGTTCATCTACTTCACCGTGATGAACGGGCGCGAGAGCGGCCAGTCGCTCGGAAAGCGCTGGGTCGGCATCCGCGTCGCGGACGGATCGACAGGAAACTCGATCGGGTACGGCCGGGCATTCGGCCGCTATGCGATCACGTTCGTCTTTTGGATCGTCGTGATCCCGGCGATCCTCGATCTTCTCTGGCCGCTCTGGGACGAGAAGAACCAGGCGCTCCACGACAAGGTCGTGGGTAGCGTCGTCGTCAAGGCGTAAGTCCGCCCGAACTCGGCACAGAGGCGGCACGAAGACCGTCCGTTTGCCGCCGTAGGGTAAGCGGGGCTATGGCCCAACCCGCCCTGAAATTCGCGTGCTCCGAGTGCGGTCAGTCGACCGGGCGCTGGCTCGGCCGCTGCCCCGGCTGCGGGAGCTTCGGGACGCTCGCCGAGGAGGCGGCGCCCGCCTCGTCTCGCGGGAAAGGAGCGGCGGCGCGGCCCGTGCTTCGGCTGGTCGACGTCGAGGTCGAGGAGGCAACGCGGATTCCGACCGGCGTCGCCGAGCTGGACCGTGTCCTCGGCGGCGGGCTCGTCCCGGCTTCGCTCGTGCTTGTGGGTGGGGAGCCCGGCGTCGGCAAGTCGACGCTCCTCCTGATGGCGCTCGCTGCCATCTCCCGCGAGCGCCGAGCGCTCCTCGTCACCGGAGAGGAGTCGACCGCCCAGGTCAAGTTGCGCGCCGCTCGCCTTTCCGGTGGGGCGGAGGGAGTGGAGATCCTCGCCGAGACCGACCTGGACGCCATCTGCGCGACCCTCGAGCGCGAGCGGCCTGCGGTCTGCGTCATCGACTCGATCCAGACGCTCTACTCGCCCGACGTCGGCTCGGCGCCGGGATCGGTGTCCCAGGTCCGAGAGGCGGCGGCCCGGCTCCTCCGCGTCGGAAAGGAGTCCGGCGTCGCGCTCTTCCTGGTCGGGCATGTCACGAAGGACGGGGCGGTCGCCGGACCGCGTGTCCTCGAGCATCTCGTCGACTGCGTGCTCCAGTTCGAGGGCGACCGGTACCACGCGCACCGCGTCCTGCGCGCGGCGAAGAACCGGTTCGGCTCGACGAACGAGCTCGGGATCTTCGAGATGACGGGGGCGGGGCTCGTCGGTGTCCCCGATCCCTCGCAGCTGTTCGGCGCGTCGCGCCAGGAGGAGATCGGCTCCGCGGTCGCCTGCGCGCTGGAGGGAACCCGGCCGCTGCTGCTGGAGATCCAGGCGCTCGTCTCGCCGACCGACCTGGCCATGCCGAGAAGGGTGGCCACAGGCGTCGATCCCAAACGGCTCGCGATGATCGTCGCCGTACTGACGCGCCACGCGGGCCTCGCGCTCGGCCAGGCGGACGTCTTCGTGAACGTTGCCGGCGGGCTACGGATCGACGAGCCGGGCGCCGACCTGGGCATAGCGCTCGCGATCGCCTCGGCGGCGCGTGGCGCACCGGTCCCGGCCGGCGTCGCGGCCTTCGGGGAGATCGGTTTGACCGGGCGGCTCAGGCCTGCGTCGCAGGCCGAGCGACGCCTCGAGGAGTGCGGAAAGCTCGGTCTGTCGACGGTCATCGTCCCGGCCGGGACGAAGCCGCGGCGGGGCGTGGATGCCAAAGCCGTGGAAACTCTCCGCCAGGCGATCGGCGCCGGGTTGGCGCCGAAGAAGGGCGCCTCGGAACCTGCCCGCTAGCAGGGATTTTCTACGCGGCGGCGTAAAATCCCTGGAAAAGCTGGCTTTTTCGGACCTCGTCGGCTATACTTGACCCCGCTTGCCGGCGGATTCGTCACCCCGCCGGCTGTTTCTCGTAGTCGTCTGGAAGGGGAGGTCGGGTTGTACAAGATCGGCGACAAGGTGGTGTATCCGCACCACGGGGCGGGCACCGTCGTGAAGAAGGAGTCGCGTGAGGTACTCGGGGAGAAGCGCGAGTACTTGACGATTCAGATCCTTCACAACGACATGACCGTGAATGTGCCCGCTGAGAACGCCGACCAGGTCGGCCTGCGGAAAGTCATCAACGAAGACACCGTCAAGGAAGTCGTCAAGGCGCTGACGGGCAACGGCACGACGATGCCGAAGAACTGGAACCGCCGCTTCAAGCACAACCGCGACAAGATGAAGACCGGCGACATCTTCGAGCTCGCCGAAGTCGTGCGGAACCTCTCCCTGCGCGACCGGGACAAGGGTCTCTCCACCGGCGAGAAGCAGATGTTCGTCAAGGCAAAGAAGATCCTGATCAGCGAGCTCATGTACGCGAAGGGCATGGACGAGGAGGAGACGGCCGAGTGGCTCGACGAGGTCCTCATCTCCGACGGCCCGAAGAAGAAGTCCCGCGCCAAAGCGGCCGTCGCATAGCGCTCTAGCGCTGAAGCTGCGGCTGTGAGCGTCTGGGCCGTCATCGTCGCGGCAGGGCGCGGCGAGAGGCTTGGCCTGGACCGGCCGAAGGCGTTCGCAAACCTGCGCGACCGGCCGCTGCTCGCGGAGAGCCTGGAGCGGCTGGAAGCCTCAGATTGGATCGACTCGATCGTGGTCGCCGCGCCGCCGGACTGGGAGGAACCGGTCATCCTCCTGGCCGAGGAGCTCGGCTGCGGCAAAGTCGTCGAGGCGGTGACGGGAGGAGCGACCCGGGCCGCATCCGTCCGCGCCGCGCTGGACAAGGTCTCGGAGGACGCCGCCGTGATCCTCGTCCACGATGCGGCGAGGCCGATCGTGCCGGAGGATGTGATCGAGCGGCTCGTGACTGCGCTGAACGAGGGCTGGGACGGCGCCGTTCCCGTCCTGTCGCTCCCGGACACCGTGAAGCGCATCGATGGCGACCGGGTCGTCGAGACCGTCGATCGCGCTGGCCTGGCGATGGTTCAGACGCCACAGGCGTTCGTGGCGACGGCCCTGCGCGACGCGGTCGCCTCCGGCGATGACGAGGCGACGGACTGCTCGGCCCTGGTGGAAGCCCGCGGAGGCCGCGTCAAGGCCGTGCCGGGCGATCCTCGGCTGCTCAAGGTGACCAATCCGGACGACCTCGAAATCGTCGCCTCGTGGCTCGAGCCGCTCGATGTCTGAGCTTCGCGTCGGTCTGGGAGTCGACGCGCACGCCTTCGACGCCGGCGTGCCGCTCGTCCTGGGCGGAGTCGAGTTTCCCGGCGAGCCGGGCCTTTCCGGCCATTCCGACGGCGATGTGATCACCCACGCGCTGATCGACGCGATTCTGGGCGCGGCGAACCTCGGAGACATCGGCACGCTCTTCCCCTCCGACGACGACTCGCTCAGCGGGATCTCCTCGCTGCTGCTCCTCAGGCGGGTCTATGGACAGGTCCGACAGGCCGGTTACGAGCTCGTGAACGCCGACTGCGTCCTGATCGGCGAGCGCCCGCGGATCAGCGACCGGCGCGGCGAGCTGCGCGCCCGCCTCGCGGAGACCCTCGGAGTCGAACCGGACCGAATCGCGGTCGGGGCCACGACGACCGACCGGCTCGGGTTCACCGGCCGCGGGGAGGGGCTCGCCGCCCAGGCGATCGCCCTACTGCGGAAGCCGGGCTGACCCGCCGGAGGCGTCGACAAGCCCGTCTCTCGCGAGGGACGCCACGACCTCTGGGTCCAGACGCCTCGTCTGCCCGGCCGCCACGAGCCTGAGCGTGTCCGCTCGGCGCTGGCGGAACGACCCCTCGAACCGGGACTGCTTCCTCAGCGGCTCGTAGCGCCGTCCGCGGGAAGGACAGCTCTCCGCGAGGGGACAACGTTCGCAGCGAGGGATGCGGGCGAGACAGACCTCGCGGCCCAGATCCATGAGGGCCTCAGCAGACCGCGCGCCGAACTCGACGCCCGTCCGCTCGACGATCCGCAGGACGTTCGTGTCGCGCGGCAGGACGTCTTCGCCCAGTGCGAAGCGGCGGATGGCGTCCGCCGTGTACCGACCGACGCCCGGAAGCTCGGTCAGGTCTTCGGGCCAGCCGGCCTCGGCGACGATCCGAGCGGCCCGGTGAAGGCTCACGGCCCGCCGGTTGTAGCCCAGTCCCTGCCAGGCCCGGATGACCTCGCCGGCGCTCGCCTCCGCCAGCGTCTCGACGGTCGGCCAGCGCTTCATCCAGGCCTCGAACCGCGGAACGACCCGCGACACCTGCGTCTGCTGAAGCATCACCTCTGAAACGAGCACCGCATACGGGTCGCGTCGCCGGCGCCAGGGGAGGTCGCGCGCGGTCCGCTCGAACCAGGCCAGGAGCAGGTCCTCCACGAGCCGACCCTAGCTAGGGCGTTCGACCTGGAAGAAGAGCAGCCCGTGATCGGAGAGCTTCCGGACCCAGTCCAGCCGCTTGGTCGGATCCGCGATCTTGGGCCAGCCGCGCACCGACACCTCGACGCCGTCGAACTTCTTGAACTGGAGGTGGTTGCGCGCGACGACGAAGTCGAGATTCGAGGGAGCGAGTGTGCCGCCGCCCCACCAGGTGTGCGCCTCGTCCTTGTCGAGCACCTTCATCTTCCGGCGCTTGGCGCCGTGCTCGAGCTTCTTGAGCTCCTGCGTCGCGACGATGTCGCGATCTCGGACGTAGCGGTA
>CAVWHA010000013.1:0-78485 GCA_963754715.1 uncultured Actinomycetes bacterium | reverse complement strand
CGGAAAGCCGCTCCGCTGCGGCGAAGTTCCCTTTCGCCTCATAGATCCGGCGTGCCTCGCCGAGCTCGCCGAGCGCGACGAGCGCCCTCGCCTTGAGATCCGGGTAGTCGGTGGGCGCCGCGAGCCGAGCTGCTTCGGCGGCCAGATCCGCCGCATTCGTCGCCCGCGCCACACTCACGCGCCAGATCACCTGCGTGACGATGTCTCCCGGGGCAGCGTGCTCGGCACTGATCTCCGCGTAGCGAATCGCCTCGTCTCGCTGATCCGAGGCCGCACAGGCATCCGCAAGGAAGGCTGCGACGGTCGACATCAACGGCGTCGCGCCCATCTCGCGGAGCGCCTCGTAGGCCCAGCGGAGGATTGCGACAGTTTCGTCGGGATTCCCCGCGAGGAACTCGATCTCTGCGGGGATCAGCGAGCGCGCCGCTCGCCGCAGGCGAAGCCCGAGCTCGTCGTAGTTCGTACGCGCCTCCGACCACAGCCTGCGTGCCTCGTCGAACTCGCCCTGCATGGCACGAAGCGCGGCCAGGGTGCTCGAGATCGCCGCCGTGAGGGCGGAGTCCTGCGAGCCGGCCAGGAGTTGCTCGCAGCGCGCGATTGCCCGCGGCACCGGCTCGGGGCCGTAGTGGAGAGCCTGGGCGAGGAGCGCGGAGATCGTCGCTTCCTCCCCGCTGTCACCGGCGCGCTGCGCGTACTCGAGCGCCCGCTCGAGGTTCTCTGCACGCGCGCCCCAGCGGCAGGCATTGACGTGCACCTCGCTCTTGAGCCACCAGGCCTTGGCGAGCCCGAGGTCGTCGCCGAGCTCCTCCAGCAGCGGGATCGCGTTGTCGGCGACGGCGATGATCTCGTCGACCGAGCCCTCGGGGCTCGTGAAGGCGCGGAAGAACTCTCGCTCGATCAGCGTCCGCAGCTCGAGCTTCCGGTCGCCGGCGGAACGAGTGGCCTCGAGCGCCTCGTCCAGAACGCGCTCCGCCCGCGCGAAGTCGCCCGTCCGCATCAGGGCACTGCCGAGCAGCGGAAGGATCTCGCGACGCTCGGCATGCGAGTCCGGCAAGAGCGCGGTGGCGCGTGTGAGAAGCGTCACTGCCGCGGGAAGGTCGCCGCGGGCTGTCGCTCGCCGCCCGGCCCGCGCCAGTCGCTCGCCCGCCCGCGTCGCCAGGTCGGCATCCGTTGGGCCGAGCTCCTGCCGGTACCGGAACGACTGCTCGAGGTGGTAGCCGACGATCTCGTCGAGGTCGCCCGCCGACCGCTCGAGCCAGTCGGCGTACCTCTCGTGGAGCCCTGCTCGGGACGCCTTTGCGAGCCCCAGGTAGGCCGCGTCGCGGATGAGGATGTGCCGGAATCGGAAGCCGTCGTCGCCTGGGATCAGCGAACGCTCCGGCTCGATCAGATCCCGCCGGACGAGAGAGAGGAGCGTTGCCCCGACGGCCTCCTCGGCCGCGAGCGAAGCGACTGCTCCGGCGGTGAACTCGCGCCCGATCACCGCCGCGCACTCGAGCACGCTGCGATCCTCCGGACCGAGCCGGTCGAGCCGTGCGGCGAGAAGCGCCTGGATCGACGGCGGGATCGTCTCCCGTGGAGCGCCCTCGACGGCGAGGGCGAGCATCTGCTCGACGAAGAGCGGGTTGCCCTCGGCGCCGTCCAGGATCCGGCTCCGGTCCGCGACCGGCAGCGCTTCGCCGCCGAGCACCTCGACGAGCTTCACGGAATCGCCGCCGGAGAGCGGGCCGAGCGGCAGCATGAGGGAGCTCGTCGTGGTCCAGGTCGGGCGCTTCTCGAGGAGCTCGGGCCGGGAGAGCCCGACGACGAGGATCGGAGCGTCGGCGGTCCAGCCGACGAGGTACTCGAGCAGGTCGAGGAAGGTCGGCTCGGCCCACTGCAGCTCGTCGACGCCGAGGATGACCGGCCGGTCGCGGGCGAGGTATTCGAGGAACTTGCGCACGGCCCAGAACGTCTCCTCGCCGCTCGGCGTCGACTCCTCGGTGCCGACGACTCCCGCCAGGCGCTCCGCGATCCTGGCGCCGTCCTCCGTGTCCTCGAGAAACGCTTCGATCCCGCTGCGCGAGAGGCTGCCCGTCGCGCCGAGGACGATCCCCCGAAGCGGCCAGTACGTGATGCCCTCGCCGTAGGCCAGGCACCGGCCGACGAGCGTCGTGGCCCTGCCTCTCGAGACGCCGAACAGCTCGTTGCCGAGGCGCGACTTGCCGATGCCGGCAGGGCCGAGGACCGTGGCGAGCCGGCACCGACGCTCGCGTACGGTCCTCTCGAGCTCGGCACCGAGTGCAGCGAGCTCGTCCTCCCGTCCGACCATCGGAAGGTCGAGGCGCCGCGGAAAGGGTGCCGCCCCCTCCACGACTCCCATCAGCCGCCAGGCGGCGACCGGATCAGCGATGCCTTTCAGGCTCAACGGCTCGACCGGCTCCACGATCACCGCGTTCGAGACCAGGCGGTAGGTCGGCTCGCCGAGAAGGATCTCGCCGGAGCGCGCCGCCGATTCGAGCCGCTGTGTCAGGCTCACCGCAGCGCCCGTCGCGAAGGTCTCCTTGCGTTCGGACGGATCGCCGGCGACGACCTCACCGGTGTTGACGCCGGTCCGCAGCGCGAGCCGGATGCCGTGCGTCTTCTCGAGCTCCACATTCAGCGTGCCGAGCGCAGTCCTCATGTCGACCGCGGCGCGAACGGCTCGCAGGGCGTCGTCGTCGTGGGCGGTCGGGATTCCGAAGACCGCCATGACCGCGTCGCCGATGAACTTCTCCACGGTTCCGCCGTGCCGTTCGAGCTCCCGTTGGACCACCTCGAAGTAGCGCTCCATCACGCCTCGCATCACCTCGGGGTCCAGCGCGTCGCCGAGCGGCGTGGAGTTCGCGATGTCGCAGAAGACGACGGTGACCGTCTTCCGGGCGGCCATGACCCCACTCTAGGGAGGAAAACCCTTCGTCTCTAGACTGTTCGGCCGCATGTTCGACACGCTCGGAGACAAGCTCAACGCCGCTCTCGGACCTCTCAAGGGCCGAGGAAAGCTGGACGAGGAGGCGATTTCGCGCGCGATGCGCGAGATCCGGCTCGCGCTGCTCGAGGCGGACGTCAACTTCCGCGTCGTCAAGGACTTCGTCGCCAAGGTGCGCGAGCGGGCGGTCGGCCAGGACGTCCTCAAGAGCCTGACACCCGGCCAGCAGGTCGTGAAGATCGTCCACGAAGAGCTGACCGACCTGATGGGCACCGGCGACTCGAAGCTCGTGTTCGCCGGCAAGGGGCCGACCGTGATCCTGCTCGCTGGGCTCCAGGGCTCGGGCAAGACGACGGCCGCGGCCAAGCTCGCCCTCCTGCTCCGCAAGGACAACCATTCGCCCGCGCTCGTCGCCGCCGACCTCCAGCGCCCGGCCGCCGTCGACCAGCTGCGAGCAGCTCGGGCAAGCAGATCCAGATCCCCGTCTTCACGGGCCCCGATCCCGTTCGAGGCGGCGAAGGACGGGATCGAGCAGGCGAAAGCGCAGGGCCGCGACGTCGTGATCGTCGACACCGCAGGCCGGCTCCAGATCGACGAGGAGCTGATGGAGGAGCTCGGCCGGGTGCGCGACGCGGCGAAGCCGACGAACGTCCTGCTCGTCCTCGACGCCATGACCGGCCAGGAGGCCGTCTCGGTCGCCGAGGCGTTCCAGGAGCGGGTCGCCTTCGACGGCGTCGTCCTGACGAAGCTCGACGGCGACGCGCGTGGCGGCGCCGCCCTCTCTGTCAAGGCCGTGACCGGCAAGCCGGTGAAGCTCGCCTCGGTCGGCGAGAAGCTCGACCAGCTCGAGTACTTCCACCCCGACCGGATGGCCTCGCGAATCCTCGGCATGGGCGACGTGATGACCCTGATCGAGAAGGCCGAGGAGGCCGCGTCCGAGGAGGATCAGGCCGCGATGGAAGCCCGGATGCGCGCCGGCGAGTTCAGCTTCGACGACTTCCTTACGAGCTATCGGATGCTGCGGAAGATGGGCCCGCTGAAGGGCGTCCTCTCGATGATCCCCGGGCTCGGGAACCAGCTGAAGGGACTCGACGTGACGAGGACGAGCTCGCGCGGGTCGAGGCGATCGTCCTCTCGATGACGCCGCAGGAGCGCCGCATGCCGCACCTGATCGACGGCTCGCGCCGCAAGCGGATCGCGGCAGGGAGCGGCACCGATCTCCAGCAGGTGAACAAGCTGCTCTCCGCCCGGAAGCAGATGCAGAAGATGATGAAGCAGATGGGGAAGGGCAAGATGCCCGGGCTACCCCCAGAACTGATGAACGATGAGGCTCTAGAGGGGGCTGGGGGAACCACGGTTCCCCACGCAACGGAGGTGACATGGCAGTACGCATGAGGCTGACGCGGGTCGGCTCGAAGAAGAACCCGATCTACCGCGTCGTCGTGGCCGACTCGCGCTCGCCGCGGGACGGCAAGTTCATCGAGATCGTCGGTCGCTACAACCCGCAGACCGACCCGTCGACGATCGAGCTCGACGAGGAGAAGATCAGGGAGTGGCTCGGGAAGGGCGCCCAGCCGTCGAACACCGTCTCGCGCCTGCTCAAGATCAAGAACATTGGGCTGAGCTGCTCGCGTATCTCGCGCGGCAGCTCGTCGACGATCCTGACGCCGTCCGGGTCGAGGAGGTGGAGAGCGAGGATGCGCTCGTCCTCCGCCTCCATGTCGCGAAAGACGACGTCGGCAAGGTGATCGGGCGCCAGGGGCGGATCGCGCGCGCGCTGCGCGCCGTCGTCCGGGCCGGCGGCGCGCGCGAGCGGCGGCGGCTCATCCTGGAAATCGCCGACTAGCGACGGATTTCGTCACCGTGGGCGTGGTCGGCAAGCCGCACGGGCTCGACGGCTCGTTCGTCGTCGAGCGACCGAGCGAGGATGCCGAGCGCTTCGCGCCCGGCGCCGTCCTGCGCGGCGGGCGGCCAGGAAGTGCGGGTCGAGGAGCGCAAGCGCTCCGGCGGCCGCCTCGTCATCCGGCTCGACCGGCCCGTCCCGCGCGGAACGCGCGCTCGAGGTCCCCCGCAGCGAGCTTGCCCGAGCCCGACCCGGGCTCGTACTACGTCTTCCAGCTCGTCGGGCTCGAGGTCGAGGAGGAGGGAGGGCGGCGGCTCGGCGTGGTCACCGACGTCGCGCCCGGCCCGGCCAACGACGCGCTGGAGCTCGATACCGGCCTCCTCCTGCCGCTGGTCGAGGCCTGCGTTCGGGAGGTCGACCTGGAGGGAAAGCGAATCCTGGTGGCGCCGGGTTTCGCCCCGGACAACTAACCTGCCCGATTCTGCGCCTCGACGTCTTCACGCTCGTACCCCATGTCTTTGCTGCCATCTCCGAACAACGCCCGCTCGCCTCGGTCCTCGGCGGCGAGCTCGAGCTGCGCCTCTTCAACTACCGCGACTGGACGCCGCTTCCCGGCGGCGAGGTCGACGACGAGCCGTACGGCGGCGGTGCCGGGCATGGTCATGCGGGTCGACGTGGTCGCGGCGGCGCTCGAGGGTGTCTACGGCGGACCTGCCGGCCCACCGGGTGGTCGCACTGACGCCGCAGGGCCGCCAGCTCGACCAGGGGGTCGTCGAAGAGCTCGCGGGTGAGGAGCACCTGACCCTGCTCTCGGCCCGCTTCGAGGGCTTCGACGAGCGGATCCTGAGCACCTCGCGAACGACGCGATCTCGATCGGCCCGTACGTGCTGTCGGGTGGCGAGCTGCCCGCGATGGTCGTCGCCGACGCCGTCGCCCGGCGCCTCCCCGGCGCGCTGAGCGAGGGCTCCGGAACCGAGGAGAGCTTCTCCGCAGAGCTCGAAGGCGGGCTCGAGTATCCGCAGTACACGCGGCCGGCAGAGTTCCGCGGCTGGCAGGTTCCCGACGTGCTGGTCTCCGGCGACCACGGCCGGATCGCGGAATGGCGCCGGGATCAGAGCCGCGCCCGCTCGACGGAGCGCGCATGAGGAATCCGGTCGACAAGCTGACCCACCGGCTGCCGCGCCCCTGGCGTGTCGCGATCGACTGGGTCGTGACGATCGTCGGCGCCGTCGCGATCGTCCTTGCCATCAAGCAGTGGGTCGTGAACCCCTACCGGATCCCTTCTTCGTCGATGGAGCCGACGCTCCACTGTGCCGGCGCGGGGCTCGGCTGCACGTCGCGCTTCTCCGACCGCGTGCTCGCGAACCGGTTCATCTACCACTTCAAGGATCCGGCGCGAAGCGACATCGTCGTCTTCGAGACGCCGGTGCGGGCACGCAAGGACTGCGGCGCCGGCGGAACCTTCGTCAAGCGCATCGTCGCGCTGCCCGGGGAGACCTGGGAGATGCGGAACGGCTTCGTCTTCATCAACGGCAAGCGGCTGCAGGAGCCGTACGTCAAGGAGGACCGCCGCGACGTGGACACGAGACCGCCCGAGAAGATCCCGAAGGATCAGTACTTCGTGATGGGCGACAACCGCAACCAGTCGTGCGATTCGCGCGTCTGGGGCACCTTGCCCGCGGGAAAACCTGATCGGGAAGGTGTTCGCGATCTATTTCCCGCCCCGCAGAATCGGCTTGCGCTAGCATCCCGCGGTCGGGCCGGCGCCTGACCCTTTGCCATGGCGAACCCCATCGAGACACTCGAGCGCAAACAGCTGCGCGACGACCGTCCGGCGTTCAAGGCCGGCGACACCGTGCGGGTCCACTTCCAGGTCATCGAGGGACAGCGCCGCCGGATCCAGGTCTTCGAGGGCATCGTCATCAAGCGCCAGGGCTCCGGCGTCCGGGAGACGTTCACGGTGCGGAAGCAGTCGTTCGGCGTCGGTGTCGAGCGGACGTTCCCGCTCCACTCGCCGAAGATCGAGCAGATCGAGGTCATGGCGATCGGCGACGTGAACCGCGCGAAGCTCTACTACTTGCGCGGGAAAGTGGGCAAGAAGGCGCGCGTTCGCGAGCGCCGTGATGGCGCCCGGCTATCCTCGGCAGGTGCCCCTGCCGCCGTCGCCGCCGAGCCTGCCGCTCCGGATGCCGAGCCGGAAGAGGTCGCAGAGACCGAAGCCGAGCTCGAGCCGGAAGCCACAGAAGAGGGGTAGGAAGCTCCTCGAGTTCGACCGCCGCTTCGGGCGGCGGTTCGTCGCGGGCGTGGACGAGGCGGGGCGAGGGTCGCTGGCCGGCCCGCTGGTCGTCGCGGGCGTGCTGTTCGACTACGAGTCGTTGCGCGATCACCGCTGTCGGCCGCTCGCGGGGTTGAACGACTCGAAGCAGCTCTCGCACGAGGAGCGGGAAGAGGTCTTCCACGGCGTCGTCTCCTGCGCGTCGTCGTTCACGGTCCGCGTGATCCCGTCGGAGGGGATCGACCGCGTCGGGCTCCACCGGTCGAACCTCGAGGGGATGCGATCGTGCTTGCGCGAGCTGGCTCCGCCGGCCGAGGCCTGCCTCGTCGACGGGTTCCGGCTCGGCCCGGCGGCGCCCGCGCACACGGCCGTCGTGGACGGGGACGAGCGGTCGGCCGCGATCGCCGCTGCGTCGATCGTCGCGAAGGTGGTGCGGGATCGCGCGATGCGGCGGATGGACGCGCTGTTCCCGGCGTATGGGTTCTCGTCCCACGTCGGCTACATCACGCCCGCGGCACTCGGCGGTCGTGCGGGAGCGCGGGCCGTCGGAGATCCACCGGCGGTCGTTCCAGGCGCTGTGTTACCTGTCGGACGGAGGAGCTGGCGCAGCTCGAGGCCGGATGAACCCGACCGGCGCGCGGGCCGAGCGGCGGGCGCGTCTCTTCTATCTGCGTGCGTGGCTACCGGATCCTCGGCGCGAACGTGCGTCCGGGCGGGGTGGAGGTCGACCTTGTGCTCCGGCGAGGCCGGAAGTCGTGTTCTGCGAGGTCAAGGCGAAGCTCGGCGAGCGGTTCGGCGATCCGGTCGAGATGGTGGGGTGGGAGAAGCGGCATCGCCTTCGGCGTGCGGCGGAGGCGTGGCTCGCCGAGCATCCGGAGTCCGCGGACTGGGAAGTCCGCTTCGACGTCGTGGCGGTAACGCGCGCGAGGCTCAGGCGCGTCGCGAACGCGTTCTAGGACTCCGCCCGCCTCCGGCGAAGGGGTCTCTGCGTGGCCCCGACTCAGGACGCGCTCTACGCCGAGATCGACCTCGAGCTCTCCTGGTCGGAGCGCGAGCTTCCCGAGCGCGAGCGGACGAAGCACGTCCACCGGCTCCACCCGTACCTCGGGAAGTTCATCCCGCAGCTCGTCGAGGCGCTCCTCGGGCGCTACGTCGCGGCGGGCGGGCGCGTGCTCGATCCGTTCGCGGGCTCGGGGACGACGCTCGTCCAGTCGCTCGAGAGCGGCTACGACGCGGTCGGCGTCGACATCGCCGCCTTCAACTGCCTGCTCATCGAGGTCAAGACGCGGCGGTACGACCTCGTTCACGCTCGAGACGGAGCTCCGCGACGTCGTGCGGCGGGTCGAGGCGTTCGACGGCACGGGCCCGAAGCCGACCGGCTACGCGCGCCGAGTGGTTCGCGCCGCGCGCCGCGGCGGAGCTGCTCGCCTTCCGCGGGCTGATCGACGAGTACGAGCACGCCGATGTCCTCCGCGTCGTGCTGGCCCGGGCGGCCCGGTCGGCGCGCCGGACGCCGCACTTCGACCTCGACTTCCCGCGCGCCCCCCAGCTCGAGCCGTACTGGTGCCACAAGCACAAGCGGATCTGCCGCCCGGTCGACCGTGCAGAGCACTTCCTGCGCCGCTACGCAGCTCGACACGCTGGCGCGGATCAAGGAGTTCTCGCGCGTGCGCGCGCGCGACAGCGCGAGGCGGAGGTCCTCCACGGCGACGCGCGCGAGCTCGCCTACCGCGGCCGCTTCGACGGGGTCGTCACCTCGCCGCCCTATCCGGGGCTGATCGACTACCACGAGCAGCACCGCTACGCCTACGAGCTCCTCGGCCTCGAGGACCTGCGCGAGCCGACGAGCTCGGCGCCGCAGCACGCGGCACGAGCGTCGCGGCTATCGCGTCCTACGTCGAGGGGATCGCGGCCGTTCTGGCACGCGCGAAGGCCTCGCTCCGTAGCCGGTCGCCGGTCGTCATCGTCGTCCACGACCGCCGCGACCTCTACCCGGAGATTCTCGACCGGGCCGGGCTGCGTGCTCGAAGAGCGCGTGCGGCGCCACGTCAACCGGCGCACGGGCCGGCGGGCGGGCGAGTTCTTCGAGGACATCCTGGTCGCCCGGTAGCAGCCAGCGTACGATTTACGCCTAGCGATGCGCGTCGCTGGCCGAGCGCGCCTTTCGACACCAATCGGCACAGACACGTGCGACTTCGCCGCCTAGCGTCGGACGGTGCTCGCGCGCGACCGTCACGCATGCGCTCGTCGGGCTCGAGGCTCGCAAGGTCGAGGTCGAGGCGCACCTCCAGAACGGCGTGCCCGGGCTCGCGATCGTCGGGCCTCGCCGACCGCGCCTGCCAGGAGGCGAAGCATCGGGTCCGCAGCGGGATCGCGTCGCGCCGAGCTCGAGTGGCCGTCGCGCCGGATCACCGTCAACCTCGCGCCCGCCGGCCTGCGGAAGGAGGGCTCGGGCTTCGACCTCCCGATCGCGCTCGCGATTCTCGCGGCCTCCCGCCAGTTCCCGCCGGACCGGCTCGCGGGACACGCGGCGATCGGAGAGCTCGCGCTCGACGGACGCCTGCGCCCGGTTGCCGGAGTCCTCGCCGCAGCCGAGGGCGCGCGCCGGGCGGGCTCGAGCGACTGCTCTGCGCGGCCGAGTCGGCGGCCGAGGCGGCGCTCGCCGGGATCGAGCCGGTGCCGGCACGCCATCTCGCCGAGGTCGTCGGCTACCTGCGGGGCGAGTACGAGCCGATGCCGGTCGAGGCCGCTTCGAACGGCGATGCTCCGCCTGTCGAGGTTCCCGACCTCGCCGACGTGCGTGGACAGGAGCGTGCCCGTCGCGCACTCGAGCTCGCCGCCGCCGGGCGGACACAACCTCCTGCTCGCCGGGCCGCCCGGGAATCGGGAAGTCGATGCTCGCCCGCCGGCTGCCGGGGATCCTGCCGCCGCTGTCGCGGGACGAGGCGCTCGAGGTCACGCGAATCCACTCCGTCGCCGGACTGCTCTCCCGCGAGCAGGCCGCTCGTGGATCGCCGGCCCTTCCGCGCGCCGCACCACAGCGCTTCGGTGGCGGCGATCGTCGGCGGCGGGTCGGGCCCGAGGCCGGGCGAGGCGACGCTGGCTCACCGCGGCGTGCTCTTCCTGGACGAGCTGCCGGAGTTTCAGCGGCCGGTTCTGGAGGCGCTGCGGCAGCCTCTCGAGGACGGCATCGTCGCGGTGGCCCGGGTCGGAAGGCCGCGCAGTCTTTCCGTCCCAGTTCCAGCTCGTCGCGTCCATGAACATGTGCCCTTGCGGCGGGCGTGGAGATGCCGGCGCCGACTGCTCAGTGCTCGCAGCAGCGACTCGCAGCGTTCCGCGAGAAGCTTTCCCGAGCGCTGCTCGACCGGTTCGACCTCGTCGTCGCCCTGCCGCGCCCGCGCGCGGCCGAGCTGGCGGGAGAGCCGGGTGAGCCGTCTGCGGTCGTCTCCGGCCGTGTGGCGGCCGCACGCGACCGCCTGGGCGGGGAACCACTGTCCCGTACGGACCAGGCTTCGGCGCTGCTCGACCGGGCCGTCGAGCGGCTGCCACTCTCGGGCCGCGGGCGAGCCCGGGTCAGTCGCGTCGCTCGTACGATCGCTGCGCTGGCCGGGGCCGACGCGGTCGCGGAGGATCATCTCGCCGAGGCGCTGGCCTACCGCTCGCCGAGGGAGCTCGCGCAGTGAGGCTCGCGCGCACGGACGCGCGTTTTCCCGAGCGGCTGAAGGCGATCTTCGATCCGCCGCCGGCGCTCTACCTGCGTGGCTCCGGGGATCCGGCGCTGCTCGCTCGCCGCGCCGTCGCCGTCGTCGGCGCCCGGTCCTGCTCGCCATACGGCGCCCAGGTGGCACGGATGCTCGGCCGTGAGCTTGCGGCGGCTGGGCTGCTCGTCGTCAGCGGGCTCGCGCGTGGCATCGACGGCGAGGCGCACCGGGGCGCGCTCGAAGCTGGAGGGCCGACGGTCGGAGTCCTCGGCTGCGGGATCGACCGGGACTACCCCGCGGTCAACGCCACCCTCTCGCGGCGGATGGAGGACGAGGGCCTCGTCGTCTCGGAGTACGAGGCTGGAGTTGAACCCGCTCCGTGGCGCTTCCCGGCCCGGAACCGCATCATCGCGGGCCTGTGCGAGGCGGTGGTCGTCGTGGAAGCGCGAGAGCGAAGCGGGGCGCTGATCACAGCCGACTTTGCGCTGGAGGAGGGGAGAGAGGTCTTCGCGGTTCCGGGTGAGATCACCAGCGCGCTCTCGGCCGGTTCCAACGCGCTGTTGAAGCTCGGCGCGGCGCCACTCACCGCCGCAGGCGACGTTCTGGATGCGTTGGGGATCGAAAGGTCGACCGCGCAGTCGGATCCAGAGGTCTCCGAAGCGGCGCAGCGATTGCTGGCGCTCGTGCGCGACGGGGCCGCTGCCGCCGACGAGCTGACCGTTCGCGCCTCACTCGACGCGGGCGCGGTGAGCGTCGCGTTGACCGAGCTGGAGCTGGCCGGTCTCGTTTCGGCAGCCGACGGCGTCTACCGGGCGGTTCGATGACGCGGTCTACGATCGCAGCGTGGAGACGTCCTTCTGGCTGGACGAGCCCGTCGACGCCTTTGGCGGGCCGCGTCACACGGGTGCCGTGGACGTCGCCGTCGTGGGCGGCGGGGTCACGGGATGCTCCTGTGCGCTCACGCTCGCCGAGGCCGGCGTCCGGGTGCGGTTGTACGAGGCGCGCGCGATCGCCTCCGGCGCGAGTGGGCGGAACGGCGGCTTCGCCCTGCGGGGCGGCGCGATGCCCTACGACGAGGCGAGAGAGACGTTAGGGCCGGAGCGCGCGGCGGCGTTCTGGCGACTGACCGAGCGCGCACTCGACCGGATGGAAGGGCTGGCGGGCGATGCGTTCCGGCGCGTCGGCAGCTTCCGGCTGGCCGCAGACGAACAAGAGAGAGACGCGCTGCGCGCCGAACACGACGCGTTGCTCGCGGACGGCTTCGCCGTCGAGTGGGTCGCCGAGCTGCCCGGGCAGCTGGGCGGCACCTACCTCGGGGCGATCGCCCATCCC
Organism: uncultured Actinomycetes bacterium; assembly: GCA_963754715.1. Classification (GTDB taxonomy): domain Bacteria; phylum Actinomycetota; class Thermoleophilia; order Gaiellales; family Gaiellaceae; genus JACDAN01. The sequence goes on along the minus strand of CAVWHA010000013.1, from coordinate 66,387 downwards.
ACCGACGGGGCGCTCCATCCTGCTCGGTGGGTGCGGCGGCTCGCCGTGCGTGCCGCCGAGGCGGGCGCGGAGCTCAGCGAGCACAGCCGCGTGTCGTCGGTGGACGAGCTGGAAGCCGACCACGTCGTCATCGCATCCGACGGGTACCCGAGCGGTCTCGTCGCCGATCTCGACGGCGCCGTGCAGCCGACTCGCGGCCAGGTCGTCACGACCGAGCCCCTGCCGGAGATCCTGTTCGACCGCCCGCATTACGCGCGGCACGGGCTGGATTACTGGCAGCAGCTGCCCGACGGCCGGCTCGTGGCCGGCGGGCGCCGCGATGCTGCCCTTGAGGCGGAGTTCACGGCCGAGGAAGCGACGACCGCGCCGGTCCAGGCAGCGCTCGAGTCGCTCGTCCAGGATCTCGTCGGCCGCTTGCCGGCGATCACCCACCGCTGGTCCGGGATCTTCGGAACGACCGCGGATCTTCTGCCGCTCGTCGGCGCCCTGCCGAACCGCCCCGGCATCTGGGTGGCCCGGGGCTACTCCGGCCACGGGAACGTGCTCGGGCTCGCGTCCGGCGAGCTGGTCGCGAACGCGATTCTCGGCCGGCGCGAGCCCGAGCTCGAGCTCTTCGATCCGGCGCGCCTGCTCTAGCTCTGCTCCTCGGCGGGGGCGTTGTCGTCGGGCTGCCAGAACGAGAAGCCGTTGCCCTCGGTGTCCTTTGCATGGGTGAACCAGCCCATGCCCGGGACCGAGTGCTTCTGCTCGACCGAGCCGCCGGCCTCTTCGACCTTCTTGGTCGCCGCGTCGATGTCGTCGGTTCCGAAGTAGACGACAAGCCCTTTCTGGCCCTCCTGGCGGGGCATCAGCCCGCCGCCGGTCTGGTCGTCGTTCCCGAACATGTGGTACTCCGTCGGCCCGTCGTAGCTCTGGAACTCGACGCCGAACACGTCTGTCCAGAACTTCCGGGCGCGGCCCGTGTCGTCAGCGGGAATCTCGAAGTGCACGACCTTAGTCATCCATCCTCCTCTGGACCCCTGCGGCAGATATCGATTTGTTGGACGCGCGAGAGGCCAGTGCGTTAGGCGCTCGGCGCGGCACCTATTAAGGCGTAGGCATACTTATGCCGAAGATAGTGGTAACGGGGCCTCAGCAACCGGCTCCGTGCGGCCCGCGTCTTCGACTACTACTCGCGGGCTCGCGAACGATCCGCCCTCAAGAAAAAGGCCGGAGAAGATCGTCGACCGGAACGTCCTGGTCGGCGAGACCGCACGGTGAGGGGAAGGATCCAATGAAGTTCCTTACGCATGGTGGGGCGCGGCTGCGTTCTGCTCGCAAGTCCATCGGACTGCGCTCGTTTGCAGTCCTCGTCACGCTCTCGATCGCAGGCTTCGCGCTCTCCGCAGGGCTCGCAGGCAGCGCGGTCTCGGCGCAGGCAACCGTAAACCTCGGAAATGCCGACTCGTTCGGCGCGCTCTCTTCCGCCGCGATGACCAACGCCGGCGCCAATACCGTGGTCCACGGCAACATCGGCTCGTCGACCTCGATCGACATCGGCGTGACCCACCCCGGATACGGTGCCTACGGCGCCGGCTCCCCTGAGCTGGCCAATGCCCAGGCCAGCCTGCTCACGGCCTACGGCTTCGCCGAGGCACAGGCGCCGAGTCAGCCCACGATCACCGGCTTGAACCTCGCCGGCCGGTCGCTTGCTCCGGGTGTCTACAACTCGACCTCGGACATCCTGATCAGCGGCCCGATCGCGCTCACGCTTGACGGAGGCGGAGACCCGAATGCGGTCTTCATCTTCCAGGCTGCGAGCAGCGGCAACCTGACGGTCGATCCGACGTCATCGGTGACCTACACGAACGGTGCCCAGCCCTGCAACGTCTTCTGGAAGGTCAACTCGGCATTCCTGAAGAACACGGGCAACACCTTCATCGGGACGATCCTCGCCCTGACGCAGATCACGCTGACGGAGAACATCACCGTGGAAGGCAGGGTCCTGGCGCGTAACGCCGACGTGACCTTCATCCACGACACGATCAACAAGCCCACCTGCGCGGCCGGAACGACACCGGGCGGCACCGGCACCACTCCCACGACGCCTGGTGGCACCGGCACGACGCCGGCTAAGCCGAAGCCGAAGCCGAAGCCGAAGCCGAAGCCGGGCGCCAACGGTACGGCGAACCCGACGGCCACGCCTCCCGGCGTGCCGAGGCCCGGCCAGTCCAGGCCCCCGATTCATCACGTCGGCCTGACGGGTTGAAGTCAGCACCCTCACGGATCCCGAGCGGGCGGAGAACTTCGCCCGCTCGGCGATCAGTGCTCGTCTTCCTGACGGGACTCGTGCTGGTCGCAGCGACCTGGACCGGGTCGGCGGCCACGACCGTCCAGAAGCCCGTCGCGATGCCCACCGACGACCTGACCGTGCTGCTCACCTCGCAGCGCGCGCGTTCCAGGCCCGCTGCGCGCTCCAAGCCGCTCGCGCTGGTTCAGTCTCGTCGGCCGCTCACCGGAGTACGGACCGTCCTTCCAGTCCTCGGGCGAAAAACCCTGAACGGGCGCCGCTGGCTACGCGTCAGGCTCCCCGGTCGACCGAACTCGAGCACGGGCTGGATCCGCCGACGTGGAACCTTTCCCATCCGGACGAGCTGGCACATCGTGGTCGACACCTCGGCGCGGCGGGTGACTGCCTACAAGCACGGCCGGAGCGTCCGAACCTTCAAGGCGATCGTCGGCGCGGCTTCGACACCGACTCCGCACGGCGAGTTCTTCATCGAGGAGACGATCAGGCTGCCGCTTCGCGCGGTGGGCTCCCCGTTGGCCTTCGCGCTCAGCGCCCGCTCGAATGTCTTCCAGAACTTCGCCGGCGGCCCGGGTCAGATCGGAATCCATTCACTCAGGAACGTCGGCGGCAGGCTTGGTACGGCGGTCTCGCACGGCTGCATCCGCATGGATGCCGCCGCGATTGGCTGGCTCGTCGCGCGTGTCACGCCCGGCGTGCGCGTCACCATCAAGCCGTAGCGTTACCGCGAGAAATCGAACGCGGGAGGTGGTTCGTGAACGACGACGGCAAGCGCGAAGTCCTCGGCGACGTCTTGGACGCCTTCAATCGACACGACCTGGACGCGATCATGTCCCGCTTCGCGGAGGACTGCGTCTTCGAATCCCCCCGAGGCCCCGATGCGTGGGGGCGCCGCTTCGTCGGCAAGGAGGAGGTCAGGCGTGGGCTGGCTGCCCGCTTCGAAGGGATCCCGGACGTCGCATTACGGTGACGGCGAACATTTCGTGTCCGGCAACCGCGGCGCGTCGGAGTGGACGATCAGCGGCAAGACGACCGAGGGCGAGAGAATCGAGGTTCGCGGTTGCGACCTCTGGACCTTCGACGAGGACGGGAAGCTCGCCCGCAAGGATTCGTTCTGGAAGATCCGCGAGCCGGCTTAGAGGTCCAGCGTGGGGAGACTCAGCTCGTCCGCGCGCTCCATCGCCGCGAGCGCGATGGCGAGGTCCTGGATCGCCAACCCGGTCGAGTCGAAGATCGTGATGTCATCCGCTAACTGACGTCCTTCGGCAGTACCCGCCAACACGTCTCCGAGCTGAGTAACGTCCTCGCGCCCGATCGCGTCGGCCTCGACGCCGTGCACGAGTTCGCCGTTATGGCTTGCCTGTTCCCAGTCGTCGCAGAAGACGCGAACGCGGGCGAGCTCATCCACGGCGATCTCGGACTTCCCTGGCCCATCGGCGCCCATCAGGCTCACGTGCTGCCCGGCGCGGAGGCTCCCGGCACCGAAGATGATCTCGTGACCGGGCGTCACCGTGGCGACGAGGTCGGCCGCCAGCGCGTCCTCGCGGCTCCCGGCAACCCGCGTGCCGACTGCGGCGGCCGTCGCCTCCGCTCGTCCCGCATCGACGTCCCAGACCATGACGTCCCGCCCGCGTGCGACGAACGTCCGCGCCGTCGCCCGTCCGTTCACGCCGGCTCCGATCACCGCGGCCGCTCCCGCATCCTCTCGCCCCAGCGTCTCCGCCGCGAGGACGGCCGCCGCGCCCGTCCGGAGCGCCGTCACTGCCCCGGCGTCGAGCACAGCCTCTGGCATCCCGTTCGAGGCGTCCGACAGGAGCACGAGCCCGGCGACGGTCGGCAGCCCCACAGACGGATTCCTGGGAAACGAGGTGACCCACTTCAGCAGCGCATGCCCGCCGCCCAGCGCCGGCATGGCGCGGAAGTCGCCGGCGGGATACGCCGGTACGTACACCTTCGGCGGCATCGACCACTCGCCGCGCGCGTATGCCACGAACGCGTCGCGCACCACCTCGACGGCTCGTTCGGGCGGCACCGCCGCCTTGACGGCAGCCGCTCCGAAGACGGGAATCGAGGTCAAACGGCCTTCAGCGAGACGACGAGCTTTTCCAGCGCGGCCTTGGCGTCGTCGAAGAGCATTACCGTCTTCGGGTCGTAGAAGAGCGGGTTGTCGACGCCCGCGAACCCGGGGGAGAGGCTCCGCTTGATGACGACGATGTGCTGGGCGCGGTCGACGTCGAGGATCGGCATCCCGTAGATCGGATTCCCGGGCTGGTTCCGCGCCGCCGGATTGACGACGTCGTTGGCGCCGACCACGACGACCACGTCGGTCTGCGGGAACTCGGGGTTGATCTCGTCCATCTCGAAGAGCTCGTCGTACGGGACGTTCGCCTCGGCGAGCAGGACGTTCATGTGGCCGGGCATCCGGCCGGCGACGGGGTGGATCGCGTAGCGGACGTCCACGCCCTTCGCCTCGAGGAGGTCGCCGAGGTTGCGGACGTCGTGCTGCGCCTGGGCGACCGCGAGCCCGTAGCCCGGCACGAAGACGACCCGTCGGGCATAGGCCAGCATGTAGGCGATGTCGTCCGGCGTGGCTGTCCGGACGGTCCCGTCACCGTCCGCCGCAGCCACCGCCGCTCCGCCCTCGGGAACGGCTCCGAACGCCCCGAAGAGCGTCTGCGTGAGCGGCCGCCCCATCGCCTTGCCCATCATCAGCGTCAGCAGCGTTCCCGAGGCGCCGACGAGCGTCCCCCCGATGATCAGCGCCGTGTTGTCGAGCACGAAGCCGGTGGACGCCGCGGCGAGCCCTGTGAATGCGTTCAGGAGCGAGATCACCACAGGCATGTCGGCGCCGCCGATCGGGAGGACGAACGAGAGCCCGAGGATGAGCGCGCCGACCATCAGCACGGCGAGCCAGACCCCCTGTTCCGTGACCGCCGTCAGCACGATCGCGCCGAGCACGGTCAATCCGAGCACGGCGTTCGTCAGGTTGTGCGCGGGGAAGAGGATCGGCCGTCCCGGAATGAGCTCCTGCAGCTTCCCGTACGCGACGAGGCTCCCCCAGAAGCTCACCGACCCGACGACTGCGGAGAAGAGGATCCCGACGAGCTCCTCGCCGGGGAGGTGCCCTGTCGCAGGCGCAAGCCGGTGGAACTCCGCTGCCGCGATGAGGGCCGCCGCCCCACCGCCGACGCCGTTGAAGAGGGCGACCATCTGCGGTATCGCGGTCATGTGCACCATCCGGGCTGTCACAACCCCGATGACCGACCCCACGGCGATCCCGGCCAGCATCAGCCAGTACGTGTCGATCTCCGTGATGGCGAAGGTGAACCCGACCGCGATCGCCATGCCGACGGCGGCGATCCAGTTGCCCGAGCGCGCGGTCCTCGGGTGCGACAGCCGCTTGATCCCGATGATCAGGCAGATCGCCGCGACGAGGTAGGCGAGGTCGATCCAGGTTCTACTCACGCCGCTCCGGGTCCTCGGGGCGGCGCTGTTTGAACATCTCGAGCATCCGGTCGGTGACGAGGAAGCCACCGACGATGTTGATCGTCCCGAACACGACGGCGACGAACGCGAACACCTTCTCCACGGTCGAGTCCGCGGTGCCGGCCAGCAGCATCGCCCCGACGAGGACGATTCCGTGGATCGCGTTCGTCCCGGACATGAGCGGCGTGTGGAGCATCGTCGGGACCTTCGAGATCAGCTCGATCCCGAGGAACACGGCGAGCGCAAACACAGTCAGTTCCGCGACGAGCTGGATGCTCACGCGGGAACCTCCTCGCGGCGAGTCACGCAGGCGCCGGCGGTGATCTCGTCGTCCCAGTCGAGCTGAAGCTCCCCTTCGGGCGCGAGATGCGTCAGCAGCGCATGGACGTTGCGGGCGTAGAGCTGGCTCGCGTGCACCGGCACCGTGCTCGGCAGGTTCGTGTAGCCGATGAGCGTCACGCCTTCTCGAACGACGTCCTCGCCGGGGACCGTGAGCTCGCAGTTCCCGCCCGCCTCGGCGGCCAGGTCCACGATCACCGAGCCCGTGCGCATGGACCGCACCGCGGACGCAGGGATGAGCTTCGGCGCCGGGCGCCCGGGAATCAGCGCGGTCGTGACGACGACGTCGAACTCAGGGATCCGCTGCTCGAGCTCCTCCTGCTGCCGGCGGAGATCGTCGTCGGTCAGCTCTCGCGCATAGCCGCCCGAGGTCTCCTCGCCGACGATGCCGAGGTCGAGGAACTTCGCGCCGAGGCTCTCGACCTGCTCGCGGACGACGGGGCGGACGTCGAAGCCGAACACGACGGCGCCGAGCCTCCGGGCCGTCGCGATCGCCTGAAGGCCGGCAACTCCGGCGCCGAGCACGAGCACCTTCGCCGGTGCCACCGTGCCTGCCGCTGTCATCAGCATCGGGAAGAACCTCGGCAGGCGGTCGGCGGCGAGGAGCACGGCCTTGTAGCCGGAGACCGTCGCCTGGGACGAGAGGGCGTCCATCGGCTGCGCGCGCGTGATCCGCGGGATCGACTCGAGCGCGAAGCCCGTGACTCCGCGCCGGGCGAGTCGCTCGATGCCGTCCGGGTCGGTGAGAGGCTGGAGGAACCCGATCAGGATCGAGCCCTGCGGCAAAAGCTCGATCTCTTCGGCGGACGGCTTCTGAACTTTCACTACGCCCTCGGCGTCTCGGAAGAGCTCGTCCCGGTCGGCGATCCGTGCCCCAGCCTCCTCGTACTCCGCGTCCGCGAAGCCGGCCGCCTCGCCGGCGCCGCGCTCGACCACGAGCTCGAACCCGCCGCCCGTGAGGCGCTTCGCGATGTCAGGGACGAGCGCCACCCGGCGCTCGCCCGGGGTGGTCTCTTTCGGAACGGCGACCCGCACGGCGGAGGAATCCTAAGCGCGCTCTTGAAAGAGCCACGCGTGGTGCTGACCGCGCTGTCGCAAGCGATCGAGGCGAGGGACCCCTACACGCAGGGTCACTCCGCCCGTGTGAGCCTGTTCGCGGAGGTGATCGCGCGCCGCCTCGGCTGGCGCAGCTCGCGCCTCGCGGCCCTTCGACTCGGCGGCCAGCTCCACGACGTCGGGAAGCTCAACCTGGACGGCAACGTCCTGCACAAGCCCGGCCCGCTCGACGAGCGGGAGCAGGTTGAGATTCGGCGGCACCCCCTCGCCGGAGCCCGTCTGATCCGTCCGTTCGCCGCTCTCCGGCCCGCGTTGCCGTACGTCCTCTTCCACCACGAGCGCTGGGACGGTGAGGGCTACCCGAGCGGCCGCTCACGAGAACAGATTCCACCGGGGGCCCGCGTCCTCGCAGTCGCCGATGCCTTCGACGCAATGACCTCGACGCGCCCGTACCGCGGAGCACTCCCTCTCGATCAGGCGCTTGCCGAGGTGCGCGACTGCGCGGGCTCGCAGTTCGATCCGGTCGTCGTTCGAGCGTTCCTCGCCGCGTGGTCCGAAGGCGAGTTCGGCCAGATCCGCGCCGCCTAGGGCTAGTAACAACTTGTTACTAACCGGGTGTGCGGGGTAACCGTGCGGCTCGCGGAGCTTGTAACAACTTGTTACTTGGACTAGAGGGCCGACCAGACTTCGAGCTTCTGCTTCGCCCTCCTGATCACCTCATCGGTGAACTCGCTCGTCCCGGCGTGGCCGCCGAGATCGGCGGTCCGGACGCCGTCGGCGACCGCCTCGAGCGACCCCTCCCGAATCGCACGGCCCGCCTGCTGCGCCCGCTCGTCGCCGTAGCTCAGCAGCGAGGCGGCGGCCAGGATCATCGCCATCGGGTTCGCGACATCCTTGCCCTGGAGCGCCGGTGCGGTGCCGTGGGCTGCTTCGGCCATGACCGCGTCCGGCACGTAGTCGTCGTCGAACGCGACGAGGAGAGACTCCGCGCCGGCGATCGAGCCGAACAGGGGCAGGACCAGATCGGAAAGGACATCTCCGTCTCGGTTCAGCGTCGGGATCACGAGTGGGGCGCCGCTGGAGGTGACGAGGTACGCGAACGTCGCGTCGATGAGCTGCGGGTCGTACGGAATCTCCGGATGCCGCTCGGCGGCCGCGTCCATCTCCTCCTTGAGCATTCCCTCGTAGATCGGGCTGACGGTGTACTTCGGGCCGCCGAACACCTTCGCGCTCGTCTTCTCGGCGAGTCGGAACGCGAACTCCGCGACCGACCGGCAGATGCGCCGCTCGATCCGCTCGGTGCGGAACGCGACCTCGTCCTCGCCTTCGCCCTCGCGCCACTCTTTGGCGCCGTAGGCGTCCCCGACCGCCATGCGCACGACGGAGATCGGCGCGTGGACGCCGCCCAGCGGCACGACGCCGGGGATCCGGCGACCGGTTCGGACGATGACCCTGCCTCCGATCTCCTCGCGGAGGATCCGGTTCGGCGAGCCGACGTCGTCCTTTCCTTCCGGCGTGACAGTCGCGGCCTTCAGGCCCAACCCGTGTTCCTTGATCGCCGCCGCCGCCTCGTAGACGACCTTGTTTTCGGTTTTCCGCCGCGACTCCAGCGAGAGGTCGTACCGGGGAAGCTCGAGCTCGAAGCCGACGACGTCCGGGGTGAGAACCCGGAGCGACTCCTCAAGCAGCTCCTGGCCGGTCTCGTCCCCCTCCAGCACGACGATCGTGTCTGTATCCATCGGCGGCGGGATCGTATGCGCGATTGAAACCACGCAGCGCTGGAGAGACAACCGGGGCGATGGCGAGACGAGGTGGATGGAGAAGAGTCGGGTCGCGACGGAAGTTCCGCTACGAGGACTCGAGCGGGAAGCGGATCGCCGACCGCGACAAGATCGAGCGGATCGAGGCGCTCGTCATTCCGCCGGCGTGGCGCGACGTCTGGATCTCGCCCCGCGCGAATGCCAAGCTCCAGGCGACCGGCGTCGACAAGGCGGGGCGCCGCCAGTACCTCTACCACCCGGAATTCCGGGCCCGGCAGGAGCAGGCGAAGTACGACAAGCTCGTCCGATTTGCCGAGCATCTTCCGGACCTCCGCAAGGCGATGTCGGACGACCTCGACGGCGAGGAGTTCACCCGGGAATGGACGTGCGCCCTGGCCGTGAAGCTGATCAACCTCGGCTGGTTCCGCGTCGGCGCGGAGCGGTACGCCAAGCAGTACCGCTCGTTCGGCATCACGACTCTGAACAAGAGTCACGTGACGGTGCGTGGAAAGCGAGTCGCATTCAAGTATCGCGGCAAGCACCGGGTCTGGGTCCGGACCGCGATCGTCGATGCCGAGCTGGCGGAGGCGATGCGATCCTTGGTCACGCTGGAAGGAGGGCGCCGTCTGTTCCGCTATCGCATCGAGGACGGCTTCTGCAATCTCGACGGGCGAAAGCTCAACGAGTACATCCAGGAGCACATGGGCGAGGAGTTCACGGCCAAGGACTTCCGGACCTGGGGCGGGACGCTCAGCGCCGCGATCGCGCTGGCGGAGCACGGAGTCGAGGAAACGGAGACGGAGGGCAAGCGCGTGGTCGCCGCGGTGATGCGCAAGGTCGGCGAGAAGCTGGGGAACACGCCCGCCGTCGCACGGTCGTCCTACGTCAGCCCGGCCGTCGTGGAGCAGTATCTCGACGGTCGCACGCTGGATGACTTTCGCCCTCGGCATTTACGCGTTGTCGGCGCGCGGGATATCGAGCTCGACTTGGAGGAACGCGCTCTCGTATCGTTGCTGCGTTCATGGCGTATTCGGCAGACTCGTAGAGCAGCGTAGAATTCCCCTGCAGCGTTGTACTAGGCTGAACGAATCTCGAACGGAAAAGGAGGGCCTCAGTTGGCTCGTAAAACCGTGCTCGTTTGCGACAGTTGTGGCAAGGAAGTCGGGGAGGGGAAAGGCGCGACGCTACGCCTCACGTATTCCGACGCCCGCCGCGGCGCGAAGCAGGCAGACCTCTGTGACGACTGCTCGGCCAGCATGCCGGGCCGCGCCGCCGCCCGTAGAGGCCGGCGCCCGAAGTCGGCGACCGCCGCCTAGGCCGTCTTGAGGGCGGGGGAAACCCCGCCCTCACACATTTCACGCAACTTCCGCACGGCGCGGAAACGACGGCCGGAGCCGTCAGAGGCCAGGACTACCATGGGCCGATGGGGTTGACGCTGCTCGCCGGGCCGGCGAACGCGGGCAAGGTCGAGCTGCTGCTCGATCGGTACTTGGACGTACTCGACCAGGACCCGCTGCTCATCGTGCCGAACCGGCCGGACATCGAGTGGGCGGAGCGAGAGCTGCTCGAGCGCTTGCCCGCGCTCCTGGGCGGTTCGATCGCCACGTTCGACGGAGTCTTCGAGCGGATCGCCGCAGGCGATCCGGAGACCCGGCCCGTCGCGGCCGACGTCCAGCAGACGCTCGCGCTCCGCGCAGCCGTCGCGAAGACGGCGCTCAACGGTCTGGGTGAGTCGGCGCGCTCGGCCGGATTCGCCGATGCCCTGCGCGATGCGATCGCGGAGGTCGAGGCCGGTCTCGTCGCGCCGGACGAGCTCGAGGGCCCGCTCGGCCGCCTCTACGTCTCCTACCGCGAGGAGCTCGACCGCCTGGGCCTTTGTGACCGACACCAGCTTCGCGCCGCAGCCGCGGAGCGACTCTCGACCGTCCTCGAGGCGTGGGAGGGGCAGCCGGTCTTCGCTTACGGGTTCGAGGATCTGACCGAGACCGAGTGGTCGCTTCTCCGTGGCCTGGCCGGAAGGGCGGAGGTGACGGTTTCGCTGCCGTACGAGCCAGGCCGGCCCGCGTTCGAGTGGCTCGGCGGGACCTCCGAGGAGCTCGCGCGGCTGGCCGACGGCTCGCTCACGGAGCTCGGCCCCCGCTACGCGGAGGTCGCGCATCCGGCGCTGGCCTACCTCGAGCGCGGCCTCTTCGGTGACGCCCAAGGAAAGGCGCCCGCGCTCGACGGAGCGATCCGCTTCTTCGAGGGAGCGGGAACCCGCGGCGCCCTGGAGCTCGTCGGCGAGGAGATCCTCGAGCTCCTCCGCGAAGGAACGGCGCCGAGCCAGATCGGCGTCGTCGTCCCGTCGTACGACCGCTGGCGCGCCCCGCTCGAGACGGCGTTCGGGACGCTCGGGATCCCGTATGCGATCGACTCGCCGACGCGGCTCCCGCAGACGCCCTACGGGCAGGCGCTGCTGTCCCTGCTCCGCTTCGCCTGGCTCGGCGCCGGTCGCCCCGAGCTCTTCCGTTTCCTCCGCTCGCCGTACAGCGGGCTCCGCCGAGGAAGCGTCGACTACGTCGAGGGGAGGCTGCGCGGGCGCGCGATCTCGACGCCCGAGCGGGTCGAGGAGGAGCTCGAGGCCCTGCGCGAGGCCCGGCTTCCGGCGCTTGACGGCCTGCGCGCCGGAGGATCGCCTGTCGAGGCCGTCGCTGCGCTTGCGTCGTCGATGATCCGCGCCGCCTTCGGAGTCGAACAGCCGCCGGCAGACGCCTCCTCGCGCGACGACCTGCGGGCGTATGAGGGCTGCCGGCGAACCCTCCAGGACCTCGAGGGCTGGGAGCGGCTCGCCTCGGCCGTCTCGCGAGAAGACGTGCTCGCCGCTCTCGAGCGGGCGCCGGTCCGTGAACCCGCCGCGGTGGAGGCGGGCCGCGTCCCCGTCCTCGACCTCACCCGAGCACGCACACACCGGTTCGAGCACGCGTTCGTCCTCGGCCTGGAGGAAGGCAGCCTGCCGCGCCGCTCGCCCGCCACGCCGTTCCTCGACGACGACGAGCGCCGGCGGATCGGCGATCGCCTCAGGCGCGGCGACTCCCACGCCCGCGACCGCTATCTCTTCTACACCGCTTGCACTCGGCCCACGAAGCGGCTGTACCTCGTGCGCGAGGCCGCGTCGGACGAGGGCAGCCCGAAGGAGGCGAGCCCCTTCTGGGAAGAGGTCGTGGGTCTCTTCCCGGCCGACGACGTCGCACGCTCGACGACCCGGCGGCCGCTCTCCGCGCTCACCTGGGGGCTCGAGGCGGCGCCTACGGAGCGCGAGCGCCTTCGCGCCCTCGCGGGGCTCTGGGCCGACGAGTCACGGCAGGACGATGCCGACGCCCTCGCCCGGGCGAACGGCTGGGAGCGGAAGCTCGAGCGGGCCCGCAGGGCCTTCAAGCGCCCGACCCGCCTCACGCACCCTCTCGTCCTCGGCGAGCTCAAAAGCCGCTCGGTGTTCAACGTCACGGAGCTGGAGCGGTTCGCCGACTGTTCGTCGGCCTGGTTCTTCGACCGGGTCATCGACCCGAAGACGATCGACCAGGAGGTCGACGCGAAGCTCCGCGGATCGGTCGCGCACTCCGCACTCTTCCGCTTCTTCAAGGGTCTCCCGAAGGAGCTCGGCGTCGACCGCGTCGTCCCGGCCAAGGTGGAGGACGCCGTGCGCTTCATGCGCGCCTGCCTCGACCAGGCGCTCGCCGGCGTCAGGCTCGAGATGACCGAGCTTCAGCGCCGCGAGCTCGAGCAGACCCTTGCCCGGGATCTCGAGCGGCTCGTCCGGGCCGAGGCCGAGTCGGAGCTGCCGCTCGAGCCGCGCCAGTTCGAGGTCTCGTTCGGGTCCGAGCGCTCGGTGCCCGAGCTCCAGCGCGGGCTCGAGCTCGGCGACGGCATCGTCCTCTCCGGGAAGATCGACCGGATCGACGTCGACCCGTTCAGCGCGCGCGGGATCATCCAGGACTACAAGTCGGGCAAGGGAGCGCCGTCCGCCGTTGAGATCGAGAAGGAGCTGAGGCTCCAGATCCCGCTCTACATGCTCGTCCTTCGCGACCTGGTCGGGATCGAGCCGCTGGGCGGCGTCTATCGCCCGCTCGCAGGCAGCCGCGGGCCCCGCGGATTGCTCCGCGCCGAGGCGAAGGAGGACGCGCTGCCAGGCTTCGCCAAGGCCGACTACCTGGACGAGGGAGCGTTCTGGGCTCAGGTCGAGGGCGCTCTCGAGACCGCGCGCCGGTTCGCGGGCCGGATCCGCGAGGGGGACGTGATCCACGATCCGAAGGGCGGCGAATGCCCGACCTGGTGCGACGTGTGGCCGATGTGCCGGGTGAAGCGCGCATGACCTGGGAGCCGAACCCCGAGCAGCGGGCGGCCGTCGAAGCGAAAGGCCGGGTCTTCGTCTCGGCCGGAGCAGGGACGGGGAAGACGGCCGTGCTCGTCGAGCGCTTCGTCGAAGCGGTCTGCGACCGCGGCCTCGACGTCGAGTCGATCCTCGTCATCACCTACACGAAGCGCGCGGCGGGAGAGTTGCGGGCGAGGATCCGGGCGGAGCTCAGGCGCCGGGGCCGGACCGACCTTGCGCGGGGGCTCGACGGCGCCTGGATCTCCACCATCCACGGCTTCTGCAACCGCCTCCTGAAGGCATATCCGTTCGAGGCGGGCCTCGACCCGCGGTTCCGCGAGCTTGACGCCGCCCACGCGTCCGTTCTCTCGAGCGAGGCCTTCGACGAGACGCTCGACGCATTCGTTGCGCCCGGAAACGACGAGCGGGCGAGGCTGCTGACGACGTACGGCGCGCGCGGCCTGCGGCGGATGATCACCGGCATCTACGAGACGCTCCGCTCGGCCGGCCACGATCTCGTGCTCGAGCTCGGCGAGCGCGCGCCGATGGGGGAGCGGCTCGAAGCGCTGCGCGACGCGGCTCGCTGTCTCGCCGAGGACGCCTCGGCTACCGAGCTCCAACGCGCGAGCGCCGCGGCGCTGCTCGAGGCCGTCGCAGGAGAGCCGCGGGCGGACGACCTCCTCGACCTCTCGGCGCACCGCGCGCGCGGCGAGCGGGCCGCGAGCTACGAGGAGGCCCGGGTCGCGACGGAGCAGGCGGCGCTCGACGAGCTCGCGATGCGGGACCGGGATCTCCTCCAGCAGCTGCTCGACGGCTTCTCCGGCGCGTACGCGGCCGCCAAGCGCCGTGAGTCGGCCCTCGACTTCGAGGATCTCCAGCTCGTGGCCCGCGACCTCCTCCGGGATCACCAGGAGCTTCGCGACCGGGAGGCGCTGCGCTTCAAGGCGATCATGGTCGACGAGTTCCAGGACACGAACCGCCTCCAGTGCGATCTCGTCGACCTGCTCGCCGACGGCCCTGGCGAACGGGACGTCTTCTTCGTCGGCGACGAGTTTCAGTCGATCTACGGGTTCCGCCACGCCGACGTCGCCGTCTTCCGCGAGCGCCGCGAGCAACACGGCGGCGGCCTGCCGCTCGTCCAGAACTACCGCTCCCGCCCCGAGGTCCTCGAGGCCGTCAACTTCCTGTTCCGCGGCGACTTCGGCGAGGGCTTCCAGCGGCTGACGGCGTCCGGTGAGTTCCCCGATCCCGTGTTCGGCCACCCGGTCGAGCTCCTGGTCACCGACAAGTCGACGTACTCCGACACCGGCGTCCACTGGCGCCGAGCCGAGGCGCGCCACGTCGCCGGCCGAGTGCGGGAGCTGATCGAGACCGGTGCGGCGACCGCAGGAGAGATCGTCCTGCTCTTCGCGGCAGGAACGGATGCAGAGTGGTACGAGCAGGAGCTGCGCCAGCTCGGGATTCCGACGTACCGCGCGACCGGCCGCGGCTACTTCGGCCAGCAGCAGGTGGTCGACCTCATCGCGTACCTGCGCCTGCTCCAGAACCGGTACGACGACCAGGCGCTCGTCTCGGTGCTCGCCTCGCCGTTCGTCGGCGTCTCGAACGACACGCTCTACCTGCTCAGGCGCGCCGCGGGCCGCCGGCCCATCTTCACGGGGCTCGAGCGCTCCTGGCCCGAGCAGATCAGCGCCGAGGACGAGCGGCTGCTGCGCGCCTTCAAGCAGCGATACGACCGGCTCGCGGCCGCCTCGACCCGCCTGCCGCTCGAGCGTCTCTGCGAGCAGATCCTCGTCGAGCACGACTACGACCTCGCGGTGCTCGCACACTGGGACGGCCGGCGCAGGTACGCGAACCTGCGCAAGCTCGCGCGGCTGGCGCGCGCGTACGAGGAGCTGCGCGGCCGGGACATCGAGGGCTTCCTCCGCTTCATGGGCGACCAGGAGGCGGTGGGTGCCAAGGAGCTCGAGGCGGTTGCGGAGGAGGAGGGCGCCGACGCCGTCCGCCTGCTGACGATCCACTCCGCGAAGGGGCTCGAGTTCAAGGTCGTGATCGTCGCCGACGCCGGGCGCGACCGGCCGCCGCCGGGGCCCGGACGAGCTGCTCGCCCTGTCCGACGGCCGCTTCGGCTTCCGCGTCGTCGACCCGATCACGAGCAAGCGACGCGGGGCGTTCGACTACGAGGAGGTGCGTCGCGCGCGGGAGGAGGAGGACCGCGCCGAGCGGCTCCGGCTCTACTACGTCGCCATGACGAGGGCGATCGACCGCCTGATCGTCTCCGGCGCAGTCGATCCCACGAGCACCTCGGACGCCTCGACCCCGCTCGGCTGGGTGCTAGGCCGGCTCGCCGCGGAGAAGGACCTGGAGGCTGCGGTCGAGGGGCCGGTCGAGCTCCAGCGCGAGAACGCCCGCCTGCTGCTCCGGCTCGATCGCTTCGAGGCGGAGCCGGAGGCCGTGGAGGAGCCGATGCCCGCCGCCGAGGACGGACAGCTGGAGCTCTTTGCCGAGAACGGCGCGGGCGCACTCCCGCCGCCGGCGCCCCAGCTCCCGCCGCTTGCGGAGATTCCCTCGCCGCCGCTCTACAAGGTCCGATCGCTCTCGTACACCGCGCTGTCGGACTTCAAGCGCTGCTCCTATCGGTTCTACGCGCAGCGCGTCGTCGGGATGCGTCCGGCCGACGACAGCGGCCGGGTGCCCGGCTCGACCGGGCTCGCCGCGACCGAGATCGGCGACGCTGTCCACCGGCTGCTCGAGCTCGTCGATCTCGCGGCGCCGGCGTCTCCGGATCTCGAGCTCGTTCGCTCGTGGTACGCGGCGGTCACCGACGAGGAGCTCGAGCGGATCGCCGGCTTCGTGTCGGCGTACTGCGAATCCGACCTCGCCCGCCGGATAGCGGCGCTGCCCGGCGCGCAGGTGGAGCGGCCGTTCGCGTTCCAGCACGACGGGGTGTTGCTCCACGGCCGGCTCGACGTGCTCCACCGGGACGGCGACCGCGCGCTCGTCCTCGACTACAAGACGAACCAGCTCGAGGACTTGACCCCGGAGGAGGTCATCGATGCCGACTACACGCTTCAGCGGCTCGTGTACGCGATCGCCTGCTTCCGCGCCGGGGCTGCCGAGGTCGAGGTCGTCTACCACTTCCTCGAGCGGCCGGACGCCGTCGTCTCGACGACGTTCGCCCGCTCCGAGCTGCCCGAGCTCGAGGCCGAGCTTTCGGCGGCGATCGCCCAGATCGATGCGGGCGAGTTCCGGCCCACGCCGGGGGACGTCTGCCACGGATGTCCGGCGCTCGACCTCATCTGTGCCGGCCCGCGGCTTCCCGGAGCGAGGTCGCAGGTTCCCGCGGCAGCGCTGAGTGGCGCGTAGCTACGTCCGCGAGGCGCGCAGGCCCGTCGGGCGGAAGCGCGATCGCATCAGGCCGATCATCGAGCGGCTGCTGGTCGAGCACGCCGACGCGGCGATCGCGCTCCGCTTCCGCAACGAGCTCGAGCTGCTCGTCTCGGTGATGCTCTCGGCGCAGACCACCGACGTGAACGTGAACCGCGTCACGGAGCGGCTGTTCGAGAAGTACCGGAAGCCCGAGGACTACCTCGCCGTCCCGCCCGAGGAGCTCGAGCGAGACATTTTCGCGACCGGTTTCTTCCGCCAGAAGACCAGGTCCCTGCGTGGGACGATGCGGATGCTGATCGAGGAGTTCGACGGGCAGGTGCCGCGCCGGATGGAGGAGCTCTTACGGCTTCCCGGCGTCGCCCGCAAGACGGCGAACGTCGTCGCCGCCGAGCTGGGCGAGCCCCAGGGGATCGTCGTCGACACCCACGTTCGGCGCCTCTCTCAGCGGCTCGGGCTCACGAAGCAGGAGGATCCGGTGAAGATCGAGCGCGACCTCCAGAAGCTCGTCCCGCGCGAGCACTGGGGCGTCTTCCCGCACCTCCTGATCTGGCATGGCCGGCGGGTTTGCGACGCGAGCGCGCCTCAGTGCCATGCCTGCGTGCTGAACGATCTCTGCCCGAGCAGCCGGGTCTGAGCTCTATTCGCGCGGCGCGGCCAGCGCGGTGGCCAGGTGCCCTTCGCGCGCGGCCAGCCAGCGCTCGGCGTCGAGCGCGGCCATGCAGCCCATTCCGGCAGCCGTGACCGCCTGGCGGTAGTCGTGATCGACGACGTCTCCGCCGGCGAAGACGCCCTCGATGTTCGTCGCTGTCGAGCCCGGCTTCGTGAGGATGTAGCCGGCCTCGTCCAGGTCGAGCCAGTCGACGAAGAGCTTCGTGCTCGGGTCGTGTCCGATCGCGACGAAGAGGCCGTCGGCCGGGAGCTCGCGTGACCTCATCCGGTGTTGACGTCCCGGATCCTCACCGCGGTGACGACCGTTTCGCCGATCACCTCGTCGACGACGGCGTTCGTGATCCACTCGATCTTGTCGTTCGCGCGGGCGCGGTCCTCCATGATCTGCGAGGCGCGGAACTCGTCCCGGCGGTGGACGACGGTGACCTTGTCGGCGAACTTCGTGAGGAAGCGTCGCCTCCTCCATCGCCGAGTCGCCGCCGCCGACGACGACGATCTCCTTCTCGCGGAAGAACGCCGCGTCGCAGACCGCGCAGTAGGAGACGCCGCGGCCCTGAAGCTTCTGCTCGGACTCGAGCCCGAGACTGGCGTGCGTTCGCGCCCGTTGCGACGATGACCGCCTCAGCGCGGTACTCCTCGTCGCCGACGTAGACGCTTGAACGGCCGCTCGGAGAAGTCGACGCGCGTGACGTCGTCGCTGATGAACTCGCCGCCGAACCGTGCCGCCTGGCGTCGAAAGTCCTTCATCATCTCCGGCCCCAGGACGCCTTCGGCATAGCCGGGGTAGTTCTCGACGTCGCTCGTGATCATCAGCTGGCCGCCCCACTGGAACCCCTCGATGACGAGCGGATCCAGGTTTGCGCGCGCAGCGTAGAGCGCGGCCGTGTATCCGGCCGGGCCTCCACCGATGATGATCAGCTCGCGGACCCCGTTCTCACTCATTCAAATCCCTCCAAAACTGCGCCGAGCCCGCACGTTCGGGCCCAGCAACAGTATTCAACGAAGCGGACGGCTCGAAACTTCCAATCGTCCTCCTCATCTGCTTGAGTACCGGCAGTAGTGCTGCGGCAGTTCGGGGTCTTCTCAGTGTTCGTGCTTGCTCCTCCTTGGCTGGGGAGTTGCCGATGCTGCAACGCCCCAGCGCGCCGCGTTTCGCGTCACGCTCACCGGAACGCTGACGAAGGACTGGACGGTCACGAGGACGGTGCCGGCCGACTGCGACGAGGTCACCACACAGAGAGGTCATTGGAAGCTCACGCTGGCGACCACGAGTCCTACGAGGCTCGTGACGATCGGCCCGTCGGCACCCGGACGCCCGTTGCGGTTCTCGCCCGGCATCGTCCGCTCGATCTCCGGACGGGCGACTCAGACAGGCTCGGTCGTCGTCAGCAGCGACGGGCCGCGCTGCGTCCGCTCGATTCAGCGCTCGAACTGCATAACGAAGCGGAAATCCTTCCGGGCGGCAACGGCTCGCATCACCAGCCCGTCGCGGGGGACGGCCCGCTTCGCACCGATGCAGGGTGCCTCGGCCGCGCGCTCGTTCCGCGGGACCTGTCCTGAGGAGCCGGCCGACATCCGTTCGCTGCGCACCGACCTCGGCCTCGCCGACTCCCCGCTGTCCGTCGCGGACGCCTTCGACCGCAACGTGCCGCGGTTCTTCATCAGCGGCGACACCGTCCAGGAGACGACGATCGAAGGGGAGTACGAGGGAAAGGTCGTCGAGCGGGTCCGCTGGACGCTCACCTTCACGCGCCTGGCCTCCTAGGCAACGAGCTCGCCGCAGAGGTAGAAGCGCATTTCCAACAAGGCGTCCGCGGGTCGTGTCCCGTGGCCGATTGTCCAGACCCTCATCCTGCATAGAATCGCGCCCCGTGGCCAGCTCTGTGACGTGGGACACCCTCCGGCAGCTCGCCGGTTTTCGAGCGTCGAAGGGCTGCGCGATCAGCCTCTACCTCGACCTCGACCCGAGCGACTCGCCGACGGCCGGTGACGCCGCCACCCGCGTGAATTCGCTCGTCGACCAGGGTTCGAAGAGCGACGGGGCAAATCGGAACGAGCAGACCCATGACCAGCGCGTCGGGCTCCGGGAGGACTTCGAGCGCATCCGCCACTTCTTCGCGGAGGAGTTCGACCGGGACGGTGCCCACGGCTTCGCGCTCTTCTGCGGCGGCCTCGACAACCTCTGGCAGGTGCTTCCGCTCAGCGAGCCGGTGACGGACGAGATCAAGGTGGGGCGGGAGCTCTACCTGGCGCCGCTCGTCCCGCTCGTCGGCCGCGGCGAAGGTGCAGTGGTCGCCGTGGTGGGACGCGAGGAAGGCCGGCTCTTCCGGCTCCGCGCGGGCCGTCTGGACGAGGTCGCAAACCTCTTCGAGGAGCAGCCCGGGCAGCACGACCAGGGCGGCTGGTCTCAGGCGCGGTACCAGCGCCACATCGAGGAGCTCGCGAAGAACCACCTCAAGACGGTTTCCGAGGAGCTCGCGCGACAGCTGCGCCAGCTGCACTTTCCGCCCGTGGTCATCGTCTGTCCGGAAGAGTTGAAGGGCGAGGTCGGCGAGCTGCTCGCCGCGGACGCCCGCAAGGCCGTGATCGGGTGGACGACCGCGAAGGCGCACGCATCTCCGACCGAGCTTCACGACCTCTCACAGCCGGTGCTCGAGGGGTGGCGTGAGGAGCGCGAGAAGGACGTCGTCGAGCGCTGGAAGGAGGAGGCCGGACGTAACGGCCGGGCGGCGTCGGGCTGGGAGGAGACCCTCGAGGCGGCGTCAGACGGGCGGGTCGAGTGTCTCGTCTTCCAGGAGGGCGTCGAGCACCCCGCATCCCAGTGTCCGGCCTGCGGCCGTGTGAGCGTTCAAGGTGGCCGGTGCCCGCTGGACGGAACCGAGATGGACCAGCGGGACGAGGGGCTCGACCTCGCCGTCCACCAGGTGCTCGCCCACGGCGGCCAGGTGCTGGCGCTCCGGCACCGGCCCGACCTGGAACCCGTCGGCGGCGTCGGCGCGCTTCTCCGGTATTAGCCGCGCAGCAGCCGGCGCAGGACGTACGGGAGGATGCCTCCGTGCCTGACGTAGTCACGCTCGCGGGGTGTCTCCAGCCGTAGGCGCGCCCTGAACTCCTTGTCGTCGGCACGCACCGTGACCTCGCGCGCCTCGCCGTTCTCGACGCCTTCGACCGAGAACTCCTCGCGGCCGGTCAGCCCGAGCGTCTCCGGCGTCTCACCCTCGCTGAACTGGAGCGGGAGGATCCCCATCATCAGCAGGTTCGACCGGTGGATCCGCTCGTAGCTCTCGGCGATCACCGCCCGGACTCCGAGGAGCTTCGGCCCCTTCGCCGCCCAGTCGCGTGAGGAGCCCGACCCGTACTCCTTCCCGGCGATGACGATCAGCGGCGTTCCTTCGTCCTGGTAGCGGACGGAGGCGTCGTAGATCGTCATCTCCTCGCCGTCGGGGAAGTGGGCGGTCCAGGTGCCCTCGCTTCCGGGAACGAGCAGGTTGCGGAGGCGGACGTTCGCGAACGTGCCTCGCACCATGACCTCGTGGTTGCCGCGGCGTGAGCCGTACGAGTTGAAGTCCTTGCGCTCGACTCCGTGCTCGATCAGATACTTGCCGGCCGGGCTCTCCAGCTTGATCGCGCCGGCCGGGGAGATGTGGTCGGTGGTGACCGAGTCGGCGACCTGCACCAGGCAGCGAGCGCCGTGGATGTCCTCGACCGTCCCAGGCTCGGGCGACATGCCGTCGAAGTACGGCGGCCTTCGGACGTAGGTGGACTCCTCGCGCCAGTCGTACAGGTTCCCCTCCGGGATCTCGAGCGAGCTCCAGCGATCGTCGCCCGTGAAGACGTCGGCGTAGGTGCGCCGGAACATGTCCCCCTGAACCGCCGTGCGCACGGTTTCGTGGATCTCCGCGGTCGTCGGCCAGATGTCGCTGAGGAAGACGTCTTCGCCGTCGCTTCCCTCGCCGAGCGGCTCCGTCGTCAGGTCGAGATCCATCCGACCCGCGAGCGCATAGGCGACCACGAGAGGGGGAGAGGCGAGGTAGTTCGCCTTGACCTCTGGGTGGATCCTCGCCTCGAAGTTCCGGTTCCCGGAGAGCACCGAGCAGACGACCAGCTCCCCGTCCAGGACCGCCTTGGAGATTTCCTCCGGCAGCGGGCCGGAGTTCCCGATGCACGTCGTGCAGCCGTAGCCCACGGTGTGGAACCCGAGGTCCTCGAGGAACGGGGTCAGGCCGGCGCGCTCGAAGTACTCCGTGACGACCTTCGAGCCGGGCGCCAGGCTGGATTTGACCCAGGGCTTGCGGCTGAGCCCTCGTTCGACGGCCTTCTTTGCGACGAGGCCGGCGGCGATCATCACGTTCGGGTTGGAGGTGTTCGTGCAGCTCGTGATCGCCGCGATGACGACGGCGCCGTGCTCCAGCTCGAACTGCTCGCCGTCGTACTCGACCGGCACCGCCTTCGTCCGCTCGGCGACGACGACCTCGGGCAGCGGCGCCGGCTCCTCGGGGTCCGCCTCGAGCCCGTTGTGGTCCGGATGCTGCTCGACGGTCGGGTCGCTGGCCGGGAACGTCTCGGCCACCTGCTCGTCGAGCACGGTGTACTTGGGATCGAAGCTCTCCAGGGCCGCGAGGAACGAGCGCTTGGCGTCGGTCAGCGGGACGCGATCCTGCGGGCGGCGGGGGCCGGCGAGGCTGGGCTCGACCTCGCCGAGGTCGAGCTCGACGACCTGCGTGTACGTCGGGTCGTGATCCGGGTCGTGCCAGAGGAGGTTCTCCTTGCAGTAGGCCTCGACCAGGGCGACTCGCTGCGCGTCTCTTCCGGTCAGGCGCAGGTACTCGAGCGTGATGTCGTCGACCGGGAAGAACCCGCAGGTCGCGCCGTACTCGGGCGACATGTTCCCGATCGTCGCCCGGTCGGCCAGGGGGAGGTTCGAGACGCCGGCGCCGAAGTACTCGACGAATTTTCCGACCACGCCGGTCTGGCGGAGGATCTGCGTGACGGTGAGGACGAGGTCCGTCGCCGTCGCCCCTTCCCGTAGAGCGCCCGTCAGCCGGAATCCGACGACCTGCGGCACCAGCATCGAGACCGACTCGCCGAGCATCGCGGCCTCGGCTTCGATGCCTCCGACGCCCCAGCCGAGCACCCCGAGGCCGTTGATCATCGTCGTGTGTGAGTCGGTCCCCAGCAGCGTGTCGGGAAAGGCCCTGCCGTCTCGCGCCTCGACCACTCGGGCCAGGTACTCGAGGTTCACCTGGTGGACGATTCCGGTCTCGGGCGGGACGACCTTGAGGTTGTCGAAGGCCTGTTGGCCCCAGCGCAAGAAGGCGTAGCGCTCGTGGTTCCGCTCGTACTCGCGATCCGTGTTGACCCGCATCGCCATGCGGTTCGCGAAGGCGTCGACCTGCACGGAGTGGTCGATCACGAGCTCGGACGGGAGCTGCGGGTTGGTGCGGGCGGCGTCGCCGCCGAGATCGTGGAAGGCGTGGCGCATGGCGGCGAGGTCGACGATCGCCGGGACGCCGGTGAAGTCCTGGTGGATCACGCGGGCCGGCGTGAACGAGATCTCGCGCGAGGGGTCGTCCTTTGCGACCCACTGGGCCACGGCCTCGACGTGCTCCTCCGTGGATGTCCGCAGGACGTTCTCGAGCAGGATCTTCAGCGTGTAGGGAAGCCGCTCGACGTCGAAGCGCTCCTGGAGCGGCGCCAGCCGGAAGATCTCGTAGCTCTCGCCCCCGACGTCCAGCGTCGAGCGAGCTCCGAAAGCATCCGCTGCGGCCACGGTTCGATTCTATGGATCGGGGCTCGCGCGCGGCCCGAGCGGCCAGGTCCTGGTGCCTGGTACTGGGCCTTGCCTCGGACCGACAATCCGCACCCGGACGTCCAGGGGCGAGGCAGCCTCCAGTTCGCAGAACCATCACGCAAGGGGTCCGCGCCAGCCACGTCCCCGTACCTGGCACCGGGACACGGCTGCCGGGGGCAGGGAAGTGCTCGGAAAGGACGGCGCCGGCTAGGCGGCGTCTAGCGCGCGGGGGAGCTCTTGAGCGACGTCGACTTCGACCGCCGCCTCGGGCTCCCACTCGGTCGCCCGCTCGAGGCTCGTGCCGAGGCGATCGAGGCGCCGGTCGGCCTCGACGTACTTCGTCTGCGCATTGCCGATGTGCTTGCCCACGACCTCGAAGTCCCCGCGGAAGCGCTCGAAGTCCTTGCCGATCTGGGCGCAAAAGGCCATCACGTCCTGCGCATGCCGCTCGATCTGGAGGGCGCGGAGGCCCTGCGTGACCATCAAGAGATATGCATGGAGCGTGCTCGGTGAGGCGGCGATGACGCGCTTCTCGTGCGCGTACGCCGAGAGGCTTCCGGTCTTTCCGCACACCAGCTCGTAGTAGACGGCCTCCGACGGCAGGTACATGAAGGCGAAGTCGAACGTGCCTTCGGCAGGCCGGATGTACTTCGCCGCAATCGCGTCGATGTGGCCCTTCACGTCTCGAGCAAAGGCCTTCTCGTGCAGCTCGCGCTCGGCGTCGTCCTCCGCGTTCGCGAGGCGCTCGAAGTTGTCCAGCGGGAACTTCGCGTCGACGGGCAGCAGCTTGTCGACCCGGATCACGGCGTCGACGCGCTCGCCCGAGCGGAACGTGTACTGGAGCCGATACGCGTCGGCCGGGAGCATGTCGCGCAGGAGGTTCGCGAGGAGCATCTCGCCGACTCCGCCTCGCGCCTTCGGCGGCCGAAGGGCCTGCTCCAACCGACCGAGGTCAGCCGCCTTCTGCAGCATCTGCGCGGCGGTCCCGTCGAGCTTGCTCAACCGGTCGACGATCTGCGTCGCCGTCTGGCCCGCGGTCTGCTGGCTCGACAGCAGTCGGCCGTCGAGCCCCTCGAGCCGGCGGTCGAACCCCTCGTTCACCTCGGAGAGGCGGCGGTCGAGCCGCTCCTCGACCGAGCCGAGGCGAGCCTCGATCAGCTCGCGGATCGTGCGGACGACGACCGTTCCCGCGATCGCGACGGCGGCAGCCAGGCCGAGGGTGAGCAATGCAGTCCCCATAGGACTTGCAAACGCTAGAGATCGGGTCGGACGGCGAAGGGGCGGCCGAAGCCGCCCCTCCTGCTCAGCTACATCGGGTCGTTGCGCTCCGCGCGGTGCTCGGCGGCCTCGGTGTGGGCCTCCTGCGCCATGTCCTCGGCGCGATCCGCGCGCGACTCCGCCATCCCTTCGGCCTCCTGGTGCGCGCCCTCGCGGCGCATTTCCGGGTCGTTGGCGACATCGCCAGCGGCCTTCTTTCCTCTTCCGAGCAACCTGTCGAGAAAGCCCGTCATCTGATCCTCTCTGTTGTTGGCGGCAGGGCGAGTATGGGTGATCGGGAAGCCGAGCGCCAGTTCCGCGCCACTAGCTACCATCCGCGCCCGGTGGCCAGGAAGGTACGCACCCCTCCACCGCCCAGACGGGCGGTGCAAGCACCCAAGGTGCGAACGACGCAACGGGACGAGGGGCGCAACCGGAAGATCGTCTACGCCATCGGGGCGTCGGGGTTCATCATGCTGGCGCTCGTCCTCGGCTTCTTCCTCCTCATGGGCGGAGACGACGACGGGAAGACCCAGCAAAACGCGGTCGCGACGATCAAGGCCGCGGGGTGGACCTACCAGCATCCGAAGTCGCAAGGACGAACGCACGTCCCTCAGCTCGCGCCGAACTTCAAGTACAACACCGTGCCGGCAACGAGCGGCCCGCACTCGAACCAGACCGTGGTCTTCGGGCCCTACGACCAGCCCGTCTCGGAGATGAACTACGTGCACAACCTCGAGCACGGGGCCGTCAGCATTCAGTACGGGGAGAAGGTGCCCCAGGCGACGGTCGAAAAGATCCTCGAGTACTACAACGCCGATCCGGCGGGGTTGATCGTGGCGGCCAACCCGGCTCTGGGCGACCAGATCGCCCTGACGGCCTGGACGCAGATCGCGAAGGGCAAGACGTTCGACGAGAAGGTGTTCGACACGTTCATCGACGCATTCGGCTTCAAGGGCCCGGAGTCGTGCAAGAGCAGCATCGAGCAGGGCTGCTTCCGGCGCTCCAACATGGAGCCGGGAAACCAGTAGACGCCGGGCTATCCTTGCGCCGCCGGGGTGGCGAAACTGGCTATACGCGGCTGACTTAAAATCAGCTGTCCCCCATGGGGGCGTGCGGGTTCGAGTCCCGCCCCCGGCATCTCCCTGCGAACAGTTGCTTCTCGTCCTCGCAATCCTCGCCGCCGTCTTCTGGTTGCCGACGGCGTGGGGGATCGCGGTGGTGGCGGCGGCCACGGTGATAGAGATGGCGGAGGTGGGGTTCTGGGTCTGGCTCTCGCGCCGACGGAAGATCGCAACCGGACCGGAGGCACTGCCCGGCGCTCGCGGCGTCGTGATGCTCGCCTGCCGTCCCGAGGGCCAGGTGCGAGTGCTCGGCGAGCTGTGGCGCGCCCGCTGCGAGGAAGGCGCTGACCCCGGCGAGGAGATCGTCGTCGAGCGTCTCGAACCGGACCTCCTACTTGTCGTGAGCAGGGCGGTAACGGCTCCAAACTAGACTCCGGCCGTGGCTCTGGACGTCGAGCACGCAGCTCTCGAGTGGGATACGCCGCTGTTTCGCATGGCGATCGAGCAGTTCGAGCAGGGGCTCGACCACGCCGACGTGCCCGAGCTTGTCGCCGAGCGCCTGCGCTTTCCGGAGCGCTCGACGATCGTCGGTGTCCCGGTTCGCATGGACGACGGCAGCTTCAGGGTCTTCCCCGCCTATCGAGTGCAGCACTCGACCGTCCTCGGGCCGACCAAGGGGGGCCTCCGCTACGACGTCCACGTCGATCTCGGCGAGTGCGCCGCGCTCGCAATGTGGATGACCTGGAAATGCGCGCTGCTCCAGCTTCCCTACGGCGGCGCCAAGGGCGGTGTCCGCTGCAACCCACGCGAGATGTCGATCGACGAGCTCCAGCGGCTGACCCGCCGGTTCACGATCGAGCTGCTCCCGGTCATCGGTCCTGAAGAGGACATTCCCGCTCCCGATATGGCCACGAACGAGCAGACGATGGCCTGGATCATGGACACCTATTCGATGCAGATCGGTCACGCGGTGCCGGAGATCGTCACGGGCAAGCCAATCTCGATCGGCGGCTCGGTCTTCCGTAAGGAAGCGACCGGCGCCGGGGTCGTCATGGTGATCGAGCGCGCCTGCGAGCGTGTGGGCTGGAACCTCGCGGAGCAGCGCTGCGTGGTCCAGGGGTTCGGCAACGTCGGCGGCGTGGCGGCCAACGAGCTCGTCGAGCGCGGTGCCAGGGTCATGGCCGTCTCGGACATCTCCGGCGGCGCCTACTCGGAGGCCGGTCTCGATCTCGTCGCGGTGCGCGCCTGGATCGATAAGCACGGCTCGCTGGAGGGCTATCCCGACGCCGAGCACGTCTCGAATTCCGACCTGTTGGAGATCCCGTGCGACATCCTCGTCCTCGCGGCTCTCGAGGACCAGATCACGGCCGAGAACGCCGGCCGGATCGATGCTCGAATGATTGCCGAGGGCGCCAACGGCCCGACCACGGTCGAGGCGGACGCGATCCTCGCCGAGCGCGGGATCGTCGTCCTGCCGGACGTCCTCACGAACGCCGGGGGCGTGACGGTCTCCTACTTCGAGTGGGTTCAGGACCTCGGCCGGCTGTTCTGGTCGTCGGAGGAGATCCGGCAGAAGCTCGCGGACAAGCTCGGTGACGCCTTCGACCGGGTCTGGGCCCTGTCCGAGCAGCTCCAGATCACGCCGCGGCAGGCTGCGATCGTCGCCGCGATTCGCGAGGTCGCCGGAGCGCTCACGGCCCGCGGCATCTATCCATGACCGTCGTCCGCGAGGCCATGGTCTCCGACCCGCCGACGCTGGGGGTCTCGGACACTGCGCAGGACGCGGGCAAGGCGCTCGCGCGCCCCGAGGTCCGGGCCGTCTTCGTCTGCGAGGAGCACCGGTTCGTCGGCGTCGTCACCAGGAAGACGCTCGTTCGCGAGGTCGTCGCGACCGGCCTCGACCCGAAGGCGACCCCGGTCGGCCAGATCGCCGAGGAGCCGCACTACACGATCGAGGCCTCGACGCCGGTCGATGAGGCATTTCAGTTCATGGAGGCAAACGACGCCGAGCGCGTGCCCGTCGTCGAAGGCGACAGGCTCGTCGGAGTGCTGTCCCGCAGTGTCCTCCAGCGCCGGCTGGCCGAAGACGAGCCGCCGGCCCTAGACCCGGATCTGGCCTAGAGGGTCGGTCGGGGATGGGGTCGGCTCGTCTCGTGCTCGTCCATTCCGCGTTGCGGCTCTCGTACTTCACCGTGGTCTGGAACGGCCTCGTCGGGATCAGTGCGCTCGTGGCAGCGATCGTCTCGGGGAGTACCGCTCTCGCGGCGTTTGCTCTCAACGCTCTCCTGGACTCGGCGGCTTCGGTCGTCCTGATCTGGCGGTTTCACAAGGAGCGGAGGGACCCGGTCGCGGCCGAGCACCTGGAGCGGCGGGCCCAGCGGTGGATCGTGGTCGCCATGCTGGTGAGTGCAGCGTATGTGGGGACGCAAGCTGTTCGAGCGCTCGTTGCAGGCAACCATCCCGAGCCGTCGTCGCTCGGTGCGGCGCTTGCCGTGGGCTCGCTCCTCGTCTTGCCGTGGCTCGCCCGCCGGAAGATGCAGGTTGCCGCGGGTCTAGCGAGCCCCGCGCTTCGCGGAGACGGAATCCTCACCGCTGCGGCGGCGGCACTCGCAGCGATCACGCTGATGGCGCTCATCCTCAATTCCGCGCTGGACTGGTGGTGGGCCGATCCCTGGGCGGCCCTCCTGATCGCAGCCGCTCTGGCGGCGGAGGCGATTCGCGTCGCCGTCCGCCACCGCTTCGGGTAAGACGCGCGCCGCGATCAGCAGCACGTGTAGGCGCCCGGAGGAGCGTCTCCCTCGGCGGGCTCCGGGAGCTCCGCGGCCTCGAGCGCGATGCCGTGCAGGATGTCCCGCTCGCTCACCGTCAGTACGTCGAGGCCGATGCGTTCGAGCGTCTCGCGGACGATGATCCCGCCGGCCACGATCACCGGCGCGCGGTCGGGATGCAGCCCGGCGACCTTGCTCCGCTCTTCCAGCGGCATCCCGGACAGGAACTCCACCTCCCGCTCAACCGTCTCCAGCGTCAGCCGGTGCCCGTCGACCGTCTCGCGGTCGTACTGCGTAAGCCCGAGCTCGATGGCGGCGAGGCTCGTCACCGTCCCGGCGACGCCGATTGCGGCCTCGACGTCGATGCGGTCCGGAAGGGTCATCTGCACGTGCGAGGTGCATGCTGAGAGGTCTCCCGGGGTGGGAGGGTCCCGGTGGAAGAAGCGCTCCGTCAGGCGCACCGAGCCGATGTCCAGGCTGCGCCTCGACGAGATCCCGTCCGGCCCGGCGACGACGAGCTCCGTCGAGCCTCCGCCGATGTCCAGCACCAGCGTCGGGCGCTCGAGGCGCGTGTCGCTCGTGACCCCGCGGAAGGTGAGATCGGCCTCGTCGTCGCCTCCGACGAGTCGCGTGACGAAGCCGTAGCTCCACTCGATCTCGCCCAGGAATGCTTCGCCGTTCTCTGCGTCCCTCACCGCGCTCGTCGCGACGACGAGAGTCCGTTCGGCCCCGAGCGACTCCAGGACGCGGCGGTATTCGGTCAGGACGTTCCGCGTTCGGGCGATGGGGAGCGGGAGGAGGCGCCGCCGGCTGTCCACGCCCTCGCCGAGCCGCGTGATCTCGGCGCGCGCGTCCACCTCTTCGACGCGGCCGCCGTCGACGTCTGCGACGAGCAGTCGTGTGGTGTTCGTCCCGAGGTCGATCGCCGCCACTCGCATTGCCACGGCTACGCTAGTCGGCATGTTCCTCTTCCGAGAAAAGTCAGTCGAAATGGTCGAGGCGAACCAGGCGCTTCCGGGTCGCGAGGGAGCGATGCCGGTGCCGGCGCGGCACGAGGTTCTCGGGACTCCGCTCCAGCCGCCGTTCCCGGAAGGCCTGGAGCGCGCCGTCTTCGCAGCCGGCTGCTTCTGGGGCGTCGAGCGCGTCTTCTGGCAGGCGCCGGGCGTCTACACGACCGCCGTCGGATATGCCGGCGGCTACACGCCGAACCCGACCTACCAGGAGGCCTGCAGCGGCCAGACCGGACACACCGAGGCCGTGCTCGTGGTCTTCGATCCCAAGAAGACGAGCTACGACGAGCTGCTGCGCCTCTTCTGGGAGAGCCACGACCCGACGCAGGGGATGCGGCAGGGGAACGACGTCGGCACGCAGTACCGCTCCGCGATCCTCTTCGAGAACGAGGAGCAGCGTGAGGCGGCCGAGCGCTCGAGGGCGATGTTCCAGGGCGAGCTGCGCGCCGCGGGCTATGGCGAGATCACGACGGAGATCGCGCCTGCAGGGCCGTTCTACTACGCCGAGGACTACCACCAGCAGTACCTCGCCAAGAATCCGAACGGCTATTGCGGCCTGGGCGGGACTGGCGTTTCCTGCCCCGTCGAGCTCGTCCGGTCAGCGTAGAGCTGCGCTACAATCGCCACCAGCGACGCGGGGTGGAGCAGTCAGGTAGCTCGCCGGGCTCATAACCCGGAGGTCGCAGGTTCAAATCCTGCCCCCGCTACTGGAAAGGCCCCGGAAACGGGGCCTTTCTGCTTGAGGCGCCAGCATCCATCGCGCAAACTTTTGCCCAACTTTGCCCGTGCTGCCCGAGCCTTAGCGATCGGCTCGAATCGGCAGATGTGAGGGGAGCTAAGGCTCGCCCCTGCGTGCAAGGAACTTGACCGGCAGCCGGCTGGAGCTCTAGGCGCTTCGGGTGCGGGTCTCGTGCGAATCAGGCTCCGAGTTCGTGACTTCTATGCTCCGCCAATGGCGCGTCGAGGCATTCAAATGTTCCTGATGATTTCCGCCCTGTTTGCAGGCATTTTTGTTGCCGCCTGGCTGGCGTTCGACGTCCTCTGGCCTGGGGCGTTCAACTGATGCGGTCGACGAAGCCTCTCGGACAGACCAGCCTCAAAGCCACATCAGCTCGTCGGGGGAAGGGATGTGGTTTCGCCTCAACGCTGAGGTCGTTGGCGCTGCGTGCCTGGCGCAGCACGGCGCACGCGTGTGCAGCTGGGAAAGGGCTGAGGGCCGCGTAGCTCACGGAAGCCTGCGTCTCCATCAGGTAGCGGCATCCGTTTCGAGCCGAGCCGCTTCAGCTCTGTCCCCGTGATTCGATAGCGCGTACGCACCAGACTCCGCTCTGCGAACGACCGCGAGGTCGAGACCGCGAACCCTTTCTTCGCGGCACAGTCGATGTACCGGTCGCCGGTTCCCACGCTCCCGTAGTACGCGAGCGTCAGGTGGTCTGGCGCATCGTCGAGGGTGATCGGGTGGAGGGAGTGCGCACGAACTGTGAACAGCCTCGCGAACTTCCAGGACGCCCCGTGGCCGATCTCGACCACGATCTCAAGGCCCGGGACGGTGTCGATGTCTGCCATGTCTTTGACGAAGGGGCGGGCGGCTACGGCCTCGGCCGGCTTCGCACAGGGGATCTCGAAGCGCAGTGAGTAGTAGATGGGACTGTGGACGACGAGGAGTAGGTCGCAGGGATTGCTTTCGGCTGCAGCCACGTAGACGCGGTCTCGGTTGCCGTCCCCGTCGATGTCGCCACTCAGTCCCTGGGAGACCCGCCAGTTAGCCATGCACGGGCGAATCGGCCGGAACCGCAGTACATCCAGGGGCGGAGGCAAAAACCGTCAACAGCAGGACGGCACATGAGCGCATTGCAGGTCTGAAGTTACCCTGCTGAGGTCGAGAAGATCGCGAAGCGAGCATTCCGCGCAGCCCAACTTTGCCCGACCTTTTGCCCACCGGGTCGACGCAAACCGACGCGAAATAACGTCGGCTAGGCCAGCGTTCCGGAACGACGCCAGAGCGTGTCGGGGTCTTTTAGTTCCAAACCACCTCGATCTGGCGGTCGAGGCCTGGGAGCGGCAAGGACTTGGCCTCGGCCTCGATCGCGTCGCGCACTCCACGCGGGAGACGAGCCCAGGCGTCGATCCGGACGGTGTGCTGCGCCCGTCTCCAGGTTCCGCGGATCTCGCCCTCGACGAGGAGCGCGCCCGGCCACACGCGGGGCGTCCAGAGACGCTGCCGCTGGTCCTCGCGCGGAACGAGAAGCGTCCGCTCCGCTCCGTCGAGCAGAAAGTAGGCATCGCCGCTCGGCAGCAGGCGCGCGGGCGCGGCGGCCGTCTCGCCGGCGCGCATCGCCGGCTCGTCCTCCGCCAGCAGCCACTCGTCGCCGAGCGGGGATCGAACCGGCAGCAGCGATGCCTCAAGGGACGCGAATGCGCCGCTCGCCGACCGCCGGGAGATCCCCGCCCAGCGGGCGAACCCGTCAGCCGTCGCCGGCCCGAAGATGTGGATGTAGCGTCGAGCGAGCTCGCGACACGCGTCGGGCGGGTCGATCTTCGCAGCGGCGACCGTCCAAACGGTCGGCGCGCGCGCTCCCTCCCAGCGGATGGCGACTGTGCCCGTCGTCGCGGCGTATCTGAGCGCGTTGCCGACGCCGAGTGCGCGCCCGACCTCGCGGTCCGTCATCCGCGCCCCGTCGAGGTGGGCGTGTATCCGTTCGGCCATGCGCTCGGCCCGCTGCCGGCCCTTGGCGTTGTCGGGGAGCCTGCCGAGCGAGAACAGCGCGAAGTCGCGCTTCGGGACGACATAGGTGCTGTACCGAGGGCCCCACAGCTGGGCGAGGGACCGGTGCTCCCACGTCGCCGGCTCGACCCCGACCACCCGCGCGTGCAACGAGAGCAGCGCGGCTCTCGGCATGCTGTCCTGCAGGCCGGCCCACGCCGCCCGCCGCAGCGACTGCGAGCCCATCGGCATTCGCTCGTCGAGCGAACCGACTCGTCGTCGGAACGACAGGATCTGCTGCCGCGTGACCCTCAGTCGCGATTCCATCGCTGCCGCTACGAGGCCGGGTTCGCCCTCGAGTTGATCTCCACGATCTGGAGCGCCCGGTCGAGGAGCTCGCCGAACGCTTCCGGGGCGGGGACGGTGTCGCGGCCCAGTTCGACCTCGCAGAGCAGCTCGCCCGACTGGCCCATCTGGGAGTGCAGCGCCGGCGTGTACCGGACGCGTGGAAGAAATGAGCTCGACCCGTGCCCGAAGCCGTCGATGGTCTCGAGCAGACCGGTCTCTCGTAGACGCTGCTCGAGGCCCAGGTCGCGGTCCGGCAGGTCGACGACCTTTCCCAGCAGCCCGTCGAGGGGGCCGAGGCCGCCGTACGACCAGTCGAAGACGTATTCCGGAGCGGCGAACGGTTTCAGCCGCGGCTGGCGGCTGCACATCCACGGCTCGCGTCCGGCGACGTCCCCGATCCGCAGGTGGAACACCGTGACCTCGTCCGGCGATGTACTGCCCGAGACGCCCGACGGCGTCGGATCATGTTTCGACACCCGAGCTTCGACGTCGTGCCCCCGATAGATCCCGCGGAGCCCCCGGTCCTTCGACGACAGCGTCCCGGAGATCACAGGCGCGAGGCGCTCGAGCTCGGCCTCGCGCCGCTGGGTGCGCCCGCGCGCCACGCGGAACCAGATCAGGCCGCCCCCGACCAGGACGAGCAGGATGATCGCTCCCGAACCGTTCAGCCGAGCGGTGTGAGGTCGTAGGAAAACTGGGTGAGCAGCTCGGAACCGTCCTCGGTCACGAGGACGAGGTCCTCGAAGGTGACGCCGCCGACGCGCTTGTCCCACAAACCGGGCTCGAGCGCGATCACGTCGCCGGCGACGAACGGCTGGTGTCCTGCGAGACCCAGCGACGGAGGTTCGTGCACCTCGAGGCCGACGCCGTGCCCGAGCGCGAACTGGAAGCCGTCCTCCTCACCGTCGCTCGTCCGCTGGGTGGGATGGCCGGCCGCCTCGAAGAGATCGCACGTGGCGTCGAACAGCTCGCGCCCGGTGATGCCGGGGCGGACAGCCTCGCGCGCCTGGGCGAGGGCGCGCCGGGACAGCTCCGCCTGCTCGGCGATCAGCTCTGCGTGCTCGGGGGCGGGATCGCCGACCACGAACGTTCGGGCCATGTCGGCCCAGCATGCGCTCTCCTCGTGCCGGGGCCAGATGTCGATGTGGATCGGAAGACCGGCAGGCAGAGGTCCGCTCCCCGGCTCGTGCCCGCCGCCCTGCTGGACGGACGCGACGATCACGTCGGGCGGGCAGGGCGCTCCGTGCGCAGCGCACGCGGCGCGCAGGGCCGCGCGGACGTCTTCGGCCAGGAGCGGCTTCCCATCCACTTGCAGCCGGCCGTCCGCTGCCGGCACGGCACGCGCCAGCAGCTCGGCCGCGGCGGCCATCCCCGCCTCGGCCGCCCGCTGCGCGGCCCGGATGCCCTCGAGCTCCACCGGCGACTTCGCCCGCCGCCGAAGGGCTACGGCCGCATCGTCCACGGTCAGGACGACCCCGTCCTCGCGCAGCCGGTCGCCGAGCCCGAGCGGGAAGTCGCCGGCGACGATCGCCTCGTCGATGCCGATCTGGCGCACCGCCCGGGCCTCGGTCTCGCGGGATGCTTCGGTGAAGGACATCCCGGCGTTGGCGAGCTCCTTGTAGCCGAGCTCGAAGTAGTCGAGCAGCTCGGCATCGGGGAGCGCCTGCTTGATCCGGTCCCGTTCGAGGTGGCTGGTCAGGACATAGCGCTGCCCTTCCACCTCGGCGAAGAGGAACGGATCGCCGATCGCGATCGGGATCTCGTGGCGCAGCGCCGCTGAACGCTCCGTGTCGCCGTAGAGCAGCAGCCCGCGCCTGCCGGTGGACGTGTCTCCGTCGGGGACGTGCTTACTCACGCCGCCAGGCTATGCCATGTGAAGATCTCGGTGTCGTACTGGTCGCAAGCAATAAAGGGCGTGATATCACCTGGAAGTCGAAGTGATATATCGCTCTCTTGACCTTGGGCCGGATCGGTGCCACAATCCCGCGTCTTGCCCAGCAAGACCTACCGTTACCTGCTCCGGATTCCTGAGGAACTCCGGCAAAAGCTGGATGAATCCGCCGCAGAGCACGGTCGGAGCTTCAACGCCGAGGTGGGTCATCGGCTTGCACGCAGTTTCGAGCCACGCCGGTCGTGGCTTCACCTGATCACAAGAGTACGAGGGAGAGGGAGGCAAATGCACTTTTCAACGTTTAGGCGGCGCCCGCGCTGGGTGATTTCCGGCGCGACGGTCGTCGCCTCGATTGCCGTCGTCGCCGGCACCGCATTCGGTGTCGTCGGCGGCGACGACGCGGTCCACAGGGCCGGGTCGGAGGCAAAGGTTCTCAGCGAGTTCGGCCGCGCCCCGCTCAGCGAGTCCGGTTCGGCTTCCGAGCTCAACGCGCGTGATGCGTTCTTCATGAGCCGGCGGACGGCGGGCACGTATCCGCTCGACGCCGACCAGGCGGGCATCCTCCGCGCCGAAGGCGCGAAGGCGGCCAAGGCGCTCCGCAAGGGCACCTCGCCCACCAGCCCGACGACGTTCGATGCAGCCTGGGGCGGGCTCGGCCCGAACCCGATCGTCCAGGGCCTCCGCACACCCGGCGGCGCACAGCGCTTCGGCGCGATGAGCGGCCGGATCGGCGCTCTTGCGATCAGGAAGGACGGAACGATCCTGCTCGCGGGCGCTCAGGGCGGCATCTGGAAGTGGTCGGGCTCGGCTGCGACAGGCGTCGGCTCGTGGACGGCGTTGACCGACAACCAGGTCTCGCTCGCCATGGGCTCGCTCGCCGTCGCCCCGTCGAACGACAACGTCGTCTACGGCGGCACCGGCGAAGGCCACCTGTCGGGTGACAGCTACTTCGGCAACGGAGTCATCAAGTCGACCGACGGCGGCAACACGTGGAGCCACGTCTCCGGCGACTATTTCCGCGGCGTCGCGATCTCACGGATCGTCGTCGACCCGGCGAACGCGAACCACCTCTATGCCGCTGTGCTTCGCGGCCGCGGTGGGGCACGTCGCGTGACGCCTGCCGAGCATTCTCGCTACGGCATCTGGGAGTCGGGCAATGGCGGCGCCTCGTGGACGCTCCTCAAGGAGGCCACCGAGGCCACCGGCGCCACGGATCTCGAGATGGATCCGCAGAACAGCTCGATCCTGTACGCCTCGTTCTGGGGCGACGCGATCTACAAGAGCACGAACGGCGGCGCCACGTGGGCACCGGTCATGAACGGCATCCCCGGAACGCCGGCGGATCACGCGTTCAACGCAACGCGGTTCTCGATCGCGATCTCGCATCCGACGGGTTCCGACGCAGTGCTCTATGCCGGCTTCGACTGGGAGACCGCCGACGGGTACCACCCGCCGCGGGTCTTCAAGTCGACGAACGGCGGAGCCAGCTGGGCGATGCTTCCTGCCGGCGCAGCGCCGCCGAGCACGGACAACGTCGAGGACTACTGCGCCGCGCAGTGCACCTACGACAACATCATCGAGGCGGCTCCCGACAACCCGAACGTCGTCTACGCAGGCGGGCAGTTCAACTACGCGGTCGGCACGGGCGGCATGTTCCGCTCCGACGACGGAGGCCAGACCTGGCTCGACCTCGGGTACGACCAGCATCCCGACTTCCAGGCGATGGCGTTCGATCCGAACAACACGAACCAGATCGTGCTCGGCTCGGACGGCGGCGTCTGGTACAGCGTCAACCGCGGCGGCCGGAACGCCGGCACGAGCAGCCCGCTCAGCGCCGTGAACTGGCAGAGCCTGAACGGCCGACTGGCACCCCAGCCTTCGACCGGGGTTGCCGGGCGGACGGGCCTGCAGATCACGCAGTTCACCTCGATCGCAACGGTTCCGACGATCCCCGCCCGCTTCTGGGGCGGCACGCAGGACAACGGCACGCTGCGCAAGTCCACCGCGTCGGCGTCCTGGTTCGACATCCCGAGCGGCGACGGCGGGCAGGTGCTCGTCGACCCGACCGCGGATCCGAACGAGAACTGTGAGTTCCACGAGTTCGGCGCCACGGGCCCGAGCTGCTTCGTCTACGGCACGTACTTCGGCATCTCGCCGTACCGCATGGCAGACGGCGGCCTGTTCTTCTTCAACAACAACTCGATCACCAACGGGATCAACCTGCAGGACCGCTCGACGTTCTACGTCCCGTTCGCGATGAACAAGGAGAACCCGAGCCAGCTCTTCCTCGGGACGTACCGCCTGTATCGCACGAACAACGCGAGGACCCCGAAGGCGGGCGACGTCCGCTGGAACCCGATCAGCCCGGACCTGACGGCCGGTTGCGCGGGGACCGCTCCGAACGGAGCGCGTGGGTGCTTCCTCTCGGCCATCGGGCTCGGCGGCGGTAACGCTGTCTACACCGGTGCCGAGGACGGTCGCGTGTTCTTCAGCCCGGACGCCAAGACGAATGCGGCGCCGAGCTGGAAGCGGCTCGACCAGGGCGACCTGCCTGAGCGGCCGGTCACCCAGATCGCGGTCGACCGCAGCAACTACCGGACCGCCTACATCTCGTACGGCGGCTTCAACCGGTCGACGCCGCAGCGGCCCGGCCACCTGTTCGCCACGATCGACGGCGGAAAGAAGTGGCTGAACATCAGCGGCAACCTGCCGGACCTGCCGGTGAACTCGGTCATCATCGACCCGTCCTACCCGAACACGCTGTACATCGGGACGGACGTCGGTACGTACGTGACCTACAACCGCGGCGGCACGTGGTCGCCGCTCGGAACGGGCATGCCGAACGTCACGACCTGGCAGCTCGACCTGAACCCGTCTGACACGAAGCGCGTTCTCGTGGCGGGCACCCACGGCCGTGGAGCCTTCCGGCTCGACGACCAGTCGACGCCGGTTCCGGCGTTCGTGGTCTCGAAGGTCGACGCAGCTGTCCCGGTCGGCCCGTCGAGCCACCTCAACTACACGATGACGCTGAAGAACATCGGTAACGCCGACGCGACCGGCGTCACGATCAGCGACCCGCTTCCCGCGAACACGAGCTTCGTGTCTGCGGACAACGGCGGAACGCTGAAGAACGGGGCCGTCACCTGGACGAACCTGACCGTGCCGAAGGCAGGCGCGGCGGGGACGCCGGGCGTCCCGGGCGTCATCCAGGTCCACTTCACCGTCAGCATCGCGAACGCGCTGCAGAACAAGGTGAAGACGATCGTGAACGACGGCATCAAGGTCACCTCGGCCCAGGGCCCCGGCACGACTGGCTCGCCGACGATCACGCCGATCGCTCCGCCCTACTCGGTCACTTTCGCTCCGGCGGCGGCCACCGACGGCGGACGTCCCGGCACGAACGTCGACTACAAGGTCACGCTGACGAACCTCGGGTTCAACGCCGACAGCTACAAGCTGTCGTCGACCGGCGGGACCTGGCCGACGAGCTACCTCGACGCCACCTGCACCACGCCGCTCGCGGCTGACACCAGCCCGAGTGTTCCGTCCGGTGGATCGACGGACGTCTGCGTGAGGGTCGCAGTGCCCGCGGGCACAGCGGACGGCGCCAGCAGCACGGCTACCGTCACGGCGACTTCGGTCGGCGACGCGTCAGTCTCCGCATCCGGGACGCTCAAGACGATCGCCGTCGCTGTGTCGACGCTGCTCGTCGACAACGACACGAACGCACCGGCGGACTCCCAGCCCGTCTACAAGGCGGCGCTCGATTCCGCCAACGTGAAGTACCAGGTCTGGGATCTCAACGTCGACCAGAACCTGCCGCTGAACTACATGAAGGCGTTCGACAACGTCGTCTGGTTCACCGGCAACAGCTGGCCACAGCCGCTGGCGCCCTACGAGGCCCGGCTGATCGCCTACCTGAACGCCGGTAACAACCTGTTCATGGCGGGGCAGGACATCCTCGACCAGAACGGTGGCACCACGGAGTTCGCCCACGACTACCTGCACGTGGACTGGGACGGCTCCGAGACTCAGAACGACAAGAACACCGACAATGTGGTCTCGATCAACGGGACGATCACGGAGGGCATCGGCACCGTGCCGCTGCCGGGGACGTTCCTCGGAGCCAACTTCGAGAACCGGATCACTCCGATCGCTCCCGCCGTCGCGATCTTCACGGACGAGACGCCCGGCCCCGACAACAAGCGCGGCTTGTCGTTCGCGGGCAGCTACAAGGTCGTCTTCCTTTCGTTCGGGTTCGAGCAGTACGGCTCGGCCGCACAGCGGACGGACTTCGTGAACAGGACGATGGCGTTCTTCGGATAACGAAGAACACTCGATAGCGAAGACCCAGTGGGGCCGGCAATCGCCGGCCCCACTGTCGTCAGAGGTGCGCCCAGAGCACGACGAGACCGGCTCCGAGCAGCGCCAGCCCGCCGAGGACGAGCGCCGCCGGGATCCCCGAATCGTCGGGTTCACTCTCGGACCGTCCCGTCACCGGCGCCGCGGCGGCCGTTTCGTAGACGTACGTCGTGACACTCGGCCCGCGTGGATCGGGGTTCGCCAGGAAGGCCTGGAACTGGCGGGTGCGGGCGTAACGGAGATAGCCGAGGACGGCCGCCTGGAGCGTGCGTGCCGATCGGCGTGGGATCGCGCCGCGAATCACCGGCTCGGCCACGAGCGTGAGCCTGGGCACCGCGGCCCTCGTCGCTTCGCCGCTCACCGTGATGCGGAGCGTCTCGCCGCCGAGCAGCCGCGAGAATCGCGAAGAAGTCAGCTCGCGAACCGTTCCGGCGGGAAATCCGATCGTTCCCCGCAAGGAGAGCTGCGCCCAGACGTCGACCCTGATCGGCCGGCTGTCGCCCCGAAGACGCACCGCTTGTTCCCGGATCGGCCGGTTCGTGGCGGCCGCGGCGCGCAGCCTTTCGAGAGCCTTGACGATGTCGCCCTCGACGGCGTCGGCGAAGAACCCGACCGCTTTCGCGCGGGTGGCGTTCTCGATCGTGATCACGAGCTCGAACGGGCCGGGTCGCTTCGGGGCGCCGGTGATTCGCACACGGACGGGAAGGGCCGGCACGGCTGTCCGCCGGGCGAAGCTCCGCGCGTGCTGCGAGCACCTTGCGCCTGGGCGAGAAGCCCTGCCAGACGATCTGGTTGGGGCGGAGGCCGGGCTTCGACTCGCTGTCCTGTGCGGCGACGACGTTGACCGCCGGCGCCGGGACGAAGAACGCGTAGTCCCCGAGGCTCCGGACGAGCAGGCGTTGCACCACGGTGACCGTGTGTGGAGCCCCACCCACCGCGATGCCGACCTCGACGCGCTGCCGCGCGAAGATCGTGCCGCGGAGGGCCGGGGTCTCGGTGACCGGAGGCTGCGGCGGCGCCAGGGGCGGGACCTTCGGGAGTGTCTCGACGCCGGGAAGCACGGCCACGCGGAGTTGCGTCGCTGCTCCGGCCGTCGGTGCGAGAGCGCCCGCCGCAGCGACGAGCGCGAGGAGGCGGAGCCTCATCTGGTCTGCTCGACGTTCGGGAGCGACGCCGAGAGGAGATCGTCCTCGACGGGGGCGAACGTCATGTCCCGGAAGCGGGCGAAGTAGACGTCGTCGTCGATGACGCCCTCGTGGTTCACGAGGTTGAATCCCCGCTCGTCGCCGTTGGCGCCGGCGATCGTCACGCGATTCAAGGCGCTGATGACGGCCTCACCGCGAACGGCGCCGGCGGCCTCCATCGCGGCAGCCAGCACACGGACGAAGTCGAACGAGTACATCGCGTACTCGGGCGGCTGGATCACGTCGCGGCCGTCTGCCGTCTGCACGCCCACTCGCTGCGGGCCGTAGGCGCCCTCGAAGCTCTGGACGAAGGTGAAGAACGGCGACGTTCCGACCTCCGAGGTCATCCGGCCCGACGCGAACGTCAGCCCGTCCAGCCAGTCCGGATGGCCCGAGAGCTGCTGGCGAATCAGCGGATCGGCGCCCGACGGCGGGGTGTAGATCGGAACGTCCCACCCGGCGCTTCGCGCGGCGGTGATCGTCGCTGCGATGACGGGCGCCTGCGCCCAGACGAGCACGGCTGTCGCGTCGGCCCGCCTCGCCCGCAGGACCTGGGGCGCTACGTCGGTCGCAGTGGCCGGGAGGTCGATCCGGGCGACGACGGATTCCTGCCCCTCGAACGCCTGGGCCAGGGCTTTCTTGCCCTGCTGGCCGTAGCCGCTGTCGTCGACGAGCAGCGCGATCTTCAGACCCTTGGGGATGAGGTACTCGGCGAGGCGGAAGGCCAGGCCATGGTCGTTGGGAGC
The DNA here is from genome assembly GCA_963754715.1 of uncultured Actinomycetes bacterium. GTDB lineage: Bacteria > Actinomycetota > Thermoleophilia > Gaiellales > Gaiellaceae > JACDAN01. The sequence goes on along the minus strand of CAVWHA010000013.1, from coordinate 25,927 downwards.
GATACGGAAGACGTTGGGCCGGCTTTCCGGGTCGACGAGCCCGATTCCGCCCTGAAAGGTGATGCCGAGCGGCAGGTTTGCGTCGGCTGCGATCCGCCACGATGCATCGACGCCCGTGCCTTCGTCGACGACGGCGACCGCATCGTCGTCGACCGCACGCCGGACGTTGGCGACCGCAGACTGCGGCGAGAGACGGTTGTCTGCTCGCTTGATCTTCAGCACGTAGGGCTCGCCGTCGACGTTGAGGCCCCGGTCGTTGACGACTCGAGCGCCGAGCTCGGCCCCTCGGGCGATCGTCTCTCCGACGAACGGCGTCCCGGAGAACGGGGCGTTGACGTAGATCACGAGCGGCTTGCCGGTTGCCCCGGTCTCGTCGGAACCGCCGCAGCCCGCGGCGAGCAGCGCTGCGACCACGATGACGACCCCTCGCAGCACGGGCGCCAGTCTAGAGCCGACGTCGACCGAGATATGCCTTCATGACGGCCTCGCTTTCGACGACCTCGTCGATGGTTCCGTCGGCGATCACCCGGCCGGCCTCCAGCACGGTGACCCGATCGGCGACTCTGCGCACCAGCCGGAGGTTGTGCTCGACGAGCAGGATCGTCAGCCCGCTCGTACGGAGGTCTCGAATGAGGTCGGCGAGCAAGTCGACCTCGCCCCGGTCGGCTCCGGCCGTGGGCTCGTCGAGGAGCAGCACGCGGGGCCGAGTCGCAAGCGCAGAGGCGATCATGAGGCGCCGCTGAGCGCCGCCGGGAAGCTCGCCTGCCGGAACGTGCGCCACCTTGCCGAGGCCGACGACCTCGAGGGCCGATTGCGCGCCGGTCCGCGCCGTCCGCGCTTCGGCGCGCGCTTTCGGCGTCGAGAGGACCGCCCGCGCGACGCCGTCGTGGCCGAGGTGCTGCCGGGCGCCGACGAGGGCGTTCTCGAGCGCCGTCAGCTCAGGGAAGACCGCGGTTGACTGGAGCGTCCGCACCACGCTGTGGCCGTCACCAACGACCGCGACCGTGCCGGCGTCCGGGGAGACGGCTCCGGCGAGGATCGCCAGGGCCGTGGTCTTCCCCGACCCGTTCGGGCCGATGAGCGCGTGCACGGTCGCCTCCCCGACGTCGAGATCGACGTCCTCGAGCGCGGTGACGGCGCCGAATCGCTTCGTCAGCCCTCGAGCGCGGATCGATGCGGGAGCTTCGACCGTCGTTGGCGCGCGGCGCGCGGCGGCTACCTCGTCGCGCGCGCTGCCTTTCCGCCGGCGCCGCCACTCGGTGAACGAGGGCAGGAGGCCGCGCTCGATCGTCCCCAACGCCGCCAGGACGATCACGGCGACGAGGAGCGCCTCGATCCGGGAAGCCTGGACACTGTCGAGTCCCCCGAGGTCGACGAGCCTGCTGAGCGCAGCGAGCACGGCGACGCCGACCAGCCCGCCCGCCGGCGCAACGGCCCCGCCGAGGATGACCGCGATGAACAGCTTCGCCGAGAGGAGCGGCCCGTAGGCACCGGCGTCCGCGACGCCTGCGAGATAGACACCGAGGCCACCCGCAAGGCCCGCAATCCCCGCGCCGAGCGCGAAGGTCGCCGCGCGGAGCCGAGCTACCGGCGCGCCGAGCCCCTCCGCCGCCTGGCGATGCTGCCGGGCCGCAGCGAGCGCGACCCCCGCCGGGCTCCGCGAGAGCACGACGAAGACGAGGAGCGCGAGAGCCGCGAAAGCCACCCCGAGCTCGTAGTGGAGCGACGCGGAAAGCCGGAGGCCGGCGATGGAGCCCTCCTCCAGGATGAGCCCCTGCGATCCCCCCGACACGGACGGAAAGGCGGACAACCCGAGGAAGACGAGCCACGCGATCAGCCAGCTGACGACGGCGACGAGGGCGGGTCGAAGGAATCCTGCGACCACACCGACCGCAGCTCCCGCGATCACTGCGACAAGCACGCCACCGGCGAGCGCGGCCTCGGTCGGCCAGTCGAGCTTGTCGCCGAGCAGCGCCGTCCCGAAGGCACCGAGCGCGATGAACGCTCCGTGTCCGAGCGAGGGCATTCCTCCCAGCCCCACGATGACGCCGAGCCCGACAGCCGCCGCTCCGAGGTAGAGATCGGCTGCGAGCCGGTCGAGACCCACGTCGAGAGGCAGCGCCGGCACGAGCGATGCAACGGCGACCGCGGAGACCGCCGCCGTCGCACGACGGTTCCACCCGGCTCGCGCCTCGTGGACGGCTTCCACGACGGCGTTTCGAGTCTTGACGAGCGCCGCCGCGCCCGCCATCAGGTCTCTCTGAGCGTCACGCCGCCCTCAGTCGCGAGCGCACGCACCGCCACGAAGACGAGCACGAAGGCGATCGGCAGGACTTCGTGATAGGCCGGCCCGAGCTCGAGCCCGGCGAAGTGAAAGTTCGCGATGCCCGCCTCCACGACCCCGACGCCGAGCCCTGCGACGAACCCTGCGATCGGTGACGAAAACCCGACGGCGATCGCCGCCAGCAGCGCCTTGACCCCGAGAAGGCTGCCGGCGTCGACGCCGAACGACGCACTCGGCGCGGCGACGACGGCGGCGAGCGCCGCGAGCCCGCCGGTCAGCCCGAACGCGGCTGCGATCAACCAGTCCACCGGGATGCCGCTGAGCGCGGCGCCCTCGACGTCGGACTCGATCGCACGGAGCCCCCGGCCGAGCTTCGAGCGCCGGAGGACGACAGTGGCGAGCACCGCGAGGGCGACCCCGACGGCGATCACGAAGAACGCGCGCACCTGGATCGACGCGCCGCCGACGCTGACGAAGCCTCCGCGGCCGACGTCCTGGAAGGGAAGGGGGTCAGGGAAGACGTAGCTCGGCCGCGTGAAGAAGACGTCGATCGACGTCCGGACGGCGTAGGCGATGGCGATCGTCGCTGCAATCCAGCCGACGACCGATCCTCGAGCGACATGCGGATGAACGGCGAGCCAGTACGCCGCGGCGCTCGTCCCGATGCAGATGATCGTTCCGACCGCGACGGCGACGAGAAAGCGCGGCGCCCCGACGTTCGTCTGCGTCACCGGTCCGGTACCGGCGGCCACCAGCAGCGCAGCGAAGACCGCCAGGCCGACGAGGTCGCCGAAGGCGAAGTACACGATCCCCGTCAGGCGGTAGACGAGCACCAGGGCGATCGCGACCAGGCCGTAGACGGCACCCGCCGCGAGACCCGAGACCAGAACCTGCAGGAGGAGGCTCATCGGCCCCGGGCTCGCGGCTGCGCCGAGACGCTAGGCGGGACGGCTGGTGATGTGGACCGAGATCCTGCCGCTCTCCTCGCACTCCTTGCGAAGCGCGACGATGCCCGATCGATTCTCATCACCGCCTTTGTACGCCACCTCCGAGTCGTCCTCCTCGATCTCGTCGAAGGTGATGGTGTAACCGGCGCCTTCAAGCGCCGACTTGAAGGCGTCGTATGCCTCCTCGAGGTCGCCCTCGTAGTACCCGTCGGCGATCTGGCTCTGGCCGGCGGTGGACGACTTCGTGTACGTCAGCCCTGCGACTTCCGGGAAGTCGGAGGGGAGGTCGGGTGTCACGGGATCGCCGGAACATGCGATCTTGGCGCCCCCTTCGGACTCCTCCTCGCCGTTCTCGTCGCTCCCCCCGCAGGCCGCCGCGGTCAGCACGATCAGGAAGATCAGGCCGAGAAGCGACGCCCAGCGGGCTCTTGTCTGGATGGATTGTGTGGTCACGGCGCGGGACGATACAGGACTCGATTTCATGGACGATGGACTTGTCCCGCGACCAGCCGATCCTCCGGTATGACGCTCGTAGTAGGTTCGCGGCGATGAAGGCCGGGGATCCCGTCACCCGCATCAGCCAGGCCTACGCCGACCGGGTCGAGGTTCGAGGACGCGACCTCTGCCGGCGACCTGATGGGCCGGCTGAGCTTCACCGAGTACTTCCACCTGCTGCTGACCGGCGACGAGCCGACCGAGGAGCAGCGTCTCTTCCTCGACCTCGTCCTCGTCTCGATCGCCGAGCACGGGATGATGCCGACCAACGTCGCCGCGCGGATGACGCTCGCCGCCGAGCCGGGGTCGCTGCAGGGGGCTGTCGCCGCGGGGATTCTCGGCTGCGGGCCGGTCATCCTCGGGACCTCCGCCGAGTGCGCCCGTTTGCTCGAGGACGCGCGCTCCTCGGGCCGGGAGCCGCTGGAGGTCGCGCGGGAGATCCGCGATTCCGGCGGCAAGATTCCCGGCTTCGGCCACCCGGTTCACCGGCCGCTCGACCCGCGCGCGGAGCGGATCCTCGAGCTCGCCGACCAGCACGGCGTCAGCGGCCCGCACGTCGAGCTCGCCAGGCGATTCGGCGACGCTGCTGCCGAGGTCTGGGGCAAGCCGCTGACGATGAACGTCTCGATGCCGATCGCGGCCGTCATGCTCGATCTCGGCTTTCCCTCCGCGGCCGTGAAGGCCGTTCCGATCCTGGCCCGCACCGCCGGCCTGCTCGCCCACCTGGCCGAGGAACAAGAACATCCGGTGGGCTTCCTCATGGCCGGAAAGGCCGAGGAGGCGATCGAGTACCGGCCGCCCGATGCTCGAACCTGAGCTCGAGACCCGCCCCTGGGAGGAACAGCTCGCCGTCGACGACGTGAGCTATCGCGCCCAGCTCGCGTACGTCCTCCAGCGTTCCCCCTTCTATCGCGAGAAGCTGGCGGGGTTCGAGGGAAGCGGGCTTGCCGACATCGCGCAGCTGCCTTTGACCGAGAAACGGGAGCTCCGGGAAACCACGACGCCGGAGAACCCGATCGGTGCCCACCTGTGCGTGGGTCCTGCCGACATCCTCCGCATCTACTCGACGAGCGGCACCACCGGCACGCCGAGCTACATCCCGCTGACTGCCGGCGACCTCGACAACTGGGTGACCGGGTCGGCGCGGAGCTACGCGGCGTCCGGAATCGCCGCCGGCCAGCGCATCGTCTCGACGTACAACGCCGGGCCGTTCGTCGCAGGCGCCGCGCTCGCGTCGTTCGACCGGATCGGTCTCACCCACATTCCGGTCGGCACGGGAAACACCGACCGCCTGATCAAGGCGATCGAGCTGCTTCGCCCCGAAGCGGTCGTGCTCACACCGTCCTATGCGGCCTATCTCGCGGAGAACCACGACCTCCGGGCCTCGAGCGTCGAGCGAGTTCTCGTCGCCGGCGAGCCCGGCGGCGGCGAGCCCGCCTTCCGGGCCAAGCTCGAGGAGGGCTGGGGCGCGAAGGTCACAGAGGCGATGGGCATCGGCGACATCGGCGTGTCGCTCTGGGGCGAGTGCGAGGAGCAGGACGGCATGCACCTCGGCGCGCGCGGCTTCGTCCACGCCGAGCTGATCGAGCCGGATACGGGCGCCGAGGTTGCGATGCAGGACGGGGCCACCGGCGAACTCGTGCTCACCCACCTGCAGCATCGCGCCGCGCCGCTCCTTCGTTTCCGGACTCGTGACCATGTCGAGCTCCGAATGAGCCCGTGCAAGTGCGGCCGAACCGGTCCTCGCATCCGGTGCATCGGCCGGACCGACGACATGCTGATCGTCCGCGGCGTCAACGTCTTCCCCTCGGCGATCCGGGAGGTGGTGGGCACGTTTCCCGAGACCAGCGGTCACATCCTTGTGAAGCCGCAGGCGGCCGGCGTGAAGCAGGAGCCGCCGGTTCCCGTCGCCGTCGAGCTGGCGCGGGATGCGACCGGCCGCGAAGGGCTCGCAGACGCGATTCGCGACCGGCTGCGCGAGGTTCTCGTCGTCCAGACCCGGGTCGAGCTGGTGGAGTGGGGGAGCCTCCGGCGGAGCGAGTACAAGTCGAAGCTCGTGGAGCACTAGTGATCGCCACCAGCGTCGTCGGGAGCTATCCGCAGCCCGACTGGCTGATCGACCGTGACCGGCTCGGAGACCGGCTCCCTCCGCGCGTTCGGGCCCGCGAGCTGTGGCGGGTACCGGAGCCGTTCCTCGAGGAGGCTCAGGACGACGCGACACGACTCGCCGTCCGGGACATGGAGCGGGCCGGCGTCGACGTGATCACCGACGGGGAGATGCGCCGGGAGAGCTACTCGAACCGGTTCGCGACCGCGCTCGACGGGGTCGACCTGGACGAGCCCGGCGTTGCTCTCGACCGCACCGGACACGAGAACCCGGTGCCGAGAGTCGTCGGCCCGATCCGCCGCCTTCGTCCGGTCGAGACCCACGACGTGGAGTTCCTCCGCTCGATCACCGACCGGCGGATCAAGATCACGGTTCCAGGGCCGTTCACGATGACCCAACAGGCCCAGAACGACCACTATCCCGACGACCGGAGCCTCGCTCTCGCCTATGCGGAGGCCGTCAACGAGGAGCTCCGCGACCTCAAGGCCTCCGGAGCCGACGTCGTCCAGATCGACGAGCCGTATCTCCAGGCACGCCCCGAACCGGCCCGGGAGTACGCGGTCGAAGCGATCAACCGGGCGCTGGAGGGCATCGAGGGAGACACGGTCCTCCACACCTGCTTCGGCTATGCGCACATCGTCCACGACCGCCCAAGCGGCTATCCGTTCCTCCGCGAGCTGGACGACTGCCTGGCGACGCACCTCTCGCTGGAGGCGGCGCAGCCGAACCTCGACCCGGAGGTCTTGCGCGACGTCGCCGGCAAGACAATCGTCCTGGGCGTGCTCGATCTGGGCTCGACCGAGGCCGAGACGCCGGAAGTCGTTGCCGACCGGATCCGGAAGGCGCTCGACAGTCGTAGAACCGGAGAGGCTCGTCGTGGCACCGGACTGTGGAATGAAGTACCTCTCGCGGGAGCTGGCGTTTCGCAAGCTCGAGGCGATGGTTGCCGGTGCGCGCCTCGTGCGAGAGGATCTAGGCGTCTGAAGCAACCGAGAGGGGAGCCGTCGTGTCCATGAAGCTCAACATGCTGCCGCCCAGCGTCAACAACATGTCCGTCCGCGTCTTCGTGCGGGCCGCGGGGCTCCAGTTCGAAGAGGAGAACGTCTGGGGTCAGACACAGAGCGACGACTACCTCGCGAAGTATCCGGCCGGACTCACGCCCACGGTCGAGATCGACGAGCTTCCGAAGGGCGTCCTCGGCGAGAGCTGCGCCGTGATGATGTACCTCGCGAGCCGTGAGGGGCGAGACGACCTGTACCCGACCGACCTCGGGCGCCGCGCGATGGTCGACGGCGCGAACTTCTACACGATGAGCATGCTCTACCCGCTCGTCGCGAGAGCGACCTATCCGCGCCTGAGCTTCCCGGGCTATCCGGGCGAGGTCGCGACCTCGGAGTCCGCGGACGACGACAAGGAAGCGGCGCGTAAGGCGGCGGAGGACGCGATCCCGCGCATCCTCGACACGTATCGCCGGTTCTACGGAGCGGACGGCGGCTTCATCGGGGGCGGCGACAGCCCGACGATCGCCGACATCCGCCTCGCCTGCACCCTGGAGTTCCTCGCCGTCGCGGACATGGACCTTCCGGACTGGACGAAGGACTACATGCAGCGGGTCGAGTCTGCCCTCGGCGACGCCTACACCGAGCCGGCCGCCGACGTGCGCGGATACGTCGCGCAAGCCACGGGCCAGGCGGTCGCCGGCTAGCCGCGCTTCGAACATCCGGGGTTTTCACTCACCCGATCGAGGGATGCCTCGGCCCGAGGCTCAGGGCGATACGAAACGTGCCGCCCTATGAGCTACGACGGATACGACGAGACTGTTCGCGCGCCCTGGTTGCGCAGCCCGTGGATCCCGCTCGTGCTCGCGCTCGTCGCGATCGTGATCGCCGTCATGTCGTTCGTGCGCCAGCAGACCGCACTCGACGCCGCAAACGTCGCGACGCTCAAGGCGCAGAGGATCGAGCGCGAGCTCGGCCTCGTGCACAAGGACAACGACAAGCTGGTGGGGCGGATCAAGTCGACCGAGCGTGAGCTTCGTGTGACCGGGCTCGCCGGCCGCGCGCGGAGCAGCGTCTTCACGATCTCGGCCGGTCCTGCCATTGGTTCGGCGTTCGTCGCCTGGCGCAACAACGAGGGCACGTTCCTCATCACGGCGAATCACGTCGTCGAGGGATGGGACGGCCCCGTGATCATCCGGCGGAAGAAGGGGGACTGGGGAGGCGAGGTGATCCGGCGCGACCGGAAGAACGACCTCGCGCTCGTCGTCGTGCAGGGTCGACCCGACGGCGCGCCGCCGCTCTGGCAGAAGCCGACTCGGCCGAAGCCGAAAGTCGGCGACCGGCTGCTCCTGGTCGGAAGTCCCTACGGTCTCGGCGGCACGGTGACGACCGGCATCGTGAGCCGCGTCACACGGAAGACGATTCAGACCGACGCAGCCGCCAACCCGGGCAACTCGGGCGGCCCCGCCGTCGATCGGAAGGGCCGTCTGGTCGGCGTGCTCGTCTCCGGCGGCGGCCAGAACATCAACTTCGCGATCCGCATCGATCGCGCCTGCGCCAAGCTGCGTCGCTGCTGATCGCCTATCGAGGGTTCGACACGAGCTTCGGCTTCGGCTCGCCGAGCGTCGTTCTGGATCCGCCGTTCGCCGGACGGTCGAGGATCAGTCGAGCGGTTTCGACGAGCGTCGCTGCCGAGAACGGCTTCTGGAGGAAATCCACCTGTTGCTCCTCCGCTTCCCAGAGGAGCTCGGCTTCCTCGCTGTGCCCGGACATGTAGATCACGCGCAGGTCGGGGTAGAGGGCCGTGAGCTCGGTGCTCAGGTGGTGACCGCTCATTCCGGGCATGACCATGTCGGTGAGGAGCAGGTCGGCCGGCCGGCCCAGCGCACCGGCCAGATCGATCGCCTCGGCTCCGTCCCTGGCGGCGATGACGTCGTAGCCCTCGCGCTCGAGGATCTCCAGGAGCACCGTGCGGACGACGTCCACGTCGTCCACGACCAGGACCGTCTCTGTGCTCCCATTGGGTCGGGCGCGGACCGGCGCGGCCTGCCGGCGTGTCGCATCCGTGCGGGGAAGGTAGACGCTGAAGGTCGTTCCCTCTCCCGGTGCGCTCGCGATCTGAATCTCGCCGCCGTTCTGGATGACGATCCCGTGCACCGTCGCGAGACCGAGACCGGTTCCCTTGCCTTCCTCCTTCGTGGTGAAGAACGGGTCGAACGCGTGGGCACGCGTCTCTTCGTCCATTCCCGTTCCCGTGTCCGAGACGGCGAGCCGGACGTAAGGGCCGGCCGGGAGCGCACCGCGCGGGTCCATGAGATCGCAGTTGGTCACGGAGATCGTGACTTGCCCGCCGTCGGGCATCGCGTCGCGCGCGTTGATGGCGAGGTTCATGACGACCTGCTGGACCTGCCCCGGGTCGGCCTCGACCGAAGCCCCCGAGGGATCCAGCTCGAGGGCCAGCTCGACCGTCTCCCCGAGCAAGGTCCCAGCATGGCAGCAAGGCCTTCGATTTCGTCGTTGAGATCCAGAACTCGTTGTTGGACGACCTGCTGCCGGCTGAAGGCGAGCAACTGGCCGGTTAACGCGGTGCCAAGGGTCGCGGCTGCCTTGATCTGGTCGATGTTGTGGCGCAGCACCGCCTGGTCCCGCCCGACCTCGGCGCTCGCGAGATCGCTGTAACCCATGATCGCCATCAGCACGTTGTTGAAGTCGTGCGCCACTCCGCCTGTCAGGTGTCCGACAGCCTCCATCTTTTGTGCCTGGCGCAATTCGCCCTCTCGATCGTAGAGCGCCTCCTGCGCTCGCTCGCGCTCGGCGAGCGTCTGCTCGAGCGCGCGGGCCTGCCTCGTGACCTGCCTGAGCAGTCGCGATGCGTAAACCGCGAAACCGAGCCCCGCCCCGAGCCCGAGGAGGACACCCAAGATCGCGACGATGCGCGCCTGGCGCGATGCCGCCGCCGCACGGCTCAGCGCAGCCTGCTCTCGTTCCCGATCGACGGCTTCGAGCGCACGAAGCGGGAGCAGGACTACCTCCTCCAACGGGTGGAGCCCCGCGATGACTTTCAGTTGCGACTGGATGTCGCGCCGATCGGCGCGCCGCCGATCGAACTCTCCCAGGAAGCGAGCGTTGGCAGCGCGAAGGCGGGCGACCGCGCGCATCTGGATCGCGTCTCCTTCGGCGAGACCTTCGGTGAGCTGCTGGAACTCGGCGCGAAGGGAGTTGATCTCGCTCAACACTTCCGGCCGCCCCGTGAGGAGGTACTCGTTGATCGCCTCCCTCTCGTGCCAGAAGACCTTCGCCGCCTGCTGGGAGCGAAGCTGATCTGCGCGCTCGGTCAGGGCTGCGCGCCCGTTTTCCTGGGCATTCTCGTAACGCCAGATGCTCAGTCCGAATGCGGTCCCGACGAGGACGACACTTGCCACCGCCACCACGCCGATGGGATAGCCCTGACGCGCCTGCCCCGATCGCGAGAAGGGCAATGTGGCCGCGAGCCGCTTCACTGCGGCGTTTTCGGCACTGTGAGACCTACGGGAGAGAGCCCGCCTGGACGCCGCAGCGGCCGATGCGACACGGCTCTACCCCGGTTGCATGATGCTCGTCGGCAAGCCGGGGGTACTCGCGAGGGCGTTTCGAATGCTCGCAATGATCGCGGTGGGGTGCGAGCCCTTCTCCAGGTAGCTCGATGCTCCGAGTGCGATGGCCTGCGCGGCGATCGCCTCGCCGGCGAAGCCGGAGAAGACGATGATCCGGGCGGCTGGTGCGGCCTTGCGGAGCTCGGGTAGGGCCTCGAGGCCGCTGCGGTTCGGCATCGCGAGGTCGAGCAGGATGATGCTGGGCTGGAGCCGTGTCGCCTCGGCGACCGCTTCGACACCGTCAACGGCTTCGCCGACGACGTCCAACTCGAGGCTCTCGCCGACGATGACTCCGAGCAGCGTCCGCATCGCCTCGTTGTCGTCGCAGATGAGCACGCCTGCCGGCGTGTTCTCAGGTGTCGCGCCGTTGCTCATCGACCTTACCCAGGAGCGGAGTCGGTGATCAGGTCTTGAAGCGGCACTCCTTGTCGCCGCAACTCTTCGAGGGATCTGCTGACGATCGCGCGGGTGCTCTCGAGGGCGCTCAGAAGCGCCTCTCGTGACTCGTCCTTCCTGTCGAGCTCGAGCGCAAGGTGAGCGACGGAGAGCGACTGGACGACGCCGTCGTGGAGCTCGAGCAGCTGCCGCTGTTGAGCACGAGTGCGCTCTTTCTCTCGATCGTTTTGCGCATTTCGCAGATCGAATGCACCCTGCAAGTCCTGGTACTCGGCGAACCGGCGCAGGGTGATGTCGATCGCGCTCTGAAGCTCCTCGGGACGGCTGTCGACGATGTAGGCGAAGACGCCGCGTGACGCCGCCTCGTTGACCCAATCCCCGTCGTAGGTGTCCAGCAGCGCGATGACGGGGCAGAAGGCCTCTGCCACGATCTCCGAGATCTGGTGCAGCGCGTGCTCGGCGCTTTCGCCGAGCCCGACCAGAGCCACGTCGGGGCGTTCGCGCGCAGTTACCGCAGCCACGTCCGTGACGTGGATCTCCCGCGCGATGACCTCGTGGCCGAGCCCGGTAACGACCTGGGCCAGCAGGTCCAGCCGTTCGGCTCGCTGGTTGGCGATCAGTACGCGGAGGTGGTGGATCCCGTCCATTCGTGCCTTCCCTGATGGATCGAGGCAACGAGAACGGCGCCCGCAGAGAGCCTGGGGTCCCGAAGAGGACGATCTCGCCTGAGGCAATTGTAGCAGTTATTACAAATGAGCCGTCGAGCATGATTGCCAAGAGACAACAAAAGAAATCCCTGCACACAAGGGGTTTCGGGCGTGGTCCGGCGCTGGCTAGGATCAGGACGCGGGACGACGTCCCGCAGAAACGCATGGACCAGACCTCTCCCGCAGCCTTCGATCCGGTCAGCCGTTGGGTCGGGCCTGCCGTTCAGCTGCCCGTGCTCGACCCGGGCGAGCCCGACACGCGCTCACCGGCCCGCCTGCTTCTCTGGGTCGGCCGCCACCAGGTCAAGACGCTGGTCGCGGGCGTGCTGTTCGGCATCTTCTGGATGGTCGCGCAGGCACTGATGCCCTTCACGATCGGCCGGGCGATCGAAGACGGCATCGTCGAGCACGACAACAGCGCGCTCGCCCTCTGGACCGTCGTCCTCGTCGGCCTCGGCGCCACGCAGGCGTTCGCGGGTGTGATGCGCCATCGGTGCGCCGTCTTCAACTGGCTCCAGGCCTCGTTTCGCCTGGCCCAGGTCGTCGCGCATCACGCCGCGCGCTCGGGCCCGGCCGTGCGTGCGCGCCACTCCACCGGCGAGGTCGTCGCCACGGTCTCCAACGACGCGATGCGCGCCGGGGGCGCGTTCGACATCACGGCGCGTCTCGCGGGCGCGCTCGTCTCCTACGTCGTGGTCGCGGTCATCCTGCTCACGTCATCGGTCGTTCTCGGCCTGATCGTGCTCCTCGGAGTCCCGGTGCTCGTGCTGCTACTCGGCACCGTGATCAAGCCGCTTCAGGCGCGGCAGCGCGAGCAGCGCGAAGAGGTCGGGAAGCTCACCGCCCTCGGCGCCGACACGGCCGCGGGTCTGCGCGTCCTGCGGGGGATCGGTGGGGAGCAGGTCTTCTTCACTCGGTACCGCGACCGATCACAGGACGTGCGGCATGCCGGAGTGCGGGTCGCGCTGCCGCAGTCGACGCTTGACGCGGCCCAGGTCTTCGTGCCGGGCATCTTCGTCGTCATCGTGACCTGGATCGGCGCCCGGTTCGCGCTCTCGGGCGAGATCGGGACCGGCGAGCTCGTCGCGTTCTACGGCTATGCGGCTTTCCTCGTCATCCCCCTGAGGACCGCCGCGGAGGCAGTGGACAAGGTCACCCGGGCGCTCGTTGGCGCCCGGCGGATGCTGGACGTCCTCGCCGTCGAGCGGCAGATCGCCGAGCCGGAAGCGGCTGCCGACGAGCCCCCGCCGGGCGTTCCGCTGGCCGATCAGCGGTCGGGACTGGTGGTCGAGCACGGCCTGCTGACCTGTCTCGTCTCGTCGAATCCGGCGGAGATGGCGGCCCTGGCCGACCGGCTCGGGCGTTTCGGGGACGACGACGGAGTCACGTTGGGCGGCGTGCGCCTCTCCGACCTCCCGGTCGACACCGTCCGACGGCGGATCGTCGTGAGCGAGGCCGATCCCGTCCTCTTCTCCGGCACGCTCCGCGCCGCGCTCGACCCCTGGGCCCGGGCCGAGGACGGCCAGATTCGAGAGGCGATCTCGATCGCGGACGCCGAGGACGTCCTCGAGGCGCTCCCGGCAGGCCTGGACACGACCGTCGACGAGCGTGCACGCTCGTTTTCGGGCGGCCAGCGCCAGCGGCTCGTGCTCGCACGCGCCCTGCTCTCGGGTGCCGAGCTGCTGGTGCTCGTCGAGCCGACCAGCGCGGTCGACGCCCACACGGAGGCCCGAATCGCACGGCGCCTGCGGCAGGCGAGGGCAGACCGGACGACCGTCGTCGTCACGACGAGCCCGCTTCTGCTGGACCAGGCGGACCGCGTCGTCCTGATCGAGGACGATCGTGTCGTCGCGGAGGGGACGCACCGCGAGCTCCTGGCCAGGCCCGACTACCGGGAGACGGTGACGCGTGGGGAGGACCTGTGAGCGACCTGCTGCCCATCGCTTCCGGTCCCGAGCTGCGCGCCCAGGCGAAGCTGCTCGGGAGCCGCCACCGTCGCGCTCTGATCGGCGTGATCGCGCTCCACGCGTCCGCCGCTGCGGCAGGACTGGCGGGGCCGGCACTGCTCGGCCAGCTCGTCGAGGCGGTCGTGCACGGGACGACTCGCGGCTACGTCGACAAGATCGTCCTCGTCCTGGCCGGGTTCCTGCTGGCGCAGACGATCCTGACCTGGCTCGCTCGCCGCGCGTCGTTCGTGCTCTCAGAGGAGATGTTCGCCGAGCTGCGCGAGGACTTCATGCGGAGGGTGCTCGCGCTGCCGCTCTCGACCGTCGAGCGCGCCGGCACCGGCGATCTCGTCTCCCGGACGACCGCCGACGTCGACTCGCTTGCGCGTACCGTCCGTTTCGCGGTTCCCGAGACGCTGATCGCGGGAGTGACGACGATCCTGACGGTGGCCGCGGCCATCTGGGTCAGCCCGATCGCCGCGCTGCCCTGCATCGCCGGAGTGCCCGCGCTCTGGATCGGCACCCGCTGGTACCTGCGCCGCGCGCCGGCCGCCTACCTGTGGGAGCGGGCGAGCTACGCGACGCTTACCGGAACTGTCGGCGAGACGGTCGAGGGCGGGCGGACGATCGAGGCGCTCAGCCTGCGCGAGGAACGGGTGCGCCGGATCAACGACGATCTGGAGGAGGCCTCGCGCGCCGAGCGGCGCACCCTGCACCTGCGCACGATGTGGTTCCCGACCGCCGAGTTCTCGTACGTGATCCCCGTCGCGGCCGCCCTCGCCTGGGGCGGATGGCTCGTCTCGACCGGTCGTGCCTCGATCGGAGAGGTGACCGCGGTCGCGCTCTACGTCGTGCAGCTCGCTGACCCCGTCGACCGCCTGATCTCCTGGCTGGACGAGATCCAGGTCGGCGCAACGTCGTTCGCCCGTCTGGTGGGGATCGCCGCCGTTCCCCCGGACCGCGAGGCGACCGACGACCAGCCCGAGGGAGACCGGTTGCGGGCGAAGGACGTCCGCTACGCCTACCTGATCGGCCGGGACGTTCTCCACGGCATCGACCTCGACCTCGAGCCCGGGGAGCGGGTCGCGGTCGTCGGTCCCTCCGGCGCGGGCAAGTCGACTCTGGGACGCCTGCTCTCCGGGATCCATCCTCCGCGCGAGGGACGCGTGGACGTCGGAGGCGTACGCCTCGTCGATCTCCCGCTCGACACGCTCCGCAGAGAAGTGGCGCTCGTGACCCAGGAGCAGCACGTCTTCGTCGGCACGGTTGCCGAGAATCTCCGGCTCGCCCGGACCGGTGCATCGGACGACGAGCTGCGCGAGGCGCTCGCTGCGGTCGACGCGCACGAGTGGGCCGACTCGTTGCCGGCAGGGATCGAGACCGTCGTCGGCGCGGGCGGCTATCCGCTCGCTCCCGCTCAGGCCCAGCAGGTCGCGCTGGCCCGGCTCGTCCTCGCCGACCCGCACACACTCGTGCTGGACGAGGCGACCTCGCTGCTCGATCCCCGCGCCGCGCGCCACCTGGAACGGTCACTCGCTTCGGTGCTCCGGGGGAGGACGGTGGTGGCGATCGCCCACCGGCTCTACACCGCGCACGACGCCGACCGCGTCGCCGTCGTCGAGGACGGGCTGCTCAGCGAGGTTGGGACGCACGACGAGCTCGTGGCCCAGGCCGGCTCGTACGCGGCGCTCTGGGACTCGTGGCACGGCGATCGTTGACTGACTAGTCAATCCGTTTGGGTTTCCGGTGCTCCCGGGAATTGGAGGACGTCAACGCGTTGTCCAAGTCGGGAGGGATCTGTATGACGTTTCGCCTGCTCGGTCTTGTCGCCGTGCTTGCTGCGTTTCTGCCCAGTGGTAGTGCCCTCGGCAGCCTGCCTGCGGGTGAGCCGACGGTCGGAGTCGACCGGCTGGCCGCCGGTTCGGCGCCGCTGACCGTCGTCCGCGGCATCGCGACGTTCGACGCGGTTCCCACCGCGCTCGACGTGGCTGCGCTGAAGGGGCACGGGATCACCACGGTGCAGCCGATGAAAAACCTGCCGCTCGCGCTCGTCCGCGGCACGGTTCAGTCGATGCAGTCTGCGGTGGTCCTCGGCGCCGCCAACGACATCTACCCGGACGATCCGGTCGAGCTGTTCGACACTGCGTCGTCCGACGCGATGGGCGCCGCGATCCCACGGGCGAACGGCTTCACGGGCAAAGGCACGACCGTCGCAGTCGTGGACTCCGGCTGCGATGCGAGCCATCCGGACCTCGCCGACCACGTCGTCCACAACGTGAAGCTCTACAGCGCCGAGTACCTGAACATCCCGCCGGACTCGGGCAACACGATCGCGGTGCCCATCGAGGCCGGGCCGTACCAGAACACGGACATCGGCTCGGGTCACGGGACCCATGTCGCCGGGATCATCGCCGCCGACGGGCACACGTCGGCCGACCACCTCGGCGTCGCCCCGGACGCGAACCTCGTCTGCTACTCGATCGGCGAGGTCCTCTTCACGACTGCGGTCGTCACCGCCTACGACCACCTGCTCGACCAGCCGCAGCTCTGGGGCGTGAAGGCGATCAACAACTCCTGGGGCAACTCGTTCCAACAGTTCGATCCCCGTGCGCCGGTCGCCGTCGCCACGAAGGCTGTCGCGGATCTCGGCGTCAACGTCATGTTCGCCGCCGGCAACAGCGGGCGGTCAAATGCGGAGATGTCGCTGAATCCGTTCTCCGAGGCTCCGTGGGTGACCTCGGTCGCGGCGGAGTCGGTGGCGCACGTCCGCGGCGACTTCTCGTCGAACGGCCTCATGTACGACAACTCGCAGCCGGTCACGATCGGCGCCGGCGGCCACACCGTGTTCACGGGGGACCGGATCGGGGTCTACCACCCGGACATCACCACGCCGGGCGTATCGATCTCGTCCACGTGTGACACCGCCGGGACCGCGGTCGGGCCATGCCCGCCCGGCAGCAACACGACCGCCTCCGGGACGAGCATGGCGTCGCCGCACGCGGCGGGCGCCGCAGCCGTCCTGCTCCAGGCCAACCCGTCGCTGACTCCGAGCCAAGTTCGGTCGGCGCTCCAGTCGACGGCAGCGCCTGTGACCGACCCGGCCGGAACGCAGCTCGGGTTCTGGCAGATCGGCTACGGCCACGTCGACCTGGCCGCCGCGGTGAACCTCGTCCGGTCACGCGATCCGGTCAAGCAGATCGCAAAGGCGCAGGCCGCGGCGGACCAGCGCGTCCTCGCTTCGACGCCGTACGCGGTGCCGCGCTCGGACTTCTGGACGTGGGACGCCCCGCGCGCCGCAGTCGCAGGATCGGACTCGCGGACGTTCACCGCCGACGTCCCGTCGACGACGACCCACCTGAAGGTGACGCTGTCCCATCCGTCACTGGCCGTCGTCGGCTCGAACGCGATGATCTACACGGTCAAGGTGCTCGACGGAACCGGACAGGTGCTCGGCACCACGACGGAGTCGACCTCCGGTGCCGGCACGTCCAGCCTGCTGATCGACCTGGCCGCTGCGGCGGCCCATCCGGGCACCTACACGTTCCAGGTCAGCGGCCAGCGCGCCGTTTCCGACCCGGATACGTTCGACAGCGA
This sequence comes from uncultured Actinomycetes bacterium, assembly GCA_963754715.1. Taxonomy (GTDB): domain Bacteria; phylum Actinomycetota; class Thermoleophilia; order Gaiellales; family Gaiellaceae; genus JACDAN01. The sequence continues at coordinate 8,821 of CAVWHA010000013.1, read as the reverse complement.
GTCGCTCCTCGGCCGAGTCGTCGTGCTTCAGGTCGCCCAGGCCAGGACGTAACAGCTGCACCACGTCGCCCACGCGAGGGGCCCCGGCAGCGGGGCCTCTCGCGCCCGTTCGGGTGGCCGTTACGCTTTCCAGATGAGCGGAACCGGTACCCCCGAGGATCCCTGGCGGCTCCGGACCCCGCCCGGCCAGTCCGAGTACACGGCCCATCGAGACGAGGAAGCGGACCCGCATGCCCTCGTCGTCCAGGTGGGGAAGACCCAGCTGCGCTACCACCTCCGCGCGATCGACGATCTCCAGTCGATGCTGAAGTCTCACGGCGACTGGATGCCGCTCGGCAGCGCCGACGAGGGCAAGCCCACGGCCGAGGGAACCGTGGAGGCGTGGGCGCGCTCGGACGACAATCCGGTGGGCGGCTGGTACGGGCTCAAGAAGGGCCTCCGGGGCCGCTTTGCCAACTACGTTCCGCCCGTCCTGGAAGAGCTCGGTCTGGCGGAGGTCGAGCACAACCCGCGCAACAACCGGATGCGCGCGACCTAGCCGGGACGCCGACGTCGATCAGCGGTTGTGGTTCACGACCTCGACGTTGTTCCCGTCAGGGTCGAGGACGAAGGCGCCGTAGTACCCGGCGTGATACTCGGGGCGCTCTCCGGGCTCGCCGTTGTCGCGATAGCCGGCTGACGTCGCGGCGTCGTGAAAGGCGTGGACCTGCGCGTCGTCGCCGGCGGGGAACGCCATGTGCAGGTGCTCGGTCGCTTTCCCGTCCACGATCGAGAACGACCCGCTCTCGCCGGCGAACCGTGTTCGGTCCGGCAGGTCGCTCTCGAGGCGGAACCCCGCGTAGGGAGCGATCGTCTCGTAGAACGCCCGGGACGCTGCGCGGTCGGCGACGCGGATCCATAGATGGTCGATCCAGCCGTCTCGCCGCATCGCTCCGTGATGGACGGCCTCAGCGCTGTTCCCGTCGGGATCGATCAGGAAGGACCCGTAGTAGTCGTCTCGGTAGTGCGGTCTCGGCCCGGGAGCGCCGTCCTCGCGGTATCCGGCCTCGGTCCCTGCGTGCCAGAACTCGCCGACGTGCTCCGGCGACGGAGCGGCGAAGCCGATGTGGAGGCGCCGAGTCACCGGGCTCTCGGGGGTCGCTTGCACGAGCGAGAAGTCGTCCCACTCGGCGCCGTACTCGACTGTGGACGTCTTCTCGATTCCGAGCGTGCTCAGGGCGAGCTCGTAGAAGCGTTCCGACGCGACGCGGTCGGAGACGCGAACCGTGACGTGGTCAAACACCGACGGAGATGACGCGCGCCCGCCACGAGCCCTTCGGCGCGTGGACGTCGACCTCGTCTCCGGCCTTGGCGCCGAGAAGCGCCTGGCCGAGCGGCGAGTCGGGTGAGATGCCGCCGACGCTCGAGATCTCAACCGTCATCTCCTCGCCGCGCTCGTCGGCGATCGCGACAGTCGAGCCCACACCGACGGTGTCGCTTCCCGCTGCCTGCTCCTCGATCACGACGGAGCGGTCGAGCCGGTCGCGAAGCTGGCGGATCCGGTGCTCGAGCAGCCCCTGCTCGTTCTTGGCCGCGTGGTACTCGAAATTCTCCGACAGGTCGCCGAAGCCCCGCGCCGTGGCGATCGCCTCCACGACCTCTCTGCGCCGGGGGCCCTCGAGCTCGGCGACCTCGGCCTCGAGCCGCTCTTTCTGGGCCTGCGTCATGTGTTCAGGCTTCTCGTTTGCCATTGCGCCAGGGTAGCGGCGGCTACGCTGGCCGGTCGTGCCCGCCCGATCTCAATCCATTGCCCGCCGGGACGACCTGCGCAACGTCGCGATCGTGGCGCACGTCGACCACGGGAAGACGACACTGGTCGACGCGCTCCTCTGGCAGTCCGGCTCGTTCCGGGCGAACCAGGACGTGGCCGAGCGCGTGATGGACTCGATGGACCTCGAGCGCGAGAAGGGCATCACGATCCTCGCCAAGAACACCGCGGTCCAGATCGGGGAGACGAAGGTGAACATCATCGACACGCCGGGGCACGCGGACTTCGGCGGGGAGGTCGAACGCGGGCTCACGATGGTGGACGGCGTCCTGCTCCTCGTCGATGCGAGCGAGGGCCCGCTCCCACAGACCCGCTTCGTCCTCCGCAAGGCGCTCGAGGCGAGGCTGCCGGTCGTCCTCGTGGTGAACAAGGTCGACCGGCCGGATGCCCGTCCGGCGGAGGTCGTGAACGAGGTCTACGAGCTCTTCCTCGACCTCGACGCCGACGAGTCGCAGATCGAGTTCCCGATCGTCTACGCGAACGCGCGGGAGGGCCGGGCGGGGCTCGCGCCCGACGAGCTCGCCGACGATCTCGGGCCGCTGGTGGAGACGCTGCTCGAGACCGTTCCGCCGCCGTCGTACGACCCGGAGCATCCGCTTCAGGCGCTCGTGACGAACCTCGACGCCTCGCCGTACGTCGGCAGGCTTGCGCTGCTCCGTGTCCTGCACGGGACGATCCGGAAGGGCGAGCAGATCGCCTGGTGCCGGGCGGACGGGACGATCGAGAGCGCCCGGGTGACGGAGCTCTACGTGACGGAGGCGCTCGACCGTGTCCCGGCGGAGGAGGCGGGGCCCGGCGAGATCGTGGCCCTCGCCGGCCTGCCGGAGGTGACGATCGGCGAGACGATCGCCGACGCGGACGATCCGAGGCCGCTGCCGGTCACCGTCGTGGACGAGCCGTCGCTTGCGATGACCCTCGGGATCAACACCTCGCCGCTCGCGGGAATCGAGGGCGACAGGCTGACCGCGAGCCTGCTCGTCGGACGCCTCGAGCAGGAGATCGTGGGCAACGTCTCTCTGCGGATCCAGCCGACGGCGCGCCCGGAGGTCTGGGAGGTTCAGGGCCGCGGCGAGCTGCAGCTGGCCGTCCTCGTGGAGATCATGCGCCGCGAAGGCTTCGAGCTGACGGTCGGAAAGCCCGAGGTCCTGACCCGCGAGATCGACGGCAAGACGCACGAGCCCGTCGAGCGGGTCGCGATCGACGTCCCGGAGGATTTCATCGGCGTCGTCACCCAGATGCTGGCGCTCCGCAAGGGCCGGATGCAGCAGATGGTCAACCACGGGACGGGCTGGGCCCGGATGGAGTACCTCGTCCCGGCGCGAGGGCTGATCGGCTTCCGGACGGAGTTCCTCACCGAGACCCGCGGCGCCGGGATCCTCCACCACGTCTTCGAGCGCTGGGAGCCCTGGCATGGCGACCTGAGAACGCGGCCGACGGGAAGCCTCGTCGCCGACAGGCGGGGGCAGGCCACGGCGTTCGCGATCGCCGCCCTCCAGGAGCGTGGCTCGCTCTTCATCAGCCCGCGCGACGAGCTCTACGAGGGCATGGTCGTCGGCGAGAACGCGCGTGGAGAAGACCTCGACGTGAACGCCGCCAAGGAGAAGAAGCTGACGAACATGCGGTCGGCCTCGCGCCGACGAGCTCGTCCGGTTGATCCCTCCCCGGCCCCTCTCGCTGGAGCAGGCGCTCGAGTTCATCCGGCAGGACGAGTGCGTCGAGGTGACGCCGAAGAGCATCCGCCTCCGCAAGGTCGAGCTCTCGGCGACGAAGCGTCAGACACTCGCGTCGCGCCGCAAGCGCGAGCGCGAAGCCGCCCCCGCCTAGCCCTTACAACGCTTCGACCAGCTGCTCCTGGAGCCAGGAGAGGTACGCGTAGAGCGCAAGCTCCGGCGCCCGCGGGTCGTTCGCGTCGAAGGCGTCCCAGTCGAAGTCCTCGCTGATGTCGACCCGGGTGCCGAGGACGAGTCGGACGTCGTTCAGCGCGCGAAGCCAGGCGTCCGCTTCCTCGGGCGTGAGGACCGCTTGGTCGGCGGTGTCGCGGAGCGTCTCGATCGCGCGCTCCCGCCCGGAAGCGAGCTGGCCGCCGGTCAGCTCGCGGTACTCCCGCTCGAGCTCCTCGTCCTCGTGCGCGGGCGGGAAGAGCCGGCGAAGCGACGGGTCATCGGGCGACTCGTCCAGGAGCGAGCCGAGCTCCTCTGCGACCTCCCGGAGGAGGGCGCGCTCCTCGTCGGGCAGGGCGAGGGTGACGCCACCATCGTCAGCTCGGCGGATCCGACTCTGGAACATCAGTCTTGCCGCATGGTCGCCCAGAGCCCGTAGGCGTGGAGGCGGGCGACGTCGACTCCGCCTTCTCGCGATTCCCGCTCGAGACCACCGACTTTCCCTCGTAGTGCACCTGGAGCATCAGCTTCGTCGCGTGCTCTCGCGTGTAGCCAAACAGCTTCTGGAAGACGAGCGTGACGTAGGACATGAGGTTGATCGGGTCGTTCCAGACGATCACGACCCAGGGGCGGTCGTGCTCGGGAACCTCGTCGTCGACCGGATCTTCGACTTCGACTTGTGCGGGGGCAAGCGTCGTGCTCACCCTCGGATTGTCGCCTTAGTCGCCGCCTACTCGTCGGCTCCGCCAGGGACCTTGGCGAGCACGTTGGAGAGCTGGTCGATCTCGGCGGGGGAGAGGTGCTCCTCCATCAACGACCTGATCGACCCCTCGTGGCCGCATGAGGCCTCTCGGAGCTTCGCGGCGCCGGCATCGGTCAGCTGCGCGTAGACCACGCGCAGGTCACTGGGACACGCAACGCGTTCCACGAGGCCGGCGTGCTCGAGGCCCTCGAGGAGCCGGGTGATCCCTGACGGCGTGAGCACGAGGCGGCGAGCGAGATCGACTCTCTTCAGGCGACGCCCCTCGGCGCACACGAGCACTTGGAGCGCCTCGTAGTCGTTGAGCGTGAGCCCGTGCTGCGTCTGGAGCTGCGCGTTGAGCAAGCGGGTCGTCGTGGCATGGGCTCTGAGGAAGCGAGCCCAGGCTTTCACCGCCGGGGGCATCTCGCCCGGAATTGACTGTGTGGGTGTTAGTTGCGCACTCAAGGAATTCTCGCTACTATCTTTGCGTACTCAATAGTGTACCACTCAACCAAAGGAGCACCATGAGCAATACGCAAACTTTGGCCGACACCTCGGTCGGCACCTGGGCTCTCGACGCAGTCCACTCCAACGTGGGCTTCGAGGTCAAGTACCTCGTCGGCACGTTTCGCGGCCAGTTCCGCGACATCGACGGACAGCTCGTCGTGAGCGATGACGGCCGAGCAACGCTCGAAGGCAGCGCCCGAGTTGCGAGTGTCGACGTCAAGGACGAGATGCTCTCCGGCCACCTCCAGTCGCCCGACTTCTTCGACGCCGAGCGGTTCCCGGAGATCACGTTCCGCGCCGACGGCATCGACGTCGCGAGCGGCGAGATCCGCGCGGAGGGCGAGATCACGATCAAGGGTGTGACCAGGCAGGTGGAGATCAGCGGCACGATCACGACGCCCTCGCCAGACGCCTACGGCAATGAGCGGATCGGCGCTGTCCTGGCGGCGACCGTCGACCGCACCGACTTCGGCGTCAACTGGAACGCGCCGCTCCCCGGTGGCGACCAGGCGCTCGCCGACGATGTGACGATCAACGCCGAGCTCTTCTTCACCAAGTCAGACTAAGGATCCTTGACCAAGATCCTCGGTATCTCCGGCAGCCTGCGCCGGGGCTCCTACAACACCCGCCTTCTGGAAGCGGCCGCCGAGCTGCTTCCGGAAGGCGTGGAGTTTGAGCTCCTCGACGGGCTGAAGGACGTACCGCCGTACGACGAGGACGACGACGTCGAGCCGGCGCCGGACCCTGTCGCTCGCCTGCGCGGGGCGATCGCCGGAGCCGACGCCGTCCTCATTGCGACTCCTGAGTACAACTCGTCCATTCCGGGGCAGCTCAAGAACGCACTCGACTGGGCCTCCCGGCCGTTGATGACGAACTCGATGCGCTTCAAGCCGGTGGCGGTCACGGGCGCCTCGACGGGCGCCTTCGGCGCGGTGTGGTCGCAGGGCGAGCTGCGGAAGGTGCTCGCCGCGATGGGCGCGCGGGTCGTCGAGGCAGAGGTCGCCGTCGGCCACGCGCCGACACGCTTCGACGAGGAGGGCCGGCTCGTCGACGAGGACATCCGCGAGCAGCTGGCGTCGCTCCTCGAAGTGCTGCTCGCCGCCGTGGCCGAGCGGCGCGAGATGCCGACCCAGCCCGTCGCCGCCTAGTAGGAAGGGTTTGACGGGACACCGGCTGTGCCGCAGGGCGGCGCTGCTCGTCCCGAGGCGGCGTCCTCAGTCGCGCCCGTATCTCATCGATACGAACGCTCCCTGCGTCCTTGCCTCGGAACGACCATCGCTGCCCTGCGACGAGCGGCGTCCCGTCAAACCCTCCAGGCCTCACTAGATTTCCGGGGTGCTGGCCCGCGCATTCCGGCTGATCTGGGGCGACGACGTCGAGCGGGCCCTCAAGCCCCTGCTCATCGTCGGCTTCGCCGGGTCCGTCGGGGGCTCCGCGACGTGGACCTTCGTCGGGATCTGGGCCGTCGACGAGCTCGATGCGTCCTCCGCGCAGCTCGGGGTGTACTTCGTCGTGGCGGCGGCGATCTCCGCCGGAGCCGGCTACCTCGGCGGGCACATCTCCGACCACCTGGGACGGCGTCCCGTGATCCTCGTCGGCTGGGGTCTGACGGCACTCATTCCCCTCAGCTGGACCCTCGTCGACGACTTCAACACCGCGATCCCGCTGCTGCTGCTCGTCTCGCTCTTCGCGCCGATCGCGATGGCCGCGACTCAGGCGCTCGTCGCCGACGTCGTGCCACCGGAGCGTCACGAGCACAGCTATGCCTCGCTGCGAGTCGCGAACAACCTCGGAGTGACACTCGGTCCTCCGATCGGAGGCGCCCTGCTGATCACAGGCAACTACGACATCCTGTGGATCGGCGTCACGGCCCTCGGGGTGGTGGAGACGCTGCTGGCGTGGCGGCTGATCCCGTCACGGGGCGCATACGCGCCGGAGGAGCCGCCCGAACGCGGCTCGTTCGGCGTCATCCGCAGGGACAGCGCGTTCCTCCTCTTCCTCGTCTCGATGGCGCTCGCAAACCTCGTCTACTTCGCGTTCGAGGTCGTCCTGCCGATCTCGGCCGTCGACTCGCACGGTCTCACGCCGGCGGCCTGGGGCTTCCTCGTGATCATCAACCCCGCGCTCGTGACGCTCTTCCAGCTCCGGCTTACGCGGCGGGTCCAGCGCTATCCGATCGCGCCCAAGCTCGCGCTGGCGATGCTCCTCATGGGCTGGCCGTTCCTGCTGCTCTCCCTGAACGCGTCCATCCCGGTCATGGCTCTCGTGATCCTGATCTTCGTGATCGGGGAGATGCTCTGGATTCCGGCCTCGCAGGCGATCGTCGCCGGTCTCGCGCCGGCCGACCTACGGGGCGCCTACATGGGCGCGTTCGCCAGCACGTCGTCGGCAGGCTTTGCGCTGGGCCCGTTCCTCGGCCTCCAGATTCGAGGGGGCTACGGCGACACGGCGATGTGGGGCTTCTTCGCCGTGGTGTCGGTCGTCGCGGCGGTGCTCGGAGTGGTGGCGACCCGCTACGCGCTCGAGAGGGCGCGCACGGCGTCGCCGAGCTCGGTACAGACCGCGTTCGAAGCGTAGACCGGCGAGGCGTGCCGCTTCGCGCGCGGGCGACTTCGCGATCCTTACCGTTGTCCTCTGCCGCTCGGGCGGATCGGCTTTCTCTGCGTGCAGGGCCGCCGGGCACCGGGCCGGGAACGGGCGCAACGCCTAGCCCTTGAGGTTGGCGATGGCACGCATCGCCGCTGCGTGCTGCCTACGCGACGCATTGCTGAGTAGCTCGAACGCCTCAGCGAGGTTCTGGAGGGCATCGTCGCCGACGACGGCGCGTATCTCCTCAGAGCCCGGTTTCCAATCTTCCAACTTCGCGATGGTGGTTGCGACGGCCTCCTGTGTCTCCGCGGCAGCTCCGACCTGGCGGTTGAGCGATTCGGCGGAGCCATTCAGCTCGTCGCAGCCCGGGTAGACCTGTCGCGTTCCGCACTCGAGCGTCGCCGGTTCCGCGCTCGTCATTCCTTCGTCTTCGCCGCCGCCGTGACTGATCTTGAGAATCGCGTTTTCGGTGAGGGCGGACAACGCCTTCGAGATGCTGCTCATCTTGTCGAGTAGCTGTTGGTGCTGTTCGAGCAGCTTTCCCAAGTCCGCGTGCGCTCTGGCGCGATCGCGATCCGCAACGTTCAGCTCTTCGCCAAATCTCTCGATCGCGTCCTCCAACGCGCTCAGCTCGTCTAGCGCCGCTGGTTCCTGCATCCCCTCGATCGGGGAGGCACCGGTCGTGTCCCTCGACCACGCGTCAAGTTCCGACGTCGTCGAGTCGAGTTGCATCCGGAGGGACGCGTACGCGGCGTACACCTCGCCGAGCTGACGAAGAACTACTGCGCACGACTCGTTGTCCTCGGCGCGGCTGCAGTCCGCCTGCTCATCCAGCGCGGCGGCACGACGACTTGACTTCCCGTTGTCGTCGAGGACGAGCCAGAGGGGGCAGCCGCCGATGCGATGAGTGCTACGGCCGCCAGCCAACGCGCACGCTTCAATGTCCCGCCTCCTGTTGATGAGGTGCGCACGTTGCGCACCACAAGTCAAGACGTGACGGACCGCACAAATCTTCCGCGGTGCGCCTGGCGTTCGCTACGGCCGGAGCTCGCGGGCGAACGAGCCGCCGCCGATCACGCGCTCGGCGTTCGCGCCGGCGCGGTCGCGCAGCTCGCGGTCGGACGTGACGAGCCAGTAGGGACGGTCGAGCTCGGCGGCCTCGCGCGCGATCCGGTCGTCGGCGATCTCCTGGCCCTCGAAGACGACCCGCGCCTCGACGCCTTCGCGCTCGGCCCAGGCGCCTACGAGCTCAGACAGCTCGTCCCGCGGGATGTTCGGCCAGAGCGAGCGGCGAAC
>CAVWHA010000012.1:0-457613 GCA_963754715.1 uncultured Actinomycetes bacterium | reverse complement strand
TTCGCGCGCATACTTCCTCGCCGGCCCATCCGATGTGGACAACCCGACCTACGTCCGCTGGGCTGACCCATCATCTCGCTCTGGATCGCGATGACGACCGAGGCTCTGCTGAGGCTGCTGGCACTGCGGCAGTTCGTCCGTGTGAAGGAATCAACACTCAAGCGACCTCTAGCTCCCCCTGAAGACACCGGCTATCCGATGGAGCTTGGACTGCAGCGTCTAGCCTCGAGGTATCCATGTCGCTGTGGGACGCCGCAAAAGAAGGCCGCATCCCTTGGACAGCTCGTCACATGGGCCCGGGTGAGCGCTTCGACCGGTCGCAGGCCTTCTGGATCGTGGCCGGCTACGTGCAAGCGCTGGCGACATCGCCTACGGGGGCGACTTCCCATCTCGCCGGGCTCGGTCCCGAGGTCGGATGCCTCCCCCACCCGGCTTCGATGGAGGCGCTTGACGGGCTCGGCCATCACTCCCGTCAAGGCGGTCGTCACCAGTCCCCACCATCTCGACAAGTTCTGGCGGATGCGTGAGGCTTGTTCGAGACCGAGACGGAGACGCTCTATGACTGACACCGGCGTGCCCTCCAACCACGAGGATTTCTACGAGGTCCTGATCGAGCGCAACCGCGGCTGATCGACCCCGCCTGGCAAATGAAACTCCGCGGACCCGTTCTTTCATCGCGGGTTGCGGATCGACGGGCGGAGCCGCCGTGATGCCGCTGCTGCGCTCAGGAGCTGAGAACTTCGTCCTCCTCGATCCCGGCAGTTACGAGCTCAACAACCTCAACCGTCAGGACGCCACCTTGGCCGAGGTGGGACGGACAAGGCCAGCGCCACCGCCGAACGGATCGCTGCGGTCAATCCCACGCGGGAGGTCGAGGTGCACGAGGAAGGCGTGTTGCCGGCCACGATCGGCGACCTCCTTCGGCCCGGAACGCGGTGATCGACGCTGTTGATGTCACGACTGACGCGGGCTCGCAGCCAAGCTCGCACTTCACAAGGCTGCATGCAGCAGCGGCTGAAGGTTCTGACCGCCTACGACATCGCCGCCTCGCAGTACTTGGAGCTCTTCGACTACGCCACCGAGCGCTCTCCCTTGGCAGGACGCGTCCGACGCCCCATCACCTCCAGAGTCGGTCCTGCGGGGCGCGTCTGATACCCCGCAGGCCATCCCCAAGGAGATGTTCCCCGAGCTGATAGCCCGCCTGGACGATCCCGAGCGCGGTTCCTCAACTCGCGATGACCTCGACATTGTTCGGCGCTCTAGCCGTCGCCTACTTCTTGCGGGCCCTCAACGGTGAACCGGTAAAGACCCGTGTCCGTCCGACCTCTATGAGTAACGAGACCTCTCCCTGCCCGGCTCAGCTACAGGCTCCGGTGGATCATCGGACTCCTCCGATTACACCGGAAGATGAGGCGATGACGGATCGCAGTCCATCCTCATCGACGGTGCCAACCAACTCCGAGGGGCGTGGGCCCTATGGATGCTGCGGAGGTGGCCTGCACTACGGCGCGAGATGAGCTCGGTTCCCGGTTACGTCGCACACCGTCTGTGGTGGCACATGCCTCTCACGATCGGCCTGACGAGTTGGTGGTCCGATGAGAAGGCGGCCTACCGGTTCGCCCACATGCCGGTCCATCTGGAGTTCTGGGCTTACGCCGAACGAAAGAACGCTACCCACGGGGGTTGGCTTGCCGTCTACCGCTTGGAGTCGGGGGGTCCCCTATGGGGCAACGGGGTGAAGGCGATGATGGATCGGTTCGGTGATTTCGTGGGGCCGTCCGACGACCGGCCACCCCAGCCCACCCCCGCCGACCGTCGCCGTTCCGGGAGATGAAGGCACTCCTCTGGGCAGCTGGGGTAACCGTCGCCGAGGCGACGGCCCGCCGCGTCGTGAGAGGGCGCAGTCGGGCGTGGCTGACGGCCTACGGGGCCATGGGAGCACTCGCCTTGACCCGGCCCTCTCCATCGAGCCCGCACGGGCCTGAAGGTTCGGTCAAGTTTGGAATCGCCCTAGCCCTGGGGGTTACGACGTAGGACGCCGATTGCTCGGAGATGCCCCTACAAGCCGTCCGCCCGACCCGCTCGGACTCGAGCTGGCCTGCCGTAGGGTACGTCGTCCCTCTTGCAGAGGAGGCGATCTGGGGTCACCGAGTCGAGCCTGTGCTGGGAGCGCCGGCCACCGCCGCGTTGTTCGCCCTCAAACATCCCCTGATTGATGGACGGTGGCGACGCGTCGTTGGCCTCGGTCTTTTCTGGCTGGGGCTAGGCATCGTTCGTCGGCACTCGAGGGCCGGGGCGGCCATTCTGCACTTGGCAGCAAACTCTGGAGCGGTGTTATCGGGTCATATGACCGGCCGCGATCGATTCTGATCAGACACGTTCGCGCCGAGCTGGCCTCAGCTCGTCACCCGTGCGAACTGGCTCCCCCGCAACGGCAACGCTCACCGATAACGACCCCCGTCGCTACGGATAGCGAGAAAGGTTCCACACGGCTGCTGTTCGATAAACGTGGCCACGCGTTTGTACAGGCTAGCGTGCTTAACAGGTACGTCAGCCTGTACAAACCGGATCTGGGTCGAGCTACCAGACGTAGCAGAAGCGGAAGGCCGGCTCCGTGTACTTGTTGCTGGTTCCGACCTGGCAGATCGTGGCACATATGTTGGCCACATCATCCACACAGCGAGCGCTGGCCGGTGCCACGGAACCCACGATCATCGTGGAGACGAAAGCGGCCGTCGCAAGGAGAACCTTGAATCTCTTCATCTCGACTCCTATGTCAAGTCTGCCCGAACGAAGAACGGCCGAAGGATATCCCTAAGCGCAGCGGAGTTGCCAGTAGTCGCCGCATCCCGGCCCGGTCGAGCCCAGACCTCGGACCAACCTCAACGGGACGACGGGGAACGTGATGGATGAGGGGTGCTGGGCCTCGTTGTAGATGAGGGTGTTCACCGACGCCGGCTGGTTCGACTGCGCCGCGAACGAGTAGTTGCTGTCGACGGCCGGGGGCGAGGTGACGATCACGACCGGCCGATGGCCGGGGCGGAAGACGTGGGCGGTCGGCCACACCTCGACCTTGTAGTCGACCGGCTCGCCGTTGGGCATCGGCTCGGCTTCGGTGTGCTGGCGATAGGGCCGGTACATGAAGTGTCGTCTGGCCGGATCGATGTCGCTGTAGTCGCTGAGCTTCTCGTCGATCGCGCGATGGCTCGCCTTCAGCCAGCCCCGTGTGAGGTAGAGCAGCTCCCCCGTCTCGACGTTCTCGTCGGCCACCTGGACGAACAGATCGGTGTTTTTGCCGATGACCGACATGCGCAGGTCCGCGACGATCGGGCCCGCGATCGCCCAGGTCTCGTTCGGTGCTACCACCGGTCCGCGCAGCATCACCTGGTCTGGTGCATCCTCGCTCGTGAACGGCGGTCCCAGTGCAGGTCCGGCCTGGAAGAGCCACGACTTGCCTGTGGGTCCCGGATAGGTACTCGTCGCATCCCTCCCCGCACGTGGCCGGGTCGGGGTCCAGCTCCTTGCCGGCACACATGAAGAGCGTCTTCCAACTCGTCCCCGTCAGCGGCCACGTCGTCGAGTCGTAGTGGCCGTTCGAAACGAGCTCGCCCTCTTCGTTCGGATGCAGCTCGAAGAGGAGACGCACCGACGCCGGCTTGATCCCCTTTCCGCCCGGCGCCCTCATGTCCCACCGCGGGTCCGGGCTTGACGCCGCGCATCCAGTAGTCCATCCACGCTTTGCGGTCCGCCCACGTCTCGTACGCGAGGACGTTGGTGTCGTGGTTCCCGTTCGTCTGGAGGAGGCGTTTCGGGAGACCGGGACGGACGTTCTGCCAGAGGCGTGCCGTTCCCCGGTTGCCGGTCTGCTCGTCGTTGAAGGTTCCGGTGATGTGGATGGGGACGTCGATCTTGTCGATGTAGGTGATCATCGAGACCCTCTGCCAGTACTCCGAGTCCATCCCCTGCGACATCGACACCGTTGAGGATCGGGTCGTTCTCGATGTCGACCGTGTGCGTCGCGGTGTTCGCCGCACAGCGTTGACCGTTCTCGTTGTCGATGTTGCGCGCGATGCCCTGGCCGCTGCCGCCGAACACGTGATACGCGTTCCGTATCCCGAGGTACCAGAGCGGCGGGAAGAGGGTGTTGAGCACGCCGCCGGGGAAGGTGATGCCCCGGTAGTTGTCGTCGACCAGGCCCGAGACCGTCATCGCCTCGAGGTGCTTCGGCTGATGTGAAGCGATCAGCACCGCCGTCGCGCCGCTGAAGGAATGCCCGAGGAGCCCCACCTTCCCGTTGGACCAGGGCTGGTTCGGGATCCACTGATCGATCAGCTCCGCTCCGGCGCGGGCGTGGTCCCGTTGTAGAGGGAGAACTCGCCCGACGAGCAGCCGGTGCCCGGCAGGCTCGCATGGACCGAGACGTAGTCCTTGTCGTACCGGAAGGCAGAGGTCCCGTGGTGGCTGTCGTCCGCGAGGGGCGGTTCCTCTTCGGGACACTGATCCGGGCCCTTGACCGCAGAGGAAGTCCTTCGTCTGCCCGATCATCGTCCGGCCGTCGGGCGACTCGCCGAGCCGTTCTCGTAGCCCGCCATCTCGAGGATCGTCGGGTAGCGCCGGCCCTCCGTGTAGCCCGGCGGGAGAACGACGGTGAGCGCGATCTCGGCGCCGTCGGTCGCCTCGTAGAAGTCGGTGGGGCCACCGGAGTACGGCCCGGGTCCGGCGTTCGCCGCCGTGAGCGGGAGTCCGCCGACGAAGACTGAGATGAGGAGGGCAGCCGAGAGGCGTGCCCTTGCACGCTGCCGCATCCAGGCAGTTTACGCGCTCGTCGCGGGCCGGCCGACCTTGCACTCCTGATGGCTCTCCAGATCACGCCCTGAAAGAATGACCCGATATGTCCACCGATGAAGTCCTCATCCGGATCGGACTCTGCGCTCTGCTCGGTGGAGCGATCGGTCTGGAACGTGAGCTCTCCGAGCACCACGCCGGGTTCCGCACGCATGTACTTGTCGCCCTGGGTGCCGGTCTGTTCACCCTTGTCGGAGTCCACGCGATGGAGTCCTACTCCGGTGACGGTGTCCCTGTAGACCCGACGAGGATCGCAGCCCAGGTCGTAACGGGCATCGGCTTCCTCGGTGCCGGAGCGATCCTGCGACAAGGAGACACGGTGAAGGGCCTGACCACGGCAGCTTCACTGTGGGTCACGGCCGCGATCGGGACTGCGGTCGGATTGGGTTTCCTGGTGGGCGCGGCTGCGACAACAGCGGCGGCGCTTATCGCTCTCGTCGCATTGCGCTGGATCGAGAGACAGGTCCTCAGGCGCGGAGGACCCGACCCGGACGACGCGGACGCCCTCTAGCTCAGCCCTCCCAGCAGGGTCGGCGCCACGCCTTCAGTGAGAACCTCTTCTTCATCGAGGTGAAGCCCATGGCGTTCCCCTCGTCACAGAACTCGGAAAGCTCCAACTCGTACTCGATGTTGAAGACGGGCTTGTTCGCTTCGATGAAAGCCAGGTAGCCATCGCATTCGTCGTAGAGGAAACACTGCTCGTTGACGACGAAGTCCCAGTCGGGTTGGAGCCGCTCCGCCAGCTGCGGGAGGTTCTTCAATCCCGCAGCGAGCCCGCGCGCATGCGCGGCCTCAGATAGATAGGCGATGTAGGCCAAGGATTCCTTGCGCGTGATGGGGAACCCGGACTTCTGCGTCCATACATCGATGTTGTCGAAGTCGACGGCATCGAACCCCTTCGCCTTGCACATATCGAGACGGGCATCCATGATCTTCGAGAGCACCCCGATCTTCCTCACGTCCAACCAGCGCTCCCCCGGCCAGTCCTCGAGACGCTTGCCGAGAACCCTCTTGGGGAAATCACCGGCATCCGGTCGCCACTTCTCGTAGGTGCCAGCGCTCATGTAGCAGACGACATGTCTGCCTTGGGCATGCAGCTCGTCCACGAGTGACACCGGACTGTCGAACATGTCGATGTCATAGACCTCTGCCTCGACCGAGGTGTCGATCGTGCCTTGTAGCTGGATCTGGAAAGTGACGCCCGCCGGAGGTTGCCAGAACGCCGGCTCGTCCTGCGCGATCGACGGTGCCGGCAGAGCGACCGCCAGAAGAAGGGCGAAGCCGAGGCAGGTTCGGACGGCTCTCCACATGGACCCCATTATCCAGCGTGGGACAGGAGCTAGTGCCCCGACTGTCTCAAGGGCTTGGAGTAGCGTCGAAGGGTGACCGACAAGCACCCCGACTACATCCAAGAGAACGAGCGAGAGCTCACGCGCATGCGCGCTCTTGTAGACGGGTTAACCGATGATCAGCTCAGGTCAAGTGTCAACGAACACTGGACGATCGCGGGCGTCCTCGCGCACATAGCTTTCTGGGATGGGCGGGTACTAGCCCTGGCGACACGACTCGCCGAGGGCACCCCTTTCACGGAATCCGACGACGAACCCGAAGATGTCGACTGGATAAACGACGCTTACCGTCCGCTCGTGCATGCGATCGAGCCCAGGGAAGCCGCGCGCGACTTGCGATACGGATCGCCGAAGAGACGGACGGCCTTGTCGCGACACTCGATCCGACGAGGATGTATCCGATCGATCCTGAGAGTCCGGTGAACCCTCACAGACACATGCACCGCGCCGAGCACCTCGACGAGATCGAGGCTGCTCTCTAGAGCTAGGGCTTGGAGAAGACCTCGTAGGTCGTCTCCCGGAACTGACGGTCGTAGGCGAAGAAATCATCGGTGTCGGTACGGTCCGGGAACTCCGCCTTGCCGAGCAGGATCTGCAGAGCCAGCTTCATCGCCGGACGGTCGACCGCGCCGTAGCCGATGTGCACGTATTCGGGGTACTCGGGCGGGACATCGCTCCACGGGATCGGGGTCGCCGTGTAAAGGCCGGTGCCATCAACCGCGTCGCACGGAGGCCCATCCTCGTACTGCGCCTCTGGTCGCTCTGTCGCGGTTACGAAGACGAGGCGCTTCCATTCCTCGAGCGTGAACTTGCCGTCGGCCAGAGGTCCCGTCTTGACCACACCCTTAGGTCCGCTCGCAACGATGCCTTTCTCCACGCCGGTCGAGGTGTCGCCGAGGATCTCCCGCGCCCTGAGGAGCTCGTACACCGCTCCCCCGGCCGCGAACGGAGTGGCCGCCGATGTTCCGCCACCCACCTTCTCGCCCGAGTCCTCGATCGATGTGTACTGCGCGCCCCATGAGCTACAAGCATCGGAGACGATGTGCGCCGGGAAGCCGGGCCAGAGGTTCAGGTAGCCCGAGTCGACGCCGCCAACCATGATGGCCGACGGCGTCATGTGTGGACTGAGCATGGTTGGGTGGCCGACCGCCCCACCGCGGAAAGCGGCCCCGTTCCCCGAGGCCCAGAAAGCGAGATGCTTCTGCGCCGTCTCCTCCACCGCTCGGACCAGAGGCGGACCGGCGGTGAACAACGTCGATCCGGTCGGCTCCCACGCGGGGACGAAAGGCCCCCAGGAGTTCGATTGGGCGTCGATCCAGTGCGCGTTGTCTGCAGACCACGTGATCGAGTCGATCGCATCCTTCGTCTCCGTCGCCGAGGCCGAGAACTGCACCGCAACGAGCTTGCACTCCTTGCATGCTCCGTACTCCGTCGATGTCGCCCTTGATCCGGTCATCGTTCCGTGACCGCCGCCGTCGATGATCGATCCCGTTCCGTTCGGCGAGCACGGGTCTCCGCTCGGGTTCGCGAACGTGATGGCTCCGATGATCTTCGTGCCGGGGACCCAATACAGCTGTCCGGGCTTCACGCGTTGCCAGACCCGGTTGCAGTCCGCCCTCAGCGCCGTCTCGAAGTCGGGGGCGGTCAGCGTCAAGCGCAGCGCCTTGGCGTTCTTCGGATAGCCGGGGATGTAGGTGGAGGGATGCATCAGGGCCTCGGGGGAGATGTCGCGGAACGTCGAGTGGTACGGGTTGATGCCTGTGTCGACGACGGCGACCACCCCGTTGGATCCGGTCGGCTTGTAGCCCTTAGGGGGCTTCGGCGTTGATGGCGCCGGGGCGGGCTCCGCGGACGAAGGCGATCCGGACCTCGGCGTCGCCGGGCCACCGAGGGCCCCGATGACGAGGGTGGAGTTGGCGAAGTCCATCTGCGAATAGGTAACGCCGCCCGCCCAAGTGACGGTCAGGGTCAGGCTCGTCACCTTCTGCTTGTCGAGCGAAGCATCGGGCTCGAGGTCGTAGTGCATCGCCTGCGCCATCGCGGGCGTACCGACGAGCACCGTCTGCGTGCCAGAGGCGATCTCTTTCGTCTTGCCCCCGATCGTCCCCTCGAGAACGACCTGGAAATCGGCGGCGGCGGTTACGACCTGGCTGAGCATGAAATCAAGAGTGATCGTCTTGCTCGCATCGAGCGTGAACGGCATCCCTTCCTTGCCGCCGAACGAGTAGGTGTCGCCGAGTCCCGGGAAGAACAGGGCACATGCTCCGTCGTTCGATGCCGGTGCGAGCGCGAGGTAACCGCTGCCCGCGCAGTCCCCACCCCAGTTAAGGAAGTAGGTGATCTCGGTGGGCGCCGCAGGCTTCTTCTTGGCAACCGCGGAACCCGGCACAGCGATCGTAAGGAGGGCGACGAGCCCCACGGCGAGCCTTCTGTAGGTCATCTCTAAACCTTTGGTAGGGGGACCGACGGAGTAGGGGGCTTCTGCTCGAACGATTGTGAGATCGCGCGCACCCCGACCTGCGCGACCCAGTGCGAGTAGCACATGTAACCGGGGTCGCCGAGGTAGTCGGGGTCGACGTAGAACTCGGGATGTGCAACGTGATAGCGGATCAGCTCGACGTAGTTGTCGCGGTACTTGGTGTTACCGGTCAATAGATAGAACTGATACAGCGCGAACGCACGGGTGAAGTTGAGCCCGCCGCCGTGACATGAGGCCGGCGAGGTCACCGGCGCGATGTGCAGGTCCTTCGGAAGTCGCTCCATGATGAACCCCTTCGCCTTGTCGCCCCAGATGTGAGCCAGGGCGGCCAGGCGCATCAGGCAAGCGGGCTGGAAACCCGGAGCGGTTCCGATCGTGTCGCTGTCGACCGGACACGGTCCATCGATCGCCGTATCGAGAAGGGGCATGGTCGCGTCTCGCACCACCTGCTGTAGATCCTTGTCCTTGGTGTACTGCGCCCACACGTTGAGGTTGATCAGAGACCAGCTGTAGTTCGGATGCGCGGCGGTTGAGGATGTAGGTCGTTGCATCCCCATCGGTCAGGCGCGTGTTGAACCACAACTCCATCTGGTCGGCGGCGAACTCCGCCATCGGTCGGAAGTCCTTGTTCTCGGTGGAGAGCTCCCTCTCCTTGGCGAGGACCAAGAACCAGCCGAAGCCGTATGGGTTCTCGCCGAGGACGAAATCCGGAGCCTTGGCCTGCTCGTAGAGCTCCTCCAGCGCGATCAGGGAGACGCCCTGCGGCTCGATCTGAGCCTGGACGAGATCGAGATACTTCTGATCGCCGGTCCTGCGGTAGAGGACGTGGTGTGAATATGCCGCGTGCACGGCCGAGTGCCAGTCGAGGCACCCGTGGAAGATCGGGCTCAGCGGATCGATCAGCGAGTCGCGCCGGGCGAAGCAATCCACGAACGCAGGGGCGAGGGTCTCGTAGAGCTCGTTCCGATCGGCGAGGAACGTCTTCCAATCGGCCCCCGCCGAGCCGCCCTTGGCGTCAGCCGGCGATAGCAGTGAGCTGGAAAGGGCAAAGCAGACCGCCAGCGCGGTTACAACGCGATTAAGCCGCCTCACGCCCAATGTTCACCCCTCGGGAGCCCTCTATCCAGCTGTTTCGTTCTGTGTGGCCGGGGTCTTTCCTGCCGGCCTACTCCACGGGGGCCAGGACGGCGTCCTCCTCCCCGGCTTCGATCACATCCGCCCGGGCGTTCTGTCTGCGGGAGAGGACGAGGAAAGGCACGGCCAGGCCGGTGATCGCGGCCCCGATCACGTATGAGGTCCCGTAGCTCCACACGTCGGCGGCCCGACCCAGCGCAGGCTGGATGACCACGCCGCCGCCCGACTCCATCATCGAGTCGAACGAGAGGATCGAGGCCCGCTGGGCCGATGGGATCAAGCCGTTCAGATACGTGCGTCGGATCGGCATCGAGGCGGCGGCGAGCAGACCCCAGGCGACGATCGCGACGATCGTGAGCCAGAAACTCTGCGCGATGCCGACCAAAGCGAGGATGAGTGTGGCCGCCGCAGAGGTAGTGATTAGGGCCGAGGTCCTCTTCTTGAACACCTTGCGGATCTTGGCCGCGAACAGCCCTCCGACGATCTGCGCGCCGGCCACGATCGCCGCAACCAGACCGGCGATCTGGTACGCATCGGGGTCACCGTAGAGCTCGAGCAGGAACGGTTGCAGCGCGTAGAAGGCATAGATGCCGACACCGCCGGTGAACAGCGCCTCGACCATCAACCACTTCACCGCCAGGGACGCCGCCAGCCATGCTCGATCGTGGCCTCCCACAACTTGCGCACCTCCTGGATGGGACGACCACCTTTGTGTGGCTCGAAGCCGATGTCGTGCATCGTCTTGAATGCGACGAGGAACATCACGATCAGGATCACGCCGTGGACCACGAACGGCACACCGAGATTGGTCTGCGCGGCGATGAACCCTCCCCCGACCGACCCGGTCAGCATGGCCACACCGGAGACGACCTGTCCCCGGCCGAACACAGACTCGAGGTCACCGTCGAAGCCCGTTGCGTCCAGCGCATCCACGAGCCACGCCTCCACCGCTCCCGAGAAGAAGGTGAAGCCGAGTCCGAGGAGGATCGAGACGACGGCCCAGAGCACGAACGCGGCCTCGATCTGCCACAGCAACACATATAGGAGTGTCGAGACACCCAGCGTGATGGTTCCCCACAGATAGGAGATGCGACGGCCGGCCGTGTCGGCGACTATCCCCGTGGGGACCTCGAAGATGACCATCCCCACCGTGAAGAAGGCGTTGGCTGCGAAGGCCTCGAGGTTAGAGAGCCCGGCGTCCAGCAGGAAGATCGTGTTGATGCCCCAGATCAGCGATGCCGCAAGGGTGTTCCCCAGCAGGAGAACGAGATAGATCTTCTGGATAGAGCGGGGGCTCGGCATCACCTGATGCAAGTCAACCAGGCGCGAAGATGTTCCCGGAACCCTCTAGACCTGTGCGAACATCGATATATGCGGCTCACCGGGCGGTTGCTCGCCGCAGCCGCCGCCTTCTCACTCGTTCCCATGCCGGCCCAGGCCCAGCCCTTGGAGCCGGGCTCTTCGGGCATGGGCATCGTCGACCACCAATTCGAGCTGCAGCAGCTTCGACACATTGCTGCCCACGAGGATCGAGAACCCAGGGATCGGTGACTACGACACGCCGGTAGTCCTGGACGTCCACCTCCTCTTGCTGGGGGTGACCTCGACCGAGGCGGACTCGATCATGGCGCACGTCGTCGATGTCTACGCCCCGTTGAACATCGGGGTGATGTGGACGGCGGAGGTTGTCGATCTGGGCTCTCGGTCGGGCGGATCGGGAGGACCTCTCATCGACACGACCGACTCGCAGGCGTTGATCGATGCCTCCAAGGATCACCTCGGAGGGGTGAGGCCAACCTGGGCCGACGTCGTCTACACGATGGTCGGCAGCGAGATAGCCAGTTCGGTCGCCGGCCAGGCCGACTGTGTCGGCGGGATCGTCTATCCCGATGCTGCATTCGCGGTAGGTGAAGCGAACACGGTGGATGACTTCCAAACGAAGGTCAGCGGCAAGATCGCCGCGCATGAGATCGCACACCTGCTGGCCGCTCATCACCACTTCGCCAATTGTGTCGAGGGCGACCCCAGCGACGTGCTCACGGACCTGACGCCATGCACGCTTCTCTTCAACGACGTCGGCTTCATCTCGTTGAAGTTCTCCACCTTGGAGGGTGCCGTGGTCCGGCGCTACGCGGTGGATTACGCCGACAACACCCCGACCGCACCCGGTGGACGCCCCTCCCCCACCCCCAGCGAACCCCAACCGTCTCCAAGCCCGGGTGGGGGTCCGTCGCCCGATCCGGAGCCAAGCCCGCAGCCCGACACGCCCGTCGTGGAACGGACCGTGACCCTGAAACTGAGAAAGATGGTGGCGAAAGGCCGGTCACCTCGACGGATACGAGCGGCGATTGCACCGAGGTAATCCCGGTCCAGCTGCAACGGCGGACCCGATCCGGAGAATGGGTCAGACATCTCCACCGCCCCTACGGACGAGGAGGGCAGGTACCGTGGGACCTCGGGAAGAAGGTTTGGATGTGGGCGGCACCCGAGAACGAGGCCCCGGATGGTGACGTCTGCGCCTTCGCGGTATCGAGATCACGACGCTGCTCGCTGAGCCTTGACCCGGGATAGGTGCCGCTGATCCTCAGACCGGCGACCCCTAAGGACGCCGCCGCGATCCGCGAGGATACTACGCCCCGTACGTCACCGACAGCATCGTCTCGTTCGAGGAGGAGGTGCCGGACGAGAAAGAGATGCGAGCGAGGATCGAGCACAGTCATCTCTGGCTCGTTGCCGAGGAGAGCGAGCGGATCGTGGGGTACTCGTACATGTTCCCGTTCCACCCGAGAGCCTGTGTACCGCTGGTCCGCCGAGGTTTCGGTCTACCTAGTGAGCTCGGCGACGGGCCGTGGGATCGGTCGTGCGTTGATGCGATCGCTGTTGGACGAGCTCACGGACCGGGGGTTCGTCAACGCCTTCGCCGGTGTCTCCCTCCCCAACCCCGCAAGCGTCCGGTTGTTCGAGTCACTGGGCTTCACCAAGATCGCCCACCAGGAGCAGGTGGGCTTCAAGTCGGGAGGCTGGCACGATGTTGCATGGTGGCAATCGAAGTTGCGCCTCGCATCGGATCCACCGCCAGAGCTGAAGCGATGAACCCCAGGCAGGTCATGCCTCGTCGCCTTCGGAACTCGCGGCTCGTCGGGAAGCCTTTCGATTCGATCGAGGAAACCGTGCGCTGGCACGGAGCGATGCAGGGTCAGGAGTATCCGCATGCGAAGTGGTGCGTCCGCCAGCGGACGCGCTCGGTCACTTCCGACAGCATCGAGAAGCGCTCGCGTCGGGTTCCGATCCTCCGCACGCACCTGCTCCGCCCGACCTGGCATCTGGTAACGCGTGACGACATCAGGTGGCCCTGGCCCTGACCGCGCCACGTGTTTACAGGGTGGGTGAGCGGGAGGCTGCGCGAGCTGGGTCTGGACCCCAAGACGCTCAGCCGGTGCGAGCGGCTGATATCGGGCTCCCTGCAAGGAGGTTCACAGCTGACACGCCAAGAGATCGGCGAGCTTCTGAGCGAAGCGCGCATCGATCCGGCGGGCCAACGCCTTCCCTGGGTGTTGATGCACTGCGAACTGACAAGCGTTATCTGCAGCGGAGCGCTAAAGGGGAAACGCCACACGTACGTGCTGCTGGACGAGCGAGCGACCCGAGGTTCACATCTGAAGGGATTCGGAGGCCGCGGCGGAACTCGTGCGTCGTTACCTGCAGAGCCACGGGCCCGCCGCGTACCAAGACATCAGATGGTGGTCGAGTCTCACTTCTGCGACGATCCGTGAGGCAGTGGATGAGATGGGAGACGAGATCGTCGTGGAGAACCTCGACGGAACGACCTTCTGGTCGATCGGCTCGACGAGCGCCGCCTCGAGCGGATCGGCACACCTCCTCCATGTCTACGACGAGATGGTCGTCGGCCACACGCGAACCCGTTTCTACGGGGCCGACCCGGTACCGAAGGCGAAGTCTGCATGGCAGGCGTCGCCGCTTCCCCAAGGCGCCGTCTTGTCGTCGGGCCGGGTGATCGGTCACTGGCGGAGGGTGATCTCCAGAGTGTCGTCGTCGTAGAGATCTCGACCTACGAACGCCCGGACGTCTTCCGGGAGTCCCTGGAGAAGGAGGCCCTGCGCCTGGCACGATTCCTCGGTCTGGAACTGGAGTCGAAGATCGGGATGGCCCGATGAGGAACTACATAAGCACCCACAAGAAGCTGCGTACCACGGCCGCCCTGATCCTCGTGGCGGGATCGATCTTCGTGCTCGTGTGGTTCCAGCCCCAGAAACTATTCATCGAGGAAACCGTGAACGAAGCCGTCCCGCTGTTCGAGGTCCGGCCGGGAACCGAGGAATCAGAAGCTCCCGAGGCGACCGAAGAACCCGAGGTGGTCGCCGCCGGCGACTTCCGCAGCCTCGAACACGGAACGTCGGGAAAGGCGAAGATCATCTCGTTCCCCGATGGCCGGTCCTTCTTCGACTCGAGGACCTCGACACATCCAACGGGCCCGACCTACGCGTCTATCTGTCGGAGATCCGGCCTCCGACGACTGGTACATCTACGGCGAGCGGTTCCTGGACCTCGGCGCCCTCAAAGGAAACCGGGGGATCAGAACTACGCGATCCCCGAGGGGACCGACCTCGAGAGATACAGAAGCGCCGTGATCTGGTGCCGGCGGTTCACGGTCGGATTCGGGGTGGCGCCGCTCGATTGAGCGGTTAGTTCGGGCCCTCTGGGCAGTCTTATCTCTCGCATGGCAAGAGAGAAGGAATACAAGAGCGCCCCGGTCGCACGGATGACCCTCGACGCCAAGATCGAGCCGAGCGATATCCCGCTCATCTGTTCCCGCGCCCTCTCGCTTCTGAGATCCAGTGGGGCTCGCAGCTTGCACTGCGATGTCGGGCAGGTGGTCCGGCCCGACGCGACGACGGTTGAGGCCCTAGCTCGCCTCCGCTTGGCTGCATCGCGCGCAGGAAGCTCGATGGTGATCGCGGGTGACTCGCGCGACCTGGAGGATCTCCTCGAACTGATGGGCCTTAGAGGGGTCTTCGACCGCGACCCTTCAAGCTTCCAGGTGGAGCGGCAGACCGAATAGAGGGAAGAACCTCGCCGTCTCCAGGAAGAAACAGATGCCGGCGATCCCCGTCGGTGACATCTCGACGACCTGGAGGCTCCAGGGCTCGAACCCGCCCTCCGGACTCGGCTTGTACTGCCCGAACGCGGGCGACCCGTTGGCCATCGTCGCTATCAAGCGCGAGCCCTTGCAGCCGATCCCCGGGCCCAGGCACCACTTCACGATGTCGTCGTGCCCGGTCAGCCACAGCGCGTATGGCGGCATCGACCACTGAGCGTCCTCATGCAGCAAGGCCGTGAGCTTGTCCATGTCATAACTCTCGAAAGCCTCGACGTAGCGCTCGAGAAGCCGGCGCTGCTCATCATCTATGGCGACGATCTCTCGCTGGGCTTCGATGTCGGTCTCGCTCAGAGCAGCGCGCGCCCGCTGGAGCGCGCTGTTGACGCTCACCACGGTCGTGTCGAGCAGCTCGGCAACCTCGGCCGCCTTCCACCTGAGCACATCGCGCAGGATGAGCACCGCTCGCTGTTTGGGCGGCAACACCTGGAGTGCAGCAACGAACGCCAGCTTGATCGTCTCGCGGTACTCGACGAGCTCGGCCGGATCGGCTCCGGGCGACATCCGCTCATCGGGAACAGGCTCGATCCACGTCACCTCCGGCAACGGCTCGCCGAGTAGCGCGATGTCGGCGACCCCGGCCGGGCCGAGGTCCATCGGTCGGGCACGCCGCTGGCTGCTGCCCAGCATGTCGAGACAGACGTTGGTCGTGATGCGATAGAGCCACGATCGAAATGCCGCCCGCCCCTCGAAACCATCGATGCTGCGCCAGGCCCGGAGCATGGCCTCCTGCACCGCGTCTTCAGCCTCGAACGACGACCCGAGCATCCGGTACGCGTATGCCGTGAGCTCCGGACGATGGTCGTCCAGGAGTCCCTCCAGCTCGGCCTGGTTGGGCACTTCATGCGTGATGAGGTCGGTCACCATCACAGCTTAAGACGGATGCCGGTGCCGAAACTCATCGCGCATCCCAAATAACCTGAGGGCCATGGAGCTGAAAGGTGAACGTGTGGTCCTGCGACCGCTCGGCGAGGAGCACACCCCTGCCCTCGAGACGATCCGCGCCGAGCCGGACGTCCTCACGAGGTGGGGTCCCTTCAAGCAGGAGGAGCTCACGGACCTCATCGGCACCGAGACGGCATTCGTTATCGAGGTGGACGGCCGGATTGCCGGCCTGATCCAGTACGACGAAGAAACAGACCCGATGTACAAGCAGGCGGGGATCGACCTCTATCTCACGACTCCCCTGCATGGGAAGGGTCTCGGGCCGGAGGCTCTTCACGTCCTCTGCAACTATCTGTTCGAGCAGCGCGGACATCACCGGCTCTCGATCGATCCGGCCGCCGACAACGCGCGAGCGATACGAGCTTACTCCCGCGTCGGCTTCAAGCCTGTGGGCGTCATGCGGGCCTACGAGATGGGCATCGACGGAACCTTCCACGACAACCTTTTGATGGATCTCCTGGCCGGCGAGTTGATCGACCCGCGGCAGGAGGTTTGAACGACTTGGGATCCTTTAGAGCGGACCTCAAACCGTCACACGCGAGACTGGCTGTGGGCGGAGGCGTCCTCCTGGCCATCGTGCTTGGCCTTCACCAGATCGGTGATCGGAACCTCTGGTTCGATGAGGCGTTCAGTGTCGCCGTCGCTAGGTTGGACGGATCCCGTCTCGTCCACACGATCACGCGCGGGGATCCCAGCCAAAGCTTCTATTACGTCCTCCTCCACTTCTGGATCCCCCTAGGGGACAGCGAAACACTGCTGCGTCTCCTATCGGTCATATTCGCTGCAGCCACAGTCCCGATGCTGTATCTGGTTGGCCGCGATCTGTTCGGCACACGCATCGGGGCGACGGCTGCGGTTCTACTTCCTCTGAACAGCTACTTCATCGAACAGGCCCAGGAGGCGAGGGGCTACTCCCTAGTGATGCTCCTCGTCACGACGGCGACGTTCCTCTACATCCGGGCGGTGCGGAACGGGCGGAAGATGACGTGGGGGCTGTACGCGCTCGTGTCCACCCTCGCCGTCGCAACCCATGCCTTTGCCCTATTCGTTCTTGGCGTCCACGCGCTCGCATCGTTGGTCTTCAATGCCGATAAGAAACAGAGGCGCTCCACAACGATCGCCGTCTCGTCGATCCTCGGTCTGGGAGCCATCGTTGCGATCCCGATCTCGAAGATCGTCCTGGGGGTGATCGATATGCCTACATCGATTTCCCGACCGGCGAAAGAGTCCGTCTGCTTGGCAACGTCGTCGGTCAACAGGGATGGTTGCTCCTGGGCCATCTATGGCTCGCCTGCCTAGCCTTCGCTTTACTCGTGCAGGCCCTCTTGCGCAGAGATCGAGGTGAGACGGCCTGGCGCTACGCGATCCCCGTCGGATGGTTCTTCTTCCCGATCGTGGCCTCGATGCTCGGGTCATTCATCACACCGATGTTCGTGATCCGGTATCTCTCCGTCACCGTTCCGGGTCTCGTCCTCTTGATAGCGATCGGCATCTGGGAGCTCCGCCGGCCGCTTGGGATAGGAGCGGCGTCGCTCGTCATCATCATCGCCAGCGTCGCGGGGCTCCGAGCCTGGTATTCGGATCCCCCGTTGTTGAAGGATCGCCCTTGGCGAGCCGCAAGCGAGTTCATCCTCGAGGGCGTGTCCGAAGGCGATGCCCTGCTCTTCGACGGCTCTGCCTCCGCGGTCCCGTTCTCCTACTACCGTTCGCAGTTCGAGGGCGATCAGCCGGACATCTTCATCCCCTACCTGCCCCCAGCCCTTGGAGACGGGATCGCATCGACCAGCCTGCGTGGTGGACTCGACCTGTTTGCACAGAAGGGATGGATTTCACAACCTGGCCAGGCGCCGCTGTCTGCTTTTGCGGGAGTCCTGTGACAGGATCCACGTTGTTTTGGACGTTGAAGCCGACGTTTGCGCCGTCGCTCGACGTCACGTCGTAGGCCACAAGCTGCGGGTGCAGACCGACCTTTGGACGGCTTCACCTGATTGGCGTTGAACCCTTCCTATCGGGACTGTGTTCCAGCCTGCGAGGTCGAGAAGGTTAGCGGGCAGATTGTTCTGCAACGTAAGCTCAATACAGTCCCCAGCGTTGGCTCGCAACACGAGCGGCTCGACCGGAACACCGGTCTTCAGCTTGCCGGTCTTGGAGTCCATATCTGTGCTGCGGACATAAAGAATCGCCGTCGGATCGTGCAGGATGCCTCCCTGGTTGGTGCGATTGTTGTAGACAAGCGTACCGTTGGGCAGCACATCTTTCGCAGCGACAGCCGTCACAGCGAGTTTGCGGCCAGGCGCGGACTTCGGGCACATGGCGCTAAAGTCGTTGCCGTTAGCCGGAGAATCCGCTTTGCCGTCTGGATTATTCGGCAGCGCGACGAGGTCGGGCTTGAGACCGAGACCGCCGTTGTAAGAGCGCAAGAGTCCCCACGTGCCGTTCCACTGATTATCAACGGAGCCACCTGGCTGATAAAGATAATCAGCAAATGGCATGTCTCCCTTGACCGCAGTGATACTTGGCAGTTCGAACTCGAAGTGCTCAGAGATGCCCATCGACTGCGAATTGCGGTAACCCGAATTCGGTTCGGTCCGCTCATACAGCCACTTCTGGCCGTAGACGTTGAAGTTGTGACTTTCTTCGTGAGCACCGACAAGAACGCGAATCTGCACCTTGTCAGCCTCGTAAGCGCGCATCAGCGGAGTGAACGGATCACCACCCTGAAGTCCGCCTGTCAGCGCCGGATAAAAGCCGGGTTGTACGTTGAGATCGGGGTTGGCGCGTGTAATGTCCGAACGATAAACGTTGAGAGATCACCCGCATCACCCGCAGCCTGCGTGTTGTTCCTGGATCCTGCACACCAGCGCGACTGGCTCGTTGCGATAGTTGACCACCATCGTGCCGGGATCGGCAGCCGAAACTGCTTCAGGACACGGAAGCGGTACGCCACCGGGACACTCGTCGGCTTTCTGAATGTTAATCGGAAGAGCGCTTCCTCTAGCCGGCGGATTTATCGCATTGGCCGGATCGGGAATGGGATGACCAGCGCCGTTGACACCGCCACCTGCTTTGTACGCGAGCGTGTAGTCAGCGAACTCAACCAGGAACTCGCGATAACTGTCCGCAACGTTCTGCGTTTGAATTACTGCCTGCCATGTGGTTGGACCACCATCGAAGCGTCCACCTAGCACCTGGCCGGTTTCGTTGTGTTTCCAAATTGAATTTTCGGGTTCCGTTACGAGACCAGCATAAAGTCCAGCCTGCTGGTGCGTAGAAGGTCCGAAGTGATCGTGCGAGAATACCGTTCCGAGTGTGCGATCTTTGCCCGCGAGGTTCAAAGTCGGATCGGCGAACCAACGTTGCACGGTTGTTTGTGCGCGAGAGTGCCAAAGAATGGATGTGCTTGGGCTGTTAACTGGGTCTTCGACGTGCTGTTGAAGGCCTGCAACCCGCCCGCGTTGATGGCATGGATAGGCTCGAGGACTTCGCCCGGAGCGAACGTGCCGTCTTCTATTGAAACCGTTGCCGGCGCCGTCTGAACCCTGTCCGAGGATGTGCTCGTTCAGGTTCTCGCCCGTGCCGACGCCGAGGAAGAAGCGCCCGTCCATCAGGCGCGCACGTGGCCGCGGCCTGGGCCACGATCGCGGGATGGATCCGCATCGGTCGGGCAGGTCACCGCGGTGCCCAGCTCGAGCCGCTCGGGTGACCTGCGCGATGCCGCCGATCACGCTCCAGACGAACGGGCTCTGTCCCTGCCGATCGGTCCAGGGATGGAAGTGATCGGAGATCAGCGCGAACGAGAAGCCGTGCTCCTCGGCCATGCCCGCCAGGCGCACGAGCTCCCGCGGGCCCGTGCTCCTCGCTGGACAGCTTGTAGCCGAGCCGCACCGGTCTCGCCCCGGCGACGCCCGCGCGGCGCGGCGCGGTTCCTCATGCGCGGCGCTCCCGGGCAGCAGGCTCGCGATCAGCGGCGCGAACGCGGAGGTCTCGACCGGCTTGGCCACGTGGCTGTCGTAGCCCGCGTGGAGCGTCCGGCGCCGGTCCTCGGCGCCGCGTAGGCGGTGAGCGCGATGGCCGGGATGCGCGCGCCGCGCGCCGCCTCGAGCCGGCGCACCCGGCGGATCAGATCGTAGCCGTCCTCGCCGGGCATGCCGATGTCGCTGACCAGCACGTCGGGCCGACCGCTGCTCGATGGCCGCCACCGCGTCGGCCACCGAGGGCGCTGTCATCACCCGGCGCCCTCGAAGCCGAGCGCCATCTTCGAGCGACCTCCCGCGTCTCCGCGTCGTCGTCCACGACCAGCACGTCCACGCCGCGAGCCGGCGCGTCGCGACGCCCGATCGCCGCGCGCCCGGACGGTGCGCGCACCGGCGGCGGTCGTGCCGCCGTCGCCGCGAGCGGCAGGCGCACGGTGAAGGTCGCGCCGCGCCCCTCGCCCGGGCTGTCGGCCCGCGATCGGTCCCGCCGTGCAGCTCGACGATCTGCCGCGACGATCGAGAGCCCGAGGCCGAGGCCGCCGTGCGACCGCATGCGTGCCGCTCGTCGCCCTGGCGGAAGCGATCGAAGACGTGCGGGCAGGAACCCGGCGCCGATGCCGCGGCCGGTGTCCGTCACGGTCAGCTCGGCGTCCGCGCCCGCGCGCCGAGCCCGACCGTCACCCGGCCGTCCGGCGGGCGTGAACTTGACCGCGTTCGACAGGAGGTTCCACACCACCTGCTGCAGCCGCGTCGCGATCGCCGAGCACCGAGCCGGCCGCGGGATCGAGCGCGGTGTCGCAGCGTGATGCCCTTGGCTGCTCGGCCGCCGGGCCGCACCGTCTCGATGGCGGCGCTCGATGATCGCGGGCAGGTCCACGGGCGCGATGGTCAGGCGGAGCTTGCCCGACGACGATGCGCGAGACGTCCAGCAGGTCCTCGATCAGCTGCGCCTGCAGCGATGCGCGTTGCGGTCGATCGTGTCGAGCCGCGCGCGCGATCGTCGGCGCGTCCCGGGGGCCGTTGCGCAGCACGCCGCCCAGCCCGCGATCGCGTTCAGCGGCGTGCGCAGCTCGTGGGAGAGCACGGCCAGGAACTCGTCCTTCGCCTGGCTCGCGGCCTCCGCCTCCTGGCGGGCCTTCCGCTCGCGCGCGAGCAGCTCGCCGCGCTCGACGTCGCCGGCCCGCGCGACCTCCTCGGCCGCGTGGCGGCCGGTGGCGTCGAGGGCCACGATCGCGACGGATCGGGCCTCCCCCGCGTCCCCGGCCAGCGACAGGCTCACCGCCACCCAGCGGAGCGATCCGTCCGCCTGGCGTGGCGAGTCTCGAAGACCGCCTCGGGCGCGTCGACGGTGAGGCCCCGCAGCGCGGCGGCCGCGCGCGCACGATCCGCGACCTCGACCGTCTCCGGGAAGGAGACACCCATCACCGCGTCCCGGGGCGGATCCGGCAGGTGGCAGTAGCGCTGGTTCACGAGCATGAACCGGCCGTCGAGGTCGGCCTGGGCGATGCCCACGGTGGCCTGGTCGACGATGGCGGCGAGCTGCGCGTCGCAGGCGCGCCCCGCGCGCTCGGCCCGGTCGCGCGCCTCCCCGGCCGTCTCGAGGTCGCGCGCGAGATCGTCCGCCGTCTCGGCCAGCCGAGTCAGGGACTGGATGATGGCCCGGCCCGCCACCGCGGCCAGCCCCAGCGCCGGCAGGAGCACCACGGCTCAGATCACGCCGAGCGACCGCATCAACGGCCGGCCGAGCGGAGCTTCGGGCGCCATGAGCGCGAGGGTGAGCCACACCGAGAACACGATCGCGGGCAGCGCGCACAGGAGGACGAGTCCCACCAGGTACGCGCGGAGGGACAGGACGGGCCCCCGGCGTCGCGCGGGACGGGCGATCAGCGCGCCACGCATTCCGGGCTCCTCGATCGCGACCGGCTCGCCCGCCTCCGCGTCGCGGTAGGCGCGGAAGTGGGGATAGAGATCGACCGGATGCGTGAGCGGCGCCGCGGGGAGGCGCACCGACGGCGGATGGAGGATGAAGGTGTGCAGCTCCTCCTCGGACGGGCCCGCGTGGGCGCCGAGCTCGTCGATGAAGCTCACGTCGCCTCCGGGGGCGCCGGTGCCGTAGAGCACGATGTCGCCCGCGCTCGGCATCGCCACCAGATCGTGCAGCCCCGCCACGACCAGCGCGCGGTCCGCGCGCCGCGCGAACGGGTCGCGCACCGCCGGGTCGGGCCGGTGGCCGAGCGGCACGCGATGGCCGCGATGCCAGCAGAGCGGCCCGCCCGCGCCGCGCGCGAGCACGAGGCCGATCCCGGGGTGCCGCGAGAGGCGCGCGAGGACCCCCGGATGGCGCGACTCGATCTCGGCCGCCGACAGGGCCTCGCGACGGTCCATGAAGTAGACGAAGGCGTTGGGGCCGGCCGCGATCACCTTGATCTCGTCGCCCTCCACCTCGAGCGTGTCGCGCACCACCCGTTCGATCGGGACGCCGCGCGTGACGCGCCGGAAGGGCCGGGTGGGCGCCTGCCCGTGGTCCGAGAGGATGTAGAGGTCATAGCCCATCTCGGGGAGGCGGCGAATGACGCGCGCGAGCTGCTGGATCGAGCGGTCCACCCGGCGCAGCGCGCGGAAGGCGAGCCGGTCCGAGGGGCCGAACGCGTGCGAGAACACGTCGTAGTCGAGGAAGTTCACGTAGATCGCGGGCACCCCGCGATAGAGATCGGCGGAGACCAGCAGGGTGAAGAGCTGCCGCGCCCAGATGGACACGCCGATGTCGATGGCGAGCGCCTCGATGGCCCGGCGGAACGGGACGCGGCCGCCGGGCAGCGCGGACGCGGTCCGCCCCACCGAGCGGGCGAGCGTCACGAGGGTGAGCCCGACGCACTTGAGCGCCACCCAGCCGATCAGCAGGAGGGACAGCGCGGTGCGCCGGAGACCCGAGCCCGCCCGGGTGAGGCGCTTGAGCCGCGCGTAGGTCCACAGGCTCTCGTCCGCGCCGCCGGTGAAGACGCAGCCGTAGCAGGCGCCGTCCTCCAGGATGCCCGGTGCGGCCGTCGGAGAGCCGGCGCTCCACGAGATCCGCCACGCCGCGCTCGGGGAAGTGCAGCTCGAGGCCCTCGCGCTTGTCGTAGAAGTGAAAGCCCGGGATGTCCGGGCGGACACCGTACATGATCGACGCCTGGAACGCGGGCGTCGACGTCGGCAGCCCGACCGATAATTCGCGGCGCTCGAGCTGGCCGGTCACGAGCAGCCGCCGCGTGTTGCGCATGCTGTCGCCCGCCAGCGCGCGGTCGAGAATGCCCCGGGAGAGGCCGTCGATCTGGATGATCAGGAAGCGCCGGCGCGGCTCGATCCCGGGGGGCGGCGCGAGCCGCATCCACCGGCTCCACCGGTCGACCCAGGCCTGCAGCCCGAGGAAGAGCGATTCGATCGTCCGGGCCACGCGCGTCTCAGCCACGAGCGAGCACCCTCCGTCCCAGCACGGCCAGCCCGATGAGGACGAGCGCGGCGGCCGCCGCGGCGCCGAGCCACGGCCAGGAGACGGCGCCGCGCGTCGACGCGTCGACGACGAGCCCGGCGCCCACCACGAGCACCGCGTTCATCGGGATCATGGCCGCCTCCGACCAGCCGAAGTAGCGCCAGAAGCTGATGCCGGTCAGGCCGAAGCCGTAGTTCACCACCGCGAAGGGCGCGATCGGGACGATGCGCAGCACCGGGATCACGGCCCAGTCGTGCTCCTCCACCAGGGCGGAGAGGCGCGCGAAGCCGTCGGTGCCGGCCAGCCGTTCGGCGAGCGCGTCGCGCGCGAGGTAGCGCGCGATGAGAAAGCCCAGCGCGGCCGAGATCGCGCTCGCCACGATCATCACCACGATCGCGGGGCCGATGCCGAACAGGAACGGCGACAGCAGCGTGAACGGCATGCCCGGCACCCCGATCAGGGTGGCGCCCACGTAGACCAGCACGAAGACCGCCGGGGCCAGCACGCCCAGCGTCGTGGTCCAGCCCTGCGCCGCCTCGAGGTAGCTCCCCACGTCGACGACGCGCGTCACCACGAGCATGGCGAGCAGCAGCACGCCGGCAGCGACCAGCGGCCAGATCCGGCGCCGGCTCCCGGCGCGCGGGGGCCCGGGCGCCGCGACCGCGCGGAGCGGAGAGGCGGGCATGGTGGGCGCCCTAGCCGGGCGGCTCGGCCAGCGCGTCCGCGCCGATCGGCCGGCTCGCCGCCTCGTCGATCGCGGCCGTCCAGATGGACGCGTCCTCCTCGCTCATGCTCCCGTGCGGCAGGAGCCGCGCGTCCTCGTAGCCCCAGAGCTGCACGTCCACGAGGTACTGCGCGCGCGAGGTCAGCGGGCCCCGGCAGATGCGCCGCGCGGGAGCCTGGCGCATCTCCTGCTCGAGGATCTCGAGGCACCGCCGCATCAGCGGCTCCGGGATGCGCCGCCGCTCGGACGGGTAGACGAAGCCGAACATGATCAGGTGGCTCAGGAGCACGCGCCAGTGCTGGCCGAAGCGGCGGGACAGCCGGCTCCAGTCGATCTGCTCGGCGCGCGCGTGGATGAGGTGCGCGATGTCCGCGCCGTCGTAGCGCTCGCGCTCCATCACGTAGGCCTTGGACCAGATGGTCTCCTCGACCGGGCAGAGGTGAACCGCCTGGCCCATCACGGTCGCGGGCACCGCGTAGCGGAACCAGTCGTCGTCCACCGGGCACGCCGAGTTGCCCGAGCTCCAGATGACGTCGATGTGATCGTGCTCGTCGCGCTTGATCTTGCCCAGCCAGTGCGGAAACGTGAGCTCGGTGCGATAGCCCAGACGCCGCTCGAGATGCGCGAGCGCCGCCGCCGCGTCACGCTCGCGCATGAACAGGTCGAGGTCCTTCACCGAGCGGCCGATGCCGAGGTAGCGCTCGAGCGCGTGCCCGCCGCCCACCAGGAACGGGAATCCGCCCGCGTTGAGCTCCTCCAGCACGCGCCGATAGAAGCGGCGCGTGGCGACGGGCAACCCGGAGATCGGGCGGGCCGGCGCCGGGCCACGGCGGCCGCGGGGGTCATGCCCGGGCCCCGGACGTCACGACGCGTCGGCGCGTCCGCCGCCTCGCGGGCCGCCCGCTCGTCTCCGTCGATCGCGATCTCGATCACGCGGAACGGCTGCTCGGGAAAGCTCCGGCGTAGCAGCGGCAGCGCCACGTTGTAGACCGGCACGCCCGCCGAGGTGGCGCCCTCGAGCTGGCCGCGGTGGGCGTGCCCGTGGAAGACCACGTCGGGCCGGTACCGATTGATCGGCTCCTCGAGGCGGCTCGATCCCAGGAACGGATAGATCTCGATCGGCTCGCCGTCCACGGTCGCGCCGATGGGCGCGTAGTGCAGGACCGCGACGCGGCCCGGCGTGCGCAGCCGGGCCAGCGCCGACTCGAGCTTGAGCGCCTCCTCGATCGCGTCCGCCACGAACGCCTTCACCGGCGCTTCACCCCAGGCCTGCAGCGCCCGGGCCCCGAACCCGCCGGGAAACCCTTGACGCCCGCGAATCCCACCCCCAGCATCTCCACGGCGCGTGCCGTCCAGCATGACGACTCCGGCCGCCTCGCCGAGGATGCGCGTCACCTCGTCGGCCGCGTCCGATTCGAAGTCGTGGTTGCCGAGCACCGCGACCTTGGGCAGCTTCAGCCGGCGAGCTCCTTGGCGAGAACCCGCGCCTCCTCCGGCGTGCCGTAGTCCGTGAGGTCACCGCAGAGCACCAGCACGTCCGCGCTCTCCGCGATCTTCGCAAAGAGCGATTGGAAGACTCCTTCGGAGGTGCGGGTACAGTGCAGGTCCCCGACGGCGGCCCCCGTTGATAACCGGGCTCAGCGCCAGACCTGTGAGCGATGCCGTCGTCAGCAGACCAAACCCCGCGCCACGGGCATGCGACGGCATCACACTCGACGCCGCGGTATATGCCGTCGTCGTTGCCGTACCCATCGCGAGCCCAAAGATGGCTGCTGCGGCAAAGAGCCAGCCGACGCCTGGAGCCACGACATACAGAAGGGCCCCGGCTGCGCCGGCGGTGGCGCTTCCGGCGATCACCGCCCGCGCGGAGGCGCGGGACACCAGCCGTCCGCACAACTGGTTGCCGAGGGCGCCGGAAGCCGCAGCGATGGAAAAGATTATGCCCGCAACGAGCGGTACCCGCTCGATGGGAGTGCCGAGTTGCGCCACATACAGGGGGAGCACCGGACCAAAACTCCGATCGATGAACTGGAGCGCAAAAACCACGGCCATCAAGAGAATGAAGTTTTCGAACGCCAGCACATTTCGAAAGCTGACCTTCTCGTGGCCCGGCTGACGGCTGATGTGATGGACGAGCCGTTCGTCATACGTAAAGAAAACCAGAACGAGCGCGGCGATGTAGAAGCAGGACGTGATGAGGAACGCCTGCCGCAGTCCCACGAGCTGAGCAACCACACCGCCGATCATTGGGCCGAGCGCAGGGCCCAGCCGCTGCGCTGATTGTACGATGCCGATGGCATAGGCCGTCTTCTCTCGAGGTGCGGATTCGGCCGCCATCGTCATCGCAAGAGCGCCATAGCCGGCGAAGAGTCCTTGCACCGCACGCAGGGCGAAGACATGCCACGCCTCGGTGACATAGGCCATGCCGGCCATCACCAAGATGAAGCTCGCGAGCGAACGCTCGACCATGATCTTCCGGCCGAAGCGGTCGGACAGTCGGCCCCAGAATGGCGCAAGCGTCGCCGTCATGGCCGGGGTGACGCCAAGGCTGAGTCCCGACCACAGCGCCACCGTCCCCACGTCCTCAACGCCAAGCTGCTGGAAAAAGATGGGAAGGAAGGGCATCACGAGCGTAAAGCCCGTAAAGCCCACGAAGCTCGCAGTCGCGACCGCGAAGACATTCCGTTGCCACGAAGCCATCGGGGCTCTAGAGACTCACGTTCTG
The DNA here is from genome assembly GCA_963754715.1 of uncultured Actinomycetes bacterium. Classification (GTDB taxonomy): domain Bacteria; phylum Actinomycetota; class Thermoleophilia; order Gaiellales; family Gaiellaceae; genus JACDAN01. The sequence goes on along the minus strand of CAVWHA010000012.1, from coordinate 430,793 downwards.
GGTTCCGCGCTCGGCCTCGGACTTTGGCGTACGGTTTACAACCACACCTAGCCCCGGGGCCTCGACCGGACCTAGGCGCCCAGAATCCGCGGCAGCTCGCACCGCGTCGGGCGATCGCTGCGGTAGCCGAGCGCGTAGTCCGCCTGCATCAGCTTGTGAATTTCGCGTGTTCCCTTCGTAAATCACCGCCCCCTTGCAGTTGCGGTAGAAGCGGCCCGACCGGATACTCGTCGGAGTAGCCGTTGGCGCCGTGGATCTGCACGGCATCGCCTGCGGCGCGCTCTGAGGCGACGGTCGCGAACCACTTCGCGAGTCCGGTCTCGCGCGTATTCCGCCGGCCCCTGTTCTTCAGGAACCCTGCGCGCAGCCACAGCAGTCGCGACGCCTGATAGTCGGACTCCATCTGCGCGATCATTTCCTTGACGAGTTGGTGTTCGCCGATGGCGACGCCAAAGGTCTTGCGATCCTTCGCGTAACGAGCGCTGGCGTCGCGGCACGCGCGGATCAAACCGGTCGCGCCTGCGGCGACCGTATAGCGCCCTTGATCGAGCGCGAACATCGCGATTTTGAATCCCTCGCCCTCGTCGGCCGACCAGATTCGCCTCGGGAACTTCGACTTCTTCCATCTTGAAGAACCCGGTGTTGCCGGCGAGGATTCCCCACTTTTCCTTCAGCGTGCCGCTCGAGAAGCCCTTGAAGGTTCGCTCGACGATGAATGCGCTTATTCCGGACGTATCCCGCTGCGTTCTTCTTCTCGAGATCCGTCCAGGCAAACACCAGGAAGTTGTCGGCAACGTCGGCCAACGAGATCCACATCTTCTCGCCGGTGAGGAGTAGCCGATCCCCTCGCTTAATGGCGACCGTCTGGATGCCGCGAACGTCGCTGCCCGCGGCCGGCTCGGTCAGTCCATAGGTGGCTATCTGCTTCCCCTGGGCCTGGGGCACGAGATACCGCGTCTTCTGATCGTCTGAACCCCACGCAAGCAATGTGAGACAGTTCAGACCGGCGTGCACCGAGATGATCACGCGGAGCGAGGTGTCGACATATTCGAGTTCTTCGCTGACTATGCCGAGACTGATGTAGTCCATTCCTGCCCCGCCGTACTCAACTGGAACGGAGCATCCAAGCAGGCCGAGCTCGGCCATCTGAGGCAGAATGCCTGGATCGAACCGGTGCTGCCGGTCGAGCTCGCGAATCCTGGGTGCGACTTCCCGCGCACCCCACTCGCGAACCGACTGTTCCAGCAACTGTTGCTCTTGAGTCAGATCGAAATCCACCATGAATGCGTCCTTCAGGGAATATGAACGGAATATTCTAGTTCAGCCGCAGTAACGGTTACGACGGACCGGTCGCGCCCCCCGTCTCCGGTGCTCCAGGACTCCGCACGTGGAGTCTCCTGACTGCGGTAGTCTCTCTCGGGCTTCGATCGTCGTTGACTGAATTCACTGCCATATTCGTTGCTGGGGCTGCCTCCTACCTCCCACCTCCTGACTCCTGTATTCTTTAAAGTTATGCGTCCGGTCATTGCGCTCCTGAGCGACTTTGGAACCCGCGACCACTACGCGGGCACGATGAAAGGAGTGATGCTCGCGATCTGCCCCGATGTGACGTTCGTGGACATCACTCATGACGTTCCTCCGCATGACGTGCTTGACGGTGCGTTGCAACTCGTGGCAGCGGCCCGCTACTTTCCGGCTGGGACGATCTTTCTGGCGGTTGTGGACCCAGGCGTCGGCAGCAGCCGACGGGGCATCGCGGCAGAGGCGGGTGACTATCGCTTTGTGGCCCCGGATAACGGCGTGCTGACTGCTGTCTTACGCGAATGGGCGCCCAAGAAGACCGTCGAACTGACCGAGCGGCGATACGCCCGCCCCACCGTCAGTCGAACGTTCGAAGGACGCGATCGCTTCGCGCCAGCAGCCGCATGGCTGGCGAAAGGTATTCAGCTGACAGCGCTGGGCCGCCCGGCTCCCGACTACTATCGGATCGACATCCCGCTGCCGCAGGTCGATGAAGCATCCATTACCGGCGTCGTGCTGCGAATCGATCGTTTCGGCAATGTCGTGACCAATATCGATCGACGGTCCATCGAATCGGCGGTGCGCTCCGGCACCATGTCGGTGTCTGCGGGCGGTCACACGGTCGGCCGACTGGTCGCGACTTACGCCGATATCCAGCCAGGCGAAGTCTGCGCGCTGTTTGGCAGCACCGATCACTTGGAGCTCGCGGCCAATTCCGAGAGTGCCGCGGATCGTCTGCAACTCGGACGGGGTGCTCGGGTAGAAATCAGGCGGGCAACCTAGGCCACAGGGGCTTGCTCTCCGGCAGCGGTCTTTGCGTTCGGCTCGCCTTCCGGCTTACCAGTGACTTCTGCTTTTTTCCGGAGCAGTATCTCGCGTGTATTGTTCTTCAACAGGAATGAATCCGACACCACGAGACCGTCGAACATCCTGATGATGTCGCGGTTCTGAAGGACCTGCTTCTTTCCGCCAATGCCGGGATGATAGCGGTGCCGCAGGCTCTTCTCGTCGACGATCTCGAACTTCGTGAAGGCCGAGCGCTCGACACCGGACGTGCAGAAGTATCCAAGCACGGCGCCGCCCGGCCGCAGGAGCCGCACGATCTGACGCGCCAGCGCCTGTGAAGTGGTCTTGTCGAGGAAATCGAACAGATCCCAGCACAGAATGCCATCGATGCTGGCATCGGCGTGCGCTGAAGCGCTTCTCGAGCGATCGCGGTGAGATCGTCGGGACCCTTCCCCTTCAGGTGCCGATCGATGTCGACTGAGAAGATCTTCGATGAACAGTTTGCATCCAAGGCGTTCGCCGCAGAACGCGACATTTGCGCCGTTCACCGGTCCGAAGTCCAGGAGCACGGCGACTTCGCGACTTGCGAGGGCCGCGACCAACTTCGGAAGCGCCTTGGAGGCACAACCGGCTCTTCCCGGGGAGCAGGAGCGTCTCCCTTCCCCGGGGCAGAGTCCGAGCGTTTGCTACCCCACTTGAGCAATCTGAGAGCATGGCGTGTTTAGAGTCGAGCTCGCCTCTGTGACCGCCCGTATTCGACCGACGTTTCAGACCGACGAAACCCGACGCCGTGGCGCTGAAGTTACCGCGAGGCTGCTGCCGCGGGCTGATTCGCCGGTGTTCGCCGCCTTCGGTTCCGGCTTGCCTTCGCCAGCCTTGCTGCCGCTCCGCTGCATGTCGATGCTGCCGCGGAAGTGAGCGCCCTCGGCGATGGCCACGCGTGGTGCGGTGATGTCGCCGTCAACCGAACCGTTGTCGCGAATTTCGACTTTCTCGCTGGCCGTCACGTTGCCCATTACTTCACCAAGAATGACGACAGACTTCGCGAACACCTGCGCCTTGATTTTTCCGTTCGGACCGATCGTCAGCACGTTCTGGCGAAGCTCGATCTTCCCTTCGACCTGTCCCTCGATGGCCAAGTCCTCGCTGCCGTTGAGCTCGCCCTTGATAATCACGGATTTGCCGATGTTCACGGTTTTCTCCATTCCGCGGGGGGTGTCAACGCTTGTAACAGGCTTGGAGCCACGGCCGGCTCCGCGGCGGTTCGGCGGCCGGCGGTGTGGGCGCGGCGGTAGGCGCCGGAGCCGGCTGGGCACCGCTCGGCTTAACCGCTTCATCCCTTTTCCACATGTGGCACTCTCCACGTGTTCGAGATCACTTTTTCCTCCGCAGGGTGTCTGGCGCTTCCTCCAGCGCAGCAGTCGGAGTATACGAAAGCCCGTCTGACCGTGTCTAGTCCTTTTACTGCTGAGACTTAGCGCCAGTGCTATGATTGAGGATCAGCCATGCGCGTCTACTTCGACCATAATGCGACAACGCCGGTCGACCCAGCGGTCGTTGACGTCATGGTTCGTGTACTACGCGAGGACTTCGGCAACGCCTCCAGCGTGCACCGCTTCGGGCAGCAGGCCAAAGCCATCCTCGATGACGCCCGCTCGGCCGTCGCTACTCTTATCGGCGCGGACCCGTCAGAAGTTGTATTCACGAGCGGCGGAACGGAGGCGGACAATGCCGCGATTCGTGGGGCAGCAGAAGCACTCGAGCCGACCGGAAGGCGTCATCTCATCGCGTCGAGCATCGAGCACGAGGCCGTGCTCGTAACGCTGAAGGCGCTCGCGCGTCGCGGATGGCGAACTACGCTCCTTCCGGTCGACGCGTCTGGCGTCGTCTCGCCCGCCGCGCTCGAAGCGGCAATCACCGACGACACTGCGCTCGTGTCGGTGATGCACGCGAACAATGAACTCGGCACGATTCAGCCGGTCGCTGAGTTGGCGCGTCTTGCGCACAGTCGCGGCGCGCTGTTTCACACCGATGCCGTGCAGTCTGTTGCGAAAGCTTCCGGTCGACGCGCGGGCGCTCGGCGTGGATCTGCTGGCACTATCGGCGCACAAATTCAACGGTCCGAAGGGTGCGGGGGCGCTCTGGATCAAGCGCGGAACACGACTGTTGCCGATACTGACCGGAGGCAAACACGAACGCACCCGCCGCGCCGGTACCGAGAACGTGGCTGCGATTGCCGGATTGGGAGTTGCGGCACGAAACGCGGCGATCAAGGCGCCCGAGTCGCTGGCTCGAGTCGCGACGTTGCGCGATCACCTGGAGGAGCAGATTCTGACCCGTGTACCGGGGACCGTCGTCAACGGTGTCCGCCAGCCTCGGGTGCCGAACACGACCAACATCAGCTTCGATCGAGTCGAAGCGGAATCACTGTTGATCGCACTCGACCTGCGACGGGATCGCCGTTTCAACGGGCGCCGCATGCTCGTCGGGGACGCTCGAACCCTCACACGTACTGCGGGCCATGGGCCTCCCGACACACCGGGCTCAGAACTCGATCAGATTCAGCCTCGGTGCGGATAACACAGATGCAGAGGTCGATTACGTCCTCGACACGCTGCCCAAAGCAGTCGAGAAGCTGCGCTCGCTCACCGGAGCGCGCAGATGACGGGACATTGCCACGATCGCGTGCATCCAGGGAATAGTTGGCAGTCTCGGCAGGCATCTCCGTGGCTCGCACGCTAGGGCAGGCACCGGGCCCATCAACGACAGGAGTGACGATCAAGGCATGCGTGTAGTTGCGGCCATGTCGGGCGGCGTGGATTCATCCGTGGCGGCGGCGCTGCTGGCGCGCGAGGGCCACGAGGTCATCGGTCTGTCTATGCAGCTGTACCGATCACTCCGAATCGGACGCCGATGGACAGCTGCGGTTTGGCACGTGCTGCACGCTCGATGATTTGTACGACGCACGCCGCGTGGCTCACAGCATCGGCATTCCGCACTACATTGTGAACTTCGAGCGACAGTTCGGCGAGACCGTCGTTTCCAATTTCGTCCGCGAGTACTCCGGCCGGCCGCACACCGATTCCCTGTGTGCACTGCAATGGTGACTTGAAGTTCGCGACCCTCGCCGCACGTGCCGACGCCTTCGGTGCCAGGTACGTCGCGACTGGGCATTACGCGCGCGTCGAGCGCGATGGCTCGGGATGTTATCGCTTGAAGCGTGGCGTCGACGCGTCGAAAGACCAGTCGTACTTCCTCTTCACGTTGACTCAGGAGCAGCTCGCTCACGCCGTGTTCCCGTTGGGAGCGCTGGAGAAGCCAGCGGTCCGAGCCCTGGCACGTGACCTCGGGCTCTTGGTGTCGGATAAGCCAGACAGTCATGAGATTTGTTTCGTAACCGATGGTGACCATGCGACGTTCCTGGAGCGTCAAGGCGCTGCACCCGGTCGGGGCACCATCCGCGATCTGAGCGGCAGCGTTATCGGCACCCACGACGGAATTCACCACTTCACCGTGGGCCAGCGGAAGGGGCTCGGTGTTTCGTCACCGATTCGTCTATACGTCGTGGGGATCGACGCGGAGCAGGGCGCGGTCACGGTTGGACCGCGCGAGGCGCTCGAGCGGGTCGAGTTGACGGCGTCGAGGGTGAACTGGATTGCAGGTGTGCCGCCCACTCCAGGGATGCGGGCGACGGCCCAGATCCGCTATCGACATCGCGAGGCGTCAGTGTGGATTACTCCTCTGCCCGACGATCGAGTGCGCGCCCGAGTTCAGCGAGCCGCAGTACGCGGTTGCTCCCGGTCAGGCGGTTGTTTTTTATGACGGCGAGGAGGTCGTCGGTGGGGGGTGGATAGATTGAGAAACCTACGGATGTTCGTTCTTACGCGTGCACCTGCGTCTCTCCCATATGCTGCGGCACGCCTTCCAGATATTTCTCCGCGTCGATGGCCGCCATGCACCCTGACCCCGCCGCGGTGACGGCCTGACGGTAATAGTGGTCCTGCACGTCCCCGCAGGCGAACACGCCCGGAACACTGGTGCGCGTGCCGTCGTGAGTGAGGATGTATCCGTTCGCATCCATGTCCAGTTGGCCGGTAAACAGTTCCGTGTTCGGCGTGTGACCGATTGCCACGAAGACACCTTCAACCGGCAGAGTCTTGCGTTCGCCCGTCCTATTGTTCAGGAGCGACAGCCCCGTGACCTCGCCCTTGGCGGGGTCGTCGATCCCAGTGCACACCTCGAGCCCGTCGAGTTTCGGGCAGCATCAGGTCGAGAACGACGAGGTCGACCGGCTCCGAAGCGAACTTCGCAAGCGCTTCCTCGCCGTCTTTCGCTGCAAGCACGCGAAATCCGTCTCGTTCCAAGGGGTACGAGAGGAGCTTCTGGACGGAGTCCTCGTCGTCTACGAGGAGGATTGTCGAGGAGTCGGGCACAGGCGCATCACCGCCGGGCGCGCGAGGCCGGGGCCCTCCCTACTATAGCCCTGGCATGCCGCCTTTCCGGCCCCCAACCTCACGGAGGCGGCCGCGGCCCGGGTCGCTCGAACGACCGGTCAACGCGCGCGCGTACCGCGGCACGGCTCTGCTCGTCGCGATTCCGCTGCTGATCACGGCCTTCACGATCACCCGGCCGGAGAGCCTGCCGCCGCCGACGCTGCCCGCCGCATTCGACGATCTCGGCGCCACACAGACTGCGCGGGAACTGACATCGATCGCCTCGATCCGGTCACCGGGATCCGCGGGTGCGGACGACGCCGCGGACTGGGTGGCGGAGCGACTTGGCTCGTTCGGCTTCCGCGTGCAACGCGACCGCTTCCGGGCCACCGTGCCCGGCCGTGGGACGGGTCAGCCTCGAGAACATCCTCGCGGTATCGCCGGGACGCTCCCCGGAGGTGCTCGTCGTCATGGCGCATCGGGACAACCTGGGCACGGGCCAGGGCGCGAACGACAACGCCTCCGGCACCGGCGCGCTCCTGGAGCTGGCCCGCGGCTACGGCCTGCGCGCCACGCCAAGCGCGGGAGCTTCGCGGGCGCCGGTCAGTCCCACGCACACCATCGTCTTCCTCTCCACCGACGGCGGAGCGTTCGGCGGCCTCGGCGCAGTCCGGTTCCTCGACACCTCTCCGTACCGGTCGAGGCTCGCAGCGGCCGTGAACCTCGTGGCAATTGGAGGGCCGGACCGACTTCGCGTCGAGATTGCCGCGGATCGGCCTCGATCGCCCGACTCCACGCTCGTCGAGACCGCAGCGGCGCGTATCCAGCGTCTTGGAGCCGAGCCGCGACGCACGAGCGCTGGTGGCCAGCTCATCGACCTCGCCTTTCCATTCAGCCTCTACGAGCAGGCGCCCCTGATCGGGCATGGCATTCCCTCCATCACCCTGACGACGTCGGGGCCCCGGCCGCCCCGGCCGGAGACAGACACGCTCGATCGGCTCAACGACCGGCGAGTGGGACAGGCCGGACGCGCCGCGGAGGCCATTCTCGGGTCACTGGACGAGGGCGTGGCTCTGGCGCGGGACACCTCGAGCTACGTCTATCTCGGCCCACGGATCGTCCAAGGCTGGGCGGTCAAGCTCGTCCTGATCACCGCGCTGCTGCCGTTCCTGCTCGCTGCGGTCGACCTTTTCGCCCGCTGCAGGCGCCGGCGGATTCCCCTGGCGCCGGCGCTGCGGAGCTACCGCAGCCGTCTCGCGTTCTGGCTCTGGGTGGGCCTGCTCTTCGCTTTCTTCGGGCTCGTCGGCGCCTGGCCCGACGCCGACTCCCGTCCGCCGCCACTGGACAGCCCGGTTGCCGGCGATTGGCCGGTGATCGCGCTCGGGATCTTCGCCGTGTTGGCCTTCTTCGGCTGGCTCGTCGGCCGGGAGCGCCTGCTCCCGCGCCGTCCGGTCTCGCCGGAGGAAGAGCTGGCCGGACAGACCGCCGCCCTGCTCGTCCTTGCCGTTCTGGCGCTCCTGACGGTGGCGACGAATGCCTTCGCACTCGTCTTCCTGCTCCCGTCCCTCCATGCCTGGCTGTGGCTGCCGCAGGTGCCAGAACCGGCAAGCGTGGCTGCGCGCGGCAGTTCTCGCCACGGGACTGATCGGCCCGGCGCTGCTGCTCGGCTCGTTCGCCTTCCGGTTCGACCTCGGCTTCGACGCCCCCTGGTACGTCCTCGAGCTCGTCGCCATCGGCTACGTGCCGCTTCCCGCCGCCGTCATCTCGCTCGCGTGGCTCGCGGCGGCCGGACAGCTCGCTGCGATCGCAGCCGGGCGCTACGCGCCATATCCGAGCGCGCGGGAGCGCCCGCCCCGAGGCACGGTGCGAGTGCTGATCGGGCACCTCTTGCGCTTCGCGCTCGAGCTTCCGGCCGGCTCGCGACCTCAAGCGAGCCGTAGGAAGCTGACCGCGGATCCGGCCGGGAGCTCGTCGCTGCCCACCGGGATCAGAACGAGAGCGTCGGCCCCCGCCGCCCTCGCGATCATGTGCGACTCCTGCCCGCCCAGGACGTCCAGCTCGACCTGACCGTCCGACGACTGCCGACCGGGCCCGCACGAGCTCCGTCCGCGCCGGGTTTGGACGGGCCGCACGCAGCAGGCGGCCCGGCTGGAACCGGGGGAGCGGGTCGACGGCACCCTGAAGCGCGAGAACCGCCGGCCGCACGAACAGCTCGAAGCAGACGAGCGTCGACACCGGGTTCCCCGGCAGCCCGAACACGAGCGTCCGGTCGCGCACGCCGAACCACAACGGCTTCCCAGGCTTGACCGCGACGCCCCACAAGACCTCCTCGACGCCGAGCTCGCCGCCGACCGAGCGCACGAGATCGTGCGGCCCGACCGAGACGCCGCCGGATGTGACGAGCACGTCTGCCTCGCAGGCCCGCATCGAGCGCTTGCCGGTGCGCCTCTTCGTCGTCGTGCGACCGCCTCCAGCCGCTCGAGCTCGGCGCCTGCTGTCCGCAGCTGGGCGGCCAGGATCACCCCGTTCGCCTCGTAGATCTCGCCCGGACGCAGCGACCTCGCCCGGACGCCGGAGCTCGGTTCCCGTCGAGAGCACGGCGACCCGCGGACGCCGCGCGCAGCGAGATGTCGGCCACGCCGCCGGCGGCGAGCGCGCCGAGCTGGGCTGGGCCGAGCCGCTCGCCGGCCGCAACGACGACGTCCCCTCGTCGAACGTCGCCGCCGCTGGGGCCGAACGTTCTCGCCCACGGGAACTGCGTCGCGGATCTCGATCTCGTTGTCATGGTCGACAACATCCTCGAGCGGGATGACAGCGTCGGCTCCGGCGGGAACTGCGCCCCCCGTCGCGATCGCCATCGTCCTCCCGGGCCGAGCGCGCGATCGGCCGGCTCGCCCCGCCGGGATCCGGGCCACCACCGGAAGCCTCCCCGGCGTGTCTTCCGCGCGGACCGCGAAGCCGTCCATCGCCGAGCTGTCGAACGGCGGCAGGTCCACCCGCGCCGTCGCCGGCTCCGCAGTTACCCGCCCGCCGGCATCGTCCAGCCGGCACGCCTCCGCCTCCAGCGGCTGGACCCGCTCGAGAATGAGGCGCTGCGCCTCCTCGATGGACAAGAGCGGTGCCACCTCATGCATAAGCTACTGCGCGTGATCTCGGTCGTCGTCCCCGTCCACGACGAGGATCGGAGCGTCGAGCTCCTCTACGACGAGCTCTCGAGCGCGCTCCAGCCGCTCGGCCGGCCCTGGGAGGCCGTCTTCGTCGACGACGGATCGACCGACGGCTCGTTCGCCGCGCTCACCCGGCTCCACGACCGGGCGCCGAACGTCCGCGTCGTCCGGCTCCGCCGCAACTTCGGGAAGTCGGCCGCGCTGTCGGCCGGCTTCCGCCACGCGACGGGCGACGTCGTGGTGACGATCGATGCGGATCTCCAGGACGACCCCGCCGAGATCCCGCGCCTCCTCGCCAAGCTGGACGAAGGCTTCGATCTCGTCTCCGGCTGGAAGGCGAAGCGCCGAGACCCCCTGTCCCGCCGGCTGGTCTCCAAGATCTTCAACACCGTCGTCGGCCGGGCCTCCGGATTGAAGCTGCACGACATGAACTGCGGGCTGAAGGCGTACCGGGCCGAAGTCGTCCGCTCGCTGCGCATCTACGGGGAGCTGCACCGCTTCCTGCCCGTCCTGGCTCACGATCGCGGCTTCAGGATCGCCGAGCTGCCCGTGAATCACCGGCCGCGCGAGCACGGCCGCTCTCGCTACGGCGCCGAGCGCTACGTCCGCGGCTTCCTGGACTTCCTGACCGTCTCCTTCATGGGCCGGTACCGGCACCGGCCCCTCCACCTGTTCGGCAGCCTCGGACTGGCCTTCGCGCTGATCGGAAGCGTCGTTCTCGTCTACCTCACGGTCCTGAAGATCTCGGGCGCGGCGATCGGTCACCGGCCGCTACTCACGCTCGGTGTCCTCCTCGTCGTCGTCGGCTTCCAGTTCTTCTCGCTCGGGCTCCTCAGCGAGCTGATCACGAGCCATCACGAGGAACGGACCGGGGCGGCCGACGAGCTCCATGTCGACGAGATCCTCGAGCCCCGCGAAGCGAATCCGTCCCGCGGTAGTGCGGGTCCTCTACTTCGGGACATACGAGCGCCTCTACCCGCGAAATGCGCAGGTGATCTCGTGCCTGCGTGAAGCCGGAGTCGAGGTCGTCGAACGGCACGAGCCCGTCTGGGAGGGCAAGGAGCAGAATGGTCCGTCGGCCCGGGCGCGGTGGCGCGGCTGGCGCTCGCCGAGGCTCGCCTCTTCGTCCGCCGGCCGCAGGACGCCGATGTCGTCCTCGTCGGCTACCCCGGGCACCTCGATCTTCCCGCCGCACGCCGCGCCGCTCGCGGCCGGCCCGTCGTCTTCAACCCCCTCGTCTCGCTCTCCGACACGCTGGTCGGCGACCGCGGGAGATTCGGCAGGCGCTCGCTCCCTGCTCGGATCCTGCGACGGATCGACCGGCGCGCGCTTCGGTCGGCCGACCTCGTAGTTGCGGACACGGAAGCACACGCCGACTTCCTCGCCGAGCTCGCCGGGCTCCCGCGCGAGCGCTTCGCGGTCTGCTTCGTCGGCGCCGAGGAGCGAGTGTTCCGCCCCGGCTGGTCGCCCCAGGGGCCGTTCACGGCTCTCTTCGTCGGGAAGCTGATCCCCCTCCACGGCCTCGAGACGATCCTGGAGGCTGCCCGACTCCTCCCGGAGCTCGACTTCCGGATCGTCGGCAACGGCCAGCTCGACCACCTCCTCGCAGACCGGCCGCCGAACGCGGAGTGGGTGCGCTGGATCGAGTACCAGCAGCTCCCGGCGGAGTTTCACGCGCGCCTCGTGCGCGCTCGGGATCTTCGGCACGTCGGACAAGGCGCAGCGCGTGATCCCCAACAAGGCCTTCCAGGCGCTCGCCTGCGGCGCGCCGCTCGTCACCGCCGACACGCCCGCAGCGCGCGAGCTGCTGGCCGACGGGGAGACGGCGATCCTCGTGCCGCCGGGAGATCCCGCAGCCCTGGCCGCCGCGCTCCGTCGTCTCGCCGCAGAGCCGGAGTGGGGCCGAAAGCTGGCGGAGGCGGGCCATGCCGCCTACCGGGAGCGCGCCTCCGAAGCGGTCCTCGGAGCCCGCTGGCGCGGGCTGCTGGAGGCGCTGCTTTGACCGGCGAGCACGAGTGGGGGACGGCGCCCGAGTTCGTCGGGCCGCGTCACGAGCTCCGCGAGCGGCTCCTGCTCGAGCTGTTCCTCTCGGTCTCGCCGGGGCCGGCTGTGCTCGACGCAGGCGCCGGCCAGGGATCGATGTCCACGCGGCTCGAGCGGCTCGGCTTCGAGGTCACCGCGCACGGACGCCTCGGCGCCCCGCGGTCGAGGTGCTGCGCGGCCGCCTCGTAGGCGACGTGCAACAAGCGGACGTGACGGCCCTTCCATTCGCGGACTCGAGCTTCGACGGCGCCGTCCTCGGCGAGGTGCTCGAGCACATCGAAGAGGACAGGCAGGCGCTCGCCGAGGTCGCGCAGAGTGCTGCGGCCCGGCGGCGTGCTCGCGCTGTCGGTCCCCGCGAATCCGAAGCTCTTCGGCCCGAGCGACGAGTGGGCCGGCCACGTCCGCCGCTACGAACGGCGCGAGCTCCTCGAAGCGTGCGCGGCGGCCGGCCTGACCGTGATCCGCTGCGTCGCCTGGGGCTTCCCGTTCTCACGCCTCTACCATCGCCACGTCTATGAGCGGTACCTCGACCGGCACGGGCCCGTCCGGCCCGGTGGCCGACAACGGCCCCTCGTCGCGGCCGTCGGCGCGATCCTCCAGGTCGACCGGCTCTTCGTCGGCGTCGAGCGCGGCGCGCTCGGTTATCTCCTTCTCGCGACGCGTCCGTAGCCCGGCCGGAGCCGTCTGGACCGGAATGGTCGCCTTCGCGGCCGGCTTCGGCAGCCTGGCGGCGCTCGAGCATCGCGCGTTCGAGACCGGGCGCTTCGACCTGGGAAACATGACGCAGGCGGTCTGGTCGACCGCTCACGCGCGGCCGCTCGAGGTGACGGAGCTCGGCGGCGACCAGATCACGCGCCTCGGTGCGCACGTGGACCCGATCCTCGTCGCGTTCGCGCCGCTCTGGTGGATCTGGCCGAGCCCGGTGATGCTCCTGGTCGTCCAGGCGCTCGTGATCGCGCTCGGCGCGCTTCCCGTCTTCTGGCTCGGGCGCAAGCACCTGGGGTCGGGCTGGGCAGGCGCCTTCTGCGGCCTCGCCTACCTCGCGTACCCCGCCGTTCAGTGGCTGGCACTCGACGAGTTCCACCCTGTGGCGCTCGCCTGTCCGCTGCTCGCCTTCGCGCTCTGGTACCTCGACGAGGACCGCCTCTGGGCGTTCGTCCCGTTCGGTCTGCTTGCCGCGTTCACGAAGGAGGAGATCCCGCTCGTCGTCGGCGCACTCGGGGTCTGGTACGCCTTCGCGAAGGGCCGGTACCGGGCAGGGGCGGCGATCGCAGTCACGGGAACGGCCCTGACGGCCATCTCCCTCGGGCTCGTGATGCCGCATTTCCGCGAGGGGGCAGACCCCGCGTTCTACGGACGCTACGACGCCGTCGGCGGGTCGCCGACCGGGCTCGTGAAGACCGCCGTGACCGATCCGCTCGCCGTCGTGGGGGCAATGACCGAGGGACGAGACCTGCTCTACCTCCTCGAGCTGGGGTTACCGCTCCTCGGGCTGTTCGTCCTGGCGCCTCTCGTGCTCGTGGCGGCGCTGCCGGAGCTGCTCGCCAACCTGCTCTCGTCGGTCTCGACCCAGACGTCGATCGAGTTCCACTACACGGCGCCCATCGCACCCTTTCTCATTGCCGGCGCGATCCTCGGAGCCGCCAAGCGAGGGCGACCCCGGGAGCTCTCAGCCGCGCTGCTCGCCGCCTGCGTCGTCGGGGCGATCGTGGTCGGGCCGCTCGGTGCCGGCGAGCTCGTCCCGGACCGCCGTTCGGACCATGACCAAGTCGCCGCGCGGGCCGTCGCGCTCATCCCGTGGGATGCCACGGTCAGCAGCACGAACGGCCTCGGCGCCCACCTCTCCGAGCGGCGGCGCATCCAGAGCTTCCCGGTGATCAGCGACTCCGGCTGGGTCGCCGTCGACCTGAAGCGAGCGTCCTACCTCGACCGGCGCTCGTCGCCCTCGACCACCGCCGTGCCGCTGGCAGAGCTGCTCGCGAGCTCCGCCTGGCGCACCGTGTTCGACGAGGACGGGATCATCGTCCTGACCAGAAGCCCGTAGAGCGCCACGAGCATCAGGTCTCTGAGGACGACCAGCCAGACGATCCCCTCGAGGCCGAAGACGTCTCGGTAGTGGAAGAACCACAGCCGCCCGGCGAGGAGTGCGAGGGCGAGCAGAGCGGCGCCGGCGATGCCCGCGCTCCCTCCAAGCAGCGGGACGATCGGGAGGAGCCAGACCAGGTACTGCGGGGACAGGAACCGCGCGAAGGCCAGAAACCCTGCGAGGGTCGCCGCCGTCGCCCCGACGAGCCGCTCTCCGTCCTGCCGGCCACGGGCGAACAGGACGACCACGAGCAGGACCGCCGCCGCCTGCGCAGCCGTCGTCGCGATTGCCAGGGCGTCCGGCAAGGACCCGGCGAGATCGCGCGAGAGCGCAGCGGTCGATCCACGGACGACCTCGGCCTCGTACACGCCCAGCCGGTGCGGCGGCCAGAAGCAGCGCTCCACCGAGGCTCTCGATCTGGAGACCGCGGCCCGCCTGTGCTCGAACGCTCTCCACGAGACCGTCCCAGCCGAGAACGGCGAACGGCCCGACCAGTACGAGGACGGCGGCCGCGAACGAAAGGACCGGCCGTCCAAGAGGCCGCTTCGTCCGCCACAGCCAGAGGACGAAGAGCGGGATCAACGCGACCGCGTAGAGCTTGGCCGCGAACGCCATCCCGAGCAGCGCGAACGCGAGCGAATCACGCCCGTAGAGAAGTCCCGCGAGCGCGCCGGCGACGAGCAGGGCCGGCCAGGCGTCGTAGGTGTTCAGCGATACCGGGCCGATCAGGACGGGCGAGACGGCGATCGCGCCCAACACCGCGTACAACCGGTTACGACTCGCTCCCAGCCGCACGAGGATGAGAGCGACCACGACGAGCGTCGCCACCCCGACCAGCGCCATGAGCGCCTTGAACGCGTGGAGGTACCAGGCGTCCGGCAGCAGGGCAGGCGGTGTGAAGACGAGGAACCCTCCCGGCGGGTACTCGACGAAGAAGTCGCGATACGGGATGTGCCCGGCGAGAAGCCTGTCGGCGTAGTCGCCGTAGAGACCGACGTCCCGGAACCGCCGCTCGCGAAAGAGCCCACCGGGCGGCACGGCGGAGGCAAGCAGGTAGATCGGCGCCGCGAGCACAGCAGCCCGCAGCGCTCGGTTCAAGCTCTCCCTAGTCGTCGCCCGGCCGCGGCTTGTGCCCCGGCGGCGACGAGACCGGTCCCTCCGCGGGCGGCGGAGGCGGAGGCGGGGTGGGCTGCGGCTCCGCCTGAGGCTGCGGCTCGGGCTCCGGCGAGGGCGACGGCGGGTAATAGGTGTCGTCGTACGAGTTCGCGTACTGCCCTCGCTCGAACGGCTCCCAGACCGGATCGGAGGTGGGCTCGGGGAAGTCGCCGGGGTCGGTGTTCCCGACCGCCGAGCGCATGAAGAGGTTCCAGATCGTCGCCGGGAACGTCCCGCCCGCGACGGAGATCCCGTGGACGTTCTCCATCGGGACGAGGCCCTGGGGATACCCGACCCAGACCGTCGTCGAAAGGTTCGGCGTGTAGCCGCAGAACCACGCGTCCGTGTGGTCGTCGGTCGTCCCCGTCTTTCCGGCCGTGGGAAGGTCGAAGAAGACGCCGGCCCCGGTCCCCGTTCCGGCATCGACGTTGTCCTCGAGGATCTTCGTGACCTCGTCCGCCACCCAGTCCGCGATCACGCGCCGGCGCTGCGGCTTGCCCCAGCCGGCGTCCGTGTCGTCGGTGCCGTCGGGAAGGACGACCTTGCGGATCGCCATCGGCTCGGAGTAGATCCCGCCCGCCGCCAGGGTCGCGTACGCGGAGGCCATGTCCAGCGGGGAGATCGCCGCGGAGCCCAGGCCGAGAGAGGGCACGTAGACGCCCTCCTTCGTCTTCAGGTTCGAGCGGACACCGAGGCGGTGGGCCATCTCCGCGACCTTCTCGGGCCCGAGGTCGAGAGTCAGCTGCGCGTAGACGGTGTTGTCGGAGGCGAGGGTCGCCCTGGAGATCGGGACCGAGCCGAGGTACTCGTGGCTGTAGGTCGAGACCTCCCAGGGGTCGCTCAACGGGTCGGGCTGGTACACGAACGGCTTGGACGTGTAGGTCGTCGAGTCCGGATCGACACCCTCCGCGATCGCCGCCGCGAGCACGAAGGTCTTGAAGGTCGAGCCCGCCTGCCGCCGACCCTGGGATGCGAGGTTGAACTGGTTACCCCGCCTCTGTGGCGTCACAGCCGTCATCGCGCGGATCGCGCCGTTCGCCGGGTTGATGGAGACGATCGCCGCCGCCGGGTCGTCCTTGTAGGGAAGCGTCCTGAGAACCGCGTTGCGGGCGTCCTGCTGGAACTTCCGGTCGACCGTGGTGTAGACGCGAAGACCGCCTGAGCGAACGGTGTTCGCCCCGTACTGCGCGACGAGCAGCGGGCGGACGTAGCTGAAGAAGTACGGCTCCCGGATCCGCGTATAGAGCTTGCCGGGCTTGAGCCTGAGATCCCGCTCCGACGCAGCCTGCTGGTGCTGTCTCGGCGTGATCTTCCCTTGCTCGAGCATGGCCGCCAGCACCTGGTCGCGCCTGGCGAGGGCGGTCCGCGGGTTCTGGAACGGGTCGTAAACGGACGGCGCCTGGGTCAGCCCGGCGAGGAGCGCCGCCTGGCCGAGGCCGAGCTTCCAGGCCGGCTTCGAGAAGTATGTCTGCGACGCAGCGTGGACGCCGTAGGCCCGGCTGCCGTAGAAGACCGTGTTCAGGTAGCTCTCGAGGATCCAGTCCTTCGAGCGCCGACGGTTGAGGCGGACGGCGAGACAGGCCTCGATCGCCTTCCGCTCGAACGTGACCTCGTTGCCGACGTAGAGGTTGCGGACGAGCTGCTGTGTGAGCGTCGAGCCGCCCTCGACGACCTTCCCTGCGCGGACGTCGGCGGCGAGCGCTCGCGCGATTCCCTCGAGGTCGATCCCGCTGTGCTCGTAGAAGCGGCGATCCTCGATCGCGACCGTCGCGAGGCGCATCCATTTGCTGATCCGGTTCAGCGGGACGGGCTGCCGGTTCTTCTCGGCGGGGATCGAGCCGAGGAGTGAGCCGTCGGCCGCGTAGACGAACGAGTTCTGGCCGATCTCGACCGGACGGAGCTTGTCGAGGTCGCATTGCGGAGCGACAGTCGCGGCGCCGGTGATGCCGGCCGCCCCGATACCGGCGAGGATCAGGACGACGAGTGGCGACGAGAAGCGCCAGCTTGCGCTTGTGGCGCGCCTTCGCGCGGCGGCGCTGGCGTCGCGTACGACGGCGATACGCGTCCTCGTCCGCGTAGCGGCTCGGCCGGCTACGGCGTGATGGGCTCATCCGTAGACACCGGCCTCCCGTAGTCGGCTGTGCGCCTGAAGGCGCAGGTCGCTCTCGAGCCGGCGGGCCTTCGCCTCGTCGTCTGCCCAGGCACGGAGAGTCACGACGACATCGTCGGCATCGAGTGCGGAGACCAGGAGCTCGCTCGGTGAGGTTGCTTCGCGGAGGAGGTCGATCACGGCTTGCAGATCCTTGTCGCGCGGCACGGGGACGGTGATCTCGGCCAGCGTCTCGCGGCTCGCGATCGTGGAGTTCTTGATGGTATCGGCCGCCAGGCGCTCATTCGGGATCACGAGCCGCGTCCGGTCGTCCTGTCGGATGCGCGTGTAGACGAGCCCGATCTCCTCGACCACGCCCTCGCCCTCGGGAACCGTGACGCGATCCCCGAGCCGGATCGGCTGGCTGAGCCCGATCATCACGCCCGCGACGAAGTTCGACAGCGTTCGCTGGGCGGCGAGGCCGATGACGAGGCCGACGATCGCCGAGGAGGCGAGGAGGCCGCCGGCGATCGCCCGGACCTGCGGAATCACGAGCAGCGCCGACAGGACGCCGACGAAGATGATCGCGCCCATGATGCTCCGCCGGAGCACGCGGTACCGGGTCGCTGAGCCGGGCGCCATGTCACGCCGAGCCAGTCGCCAGTCGACGAGCTTGGCGAAGGCCGCAGCGACGGCGATGACGCCGACGACGATTGCGAGGCGCTCCCAGGGCTCCACGGCAGGCTAGTTCGACGCCCTAGAGGGGTTTCCGGCTCCTGAAGCCTTGATCGGTGCCGTGGAAGTACTCGATCTCGTCCTCGCCGAGGCGCCAGCAGAGCAGGATCTCCTCGCCTTCCCTGAGCGCGGGGAAGTCGAGCAGGCCCTGGTCGAGATCCTTGACGAGCGCGCCCGCCGACTGGAGCTGCTCGATGCAAGCCGGCCAGCGCCGACCCCTGGAGCTCGAGCTCCTCCTCGACCTCGGCGAAGTCCGTCGGGGTCAGGTCGCCGCCGTTCGAGCCCGCCTGCTGGGTGAGCGCGCCCCGCTGCTGCTGCGCGACGAGAAACCGCCGTCGGTGCTCGACCATGCGCTCGACGACGGGGCGGAGCTCGTCGACAGCCTCGTTGGCCTCGTCCAGCGTGAAGTAGCGTGACGCCATCGGTCGTATTGTCGACCTCTTCCTTTGGAGCCGTGCCGCCATCTGGGCCGCGGTGGTGTTCGCGTTCCTCACGTTCGAGCCGAACCGGCATCCGCGGGTGGAGCGATGGGACCGCCCGGAGCTGACGCGCGACCTGGGCCTCCTGGTCGACGTCTGGGCCCGCTGGGACAGCGTGTGGTTCCTGCGGATCGCAGAGGACGGCTACGGGGCGACCGGAGACGCCGCTGCGGCGTTCTACCCTCTCTACCCGCTGCTCGTCGGACTGCTCGGGCGGATCCTGTTCGGCCACTACGTGCTGGCCGGCGTGCTGATCTCGCTGGCCGCGACCCTCGGCGCCTTCACCCTCCTCTTTCGCCTGGCCGCGAGCCGGATGGGCGAGGACGGTGCCCGCCGCGCCGTGCTCTATCTCGCGATCTTCCCGTTCGCCGTCTTCCTCGGAGCCGTCTACAGCGAATCGCTCTTCCTGCTTGCCGCGATCGCGAGCTTCGCTCTGGCCGAGCGCGGCAGCTTTCTCGGAGCCGGGGTGGCCGCGGGCCTCGCCTGGCTGACGCGGCCGCTCGGGTTCGCGCTCCTTCCGGCCCTCGCGTTGATCGCCTGGCGGTCGCCTCAGCGGCGGCAGGCACTTCTCCGGCTCACCGCGGCGCCGGCGCTCTTCGCGCTCTATCCGCTGTATCTCTGGTGGAAGCTGGACGACCCGTTCGCCTTCCTCCACGCGGAGGGCACCTGGAGCCGCCATGTCTCGCCGGTCGGGCCGCTCGGCGGAATCTGGGAGGGCCTTCGCGCCGGCTGGGCTGGAGTGCGGCAGCTCGCCTCGGGCTCCGACGCCACGCGCTACTGGAGCGCGGTTCAGGACACCGATCCCGACCGGGTGGCCGCGATCAACCTGGTCCAGCTCGCGTTCCTCGTGCTCTTCGCATTCCTCACCGTCGTCGCCTGGCGCCGGCTCGGCGCGCCCTACGGCCTCTTCTCCGCTCTCAGCCTCGCGATCCCGCTCAGCGTCCCGTCCGAACGGTGGCCCCTGCTCTCGATCCCGCGCTTCGGTCTCGTGGTCTTTCCGCTCTTCATGGCCCTGGCGCTTGTCGGTTCCCGCCCCCGGGTGCACACGGGAGTGGTAGTCGTGAGCGCCGTGTTCCTCGGAGTCGTCTCGGCGCAGTGGGCCCTCTGGCAGTGGGTCGCGTGAGCGAGCGGTCGCTCAGCCGCAAGCTCCTCGCCTGGTGGTTCCTCGTCGGCGCTCTGTCGCTGCTCGCCTACAGCGCGAACTTCACCGACGGCGATCCGCCCGACGACGTCCTGTTCCGGTACGAGTCCGCGGTCGTCGGGTTCCTGCTCTACGGCGTGATCGCCGGACTTCTGCTGGCGATCGCCTCCGGCCTGGATCTCCGCGAGGCCTTCGGCCTGCGGCGCCCCGCCTCCTGGGCGGCCGCCGCGGGCTGGGCGTTCGGGCTGCTCGTCGTGTTCTTCGCCGTCGCGGCCGCGCTGGAGCCGATCCTCGGGGGCGGCAAGGAGCAGGGGCTCGACCCGAGCGGCTGGCGCTCCGACCGCGCCTTCGCGTTCGTCCTCAACGCGATCGTGATCGCCGTCGCCGCGCCGGTCGTGGAGGAGCTGATGTTCCGGGGGATCGGCTACACGCTGCTTTCGCCACTCGGCGCCGCCGGCACGATCGTCGTGGTCGGGATCGCCTTCGCGCTCACCCACGGGCTGATCCGAGCCTTCCCGGTGCTGTTCCTGATCGGCGCCGGCCTCGCATTCCTCCGCTGGCGGACCGGAAGCATCTACCCGGCGATGATCCTCCACGCCTGCTTCAACGGCGTCGGCCTGCTGGCCGGCCTGCTGAACTAGTTCGTGGGCTCGTCTTCGCCGACGGCGAACTGATCGGGCGAGACGTCGTCGAGGAACCTGCGGAACTCGTCGACGATCTCTTCCTCGTTCACTTCCTCGCCCTCGAACTCGATCGCGGACTCCTCGATCACGCGCTCGGCCGCGAAGATCGGGGCGTCGGAGCGGACGGCGATCGCGATCGCATCGGACGGGCGGGAGTCGATCTCGATCTCCGATCCGTTCTGTTGCACCGTGATGCTCGCGTAGAAGGTGTTCTCGCGGAGCTCCGTGACCGTGATCCGGACCACCTCCGCATCGAGCTGCTCGAGCATGTCGGCGAGCAGGTCGTGGGTCATCGGGCGGGGTGTCGAGGCGCCCTGGAGCTTCATCAGGATCGCCGCCGCCTCGGGATGGCCGATCCAGATCGGGAGGAACCTGTTCCCGTCGGCGGTCTTGAGCAAGACGATCGGCTGCTTGCCGACCAAGTCGAAGCTGACCCCGTAGATGACCATTTCGTGCATGGGCGACCCGTTCTGATGTTAGCGCCGGGCTCCTGCGCGGGACCGACCCCGCCGTCTCCGCTACCATCGCCGCCTGCGGGCGATTAGCTCAGTTGGTTAGAGCGCCGCTCTGATAAGGCGGAGGTCCGTGGTTCGAATCCACGATCGCCCACCTGCGTCTCCCCGAACGAGGGGTTGAGGCTCCCGCGCTGGCATCTGCAGAAGAGCCGTGTAACCTCTGTTGCAGGGCGCGGGACGTTGCCTCTACGGAATTCGAGGGGGCACAAGCAAGCGGGGCCTTTCGGCGACCGCCCTGAGAGCCGTTTTTTCGGCGCGGTCAAGTCAAAGGGGGGTTCGTCTTGCGAAACAGGGCTGCACGACTCGTGCTGGGTCGGGCCAGGTGGAACGCCGTCACGATCTTGGTAGTGGCGGGGGTTGTACTCCTGAGTGCGACACCGGGAGGCGCGGCAACGAGGGTCCAGGTTTCCGCTGGAGGCGGCCACACCTGCGCCGTGAAGATCGACGACACGATCGTCTGCTGGGGCCTGAACGACCTCGGGCAGGCGACGCCGCCGGGCGGAACCTTCAAGGTCGTGAGCGCCGGAAGCTTTCACACGTGCGCGATCAGGCTCGACGACACCGTTGTCTGTTGGGGCCGCAACGATGAGCTCGAGTCGACGCCGCCCCTCGGGACCTTCGCCGCCGTCAGCGCAGGCGGTGGCCATACCTGCGGGATTCGGACCAACGGCACGCTCGTCTGCTGGGGGCGCAATGCCACCTCCATCTCGTACCTGCCGCCGGGCGGAACCTTCGGCGTCGTCAGCGAAGGCGACTCCAACGGCTCCCCTTACGCATGTGCGATCAGCGCCGCCCAGACGCTGGCCTGCTGGGGCTACAACGCCTACGGCCGCGCGTCGCCCCCGGCTGGGACCTTCAGCACCGTCGACGCCGGTGGCGCCCATGTGTGCGGGACCATGACCGACGGCACGCTCGACTGCTGGGGGCTCGCCACCTATGGCCAGTACCTCCCCGAGCCACCTACCGGTACCTTCGGAGCGCTCAGCGCCGGCTACGACCACACGTGTGCGATCCGGAGCAACGCGACCCTCGCATGTTGGGGCCACGACGCGAACGGGCAAACGGCACCGCCGCCCGGCACGTTCACGGCGCTGAGCCTCGGCAGCTTTCACGGCTGCGCGGTCGCGACCGAAGGAGCGGTCGCCTGTTGGGGAGCAAACAACAGCGCCCAGGTGAGCCCCCTTCCGATCGCCGTCACGGAGCCCGTCGGCGAAGCATCGCCCCGAGGGCTCGATTTCGCCGCCCAGCCGGAGAGCACGGTGAGCCCACCTCAGGAAGTCATGGTGACCAACACCGGGGCCGCCGATCTCCGGGTGCTCGGCGAAAGCTTCACCGGTCCTGCGGCAGGCGATTTCTTCATCGGAGCCTCGACGTGCCGCGGTTCGCTGGCGAGCACGGAGACCTGCAAGCTGTGGGTTCGCTTCGCGCCACAGCAGGACAAAGACCGTGAGCGGGAGGCGAGCCTGGTGCTGGACACCAACGCGACACCGGCGAGTTACGACTTCCGTCTGCTCGGCATAGCGTCCGCTCTGCCAGGCGGCCCTCCCGGCCCGGCTGGGCCCAGCGGGCCGACTGGCGGCCCAGGCCCGGCGGGTCCGGGTGGGGCGACCGGTGCCGCGGGTCCGCAGGGTCCAACCGGACCGCGAGGGCCAGCCGGCACGAACGGCCGGGATGCGATCATCACGTGCAAGCCGAGCAAGCTCAAGCGAGGCAAGGTGACCGTGATCTGCAGGGTCGCCTACCGGGCAGGCAGCAGTTCGATTCGGCTCCAGGCGCAACTGGCGCACGGAAGCCGCGTCTACGCCAGCGGGTCCCGGAGAGTCAACCCGGGAGCGAGGGGCAGCGTCTCACTGCGAGGGAGCCGACGACTCGCTCGTGGCAGCTACAGCCTGAGAATGACCTTCGCCGACGCACGCGGGGCGAAGACCGTGATCCGCCAACAGGTGAGCGTGCGCTAACGCCGCGGTTCTAGTGCAGGACGGTGGTCTCGCGGAGGTAGTCCGCGACCGCCATCAGGAACGCGGTATCGCCCGCAAGCTCGGCGACGGTGCCCTTCGTGTGCTCGTCGAGCTCGTCGTCCCGGGCCAGCTCGGTCAGGAACGGCTCCAGCCGCCCCTCCTGCGAGAGGGTGGCCATGCGGAGGAAGAGCGCACGGGCGTCCTCGTCCTGCGAGATCGCTTCCAGCCACTCGATGTCCTGTTGCCACAGACCGAGCATCAAGGTGACAACGCTCGGGGCCGCCCGACGGGTACGGCCTAGTTCTCTACTACCGCTTCCAATACTTCGACGAGCTCGGCGAGCTCGACGTCGTCTGCGAACGCGATCTCCAAACGGCCGTTACGCACGCGGGCTGCCCTGCCGGTGATTCGCTCCGCCGCCGTTCTCGCCCGGTCGGCGAGAACCGGGTCGGCGGGCGTGCTCCCGGCCTTCCGCGGCTTGCGTCTCGCGCCCGCCCAGCGGGCCGCGCGCTCGGCGTCGCGGACGGACATTCCCCGGCGGACGATCTCACGGGCAAGGCGGCGACGCTCCTCGTGGTCCGGCACGGCGAGTACGGCGCGCGCGTGGCCTTCGCTGAGCTCGTTCCGCTCGAGCATCGCAAGGACGTCCTCCGGCAGGTCGAGCAGCCGCATCCGGTTCGAGACCGAGGGCTTCGAACGACCGACCTGGTCGGCGATCTCGCCGAGGCCGAGCTCGAACTCGTCCACGAGCAGCGCGTAGGCCCTCGCCTCCTCGACCGGCGAGAGCTGCTCGCGCGCGACGTTCTCGACCAGGCCGAGAAGGAGCGCCTCGCGGTCTCCGCTCTCGCGGACGACGGCGGGAATCGTCTGCAGGCCGGCCTCTCGCGCGGCGCGCCAGCGGCGCTCACCGGCGATCAGCTCGTAGCCGCCCTCGCGCCGGGAACGCACGACAACCGGCTGGACGACGCCCTGCGTCCGGATCGAGTCCGCGAGCCCCGCGGTCGCCGCGTGGTCGAACCGGCGCCGCGGCTGCCGCGGATTCGCGTGGACGAGCTCCAGCGGGAGGTTGGCGAGCTCCGCGGCCGGCTGGCCGCCGATCAGGACCTCGAGGCCGCGCCCCAGGCCGCGGCGTGGGCTAGCTGCGCTCGACAAGCTCCATCGCCGCCTTCCAGTAGGCGTCTGCGCCGGCCGAGCGCCGGTCGTAGGCGATCACGGGGAGGCCGTGGCTCGGCGCCTCCGCGATCCGGACCGACCTCGGCACCCGCGTCTTGAAGAGCAACGGCCCGAAGTGGCGCTCGAGCTCGGAGCCGACGTCGGCCGCGAGCCGCGTGCGCCCGTCGACCATGGTCAGGAGCAGCCCGGCGATCGTCAGCCGCGGGTTCAGCCGCGACCGGACCGCCTCGATCGAGCCGAGGATCTGCGCGACGCCCTCGAGCGCGTAGTACTCGGCCTGGACCGGCACGAGGACCCTGTCGGCCGCAGCGAGCGCGTTGACGGTCAGCGAGCCGAGCGAAGGCGGGCAGTCGAGGAACACGAACCTGTACTGCTCGGCGGTGCCCCGGAGCGCCTCGGCGAGATAACGCTCGGCGTTCCCGTGTTGCGCGAGCTCGACGGCGGCGCCGGCGAGGTCGGGGCGCGCCGGGATCAGCTCGAGGTTGGCGAAGCGCGTGCTCGAGGCAAGCTCGAGGGCCGAGGCGCCGTCGAGGAGGTCGTAGCTCGACGTCCCGTTTGCGCTCTCTCCCAGCCCTGACGTCGCGTTTGCCTGCGGGTCGAGATCGATGAGGAGCGTGCGCTCGCCCGCCTCGGCAAGACATGCGGCGAGGTTCACGGCAGTCGTCGTCTTCCCGACGCCGCCCTTCTGGTTTGCAAGCGCGTAAATGGCCACAGCTAAGGCGAGCCTAGTTACGCCAACGGACGTTTCCTCGCCATTCCGGGCCTGCGCGGGAAGCCTTCGGGAGTCGGGCCGATCTTTCGCAGGACGACCAGTCCGTCCCGCTCCTCGGGCGGAGCCGCCGCGAGTCGTTCCGCCACCACCGCGACAGCCGCCAGATCCGCGCTCGGCCCCACCCACAGCACGGCGGCGCCGCCCTGGCGCACAAGCGGCAGACACCACTCGGCGGCGACCGGCGGAGGAGCGAGCGCTTTCGCGAGCGCCACGCCGAAGACGTCCGTCTCCTGCTCCTCCGCCCGGCCCCAGACGACGCGAAGGTTCGGCAGCTCCGCCGTCCAGCGCTCGAGGAACTCCGCCTTCCGGCGCTCGGACTCGAGCAGCGTCACCTCCCGGTCGGGCAATGCCGCGGCGAGCGGGATCCCGGGCGCGCCGCCGCCGGACCCGACGTCCACGAGCGGTCCTTCGAACTCTCCGACGACCTCGACTCCCCGAAGACTGTCGTCCAGCAGCATTCGCCGGGCCTCCTCCGGATCGTCGAGCGACGTCAGGCCGGGAGTCTCGAGGACGGCCTTCAGCCAGGCGTCAAGCAGGGAAGACAACGACGAAGCGGTTGGGCTCGGTCCCCTCGCTCGTCGTCTCGACGCCGTCGGCGTCCTTGAGCTCGAGGTGGACGATCTTGCGCTCGACGGCGGTCATCGGCTCGAGCTCGACACGGTCTCCGCGGCGCAGCGCATCGTCCGCAGCACGTCGGGCAAGCGCACCGAGGGAGGCCTCGCGGCGGGCGCGGTAGCCCGCTGCATCGACGGTGGCCGGCTTGCCCGGCATTCGCCGGACGAGGATCGCGTTCACCAGGTACTGGACGGCGTCGATCGTCTGGCCGTGGCGGCCGATGAGCAGACCGAGGTCGCGGCCGGAGCAGGTGGCGACGACGGAGTCCTCACGCTCGTGGATGTCGACCCGGCACAAGATGCCCATGCCGGCGGTGATCCGGGTGACGAGCTCGCGGACGAGAGAGGCCAGCTCGGTCTCGTCGGTCGGGACCGGCGGCTCCTCCTCTTGCACCAGGGCGCCGTCCGCCTCCACGGTGGCGACGACGCGGGCGGGCGAGTAGCCGACCCCCAGCAGCCCGCGCTCGCCCTCTGAGACGACCTGGAACCGAACAGCGCCCTTGTCGACGCCGGGATGGAGCCGCTCGAGCTCACGAAGGGCTGCCCACTTGGCCTCCCCGACCGTTTCTCCCGTCGTCTCGACGCTGAGCTCCTCCGGCACTAGCGGCCCGCGCGCTTCTTCTTCTTGCGCTTGACCTTCCGCGCCTGGCCGGCGGGCCGCGGGGTCTCCTCGGAGGCAGCAGTCTCGGTTTCCGCCTCGGGTCGCTCCGTCTTCGCCGGCGTGCGCGAAGAGCGCTTTGGGGGCGGAGGCGGCGTCTTGCCGCGCAACCCGCGGGTGACGATGCCCTGGCCCACGGTCCAGAGGTTCGTCGTCATCCAGTAGAGGAGGAGACCGACGGGGAAGGTCGTCCCGCCGGGCGGGTCGAGGATGAAGAACGCGAAGACGAGCGGCAGGAACAGGAAGATCACGCGCTGGCTCTTGCTCTGCGTCGGCATGAACCACGTCGACGCGATCTGGCTGGCGACGTAGACGACGAGCAGCACGTAGCCCGACCAGTGCGACGTGATGTTGGCGGTGATGTTCGGGACGAAATCCAGCCAGCCGAGGTCCGACTTCGGGTACTTCGGGAAGATCTCGTCGTCGAAGTCCCGCAACACGAAGTACAGCGCGAAGAAGATGGGAATCTGCGGGATGACCGGGAGACACGAGGAGGCCGGGTTGATCTGGTTCTCCCGGTAGAACTTCATGAGCTCCTCGTTCTGCTTGCGCTTGTCGGTCTTGTAGCGCTTCTGGATCTCCTTCATCTCCGGCAGGTGCGCCTGCATCCGCTGCATCGAGTGGATCTGCTTCACCGTCAACGGGACGAGCAGGACCCGGACCGTGATCGTCAGCGCGATGATCGACCACGCCCAGGTGAGCCCGATCGTCGTATGCAGCCACTCGAGCGCCCAGGTGAGGACGTCTTCGATCGGCGTGAGGATGCTGAGGAGCGGGATCATCGAAACAGCGTTTGGTCCTCGGCCCGGTCGACGCCGCCGTGGCTCCAGGGGTTACAGCGAAGCAGCCGCCAGCCCGCAAGGATCGAACCGCGGGCGAGCCCGTATCGGCGCAGCGCGTCGAGCGCGTACTGGGAGCAGGAGGGGTGGTACTTGCAGGTGGCCGGGAAGAGCGCGCCCAGCGTGTAGCGGTAGGCGTACACGCCGGCAATTCCGACGTACTTCACGCCCGCGCCTTCCCGAGGATCTCTTCCAGCCGCTCGCGCACCCAGTCGGGCCCGCGCTCATCCGCGGCTTCGGCGAGCGGCTCGCGGACCAGAAGGACGTAGTCGGTCCCCGCAGGCACCTCGGGCAGGAGCTCGCGCCAGCCTTCCCGCAGGCGGCGCTTGATCCGGTTCCGGGTCACGGCGCTGCCGATCTTCTTGGGCACGGCGATCCCGAGCCTGGCATCTCCGTCCTCCTCCCCCTCGCGATCGAACCGGTAGAGGACGAGGTAGCGCGTCGACACCGAACGGCCGTTTCTGTACACGGCATCGAAGTCGCGCGAGCGAGAAAGACGATGGCGGCGTTGCACGGTCGGCGGGACCCGCCGGTTACGCGGACAGGCGCTTGCGGCCGCGAGCGCGGCGGCGCTTGAGGATGGCGCGGCCGGCCTTCGAGGCCATTCGCTGCCGGAAGCCGTGGCGCCGCTTCCGCCTACGCACGTTGGGCTGATAGGTCCGTTTCACGATTCGATGTGAGAGAAGTGAGGGCTGCGCCGAAGCGGCGCCGGGCCAGTATAGAGAGACGATCCTGCACGAGCTTTTCCACAGCCAGGACGGGCAACGCCAAACGTGGAAACGTCCTGCCAGTTGCGTGTTTTCCCCAATGTATACAGCCCGAGTTGGCGTTCTTTCCACACCTGTGGAGGGAGCTGGGGAACGTTAAAAACTCCCTGCAAATCCGGTGGTTTTTGGCTCCTCCGTCTCCTCGTGCGGTGCCTTTGAACGTCCTCGCGGACGCTGCTATGCTCGCCACTTCGGCAGCGCGAGGGAGGATCGACAAATCAGCGTGGAACGGCAGCAGTTGCTCACTGCAGAGGACCTGTGGACCGAAGTCTCAGAGCGGCTGCGGGCCGCACTGAACGACAAGACCTACAGCACCTGGTTCTCCGAGGCCGAAGGCGTCGAACTCTCCGACGACGCGTTCGTGCTCGCCGTCCCGAACGACTTTACGCGCGAATGGATCGAGAGCCACTTCCTCGGGTTGATCGATGCCGCCGTCCGCGACTCCACGGGCGAGGAGCGGCGAATCGACCTCTCGGTCCACCACGCTGAGACGGACGCGGACGGAAAGACGGAAGGAACGATCCAGGTCCAGGAGCGTCCGCGGACCGAGGGGTTGAACGAGAAGTACACGTTCGACTCCTTCGTCATCGGATCGTCCAACCGGTTCGCGCACGCCGCCGCCCTCGCAGTCGCCGAAGCGCCGGCCCAGGCATACAACCCCCTCTTCATCTACGGAGGCACGGGCCTCGGCAAGACCCATCTCTTGCAGGCGATCGGTCAGTACGTCGGCGAGCACTCGCGCAATCTCTCGGTCTGTTACGTCACGAGCGAGCGCTTCATGAACGACTTCATCAACTCGCTGCGCGACAAGCGGATCGAAGGGTTCAAGCAGCGCTACCGAACCTTCGGCGTCCTCCTGATCGACGACATCCAGTTCCTCGAGCACAAGGAGCGGATCCAGGAGGAGTTCTTCCACACCTTCAACACGCTCTACGAAGCCGGCAAGCAGATCATCATCTCGTCCGACCGGCCACCCAGGCAGATCGCGACTCTCGAACAGCGACTGCGGTCCCGGTTCGAGTGGGGGCTGATGACGGACATCCAGCCGCCCGACCTCGAGACGCGCATCGCGATCCTCCAGAAGAAGGCGCGCACCGACGGAATCGACGTCGCCGACCCGCAGCTGCTCACGTTCATCGCCGGCCGTGTCTCCACCAATATTCGCGAGCTCGAGGGAGCCCTCACCCGCGTCGTCGCCTTCTCTTCGCTCACCGGCCGGCCGATGACGGTCGAGCTTGCCCAGGACGTCCTGCGCGACGTGTTCCCGCAAGGTGAGGCAGCGCAGGTCTCGATCGAACTGATCCAGGACGAGGTGTCCGAGCGCTTTGGCCTCTCGAAAGAAGAGCTCGTCGGTGACCGGCGCTCGCAGAACATCGTCTATCCCCGACAGGTCGCGATGTACCTCTCGCGCGAGCTCACCGACTCGTCGCTGCCGCGGATCGGCCGGCACTTCGGAGGCCGCGACCACACGACCGTCATCCATGCAACGTCCAAGATCGCGCGGCTCATTCGCGAGGATCGCTCTGTTTACAACCTTGTGCAAGAGTTGACCGCGCGCATCAAACAGGCCGGCTGATCTGTGGACGCCCGGGCTCGTCGTGTTGAGGCCTGTTCAAAGGTCACAGTTGCCCACAACGGGCGTCCCCAAGAGAATCGCGCTTGTAGCCTCGAAACAGTGCGTCTTCCCCGTCTTCCACACGCTCTACTGTTACTACAAGCTTTTTCTTTCTAAATGCTAGAAGCAGAAACAGTGACCGGCACCGCGTTGAAGATCTCCGTTCCGAGAGAGGAGCTGACGCGGCAGCTCGCTGTTGTCTCGCGGGCCGCCTCGACGAGAACGACGGTGCAGGTGCTCGCCGGCGTTCTCTTACGCGCAGAGAGCGGGCGCCTGGACCTCGCTGCCACAGACATGGAGATCTCGCTGCGCTCCTCGCTCGACGCAGAGGTTGAATCGGAGGGGGCGGTCGTCGTGCCGAGCAAACTGCTCGCCGATCTCGTGCGGCTCCTCCCCGCCGACGAGGTTTCGATCGAGCACCGTTCGGGCGAAGGGCTCGTGGAGATCGTCAGCGGAGCAGCGAGCTACAAGCTGCACACCTATAACGCCGAGGACTTCCCACGGCTGCCCGAGACGGGCGCAGTCGAGCTCATGTCGATCGACGCAGATGCTGTCCTCGAGACGGCAAACCGGGTCAACCGCGCGGCGTCGCGCGACGAGTCCCGTCCGGTCCTGACTGGGATCCTCGTCCGCTTCGAGGGCCAGAACCTCGTGATGGCCGCGACAGATTCCTACCGGCTGGCGGTGAAGGAGACTTCGATGGGGTCGGCCGGCCCGGAGTTGGACGCCATCGTGCCGGCGCGCGCTCTCGGAGAGTTGACGCGCATCGCGCAGGGTGCCGGCGGCCTCCAGATTGGCGTCCAGGAGAACCAGGTTCTCTTTGCGACCGACGGGATCCTCCTGACGACTCGCCGCATCGAGGGCCAGTTCCCGAACTACCGCCAGCTGCTGCCGGAGACCTTCGAGCACGAGCTGGCGCTGCCCCGCGACGAGCTCCTGGAGGTCGTGCGGCGCGTCTCCGTGATGGCGCAGCGCAACGCGCCGATCCGGATGCGCTTCGCCGAGGGCGAGCTGACCGTTTCCGCGCAGACGCAGGACGTCGGTGAAGCGCGCGAGACGATGCCGGCCCCGTTCGCCTCCGACGCACTCGAGATCGGCTTCAACCCCGAGTTCCTCCGTGACGGGATCGAGTCGGTGGAAGGCGACGAGCTTCGCCTGAAGCTGATCAGCTCGCTGCGGCCTGCCGTGATCCAGGGCGAGGGAGACGACTTCTCGTACCTGATCATGCCGATCCGCCTTGCGGGTTAGCTCGGGCTGATCGTCAAGACGCTTTCGCTCCGCGACTATCGCTCGTACTCCCGGCTCGAGCTCGAGCTCCAACCCGGCCTCGTGCTTGCCGTGGGGCCGAACGGCGCGGGGAAGACGAATCTTCTCGAGAGCCTGCACGTCGCGACCCAGGGGTTTTCGCCGCGTACGCGCTCCGATGCGCAGCTGATCCGCTTCGGTGAGCCCGGCGCCAGGGTGATGGTCGCAGGCGAGCACGGCGGCGCCCCGGTGGAGATCGAGGTGACTCTCAGGGCAGGCGAGGCGAGGCGCGCCCAGTTCAACGGTTCGCCGCTGCGCGCAGCCGAGGAGCTTCGCTCGCGCCTGCCCGCACTCGTTTTCACACCGGACCGGCTCGCGATCGTCAAGGGCGGCCCTGCGGTACGCCGGGCGTACTTCGACCGGACGCTGGGCCGGCTCTTCCCGAGCCGTGCCTCGGCGACGACTGACTACGCGTCGACGCTCGCGCAGCGCAACGGTGCCCTTCGGCGTGTGGCCGTCGGGCATTCGCCGCGTGACGTCCTCGATCCCTGGACTCACCAGCTCGCCGAGCTCGGGCGCGTGCTGGTCGAAGCGCGAAGGGAGCTCGTGGAGCTGCTTTCGCCGGCGTTCGCCGCCGGTGCCGCCGAGTTCCTGCTGGAGGGAGCGAATCTTCGCTACGAGGGCGAGCCGGCGACGGTTGAGCAGCTGGAAGCGCGGGCGGAGCAGGATCTGGCGCGCGGGTTTACCGGCCTCGGCCCCCATCTCCACGACGTCGCGATCGTCGCCGGGGACCGCGACCTCAGGAACTTCGGCTCGCAGGGAGAGCAGCGTCTGGCCGTCCTCTCGCTCCTCCTGGCGGAGGCCGACCTGATCGCAGACCGCGGACCGCCTCCGCTTCTGCTCCTCGACGACGTTCTCTCAGAACTCGATCCCGAGCGCTGCACGATTCTTGCCGCGCGCCTGCGCCGCCCGGGCGCGCAGGCGTTTCTGACAGCGACCTCACCGGCGGCGCTGCCGAGCGAAGCGGACGTTCTGGTTCACGTGACTCCAGGGAGGGCGGTGATCGCGGCATGAAGCCGGAGCGGCTCGGCGACGACGTCCGGCGTGAGCTCGGCAGGTTCGGGCCCGGTGGCGCGATCGCAGATGTCGTGGATGCCTGGCCCGGCGCTGTCGGGGACTCGATCGCCCACAACGCGTGGCCCGCGCGCATCGCGCGCGACGGAACGCTCCACGTCTCGACGAGCTCTTCGGCGTGGGCCTTCGAGCTCGGCCTGCTCGAGGAGAAGCTTCGGGAGCGCCTGGGCGCCGAGCTCGGGAAAGACGCCCCCGCGCGGCTCCGCTTCGCGCCCGGCCCGCTCCCCGAAGCCTCCGCGCCGGGACCAGAGGAGCGCGAAAACCACGCCGCCGAGGTCACGGAGCAGCACTTGCAGGCGGGGGAGGAGCTGGCCGCCACGATCTCGGACGACAACCTGCGCAAAGTCGTCGCAAAAGCGGCTGCCGCGAGCCTCGCAAGGCCGCCGAACGACCGCTCGTTCTGATAGACTGACGTCAGCCCAAAAACGTCCAGTTAGCAGGGCTTTTTCTCTTTGACCGAAGCAGCTTACACCGCAAAAGACATTACGGTCCTCGAAGGCCTCGAGCCGGTCCGGCTTCGCCCGGGCATGTACATCGGCTCGACGGGTGCTCGGGGGCTCCATCACCTCGTCTACGAGGTCGTGGACAACTCGGTCGACGAGGCTCTCGCCGGCCGCGCGGACCGCATCGAGATCACGCTCCACCCGGACAATTCGGTCACCGTCTCGGACAACGGCTCGGGGATCCCGGTCGACATCATGGCCGACCAGGGGCTTCCGGCCGCCACCGTCGTCCTGACAAAGCTTCACGCCGGCGGAAAGTTCGGCGGCGAGGGCTACAAGGTCTCCGGCGGTCTCCACGGCGTCGGCGTCTCGGTCGTGAACGCGCTCTCGGAGTGGCTGAAGCTCGAGATCCACCGCGACGGGAAGATCTACCGCCAGGAGTTCGCCCGCGGGGAGCCGACCAGCGACCTCGAGGTCGCGGGGAAGATGGAGAACAAGAAGGAGACCGGGACGACGATCACGTTCCTCCCCGACCTCGAGATTTTCGACGAGGACGAGTTCGAGTGGTCGGTCGACACGCTCATCCAACGCCTGCGCGAGACGGCGTTTCTCACCAGCGGGCTGCGCATCGTCCTCACCGACGAGCGGGAGGTCGAGGCCCGGCACGAGTTCTACTACGAGGGCGGGATCAGGGACTTCGTCGCGCACGTCAATGCCGCGAAGGAGCCCATCCACAAGAGCATCGTCTTCTTCGACGGCGAGATGGAGAACGGCGGCGTCGAAGTGGCGCTGCAGTGGAACGGTTCGTTCGTCGAGTCGGTCTTCTCCTTCGCGAACAACATCAACACGACCGAGGGCGGCGCGCATCTCTCCGGCTTCAAGGCGGCGATGACCGGGACGCTGAACAAGTACGCCCGCGAGAAGGGGCTCCTGAAGGAGAAAGAGGAGAACCTCGAGGGCGAGGATGTCCGCGAGGGCCTGGCAGCCGTCATCTCGGTCAAGCTCCGCGACCCGCAGTTCGAAGGCCAGACGAAGACGAAGCTCGGCAACCCGTGGGTCCGCGGGCTCGTCGAGCAGACCGTCAACCAGCGGCTGGCCGAATTCCTCGAAGAGAACCCCGCCGAGGCCAAGCAGATCCTGACGAAGGCGGTCGCTGCGCGGAATGCGCGCCAGGCGGCGCAGAAGGCGCGCAAGCTCAGCCGCAAGAGCGCGCTCGAGAGCTCGTCGCTGCCCGGGAAGCTCGCCGACTGCCAGACGAGCGACCCCGAGGACGCCGAGCTCTTCCTCGTCGAGGGCAACTCGGCCGGCGGCTCAGCCGTCGAGGCCCGAAACCGCGTCAACCAGGCCATCCTGCCGCTGCGCGGCAAGGTGATCAACTCGGAGAAGAACCGGATCAACAAGGTGCTCTCCAACGTGGAGATCCAGGCGATGATCACCGCGATCGGGACGGGGATCGGCGACGAGTTCGACCTCGAGAAGCTTCGGTACCACCGCGTGATCGTGATGACCGACGCCGACGTCGACGGCGCCCACATCCGGACGCTGATCCTCACCTTCCTCTTCAGACAGATGCCCGAGCTGGTCGAGGGCAACCACGTCTACATCGCCGCTGCGCCGCTCTATCGCGTGAAGATCGGGAACCAGGAGATCTACGTCGAGAAGGAGTCGCAGTTCGAGGATCTCCTCGTTCGCGAGCGCGTCAAGGACATGGACGTCACCGATCGCGCCGGGTCGACCTTCAAGCTCACGGAGACCCGCTACAAGCGCTTCACGAGCGCGCTGACCGAGTTCGAGGGCTGGGCGTCCAGGCTGCGCGCCGACTACGGAGCGCCGACGGTCAACTTCCTGGTCGAGCACCGACTGATCGAAGGCGCGGACGCCGGAAGCGACCTGCCGCGCGCGCTCGAGGGCCTCGACACGGACGGCTTCGACCTCGATCTCGTCGAGAAGTCGGCGGAGGAGTTCCGGGTCAAGGTGATCGAGAAGGAAACCAGCACCGCGAGCCATGTGACGGTGCCGGTCGAGCTCCTGGCCTCCCCTCATTACGCCAGCCTGGCCAAGTCCTACGCCCGGCTGGTCGAGCTCGTCGGGCCGCCGCCCTTCCGGATCATCCTCGGCCGGAAGTCGCGCGAGGCCTACACCTTCGAGCAGTTCCGGCACGAAGTGCTCGACCTGGCGAAGGACGGCATCGAGATCGGCCGCTTCAAGGGACTCGGCGAGATGGACGCCGAGGATCTGTGGGACACGACGATGAACCCGGCGAACCGGATGCTGATCCGCGTCGAAGTCGACGATGCCGCCGCCGCCGATCTCGCCTTCTCGATGCTGATGGGCGACCAGGTCGAGCCTCGCCGGCTGTTCATCGAGCAGAACGCCCGTGACGTCAGGTTCCTGGATGTCTGACCTGGAGCCCCTCGGCGCAGGGCGAATCGAGTCGCGCGACATCGAGAAGGAGCTGCGCTCCAGCTTCCTCGACTACGCGATGAGCGTCATCGTCTCGCGGGCGCTACCGGACGTGCGGGACGGGTTGAAGCCGGTGCACCGCCGTGTCCTCTTCGGGATGCACGAGGCCGGCATGCAGCCGAACAGGCCGTTCAAGAAGTCCGCCCGCATCGTCGGCGACGTGATGGGCTCGTACCACCCCCACGGCGACACGGCGATCTACGACACGCTCGTCCGCCTGGCGCAGCCGTTCTCGATGCGGTACCCGCTCGTCGACGGCCAGGGGAACTTTGGGAACATCGACGACTATCCCGCTGCGGCGATGCGCTACACCGAGTCGCGGCTCTCGCGCATCGCGACCGAGCTCCTCCGCGACATCGACGCGGACACCGTCGACTTCAAGCCGAACTACGACGAGTCCCGGCGAGAGCCCACAGTTCTGCCGGCGCGCTTCCCCAACCTGCTCGTCAACGGGTCGGCCGGCATCGCCGTCGGCATGGCGACGAACATCGCTCCGCACAACCTCGGCGAGGTGATCGACGCCGTCGTCGCGATCATCGACGACCCGGAGATCGACGTCGAGCGTCTGACCCGCCACATCAAGGGCCCCGACTTCCCGACCGGCGCGATCATCCTCGGGCGCGAGGGCATTCGCGAGGCCTACCGGTCGGGCCGTGGCCGCATCGTCATGCGCGCGAGAGCCCACATCGAGGAGCTGCGCGGCGGCAAGTCGGCGATCATCGTCACCGAGCTCCCGTACGGGGTGAAGAAGGGCGGCGACGTCGGCGTGATCAAGAAGATCGCCGACCTCGTCAACGACAAGGTCCTGACCGAGATCTCTGATCTCGCCGACCACTCCGACCGGTCCGGCATGCGGATCCAGATCGAGCTCAAGCGGGACGCGATCCCGCAGGTCGCGCTCAACAAGCTCTACAAGCACACCCCGCTGCAGTCGACGTTCGGCTTCAACGCGGTGGCGCTCGTCGACGGCGTGCCGAAGACGCTCTCGCTCCGAGACATGCTCCAGCACTACTTGGACTTCCAGCGCGAGGTCGTCACCCGCCGGTCGAAGTTCGAGCTGCGCAAGGCGGAGGCCCGGGCGCACGTCCTCCAGGGCTACCTCACCGCGCTCGACAACCTCGATGCAGTGATCGCCCTGATCAGGGCGTCGGCGGATCCTGACGAGGCGCGGGAAGGCCTCCAGCGAGAGTTCGAGCTGAGCGAGATCCAGGCGCAGGCGATCCTCGACCTTCGTCTCCAGCGCCTCACCGGCCTGGAGCGCAAGCGAATCGAGGAAGAGTTCGCCGACCTCCAGGAGCGCATCGCCGAGCTCAGGTCGATCCTCGGCGACGAGGCTCGCGTCGACGCGCTGATCCGCGAAGAGCTGCTGGAGATCAAGTCGATCTACGCGA
The DNA here is from genome assembly GCA_963754715.1 of uncultured Actinomycetes bacterium. Lineage (GTDB taxonomy): Bacteria > Actinomycetota > Thermoleophilia > Gaiellales > Gaiellaceae > JACDAN01. Next base: position 394,888 of record CAVWHA010000012.1, on the reverse strand, counting down.
AGAACGACGACCGTCGCACGGAGATCATCGCGGCCGAAGGCGAGTTCGAGCTCGAGGACCTGATCGCGGAAGAGGACATGGTGATCGCGATCACGCGATCGGGCTACATCAAGCGCCTACCGGTCACCACGTACCGCGAGCAGCGCCGCGGCGGGATCGGCGTCATGGGCATGGACTTGAAGGACGACGACTACATCGAGCACCTGTTCGTCGCCTCGACGCACGACTATCTGCTCTTCTTCACGACGCGCGGCAAGGTCTATCGGCTCAAGGTGCACGAGCTGCCGCTCGGCACGCGGCAGGCGAAGGGCCGCGCGATCCCCAACTTCCTCCCGTACGAGCAGGGCGAGACGACCCGCGCGGTGATCGCGACCCGCGACTTCTCGGAGGCCGAGTATCTCGTTCTCGCGACCAAGAACGGCGTCGTGAAAAAGAGCCGCTTCGGCGACTACAACACCCCGCTGAAGGCGGACGGGATCATCGCGATCAACCTGCGTGAGGACGACGAGCTCGTGGGCGTCGTGCACACCGACGGTGACGACGACATCCTGATGGTGTCCTGCAAGGGCCAGGCGATCCGCTTCCACGAGAAGGAGGCACGCCCGATGGGTCGCGCCACGGGCGGAGTTCGCGGGATGAACCTCCGGAAGGGCGACGCCGTGATCGAGATCGCGAGGGCTGAGAACGACTCCGACCTCCTCGTCGTCACCGAGAACGGCTACGGGAAGCGGACCCGCGTCGACGAGTACCCGGTCAAGGGCCGCGGCGGTCTCGGCGTGAAGACCGTGCAGCTGACCGAGGCCAAGGGCCAGCTCGCCGGCGCCCGTGTCGTTCGCGACGGGTATCAGGTGATGCTCATCTCGACCGGCGGCACCGTGATCAAGATGGCGGTGGAAGACGTCAAGCGGCTGGGCCGGTCCACGCAGGGCGTGATCGTCATGCGCCTCCGCGAAGGGGAGCAGGTCTCCGCGTTCGCGCCGGTCGTGGAATCAGATGCATCCGACGACGCCGGCGAAGCGCCTGACGAGGCTCAGGAAGCCCCGGACGCTCCGGAAGCCGCCGAAGCACCCGCAAACTAGGTCTTTTTCGCAGCCGGCGGGCAGTTTTACCCTCTTTTGAGGACGATTTGCCCTAGAAAAGCGGGGCGGGTCCCGCTATACATCCGTCTTGTCGGGGTCGCAAATCTGAATCGAACGAAGGTGTCGTATGCCTCCAAGCACACAAGCTGACCTCCTCGAGCCCATCAACCTCGCGGAGCACCTCGGCAAAGTCGAGCTCTATCTCGGCCAGGTCTGCCAGATCGCCGGCATCTCGAAGATGCAGCTCGACTACTGGACGAACAAGGCTCAGATCCCGACGAAGGGCCGCAAGCAGCGGATCTACGACATGGACGCCGTCGAGACCGTGATGCTGATCAAACAGGCCAAGGACAAGGGCCTCAATCTCGGTGCTGCGATCGAAGCGGCGCGCCGCTTCCGCGAGCGGCAGCAGCCCGAGCCCGCCCTCAGCCCCTAGCCCGCGGCCGATCTGAGCGCTTCGGCCGCCCGCTCGGGCGGCACGACGTTGACGTAGAGCTCCGCGCCGAGTTCGATTCCCGCGAGCGCGGTCAGCCTCGGGACGAGGTGGAGGTGCCACGGCGGGCCGGGGTGGAGCCACGCATTCCAGGGCCTGAAGCCCACGGCTGCGTGCAACCGCCGTACGAGATCGCGAAGAACGAGGAGCCCGTCGGCGAGGCGCCCGCCGCCGGCGGGGCTGCCGATCAGGCACTCATAGGGAGCGGCGCCTACCGGGTGCACCGAGCCGGCGACCTCGCCGCGGGTCGTGACCTCGTACTCGGCGAGCAGCGCCGGTAGACGCTCGAGCGACTCGTCGGGAAGGTCGGTCCAGACGAGCTGCGAATGGCTGTGCGGCAGGCTCGATCCGGCGAGCCGCCCCTCGTTGACGAAGGCCAGTACCGGGGAGTCGCTTTCGTTTATCCGCCGGTTCCACGCTTCTGCGACGGCTTCGATCTGGTCGTCGTCCAGCTCTGTGAAGGAACGAACGTGGTCGGGCGAGTGGATGACGACTTCCTGCCGTTCGAGCGCCGGGTAGAGGTTCGGGACGACTCGGACGCGCCACGGATCGCCGATCCGGAGGGTCTCCGGAGGCGTGCGGTCCTCGCGGCCGCCGCAGAACGGGCAGCGTTCGATCTCGTCAGGGGTCGGCGGCTCGATCTCCGGCAGCCAGGCCCCCGGGCGGGCACCGCGGTCGGGTGCGATCACGACTCGGCGACCCGTCAGCGGGTCTACGCGAATCTCGGTCAGGTGGTGCCGCCGCGGCCTTCGATGAACGGCTTGAAGAGCTCGATCGGGAGGGGGAGGATGATCGTCGAGGAGCGCTCCGAGCTGATCTCGAGCATCGTCTGGAGGAAGCGGAGCTGGAGCGACATCGGGTTCTCCGCGAGGACGAGGGCCGCGTTCTTGAGCTGCTCGGAGGCCTGGAACTCACCTTCGGCGGCGATGACCTTCGCGCGCCGCTCGCGCTCGGCCTCTGCCTGCCGCGCCATCGCGCGCTGCATCCCGCCCGGGATCTCGACGTCCTTGACCTCGACGATCGAGACCTTGACGCCCCAGGGCGAGGTCGACTCGTCGATAATCCGTTGGAGGATCTCGTTGATCTTGTCCCGCTCGGAGAGGAGCTCGTCGAGCATGTGCTGGCCGAGCACGCTCCGGAGCGTCGTCTGCGAGATCTGCGACGTCGCGACCATGAAGTTCTCGATCTGCACGATCGCCTTCTCGGGATCGATGATCCGGAAGTAGGCGACGGCGTTCACGCGGACCGGGACGTTGTCCTTCGTGATCACCTCCTGCGGCGGCACGTTGAGCGTCACCGTCCGCAGGTCGACCCGGACCATCTTGTCGATGATCGGGATCAGCAGGAAGAGGCCCGGGCCTTTCGGCGGCGACTTCAGCCGGCCGAGCCGGAAGATGACGCCCCGCTCGTACTCCCGCGCGACCCGGACCGAGGCCGAGAGCAGCAGGATGAAGAGAACTGCAACGACCCCAAGAGCGATCAGGATGGCCACGTCCTAGATCCTATGCGGGGGCCGACGGTGAGCGTCAGCGCGTCGTCGAGGCCCTGCACGCGGACGTGTTCCCCGGGCGAATCGCGTCGCCGTCGGATCGGGCGCGCCAGAGCTCGCCGTGGACGAAGACCAGGCCGACGGGGTCGAGCGCCTGGCGGACGATTCCCACCTCGCCCACGAGCTCCTCCTGGCCGGTGACCACCTCGGCTCGGCGCACCTGCACGAGCTTCGCGACCACGAAGGCGACCATCAGCGCCATCGTTCCAGCGATCGTGAGCGCCACGGTCAGCGACACCTGGTACGCGTCGCCGGCCGGGTCGAAGAGCATCAGAGAGCCGATCACGAATGCAACCGCGCCGGCAAGTGCGAGCGCGCCGTGGCTGACCACGAACATCTCGGCGACGAAGAATCCGGCAGCGAGGAGCATCAGCAAGACCCCGGCCCAGCTGACGGGAAGGATCTGGAGCCCGAAGAGGCCGATCACGAGCGAGATCGCTCCGACGGTGCCCGGGAGGATCAGCCCGGGGTTCCAGAGCTCGATCGTGATCCCGAGGACGCCCAGCGACATGAGGATGACGATCAGGTTCGGATCGATCAGCGTGTCGAGGATTCGCTTCCAGAGCGACATCTCGACCCGGTCGATCGTCGCTCCGGCGGTTTCGAGCATCAGCATCTTCGGCTTCGTCTCCCGCCCGTCGATCTGGTTCAGGAGCGCCGGGAGACTCGGCGCAACGACGTCGATCACGTTCTGCTCCTTCGCCTCGCGTGCTCCGAGGTTCGACGCCTTGCGGACCGCTGCGTCCGCCCACTGGACGTTGCGCCCGTGCTCGCGGGCGAGCGCACGAAGTGAGGCTGCGGCGTCGTTCACGACCTTGTTCCGCAGATCCTTTTGGATGTCGGAGCCGCCGACGCTGATCGGGGTCGAGGAGCCGATGTTCGTCTGCGGCGCCATCGCCAGGATGTCGGCCGCCTGGCCGATCCAGACACCCGCCGAGGCGGCCCGAGCGCCTTCGGGGTGGACGTAGACGATCACCGGGACCTTCGAGGCGAGCTCGGCCTCGTAGATGTCCTTCATCGCGTCGGAGAGGCCACCCGGCGTGTCGAGGAGGATGACGACCGCGTCGTAGCGGTCCTCATTCGCACGCTTGATCTGGTCGATGACGTAATCGGCGGTGACCGGATTGACGTCGTTGTCGAACTCGACCGCGAGAACCCGCGGTGCCGCTGAGGCAGCCGCAGGAACCACGAGAGCGACGGCCAATGCGGTCAAAACCCCCCGCAGAATGCGGCTTTTCACGGTGTAAAGATGCTATCAAGAGCCCTTGCAACCACTTCACGGCGCTGCGACCCTGGGTCGGGGTCGCCCATGAAGATTCTCGCCGTCACTCTCGTTGCTCTCGCATTCCCGGCTACCGCCTGGGGGGAGGCGACGCTCGTCACGCGCGAGCTTCCGGTTGCCGGCCAGCGAACTCTCGCCGCCGTCACCGCGCCCGAGAAGTTCAATCTCGTCGGCCTGCACTGGAAGGGGTCCGGCCGGGTGCTCTTCCGGACCCATCGCCCCTCGGGCTGGAGTTCCTGGCGCGAGGCCGAGGCTGAGCCGCAGGATGGGCCTGACCGCGAGACGGACGAGTCGCGGCGCCTGCGCGGTTGGCGGATGAGCAACCCTGTCTGGACGGGGACGGCGGATCGGCTCGCGGTGAAGACCCGGGGCCGCGTTACGCGCCTCCGCGCCCATTACGTCTGGAGCCCGGTAGAGGACTCGCTCGGACGGACGCTCCAGATGACCGGCAGCCCGAAGATCGTCACGCGCCGGGCCTGGGGCGCCGACGAGCGAATCCGGCGCGACAACCCCGTGATCGCGAAGACGTTGACGACCGCCGTCGTGCACCACACGGCAGGCGCCGAGCCTGCGACGCCCGCCCAGTCGGCGGCAATCGTCCGCGGCGTCTACCTCTATCACGTGCGCGGCAACGGATGGGACGACATCGGCTACAACTTTCTCGTCGACCGCTTCGGCCAGGTGTTCGAGGGGCGGTACGGCGGAATCGAGCGGAACGTCGTCGGCGCTCATTCGGCAGGCTTCAACACCGGCACCCTCGGCGTCTCGGTGCTCGGAAACTACGAGCGCCGCCGCGTCACCCCGGCCGCCCGGGCCGCGATCGTGCGGCTGCTCGCGTGGCGCCTCGATGTCGCCCACGTCGACGCCTTGTCGAACGCACCGGTCGTGTCCGCGGGGAATCCGAAGTACAGGAAGGGCCTGCCCCTCTGGCTTCGCGCCGTCTCGGGCCACCGGGACACCGGCTACACGAGTTGTCCGGGAACGCTGTACGGGGAGCTTCCGGGAATCGCTCGCGCGGCGGCGGGCCTCGGGCTGCCCAAGCTCTACACGCCTGAGATCGAGGGCGGTCTCGGACAGTACGTGAGCTTCTCGGCGCGCCTGTCGGCGCCGCTGCCGTGGAGCGTCTCGATCGTGGACGTCAACGGCAAACCTGTGGCGGCAGGCGCCGGATACGGCACCACCATTCAGTGGACGTGGGACGCGCGGCTCGCTCCCCCGGGCAGTTACCGGTATCGGATGGCGGCCGGGCCCAGCGTGCGTCCCGCGACAGGGATCATCGGGACTCCCACCGGTGGGCTCTCGGTCGAGGGTCTGCGCGCCGAGCCTGCCGGGTTCACGCCGAACGGCGACGGCCGGACGGATACGACGACGATCTCCTACCGGCTTGGCACCCCGGCGACGGTGACCGTGAGCCTGCAGGCGGAGGACGGCGTGGAGATCGCGCCGCTCTTCACGGGCGCGCAGCCGGCGGGCCGTCAGTCGTTCACCTGGGACGGCGCGGGCTATCCCGACGGGCGCTACCGCATTGCTCTTGTCGCTCGAGGAGCTCGAAACCGGGTCGTTACGGCCGCGGCGAGCGTCTCGATCAGCCGGACGCTTTCGAGCTTCGGGGTCGTCCCGCCGGCGATCTCGCCGAACGGCGACGGTCGCCTCGATCTGCTGACGGTCTCGTTCAAGCTCTCCGTGCCAGCCACCGCGCATCTCGTCGTGCGCAGCGGGACTGCGGAGGTCGCCACCATCTTCGACGGTCCTCTTCCCGCGGGCCCGCAGGCCTTTGCTTGGGCGGGAGGGCTTCTGGACGGCGCGTACTCGGCCGCCTTGACGATCACGGACTCGACCGGGCCCTTCACGCAGCTTCTCCCGGTACGGGTGGATCGCGTTGCGCCGCGGCTCAAGCTCGTCAACAAGAGGCCGGTGAGGGTCTCCCTGTCGGAGCCCGCCAGAGTCACCTTCGTCGCGGACGGTGTCGCCTCCACGATCTCGCGGCCGAAGGCCGGGATCTTCACCGTCATTCTCGACCGCCCCTTCACGCGGCTGGATGCCTACGCGGAGGACGCGGCGGGAAATATCGGGCCGAAGCTGAGACTCCGCTAGGCGTTCCAGTCGTCGTAGCGGCGCTCGAGCTCGAGCAGGATCGCCGAGAGCAACTCTGCGCGGACGACCGGGGTGCCGAGCTCCGCGCGCAGCGAAGTCGGCTCCGTGTCGACGTCCCTCGGGAGGTCTTCCTTCGACGTGTTCACGTTGATCCCGATCCCGAGGACGACCCTGTCGTCGCGGGCTTCGGCCAGGATTCCTGCCAGCTTGCGGCCGCCGACGAGCAGATCGTTCGGCAGCTTGATGTCGGGCGTGAGGCCCGTGACATCGTGAATCGCGTCCGCACAGGAGAGCCCGGCGACGATCGAGAGCTCGGGCAGTCGATGCGTCGGAACCGACGGCCTCAGGTTGATCGAGAAGAGCAGGCTCGTTCCCGCCGCGGCAAACCAGGTTCGGCCGCGACGCCCACGACCGGCCGTTTGCTCGTCCGTGGCGACCACCGCTCCCTCCGGAGCATCGGGCGGAAGCTCCCGCTGAGTCGACTCACAGCGCTCGAGGAAGCGGTAGGGCCGCCCGAGGCGCCCCCGCAGCAACGGCTCGACCTTCCCCGAATCCAGGGAATCCTGAGCCATGCCTCCACCACTAGACTCATCGCGCACGTGCCCTCCCTGACGAAAGAAGAGATCGAGGCGATCCTGCCTCACCGCGACCCCTTCCTGCTCCTCGACGAGGTCGTCGAGATGGAGCCCGGCGGCCACGTCGTCGCGCGAAAGCAGGTGCGGGCGGACGAGTGGTACTTCGCGGGCCACTTTCCGGGCCGGCCGATCATGCCCGGCGTCCTGATCGTGGAGGCGATGGCACAGGCGGGAGCAGTCGCGGTGCTGTCCGAGGAAGAGAATCGGGGCAAGCTTGCCCTCTTTGCGGGCATCGACGACGTCCGCTTCAAGCGGATCGTCGAGCCCGGCGACGAGCTCGAGCTGACCTGCAATCTCGAGCAGATGCGCGGCCCGATCGGCCGTGGCAAGGCGACCGCGACGGTGGACGGCGAGCTCGCCGCGCGCGGAACGCTCATCTTCGCCGTGGAGAGGTAGTGGCTCGATGATCGGCAAGGCCAACGGCGCGCCTGTCTCGATCACCGGCCTCGGAACCCACGTTCCGGACCGGGTTGTGACCAACGACGAGCTGGCCGAGCTCGTGGACACCACCGACGAGTGGATCACCGAGCGCACCGGCATCAAGGAGCGGCGAATCGCTGCGCCCGAAGAGGCCATGACGGACATCGCGCTGCCGGCCGCGCGCATCGCCCTCGAGCGCGCCGGCGTGAAGTCGGAAGAGCTCGACCTGATCATCGTCGCGACCGTCACGCCGGACATGATGTTCCCCACCACGGGATCGCTCCTGGGTGACCTCTTGCCCGCTCCGAAAGCGGCTGCTTATGACCTGCTCGCGGGCTGCACCGGCTTCGTCTACGCGCTCGCCCAGGCACACTCGATGGTCTCGGCGGGCCTGGCGCACAAGGCGCTCGTGGTCGGCGGAGACGTCCTTTCGAAGATCCTGGACTGGACCGACCGCTCGACGATCGTCCTGTTCGGCGACGGTGCCGGCGCGGTCGTGCTCGAGCGTGTCGAGGAGGAAGGTTTTCTGGGTTTCGAGCTCGGCGCCGACGGCGGCGGGGGCCAGCATCTCTGGCTGCCGGGAAGCGGCTCGCGCAAGTTCGACGATCCCGACGGGCTGGTGAAGATGAACGGCCGCGAAGTCTTCAAGTTCGCGACGCGGGTGATGGTGTCGTCGGCCGAGGCGCTGCTGACCGAGGTCGGCCAGACGATCGAGGACGTGGACGTCTACGTTCCCCATCAGGCGAACGTCAGGATCATCGATTACGCGACGAAGAAGCTGGGAATCCCGGAAGATCGAGTGGTGATCAATGTGGACAGGTACGGGAACACGTCGTCGGGCTCGATTCCGCTGGCGCTTGCGGATGCCGAGGCCGAGGGCCGGCTGAAGCCGGGGGCGACGGTGCTGATGACAGGAATGGGCGCGGGCCTCACCTGGGGCTCGGCGCTGATGAAGTGGACGGAGAACGGGAGGGCCGCATGAGCAAGATCGCATTCTGCTTCCCCGGCCAGGGGTCGCTGGAGGAGGGGATGGGTCGCGAGATCGCGGAGGCCGTCCCCGAGGCGATGGAGGTGTATCGCGTCGGAAGCGAGGCATCGGGCCTCGACCTCGCCCGTCTATGCTTCGAGTCGCCTCTGGACGAGCTCGTGCAGACCGAGGTGCAGCAGCCCGCCCTCGTCGCGACGAGTCTCGCCGTCCTGGCTGCGCTGCGTACCCGCGGAATCGCACCGGACTACGTCGTGGGTCACTCGGTCGGCGAGTTCGCGGCGATCGCGGCGGCAAACTCGCTCGAGACCGGGGAGGCGATCGGGCTTGTTCGGGAGCGAGGTCTCGCGATGGCGGCAGCGGCGCGTGAGAGCAACGGCACGATGGCCGCGATCCTCGGGCTCGACGACGCGGTGGTCGAGGAGCTCTGCGCCCAGATCGAGGGCGTGTGGCCCGCGAACTACAACTGTCCGGGACAGATCGTCGTCTCCGGTTCCCAGAAGGCCGTCGACGAGCTGATCGACAAGGCCAACGAGCTCGGCGCCAGGCGAACGGTGAAGCTGAAGGTGTCGGGCGCCTTCCACAGCCCGCTCGTCGCCAAGGCGGCGGAGATGCTCCGTCCCGCGGTGGAGCGGGTGAAGTTCAGGGATCCCGTCGCGCCGTTCATGTCGACGGTGACCGCGCACATCGAGCCGGCGCAGCGAATGGCCGGACTGCTCGTGGAGCAGGTCACGGCTCCCGTCAAGTTCACCCAGGCCGCTCGTGGGCTGATCAAGGACGGCGCCAAGACGTTCGTCGAGGTCGGCCCGGGCAACGTCCTCTCCGGTTTGCTGAAGCGGATCGACAAGACCGTGAAAGCGGTCTCCGTCAACAACCTCGCCGGCCTGAAAAAGGTCGAAGAGTCAATCTGAGTTGGCCGAGTTCTGCTCTCTGGAAGGCAAGACGGCGCTCGTCACGGGAGGCTCGCGCGGGATCGGTAAGGCGATCGCGGCGGAGCTCGCCGGCGCGGGAGCGACCGTGGTCGTCGGCTACCGGTCGGGGGCCGAGGAGGCCGAGGCGGTCGCATCCGAGATCGGAGGGCGGGCAGTCCAGGCCGATGTCTCCCAGGCGGAGGACGCGCAGCGTCTCGTTGAGGAGGCCGGCGACGTGGACATCCTCGTCAACAACGCCGGTGTCACCCGCGACGGTCTCCTGGCGCGCATGTCGGACGAGGACTGGCAGGTCGTGCTCGACACGAATCTCGGCGGAACGTTCAACACCTGCCGCGCGGTTTCCCGCGGGATGATGCGGCGCCGCGGCGGGTCGATCGTCAACATCTCGTCCGTCGTCGGCCTCCACGGGAACCCAGGGCAGACGAACTACTCGGCCTCGAAGGCCGGGATCATCGGCTTCACGAAGGCGCTGGCGCGGGAACTCGGCAGCCGCGGCGTTCGGGCCAACGTGGTCGCGCCGGGCTATGTGTCCACCCGGCTGACGAACGAGCTGCCGGAGGAGCTCCAGAAGGCGATGCTCGCGAACACGCCGCTCGGCCGCTTCGGCGAGCCCGAGGACATCGCCGGCGCCGTCAGGTTCCTCTGCTCCGACGCCGCCTCGTTCGTCACCGGCGAGGTGCTGTTGGTCGACGGCGGATTGGGCATGTAGATGAGCATGAACGGACGGAAGAGAGTCGTGATCACCGGTCTCGGCGCGGTCAGCCCGCTCGGGAACGACGTCGAGACGACGTGGGAGAACCTGGTCGCTGGCAAGTCGGGCGCTGACGAGATCAAGCAGTTCGACGCGAGCGAGTACCCGGTGCACTTCGCCTGCGAGCTGAAGGACTTCGATCCGGCGAACTACATCGAGAAGAAGCAGGCGCGGCGCATGGATCGATTCGCCCAGATGATCGTCGCCGCGGCGCTCCAGGCCCGTGACGACTCGGGGCTCGAGATCGAGCCGGAGGCGGACCGGATCGGCGCCTCGATCGCCACCGGCATCGGCGGCCTGAAGGCGTTCCAGGACTGCTACGACACGCTGCTCGAGCGCGGACCCGACCGGGTGAACCCCTTCTCGATCCCGCAGATCATCCCGAACATGGGCGCCGGCTGGGTCTCGATGTACCTGGGCACGCGGGGGCCGCTGTCATCCCAGTGCACGGCCTGCGCCGCGTCCAACATGGCGATCGGCGAAGCTACCGACGCCATCCGGCTCGGTCGTGCAGACGTGATGCTCGCCGGCGGGACGGAAGCCGGGATCACGCGGGTCGGAATCGCCGGGTTCAGCGCCATGCGCGCGCTCTCACGGCGGAACGACGATCCTGAGAAGGCGAGCCGGCCCTTCGACGCCGGCCGCGACGGATTCGTGATGGGCGAAGCCGGAGGCGTCGTCGTACTCGAAGACCTCGAGCATGCGAAGGCGCGCGGCGCGAAGATCTACGCCGAGCTCCTCGGGTACGGGCTCTCTTCGGACGCGAGACACGTCACCGAGCCGGACCCGACCGGCGACAACCCCGCCCGGGCGATGCGGATGGCGCTCGGCGACGCCGGGGTCAACCTGGACGAGATCGACTACATCAACGCCCACGGAACCTCGACGCCGCTCGGCGACGCCAGCGAGACACGGGTGATCAAGATCGCGCTCGGCGAGGAGAACGCCCGCAAGACACCCGTCTCGTCCACGAAGGGGGCGACGGGACACTGCCTCGGCGCCGCCGGCGCGGTGGAGGCGATCTTCACGACGCTCGCCGTCAACCGGAACACCCTCCCGCCGACGATCAACTACGACGAGCCGGATCCCGAGTGCGACCTCGACTACATCCCGAACGAGGCGCGCGAAGCGGATGTCCGGGTCGGCGTCTCCAACTCGTTCGGCTTCGGCGGCCACAACGCCTGCATCGTGATCCGCCGCTTCGAAGACTGAGCCCGGCGGATGGCCGATCGCTGGGCGACATTCGACTGCTACGGCACGCTCATCGACTGGAACGGCGGGATCCGGCGGGAGCTCGTGCGCACCTTCGGTGAGGACGAGGCCGACCGGCTGCTTCGGCGCTACCACCGGATCGAGCCCGAGCTCCAGCGGGACGGGCGGCTGACCTACCGGGAGGTCATGACCCGCGCGCTCGAGCGGCTTGCGACCGACGAGGACGTCGAGCTGAGCGACGAGCAACGAGACGCGCTTCCCCAGTCCCTTCCCTCCTGGGAGCCCTTCCCCGAGGTGCGCGAATCGCTGGAGGACGCGCGGAGCCGCGGCTGGAAGCTGGCGATCCTCTCCAACACCGACCCCGACTTCATCGACGCTTCGAAGAAGCAGCTCGCGGTGCCGTTCGACGAGACCATCGTCGCTTCCGAGATCGGCTCGTACAAGCCGGCCCAGGCCCACTGGGAGGAGTTCTTCCGACGCACCGGCGCTGACCGATCGGAGCATGTCCATGTCGCTGCGAGCCTGTTCCACGACATCGAGCCGGCCAACGAGCTCGGCCTGCGCAGCGTCTGGATCAACCGCCTGGACGAGCTCTCACAGTCTGCGAAGCCGGACCGCGAGCTCCCGGACCTGAGCGGGCTCGCGGACGTCCTCGACGAGCTGGTCGCCGGATGAGCGTTCAGCTTCGTGCACCGCGGCTGGACGAGGCCGCAGCCATCGCCGAGCTCGCGAACCGCGTGTCGGACGAACTGTTCGGCGAGGCGGAGGAGACGGAGATCACGGTCCGGCAGTGGCTGACGACGCCGGATCTCGAGCTCGACAAGGACTACCGCGTCGCAGTCGACGAGGAGGGGCGGCTCATCGGATATGCGGACCTCGGCGCTCATCCCGATCCGAAGTACTGGCTCGACCTGCGCGTTCCGATGTCCGAGAGCGACGAGACGCGGGACGCCCTGATCCACTGGGGCGAAGAGCGGGCGCGCGAGCGGGCTTCCGGCCGGGACGGCGCACTGATTCGCGGCTTTGCCTGGGCCCAAGACGTCCCTGAGAAGGCGGCGCTCGAGCGTGACGGCTACGAGCTGATCCGCCACTCGTACCGGATGAGGATCGACTTCGACGACGATCCGCCGGAGCCGGAGTGGCCCGAAGGCGTGACTGTCCGTGGGGCGACGGAGGCCGACCTCGAGACGGCGCACGAGACGCAGATGGAGACCTTCGCGGACTCGTGGGAGCACGCGGACGAGCCCTTCGGGGAATGGAGTCACTGGATGGTCGAGGACGAGCTCGATCTCTCGTTGTGGTTCGTCGCGGAGGAGGACGGCGAAGTCGCCGGCATTGCGCTCACCAAGCCGCACGACACGGAGGGGGGTCTCGGTTGGGTGCGGGTGCTCGGCGTTCGCCGTCCCTGGCGCCGAAAGGGGCTCGGACGAGCACTGCTCCTCCACGCCTTCCACGTCTATCGGCGCCGCGGTTTCCACGGAGTTGGGCTCGGTGTCGACGCCGAGAGCCTGACCGGAGCGAACCGGCTCTACGAGAACGCGGGCATGCGCGTCGTTCGCCAATCCGATATCTACGAGAAAGCCCTCGCGTAGGTACCGTCTGAAGCCTTGTCGCGGCTACGTGCCAAGTGCCCCGAGTGCCGGGCGTACACGGCCGTCGCACTTGGGCCCGAGTACGAATGTCATGCCTGCGGGCGGACATTCCTCGCCGGCCTCGTGCGGGTCCCGCGCGCCTGGGGCCGCGACGGCGAGGCCATGGCCGAGGCGGCGTCCCTCCCGCTTCCGTACCCGGAGGCCTCGCTGATCGCCGAGGACTCCCTTGCGGAACAGAGCCTGGCGCTTGCGCTCGATCTCCCCGAGCGGCCCCTCGTCCTGGGCGGCTGCTGCTGCGCCCACATCGGCGCCGTCGAGGCGCTCTCCGCGCGCCATGGGCGCATCGCAGTCGTCTGGTTCGACGCGCACGGCGATCTGAACACGATCGAAAGCTCTCCGTCGGGCAACGAGTGGGCGACCCCGCTTCGGATGCTGCTCGATTCGGGCGCCGTGGAGGCGCAGGACGTCGTGCTCGTCGGCGCCCGGAACCTCGATCCGCCCGAGGAGGAGTTCATCGCCATGAACGGGATCGCCATGGGCGGCGAAGCTGTCGGGCGGGCGCTCGAAGGAGCCGTGGGTGCGTACGTCGCCGTCGACTTCGACTCCCTTGCGGACGACGAGGTGCTGCCGTTCATGCCCGAGCCGGGCGGGCTGTCGCTCGCCGAGGCCGAGGAGGTGCTCGCCTCCGTCCGCGAGGGCACCCGAGTCCTGGGCGTGGGCCTGACCGCGATGCTTCCCGACGAGCGAAACGTGGAGCCCGCCACGCGCCTCGCCGCTGCTCTCGGTCTCTAGGTAGGCGGACTAGACTCGGCTCGTGGCCGACGGCGACGGCATCGACATCTCCATCGAGCACCGGAATCTTCCGGAGCCCTCGAAGAACGACAAGCCTCACCCGAACACCTGCCCTGAGTGCGGGTCGCATTACCGCGACGACGAGCTCATTGCGAATCTCTGGGTCTGTCCGCACTGCAACCACCATTTCCGCGTCCGCGCGTCGGAGCGGATCAGGCAGCTGGCCGACGAGGGGACCTTCAAGGAGGAGGCGGCCGACCTGCGTTCCGAGGACCCGCTCCAGTTCTTCGACATCCGCCCGTACACCGAGCGGATCGCGGAGGCCGAGCAGGAGACCGGCCAGGGTGATGCGATGATGATCGGCAGCGCCGCGATCGAGCGCGTCCAGTGCGAGCTGGCCGTCATGGACTTTGCGTTCATGGGAGGCTCGATGGGCAGCGTCGTCGGGGAGAAGTTCGCGCGCGCCTGTGAGAGCGCGGCGGAGCGGAACGTTCCGCTGGTGAGCGTGACCTCGTCCGGCGGCGCGCGCATGCAGGAGGGGATCCTGTCGCTGATGCAGCTGCCGAAGACCGTCGTGGCGGTCGAGGATCTCAAGGACGCCGGAGGCTCGATGATCAGCGTCATGGCGCACCCGACGACCGCCGGAGTGCTTGCGAGCTTCGCCTCGCTCGGGGACGTGATCGTCGCGGAGCCAGGCTCGCTGCTGGCGTTCACCGGCCCGCGCGTCGTCCAGCAGACGACCCGCGAGAAGCTTCCCGAGGACTTCGGCCTGGCCGAGTCCAATGTCCGTTTCGGCCACCTCGACGCGATCGTCGGCCGGCGAGACCTGCGGCCCTATCTCGGTCGAGTCTTGAGGCTCTTTTCCAAAAATGGCGCGTGAGGCCGAGTTGCATCTGCGCGACCGCCTGAGTCGGCTCAAGAGCCTCGGGCTCCTCCGCGGGGCCAGCATCTCGGGCGAGCTCGCCCGCCTGCAGCGCCAGCTCGAGCGGACGTCGGAGCCAACGGACGAGGAGATCTGGCAGCACGTCGAGCTTGCGAGACATGAGGACCGGCCGTACACGCTCGACTATGTCGAGCGGATCTTCGACGACTTCGTCGAGCTCCACGGCGACCGGTCCCGCGCCGAGGATCCCGCGATGATCACCGGCCTGGGCAGCTTCAACGGCCGGACCGTCGCCCTGCTCGGCCAGCAGAAGGGCCGCGACACGAAGGATCGGATCCGTCGCAACTACGGAATGGCCTATCCCGAGGGCTACCGGAAGGCCATGCGCGTGATGGACCTCGCCGACCGGCACCGCTTCCCGATCATCTCGCTCGTCGACACGCCGGGCGCCTACCCCGGGGTCGCCGCGGAGCAGCACGGCCAGGGTGGCGCGATCGCCCGGTCGCAGGCCCTGATGAGCCGGCTGACCGTCCCGATCGTGGCCTGCATCATCGGCGAGGGCGGTTCGGGCGGCGCGATCGCGATCGCTCTTGCGGACCGGGTGCTCATGCAGGAGAACGCGATGTACTCCGTGATCTCTCCGGAGGGGTGCGCCGCGATCCTCTGGCGCACCGGCGAGGAGCGGGTGAAGGCTGCTGCAGCCCTGAAGCCGGACGCCGTCCACACCCTCGAGCTCGGAGTGATCGACGCGATCGTCCCGGAGCCGGAGGGCGGTGCTCACACGAACCCCGACGAGGCGGCGCGGCTACTCGGCGAGGCGCTGCGGAGCTCGTTGGAAGATCTCTCGAAGGTTTCTGGGGAGAAGTTGCGCCGCCGGCGACGCGATCGATTCCGCGCGCTGGGTGTCTACGCGTCGTCCACACCGTCCACAGACTTTTCCACCAAGCCGGCGCGCGCTCGAAAGTAGTAAAACCTGCCGGTCAAGGCGAGCTAGCCTCCCTCTCGGTGGCCAAGCTCCAGGAGTACCGGAAGAAGCGAGACCCGAAGCAGACGCCGGAGCCCTTTGGCGGGAAGAAGCGCGGGAAGCAGCCGATCTTCGTCGTCCAGCGCCACGACGCGCGCCGGCTCCACTACGACTTCCGCCTCGAGCGAAACGGCGCGCTCGCGAGCTGGGCGGTGCCGAAGGGCGTCCCGCTCGAGCCGGGCCAGAGGGCGCTCGCCGTCCACGTCGAGGACCACCCGCTCGAGTACGCGACCTTCGAGGGCGTGATCCCGAAGGGCCAGTACGGCGCGGGGCCTGTCGAGATCTGGGACAACGGAACCTACGAGCTCCTGGAGGAGAAGAAGGACGGCGGCCTCACGGTTCGGCTCCACGGCAAGCGACTCGAAGGCGTGTGGACGCTCGTCCCGGCCAAGCTGGACGGGAACCCGCGGAACTGGCTGATCCTCCGCAAGCGGGAGCAGGGGGCTGCCGAGCCGGGGCCACGGCGCCGGTACCAACCGATGCTGGCGACGCTCGCCGACGAGGTCCCCAGAGGATCCGGCTGGCTCTACGAGGTCAAGTGGGACGGCTACCGGGCGATCGCAGATGTCCGTGGCTCCGAGACGACGCTGACGAGCCGGAACGACAACGACCTCACCGGCAGGTTCGAGTCGGTGGCGAAGGAGATCTCCAAGGCGGTGAAGACGCCCGACTGCGTCCTCGACGGAGAGGTCTGCGCGCTCGACGAGCAGGGACGGGCGACGTTCTCGGCCATGCAGCAGGGCAAGAGCGGGACGCGCTACGTCTATGTCGTCTTCGACGTGCTGGAGGTCGAGGGAGAGGCCGTGGTCGACCTCCCGCTGGCGAAGCGCCGCGAGCGACTCGGGGCCCTACTCGACCGCCGGAACCAGAACGTCCAGTTCTCCGAGAGCTTCGACGACGGCGACGCGCTCTTCCACGCCGCCGAAGTTCAGGGCTTCGAGGGGATCATGGCCAAGCGGGTCGACTCGCGCTACGAGCCGGGGAGGCGCGGCAAGAGCTGGCTCAAGATCAAGACCCACGGGCGGCAGGAGTTCGTGATCGCCGGGTACACGAAGGGCCAGGGCCGGCGCTCGGGCCGCTTCGGGGCACTGATCCTCGGCTACCACGGGGAGGACGGGGAGCTCGTCTACGCGGGGAATGTCGGCACGGGGTTCACGGACGGCGAGATCGAGAAGCTGCTCGAGAAGCTCAAGCCCCTCGAGCGCAAGGCGTCGCCTTTCGACGAGATCCCGAAGATGCCCAAGGTGCGGAAGGACGCCGTCAGCTGGGTCGAGCCGAAGCTCGTCGCGGAAATCCAGTTCGCGGAGTGGACTCACGACGCCCGGCTGCGCGCGCCTTCGTACCAGGGGCTGCGAGAGGACAAGCCTGCGGACGACGTCGAACGAGAGGAGCCGAAGCAGATGGAGCCGATTCCGACCGAGATCCGGAAAGGCAAGCGAGCGCTCAAGCTCTCGAACCTCGACAAGCCGTTCTGGCCGGAAGAGGGGATCACGAAGGGCGACCTACTCGCGTACTACCGGTCGATCGCGCCGTTCGTCGTCCCGCACCTGAAGGACCGGCCGTTCACGATGAAGCGCTATCCCGACGGCGCCTACGGCAAGTTCTTCTTCCAGAAGGACGCGCCGAAGCACATGCCCGACTGGATCAAGACGGTGGAGATCATCGTCTCGAGCCGCGACAAGCCTCGGGAGCGCCGCAAGATCAGCGCGCCGCTCGTGAACGACGAGCTTGCCCTCCTCTGGATGGTGAACATGGGCTGCATCGACCTGAACACCTGGTACTCGCGGGTCGACAAGCCGAGCCGGCCCGACTGGGTGCTGTTCGACCTCGACCCGTCCGACGACGTGGGGTTCCGCGAGACCATCCAGGTCGCACTGCTCGTAAAGCAGACGCTGGAGGCGCTCGAGCTCGAGAGCGTCGTCAAGACGAGCGGCTCGGACGGGATCCACGTGCTGGTTCCGATCGCGCGCCGGCACACCTACGAGCAGACGCGGGAGTTCTCGGAGATCGTGGCGTCGGCGCTGGCACGAACGCACCGGGGGCTCGTGACGACCGAGTGGACGAAGCGGAAGCGCCGCGGAGTCCTCATCGACTCGAACCAGAACGGCGAGGGGAAGACGATCGCCTCCGTGTACTCGGTCCGCCCGCGGGAGGGCGCGCCGGTGTCGACGCCGCTTCGGTGGGACGAGGTGAACGAGAAGCTCGACCCCCGGCAGTTCACCGTGGACGTGGTGCGCGAGCGGGTCGAGAAGCACGGCGACCTCTTCGAGCCGGTCCTGCACGGGACGCAGTCGCTGACCGCCGCGTTGAAGGCGATCCGGAAGGGCCGCTAGGGGTTAGTAACAGAGTGTTACTTGGGTTCAGACGGCGACGGATTGCGGCGCTCGCTCGGCTGCGAGGATCCTGGCCAGCGTGGCGACGCAACGGCGGTCGAGCTTCGTGCCGGCCTCGTCGCGGAGGATCTCCATCGCCTGGTCGTGCGTGAACGCGCCCCGGTACACGCGATTGGAGATCAGGGCGTCGTAGACGTCGCAGACCGCCAGGATCCGGGCATCGATCGACATGGCAGGCCCGGCAATCCCATTTGGGTACCCGGAGCCGTCGAGACGTTCGTGGTGGTCGAGCACCAGGCCGCGGACGGACTCCGAGAAGCCGAGGTCGCGCAGCATGCGGTAGCCCAGCTCTGGGTGTCGTTTCACGACGGCGAACTCCTCGCTCGTGAGCGAGTCGGGCTTCTTCAGGATCGAGTCCGGCACCGAGAGCTTTCCGATGTCGTGCACGAGTGCCCCGGTGGCGAGCTCCCTGAGGCGGGCCGGGGAGAAGCCCAGCTCTTCGCCGACCTGGACGGCGCGGAGGGCAACCCTGCGGGTGTGCTCCTCGGTGTAGGCGTCCTTCTCGGCGAGCGAGACCGTGAGGGCGCGAACGTGCGAGCCGAGGAACGCCTCCTCGGACCGAACGAGGTCTGACGAGCACAGGTCGCCGGCGAGCGGCCGCGACTGCGCGACGCGACGGACGTCGAAAGCGACCGGGAGGCCGACCAGCACGATTCCGACGAGCTCGAAGCCGTGGCCGAGCCACCAGCCGAGTTCGAGATAGCTCATGAGCATCGCCGGCGGCAGGGCCGCGGCGAGCCAGGCGATCCCGATGACGACCAGCAGGTCGGCGTGCCGATGGGTCAGCAGGAAGGTTCGAAAAGCCCGGAACGCCAGCAGGGCGTAGAAGGCCAGGCCGACGGCGAGCAGCGCGAGCGCCGGAGTGCTGCGCGCTTCGGGCACGGCCGGCACGAGCGAGGGTGCGGCGAGCGCCGTGGCGCCCAGGACGAGCACGCCGGCCAAGAGCACCGCCTGCACGAGCAGAAGGACCCGAACGCCGTTCGGCCTGCGCAGCTGAGGGATCGCCGTCAGGGCCAGAATCGCCCCGCCCACGGGCAGCGTGGCGCCGCCGGTGAGCGAGACCACGCCGTTGTTGCCGATGAGGATGCCGGGCGTCGCGATGCCGTGAAGGGCGAGCAACGCAGCCATCACGGAGAAGGCGGTTCCGACGAGCACGGTCCTGCCGTCCCGGCGCCGCGCTCCGATGATCGTCAGCGCGATGGCCGCGACTGCGGCGGCAAGCGCCGTCAGGCCGACGCCCCCGAAGTGGAGCGGGCCGCCGAAGGTGACCTTCTCGCCGCCGAAGAAGTGGCCCGCAGCCGTGGGAAATGCTGCGAGGGCTCCGCCGAAGACGAGGATCGGTGCGAGCTTGTCGCTCGTGGTACGCCGCATGCCCATGAATGATCGGGCGCCCCCGCCGGCCAAGCCTCCCCCAAACGAGGGACTACCCGGTGAGGAAGAACTTCGTCAGGCGGCCGATCGTGTCGAACCCGAGGCGCTTGTACAGCTCTTTCGGCCAGTCCTCGTCGTCCGCGACGAGGAAGACCAGATCGGCGCCGCCCGCCCGCGCCTCGCCGGCGGCGCGGAGGACGACGGCGCTCGCGTAGCCCTTGCCGCGATGTTCCTCCTTCGTCGCGACGTCCTCGACCTGGCCGAGACCCTGGGCGACGTAGAGATCTGCCCAGCTGACGATCTCGCCGTCGATGCGGACGCCGAAGAAGCGCGTCTCGGCCCTTTTTGCGAGGAGGAGCTTCGCGTCGAGCAGCTGCTTTGCGACCTCCTCCGACCCCCAGGGGTAGCGGACGATCTCGGCTGTCCGGCCCGGGTCGGAGAGCGTCCTCGCCGACTTCCTCGACGATGGAGGCATCCGCTCCGCGCTCGGGCTCTCGGAGCTGCGCCATCCAGATGTGGCGGCGAACGTTCCACCCAAGCTCGCGGAACTGAGGCTCGAGCTTCTCGCCGAGCGCCTGATCGAAGGTGAATGCGGCCCGGTGCTTGAGGCCTGCGCCGCCGAGGATCCGTTCCGTCTCGTCGGCGATCTCCTGCGCGCCTGCGCCGATCGGGACGCGCTCCACGAGCAGGTAGTTGGAGTCGTGGCGCCGCGGAAGAGTCGGTTCGAGCACGGCGACGCCGAACGGCGAGTCGACCGTCTCCGATCCGGCCATCTCGATCTCGCGCTCGAAGCGCTGGATCCGGTCGAGGACGTCAGGCATCGAGCCGCTCCGGGTGCCCGAGCGTGCCGAGCTGTGCGATGTCTCGGCGGAAGAAGAGGGCGACGGTCCAGTCGGTCACGACCCGCAGCTTCCGGGAGAACAGAGGCAGTTGGTACAGGTGGTACGTCCGCGTGATCCACCAGCCGAGGAAGCCCTTGAGGTGGATGCCCATGATGTTCGCGATCCCCTTGTAGCGCCCGAGCGTCGCTCCCTCGCCGAGCATCCGGTACCGGTACGGGTGCGGCTCGCCCTGGAGGTTCTTCGCCAGGCGGCGTGCCTGCCGGAGTGCGTGCTGCGAGGTCGGGGGGTCGAAGGTCCCGGGGTGGCCTCGTTCGGCACGCGCCGCGCAGTCGCCGAGCGCCCAGACGCGGTTGAGCGGGCTGACGCGGAGCATTGCGTCCACCGGCACCCGCCCGCGCTCGTCCACCGGCAGACCGAGCTCCGGAAGCATCGGATTCGCGCCGGACGCCGGCCGTCCAGACCACGGTTCTCGTCGGCAACCGCTCGCCGTCGGAGAGCCGGGCCGCATGCGCCTCGACCTCCTCGAGCCGCGTGTCGACGCGGATCTCGACTCCGCGGCGGAGGAGGAGCTGCGCCGCGTAGTCGCCGAGCCGGGTCGGGATCTCCGGCAGGATCTTCGGCGCGGCGTCCACGAGCACCCACCGCTGAGGCGCGCCGCGGAGGTCCGGGTAGTAGCGCAAGGCGTCCTGGACGAGGTCGGCGAGCTCCGCGAGAGCCTCGACTCCCGCATAACCGGCACCGACGAAGACGAACGTCAGCTCACGGAGCCGGTGCGCCGGGTTCGGATCGGCGGCCGCGACCTCGAGGCGTTCGAGGACGTGGTTGCGGAGGCGGATGGCGTCGGCAAGCGACTTGAACCCGAGCGCGTGTTCGGCAAGGCCCGGAATCGGCAGCGCCCGCACGATCGCCCCGATCGCGATGACGAGGTTCGAGTAGCGCACCCAGAAAAGGCGTTCGCCGACCTCGACCTGGATGCGCTGACCGGCGACGTCGTGGGCCCGCGCGTGGCCCAGGAGGAGCTCGGCGTGGGGACACATCATTCGAAGCGGCACCACGACATGGCGCGGCTCCAGGGTCCCCGAGGCCGCCTCCGGAAGCATCGGCGTGAAGAGCATGTAGTTCTCCGGGCTGACGATCGTCGCGCCGCCGCTTGCCGAGGTAGCGCGCGACGTAGGAGCCTGCGAACCCACCGCCGAGGACGAGCGTTCCGCCGCGAGCATCCATGTCCGCCATCGGCGGGTTCTAACAGCTAGGACACTTCCGAGAGCCGCCGTCGGAGGAAGGCTCGCTCGACCGGGTTGGTCGCCAGCGTCAGGGCCCGCTCATAGGCGGCCGACGCCTCCTCGCGGCGGTCGAGCCGCCGCAGGAGATCGGCTCGCGCCGCGTGGAGAAGGTGGTAGTCGTCCAGACCTTCGATTTCCGCGATCAGGTCGAGGCCCTCGCCCACGCGTCCCGCCATCGCGATCGCGACGGCGCGGTTGAGCTCGATGATCGGAGAGGGCGTGAGCCGAGCGAGGTGCTCGTAGAGCTCGGCGACGGCGGACCAGTCGGTCTCCTCCTCGGCGTGGGTGGCGGCGATTGCCGCCTGCAGCTGGTACGGGCCTATCCTCCTCAGCCGCGCGGCCCGTTCGAGCACCCGCCGTCCTTCGTCGATCCGCTCGCGGTTCCACAGCGAGCGATCCTGGTCCGCGAGGAGGATCAACTCGCCGTCGGGCGTGGTTCGCGCCTCTCGCCTGGAGTCGTGGAAGAGCATGAGCGCGACGAGCCCGAGCGCCTCGGCCTCGTCCGGCATCAGCACGGCGAGCAGCTTGCCGAGGCGAATCGCCTCGTCGCAGAGCTCCCGGCGGACGAGGTCGTCGCCGACGGTCGCCGCATAGCCCTCGTTGAAGACGAGGTAGAGCACGGCGAGCACTGACTCGAGGCGGTCGGGCAAGACCTCGTCGGGCGGGACGCGGAAGGGAATACCGGCGTCGCGGATCTTCCGTTTCGCCCGCACGAGCCTTTGAGCCATCGTCGGCTCCGCGGTCAGGAACGCGCGTGCGATCTCGCCGGTCGCAAGGCCGCCGACCTCGCGCAACGTCAGTGCGACGCGCGCGTCCGGCGCGAGTGCCGGATGGCAGCAGGTGAAGACCAGCGCGAGACGTTCGTCCGGGATCGTGCTCACGTCCTCCTCGCTCTCCGGAAGCTCGGCGAGGCGGCCGAGCAGCTCCGTCTTCCGCTGCAGCGTCTGATCACGGCGGATCCGGTCGATTGCACGGTTGCGCGCGGTCGTGACGATCCAGGCGCCCGGGTTCCTCGGCATGCCGTCGGCCGGCCAGCGTTCGAGCGCCGTCGTGAATGCGTCCTGCACGGCGTCCTCGGCGAGGTCGAAGTCGCCGAGGACGCCGATGAGGATCGAGACCGCACGCCCCCACTCCTCCCGGAAGACGCGGTCGACGTCCGTTTAGCCGCGCTCCACGACCGGACGCACCTCGATCGAGCCGTACTCGGACGCCGGGATCTTCGCGGCGAAGGCGATGGCCGTGTCCAGATCGGGCAAGTTGGTGTCGAAGAACCCGCCGATCTGCTCCTTCGTCTCGGCGAAGGGGCCGTCCGTGATCAGCACCTTGCCTTCCCGGACGCGCACGGTCTTCGCGGTGCGGATGTCGTCGAGCTCCTTGCCCTCCATGTCCGGATCGGCCGTCCCGAGCTCCTCGAAGAACGCGTACCACTTGGGCAGCGACTCCTCGCTCCGCTTGGCCGCCTCCTCCTCGGAGAGCTCGAACCAGGGCTCCTGGTCGCTGTAGATCATCAGGGCATAGCGCATGTCAGCTCTCCTCTCGCACGTAGACGGGCCGAACTTCGACGGCTCCATGCGCCGCACCCGGAATCTCGGCGGCCATCTGGCAGGCGTCGTCGATCGAGTCTGCCTCGAGGATGAAGAAGCCGCCCAGGGCCTCCTTGACCTCGGCGTACGGGCCGTCCGTGACGAGCGTGTCGCCGTCGCGGACGCGGACGGTCGTCGCCGTCTTCACCGACTGGAGCTCTGCTCCGCCGACGATTGCGTCCTTCTGCGAGAACTCCATGTACTGCTGGTAGAAGCCTTGCTGCTCCTCCTCGGTCAGGCTCTCCCAGCCGTTCTCGTCTGTGTGGATCAGGGCGAGGTACTGCATCGGTCTCCTTTCTATCGGGCCGCCCGCAGCCGGATCAACATCGCCTCGTGGGCGAAGACCAGCTCGGGTGGGCCGAAGGGGTCGTGGTGGCGGAGCTCGTCGGTGAGCGCGCGCTGCTTCGCAGTCTCGCGCTCCACCAGGTTTCTCCGAATGCGCTTCACCGTCCCTCCTTTCGTCGCTTGTACAGGAACGACGAACGGGCGGCGGCTAAATCGACAGCATCCGCTTGAGAAGTGTGAGTGCGCCTGCCTTGTCCAGCGGCTCGTTCAGGTTTCCGCACTTGGGCGACTGGACGCACGACGGGCAGCCGTGGTCGCACGGGCACCCCTGCAGCATTCGCGCAGTGTCTCCGGCCCACCCCTCGAAGATCTCGAAGCCTCGCTCGTTGATCCCCACGCCGCCGGCGTGGCCGTCGTAGACGAAGATCGTCGGCGCGCCGGTCTGCGGGTGGAGGTTGGTGGAGAGCCCGCCGATGTCCCAGCGGTCGCACATCGCCCAAAGTGGGAGCAGCGCGATCAGGGCGTGCTCGGCGGCATGGAGGGAGCCGAGCAGACGCGGCATCTCCTCGAGGTCTTCGAGCATCCACGGCTCGGGGACGAACCAGACGGCCTCGGTGTCGAACGTCGTCTCGGGGAGATCCAGCGAGACGGTCTCGATCGTCTCGTTGTCGCCGATCCGCTTCCGCTGGTAGGCGACGACCTGCTCGGTGACGACGACGCGGCCGAAGGAGAGATCGACGCCGAGTCGGCGCTCGGTGCGGAGCGGCTCGACGATCGACGTCATCGTGTCCTTCTTCGCCTGGGTGTACTCGTCGCCGGTGTAGGGCTCGACGAGTGCGGTCCGGTTCTCGAGGTCGAGGGTCGAGACGCGGTAGGACTCGCCGAGGTGCAGGTAGACGGCGCCCTGGTGGACCGTGGAGTACGCTCGCTCCCGCTCGACGAGCCCGAGCAGCGACCCGGTCGAGGTGTCGACGACCGTGAACGAGTCTGGCGTTGCGGAGCGGAGGCCGAAGCGCCCCGCCGGGTAGTCGCGTCCGGACCAGACGTAACCAGCATCCGTCTTGCGCACGTCGGGGATCAGGGCGGCGCGCTCGAGGGCCTCGGGGCCGAGCGTCTCGGCGTCCTTGTCGTCGAGCGGGGCCTCGAAGGCGGCCGAAAGGACATGGCCGTCGAGGACACGGGGGTTCGCGTGGTCGAGAATCGCCGCCTCGACTCGTCGCTCGAGGAGTGCCTCGGCGTCGCGCATGAAGAACTGGTCGAGTGCGTCCTCCGTGGCGACGAGGGTGGCGAGGCCGTGTCCGCGCCGGCCTGCGCGACCCCACTGCTGCCGGAGGCTGGCGACCGTGCCGGGAAACCCGACGCAGATGACGGCGTCGAGCAGGCCGACGTCGATCCCGAGCTCGAGCGCGTTCGTGGCGCTGACTCCGAGCAGCTCGCCCTCGACGAGGCGGCGCT
The DNA here is from genome assembly GCA_963754715.1 of uncultured Actinomycetes bacterium. Classification (GTDB taxonomy): domain Bacteria; phylum Actinomycetota; class Thermoleophilia; order Gaiellales; family Gaiellaceae; genus JACDAN01. The sequence continues at coordinate 369,953 of CAVWHA010000012.1, read as the reverse complement.
CGATGTCCCGCCGCTGCGCAGGCGTGTAGCCCGCGCGGTAGGGCGAGAGGCGAGAGGCGTCGCCCAGCCGCTGGGCGGTGAAGCGGTGGATCAGCTCCGCGGACTTCCGGCTCTTCGCGAAGCAGAGAGTCCTGACTCCGCGCTCGACGAGCGACGCCATCAGTCGGGCGGCTTCGCCGAGGGCGCTGGCACGGAGACCCAGCTCCTCGTCGGTCAGCGGTGGATTCCAGAGCAGGATCGTCCGCTCGGCCTTCGGTGCGCCGTCCTGCTCGATCACCGTGGCCTCGACGCCGAGCAGCCGGTGGGCGAGCTCGCCGGGGTTCGCGATCGTCGCCGAGGCGAGAAGGATCTGTGGGTCGGCGCCGTAGATCCGGGCCAGGCGGCGGAGGCGACGCAGGACGTTCCCCACGTGCGAGCCGAAGACGCCGCGGTACACGTGCGCTTCGTCCACCACGACGTAGCGAAGGTTGTGAAGGACGTCGCCCCAGCGGTCGTGGTGGGGGAGCACGCCCACGTGGAGCATGTCCGGGTTGGTGAGGATCAGGTTCGACCACTTGCGGATCTGCCAGCGCCGGCTGCTCTCGGTGTCCCCGTCGTAGATCGCGGGCTTGACCCCGGGCGGCTTCAGCTCGGTGAGGCTCCGCACCTGATCCTGTGCGAGCGCCTTCGTCGGGTAGAGGTAGAGCGCTCGGCCTTTCGGCTCCCGGGCCAGGGAGTCGAGCACCGGCAGGTTGAACGCGAGGGTCTTGCCGCTGGCCGTTCCGGTTGCGACGACGAGGTGCTCGCCGCGGACGGCCGCGTCCCAGGCGTCGGCCTGGTGGGTGAAGAGCTGCTCGATGCCTGCCGTAGAGAGCGCCGCGCGAACCTTCGGGTGGAGGTCGTCGGGGATCGGAGCGAAGCGAGGCGGACGGGCAGGCTCGTTGCCGACGTACGCGACTTCCTCGCCTTCGAGCAGGTCGTCCCAGACGGCAACGTCCACGGCCACGAGCCGATGCTAGCCTTGTCTCACCGGGGTGCCGCACGGGCGGCTGAGATCACACCCGTCGAACCTGATCCGGGTCATGCCGGCGAAGGGAGACCTATCAGCATTCCTCGTTGTCTCACGATTGCGGGCTCCGACTCGGGCGGTGGCGCCGGGATCCAGGCCGACCTGAAGGCCTTCGCGGCCGCGGGGTGTCACGGGACGAGCGCGATCGTCGCCCTGACCGCGCAGAACACGGTGGGCGTGACCGCGGTGCACGAGGCGCCCGCGGTCTTCGTGCGGGCACAGCTCGACGCGGTCTTCGACGACATCGGAGTGGATGCCGCCAAGACGGGGATGTTGTTCTCGCGGGAGCTGATCGGGACCGTGGCTGGGTATCTCGCCGACCATCCGGTTCCGCTCGTCGTCGATCCTGTGATGGTCTCGAGCAGCGGCGCGAAGCTTCTCCAGGATGATGCCGTGGACGCGCTCGTGACCGATTTCTTCCTCTCGCGACAGTCGTGACACCGAATTGGCACGAAGCACAGGCCCTCGCAAGCCATGTCCGAGGGACAGTCCCTCGCACGCGGCGCGAGCTCGCGGAGGCGATCGTCGAACGAGGAGCGCCCGGCGGTGGTCGTCACCGGGGGCCACGGGGAGGATCCGGTCGACCACCTTTTCGACGGCGAGAGGCACGTGGAGATCCCCGTCTCGCGCCACGACGTCCCGGCAACGCACGGCGCCGGCTGTACCCACTCCGCGACGCTCGCAGCGCTGCTGGCGCGTGGGCATCTCGCTGGAGGACGCGGCTCGCGGCGCCGCCGAAGTCGGCCGCCGAAGCGGTCCGAAACGGCCTCGCCGAGATCGGCGCGGGTGACGGCCCGGTCGATGTCCTCAACGTGAAGGAGCGCGATGGCGATCTCGCCCGGGGCGACGCTGCGCGAGCTGCGCGCGCGTAAGCCGCTCATTCACCAGATCACGAACTACGTCGTGATGAACGAGACGGCGAACGCGACCCTCGCGCTCGGCGCGCTGCCGGTCATGGCGCACGCGCCGCAGGAGGTCGAGGAGATGGCCTCGGTCGCCGGCGCCCTCGTCCTCAACATCGGGACGCTGTCGGAGCACTGGGTCGAAGCGATGCTCCTGGCCGGGAAAGCCGCCGCCGGCGCCGATCGTCCTCGACCCCGTAGGCGCCGGCGCGACTCGCTACCGCACCGATACCGCGAAGCGGCTGTTCGGGGAGCTCGACATCGCGGTCGTCCGGGGAAATGCCGCCGAGATCGCGACGCTTGCCGGCCGAGAGTCCGAGATCCGCGGAGTCGAGTCGATGGGCAGCGAGGACTCCGCGGCCGACCTTGCCCTCGAGGCCGCACGCTCGATTGGCTCGCGTCGTCTCGGTCACCGGCCCGGTCGACCACGTCTCCGACGGCGAGCGCGTCTGATCGCGATCTCGAACGGCCACGAGCTGCTCGCAACGGTCTCCGGGACGGGCTGCATGTCCACGGCCGTCACCGGAGCATTTCTCGCCAGCCAAGCCGACCGAGCCGCTCGAGGCCGCGGCCGAAGCGCTCGTCGCTTTCGGCGTCGCCGGAGAGGACGCCGCGCGTGGACGCGAAGGGGCCGGGAACCTTCCACGCGAACCTGTACGACGCCCTCCACAACCTCGATCCCGGCACCCTCGACGCCCGCGCGAAGGTCGAGGATGAGGCTCCACGCGATCGTCGATGACCTCGAGACGGCGCGCATCGCCGCCGAGGGCGGAGCTACCGTCATCCAGCTTCGGCTGAAGGACGCGAAGACTGCCGAAGATCGTCGCGCATGGACGCCCGTTCAAGGAGCTCTGCCGCCGAGACCGGCTCACCTTCGTCGTCAACGACGACGTCGAGGCGGCGATCGAGCTCGAGGCGGACGGCGTGCACCTCGGCAGAGACGACGAGGGCCATGAACGTGCGCTCGCAGCCGGCCTCCTGCTCGGGCGCTCCGCCGGAAGCCCGTCGACGCGCGGGAAGCGGAGCGAAACCGTGCCTCCTACATCGGCGCGGGGCCGGTCTGGGAGACACCGAGTAAGACCGACGCCGACCCGCCGATCGGCCTCGACGGCTTGAAGGCAATCTGCTCGCGCGGTCTCGATCCCCGTGGTCGCCGATCGGAGGGATCGACGCGTCGAACGCTCGCTCCTGCATCGAGGCGGGCGCGGCGGGAGTCGCCGTGATCCGTGCCGCCCGCGAAGCGGGGGAGCTCCGTGCGGCTCTCTGAGCTCGGCGAGCTCGGGTTCCTGGCCGAGCTCGAGCGTCGCCGGCTCGTGCAATCCATCGAGCACGACGCCGCCGTCGTCGACGGCCTCGTGGTCACACAGGACGCGCTCGTGGAGGACATCCACTTCCGCCTCGACTGGATCTCCTACCGGGACCTGGGGTTCCGCGCTGCAGCGGTCAACCTGAGCGACCTCGCCGCTTCGGGCGCCACGCCCTCCGCGCTCGTCGTGTCCCTCGGACACCGCGCCCGACTCGTCGGTCGAGGACATGATCGAGCTCTACGAGGGCATCGCCGAGGCCGGCGTTCCTGTCCTCGGTGGCGACACGACGAGGGCGGACAAGCTCGTGCTCTCGGTCACCGCGCTAGGCCCCTCGGAGCGCGTTCCCGGCCGTGCCGGCGCGCAGCCTGGAGACCTGCTGGTCGTCACCGGCCCGCTCGGGGCGTCCGGCGCCGCCTTTGCGGAGAACCGCTACGTACGCCCACCGCTCCGCATCGAGGAGGGACGGCGGCTCGCACAAACCGCCCACGCCATGCTCGACATCTCGGACGGGATCGCGCGGGACGCCGGCCACATCGCCGCACCGCTCGGACCTCCGCTGCGTGATCGAGCTGGATCGTGTCCCGCTCGCGCCGGGCGCGACCGTGGACGACCTCGGCTTCGGCGAAGATTTCGAGCTCCTGGCCGCGTGCCCGAGGCCGATTTCCGCGTCGTCGGCCGCTGCGAGGAAGGCGAGGGAGTTGCCCTCCTCCGCGACGGTCGGCCCTATGCCCTCACCGGCTGGGACCACTTCAAGCCCTGAAAACCACCTAGCGCGCGTCCGGCGTACCGTGCTAACGGTTCCCTGTGGCCTCGTTCCTCCTGCGACGTGTTGCCTGGATGGCCGTGATGTTCCTCGCCGTCACGGTCGTCACGTTCATCATCTTCTTCGTCATCCCCTCGGAGGACGACCAGGCGAGCCTCGGGCGCGCCGGCGCGGACGTGGACGTCCGCACCACGGTTCAGATCGACGGCCCGCTCTACGAGGAGTACGCGGAGTTCCTCGGAAGATCCTGACCCAGGGCTCGCTCGGCGATTCGTGGGTGCTCCGGGGCCAGGACGTGAACGACATCCTCGTCCGCGCGGCGCCCGTCACCCTCTCGCTCGTCATCGGCGGGGCGATGCTCTGGATGCTGCTGGCGATTCCGATCGGCCTCTTGGCCGCGCTCAAGCCCGCGGAGCCCCTTCAGCCGCCTGACGACCGTCTTCGTCCTGATCGGCGTCTCAGCTCACCCGCTCTGGATTGGACTCGTCCTCTCGTATGTCGTCGGAAACCGGCTCGGGCTGATGCCGACCGGTGGGTACTGCGAGGTCTTCAGCCCCGGTCTCAGCTGCGGCGGCCCGCTCCAGTGGGCCTACCACCTGTCCTGCCGTGGTTCACGTTCGCGCTCATGTACTCGGCGATCTACATGCGGATGATCCGCGCCAGCACGCTCGAGACGCTGAACGAGGACTACGTCCGCACCGCGCGGGCGAAGGGCGCGCCCGAGTGGCTCGTCATCCGCTCGCACGTCCTGCGGAACGCGATGCTCCCGGTCGTGACGATGCTGGGCATGGACATCGCCGTCTCGCTCGGCGCAACGCTCTTCGTCGAGACCGCGTACGGGCTGCCCGGCCTCGGCCGCCTCTTCGCGACGAGCCTTGCGCGCCGGGACTTCCCGGTCCTGCTCGGGATCACGGTCTACACGACGACTCGTCGTGATCGTCGTCAACTTCCTCATCGACATCCTCTACGGCGTGATCGACCCGCGTGCGCGGGCCGGCGCTGATCGCCGCGCCGAGGTAAGCCTCTTCACGGCGAAAGACGCGCGCAGCGCCTCCCCGAACCGGCTACTCAGCCGGTGCGAGCCACGTAGCCCAAGCCCGCTCGTAGTGCGCCGGGTGAGCGGGCGCCGACGACGGTGTCGCGCGGCTCGCCATCCGCGAACAGGATCGCCGTCGGAATCGCGAGCACGCTGTATCGGGATGCCGTCACGGGGTTCTGGTCGATGTTCAGCTTCGCGAACTCGACCTTTCCGGCGGCCTTGTCCTCCAGAGCTGCACGAGCACGGGCTCGACCGCGTGGCAAGGACCGCACCACGGGCGCCCAGAAATCGACCACGACCGGACGGTCGGCGCCGAGCACGTCCTGCTCGAACGTCGCATCTGTGACCTCGCGCATCTCACGCAGCGTAGTGGGAACTCGAACGGCCGAGCGCGGCGGCAGCCGAAGCGCCGGAACCTTCCAGATCGCCTCGAGGACGATCGCGCTGCTCATCTTCGAGCCGCCGACCTCGCGGTCGGCGAACACGATCGGCACCTCGACGACGCGGAAGTCCCGCTCGGAGCGCGCGGTAGGTCGTCTCGATCTGGAAGGCGTAGCCCTTGGAGTCGATCGCGTCGAGGTCGATCGCCTCGAGCACGGCACGCCGGTAGCACTTGAAGCCGCCGGTCAGGTCGCGAACCCGGAGACCGAGCAGCACCTGAGCGTAGAGCGAGCCGCCGCGCGAGATCAGCCGGCGGAGGAGGCCCCAGTTCTTCGTCCCGCCGCCTGCGACGTAGCGAGAGCCGAGCACGAGGTCGGCGTCGGATGCGGCAGCGGCACGAGCCGGGGCACGTCGGCAGGGTCGTGGGAGAAGTCGCAGTCCATCTCGAGGACGAGGTCGGCTCCCGACGGCGAGCGCCCGGCGAAAGCCGTCCAGGTAGGCGGGGCCGAGGCCTTCCTTTCGGGGCCGATGGAGCACGTCGACGATCTCTCAGCTCGGCCGCCAGCCGGTCGGCGATCTCGCCGGTGCCGTCGGGAGAGTTGTCGTCGATGACGAGAATCCGGCCGTCGCGCGGGCAGCACGTCGGACGAGCGCCGAGACCATCGCTTCGAGGTTCTCGCGCTCGTTGTAGGTGGGGAGGCAGACCACCAGCACGTCCATATGATCGTGGCGTGGCGACGACGCTGCCCCGGAACGCGCAGGTGGCCGACCAGTTCGCCCTGCTTGCCGACCTGCTCGAGCTCGAGGGCGAGGAGCAGTTCCGGGTGCTCGCCTACCGCCGAGCCGCCGACCAGATCCGTACGGCTGCAGGCCCGATCGCCGAGCTCGCCCTCGAAGGCGAGGCCAAGAAGCTCCCGGGAATCGGCAAGACGATCGAGTCCAAGATCGTCCAGATCGTCGAGACCGGGCGAGATCGAGGCGCTGACCAAGCGCAAGGAGCGGGTCCCGAGCGGCGTCGCCGAGTTCCTCCGGCTCCCTGCCCTCGGCCCGAAGACGGCGCGACGGATCTGGCAGGAGCTCGGGATCACGACGCTGGACGAGCTTCGACGAGCTGCCGAGGCCGAGCGGTTGCGAGCGCTCCCCGGGCTCGGCGCGAAGACCGAGGAGCGAATCCTGCAGGCGCTCGCCGAAGAGCCGAAGGAGAAGCGGACGCTGCTCGCGAAGGCCCTGCCCGCGGTGCAGGCCGTCGTCCAGGTGCTGCGCGACCACCCGGCGAGCAACGAGGTCTCCGAGGCGGGCTCGGTGCGCCGCCGGCACCGAGACCGTCAAGGACCTCGACATCATCGCCACGGCCTCCGACCCGGCCGCGCTGACGGAGTACCTGACCCAGCTCAAGTGGGTGGCCGAGGTCAAGGCGCACGGGAAGACCAAGGCGACCGTCGTCTCGCACGACGGGCTCGTGTTCGACCTGCGCGTCGTCCCGCCGGACTCCTACGGCAACCTCCTCCAGCACTTCACCGGCTCCAAGCGCCACAACGTCGCCCTTCGAGAAGACGCGGTCGGCGCGGCCTCTCCGTCTCCGAGTACGGCGTCAAGGACGTCGAGAGCGGTGAGGTCTTCACGTCGACGAGCGAAGAGGAGCTCTACGAGCGGCTCGGCTACCAGTGGATCCCGCCGGAGCTCCGCGAGGGCGGCGGCGAGCTCGAAGCCGCTCGGCGGCGAGAGCTACCGGCGCTCGTCGAGATCTCGGACATCCGCGGTGACCTGCACATGCACTCGACCTGGTCGAACGACGGGAAGAACACGCTCGAGGAGATGGCTTCCGCGGCGAAGGCGCGCGGCTACGACTACGTCGCGATCACGGATCATGCGCATTACCTCCGCGAGGGACGCCTCCGGGCGCAGTCGAAGGAGATCGAGCAAGCTGAACGCCCGGCTCGCGCCGTTCCGGATCCTCCGCGGCATCGAGGTCAGCATCCGCGCCGACGGCTCTGTGGACATGCCCGACGAGGATCTCGCGGAGCTCGAGCTGGGTCGTCGCCTCGCTGCACTCGGCGTTCGACAAGAGCCCGACCGAGCGCCTGATCGCGGCGATGGAGAACCCCAACGTGGACTGCATCGGTCACATGACGGCACGAAAGCTGAACCGCAGCGAGGGGGCGCCGAGATCGCGCTCGACCAGCGCCTTCGCGAAGGCCGTCGAGACCGGAACCTTCGTCGAGATCAACTCCCAGCCCGACCGGCTCGACCTCCGTGACGCCCATGCTCGCGCGGCGGCCGAGGCCGGTGTCCAGATCGTCGTGAACACGGACAGCCACGAGATCGGCGCGCTCGACTTGTCGAGCTCGGAATCGCCCAGGCCCGCCGCGCCTGGCTGACGAAGGAGCACGTCGTCAACACGCGCACCTGGAAGCAGATCGAGAAACTCAAAAAGTGAAGTACCGCGCGGTGATTTTCGATCTATGGCAGACCCTGGTCCCGTGGCCGGTCGAGGGCGCCAAGCGGATGTACGAGGGCCTCGCCCTGCATTTTCAGACGGAGCCGGACCGCTTTCGGGAGCTGTGGCTGAGCGGTCGCCGGGAACGGGAAGTCGGCCCGATGGAGCCGCATCTCCGAACGCTTGCCGACGAGCTGGGCTTCGCAGGAGATGTGACCGCGGCGCTGACGATCCGCCGCGACTGGACCCTGGAGCACCTCGTGCCTCGACCGGACGCAGTCCCGACGCTCGACGAGCTTCGGCGCCGCGGACACCTGCTCGGGATGATCAGCGCCTGCACCGAGGAGGTTGCGGACGTCTGGGAGCAGACGCCGTTCGCAGGGCTCTTCGACTCGACGGTCTTCTCCTGCTCGGTCGGGGTCAGCAAGCCCGACCCGCGGATCTACGAGGTCGCTTGCGAGGAGCTCGGAGTGGCGGCGGCGGAATGCCTTTTCGTCGGCGACGGCGCGAACGACGAGCTCCCGGGCGCCGAGCGGATGGGCATGACGGCCGTCCAGCTACGCGCGCCGGGCGAGCCGCTCACCGAGGAGGGTGAGCGGTGGGAGGGCGCGTTCGTGGAGACGCTCAGCGAAGTTCTAGAGCTGACGTAGGAGCTCCACCAGGCCGGCGGGGCCGTCGACGACGAAGTCGGCGGCGTTCAGCAGCGCGGGATTCATCTCCGGCGAGGCGACGGCGACCTTGACCGCTGCGTCGAGCCCGGCCTCGTCCAGTCCGCGAAAGGCGTCGAGGTCGGTCGTGTCGTCTCCGGCGTAGAGCGCTCGCTCCAGTCCGTGCTCGGCCAGGAGGGAACGGGCGGCGGTGCCCTTGTCGACGTCGATCGGCGGCCGCACCTCAACGACCTTGCGCCCGCGCTGGACGGCGAGCCCCAGCTCTTCGGCTTCGCGAATCAGTGCCTGAACTGCCGGCTCGGCCTCCTCGTCGTCAGCCTCCCGGTGATGGAAGGCAGCGGTCACGCCCGCCTTCGTCTCGACTCGCCACGGCCAGGCGACAGACTCGATCAGCTGCTCGAGCAGCGGTGTGTACTCGGGAACGCCTGGATGGCTCTCGAGGCCGTGCACGCCGACGTACACGACGCCGTCGAGCCCGACGATCCGCCGCGCATCCGCCGCAGGCCGCCCGCTGATGCAGGCGACGAGCCTGTAACGCCCTGCCAGACGCTCGACCTCCCGCCGGGTTTCTTCCGGGACAGTCGCGTCCTCGGGCCGCTCGACGATCGGCGCCAGCGTGCCGTCGACGTCGAGAAGGACGGCCGCTTGCTGCGGCTCGCTCCGGAATCGCACCAGCATGACGGGGGCGCTCACCGGCGCACAAACTACGATACGTCCGTGCGGCTGGTGCTCATCGGGCTCACGGCCGGATTCTTCAGCGCGCTCTTCGGGGTCGGCGGCGGCATCGTCATCGTCCCGCTGCTGATACTCCTGCTCGGCTACGAGCCGCGGCTCGCGACCGGCACGTCGCTCGCCGCGATCGGTGTGATCGCGCTGGCAGGCGCCGTCGCCTACGGAATCCGAGGCGAGGTCGACTTCGGCTACGCGGCCCTTGTCGGCGTGCCCGCCGCGGCCGGGGCGGTCGCGGGCGCCAGGCTTCAGCAGCGTCTCTCGCAGCGGGTCCTCGCGCTCGCGTTCTCAGTGCTCCTCGTCGTGGTCGGGATCGCGCTGCTTCTCTGATGGAATCCGTGCTCGAAGCGATTGCGCTCGGCCTGCTCACAGGCGTGGTCGCGGGCTTCTTCGGGGTCGGCGGGGGGATCCTGTTCGTACCGACCCTCGTGCTCGCACTCGGGTTGGGCCAGGTGGAGGCCGCGGCGACCTCCCTAGCCGCGATCCTCCCGACGGTCGCCGCGGGCGCCTGGCAGCAGAATCGTTACGGAAACGTCCGCTGGCGAACGGCCGGGCTGCTCGGTTTGATCGCCGTTGTGGGGGTCGAGCTGGGCGTGCGGGTCGCCGGCGCACTCGACGAGGACCTCCTCCGCCGGCTCTTCGCGCTGCTGCTGTTCGGCGTTGCTGCGCAGGTAGCCATGCGCGCCCTCCGCTCCTAGTATCTCGGTATGGCTCGTCCTGAGGAGCTCTGGATCCCGCTCGTCGACGAGCCGATCGGCAGCATCGTCGCGCGCATCCAGGAGGACGATCCGGAGCTCGACTCGCTCGTCTCCTCGCCGCAGCGGCTGCTGGCTTTTCGAACGTTCGCTTACATCCGTGTCGGTCTCCTGCTCGGAGAGCTCCTCGTCGACCAGGACCTCGCTCCGTACGACGGCTCGGAGACGTGGGTCGAGCGGCTTCTTGCCGAACCCGTTCATCGCGATGCAGTTGCCCGCGAGGTTCGAGCAGTTGCCGACGAGATCGCGTCGGACCCGTCCTACGCCGGGGAGGACCCGCTCGGCCCGGACGAGGAGGCGCGCCGGCGCTTCCGCGAGTTCGCGAAGAGGCGGCTCGAAGCTACCTAGTGCCCCGCGATCTTCGTGATCGCGAAGATCGCAGCGAACCCCGCCAGGGTCACGACGACTCGTAGCCGAGAGGGGTTGTGGTTGTGGGCCTCCGGCAAGAGGTCGGTCGCACCGATGTAGAGGAAGACGCCGGCGTAGACGGCAAGCAGGTGCCCCAGCGTGTATTCGGAGACGTCGATCGCCGCGCCGGTTGCGGCTCCGAAGAGCGGCGCGACGGCGACGAGGGTCAGCCAGCGGAACGCCACGCGCCTCGTTCCGCCCTGGCGCAGGATGAACGTGACGGCGTTGACGCCGTCCGCGAAGTCGTGGGACATGACGGCGAGCAGGACCAGCAATCCCGTCCCCGTGTCGAGGCCGAATGCGAGCCCGATGGCGAGGCCGTCGGTGAACGTGTGAAATGCCAGAGCCGCCAGCGCCCATCGCGCCGACCTGCGGATGCGCCGCCGCCTCGTGCGCGTCGTCCCGGTGATGGAGGACCAGGTAGCGGTGCGCAACGAAGAAGAGCAGGAAGCCGGCACCGACGAAGGTCATGACGCGATGCTCGTCTCCGACGGCTTCGAGAGCCTCGGGCAGGAGGTCGAACAGCGCGACGGCGATGACGATCCCGCCCGACAGCGCGATTGCCGTCTGGAGCTCGCGGTGGAGCCGGAGCGCGAGCGCGCCGCCGGCGAGGGTGGAGATGACCGTCAGTCCGGCGAGTGGGATTGCGATCCAGGTCATCCGCAGCTGGCGCAGGTGCCGTAGACGTCGAGCTCGTGCGTCTCGGCCTTGAAGCCGTAACGCCGCTTGAGCTCGGCGGGCGACGGCGCGCCGCAGAGATCGGTTTCCTCGACCGCGCCGCACGCGAGGCAGACGAGATGATGATGGTGGCCGGGCTCGCACCGGACGTACGCGGGGCGGGCGTCGCCCGTCAACGGCCTGACGGAGCCGGTGCGGCGGAGGAGGTCCACGGTCCGGTAGACGGTGGCGAGGCCGAGACGCGACTTCTTGCTGCGTCCCGCCTGGAAGATCTCGAGCGCGGTGAAGCTGCCGTCACTGTCGGCGATCAGGTCCAGCACGGCCTGGCGCTGGGGGGTCAGTCGCGTGCTTTCGGGAAGTGACAGGCCTCGGTATTCGACCATCATGAGACTGGATGATAATGATTCTCACTCTCCTGGCGCCGCGCCGCGACCAACGCGATGGACGCCCGACCGCTTGATTGCGAATAATGTCGTGGGGTGGTCAGGCGTTCCGCACTCGTCCTGGGCGCCGCTGCGGTCCTCGTGATGACGGGATCGGGCGGTGTGTCGTCCGCTGTCGCCAATGGCACCTCGAGCGCGAACGCGTTCGCGATCCAGGTCTCCGTCCCGGGCCGCGGCAGCTCGACCGCAGGAACCGTTTCCGGCCCGCCGGACGCAGTCGGCGTCGGCGGCGCCTACGCCTACCCCGAGGACGGGTCGATTGCGAGGGCCTCGTCGGTTGCGTCGAGTGTGACGGCGTCCGGCCCAACCGCGAGCGCGATGGTGACTGTGACGGAGCTCACGCTGCTCGGCGGCGAGGTGACCGTGAGCTCGATCGCAGTCAAGGCGTCGGCCCGAGCCTCTGCGAAGGCCGCGAGCGGCGGAACTGCCGGGTCGGCCGTCAACGGGATGGTCGTTCTGGGCCAGGCGGTCTCCCCTAGTCCCGGTAGCTCGATTCCGCTTGGAGACTGGGGCACGGCGACCGTGCTGCAGCAGTCGGGCAGCCCCTACGGCTCGAAGAAGGCGCGGGGGTACAACGCCGGAGTCACCGCCCTGCAGATCCACCTGAACGTGGAGCACGCCGGGCTTCCGGTGGGCACGGACATCGTCGTCGGCTACCTCGACGTCGCCGCGGAGGCGCTTCCGCCCCAGCCTGTCGGTGGAACCGGCGATGAGCCGGTGCGAGCTGCCAGGGCACCGGGGGCGAAGAGGAAGCTCGCGCGGCCCAAGGTGCCGCTGGTCCGGAGCCTTCCCACCGACGTCATCCCCCGGCTGACTGCGAGCGGGTACGTGTTCCCGGTCTACGGCCAGGCGTCCTTCACGAACACGTTCGGCGGGCCTCGAGGGGCCTACGTCGGCGGCTGGCACCACGGGGAGGACATCTTCGCGCCGCTCGGCGCTCCGATCCTGGCCGTGGCCAACGGCATCGTCTACTCGGTCGGCTGGAACAAGGTCGGCGGTCTCCGCTTCTGGCTCCAGGACCTCGCCGGCAACGAGTTCTACTACGCCCACCTCTCGGCCTTCTCGCCCCTTGCCGTCAACGGCGCCCAGGTTCGGGCCGGGGACGTGATCGGGTTCGTCGGGAACACCGGTGATGCCGAGCACACGCCCTATCACCTCCATTTCGAGATCCACCCCGTCTCGCTGCTCTACAGGGGCTACGACGGAGGCGCGGTCGCGCCCTACCCGTACCTGATGGCCTGGAAGCGTCTTTCCGATCTGCCGTTCACCGCGGTCGCGGGCTGGGCGCGCCGCTCGCGGACTCGAGCCGTGCGCCGAGGCCGGGCGCGATCCTGCTCCAGTCCCGCGACATCTCGAGCGCGAGCGGCCTGGATCCGGGCTCGCTGCGCCGGACGATGCGAGCCGAAGGGCTCTCCGGCGCCGACGGCTCGCTTGCGGGGATGGTCCCGCGCGGGCGCGAGGGCCTGCGAGCCCTCGCGCGATCGCTCAGCGGGCCTTAATCGCCCTGCCTACGCGGCGGACTTGTTGTTGCCGCCCGTGGTCGACGAGGAACCTTCGTCTCCGCCGCCGAGCAGCTTGTCGGTGATCCACTCACGCGTCTGCGCGCCGGTCACCGGGTTGAAGAGGATGCCCAGCGCGATGCCGGCCATCAGCAGTGTCGCGTTGCGCGACGTGTGCTCCTTCTTCCCCTGAACGCGGGTCGCCGCCTTGCGGAGGTCGTCGATCGCATCCTTGAGGTTCTCCTGGATGTCCTTGTCCGTTGCCACGCGGGTCGCGACTGCGGTGGTCGACCTGCCGCCGAGAAGCTCGTCGTAGATCTCCCGTGCCGTCGCGATCGCGCTCTTGACGTTCTCCCGAACCTCTTCGTCCTGGATTGCGCGCGCGAAGTAGGGCTTCATGTCGGAAACTCTGTCCTTTGCCTTGGCCATGTCGGCCATCCTTTCGTTATCGCTTTCGACTGGCCCGGTACCCGCGCCGAACCGGCCGCAAACTACGCAGGTAGCGCGGCTCTACGCTCGGGAGATCCTACTCCGCTCGGTCGTCGCGAGGGTTTCGCGCCATCGAGGGCGACCTGGAGGACCTCGTCGACGTGGTCGGCCAGGTGAAACTCCATGTCCTTACGCGTCTCCGAGGGCAGATCGGCGAGATCGGGCTCGTTCTCCTTCGGGAGCACGACGCTGTGGACGCCGGCGCGCTGGGCGGCGAGCACCTTCTCGCGCACTCCGCCGATCCCGAGGACCTGGCCGGTGAGCGTGACCTCGCCGGTCATCGCGACGTCGTCGGACACCGGGCGGCCGGTAACGAGGGAGACGATCGCCGTCACCATCGTCACACCCGCTGAAGGGCCGTCCTTCGGGACCGCACCGGCGGGGACATGGACGTGGATGTCGTGCTCGGCGAACCAGTCCGGATCGATCCCGAGTGACTCGGAATGCGAGCGCACCCACGAGAGCGCTGCCTGCGCCGACTCCTGCATCACCTCGCCGAGCTGTCCCGTCACCTTCAGGCGGCCCTTGCCCGGGTAGGCGGTCGCCTCGATGAAGAGGACGTCGCCGCCGGTGGCGGTCACAGCCAGGCCCGTCGCGACGCCGGGGTCCTGGTCCGCTTTCTGGTCTCGCCGGAGAACCGGCGCGGGCCGAGTGAGCTCCGGACACGCGCCTCGTCGATTCGCATTGCGCCCTTCGCCTTGCCCTCTGCAACCCGCCTCGCCGCCTTCCGGCACACCGCGGCGATCTGGCGCTCGAGGTTGCGGACGCCGGCCTCGCGTGTGTACTCCCGGATGATCGTTCGCAGCGCGCCTTCGGTGAACGTGACCTTCGACTCGCCGAGGCCGTGGGCCTCGAGCTGCTTCGGGACCAGGTACTTCCGGGCGATCCCCAGCTTCTCGTCCTCCGTGTAGCCGGAGAGGTGGATGACGTCCATCCGGTCGAGGAGCGCCGGCGGGATCGTCTCGAGCTGGTTCGCCGTGCAGATGAAGAGGATCTTCGAGAGATCGAACGGGAGATCGAGGTAGTGGTCGCGGAACGTCGAGTGCTGCTCCGGGTCGAGCACCTCCAGCATCGCGCTCGCAGGATCGCCCCGGAAGTCGGCGCCCATCTTGTCGATCTCGTCGATGAGGAAGACCGGATTCCGCGACTCGGCGTCGCGCAGCGCGCGGATGATCGTGCCCGGCATCGCGCCGATGTAAGTGCGCCGATGGCCGCGGATCTCCGCCTCGTCGCGGACTCCGCCGACAGAAATCCGGGTGAACTTGCGCTCGAGCGCCCGGGCGATCGACTGGCCGAGCGAGGTCTTGCCGACCCCGGGCGGGCCGACGAAGCAGAGGATCGAGCCGGCGACGTCCCCCCGCAGCTTCGCGACCGCGAGGTACTCGATGATCCGCTCCTTGACCTTGTCGAGGTCGAAATGGTCCTCGTCGAGCACTTCGCGAGCGTGCTCGAGGTCGAGGTTGTCCTCGGTGAACTTCGCCCAGGGCAGCGAGACGATCCAGTCGACGTACGTACGGATGACGCCGTACTCGGCCGCCGCGGACGGCAGCCGCTCCAGCCGGGCGAGCTCGCGGTCGACGGCCTTGCGAATGTCCTCGGGGAGCTCGGCCGCCTCGACCTGCTCGCGCAGCTCGCGCAGCTCGGCCTGTTCCGGATCTCCTTCGCCCAGCTCGTCCTGGATCGCCTTCATCTGCTGGCGCAGGAAGTACTCGCGCTGGCCCTTCTCGAGCTCGGAGTGCACCTGCTCCTGGATCTTCGTCCCGAGCTCGAACACCTCGAGCTCGCGGTTCAGCACCCGCGAGAGCTCGCGCAGCCTCTCCTCGACGTCCTGGAGCTCCAGCAGCGTCTGCTTCTCCTCGGTCTTCAGGCGGAGGGTGGAGGCGACGAGGTGGGAGAGCGCGCTCGGATCATCCACGTTGGCCGCGGCGAGCTCGAGCTCAGCGGGCAGATACGGGACGAGCCCGACGATGCGGCCGTAGAGCATCTGGACGTTCCGCGTCAGCGCCTCGAGCTCGGGCGTCTCCTCGACGACGTCCGGCACCGGCGTGAACGAGCCCACGAGGTACGGGGCGTCCTGAACCGGGGCGTCGAGCCTGATGCGCTCTACGCCCTGGACGAGGATCCGCAGCGTCCCGTCGGGGACCTTGATCAGCTTGTGGACGATCGCGGCGGTTCCGACGTCGTAGAGGTCTTCCCAGCCCGGCTGCTCGACGTCCGGGTTCTTCACGGTGACGAGGGCCAGCAGCCGATCCTTCGCGACGACGTCGTCGATCAGCTTGATCGAGCGCTCCTGCCCGACCGCGAGCGGGGTCGCGGAGTCGGGGAAGACGACGGTTTCCTTCAGCGGCAGGATCGGGAGCGCGGACGGAAGCTCGATGTCGTCGCGCGTCGCTGCTTCGGTGGGCTCGAACTCGATGTCGGTCACGACTGCCTCCTGACCTCGATCGGGACGGGCCGTATCCGCGGCGCGGGCTCTGCAATCGGCAGGACGATCCGCAGCAGGCCCTTGTCGTAGGTCGCCTTTGCATTGGCGGGATCGGCGTCGGCGGGAAGCTGGATCACCCGCTGGAACGGGCCGTACTCGACTTCCATCTGCTGGTACGTGCGGCCGCCGCACTCCTCACGATGCCGCTCGCCCGAGATCACGAGCGCGCCGTCGGCGGTCGCGACGTTGACCTGATCCGGATCGATGCCCGCGATGTCCACCACGACGACGAAGGTCGCGCGGATCCTCGGTTCGAAAGCAGTCGAGCTGGGGCCGGAAGCCCCGTCGCAGCCCGCCCAGGTGCGAGACCTGCCACAGGTCTGCGAACAGCTCGTCGATCTCGTCTCTCAGGTCTCTTCTACGCCTCATTTGTTGCTTCCATCGTAGCCTTGACAGGGCCCGTCACCTGTCCTAACTTAGCGGTCACTAGCTTAGTGGCTACTAACGTCCTCGCGGAGTGATGGAACTGTGAGTAGCCCTAGCGAACGAGGGCGATGACGATGATCACGACCGCGATGAGGATCGGGATCCAGGCGAGCCGCATGACTCTGAAGGCTCGCTCGTCGCCGGCTCGAGGCCCGGGCTCGGGCGTGTAGGGGTCGAGCGGCGGCGCCGGCTGACGCGGGATCTCGTCCTCGCCCTCGACGACTCCGGCTTCCGCGTCGACGATGTGGTCGCGCTCGTTGTCGCTCATCGCCGGAGTGATACCCGATTACCATCGGCGCTGTGAAGGGAGTCATCCTCGCCGGCGGGAGCGGAACGCGTCTCCATCCGCTGACGCGGATCACGAACAAGCACCTCCTGCCGATCTACGACCGCCCGATGGTCACCTATGCGATCGAGGCGCTCGTGACTTGCGACGTCACCGAGCTGATGGTCGTCAGCGGCGGGACGCATGCGGGAGAGTTCTTCCGGCTCCTCGGCAACGGCCACGAGTGGGGAATCGACCGGCTGTCGTACGCCTACCAGGAGCGGGCGGGCGGGATCGCCGAGGCGCTCGGACTCGCCGAGCGGTTCGCCGGCGGCGAGCCGATCGTCGTGATGCTCGCCGACAACGTCTTCGAGCGGTCGATCAAGCACGCGGTCGACAACTTTCGCGCGCAGAAGGAAGGCGCCCGGATCCTGCTCGCGCGCCAGGATGACCCGGAGCACCTTCGCCACCTCGGCGTCCCGGAGCTGGACGACGGCCGCGTCGTGCGAATCCACGAGAAGCCGGAGCACCCGCCCAGTGAGTTCGCGGTGACGGGGATCTACTTCTACGGGCCCGAGGTCTTCGAGATCATCCCCGAGCTCGAGCCTTCCGGCCGCGGCGAGCTCGAGATCACCGACGTCAACAATTGGTTCATCGACCGCGGAACGATGGAGTACGACGTGGTCGAGGGCTTCTGGGGCGACGCCGGCGAGTCGATCGACGTGTACTACGCCGTGAACGACTTCGTGCGGGCGAACGGCGCCAACAAGCCGTGATCCTGATCACCGGCGCCGGCGGACAGCTGGGCACGGCGCTGGCGGCGGTCTTTCCGGAGGCGCGCGCCGTGGCGCGGGCCGAATGGGACGTGGCGGAGCCGTATCCACTCGACGAGCGGCCCGAGCTGGTGTTGCACGCCGCCGCCTGGACGAAGGTCGACGACGCTGAATCGGACCCGCAGGGCGCGCGGCGAGCGAACGTCGAGGGAACGCGCAACGTCGTCGAGCTGGGCGCGCGGGTCGTCTACTACTCGAGCGACTACGTGTTCGACGGGACGAAGGAGGAGCCGTACGTCGAGAGCGACGTGACGAATCCGATCGGCGTCTACGGCCGGACGAAGCTCGAGGGCGAGGAGCAGCTACGGGACGGCTGGATCGTCCGGTCGTCCTGGCTCTTCGGGCCGACCGGCCACAACTTCGTCCGGACGATGCTCCGGCTCGGCGCCGAGCGGGACGAGGTCTCCGTCGTGGACGACCAGCGGGGCTCGCCGACCTACGTCGGTCATCTCGCGGAAGCGACGCGGGAGCTGCTCGAGCGGCCGCAGGGCATCTGGCACGTGGCGGCCGAAGGCGACTGCACGTGGGCCGAGTTCGCCGAGGCGATCTTCGAAGAGGCGGGGCTCGAGTGTCGTGTCCAACCGATCAGCACGGCGGACTTCGGCGCGCCGGCACCTCGGCCGGCCTACTCGGTGCTGCGCAGCGAAAAGGGAGCGCCGCAACTTCCACACTGGCGCGAAGGCCTCCGGGAATGCCTTCGCCGGCTGCGCGACTAGGCTTAGAGCGAGATGGCCATCCTCGTCACAGGCGGCGCGGGCTTCATCGGCTCGCACTTCGTCAAGCGTCTCGTCCGTGCGGGCCAGGAAGTCGTGGTGCTCGACAAGCTGACCTACTCGGGCAACCCGGCCAACCTCGAGGGCGTCGAGCATCGGTTCGTCAAGGGCGACATCGCCGATCCGGCGGCAGTCGCTGATGCGGCTCGTGGCTGCGACGCAATCGTGAACTTCGCCGCCGAGACCCACGTCGACCGCTCGATCCTCGCCGCCGGCGACTTCATCCTCACCGACGTCTTCGGGACGCACGTCCTGCTCGAGCATGTTCGCGAGACCGGGATCCGTTTGGTGCATGTCTCGACGGACGAGGTCTACGGCGACGTCCCGCCGGGCGCCAGCTCGAAGGAAGGCGATCCACTTGCCGCCTCCAGCCCGTACTCGGCGTCCAAGGCGGGCGGCGACCTTCAGGTCCTCGCCTATGTCCGCACCTACGGCGTGAATGCCTCGATCACCCGCGGCGCAAACACGTATGGATCCGAACCAGTATCCGGAGAAGCTGATCCCGCTGTTCGTGACGAACGCGTTCGACGGTGAGCCGCTCCCCGTCTACGGCGACGGCAAGCAGATCAGGGAGTGGCTCCACGCCGAGGACCACGGAGCCGGGATCGAGCTCGTCCTCCGCGAGGGGGCTCCGGGCGAGATCTACAACATCGGCGGTGAAGAGCGGGAGAACCTGGACGTGATCCAGGGGATCCTCGATCTCACCGGCGCCGATCCGTCACTGATCCGGCACGTCGACGATCGCCCCGGCCATGACCGCCGCTACTCGCTCGACGACTCGAAGCTGCGCGGCCTCGGCTGGGAGCCGCAGCAACTCCTTCGCCGACGGCCTGGCCGCAGACCGTCGAGTGGTACCGGGACAACCGCAGCTGGTGGGAGCCGCTCAAGTCCGGCGAGTACCGCGCCTACTACGACCAGCAGTACGCCGAGCGGCTCGGCTAGCTACGCTGCACTTCGCGCGGGCTTCCCTGATCTCGCGCCTGCTGCCCTGGATCTGCTCGGAGCGGTCGAGATACGGAAGCGCCTCGTCGCAGCGGCCCTGCTCGACGAGTGCCCGGCCGAGGTTGTAGTTCGCGTACGCCTCGTAGAGCTCGCCTGAGCCGTCGAGCTTCGTCACCGCCTGGCGGGCGACTGCTTCGGCTTCCGGCCAGCGGCCTTGACCCAGCAGCGCCGTTGCCTGGTCGGTGAGCTGCTCGCCGCTAGCGGCTGACGGGGCGGGCGAAGACGGCGGAGGCGGAGGTGGCGGCGGGTCGGCCTCGGTCGTGACCGTTTGCTGGACCGTCGTGACCTGACCTTTCTCAGTCTTTACGACCGTCCTCGTCTGCGGGTTGTCGTCGCCGCCCAAGAAGGCTGCGGCAGCGAGCCCGCCTCCGAGTGCGAGCAGGCCGGCGAGGACGGCGGCCGCCCAGGCGAGCCGGTTTCGCTCGCGGGTGGGCGGTGGAACCGGCGGTACGTACTCCTCCTCGACGGCCGCGAGCTGCCGGGTCGTGCCCGCGGCGGAGGAGAGCGCCCCGCGAAGCGCGGCCGCGAAGTCGGCGCAGGACGGGTATCGATCGGCGGGATCCTTGGCGAGGGCCCGCTGGAGAACCGGATCGAGCTCGTGGGGCAGGTCCGAACGGTCGGACAGCGACGGAATTGGCGCGTGGACGTGCGCTGCCGCCTCCGCGGTCGGCGAGTCGGCGGCGTAGGGCCGCTCGCCGGTGAGCAGCTCGAACGCGACGACGCCGAGGCCGTAGCGGTCGCTCGCCGGCGTCGCCCGCTCGCCCTTGGCCTGTTCCGGCGAGAGATAGCCGGCGGTGCCCAGGACGGTCCCCGTCATCGTCATCGAGTCCAGCCCGACGGCGCTGGCGACGCCGTAGTCGGCGACGCAGACCTCTCCGCGTCCGTCGAGCAGGAGGTTCCCGGGCTTGACGTCGCGGTGGACGATCCCGGCGGCGTGCGCCGCATCCAGTGCGCCTCCGGCTTCGGACAGCCACCGGAGGACATCCGAGGGATTCTGGGCTCCGCCCGCCTTCAGGCGATCCTCGAGCGTCCCGCCCTCGAGGAACTCCATGACGATGTAGGGGTGCCCTTCCCACTCGCCGACGTCGAAGATCGTCACGGTGTTCGGCGTCCCCGAGAGGCGCGCGGCGGCCTGCGCCTCTCGCGTGAAGCGCTCGCGGATGCCCTCGTCGTCCGCATAGCGGTCGGCCAGCACCTTGACCGCGACGGTCCGGCCGAGGACGGTGTCCGTCGCCCGGTAGACGTCGCCCATCCCTCCGCGGGCCACATGCTCTGCGTCGCGGTAGCGGGGAGGGAGGATGTCGGTTCGAACAGCCACAGCCAGAACAGCGTTTCCGCTGGAAGCGCTAAGGAAACGCGTTGTTAGGAAAGGGTTTGCAGACCAGGGAACCGCTGGAGGATGCGCTAGCCTCAAACAGGTTCCCCGAGGAACCTTCTTGGGTCACTCAATCATGTCTCGCGGCTTTGTCCTGACAGTCGGTGTTCTCGCTGCGCTCTTCGTGGCTGGGCTCGCCGCGGCTCGAAGCCAGCAGCCGAGCCAGCAGGAGGCGACGACTCCGGCGGCCGGAGCTCCGGTCTTCGTGATCACCGGCCGAGGCTGGGGACACGGCGTCGGGATGAGCCAGTGGGGCGCGAACGGCTTCGCGCGCCGCGGCACCGACTATCGCCGGATCCTCGCGCACTACTACCGCGGCACCGCGATCGGGCGCGCGCCGGTCGCGAAGGTCCGCGTGCTGCTTGCCGGCAGCAAGCCGACGCTGACGATCTCCTCCGAGGCGCCTTTCCGGGTTCGTGACGCCGCCGGGAAGATCAAGACGCTGACGGGGGAGCAGGTCATCGGCCCCGGGCTCCGGTTGAAGGTCAAGGGAGCGAAGAAGCGGGCGGCCCTCGAGGCGCCGCTCGTCTTCCTGCCCGGGGACGAGCCACTCCGGCTCGGGCGCAGATATCGCGGCACGATCCAGGTCGATCGCGTCGGCCGGCGGCTTCGGGCGATCAACGTCGTCAAGTTGGAGCAGTACCTCTACGGAGTGGTGCCCTCCGAGGTGCCCGACGACTGGCCCGCCGAGGTCCTCAAGGCCCAGGCGGTCGCCGCGCGCTCGTACGCGCTCGCCACGCGCAAGACCGGTGGCGCATTCGATCTCTACCCCGACGTTCGCAGCCAGGTCTACCGCGGAGTGGACGAGGAGGAGGACACCACGAACGCCGCGGTCGACGAGACGGCCGGGCAGGTCCTCATGTACTCGGGGCGGCTCATCATCGCCTACTTCCACTCGACCTCCGGCGGCCGAACGGCCTCGGTGCAGGACGTCTGGGCGGGCTCGAAGCCGACGCCGTACCTCGTGGGCGTCGACGATCCGTACGACTCGATTTCCCCGCATCACGTCTGGGGCCCGATCGTCATTCCCGCTGCGCGCCTCAAGCGGGTGCTCAAGACTCCGGGCCGCCTGCTCGATGTCAGGACGACGGTGAACGGTTCGTCGCGCGCAGACACGGTTCTCGGGGTCGGGACGGAAGGTGAAGGCTCGGTTCGGGCCAGCGACCTTCGTCGCGAGCTCGGACTCCGCTCGACCTGGTTCCGGATCGGCGTCCTCGCTCTTCCGAAGCCTTCGAAGCCGCACGTCTTCGGGGGTACGACGCGATTGACCGGAACCGGGCGAGGTGTCGACGGGTTCCAGCTGGAACACCGGGCGCCGAGCGGCTGGCGAGCCGTCGCAACGCCGAAGGCGGACAAGGACGGCGCGTTTTCGGTCGCGGTTCGACCCACTGTGACCGCCGACTACCGGCTCGCCCTGGGATCGGCGCGCACGGCGGCGATCCGCCTCGGCGTCGCGCCGCAGGTCAAGCTGAGCCCGGTCACCGATCCGATGGCCCTTAGGGGAACGGTCAAGCCGGCGCTCGTCGGAGCGGCGGTGGAGATCCAGCGGCTGGCGGGAGAAACATGGCGCACCGTGGCGCGGACAACCGTCGTCGAGGACGGAACGTTCTCCGCTCCGATTCACGTTCCGCCCGGCAGTTATCGCGCCCGCGTACCGACCCCCGGCCGGGGGCTCGTCGCCGGAACCAGCCAGACACTCGTGGTGAGCGGATGAGACGTTTCGTCGCCGTCCTTCTCTCGGCGCTTGCGCTGCCCGGCGCCGCCGACGCTGCGCGGTTCGCCGTCGGGGTGACCCCGGGTGCGGATCGAGCGCGACTCACAGCAGCCCTGGAGTCCCGGACGGGCGGCCATCGTCGAGCCGCTGGCGCCGTTCGCCGTCGTGCTCGAGGCGCGAAGCGCCGCCCGCGCCGCAGAGATTCCCGGCGTCGCCTACGTGGAGCGCCTCGACGACCGCGGGCGTCGGATGGCATTCGCTCCCAGCGATCCCCTGTTCGGGCGGCAGTGGTACGTCAACGCCGTGAAGGGATTCGACGCCTGGGCGCAGCGTCCGACGCTGCCGGGGATGCGCGTTGCCGTCATCGACTCCGGCATCGACGGAGGGCATCCGGAATTCGCCGGGAGGATCGCGAACAGGAAGAGCTTCGTCGGCGGTTCGGCGCTTCAGGACCTCCACGGCCACGGCACGTTCGTCGCGGGCCTCATTGCCGCATCGCTCGGAAACGGGGAGGGAATCGCCGGGATGGCGTTCCCGGCGCAGCTGCTCGTCGCGAAGGTCGTTCGCGCCGACGGCGTCGTCCCGTTGGACGCGGAGGCGCGCGCCATCCGCTGGGCCGTCGACCAGCACGCAAGCGTGATCAACCTCAGCCTCGGCGGAGTCCGCGACCCGCTCGACCCGACCCGCGACGCGTTCTCGCCACTCGAGGCGGACGCCGTTGCGTATGCGATCCGCCGCGGAGTCATCGTCGTGGCAGCCGTTGGCAACGGCGACCACGCCCCGGAGGTGCCGTGGCGCTTCGCGAGCTACCCGGCTGCGCTTCCGCACGTGCTCGGAGTCAGCGCCGTCGCTCGAGACGGCAGCGTGCCCATGTTCTCGAACCGCGATCCGTCAGTACAACGACATCGCCGCGCCCGGCGACGAGCTCTTCTCGACGCTTCCACGCGCTCTGACGGCCCTCCGGCCGACGTGCGAGCTTCAGGGGTACTCCGACTGCGGCCCACAGGAATTCCGCCGGCCGCAGGGGACGTCCTTCGCGGCGGCGATCGCCTCGGCCGGAGCCGTTCTCGTCCGCGCCTCCTGGCCGAACGCGCGGCCGGAGCAGATCGTCGGGCTGATCGAGCGAAGCGCGTCGGACCAGACGCAGACCACCGGGTGCCGTCGCTGCGTCGAAGGCCGCGATCCCATCACCGGCTGGGGCATGCTCGACGTCGCCGCTGCCGTCGACCACGACGGCGCGTTGCCGCCACGAGACAAGTACGAGACGAACGACGACGCGGGCAGCCGCGCGTGGCCGATCCGCTCCCGGAACGCCCGCATCTACGCGTCACTCGACTACTGGAACGACCAGAACGACGTCTACGCGGTCCGGCTCCGAAAGGGTGGCCGACTCGTCGCCACGCTCCAGGGCAAGTCCTCCGCCAACGTCAACCTCGTGCTGTGGAAGCCGGGGACACGCCGGATCAACCTGAGCCGCGCCCTTGCCAGCTCGTCAAGCTCCGGAACCTTCGAGGTGATCCGGCACTTCGGCGCGCGACGGGCGGGCCTTACTACGTCCAGGTGAAGATCGTGGAGCCGGGGGCAGGGCGCTACACGCTCCGCTTGGTCCGCCGCTAGAGCAGCTCTTCCTCCGGAACCTCACGGATCTGCCGGGCCGGGTTTCCGACGACGACGGCGCGCGCGGGAACATCCTTCGTGACGACGGCGCCGGCGCCGACGAACGCCTCCTCGCCGACCTCGATCGCCGGGAGCAGGACGGCTCCGCCGCCGATGCGCGCCCCGCGGCGAATGATCGGTCCCTTTCGCAACGCGTGCCGCTTCTCGGTCCGGCCCATGAAGTTGTCGTTCGTGGTCACCACGCAGGGCGCGATGAAGACGTCCTCTTCGAGCGTCGAGTAGGCCGTCACGTACGCATCCGCCTGGATCTTCGTGCGGGCGCCGATCGTCGTGTCGTTCTCGACGAGCGAGCCGCGCCCGACCACGACGTCGTCCCCGAGCTCGCATCGCTCGCGGACGCAGCTCTGGTCGCCGATGATCGAACGGGCCCCGATCGTCGTCCCTGCGAAGACGACCGCGCCGGTGGAGACGATCGTCCCCTCACCGAGCTCGAGCGGCGGCAGCTCTTCGCGCTTGGCGGTCGAACGCGGTGAGAGCGCCGGCTGCTTGCCGAGGACGACGTTGTCGCCGATCTGGCAGCCGGCGCCGATGACGGTCCCCGGATAGATGACCGTGTTCTCGCCGACCGAGTAGTCGCTCAAGCCGGGGCGCGTTCCAGGGAGTGCTGCAGCTGCTCGAGCACCCGCACGACGACGGCGCCTTCGCGGGCTGCGGTCATCGGATCGCCGTCGCCGGCGACAAGCGAGAGGAAGTGGCGGCACTCGAGGCGGAGCGGCTCGTCGTTCGGGATCTTCGGGATGTAGATGTCGCCGGTCCGCGTGCGCCACTCGCCGTAGCTCTCGGCTCGCTTCTCGGTGCCCTTGTCGTAGACGGTCACCTTGCGCTCGAGCTCCATGTCGTCGAAGACGGCCATCTTGTCGCGGCCGACGACGGTGATCTTCCGCATCTTGTGCGGGTCGAGCCAGGACAGGTGCATGTGCGCCACGACGCCTGACGGGAAGCGGAGGTAGCAGAACGCGACGTCCTCGACCCCTTCGTGGATGAACGACTCGCCCCGGGCCCACACCTCGGTCGGTTCCTCGCCCATCAGGTGCAGCATCACCGAGAGGTCGTGGACGCCGAGCGACCAGAGCGCGTTCTCGTCCTTGCGGATCTGGCCGAGGTTCTGCCTGTTCCCGTAGAGGTAGAGCACGTCGCCGAGCTCTCCGCTGTCGATCAGCTCCTTGAGCTTCTTGACCGCGGGGTGGTAGAGCAGGAGGTGACCGGGAAGGAGCACGAGGCCGCGGTCTTCGGCAAGCGTGACGAGCTCGTCGGCTTCGGCGGCGGAGAGCGCAGGCGGCTTCTCGACGAAGACGTGCTTGCCCGCCTCGAGCGCCTGCTTGGCCAGGTCATAGTGCGTCGTCACCGGCGTCGCGACGATCACCGCCTGAAGGGAGTCGTCCTCGAGCAGGTCGTCGAACCGGGGCGTCGTGCGCGCGCTCGGGTAGCGCGCTCCGAACTGGTCGAGCAGGTCAGGTGAGAGGTCGCAGAGCCAGGTCAGCTCGGCGAGGTCGTCGAAGTTCCGCGCGAGGTTCGGGCCCCAGTAGCCGAGGCCTGCGAGCCCGACCTTGATCACAGCTTCCAGACCTTCTCGCTCGCCGTGCCCTTCGCGCCGGTGGCGTTCCGGAGGTCGACGACGACGTGCGAGCGCTCGATCAGATCCTCGTAGTCGACGTTCGAGTGCGCGGTCACCACGACGACGCAGTCGTAGGACTCGGGGTCGAGCTCGACGGACGAGAGCTCGGCCTCGCGAAGCTCCGGAACGTGCGGGTCGTGGTACGAGACCTCGGCGCCGGCGCGTCGCAGCAGCTCGATCAGCTTGATGGCAGGCGACTCGCGCGTGTCTCCGATGTCTGACTTGTAGGCGACGCCGAGGACGAGGATCTTCGCGCCGTTCAACGAGGTCTGCCGGCCGTGGTTCAGCGCCTGCGAGATCAGCGAGCGGCAGTAGTACGGCATGTTCTCGTTCACCTTGCCGGCGAGCTCGATGAACTCCGTCGAGAAGTCGTACTCGCGCGCCTTCCACGTCAGGTAGAAGGGGTCGATCGGGATGCAGTGGCCGCCGAGGCCCGGTCCCGGCTGGAAGCTCATGAAGCCGAACGGCTTCGTGGCCGCGGCTTCGATCACCTCCCAGACGTCGATCTCCATCCGCTCGCAGAGCTGCGCGAGCTCGTTGACGAGCGCGATGTTGACCGAGCGAAAGATGTTCTCCAAGAGCTTCGTGAGCTCGGCCGCCTCGGGCGTGGAGACCCGGTGGACGGTGTCCACCGCGCCCTCGTAGAGCTGGGCCGCCCGCTCGGTGCACTCAGGCGTGATCCCGCCGACGACCTTCGGGACGTTCTTCGTCGTCCATTTGCCGTTGCCGGGGTCGACCCGTTCGGGCGAGAACGCCAGGTGGAAGTCGCGGCCGGCCTTGAGGCCCGTGCTCTCGAGGATGGGCAGGATGACCTCGCGGGTCGTCCGCGGATAGGTCGTGGACTCCAGGATCACCAGGTGCCCGTTCCGGATCCGAACGCTGATCTGCTCCGCCGCGCCGATCACGATCGAGAGATCGGGCTCACGCTGCTTCGAGAGCGGAGTGGGCAGGGCGATGAGGATCGCGTCGGCCCGCCGGATCTCGTTGTAGTCCGTCGTCGCGCGGATCCGGCCGTCGTTCACGAGCGGGGCGAGCTCCTCGGAGGGGATGTCGATGATGTGGCTCTCTCCGCGGTTGAGCGCGTCGACGACCTCCTGGGAGATGTCGATCAGGAGGACGGAGCGCCCGGCCGAGGCAAGTGTGTGGGCGAGCGGAACCCCGACGTAGCCGGCGCCGATGACAGCGGCGTCCCAGTGCTTCGTCTCGGGCGTCTCGGGTGTCTGGGGCTCGGTTCTCTCTTCAAGCATCGGTCACACGTTAACGAGGAGGTCTGCGATTCGGTTGGCGGCATGCCCGTCACCGTAGAGCTGAGGCCGGTTTGCAGGCATCTTCGCTTCGGCCGCCGCTCTCGCGATCGCCTCGGGATCGTCGTCGACAAGCACGTTCGCGCCCAGCTCCACCGTGTCCTTCCATTCCGTGGACGGACGAAGCGTCACGCACGGCACGCCGTACCAGTACGCCTCCTTCTGCAGCCCGCCCGAGTCGGTGAGGATCACCCTGGCCTGGGAGGCCAAGGCCGCGAAGTCCATGTAGCCCAGTGGATCCACCAGCGCGACATTCGTTCCAAGTAACAAGTTGTTACTAGCGATCTTCTGGCGGGTGCGGGGGTGGGCCGGGAGGATCACTCGATCGCCTACGCGGGACAAGCTGTCGAGGATTCGGGCGAGCCGCTCTGGCCGGACGTTTGCCTCCCGATGTACCGTTGCTACCGCATAGGCGCCCGGTGCGAGCCCGAGCTCCTCGAGAATTTTCGAACGCTTGCGAGCGAGAGGCGCCAGGCGCATGTTCGCGTCGGCCATGACATCTCCGACCACGGCGATTCGGCCGGAGACCCCCTCCGCTTCGAGCACGTCCTTCGAGCGCTCGTCCGGAGTGAGCAGGAGTGCCGAGATGCGGTCGACTTCGATCCGATTGTGCTCCTCGGGCATGGAGAGGTCGCCGCTTCGGAGGCCTGCTTCCACGTGTGCCACAGGCGTCCCTCCGGCGGCCTGGGCGCCGGCGAGCGTGGAGTTGGTGTCGCCGTAGACGAGCACCCAGTCCGGCTGCTCGCTGTCGAGGGCCCCTGCGATCGCCGGACGCATCCGGTCCGCCTCTGCCGTCTGGAGGTCGAGCGCGTACGCAGGCTCCGGGAGGTCGAGCTCGTCGAAGAAGACCTGGGAGAGCTCGCGGTCGTAGTGCTGGCCCGTGTGGACGACGACTTCGTCGATCCCACGCTCGCGCAGGGCGACCGACATCGGCCCCGACTTGATGAACTGGGGCCGGTTCCCGACCACGGAGAGGACCTTCACGTCCCCGAACCCTAAGAGTCAGCCGGTCGGGGCGAACCAGGTCTTGGCTGTGGCGTCCGCGGTGAAGAAGTCCAGCATCAAGCGGGACACCTTGCGGACACCGCTCGGCGACGGGTGCGTTCCGTCCGCGAGCACGTCCTCGCAGGCCCAGGTGAGCCCGTCGCGTCGGCCCGCGAGACCGTCCGTCCAGAGGTATGGGCCCCAGCCCACCCAGACTCGCTGCCCCAGCCGGCCCTCGATGCCGTCCTGGACCAGCCACTTCGCCGCGAAGCCGCTCTCGTACGCGAACGGCTCCGGATTGAGGTGGGTAATGGCGTAACCGCCGTACGTGCGGCTGGAGACGTAGACCATCCTCAGGTTCGGGAATCGGCTGGTGAGGATGCGGACGATCGCCCTGAGCTTGGTCTGCAGAGCACGTGCGTCCTGCGGGAAAGCCCGGTCTTCCCCTGCGATCGTCTGCTTGAGCCAGGCGACCTGCACCTGTCCTCGCTTGAGCTGCGCCCTCTGAACCCTCGCGTCGAGGTCTCGCCAGTACCGGGCTCCCGGACGCGCGATCCGGACAGCGTCCCAACCGCCGCCCGGTCCTTCGACGAAGGTGAGGCTCCGGCTCGCAGTTGGGTCCTGCTCGGCGGTGCGGGCGAAGGCGCGGAACTCGTCCATCGCGTTCGACATCCCGATGCCGACGAAGCCGACCCGTCCGCGGATCGGGTGGACGCGGCGTGCGGCGTCCAGCCCACGGCGAAGGTATTTGCGCGCAGGCCTGTTCGCAGCGCCGGGGTAGAGCCCGCCGAGCTGGCCGCGATAGCGGATGCGGCCCATGTCGGTGAGCGGGACGAGACCGGTCTGCCGCACGGAGCAATCCGCGGCCGAGCGTGCCTCACCGGCCGGCGAGTACGCGGCAGCCGGAATCAGCGCGAGGACGATGAGCGGGACGAACCGCAGAGCTTTCACGTTCTCAGGGTACTTTGGCGCTGTTAGCGGCCTGTTAGGCCGTTCTCGGGCGATAGGGCCGGAGCGAGCTTGTTGACCCGGTCTAGACAGCGCGGGAAGATCGTTACAGCTGTCGCGTCTAGAAGGCAGGCTCACAGATTGAGGAGGCAGAGAATGTCGGACGATCAGAAGGTCGAGCGGCAGGACGAGCGGGTCGAGGATCTCGAGGTCCGGGGGGACGATGCCCGTCAGATCGCCGGCGGCCGGGAAGCAAATCCCTTCAGGTCGGGAATTCGTCGGGGCGTGCGCTATGGGAAGGCGGCTGCCAGCCGGTTCAACGGCAAGAAGGAGAGTTAGAGAAGGCCGGGCGCCGGTCGGCTGAGGCCGTTTTTCCCCTGGCTATACTCGACCGTCCCGGGCCGTTAGCTCAGTTGGTAGAGCAGGGGACTCTTAATCCCAAGGTCGAAGGTTCGAATCCTTCACGGCCCACCTCTCTCGACTGAAGGAGAGCGATGGCCTTCGAGCTACCCCCGCTTCCATACGACTACTCCGCACTGGAGCCGCACATCGACGAGCAGACGATGCGGATCCACCACGACAAGCACCATCAGGCCTACGTCGACAACGCGAACAAGGCTCTCGCGGGAACCGAGTGGGAGGACAACTCGGTCGAATCCGTCCTCGCCAGCCTCGATGCGATGCCCGAGGACATCCGGGGGGCGGTGCGCAACAACGCCGGCGGCCACGCGAACCACACGATCTTCTGGGAGATCATGGGCCCGGACGGCGGGGGCGAGCCCGAAGGTGAGCTCAAGGCTGCGATCGACGACGTCTTCGGCTCGGTCGACGAGCTGAAGACCGTCATGAACGACAACGGCGTCAAGCGCTTCGGCTCAGGCTGGACGTGGCTGGTCTATGACGGCACCGGCCTCGCGGTCTACTCGACGGCGAACCAGGACAGTCCGATCAGCCAGAGCGACGAGCCTCTGCTCGGCATCGACGTCTGGGAGCACGCCTACTACCTCAAGTACCAGAACAGGCGCCCCGATTACCTCGAAGCCTGGTGGAACGTGGTCAATTGGGACCAGGTGGCGCGTAGGTTCGAGCATGCGGACAAGAAGCTAAAGACCGCCGGATAGCGGCCGATAACAGGGACCGACCCCTCTTTCGAGGGACGTCCCTGTCATGAAGAGAGCTGCGGCCGCCACAGTTTTCGCGTTCCTGCTGCTCGCGCCCAGCGCGTTCGGCGCCGGCGACCCTGAGATCGCTGCGCTGCAGGTTGGGTTGCGCCAGAAGGGCCTCTATGCCGGAACCGTCGACGGTGTCCTCACCGGCGGGACGGTCAACGCGGTGCGAAGGTTGCAGCGTCGCGCCGGGCTTGTCCCCGACGGCGTGCCCGGGCCCCGGACGAAGCAGGCCCTCGGCCGCTACGCCAAGCGCTCGCCGCTCGGCAATCGCACGCTCGTCGTCGGCATGAGGGGCTGGGACGTCTCGGCGCTTCAATTCGCCCTTGCCTGGCACGGCTACCCCTCAGGGAACCTTGACGGTCATTTCGGTGCGTCGACCGAGCGGGCGCTTCGAAAGTTCCAGCGTTGGGCCGGCCTGGCGCCGGACGGCCGCGCGGGCGGCTCCGTCACCACCGCGCTGAAGGCGCCCGTTCCCACCTGTCCGATCGGCCTCGGGCCGCCGGTGGCCGGCCCGTACAGCGATCTCTTCGGCCCGCGCGGGAATCGCTTCCACTCCGGAGTCGACTACCCGGCTCCGAGCGGAGCGCCAGTGTCGGCGTCGGCCGCCGGCCGCGTCACGTTCGCCGGCTGGAGCCTGGGCGGTTGGGGAAACCTCGTCACCATCGCGCACTCAGGCGGGACCAGGACCCTTTACGCCCACCTCTCCCGGGTGGCCGTTCGCGTCGGCCAGCGGGTCGAGGCCGGCCAGCGCATCGGTCGGGTCGGGTCGAGCGGCCACGCCACCGGCCCGCATCTGCACTTCGAGGTTCGACTGCGCGGAGCCGCGGTCGATCCGCTCAGCGGCCTCTCCTAACTCAGGCCGGGAACCTCAGGCCGCGAGCTCGCGCGGAAGATCGAAGTAGAAACGGGCGCCGGTGGGCGCAGGCTCGTACCGGAGGTCGCCGCCGAGCGCCGCAGCGAAGGACTTTGCGATCGCGAGTCCGAGGCCGGCGCCCTGTCGGTTGACGGTCGCAGGCTCGGCCTGGGAGAAGCGTTCGAAGAGCAGCGGGACGAACTCATCCGGGATCCCCGGCCCGTGGTCCTCGACGATCAGCTCGATGATCTCTCTCGGGTGCGTCCGCACCTCGACCGGCGGTTCGCCGTACTTGAGGGCGTTCGTCAGGAGGTTGGCGACCACCCGCTCGAAGGCGTGTGGGTCGGTGACGACCTCGAGGCGGGGCTCCACGCCGACCTCGACCTCGTCCATTCGATCCGGGGCGATTCGGGTCAGGAGCTCCTCGATCCGCTCGCGGGGACGGAAGCGCTCGGGATTGAGCACCATCGCCTGGGCGTCGAGGCGTGAGAGATCGAGCAGCTGCTCAGTCAGCTCGGCCAGGCGGGAGCTCTGCGAGTACATCGTGCCCCGGAGCTCGTGAAGCTGGTCGTCGGAAAGCTCGGCTCCGCGCAGGTGGAGCGTCGCGGCGATGCCGTGGACGACGGCGATGGGCGTGCGCAGCTCGTGCGAGGCCAGGGAGATGAACTGGCTCTTGAGCTCGTCCAGGCGCTCGAGCTCGGCGAGCCTCGCCTCCAGCTCCTGGATCCGGCCGACGTTGTTTTCGGGACTCACCGCAGTTGGAATGGCGAGCGCGGGCGGACCTCCGCCCGCGCTGCCGTTCTCCCTCAGGCAGGCGGTGCCGGGCCGTCTTCCACGTACGTGGAACGGCGGCGGGTAGCAAACCCCGGACCACCCCAGCTGGACCAGAACATCATCGAGAGCAGCAATCCGGCTGCTCCGACGATCATGAGGATCACGCCGATGGCGTCCTCGCTGATGCCTGCGACATCGCTCTGCAGACCCCACACGAGGATCGCCCCGACGGCGATCAGCAACAGGCTAACTCCGAGTCCCATCAGTGCCTCCTTGGTCATGCCGCGGCGGGCGGTTTGCCCGACCCACGACATCGCCCGTGTACCCACTCCGGCCGCGTCACTAACTCGGTAGGCTCGCGGCGGTGCGCGCCGGGCCGCTGATTCGACTGATTCTGGTTGCTCTTCTGTTTGCCGCGATTGCAACAGCTGTCGCGATCTTCATCCCGTGGCTGCCTGACCAGTCCTCGAAGGAAGCGGAGCGAATCGACTTCGTCTTCTGGTTCGTCACGGCGATCTGCATCGCGATCTTCGCCGTCGTAGCCGCGATCAGCGTCTACTCGTTCGTCAAGTTCCGGGCGAAGCCGGACGACGACTCCGACGGCCCGCCGATCCACGGCCACACCGGGATCGAGATCGCCTGGACGGCCGTTCCGCTCGTCCTCGTGATCGCGATGATCGTCGTCAGCTCCGTCGCAATGGCACGGAACGACAGCGTTCCCGACGACGCGCTTCGCGTCGAGGTCTGGGGCCAGCAGTTCGCCTGGACGTTCCTCTACCCACCCGACGGCAAGGACCCCGGCAAGGACAAGCTGGCCTGCGTCGATCGCGACGCCGGCAAGATCGTCGACGGCTGCAAGGCCTCGGCCAACCTGGAGCTCCCCGTCGGCCGGTCGACCCGCCTGTACCTCTCCGCGCGAGAGGTCATCCACTCGTTCTGGGTACCGGAGTTCCGGCAGAAGCAGGATGCGGTGCCGGGGATCACGACCGAGATCACCATCACCCCGACCGAGACCGGTGACTACCGCCTCGTCTGCACCGAGCTCTGCGGCCTCGGCCATGCCCTGATGCGGACCCGCGCGATCGTCATGACCGCACCCGACTTCCAACGATGGTTATCGTCGCGCACGACTCCGGGGGGTATGAGCTGACCACGGTCCACGAGCACAGCGACGAACACGGCCACGCTGCGCCGCCTTCACCGCCGAGGGCCGGCCTGAGCAGGCACCTCCTCGGCGCCGGCTGGGTGCGCGCGGCCTGGATGACGGCGCTCTTCTTCGGGATCGGATTCGGCCTCGTGGTCGGGCTCCGCGCCCTCGCCGGCTGGGACCCGGCTCTCCACTGGGAGACGATCATCGTCGTCGCGGCCCTCACCGCTGCGCCGATCGGATTCCTCTCCGGGCTCGGAGCCTTCGACTACTGGGTGGCCTATGTATCCGGGCGCCCGACCCGGCCGGAGGACCACTCCGGTCACGGCGCCAGGAGCTGGACCGACTACTTCCGCGTCAACACCGACCACAAGGTGATCGGCGTCCAGTACGTCACGACGACGATCTTCTTTTTCCTCGCCGGCGGCATGATGGCCATGCTCGTGCGGGCCGAGCTCGCCCGGCCCGAGGCGAACTTCGTCGATCCCCAGACGTACAACGAGCTCTTCACGGCGCACGCCGCGCTGATGATCTTCCTCTTCGTCATCCCGGCGTTCGCAGGCCTCGCGAACTTCGTGCTGCCGCTGATGATCGGGGCGCCGGACATGGCGTTCCCGCGCCTGAACGCCCTCTCGTTCTGGCTGCTTCCGATCGCCGGGATCATGATGCTCTCGAGCTTCTTCTTCCCCGGCTTCGGGGCCGGATGGACGAACTACGCACCGTTATCGGTACACCAACCGTTCGGCAACGTCTTCTTCGCGATGGCCGTCCAGTGGGCGGGCGCCTCGTCGATCGCCACCGCGCTCAACTTCCTGGTCACGATCATCACCATGCGCGCGCCGGGGATGACCTTTTGGCGCATGCCGCTCCTCGTCTGGGCGAACTTCACGACGTCACTGCTCGTCGTGATCGCGACGCCGTTCATCGCCGGCTCGCAGTTCTTCGTGATGTTCGACCGGGTGATGCACACCCACTTCTTCGACGTGGTCGGCGGCGGCTACCCGCTCGGGTACCAGCACATCTTCTGGTTCTACTCGCACCCGGCCGTCTACATCATGATGCTGCCCGGGTTCGGCATCGCCTCGGAGGTCATCTCCGCGATGTCGCGCAAGCCGATCTTCGGCTACCGGCTGATGGCGTTGTCGCTCTGCGCCATTCTCATCCTCGGGTTCTCGGTGTGGGCGCACCACATGTTCGTCGCGGGGATGGCGACCTGGCTGCGGGTCCCGATGATGATCACGACCCTGCTGATCGCCGTGCCGACCGGAATCAAGGTCTTCTCCTGGCTCGCGACGACGTGGGAGGGGAAGATCAACTTCGCGACGCCGATGTTATGGGCGCTCGGGTTCGTCTCCATGTTCGTGATCGGCGGCCTCTCGGGGATCTTCCTCGGCGCCGTCCCGATCGACATCCACGCCTCGGACACGTACTTCATCGTCGCGCACATCCACTACGTGCTCCTCGGCGGCTCGCTCTTCACGATCTTCGCCGGGATCTACTACTGGTTCCCGAAGATGACAGGCCGGATGTACAACGAGACGCTCGGGAAGCTCCATTTCTGGCTGACGTTCGTCGCCTTCAACGCGACCTTCTTCCCGATGCACATCATCGGCCTTCAGGGCCAGCCGAGGCGGGTCTACACGTACGAGGACCAGTTCGGCTCGTGGAACCTCGCGATTTCGATCTCGTCGTTCATCCTCGGCGCCTCGTTCTTGATCTTCGTCTACAACATGATCGTCAGCTGGGCTCGAGGCGCGCCGGCGCCGTCCAACCCGTGGCGCGCGATGACGCTGGAGTGGCAGGTCTCCTCCCCGCCGCCGATCTTCAACTTCGACGAGATCCCCCAGGTCGTCGGCAACCCGTACGAGTACGGTGTTCCCGGGGCGCAGCACGCAATCCTCGGCGGCGAGCGGGAGCCGGAAAGCGAGGAGGTGCGCAAGTGAGGCACGTGCTCGTCGTGGCCAACGAGACCGTGACCGGCAGCGGGCTGATCGAGGCGGTCAAGAAGAAGGCGGGCGAACAGGACGTGGAACTCGTCACCGTGCTCGCCCCAGTCTCGACGCCGCAGACCGGCTACGTCGTCTACGAGGACACCCGCCGAGCCGCGGCGGGTAGACGGCTCGACCGGACGCTCTCGATGCTGCGCGAGGCGGGGATCCCGGCGCACGGCCTTGTCCTCGAGACCGACCCCGAGTCGGCGGTGCGCGACGCGTTCGGAATGCTCGACCCGCCCCCGACCGACGTGATCGTCTCGACGCATCCGCTCCAGAAGTCCGGCTGGATGCGCAAGAACGTGCTCGATCGGATCAAGAAGGTCGCCGGCGATGTTCCCGTCGAGCATGTCGTCGTGGACGTCGGGGACGAAGAAGGCGTGCGGAACGTCCTGGTCGTCGCCAACGAGACGGTCGTGGGCAAGGCGCTGATCGAAAGGATCCGCGAGCGCGCCGAACGGGGCGCGTCCAGCTTCCTGATCATCTCGCCTCAGAGCGATCCCACGCAGTCCGCGCACCCCGAGGCCGAACGGCGGCTGAGGCGCGTTCTCTCCGAGCTGCGCGCGGCTGGCCTCGACGTCCACGGACAGGTCTCGCACCCCGATCCCTACACGGCGGCGATGCAGGCGATCGGAGACGAGCGCGTGGACGAGGTGATCGTCTCGACGTTCGAGCCGGCACGCTCGCCGTGGATGCGCCGGAACCTCGTCCAGCGGCTCCACAACGACGCCAAGATCCCGGTGGAGCACGTCGTCATCCAGGCCGACGAGGTCGGCGCGGAGCCGCCGCCGGTGGCTGCTGAGTGAGCGCCCACGCCGAAGCGCATCACGGGCCGCCTGAGGCGCACAAGAGCTCCCGCGTCGACTCGGCGACCCTGGGGATGCTCCTGTTCATCGCCTCGGAGATCATGCTCTTCGGGTCGTTCTTCACGGCGTACTTCTTCATCCGCGTCAACGGGAACTCCGAGTGGCCGCTCGAGCCGTTCGAGCTGCCGAAGTTCGTGGCCGGCGTGAACACCGCGATCCTCGTGACCTCCAGCTTCACGATCCACTGGGCGCTCCAGGCAATCAAGCGTGGAAGCCGGGTCGGCCTCCAGGCCGGGCTCGTGCTGACTCTGGCGCTCGGTCTGACGTTCCTCCTGACGCAGGTACGCGAGTACTCCCGCGTCGGATTCGCCCCGCACGACGGAGCATTCGGGACGATTTTCTACGGCCTCACCGGGCTCCACGGGGCGCACGTCTTCGTTGGCCTGATGCTGCTGACTTTCGCCACGGTGCGTGCGTTCCGGGGACACTTCTCGGCCGCGCACCACCACGGCGTCGAGATCCCGGGGATCTACTGGCACTTCGTCGACGTAATGTGGATCGTGGTCTACGCGACGATCTACCTCCTCTAGCCGAGCGATGAGGAATCCGTTTCGGAACGAGGCGGATGCTTTCCGGCTCGTCCTGCTCACCCTCGGCTACTTCGCGTTGATCGTGGTCGCGGCGGCCATCAACACGTGGCTCGGAGTAGTCGTGTTCGTTCTCCTCACGCTTGTCGCGATCGGAGCGCTGATGCGGGCCCGGCGTGAACCCCCGCGCCCCGCCGACGCGATCCGGAGGAGCCCGGCCGGCGAGCGGCGCATCCTCGTGATCGCCAACGAGACCGTCGCCGGCGAGACGCTGCGCGACGAGATTCGCCGGCGGTCGGAGGGCGTCGAGGAGCGGGTGCGGGTCGTCTGCCCGGCGCTCGTGTCGGCGATGCGCTACTTCGCGTCCGACGAGGATGCGGGCCGGGCCCGGGCCCAGGAGCGGCTGGAGCTGAGCCTGGCCGGGCTGCGGGAGGCCGGCGTCACCGCGGAAGGGGAGGTCGGCGACGCCGACCCGCTTCAGGCGATCGAGGACGGGTTACGGACGTTCGGCGCCGACGAGGTGATCATCTCGACGCATCCCGAGGGCAAGTCACAATGGCTCGAGCGAGGAGTCGTCCGTGCCGCGCGCTCGAGATTCGACGTCCCGATCACGCACGTCGTCGTCGACCTCGAAGCCGAGCGCGAAGACGTCAGACTTTCTACGTCCGCGCCGGCGCCGCTTCGCGGCGCGGCGCGCTCTCGGGGCTGCCACCGGCACTCGGGCGACGGGCTTTGCCCGTCGCCCCTGAGACGCACGCGGGTCTGCGACCGCGTCGGGCCTGGCAGTCTCGCTGCGGCACGAGCGGGCACGAAGGAGGTCGCTGTCGAGTTCGGCCTAGCCGCCCGTGACCCTGACGATGTAGCGGGCGAGCGCGCGGATCTGCGTCGTCCGTGAGCTGGTCGCCGAAGGCCGGCATGGCGCCGCCGCCGTTTTTGATCTGCGTACGGCCTTCTCGAAGCTCGGCTTCGCCTGGTCGAGGTTCGGTCCGACGGTGCCCGAGGTGCCTGCGTCCGCGAGCGTGTGGCATGAGCCGCAGTTCGTCGTGAAGAGCGACTTCGGCGTCGTCGGCCCCCCGCCGCCGCTCCGCCGCCACCGATGTCGGCGACCTTCGCCTTCGGATCGCCGGCGACCAATGCGACGTAGACCGCGACCGCGTCGGCATCCGCGTCGCCGAGCAGGTTCTCCGGCATCGGCGGCGACGGGGTAGTCGATCTGGCTCGCGGACGACCTCGCGGATCGTGCTCTCGTCGTAGCCCTCCATCCGGGAGCCGCGAAGGCGTCGTCCAGATTCGGGCCGGCCGACGGGTTCTGGACCGGGCTTCGAGCCCTCGGTCCCGGCCTCCCTGCAGCGTGTGGCAGCCGCCGCAGGTCTGCTGGAAGAGCACCTTGCCCTGGGCCGGGTCGGCCGCCTCCGAGCGTCAGGCCGTCGGTGCCGCAGCCGGCGAGCGCGAGCGCGCCGAGAGAGAGGAGAGCGGCGCCGACCGCCCGGTGCACTACGCCGAAGGCTGGGTCGCGGAGCCGAGGCCGGCGACGGCCTCGTCGCGGCTTCCGTAGATCGTGAAGACCCGGTCGAGGCCCGTGATCTCGAAGATCTTCGTGATGTTGCGGTCGCTCGAGACGAGCGACAGTTGCCCGTCGTTCGTGCGCAGGCGCTTGACCCCGCCGACGAGGACGCCGAGCGTCGTCGAGTCGATGAAGGTCGTGTTCGAGAAGTCGACGATGACTTCCTTGGCGCCCTGGTTGATCACCTCGAGAAGCTGCTGCTTGAACTCCGGCGCGGTGTAGAGGTCGACTTCGCCCGCGAGCGAGATCACGTAGGCCGAATCGCCCAGCTGCTCGGTGTTGATGTCGAAGTTCACGCGGCGTCCCCTCCCGTCGAAAGCTCGGGGAGTCTAGTGGCTCCAAGCGCCCTCCTAGCCCTTCTTGGCCGGTTTGAGCGCTGCCTTCAGCTGGGGAAGCTGCGCCTTGACCGCCGGTGCGCTCGCGGAGTCCGGCGCGATGACGAGGTACCGCTCATACGCCGTGATCGCCTTCTTGAGCTCGCCCGCCGACTGGGCGGCCTGTCCGAGCTGGAGGAAGATCAGAGGCTCGTCGGCCTCCGAGCTCGTCGGGCGTCACAGCCACGAGCTTCTCGAACACCCGCGTGGCGTCCTTGTACTCCTGCTGGATGCCGAGATAGGCCTGGTTGAGCTGCTGGTTGAGCTTGTTGGACTCGAGGCTGCTGATCTGCCCGTTCCCGAACTCCTGACCGAACTGGCTCTGCGAGCCCGGTGCGAGGACGTCGCCGCCCGTGATCTCGGTGAGCTGGGCCTGGGCGATCGCTCCCTGCTCCTGGTAGACCCGGGCCTGCGCTAGGTGCAGACCGCCGAGCTGCCGAAGCGCCTCGCGGTCGCGTCGGCTTCATCTGGACGTAGCGCTCGAGCGGCTGAATCGCCTCTCCGTTACGGCCCTCGCGTTGAAGCGCGGTCGCGAGCTGGAGGTATCCGGTCGGATCGTTCGGGTGATCCTTGATCTTGTCCTGCGACTCGCCGACGCTCGGCCCGGAGTTCGACTGCTGGCCGAGCCCCTGCAGGACGTCGCCGAGGCCGGTGCCGGGGATCGAGCCTCCGACGTTGAAGATCACGTAGCCCAGCGCGAAGACGACCGCGAGGAAGACGAACATCCACTTCGCCTGGCGCCGCAGGCGCGGGAAGAACATCGTGTCCTCATAGGACACGGTCGGCGCGCGGCGCGGCGGGGCAGGCCGCGGTGCGGCCCGGCGGGCTCGCTGCTCTCTGTTGCGTCGTTGGGCAGAACGTGCCATGAGGCTCTTAGCGTAGCGATGCGCGGTCGAATGTCTCGCCGATCGCGGCGGCGGCCTGCCAGCGGCGCTCCAGCACGACGGAGAGCCAGATCGAGGACTCGAAGAGAATCCAGAGCGGCGCGACTTCGAGGAGGAGCGAGACGGGGTCGACGGTCGGGAGCAGAATCGCCCCGCCGAGCAGCGCGACATAACCGATCCGCCGGTTTGACCGAAGCTGGCCCGAGGTGAGGATCCCGATCCGCACGAGCGCGATCACGAAGATCGGCAGCTGGAAGACGAGGCCGGTCGCGAAGATCATCAGCGAGACGAACGAGAGGTAGTAGCTCGCCCGGATCTGGACGTCGTACAGCTCCTGGTCGAAGTTGGTGAGGAAGCCGAGGGCCGGCGGGAGGATGACGAAGTAGCGAACGCCATCCCGCTCAGGAACAGCACGGAGGCGATGGCGACGAAGCGCGTGACGACCCGTTGTCGCCCGGCCTCCATC
Organism: uncultured Actinomycetes bacterium; assembly: GCA_963754715.1. GTDB lineage: Bacteria > Actinomycetota > Thermoleophilia > Gaiellales > Gaiellaceae > JACDAN01. The sequence continues at coordinate 330,391 of CAVWHA010000012.1, read as the reverse complement.
GCCGGAGCAAGGAAGTTCCATGTCTGCCAGACGAGGATCGGAAAGGTGAGCGCAAGGGCGGCGAGGAAGCTGACCTTGACGCCGGTGGTGAACGGCTCAGCGACGCCGATCGTGATCAGCCGGCGGTCGTCGGGCAGCGGCCGCATCAGCCAGTCGATCAGGCGATCGTGGAAAAAGAAGGCGATCGGGAAAGCGACTCCGACCGCGATCAGGCAGACGATGAGGCGGGAACGGAGCTCATCGAGGTGCTCGACGAGCGTGGCCTCCTCGCCGTAGCTCAGCCGGCGCGGCAGGCGCTTCAAAGGCCCTCCCTAGGAGACGGTGTCGCGCTCGCGCGGCGCCGCGGGCTCGGCGAGGCGCTCCTCGTCCTCTGGCGCGTGCGGGAGCCGGGGCGGCAGCTCGTCGTCCTTGCCGGTCACCGCGTCCTTGAACTCGCGCATACCCTTGCCGACCGAACGGCCGATCTCCGGTACGCGCTTGGCGCCGAAGAGGAGGAGGACGACGACGAGGAAGATGAGGATCTCGGGAAGCCCGATTCCGAAGGGCATTGACGCACCTTAGCAGCGGTTTCGGCCTTCTCCGAGCGGCGGCAGACCGCTGGTAGAATGAGGATCGAGGCGGGCGCGATGCCCGCCACTTTTGCGGAGGGAACGAGTTGGCGCTACTGGAGCTGAAGAACCTGCACGTCGCGCTCGAGGACGGGACGGAGATCGTCAAGGGCGTCGACCTGGCGGTCGACACGGACGAGATCCACGCGGTCATGGGCCCGAACGGCTCGGGCAAGTCGACCCTCGCGTTCGCGCTGATGGGCCACCCCGGCTACCAGATCACCGAAGGGCAGATCATCTTCGACGGCGACGACATCACGGAGCTCGAGGCCCACGAGCGGGCCCAGCGCGGGATGTTCCTTGCGTTCCAGTACCCGCAGGCGATTCCCGGCGTGACCGTCACGAGCTTCATGCGCTCCGCGATGAACGCCATCCGGAAGGCGAAGAAGGGTGAGGACGACCCCGTTCCGATCCCCGAGTTCCGCAAGGAGATGCTCGCCGAGATGGAGCGGCTGAAGCATCCCCCGGGAGCTCGCGCAGCGCTATCTGAACGACGGCTTCTCGGGCGGCGAGAAGAAGCGCGTCGAGATCCTCCAGATGGCGATGCTGAAGCCGAGGATCGCCGTGCTCGACGAGACCGACTCCGGGCTCGACATCGACGCGCTGCGTATCGTCGCCGGCGGCGTCCGCGCCCTCGTCAGCCCCGAGATGGGCGCGCTCGTGATCACGCATTACCAGCGGATCCTCAGCTATATCGAGCCGGATTACGTGCACGTCTTCGTGGACGGCCGGATCGTCGCCGAGGGCGGCCCCGAGTTGGCGCATACACTGGAAGCAGAAGGTTACGAGGCATTCATGCCGGCATCAGTAGGGAGCGAGGACTAAGTGGCAGCAGTCACCGAGACCGAGAACCAGGTCGTTGCGGAGATCGGCAGCGACTACAAGTACGGCTTCCACAGTCCCGACGCGGCCGAGGACTACTTCTTCAAGTCCGGCCGAGGCCTGTCTCCCGAGCTCGTCGCAGCGATCTCCGAGCACAAGAACGAGCCGCAGTGGATGCGCGACTACCGGCTCAAGTCTCTGGAGTACTTCAGGGCGCGCCCGCTCCCGAACTGGGGCGGGAACGTCGCGGAGATCGACTTCGAGAACATCTTCTACTACATCCGGCCGACCGAGAAGCAGGCCAATTCCTGGGAGGATCTCCCGGCCGACATCAAGGACACCTGGGACAAGCTCGGGATCCCCGAGGCCGAGAAGAAGTACCTCGCCGGCGTCGGTGCGCAGTACGAAAGCGAGGTCGTCTACCACAAGCTCAAGGCGGATCTCGAGGAGAAGGGCGTCCTGTTCCTCGACATGGATTCCGGCCTCCGCGAGCACGAGGAGCTCGTCAAGCAGTACTTCGGGACGATCATCCCGGCCAACGACAACAAGTTCGCGGCGCTGAACTCCGCCGTCTGGTCGGGCGGCTCGTTCATCTACGTCCCGCCCGGAGTCCACATCGACATGCCGCTCCAGGCCTACTTCCGGATCAACGCGGAGAACATGGGCCAGTTCGAGCGCACGCTGATCATCGTGGACGAGGACGCGTTCGTGCACTACGTCGAGGGCTGCACGGCGCCGATCTACTCGAGCGACTCGCTTCACTCGGCCGTCGTCGAGATCATCGTCAAGCCGCGCGGCCGCTGCCGCTACACGACGATCCAGAACTGGTCGAACAACGTCTACAACCTGGTCACCAAGCGGGCCGTCGCCTACGAGAACGCCACGATGGAGTGGGTCGACGGGAACCTCGGCTCGAAGCTGACGATGAAGTACCCGGCCATCTGGCTGATGGGCGAAGGCGCCCACGGCGAGGTGCTCTCGATCGCCTTCGCGGGCAAGGGTCAGCACCAGGACGCCGGCGGCAAGGCGGTCCACGTCGCGCCGAACACGACCTCGGTGATCACCTCGAAGTCGATCTCGAAGAACGGCGGGCGCGCGGGTTACCGCGGACTGCTGGAAGTGGCGAAGGGCGCCGCGGGATCGAAGTCGAAGGTCGTCTGCGACGCGCTGATCCTCGACGAGGAGTCGCGCTCGGACACCTACCCGTACATGAAGATCGACGAGGACAACGTGGACATCGGCCACGAGGCGACGGTGTCGAAGATCGGCGAGGAGCAGCTCTTCTACTTGATGAGCCGCGGCCTCTCCGAGGCTGAGGCGAGCGCGATGATCGTCTCCGGCTTCGTCGAGCCGATCACGAAGGAGCTTCCGCTCGAGTACGCAGTCGAGCTGAACCGCCTGATCCAGCTCCAGATGGAGGGCTCGGTCGGTTGATCGACGCCTCGCGCGTCGACTTCATCGCCGTCCCCGTCGCCGATCTGGGGCGGGCTGAGCAGTTCTACGGCGGGACCCTCGGACTCGCGCGCAATCCAACGCTCAGGTGACCGCTGGGTCGAGTACGAGACCGGGAATCTGACGCTCGGCCTCTCCACGTTCGGTGGCGGAATCGCCCTTCGCGTCGACGATGTCGAGGACGCGCGCGGGAAGCTCGAGGAGGGCGGGACGGAGTTCGCCATGGACACCTTCGACTCGGGCGTTTGCAAGGGCGCTCCGTTCTCGGACCCCGACGGCAACAGGCTCCTGCTCCACCGGCGCTACGCGCTGTCGGAGGCCTGGGAGCCACCGGCGCAGGACGTCCAGCGCACCGACTTCATCGGCGTGAACGTCACCGATCGAGAAAACGCCGGGAAGTTCTACGGCGGGGTGCTCGGCTTGCGGCGCAACGAGCTGTCGAGTGACGAGTGGCCCGAGTTCGAGGCGGAGAACGTCGGGATGGTGCTCAGCACTCCTGAGCAGAAGGGCGGCGGTGAGTTCAGGGCGAGCGAGTACGGGATCGCCCTTCGAGTGCCTGATGTCGAGGCCTCGATGCAGCGGCTCCAGGATGCGGGCGTCGAGTTCGAGTTCCCCGAGCCGTACGACTCGGGCGTCTGCCACATGGCGTTCTTCAAGGACCCGGACGGCAACTCGCTGATCCTTCACCGGAGGTACGCGCCGTGAACCGTGCCGAGCTGCTCGAGCGCTACCGCGCCATGCCCCTCCCGACGACGACGGACGAGCACTGGCGCTTCACGGACCTCAAGGGCTTCGACCCGGACTCGTTCGTCTCCAACGGCCACGTCCCAGTGCCAGGCACCGAGACCGGTCTGCCGGAGACGATGCTCGACGTGGACACGGCCGGGGTGGCCGTGATCCGCGAGGCCGGGATCTCGATCGTCCGCTCGCCCGATCCGCGCATCACCTTCGCGCCGTTCAAGGAGCACGCGCGGCTGGGAGAGCTGGTCGGCGCCGAGGAGAAGTTCGCCGCTCACAACGCCGCCGTCTGGGAGCACGGGCTGCTCGTCGTCGTCCCGAAGGGCATCGTGCTGGAGCAGCCGCTGGCCGTCCGGATCGTGAACTCGGTCGAGGGCGGCGCGCTCTTCTTCCGCCTGCTCGTGGTCGCCGAGCCCGAGAGCCGCTTCACGCTGATCGAGGAGTACGCATCCTCGTCGCCCGAGCTCAACGGCTACACGAACGCCGTCACCGAGCTCTTCGTCGAGCAGGCGGCGAAGCTCGAATACGTCTCGATCCAGAGCCTCTCCCAGAACACCTGGCACTTCGCCTCGCACCATGCTCGGGTTGAGCGGGACGCCGAGCTCGACTGGGTCGCGGGCGGGTTCGGCTCGCACAGGGGAAAGATCTGGATCCAGAACGACCTCGCCGGCCAGGGCGCGACCTCGCGGGTGACCGGCGCCTACTTCGCCGACGGCGACCAGCACCTCGACTACGACACGTACCAGCTGCACATGGCGCCGAACACGACGTCGGACTTCGCCTTCAAGGGCGCGCTGCGCGATCACGCGACCGCTGTCTGGCGCGGGATGATCCACGTCAACAAGGAGGCGCAGCGGACGAACGCGTACCAGGAGAACCGGAACCTGATGCTGTCGCCGACGACCCACGCGGTTCCGATCCCCGGCCTCGAGATCCTCGCGAACGACGTCCGCTGCACCCACGGCGCGACTGTGGGGCAGGTCGATCGCGACCAGCTGTTCTATCTGATGGCGCGGGGGCTTCCCCGTGCCGAAGCCGAGCGCTTGATCGTCCGCGGCTTCTTCACGGACGTGCTCGACCGGATCGAGCTCGCGCCTGTGCGCGAGGCGCTCGCCGAAGCGCTCGAAGCCCGCATCCCGCAGGCCTGACCTTCGGTCGTCGGGCTAGGCTCGCAGGCAAGTGGTGCTCTACGGCATCGCGTTTCTTGCCGGCTTGATCACGGCGCTCTCTCCGTGCGTCCTGCCCGTTCTGCCGATCCTGCTGGCCGGTGGAGCGACCGGCCGGCGTCCGTACGCCATCGTTCTCGGGCTCGTCGGCAGCTTCAGCGTCTTCACCGTTGCCGGCGCGGCGCTGCTGGACGCGCTCGGTCTCCCTGCTGACTTCCTCCGCAACCTCGCGCTGGTCCTCTTGTTCGTCCTGGCCGCAACGCTCCTCGTCCCTGCTCTCGCCGGCCTGCTCGAGCGCCCGCTTCTCTTCCTGACCAGGCGACGGCCGCGCACCGAGGGCAGCGGCCTCCTCCTCGGAGCCAGCCTCGGGCTGGTCTTCGTCCCCTGCGCAGGCCCGGTGCTCGCCGCCGTCACCGCGTTGTCGGCGACCGGTGAGAGCAGCTTCGACACCTTCCTCGTCGCCTTCGTCTACTCCCTCGGCGCAGCAGGCCCGATGCTCGCGATCGCGGTCGGGGGCCAGAGGCTGACGCGCGCGCTCGGCGTCGTTCGTCGCCACGCCGAAGGCACTCGCCGGGTCGCCGGAGCGCTGATCGCCCTCACCGCTTTGGCGATCGTTCTCGGAGCCGATCAGCGGCTTGCGACGACCATTCCCGGCTACACGGAGGCGTTCCAGGACAAGGTCGAGCGGAGCAACGCCGCACAGAGAGAGCTGCGGAAGCTCCGCGGACCGGGCGAGGAGCTCCCGATCGTCTCCAGCGGCAAATCATCGGTCGCCCCGGAGATCAGAGGGATCGTCGACTGGATCAACACGGAGCCGCTGACGATTCGCGAGCTGCGAGGCAAGGTTGTCCTGATCGACTTCTGGACGTACTCCTGCATCAACTGCCTGCGCACGCTTCCCCATCTCAAGGCGTGGGACCGGACGTACCGCAAGGACGGGCTCGTGATCATCGGCGTCCACGCACCCGAGTTCGCGTTCGAGCGGGTACCGGGAAATGTGCGCACCGCCGTGCGGAAGCTGGGGATCGAGTACGCCGTGGCGCTCGACAACGACTTCGACACCTGGACGGCCTACGCCAACCAGTACTGGCCCGCGAAGTACCTGATCGACCGCACCGGCCGCGTCCGCTTCTTCCACTTCGGTGAGGGCGAGTACGACGAGACCGAGGCAGAGATCCGCCGGTATCTCGGCGAGAAGGGCGCCCCGAAGACGAAGGTCCCGGACCCGACGCCGAGCGGCCCGCTCACACCGGAGTCGTATCTGGGGTACGAGCGCCTCGACCGAACGGCCGCGAACGTCGCGGTGAACCAGGAATCGACGTACGCGTTCCCGAAGCGCCGGCTCGTCCCCGACGAGCTCGCGTTTGCGGGCCGGATCCGGGTCGAGCCCGAGCGAATCGTCACCGGCCTGGGCGCAGGCCTCAGGCTCCGGTTCCGCGCGCGCAAGGTCCACCTCGTGCTGGGCGGGAGCGGAGCGGTCTCCGTCCTGCTGGACGGTCGGGCTCAGCGAACAGTCGACGTCGGCGGCGAGCCGCGTCTCTACACCCTGCTCTCTCTTCCCCGGTCGCGCGAAGGCCTGCTCGAGCTCCGCTTCTCGCCCGGGATCTCGGCCTACGCGTTCACCTTCGGCTAGCCGCTAGGTGGCGACCGCGCCGCGGGCGCAGTCGGCGAAATACTGCCTCGTCACGGTGCGGCAGGCAGCGCGACGCTCGTCCCGGTACGCGTGCAGTCCGCCCAGGATCGTCCCGATCCCCTCGTAGCAATAGGCGCGGGATGCGGCCGGCGCGCCCTCACACAGAGGAACAGCGCGCTTCGGGCCAGCGTCGTTCGAGACGATGTCCCGCGCGGCGCCGTAGATGCACTCGCGCGCGAACTTCCCGGCAAGGTCGCAGATGCCGAGGATCTGAGGCGCGTTCTGGCGTGTGTTGCCCGAGGCGTCACGGCCGAGCGACTGGTAGCACGTCGGAATCCAGCGCTTGTCGCTCTTCAAGCAGGTGTCGACCGTCTTCTTCCAGTTGTAGCCGTTCGCCCCGAGGATCCTCGAGGTGAGCATGAGGTAGCAGTAGAGCTTGTGCTTCTCCTTGACGACGTTGCAGGGATAGATGAGGTCGTTGTCACGGAGCCAGCGGGACTTGACGCCGTACGAGGACGAGATGTTCTCCATGAAGACTCCTGCGTGGCACGAGGTCTGATCCCAGGTCGTCTCGAGCTGGTCGCAGACGCGGAGCGACTCGGGGAGGTCGTAGCCCGTGTGGATCATCAGCCCGTGGCCCAGCCCGTGGACGCACTGGTAGGCGATGTAGCTCGTCCTGCGAATGTCGTCTCCGACGCAGATCGAGCGCGCCTTGGCGGGAACGTCCTTCTGCGCCGTCCCGATGAACGCGTGCTCGACGACTCCGTGGTAGTAGCCCGACCAGCAGGTCGAGCGGCCCGAGGCGAGCGCCAGGGCCACGCTTCCCTTGAAGTACTCGAGCGACGCCGCCCCGATCGTGTGGGCGATCCGATGGCAGTCGCTTTCGACGGCCGAGTCGCTCTTCTGTTTCTCCTCGAAGAGATTGAGCGCCGGCTTGGGGCCCTCGCGGTAGGCGATGTTCCCGAATGCCTGGCGCCGGCAGCCCGCGTCGATGCAGCCTTCGAGCCGGTCGGTGTTCGGCTTGAACGGACCGGCGACGGACATGTTCATGCCCTTCATGCCTTGGGCCGATCCACCTGAGCCCTGGCCGGAGACGAACTCTGCGACGTCACGGATCTCCTGCTCGCTGAGGTCGCCGTCGAACGAGGGCATCCCGCCCCCGCCGCTCTTCACCTTGCGGACGACGTCGTCGAACGACGGCTTCCGCTCGTCGAGGTTCGGCCCGACGGTGCCGCTCGATCCTGCGGCCTTGAAGGTGTGACAGCTGCCGCAGCCGGCGTCGGCGAAGACATTGGCGCCGGCGCCGCCCGCCGAGCTTCCCGAGCCGTTGCCCCCGCAGCCTGCGGCGAGGGCGAGGAATGCGAGGGCGAAGAGTGCGCGTCTCACAAGGTCAAAGGGTAGACAGGGCTCCGGTGAGCGGCAGGGAGCCGGGTACGATGGCTCCATGGCCGTCGGAGCCCGCGCGACGCTCGACGCGCGCAAGCTGCGCGCTGACTTTCCGATCCTCCACCAAGAGATCAACGGCAAGCCGCTTGCCTACCTTGACTCGGCGGTGACCTCGCAGAAGCCGCGTCAGGTACTCGACGCGATGACGAACTTCTACGAGACCTCGTACGGAAACGTCCATCGCGGCGTCTACGGGCTGGCCGAGCGCGCAACCGAGGCGTTCGAAGGGGCTCGCGACAGGATCGCCCGCTTCGTGAACGCGCCTTCGTCCCGCGAGCTGATCTTCACGCGCAATGCGACGGAGAGCCTGAACCTCGTGGCGTACGGATACGGGCTTGCCACGTTCGGGCCGGGAGACGTCGTCGTCGTCACCGAGCTCGAGCACCACTCGAACTTCGTTCCCTGGCAGTACGTCGCCAAGCGGACCGGGGCCTCGTTCCGGATGATTCCGTTGACCGAAACCGGTGAGCTCGACCTCGAGCGGCTGGACGAGATCGTCGGCGACGGAGACATCAAGCTTGTCGCGACGAACCTCGTCTCGAACGCGCTCGGCACCGTGAACCCGGTCGAGAAGCTGACGGCCTGGGCGCACGAGCAAGGCGCGCTCATGGTCGTCGACGCCGCCCAGGCTGCGCCGCATCACGCGATCGACGTGCAAGCGCTCGACTGCGACTTCCTCGCCTTCTCGGCGCACAAGATGTGCGGCCCGAGCGGAGTCGGCGCCCTCTGGGGGCGCAGCGAGTTGCTCGAGGCGATGGAGCCGTTCAACCTCGGCGGCCACATGATCCGCAAGGTCCAGTTCGAGGAGACGACCTGGGGCGACCTGCCGCACAAGTTCGAGGCGGGCACGTCGCCGATCGCGGAGGCTGTCGGCTTCGGCGCGGCGGTCGACTACCTGAACGAGGTCGGCCTGGACGCGATCGAGCAGCACGAGCATGAGCTTGTGGGATACGCGCTCGAGCGCATGGCGGATGTCCCCGGGATCAAGCTGTACGGTCCGCCGCCCGACAAGCGGGCGGGAATCGTGTCCTTCAACATGGACGGGATCCATCCGCACGACGTCGCGCAAGTCCTCGACTGGGAGGGAGTCGCGATCCGCGCCGGACACCATTGCTGCCAGCCGCTGATGGCAAAGCTCGGAGTCGCGGCGACGAATCGGGCCAGCTTCTACCTCTACACCGTCACCGAGGAGATCGACCGTATGACAGACGGCCTCCTCCGCGCGCGAAAAGTCTTCGGCTAGCCTCACTCCTATGGACGACATGTATCGCGAGGTGATCCTCGATCACTACAAGAACCCGCGCGGGCACGGGGTGATCGATGACGCAGACGCCAGCGCGGAGGGGATGAACCCGCTCTGCGGCGACGAGGTCGCGATCTATGTCGAGTTCGGCGACGACGGCGAGACGATCGACGAGGTCAAGTTCTCGGGCCGCGGCTGCGCGATCAGCCAGGCGTCGACATCGATGCTGATGGAGATGGTCAAGGGCCGCACGGCGACGGAGGTCGGGGAGCTGTCGAAGGACGAGCTGCTCGAGGAGATCGGGATTCCGCTCACGCCCATCCGTCTCAAGTGCGCGCTGCTCGGGTTGGGCGTCCTCAAGGTCGCGCTGCACCGGTCGAAGGGCACGCCGCTGCCGGACGAGTGGGCCGGCCTCGACGACCAGTTCAAGGTCAGCTAGGCGCTTGGCTCTCATCACGGTCGGGCGGGTCGAGGAGCTGCCTCCCGGCAGTGTCCGGATCGTCCATGCCGGCCAGGTTGCGGTCGGCGTCTACAACCTGGACGGCAAGTTCTGCGCGATCGAGGATCGTTGCTCGCACGACGACGGGCCGCTGGCCGAGGGCGACCACGACCCCGAGCGAGGCGTCGTTATCTGCCCGCGCCACGGCTCGGAGTTCGACATCTGCTCGGGCCGGCCGCTGAGCCTTCCCGCGTACCAGCCGGTCGAGACCTTTCCGGTCGTGGTCGAAGACGGCGTCGTCAAAGTGGACGTCACCTGACTCGCCGGGCCGGGTCCTGGTGCCAGGTACTCGGCCAAGTCCGAAGAGGGCACTCGGCCCGCTGAACAGGCGGGGGCAGCACGCACAGCGCCGGCGATCTCCGTCCTCGTGAGCCGTGTCCCGGTGCCTGGCACCGGGACACGGCCATAGGGTAGGGGCGTGCTTGACGATCGCGTCTGCGCTGTGCTGCAGCGCCTCGAGGCCGAGGACGCCGACGAGCGGGAGCGCGGTGTTGCTCGCGAGCTCCGTTCGCGGCAGGTTGCCCCCACCACCGGCCGGTTCCTCTTCGCGCTCGTGGCTCCGCAGACGGACTGCGAGGTACTCGAGATCGGCGGGTCGCGCGGCTATTCCACGATCTGGCTCGCCGCCGGCGCTCGCCATCTCGGCGGCCGTGTGCTCTCACTCGAGGCCGACCCGGCCAAATGCGAGGCCTGGCGTGTGAACGTCGTCGAAGCAGGCCTCGAGGACACGGCGGAGCTGCTCGAGGGCGACGCCTTCCAGACTCTGCCCGCGATCGACGACGTGTTCGACGTCGTCTTCATCGACGCAGAGAAGGAGCACTACGAGCCCCTCTTCGACCTCGCGCGCCCGAAGGTCGAGCCGGGCGGGCTCTTCGTTGCCGACAACGTCCTCTCCCACGAGGACACCCTCGGCGCCTACTCGCGGGCGCGACAGGCGGACGCGACGCTCGAGTCCGTCACGGTCCCCCTCGACCGAGGGTTGGAACTTTCCTCCGTCCTACGTCAGCCGCTACAGTGAGATCACCGCGGAAAGGAGGTGGTCCGGTAGTGAAATCTTCAAGTACGGGCAGTGGAGGTACCAGCGGGTAGGGGCGTGTCCCCGAGACCTGAAGGGAACCGCCTAGCCAGCGTGGGGGATGTCGCGCACACGCGCCGCCCGGCTCGAGCCGGGTAGGTAAGCGCCTCTACCGAATCCACCGCTGGTATTGGAACGGGGGCCGCTGGAAACAGCGGCCCCCTTCTTTTTGCCCGGACGAGGAAATTTGGAAAGGCCATGGCAGTCGTAATCGCAAATCAGCTTCGCAAGGAGATCGCCGGAGACCCACTCTTCGACGGCGTCTCGTTCAAGGTCGAGCGCCGCGACCGGCTCTCGCTCTCCGGGCCGAACGGCGCCGGCAAGACGACCCTGCTCCGGATGCTGGCCCGCGAGCTTCCCGTCGACGGCGGTGAGCTCGCCTTCTCGAAGGGTACGAGGGTCGCGCTCCACGATCAGCGTCCGCCACTCGACCGGGGCCTGACCCTCAGGGAATACGTTCTGTCCGGTGCCGCCGACCTGATCTCCCTCGAGGAGGAGCTTCGCGCGCTCGAGCGGGCGATGGCGGCTGGAGACCACGACCAGGCGACGTTGGCGCGGTACTCCGACGCGCAGGGGCGGCTCGAGCACGCCGGTGGCTACGCCTGGCGGGACCGCACGGCAGCCGTCGTCCGCGGGCTCGGGTTCGCCGAGGCCGAGCTCGACAGACCGCTCCAGACCTTCTCCGGCGGGGAGCTGACGCGCGCCTCCCTGGCCCGCGCGCTCGCCGGCGATCCAGACCTCCTGCTCCTGGACGAGCCTACGAACCACCTCGACGTCGAGAGCATCGAGTGGCTCGAGCGCGAGCTCCAGTCGCTCGACGCCGCCGTCATCCTCGTTGCGCACGACCGCTGGTTCCTCGAGGCGGTGACGAACGGCGTGCTCGAGCTCTCCGGCGGCCGCTCCCTCTACTTCAAGGGCCCTTGGCACGAGTGGCGGCGCGAGAAGGTCGCGAGAGCACTGCACGCGCAGAAGGCGCTCGACCGGCTCGAGAGCGACATCGCGCGCCTCGAGCGCTTCGTCGAGCGGTTCCGCTACAAGAAGACGAAGGCCAAGCAGGCCCAGGCGAAGCTCACGCACATCGGCCGGCTGGAGCAGGAGCGCGGCGAGGAGGCGGACACGCTCGATCGCCTCTCGACCCGCAAGCGCTCGATGGGCTTCGAGTTCCTCAACCCGGCGCGGAGCGGGCGGACGGTGGTCGAGGCCTCAGGCCTGGCCGTGAAAGCCGGGACGAAGGATCTGCTCCACGACCTCGACTTCGCACTCGAGCGTGGCGAGCACGTCGCGCTCGTCGGGCCGAACGGCTCGGGGAAGACGACGCTGCTCGAGACGATGCTCGACCGGCACGAGTCGGCCGGCGGCAACGTCCGCCTCGGCCACGGCGTCGAGGCCGCGTACTTCTCCCAGCAGGAGCTCGAGCTGGACGACCGCGGCACGGTCCTCGACTGCGCGCAGAGCATGACCGGGCTCTCGCGGCCGCTTGCCCAGAACCTGCTCGGCCGTTTCCTCTTCTCGGGCTGGGAGGAGCACCAGAAGCAGGTCTCCGTCCTCTCGGGCGGGGAGCGCCGCCGGCTGGCGCTTGCCACCGTGGTCGCCTCCGGCGCGAACTTCCTCGTCCTCGACGAGCCGACGAACCATCTCGACCTGGAGAGCCGCGAGGCCCTGGAGGCAGCTCTCGAGGCGTTCCCGGGCACAGTCCTGCTCGTCTCGCACGACCGCGCCCTGCTCGACGCCGTCGCGCACCGCACGCTGGCGATCGAAAACGGCCGGCTCCGCTCGTACGAGGGCGGCTGGGCCGATCTGATCCGCCGTCGAGAGGAAGTCGCGAAGGCGGCCGAGCCGTCAGTCCCGAAGGTCTCTAAGCCGAAGGCCAAAGCGGCGCCGGCCAAGCCGAAGGGCCCGACCGCGCTCGAGCTGCTCGAACGGGACATCCAGCGCCAGGAGGAGGCGGTGGCCGACCTCGAGCGGCAGCTGTCGGAGGACTGGGGGAACGCGGAGCTGCTCCGCGCGCATCGCGCTGCGCGCGACGAGCTCCAGGCGCTGCTCTCCCGCTGGGAGCAGCTCTTCGAGACCTCGCAGGCCTAGGTCAGTCGCCCAGGGTCGCGATCAGGGCCTCGGCGACGACCTTCAGCGGCTTCCCGGACACCTGGCTCGCCTTGCGGAGTCGCGCGAACGCGTCCTGCTCGCTGAGGCCGTCGCGCTCCATCAGGATCCCCTTCGCCCGCTCGATCGCCTTGCGCGCCGCGAGCGCCTCGGCCAGGGAGTCGGCCTCCTCGCGCAGCTCGGCGAGCTCCGCGTGGCGCGCGCGGGCCGTCGCGATCGCGGGCAGCAGGTCGGCCTCGCGGAAGGGCTTGACGAGATAGCCGAACACGCCGGCCTCGACGGCGCGGGAGACCAGCTCGTCCTGTCCGTAGGCGGTCAGCATCACGATCGGGATCGGATGTTCCTCGAGGATGCGCCGCGCCGCCTCGATCCCGTCGAGCCGCGGCATCTTCACGTCCAGGATCGCGAGCTCGGGCTGATGCTCCCGCGCGAGCTCGACGGCCTCGACCCCGTCGCGAGCCTCCGCGCACACCTCGTGCCCGGCGTCCTCGAGCAGGCTTCGCAGGTCGAGGCGGATGATCGTCTCGTCCTCGGCGATGAGGATCTTCACGCCGGAAAGACCACCTCGGCGCGCAGGCCGCCTTCCGAGCTCAGATCGAGCGTGCCGCGTAGCTCGTCCCGCACGAGGGCCTGAACGATCGAGAGCCCCGTTCCGGAAGGCTCCTCGTCCATCCCGGCGCCGTCGTCTGCGATCGCGAGGACGACGCTGCCGTTCCGTCGCCCGAGCTCCACCCTGACCGTCTCGCCGCCATGCTCGAGCGCGTTCTGGAGCAGCTCGCTGAAGACGAGCGCGAGCGCGGTCGCCCGGTGGCCGGCGAGCGAAACGGGCTCCAGGGCGGTCTCGACGCGCTTTCCGGAGCCGAGTCCCTGGACGAGCATCGCGCGAAGGCGGTCGATCAGCTCGTCCAGCTCGACGTCGTCGTGGCGGCTCTCGGTCAGCACCTCGTGCACGGCGGCAATCGCCAGGATCCGGTTCGCGGAGTCGTCCAGCGCCTTCCGGGGATCGACCTGATCGCCGGAGCGGGCCTGGAGCCGGAGGAGCGAGGCGACGGTCTGCAGGTTGTTCTTGACGCGGTGGTGGATCTCCTGAGCGAGGACGCCGCGCATGACGGCCCGTCCGTGCTCGAGCGCCACGGCTGCGTGATTCGCGATTGACGAGAGGAGCGCGCGCTCCTGCTCCGTGAACGCGGTGTCGCGGTCGCAGACAAGCTCACCGATCTGCCGGCCCTTTCCAGCGCAGCGCAAGCCGGATGTTGTGCGCGGCCGGGCGCCCCTCCGGCCAGGCGATGTTCCCGTCCTCGAGGACGAGCGCCGCGCCCGTCGCACCGACGGCATCGACCGTTGCCCGGACGATCGCCTCCAGGGACTCCTCCAGGTAGAGGGACTCAGAGACTGCCTCGGAGATCTTGGCGAGCGCCTCCAGCTCGCCGACTCGCCGCTGGGCCTCGCTGTAGAGCTTGGCGTGCTCGATCGTCTGGGCGACCTGGGCCGCGATTGCGAGCAGCAGCTCGATCTCGTCGCCCGTGAACTCCCGCGGCTCGATGGTTCGGACGTTGAGCGCGCCGGCGAGCTTCTCCCGGGCCAGGATCGGCACGGCCAGGATCGACTCGTACTGGTCCTCGGCGAGGTTGACGAAGCCTTTGAAGCGCGGGTCGAGGTGCGCCTGGGCGGGAATCGCGATCGGTTCCCTCGATGCCGCCGCCGTTCCGGTGATCCCCTCGCCGGGACGCATCCGCGGGCGGCGGGTCATCGCCTCGACGGCCGTGCCGTGGGTGGCGCGGAGGACGAGCTCGTCGGCCGCCTCGTCGTAGAGGTAGACGAAGCAGGCTTCGGCGTCGAGCGCCTCCGCGACCTTGCGCGCGACGAGGGCGAGCACCTCCTCGAGGTCGAGCGTCGAGTTGACCGCCGCGATCGTCTCGGTCAGCAGCCGAACGTGCCGTCCGGGCGCATCCATCCTCAGGCGAACCTACACGCCCGATCGCTTACAAACTCCTTACGGCCGACAACCAAAAACGCTGACACGCGGCGCATAGGTTTCCTGTTGTGAGCGAGGCCGTCCTCCCCGATCTCGATCTCCGCACGACGATCGGCTACCTCGTAGCGGATGTGAAGGGGAAGATCGTGGGCCGCGTCGAGTGCGCGATGTACGGGACGACGCGGGATGTTCCCGACGCTCTCTCGGTTCGCTCCGGATTCTTCACCCGTCGCCGGCGCCTGGTTCCGGCAGCCACGATCCAGGAGATCGACGGCTCCAGCGGAGTCGTCGGCCTGAACGTCGAGCGCGAGTCGATTCGGGCATTCCTCTAGCCACAGACTCCGAAAAAAGCCACAATGGTCACGAGTCCTGCCCCGCTCTGCGGCGGGCGGGACGAACTGACGGCCGACTGCGAGCTGCTTTGCAGCTCGTGGTCGTTCTAGAGCACCGGCAGGTAGCGCTCCAGCTCCCATGACGTCAGCTGCACGCGGTACTCGTCCCACTCCTTGCGCTTGAGCTCGACGTAGCGCTCGAAGATGTGCTTCCCGAGTGCCTTCTTCGCGAGCTCGGATTGGGAGAGCTCGTCGATCGCCTCGCCGAGCGTCTCCGGCAGGGAGACGATCCCGCGCTCGCGGCGCTGCTCGGGCGTCAGGTGGTAGAGGTTCGTCTCCATCGGCTCCGGGAGCTCGTAGCCCTGCTCGATCCCCTCGAGCCCGGCATGGAGCAGGGCCGCGAAGGTCAGGTACGGGTTGCAGGCGGGATCCGGGCAGCGGATCTCCGCGCGGGTCGCCTGCTCCGAGCCCGGCTTGTAGAGGGGGATCCGGATCAGGGCCGAGCGGTTCCGCTGCGACCAGGCGACGTAGACCGGCGCCTCGTAGCCTGGCACCAGCCGCTTGTAGGAGTTGACCCACTGTGCGAAGACAGCGGAGATCTCGCGCGCATGGCGGAGCTGTCCGGCGATGAACGCCTTGCCGACGTCGGAGAGGTGCCATTTGTCCTCGGCGTCGAAGAACGTGTTCCGGTCGTTCGTGAAGAGGGACATGTGCGTGTGCATGCCCGAGCCGTTCTCGCCGAAGATCGGCTTCGGCATGAAAGTGGCGTGGAAGCCGGCCTTCTTCGCGATCTCCTTGACGATCAGGCGGTAGGTGATCGTGTGGTCGGCCATCTCGAGCGCCGGCGCGTAGCGCATGTCGATCTCGTGCTGTGACGGGCCAACCTCGTGGTGGACGTACTCGATGGGGATCCCCATCGACTCGAGGGCGCGAACCGTCTCCTGCCGGAGCTCGCTCGCCGCGTCCATCGTCGTCATCGCGAAGTAGCCGCCCTCGTCGAGGGTCTCGGTGCCCTTCGAGTCCTTGAAGAGGAAGTATTCGAGCTCGGGGCCGACGTTGAAGGTGTCGAAGCCCATGCTCTTCATCCGCTCGAGCGCACGCCGGAGGACGAAGCGAGGATCGCCGTCGTAGGGCTCGCCGTCGGGTGTGACGACGTCGCAGATCATGCGCGCGACCTTCGTCTCGCCCTTCGCGCCACGGCATCAGCTGGAAGGTGCGTGGGTCGGGGATCGCGACCATGTCGGACTCCTCGATCGCGTTGAACCCTGTGATCGAGGAGCCGTCGAAGCCCATGCCGTCGTCGAGCGCTGCCTCCATCTCAGACGGTGTCACCGCGAAGCTCTTCAGATGCCCCTCGAGATCGGTGAACCAGAGAAGGAGAAACTCGACCTTCTCGTCCTGGATCCGCTTGAGGACCTTCTTCCGATCCTCGGTGTCCGACGTTGCTCTCGGACCTGCTCTCGACCTGCGCCATTACCGCCTCCTTAAATGCGAAAAGCCCCGGGCGAGCGCCCGAGGCTCCGTTGCCTCCATGCGGTCTGAGCGTAACAGCTAACCAGGCCGGGGTCGAGGCTGGTTCAGGCCGGCAGCTTCGCGTCCTGGAGCTCGGGCTCGCGGCCGCCGCGGCCGAGGGCGCGGGCGTAGAGCGCGATCGCGGGCGTCAAGCAGGAGCCCGGTCGCGACGAGCGCGGCGCGGAGCGAAGCCACGGTGCCGACGACCCCGATGAACGGGCCCGCCCGCGACCTCGCCGATCGCATCCGACTGGCTGGCGATCGAGTTCACCGTCGCACGCACGCTCGAGTCCTCCACGTTCTTGTTCAGCCAGGTGGTGTAGAGCGGATCCTTCAGCCGGCGGGCGAGGCGGGCCACGAGGTACGCGATCGCCGCGACGACGAAGCTCGTCGCGAGTCCGAAGATCACGACGGAGACGGACAGGACGACGGTGAGCCCCAGAAGGGTCTTCGCCAGCTTGGAGTTGTCGGCGTACTCGAAACGGGGGACGAGGAACGAGGTGATCACGATCCCGGCGGAAAGCCCGACGATGTTGAAGACCCCGAACCAGACGACAGGGTCCATCCCCCACAGTGAAGGAAGGCCGACGTCCTTGAGCAGGTGCGCCTCCCAGAGCCGGTCGAGGCCTTCCGACGCGGCGCCCGCGAAGAACGTGATCCCGACGATGAGGATCAGGATGTTGTTCCCCGCACGAGCCGCCCGCCCGTGGCCGCCGTCGACTTCATGGCGCGCAGGGGCGACATCCGCTCTTCCACGGGCCGTCGAACGAACCCGTGCTCCGGCATGACGAAGATGCAGGCGATCCCGGTCGCGATCGAGACGAGACCGCCGAACACGATCCCTGCTCCCAGGTGCTGTGTCGCGATGGCCACGCCGAGGCCGGAGCCGACGATCGCGCCGAGGTACGAGAACTGGTTACCGCGCAGGAAGACCCGGCCGATCCCGTCGACGCCGTGCTCGTCCGTGATCCACGCCTCCCAGGCGCCGCTCATGAACGTTCCTCCGATCCCGCGCAGGATCGCGGCGCCGACGACGACCCAGTAGATGGGGACCGATCCGAGAACCACGATCGCGGCTCCTGACACGATGATCCCGATGATGATCGAGAGGCGCCGGCTGTAGATGTCGGCCACGACTCCGGTCGGAACCTCGAAGAGGAAGATCGCGATCTCGCTCACCGTGCCGAGGAGGACGAGCTGGAGCGGGTTCACGCCAACGTCCTGGACGAGATAGACGGCCCAGACGGTGAACGCTGCGTGTGCGCCGAGCGTGTCGAAGAACTCCATCCCGTAGAAGACGCGGGTGGCGTCCGGGCGCCTCACGGAGGTCTCCTGGCGAGCACCCACAGGAACGCGACTTCGTCCTTCGGCTCCCGCATCCAGACGAGCTCGTCGAGCACCAGCTGGAATCCCGCCTCTCGAACGAGCCAACGGTTCGTTTCAGCGTCGAATCCGGAGAAGAACATCTCGACCCCGAGCCACTCGTACGTCCGGTCCTCGCCGCCGACGTGGCTGAGCGACGCGAGGAAGAGGCCTCCCGGCTTCAGCCAGCGGCCGATCCGTTCGAGCAGGCCGCGGTGGTCCTCACGGGGGACGTGCATGAACGAGTAGAGGGCGGTGACCGCGTCGAACGATTCGGCGTCGAAGTCGAGCGCACCGAAATCGCCGTGTACGAGCGTCGCTCGGGGCATCGTGGCGCGGGCAAGCCGAAGTTGCTCCTCGGAGAGATCCACCGCGACGAGCTCGAACGTCTCGGTGAGGCGGGCGATCTTCGCGCCGTTCCCGCATCCCAGGTCGAGCACGCGGCCGCCTGTCGGCAGTCGAGCCGCGAGCTCGTCGAGGAAGCGCTCCGAGGGATCTCCCTCGACTCCCCCGGCCCAGTCGCCGAAGCGGGCGCCAAGAGTGTCGTAGGCGGCCTGCACGGTCCGCTTGCGCTCGTCGACGATCACAGGCACCTCCGGACGTTGATGACTGCCGGGCGGGGCTCGTAGCCGAGCTTGAGGTTGACCGCCTGCATCGCGGCGTTGCCGTCCTGCGTCCAGGTCGAGAGCTCGCGGTAGCCGTGCTCGGTGGCCCAGTGGATCAGCGCCTGCTTGAGTGCTGTGGCGATGCCTCGGCCACGGTGCGAGCGTAGGACGGCCGTCAGCCCATGCTCCGCAAGGCCCTCGATCCGGTCGAAGAGCGCCGCGTAGCCGACGACACGGCCGGAGTCGAGCGCGACGAACGTGACCGGCCCCGGAACCTCTTCCTCGAGCCACTCGTCGAACGGCGGTGCCGGAATCGGCGGCGTGACAGCCATGTCCGGAAAGCACTCGACGGCGACTGCGTAGGCGCCCTCCAGATGCTCGCTCGCCAGTTCGACGACCTCGATGCCGGCGAGCGGCGAGGGTTCCTCCTCCGGAGCTCCGACCAGGCGGGAGAGCTCGATCTGGCGGTCGTACTCCTCGAAGCCGCGTCGCCGAGCCCATGCGACCGACTCCCGGTCGTCCTCGGAGACCATTCCGGAGACCCACTCGGGGCCCATGCCGGCGGCGTGCTTCAGCAGCGGCTCGAGGAGGCTCGATCCGATTCCTCGCCGACGATGCTCCGGCAGGAGCCTCACCGCCAGCGCGGTCCGCTCGGGCGACTGTGATGGGCCAACGAAGCCCAGCCCCACGATCTGCCCAGCGTGCTCGGCGACGAGGTAGAGCCGCTCCGGCTGGCGTTCGAGGCGCCTCTTGACGTCTTCGAGCCGGGACGGCTCCCGCGGGGTGACCGCAGTCCACACCTCGCACCAGCCCGCGAGGTCGGCGTCCGTCTCGGCGCGCCGGATCATCCCGACCTCTTGAGCTTCCCGTGCCGCTTTGCGTACTGCTCGCCGATCCGGAAGACGAGCAGGCCGAGTGGGATCGAGACCGCGCCGATCAGGACGAGCGGCCAGAGCTCGTCGCCCATCTGGGTCAGTCCGTCGCCGTCGAGGATCGCATCGCGCAGCCCGTCGAGCGCGTACGTCGCCGGTGAGACCGTCGAGGCCCACTGCATCCATTCCGGCAGGACGCTGACCGGGTAGTAGACGCCCGAGATCACGAGCAGGATCCCCTGCGCCATGAACCCCAGCTGCGTGCCCTTCTCGGGCGAGATCAGCGGCAGGACGGCCGTCATCATCCCGATCCCGATGAACGAGACCGAGGCGACGAGCAGGACGACGATCGCGGCCAGGTAGTCGGCCTGCGCGAGGTCGAGGTCGAAGAACAGGGCGACCACGCCGAAGAGCAGGATCGCGCGGATGATCCCGTAGACGATCGCGAAGAGCCCCATCCCGAACAGATGCACGGGACGGGACAGCGGAGCCATGAACGTGTACTCGATCGTCCCTTCCCAGCGCTCCCAGGCGACGGTCTCGGTGAGGATCTCGAAGATCACGCCGAGGTAGGCCCAGACGACGGCTCCGACGAGGAGCTGGGTCGTGATGAGCTGCACGTCGATCTGACCGCCGGCCGCCTGGACGCCCTCTCCGATGAAGACGATCGTCAGCGTGTTCGCGATCGTCCAGACGAAGAAGGCGAGGTCCCACCAGATGTAGCGGCGGACGAGGTAGACGTTCCGCTCGAAGACGCCGGAGAGCCCGATCAGCTCGTGGCGCAGGACTGCGGCTGCTCCCTGAGGCATCAGTCTTCCTCCTCTGCAGGTTCGTCTTCGAATGCCTTGCCGGTCGCCGCGAAGAAGGCGTCCTCGAGCGTCGCCGCCCCGTACTTCGCCTTCAGCTCCGCCGCCGGAGCAAGCTCGATCAGCTTCCCGCGGTCGAGGATCCCGACGCGCTCGGCGAGCTCCTCCGCCTCGACGAGGTCGTGGGTGCAGAGGAGGACCGTCGCGTCGTGGACTTCGCGGATCTCGCGGATGAACTTCTGAACCTCTTGCTTCGAGCGGGGATCGAGGCCGGTCGTGGGCTCGTCGAGCAGCAGGAGGATCGGGGCCGTCAGGAGCGCCCTGGCAAGCGCGACCTTCTGCTGCATCCCGCGGGACATGTCCTCGAGCGGCTCGCCCATCCGCTCCGCGCGGGAAGCCGACGCGGCCGAGGATCTCCGGGATCCGCTTCCGGGTGTCGCGAATCGGCATGCCGTAGAACCTGGCGGCGTAGCTCAGGTTCTCGACCGCCGACATCTTCTTGAAGAACGACGCCTCGACGGACACGCGGTTGATCAGCCGCCGCACGGCTCTCGTCTCCTCGGCGACGTTGTGCCCGAAGACGTGCGCCGAGCCGCCGTCGTCGAGCAGGAGCGTGGAGAGCAGGCGGACCAGCGTCGACTTTCCCGAGCCGTTCTGGCCCAGGATCGCGAGCGTCTCGCCCCGCTTCATCTCGAACGAGACGCCGTCGAGCGCGGCGACGCGCTTGCGTTTCCGCCGCCAGCCTTCCCGGCCGTCGTTGCGGAAGAACTCCTTGCGGAGGTTGTCCACGACGACGGCGGGCGTTGAATTGTTGTTGTTCGAGTGGGTCATGCAGATGCTCCTACGAATCGAAAGAACGCGAGAACAGGGCTCAACGGACCTGCTCGGAGGCCCGCGAACCGAGGGGATTTCTCAGACGATTCGGGTCATCAGCACGCGAGCACCTTAGCCAGCGACCTGCGTCGCGGTCAAGGGATCGTGTGGGAGCGCCTCGGCGGAGGCGTGCTTGCTGCGGAGGTTCCGGACGCTCGGAACCAGCAGAATCGCGAAGCTCGAGAACAGCGTCCAGCCGACTGCGATCAGCAGTGTCTCCGTGTAGCCGATCGTCTCGGCGACCGGGCCGATCAGGATGTAGCCGAGTGGAAGGAAGAGCCACGAGCCGAGCCAGTCGTACGAGCTGACGCGGGAGAGCGCATGCGGCGGGACGTGCTCCTGCATCGCCGTGAACCAGAATGCGGCGCCGTAGTTCATCGACATGGCTCCCACAAATGCGCATGCTGCGATCAGCGGCACCGACTCGCTCAGCGCGTACCCGATGAGCACCACCGACCAGACGGCGCAGCTGAGGAACACGATTACGAGCGACCGGCGCGGCTTGTAGCGCATCGCCAGAAGGCTTCCGACGACCGCGCCGAGTCCGGCGCCGACCATGATCGTGGCGTAGGCCGAAGAACCGCCGAGCTCCCGCTTCGCGATCACCGGCGTGAGCACGAAGAAGCATGCGAGCGCCGTCAGGTGGAAGAACCCGAAGTACAGGACGCTGAGCCAGATCCACGCCTGCCGGGTGAACTCGCTCCAACCGTCCTTGAGCTCGGTGAGGAAACGCTGGCGCACAGGCTTCGTGAACGCGAGGCGCATGGCGGCGAGGAAGGCGGCGCTGACCGCGAAGGTCACGGCGTCGACGGCGATCGCCCAGCCGGTGCTCGAGACCGCGATCACGACCCCGGCCGCGGCGGGGCCGAGGATGCCGGTGACATTGCGGGAGAGCGACATCATCGCGTTCGCCTGGTGGAGCCGCTCCGGACGGACCGTTTGCGGCACGAGGCCCTGAGAGGCCGGGCCGAAGAACGCCTCCGCGACGCCGTAGATCGCCGCGAGGACGATCAGGTGCCAGACCTCGGCCCTGCCGGTCGAGTAGCAAGAACGCCAGCACCGCCTGCGCGCCGCCGCGCCCGACGTCGGAGGCCAGCATCGAGCAGCTGCCGCGGGACGCGGTCGGCCCAGACGCCCGCCGCCTGCAGGAGAGCGAGGTTCGAGACGGTCCGCGCCGCGAGGACGTAGCCCAGGGTCGCAGCGGAGGCCTTGATGTCCAGGACGGCGAATGCGAGGCCGATCAGCGCGAAGCGGTCGCCGAAGTCCGAGACGACCCGGCTGAGCCAGAGGAGACGGAACTCGCGCTCCTCCAAGGCTCCTAGACGTCCGCGCAGTTTCACGTCCGCACCCTAGACATCCATCCGGCCCGTCCCCTACAGTGCGATCCAGGCCGCGCCGACGAAGGTGCGCGCCGAGGCAATGGAGCCTCAGGACTCACGGAGTCCTGGGGCTTTTTCGCGTTCAAGGAGGGAAAAGTGAGCGAGATCGAGACCAAGCACTACCTGGCAAACGGCCAGAAGACGATTCCCGGCGCCGGTGAGGCGCTCGCCTGGGCGGGACAGACGCAGGCCCAGATGGTCGACCTGAAGTTCTGCGATCTACTCGGGACCTGGCAGCACATGACGCTGCCGATCGCGGCCTTCGACGAGTCCGCGTTCGACGAGGGCCTCGGCTTCGACGGCTCGTCGATTCGCGGCTGGCAGGGCATCTCCGAGTCGGACATGCTCCTGATGCCTGACGCGGCCAGCGCGATCCTCGATCCGTTCACGGAGGCGCCGACGCTTTCCGTCCTCTGCGAGATCGCCGACCCGGTCACGCGCCGGCCGTACGGGCGCGACCCGCGCGGCGTCGCGAAGCGGGCGGAGGCCTACCTCGCCCAGAGCGGGATCGCCGATACCGCCTACTTCGGCCCCGAGTGCGAGTTCTTCGTCCTCGACGAGGTGTCGTACGAGCTCGGGCCGAACCGGGCGCACTACTCGGTCGACTCGGCCGAAGGCCACTGGAACTCCGGCAAGCCCGGCCTGGGCTACACGGTGCGCGAGAAGGAGGGCTACTTCCCACCGGCGCCGCACGACACGCTCCACGACCTTCGGACGCGGATGGTGCTGACGCTGGAACGGCTCGGCATCCCGTGCGAGTTCCACCACCACGAGGTCGCCTCGGGCGGCCAGTGCGAGATCGACCTCAAGTACGGGCCGCTCACGCGCATGGCCGACCAGATCATGACCTACAAGTACGTCGTCAAGAACGTCGCCCGCGCGGCCGGCAAGACGGTGACCTTCATGCCGAAGCCGATCTTCGGCGACAACGGCTCGGGCATGCATACGCACCAGTCCCTCTGGAAGGAGGGCGACACGCTGATGGCCGACGAGGGCGGCTACGCGGGGCTCTCGACGCTCGCCCGGTCGTACATCGGCGGGCTGCTGGCGCACGCGCCGGCGCTGCTCGCGCTCTGCGCTCCGACGACGAACTCGTATCGGCGGCTCGTTCCCGGTTACGAGGCGCCCGTGAACCTCGTCTACTCGCAGCGGAACCGGTCCGCGTGCATCCGGATCCCGATGTACTCCGACGCGCCGAAGGCGAAGCGGATCGAGTTCCGGTGTCCCGACGCAGCGGCCAACCCGTATCTCGCGTTCTCGGCGATGCTGATGGCCGGGATCGACGGGATCGAGCGTGGGCTCGAGCCGGGCGCGCCTGCCGACTACGACCTCTTCGAGGAGTCTCACGGCGAGGTGCCGCAGGTGCCCGGGTCGCTCGGAGAGGCGCTGGATGCCCTCGAAGCGGATCACGAGTTCCTCACGAAGGGCGGCGTCTTCAGCGAGGAGCTGATCCGTACGTGGATCGACTACAAGCGCGAGAACGAGGTCGACGTCGTCCGGCTCCGGCCTCATCCGGCGGAGTTCGGCCTCTACTTCGACTGCTAGTGGAAGAACTGCGCAATCGAACGGATCGAATCCAGGCACGCCGACCAGCCCGGCGTCCTCGATCCGCGTGGACAGGGAGCGACCAGGAAGCGAACGCGCACAGCACAGCAGACGTGCCCGGCGTGGGCGGCGCCCGCGGCCGATCGTCACACCTTCGGCACAGAAACCCTGTCCCTGCGAGCCGTGGCCGAGGGACAGTCCCTCGCGGTTCGCGCCGCCGACGGCGATCGGAGGAGGTCACGTGATCAAGGTCGAGGCAGTTGTGATCCGAGAGCGGGTCGAGACGGTGATCGACGCTGTCGAGGAGCAGACGGGACACGTCGGGGTCACGGTGGTCGAGGCGATCGGCCACGGACGCCAACGCGGGATCACGCACGAGTACCGCGGGCGAGTGTTCGAATCGCGGTTCCTGCCCAAGGCGATGCTCACGTTCGTCGTCACGGACGAGATCGCAGGAGCGGTCGTCGACGCAATCTCGGACTCCGCTCGGAGCGGCGGCGAGTCGGGCGACGGAATCGTCTGGACGACGCCGGTCTTCAACGTCACGCACAACCGAACCGGGATGCGGCTGGAGGCGGTGGAGAGCGTATGAGCAACAAAGACCTCGTCATCGCGACGAGCACGGTTTGGGTGGTGGTCGCGGCGATCCTCGTGATGTTCATGCAGGCCGGCTTCGCGTTCCTCGAGGCCGGCCTGACCCGCATGAAGAACGCAGGGCACATCGCGGCCAAGAACGTCCTCGTTCTCGGTATCGCCTCGATCGTCTACTACCTCGTCGGCTACGGCATCGCGTTCGGCGACGGCGGCAACGGGATCGTGGGCGGCTCGGGGTTCGCACCCTCGTCCGAGACGTTGCTCGCGATCGGCGCCTCGCCCTTCAGCTGGTTCGGATCGATCCCGGCAGGCGCGGGCTACCTGTTCCAGGTCGCCTTCGCCGCGGTCTCCCTGGCGATCGTCTGGGGCGCGATGGCCGAACGGACCAAGCTCTACGTCTACTTCGCCTTCGGAGTCGTCTTCACCCTCGTCTACTCGGTCGTCTCGCACTGGATCTGGCACCCCGACGGCTGGCTGTTCGCGCTCGGGATGCAGGACTTCGCCGGCTCGACGGTC
The DNA here is from genome assembly GCA_963754715.1 of uncultured Actinomycetes bacterium. GTDB lineage: Bacteria > Actinomycetota > Thermoleophilia > Gaiellales > Gaiellaceae > JACDAN01. Next base: position 305,238 of record CAVWHA010000012.1, on the reverse strand, counting down.
GTCCACTACCAGGGCGCGCTCGCCGCGCTGGCCGGCGCAATCCTGCTTGGCCCGCGCATCGGGAAGTTCGACCACGATGGCAAGCCGAACGCGATTCCGGGCCACAACATGGCCTACGTCACGCTCGGCGTCCTGATTCTCTGGTTCGGGTGGTTCGGCTTCAACCCCGGCTCGACGCTCGGCGTCGTCACCGGAGACCGGATCGGCTACTTCGCCTATGTCGCGCTGACGACGAACCTTGCCGCCGCCGCAGGAGCGCTCGGCGCCGTCACTGTCGCCTGGCTCGTGCTGAAGAAGCCCGATCTGTCGATGATGCTGAACGGCGTCATCGCGGCGTTGGTCGCCGTGACGGCAGCCGCGGGCTTCGTCGCGCCGTGGGCTGCGATCCTCATCGGCCTGGTCGCGGGAGGGATCGCCGTCGCCGGCGTCCTGCTCGTCGAGCGGATCCGCATCGACGACCCGATCGGGGCTGTCGCCGTGCACGGGATGGCAGGCGTCTGGGGAACGCTCGCGACCGGAATCTTCGCGGTGCCGGCGCTGGCGGACAATCTCGCGACCGGCCGGGGCGGGCTCTGGTACACGGGCAGCTTCCACCAGCTCGGGACGCAGGCTCTGGGTCTCGTTGCCGTTGGCGTCTTCACCTTCGCTGCCTCGTTCGGCGCTCTCTGGACAATGAGGGCGCTTTGGGGGATCCGCGTCGAGGCCGAAGTCGAGACAGCGGGCCTGGACGTCTCGGAGCACGGGATGTGGGGCTATCCCGAGTTCTACATCCCGGTGCCGGGCGGTTATGGGACCGAGTCCCACAGCCACCTGCTCGGAAAGGGCCACCATCACGAGCCGGTCCGTACGGTCGCGGAGGTCGAGCCCGAAGCGGCCTAGTCGCCAGGCGCGAGCCGCTTCTCGGCGGTCCCGAACATGACCGTCGCGAAGCGCTCGCTGAATCCGGCCAGGAAGGCGGCGAAGCCGTAGTAGGCGACCTCCTGCTCGCCGGTCACCGTCACCTGGGCGATCCCGCTGGCGAGTAGGAAGTAGAGCGCGACCCCGGCGATCGCCCCGAGGAACGGCCGGTAGAGCCCGAGCCGCCGGATGAGCGGCCGCCCGAGCTCGAAGTCGACGTTGAACTTCCCCTTCTCGGGCTTGCCCATCCGTGAGATGGCGCTGACAAACGCGCCGATCGCCCCCGCGCTGGCACAGAGGAGCACGATGTCGAGGTTCTCGGCCCAGATCCCGAACGCCCAGACCGACAGGCCGAGCAGGACCCCGAGGAGGAGCAGCGGCGCGAGTCCCATGAGCATCCCCGTGATGTACACGAGCCGTCCCGCCCGGCTTGCGGCGCGGTGGTAGTACGCCTCGACCCCGGCGAGTTGGTGGTGTTGCTCCTTGACGAGCTTCGCCTCCGCCTCGTGCGGCAGCGGCTTCGTCCGCTCGACGAACCCGAGGAGGTGCGCCTGGACGCCGAGAATCGAGCGCATCGCGATCCGCTCGGACGTGCCGCGCAGCACCTCTCCCACGCGGATGGCGAGCAGGTCGCATTCGTGGAGCAGATCGGCCACGCGGGGCGCCTCGCTCGTCACCCAGTCGGTGAGCCGGTGGAGCTCGATGTGCTGGTCGTGCTCGAGCACGTTCGGCCCCAGCCGGCCGAGCCAGCGCCTCGATCGGCTGCCGAGGTCCTTCACCGTCATCGCGACGGCGGATGCGCCCTTGGTCGACCAGTACACGTGCTCGAGCCTGCCCGCTTTCTTTTGGAACTCGTCGAGCTTGTGGAGGTAGGCGGCCTCCAACTCCTGGAGCGCGCCGTTGGAGTCCTGCTTTCGACGCCGCGCGCTCTCGTAGAGGTGGTGCGCCCAGACGAGCTCGGCGAACAGCGGTGAGCCCGCTTGCTCGGTGGAGGTCTCGCGAGCCCTTGGGCTCCCGTCGATCTGACCCGGTGGGTGTGGTGCGGTGCTGCTGCGGCTCATGTCCAGCCTCGCTTGCTCGAACGTGCCGCAGCGACCACCTCTCAGAGTAGGAGACTCGGCCCCGGGCTTCAAGGGTGCCCCGTCGTCCGGTGGGCGAGGCACCCTCGGTTGAAGCCGCCAAGAGAGGAGGGGTCGATGTCCCCGAAGACGTGCACCTGTGCGCAGCCGATCCCGGTCGAGCGGGCCGAACGCAAGGGCGCCTCGTGGACCGAGTGCGCCCGCTGCGGCCGGCCGCTGCCGGTCAGGCTGTTGAAGAGCGCCTAGACCAGAGCTACTCGATCTCGAAGGTCACCGTCACGCTGGCCGTGATCTCCTCCGTCCCTTTCTCGATCGGCACCTTCGCAGAGGTCGTGTCCATCGCCCTGGCCTCTGCGTAGACGACGCCCTGGACGGACTCGACGATCGCCGTGACCCGGCCGACGCCGATACCCGCGGCGTCGGCGAGCGTTCCGGCGCGCTTGCGGGCATTTGCGACTGCGTTCTCCAGCGCCTTCTGCTCGAGCCCTTCACGATCCTCGCGGGTGAGCGTTGGCCCGTACACCTGGTTTGCGCCCGCGTTCGACGCCGCCTCGAGCACGGCCCCGCCCCGGTCGATCTCCCTGATCCGCACGGACACGGAGTTCGACGCCATGTAGCTGTCCGTCCTCGCGACGCTGTCAGCCGGGACCGGGCCGCCGTCGTAGTTCGGTCCGACCGAGACGTCCTGCGTCTTGATGTCCTTCGCGTCTACTCCGGCTGCCTTCAGCGCGGCGATCAGCCTTTGCATCCTGGCTGAGTTCGCGCTTAGGGCGTCGCGCGCGGTTTGACCTTTCGTGGTGACCCCGAGCGTGAACTGGGCCTCGTCCGGCACTGCATCCACGTGACCGACGCCCGTCACCGTGATTCCCTCACCCGAGCTGTCGCTCGCGCCGCCTGCGGCCTCCGGCCGCCCGATGCCCGCGAGCGCCGCGGCCGCAAGCACGAGCAGCACCGCAGCCGCAATCCGAATCGTCTTCATGTGAGCCTCCTTGGCCTTTTCCCGTATACGCCGCCGAGGCCGATGTCGTCACAATCGCGCGATGCGCTACCAGTTCGTCGACTGTCGCTGGGAGCTCGGGAACCCCGGCCGAGGCCGCGAGCTCTACCTCGAGGGCCACATTCCGGGCGCCTCCTTCCTCGACGTGGAAGCTGATCTCTCTGACCTGTCCGTGGAGGGCCAGGGCCGGCATCCGCTGCCCTCCGCGGAGCGTCTCGCCGAGCCGGCCGCGAGGGCGGGCATCGGCGAGGGCGTCTACGTCGTGGCGTACGGGAGCATGGGCGGCGCGGAGCGCCTCTGGTGGCTCCTGCGCCATTTCGGCCACGACGACTGCGCCGTGCTCCTGCGCGGGATCGAGGACTGGGGCGGGCCGCTGAGTGCCGGTGAGGAGCCCATCGAGCCGGCGACGTTCGTCCCGCGCGAGCGCTCGGGGGACACGATCGACGGGCCAGAGCTGGCGCGGCGGCTCGGCGAGCTCGTCGTCGTCGACGCGCGGCTCGAGTCCCGCTGGCGCGGCGAGGAGAACCCGATCGACAAAGTGCCGGGTCGGATTCCAGGTGCCCTCAATGCACCCTGGAACGAGGAGGTGCCCGAGCTTCCGGAAGGCGACGTGGTCGCCTACTGCGGGTCAGGCGTCACGTCGACGGTGACCCTGCACCGGCTGGCGCTCGCGGGGCGGGAAGGCAAGCTCTACCCGGGCTCGTGGAGCCAGTGGGAGACCCTCGACCTTCCTGTCGAGCGCGGCTAGGCCACAGCGGTGGAGCTGGACCCGAACAGTTCGGGCAGGTAGGGCTTCCAGCCGTCGGGAAGCCGCGGCGTCGCCAGCCTGATGTAGAGCACCGGCGCCGGCACGCGTGGCTTGGTCCGTAGCACCATCTCCACCTCGTGCAACAGGCGGTTGCCCTTCTTGAGGTTGCACGGCGCGCACGAGGTGACGACGTTCTCCCACACGGAGTCACCGCCTCGGCTCCGGGGGACGATGTGGTCGAGTGTCAGCCGCCCTGCCGTGGTGCCGCAGTAGGCGCAGCGCCAGCCGTCCCGTGCGAAGAGGGCTCGCCGGGAGATCTTCCGCTGGACGGTCCTCGGAACGGAGACGTAGGTCACGAGCCGGATCACGTGCGGCCACTGGTAGGTGTCCGTAGCAGAGCGAAGCGGCTGCTCCAGCGCCTCGATCACCTCGGCCTTGCCCTTGAAGACCAGCACGTGCGCACGCCGAACCGAGCAGACGTTCAGCGCCTCGTAACTGGCATTCAGGACCAGGACCTGCTTCATGACTCCCCTAAAACTGTAGCTAGGCGCCTCTAGGATTGGCCCGGATGAACGTCTCGGTCTCCACCGCAGCCTGGATCGCCGTCGCCGCCGGCGCGGTCTCGGTGCTCGCGCTCGCCTTCGTGCTCTACCTCTTCATGCGGCTCCGGGGCATGCGGGAGGCCCAGATGGTCCTGCTCGGCGGCGGCAAGTCCGATTTGGCCGACTTCGCCGTGTCGCTCCAGGCCCGGATCGACGATTTGCACCGAGCGGTCGACGAGGTCGCGGCCGCACTCGCCCGGGTCGACCGCCGGGTCGACGGTTCCGTCACGAACACGTCGGTGATCCGCTACGACGCGTACGAAGGCGCCGGCGGCCACCAGTCGGCCTCGCTCGCCTTTCTCGATGCCGCCCGGTCGGGCGTCGTGGTGAGCGCGATCCAGGGCCGTGACTACGCCCGGATCTACGTGAAGGAGCTCGACCACGGCAAGGCCCCCATCGCCCTCTCTCCGGAGGAGCAAGAGGCTGTCGATCGCGCAATGGCGCGCTAGTAACAGTCTGTTACTAACCCAGTCGGGCGAGGGGAGCTAGCCGCCTGGGTACGAGAAGATCACCGGATACTCGGCCGAGTTGTTCGCCGTGTTCTTCTCGCCCGGCACCGGCTTGACGTTCACCTGAAGCGTCGTCCGCTGGACGAAGGGCACCGGGCCCACGTTCCGGAAGATCACCTTCACGCTCTCGCCCGGCTCGGTCAGATCGACGCGCTGGGTCTTCACGAGCGGCTCCGTCTCCTTCTGGATCGTCAGCTCGACCTCGATGCCCGTCTCGGTCGAGTCGCCGGAGTTCTCGAACGTGACCTCGAAGGACAGGTCGGTCGTCGCGACGATCTTGTTGAGGTCGCTCGGCGACAGCGCAGCGCCCCCCACGACCTTGACGGAGACGAGGTTGTGGCCGTGTGCGCCGGTCGGGGTCGTCCCGCTGCCCGTCGTGCCCGACGTCTGGCCGCGAACCCGAGTCCAGATGTTGCTCATCGCCCTCGAGGTCCCGAGGTCCGGGTTCGCCACGAAGTTGGAGTCCGGAACCTGGATTCCGCGCAGACCCTGGCTCCGAAGCTCCTGGGCAGCGGGATCCTTGAAGAGGTCGTCCCATGCGACGTCGCTGGCGATCAGACGCCGGAACTGGGTAGCGAGCCGCTCTCCCACCTGTGTGGCGTTGCCCGTGCGAGCGCCGAAGGCGTCCGCGAGGCCGCGCAGGCCGCTGACCCGGAACTGAAGCGCTTCGATGAGCTCCTGGTTCTGTCGGCGGAGCGGTCCAGGCGGATCGAGCCGCCCGGCCGTGCCGGCGAACTGATCCTGCTGCTGGGCGTATCCGTCGAGCGCTCGGACGAGCTGGGCCTGCCTGACATCGGGCCGCGTGAGCGTCGTCGTCAATTGGACGCCGACCCTCTCGGACTGCTCCGCGACGCTCTGGACTTCCTCCATGTACGTCTGGTAGCGGTCCTTCTTGGCTTCGCCGCGGCAGCTCGAGACCCAGAAGATCAGGAGCACGACGACGAGGATCGCGAAGCTGATCAGGCCGACGAGGCGGAGCATCGGCGTGAGGCCGGACGGCGGGCCGGGAGGTCTACGGGAGCGGCGCGGACGGCGGGCAGGCCGGTCAGGCCGCGCGCCCTCGCGGGTAGCCGGCTCTTCGAAGAAGTCGAACTCGATCTCGGTGTCGCGCTCGGTCATGGCGCCAGGCCGGGTGTCCGGCTCGTCCACCTTAACGACTGCATCGGCGGGGAACGGCAGGGAAAGGACTTCAAGACGCCGTCGCCAACCCCCAACGCACATGGCCACAGCGGTCGCGTCCTTCCCTGCCAGTGAACTCGTACTCGGCCGCTATCGGCCGCTGCGCCCCCTCGGGAGCGGCGGTTCCGGTTCCGTCTGGGTCGCCCGCGACGAGCGAAACGGCCTCGACGTCGCGCTGAAGATCGTCGCGCGGGAGGGAAAGGCCGGGACGCGCGCGGAGCGTGAGGCGTCCGCGGCCGCCCGCTTGCGCCACCCGCGCTGCCTTCGCGCGTACGCGTTCGCCGGCGACCAGCAGAACGTCTACATCTCGTACGAGTACGTCCCGGGCCGGACGCTCCGCGACTGCATCCGGGCCGGCGAGCTCGACGACGGGGCGGTCGTGGAGATCGCCGTGCAGATCCTGGAGGGCCTTGCGCACGCGCATGCGAACGGGATCGTCCACCGTGACGTGAAACCCACCAACGTCCTCGTCGCGGACGGCGCGGAGATCTCGATCAAGATTCTCGACTTCGGGCTCGCCCAGTTCGCGGAGGCAGAGACGCTGACCGCAGCGGGTGACGTCCCCGGCACGCTCGCGTACATCTCTCCCGAGCGCCTGGCGGGCGAGGCCTCGTCGTTCTCGGCCGACATCTGGGCCGTCGGCGTGCTCCTCTGGGAAGCGCTGGCCGGCTATCACCCGTTCTGGGCGTCGTCGCCGGTCGAGACGGCCCGCCGAATCGAGCTCGGCCCACCGCCGCTCGAGTCGCTCCGCCCCGACCTGCCGCGCCACCTCACCGAGGCCGTCGATCGTGCGACCGCGGTCGATCCCGGGAAGCGCCCGACCGCGATGCAGCTTGCCGACCGGCTGCGCTCCGCCTTCGAGGAGCGCGATCGCAAGCGGATTCGCGCCGCCCGCGGCATCCCGGTCCCTCCGGTTCGGCGCGCGCTCGCCGCTGCGGGCGCAGGCGCCTTCGTCGGCTGGACCGCGGCGGCGCTTCCGTTCTACCCGGCGGGTTGGGGCTGGGGGCTTGCGGCGCTTGCGGGCGGGCTGGCCGCGATTCGACCCCGCCTCGGCCTCGCCGCTGCCCTCGGGTTGGCCGTGCTCCCGCTCGGAAATGTCTCGCTCGGACTCGCTCTCGTGTACGCGATTCTCGCCGCGGCGTGGCTCGTCGCCACCTGGCGCAGAAGCGGCGAGGGTCTGTACGCATCTGCCGGAGCGCTCGTCGCCCCGCTCGGGCTGACTCTTCTTCTTCCGATCCTGCTGCTGCCCGTTCGCCGCGCCGTCTGGCGCGCGGTCCTGGGAGCGTCGGCGGTTCTGATCGCCGCCGTCGCAGCCGGGATCCGCGGCGTGACACTGCCCCTGAGCGACCGGCGGGCCGTACCCACCGGGATCGAAGGCAGCGAGGATCCGGGAGCCGTCGTCACGGCCCTCGTTCACTCGCTCGCGGCACGACCGGAGCTCCTCCTCGCCGCCGTCGTGGTCGCCGGGTTGGCCGCGCTGCTTCCGCTTGCGGCCCAGCGTGGAATCTGGCCGGTCGCGGCACTCGGTGCCGTCGCGATCGCCGCCCTGCTCTTGCCGGTGGGCGCGGTGAACGCCATTCCCGTCGTGGCCGGAATCTGGCTCTGTTGCATCGCTGTGACGGTCAGAGCAGAGGGGTTACGCCGCTAGACTCGAGGGTCGCCCGTGCTCCGAACGATCGAGCAAAAGATCGAGTCACTCTTCGAAGGCGCCTTCGGACGCGCCTTCCGTCGCAACGTGCAACCGGTCGAGCTGGCGCGGAAGCTCGCGAAGGAGATGGACGACTACAAGATGGTCTCCGTCTCGCAGGTCTACGCGCCGAACGAGTACGTCGTCTACCTCTCGCCGCGCGACCGGGACCAGTTCGAGAGCTACGAGCCCGCACTCGTCAAGGAGCTCGAGGAGTACCTCGCGGAGCACGGACGGCGGGAGGGCTACCTGCTCCTCTCTCGTCCGAACGTCTCGTTTCGAACGGACGAGGACCTGGAGGTCGGCCTGTTCGGGATCTCGAACCGGATGATCCAGAGGGAGTCGCCCGAGTCGCCACCCCAGGAGGCCGTCGAGCCCGGCGCGACCCGGATCTACCGCGCAAGTCCCTCCGAGACCGAAGCTGTCTCGGCCGAGGAGCTCGGGCTGGAGCCGGAGCCGGAACGCGTGCCGGCGACGGTCACAGTCGACGGCGCGCAGCACAAGCTCGAGAAGCCGGTCATGGTCATCGGCCGGTCGAAGGACACCGACATCCGCGTCGCCGACCCGAACATCTCGCGCCGGCACGCCGAGATCCGCCAGGAAGGCTCGACCTTCTGGATCGTCGACCTCGACTCCACGAACGGCGTCGCGGTCAATGGCCGCGCGCTGAAACGGGCGAAGCTCGACGACGAGGACCGGATCACCCTCGGGTCGACGGAGCTCGTCTTCAGGCGGTCTAGTTGATCCTCGCCGCGGTCGAAGTCGAGGCGGTCCTGCTCGGCCTGAAGGTGGGATTCCTCGTGCTGCTCTATCTCTTCATCTGGCGCATCGTCCGCACCGTGGCGCGCGACGTGCGGCTGCCCCAGGAGAGCTTCGTGCTGGCGCCGCAGCAGGCCGCCGCCGCGGGTCTCGGCCCGCGGGCGCGAATGGGGGTCCTCGTCGTCCTCTCCAGCCCTGCGCTCAAGGTCGACAGCGAGCGGACGCTCGACTCCGCACCGGTGACGCTCGGACGGTCGTCCGACAACGACATGAATCTCGGCGACGACGAGTTCGCCTCGGCGCACCACGCGAAAGTGGAACCGCGCCGCGACGGCGTCTGGGTCGAGGACGTCGGGTCGACGAATGGGACCTTCGTCAACGGTGTGAAGCTGAGCCGCCCGCAGAAGCTGACTCCGGGGGACATCATCCGCGTCGGTGAGACAGACCTGAGGTACGAGCCGTGAAATACGGCGTCAGCCCCACCCCGGACGGAAGCGGCGCCACAACGAGGACGCCTACGTCATCGAGCCGCCGATCTTCGCGGTCGCCGACGGCATGGGAGGCGCGAAGGCCGGCGAGGTCGCTTCGGGCCTCGCAGCTGCCGCCCTGAAAGAGGCCGGTCGCGACGGCCCGGACGCCGAGACGAGGGTCACCGAGCTGATCCAGGAGGCCAACCGGCGCGTCTTCCGCCGGGCGACCGAGGACCGTGAGGCGGCCGGGATGGGGACGACCATGACCGTCGCCCTCGTCGACGGCGAACGTGTCGTCTTCGGGCATGTCGGCGACTCGCGCGCCTATCTGATCCGCGACGGGACGATCGAGCAGCTGACCGACGACCACTCCCTCGTGGCGGAGCTCGTCCGGAGCGGAAGGCTGACGCCGGAGGAGGCCGAGACCCACCCGCAGCGCTCGGTGATCACGCGCGCCGTCGGTACCGAGCCCGACGTCGACGTCGACACGTTCTCCATCGAGCCGGGGCCGGGCGACCTCTTCCTCATCTGCTCGGACGGCCTCACCGACATGGTCGACGACCGGACGATCTTCCAGGCGATCGAGAAGCATCGCGGGGATCTCGAGGCCGCCGCGAAGGCGCTCGTGGTGGCGGCGAACCGGGTGGGCGGCGAGGACAACATCACCGTCGTCTTCTTCGAGGTGACGGAGGATTCCGGCGACACGGCGGTCACGCAGCAGGCGCCGGCGGTCACGGCGGGGACCTCGAGGACGAGGACACGCTCTCCGGGCTCGAGGGAGTGCCCGTCGTAGACACGATGGTCGTGCCGCCCGGCGAGGCGCCCGCCGTCGCCGAGCCGCCGAAGCGCCGACGCAAGCGCGCGCTGCCGATCATCACTGCGCTTGCCATCCTGCTGATCATCGCGGCGGCGGTGCTCTGGCTCCTGGACCACGCATGAGCGCTCGCACGAAAGAGCTCCTGAACCTCGTACTGGTCGGCACGCTCGTCGGCTCCGCTTTCGCGAGCGTCTACATCGCGCGTCAGGACGTCGTCAGCACCGAATCGCTTTCGTACGCGCTCTTCTTCCTCGGCCTCTACGTTGCCGCCCACGTGGTCACCCGGATCACGGTTCCCCACGCCGATCCGTACCTGCTTCCGATGGCCGGCCTGCTGACCGGCATCGGCCTGACGGAGATCTACCGGCTCGACCAGGACGAAGCGTTCCGCCAGGGGCTCTGGATCGTCCTCGGCCTGGCCGCCTTCGCCGGGACACTGTTGGTGCTCCGCCGGACTATCGGCGGCTCGAGGGCTACAAGTACCTCTTCGGTCTCGGCGCGCTCGTGCTGCTCGTCATGCCCGCCCTGCCGGTGATCGGGAAGACCGTGAACGGCGCGCGCCTCTGGGTCGCATTCGGCCCAGTCCAGTTCCAGCCGGGCGAGATCGCGAAGATCTTCCTGATCATCTTCCTCGCCGGCTACCTGCGCGAGAAGCGAGAGGTGCTGGCCCAGGCGAGGCTCAAGGATCTCGGCCCGCTGCTCCTGATCTGGGGCGGCGCGATGGCCGTGCTCGTCCTGACCAACGACCTCGGCGGCGGCCTCCTCTACTTCGGGATCTTCCTGGCGATGCTCTACGTCGCCACGGCGCAGGCCTGGTACGTCGCGGCCGGGACGGTCGATGTTCGTCGGCGGCGCGGCGCTCGTCTACACGCCGATCGACCGGGTCGCCGAGCGCGTGCGGATGTGGCTCGATCCCTGGAGCGACGCGCGACGGCGGCGGGTACCAGACGATCCAGTCGATCTACTCGATCGCGAACGGCCACTTCGGCGGGACCGGGTTCGGCAAGGGCGTCTTCACGGCCGCCGACGGCCACCAGCTGATCCCGTACGTCAGCACCGACTTCATCTACTCGGCGCTGGCGCAGGAGCTGGGCCTGATCGGGATCGCCGCCTTCCTGCTCGTCTACATGCTGTTCGCCGCGCGCGGGTTCCGGATCGCGCTGCTGGCGCAGGACGGCTTCTCCAAGCTGCTCGCCGTCGGGCTGACGTTCTGCTTCACCCTCCAGACCTTCATCATCGTCGGCGGGATCGTCCGCATCATCCCGCTGACCGGGATCACGCTCCCGTTCGTGAGCTACGGCGGGTCGAGCGTCGTCGCGAACTTCGTCCTGCTCGCGGGTTTCCTGTCGTCTCGAACCGGGCCAACGCCAGGAGCAGCGCGTGAATCCGCAGATCTCGCGCCTCGCCGTCGCCGGGCTCGTGCTCGCTCACCTCCCTCATCGTCGGGACGACGTACTGGCAGGCCTGGGCGGCCGCCGAGCCTCGAGGAGCGGCAGGACAACGCGATCAAGGTCGTCGCGCAGTTCACGATCAAGCGGGGGGTGATCTACGCCGGCGACGGCGTGACGAAGCTCGCGGTGAACCGGAGGAAGCGGGTGCGGCGGCCAGACGTTCTACTTCCGCCGCTATCCGAAGGGCAGGCTCACCGCCCACGCCGTCGGCTATTCGACCCGCGCCCGGGCGCGCACCGGGCTCGAGCGCTCGCGCAACGACTACCTGACCGGGGCGAACGCGAACCTCAGCACCATCCTCGACACGAAGCTCGACGAGCTGGGGGAAAGACGATCGAGGGCAACGACATCATCACGACGATCCGGTGGCGCGCGCAGAAGGTCGCGATGGACGCCTTCGGCGGAAACTGCGGCGCGGCGGTCGCGCTCGAACCGCGCGACGGGCAAGGTGCTCGTCCTCGCCTCGAGCCCGACGTTCGACCCGAACCTCGTCGAGAGCAACTTCGGGCGGCTCCGCGGGCGCACGGACCCTGCGCCCCGTCGTCGCCGCTCCTCGACCGCGCCACCGCCGGGCTCTTCATCCCCGGCTCGACGTTCAAGGTCGTCACCGCGACGGCGGCGCTCGACTCCGGCAGGTTCAACGCCGGACTCGACGTTCGTCGACCCCGGCTACTGCATCGAGTACGGGCAGCACGTCAACAACTACGACACGTCCAGTCCGTTTCGGCCGCATCAACTTCGCCCAGGCGCTGCAGCACTCGGTCAACTCGTCTTCTGCAAGATCGGCAAGGAGCTCGGCCCCGATCTGATCCTCGACTACGCGCGGCGTTCGGCTTCTACGAGGACCCGCCGGTCGACCGCCCGGCGGACGAGCGGGCGCCGAGCGGCCTCTACGAGAACGGCGTGCTGTTCTGCCGAAGGACCCGCAGTCCAGGCCGATCCAGGCCGCCTCGCGTTCGGCCAGGAGCGGATGCTCGTGACCCCGCTGCAGATGGCCATGGTCGCGGCGGCCGTCGGCAACGGCGGCGTCGTGATGGAGCCGTACTTGACCGATCGGGTCGTGCGCCCCGATGGCTCGATCGTCACGCGCATGGAGCCGGACGAGCTGCGGCGGGCAATCAAGGAGGAAACGGCGCCGCAGCTCGACCGGGATGATGGAGTCCGTCGTCTCCGGCGGGACCGGAACGGCGGCGCAGATCCCCGGCGTCCGCGTCGCCGGCAAGACCGGCACGGCGGAGACGGGGCGTGCAGGCCGCAACACCGCGTGGTTCGTGGCTTTCGCGCCCGTCGACAAGCCCCAGGTCGCGATCGCCGTCGTGCTCCAGAACCAGAGCGGCGACCGGCGGCACCGTCGCAGCCCCGATCGCGAAGCAGATCATGCAGGCGCTCTTGCGCGTGCCGTCGAACTCCGAATTGTTCGGAGCGAGCCATGGCTGTTACCGACACCCTGATCAACACCCTCTTCGACGGCCGCTATCGGATTCTCCGGCGGCTCGGCACGGGCGGGATGGCGAACGTCTACCTCGCCGAGGACGAGGAGCTCGGGCGCCGCGTCGCGATCAAGATCCTCAACGACCGGCATGCGAGCGACGATTCGTTCGTCGAGCGCTTCCGGCGCGAGGCGAAGAACGCTGCCGGCCTCTCGCATCCGAACATCGTCTCGATCTACGACCGCGGCGAGGCCGAGGGCACCTACTACATCGCGATGGAGTACCTCGAAGGCCGAAGCCTCAAGGACCGGATCGTCGCCGAGGGGCCCGCTCGCGATCCCGGCGGCGATCGAGGCCACGAGGCAGATCCTCCGCGCGCTCGGCTTTGCGCACCGAGGCGGGATCGTCCACCGGGACGTCAAGCCGCACAACGTGCTCCTGGCCGGACGTGCGGAGCGCCGCTACAAGGTGACCGACTTCGGGATTTCCCGCACCTCGGCGAGCCAGATGACCGAGGCGGGCTCGATCGTCGGAACCGCCCAGTACCTCTCGCCGGAGCAGGCCCGCGGCGCGCCGGTCGACCAGCGGTCGGACATCTACTCGGTCGGCATCGTGCTCTACGAGCTGCTGACCGGCCAGCTTCCGTTCACCGGCGAGACGCCGCTGGAGATCGCGATGAACATCTCTCCGAGATCCCCGAGCCTCCCTCCGCACTGCGGCCGGAGGTCCCCCCCGACCTCGACATGGTCGTGCTGCGGGCGCTCGCGAAGGATCCGGCCGACCGCTTCGAGAGTGCGGAGGAGATGGACGCGGAGCTCGCGCGGGTCGCCTCCGGAAGCCACGTGACCGCGGAGACCTCCGACGCGGCGACTGCGGTCCTCGCGGGGGCGGGGATCGCCGAGTCTGCGCCGACGATGATCTCCCGGCGCCCGGTCGTCGCGCCGCGCCCGCAGCAGCCCGCGTACCGCGAGCAGGAGTACTACGAGTACGAGCCGCCGCGGAGGCGGCGGACCGTGTGGCCGTGGATCCTGACGTCGCTCCTCCTGGTCGCGGCGCTGGTCGCCGGCGTCTACGTCTGGCAGCAGATCCAGGACGAGATCAGCCAGACGAAGCCGGTTGCCGTGCCCCTCGTCGAGGGGCTACGTGCGCCTGTGGCGCGACAGACGGCGGATCATGGACGCGGGCCTCAAGCCGCGCCTGGTGAACGAGTCGAGCGACAGCGTCCCGCGGGGCATCGTCATCCGGCCAGTCCCCCGACGCCGGCGAGCGGATCCAGAAGGGCAACGTCGTCCGCTACTTCGTCTCGACCGGGAAACCGAGGGTGGACGTCCCCGACGTCGTCGGCGCCCGTGAGTCCGAAGCAGTCGCGACCTTACGCAACGCCGGCCTCAGCCCCAAGGTCGTGGACATCTTCTCCGACAAGCCGGCCGGGGAGGTCATCGCGCAGGACCCGAAGGGTGGCACGAGCATCGTCGAGGGCAGCGAGGTGCGCCTCAACGTCTCCAAGGGGCCCCAGCAGACGGGGTCCCCGACGTCATCGGCCAATCCTTCGAGAGCGCCGCGCGAACACTTCGGGAGGCAGGCTTCACGCCGGTCCGGCAGGACGTCGAGGCCGACGATCCCGAGGGAACCGTCGTCGAATGGATCCGGCGGCACGCACGCTCGCTCCTCCCGGCACGAAGGTGACGCTCAACGTCTCGCTCGGCTCGACGACGACCGCGGTTCCGGAAGTGACGGGCCTCAGCGAGGCCGACGCACGGGCGACGCTCGAGAACGCGGGCTGGAACGTCGAGGTCCGCGACACGACGACCGCGAACCCCGACGAGGACGGCCTCGTGATCACCCAGGATCCGGCGCCCGGCGAGCAGGCTGAGCCCGGGTCGACGGTCGTGATCTTCGTGGCGCGGCTCGAGTCGGCCGACCCGCAGCCTTCGCCGTGAGCAAGCGAGTCCGCGTCGCGGTCATCGCCGGCGGGCGGTCGAGCGAGCACGACATCTCAGTCGCGTCGGCGCGGTCGGTGATCGAGGCCTCGACCCCGACCGCTACGACGTCCAGACGATCGAGATCCACCGAGACGGGCGCTGGGCTCTGGGGCCGGCTGCGGCGGGCGAGCTCGGAAGGCCCGTCGCCGAGACGCTTCCCGTCCCGACCGGATCCGTGCCGGAGACCCTCGGCAGGTCGGACGTCGTGCTCGCCGATCCTCCACGGGCCGTTCGGCGAGGACGGGACCGTTCAGGGCCTGCTCGAGCTGGCGGGCGTCCCGTACGTCGGAGCGGGCGTCACCGCATCGGCCCTCTGCATGGACAAGGATCTCTTCAAGGCCGTCTGCAGGGACAAGGGCATCCCGGTCACGCAGAGCGTCACCGTGCGTAACGGCGACCGGCCGGAGAACCCGTTCGGCTACCCGGTCTTCGTCAAGCCCGCGCGGCTCGGCTCGTCGGTCGGGATCACGAAGGTCGGGGCGGAGGAGGAGCTCGAAGCCGCGATCGCGCTCGCCCGCCGCCACGACGAGAAGGTCCTGATCGAGGAGTTCGTCTCCGGCGTAGAGGTCGAGTGCGGCGTGCTCGGGAACCGGGAGCCGATCGCGTCGATCCCCGGCGAGATCGTCGCGCACGGGTTCTCCGGCGTCGACTGGTACGACTATTCGGCCAAGTACGACGAGGGCGGGATGGACCTGAAGATCCCGCCGGGCATCCCCGAGGAGGCCGCGGAGCGAGTCCAGCGGCTCTCCGTCGAGGCGTTCGTCGCCGCCGACTGCGAGGGGATGGCGCGGGCGGACTGCTTCATCCGGGACGACGGTGAGGTGCTGGTCAACGAGCTGAACACGATCCCCGGCTTCACGGCGACCAGCGTCTACGCGAAGCTCTTCGAGGCCTCGGGAATCCCGTATCCGGATCTGCTCGACCGGCTGGTGGAGCTCGCGCTCGAGCGGCACGAGCGCCGCAGCGGGCTCGAGTTCTAGCGGGCGCGGACTTCGTTCACATGCGCTGAGCCGTCCAGCGCCGTGATCCAGACGACGAAGTACCGGGCCTTTGCATCCCGGAGGTCGAACTCGGTGCTCTGACCCACGGTCGTCGGGTCGGAGACCGGTTCGAAGGACCCTGAGCAGAGGCTCCGGCGCGAATCTCCGCCGTGTAACCCGGTGTGTCCGTAACGACGGTAATGGTGTCGCGGTTCGACTTCTCGTCGGGCGTCGAGCACAAGTCCGACCCCCGGCTTCGTCCGCTCGAAGTTGCTGTAGCGCTCGGTCGTCCAGTAGGTCTCGGCATCTTTGTCGGTAGCGAGTGGTGCTTCTGCGTCGTGCTCGGAGTTGTCGCCGTCCGGGTCATACGCGCCGACTCCAGCGAGCCGTATCGTCTGGTTGGTCGCGGCCTGTGGGCTGTTCGAGCCGTCGTCTCGTAGCTTGAGCGCTCCGAGTGCCGCCAGGCCCGCTATCGCGAGCACGGCGAGGACGGCCAGAATCGGCCACAGGACTCCGAGCCGGCGGCGCCTCCGCTGCGGTCGCTGGCGCTGAGGCACCGGTCGGCGGGCGATCATCGTCGCCTCCTCGGAGACCGGATCCAGCTCGTCCAGACACGCCTCGAGCTCTTCGACGAAGTGGTCCATCGACTCGTAGCGTTCGTAGGGCGACTTCGCCATCGCCCGCTCGACGGCGAGCGCGAGTCGAGGCGGAGTGTCCGGCCGGCGTTCCAGCAGGCTCGGAACCGGCTCGTTCACATGCCGCAACGCCACCGTGACGAAGTTGTCGCCGTCGTACGGCACGCCCCCCGTCAGCAGCTCGTAGAGGACGACGCCGAGGGAGTAGACGTCCGTCTGGGCGTCGACCTGGTTGCCGCGCGCCTGCTCCGGTGCGATGTACTCGCTCGTCCCGAGGACGGTCCCTGTGATCGTGACGCCCTGGACGTCGATCGAGCGGGCGATGCCGAAGTCGGTCATCTTCGCCTGTCCGTCGGGGTTGAGCAGCACGTTCTGCGGCTTCACATCCCGGTGGATGAGGCCCCGACTATGCGCGAAGGAGAGCGCGCGGGCCATTTGCAACGCCATGATCAGCGCGTCGCGCACCGGCATCGGGCCGGTCCGCTCGAGGAGCTGCTTCAGGTTCTCGCCCTCGACGTACTCGAAGACGATGTACTGCCTGCCCTCGTCCTCGCCGCGATCGATGACGGTGACGATGTTCGGGTGGCTGAGCTGGGCGACGGAGCGGGCTTCCCGGCGGAACCGCTCGACGTACTCCTCGTCCTCGGTGAAGTGCGGGTGGAGGACCTTGATCGCGACGATGCGGTCGAGCAGTCGGTCGTGCGCCTTGAAGACGCTCGACATGCCGCCCTTGCCGATCAGCTCGACGATCTCGAATCGGCCTGCGATCACCTCCCCTTGCATGGGAGGAAGGTTAGTGCCGGGTGTCCGCAGCTACGCGGTTGTGGCGGTCTCGAGCGCCTGCTCCCAGACGGCGAGAGCCTCGTCGAGCTCGGCGTCGGAGAGCGTGAGGGGCGAAAGCACCCGGATGCAGTTCGAATAG
This sequence comes from uncultured Actinomycetes bacterium, assembly GCA_963754715.1. Lineage (GTDB taxonomy): Bacteria > Actinomycetota > Thermoleophilia > Gaiellales > Gaiellaceae > JACDAN01. The sequence goes on along the minus strand of CAVWHA010000012.1, from coordinate 288,094 downwards.
ATGCCGGACTTGAGGAGCAGCAGGCCGTTGCGCGCCGCCTGCTCGACGACGGCGGTGGCGAGGCCCGCGTCCGGCTCCTTCGTCGCCGGATCCTTGACGAGCTCGATGGCGAGCATCGCGCCGAGGCCCCGAACGTCGCCGATCTGCGGGAAGCGCTGCTGCCAGGCCTCCATGCGGGCGCGCATCGTGTTGCCGAGGACCGAGGCGCGGGCGCAGAGGTCCTCCTCGCTGATCACGTCGAGGACGGCGAGCGCGGCCGCCTGGGCAACCGGATTCCCCACGTAGGTCCCGCCGATCGCCGAGTCGTCCGGCGCGTCCATGATCTCGGCCTTGCCGATGACACCCGAGAGCGGGAGGCCCATCGCGATCGACTTCGCGACCGTGATCAGGTCGGGCTCGATGTCGTAGTGCTCGATCGCGAAGAGCTTTCCGGTGCGGCCGAAACCGGTCTGGACCTCGTCGACGACCATGACGATCCCGTGCTCGTCGCAGATCCGCCGGACACCTTCGAGGTACGCCTTAGGCGCGACCACGAAGCCGCCCTCGCCCTGGACCGGCTCGATCACGATCGCGGCGACCGTCTCGGCGGCGACCTGTGTGACGAGTGCGCGCTCCAGAGCTTCGAGCGCCGCGCCTGCGTCCGAGCCGCGGTAGTCGTTCGGGAAGGGCACGCGATAGACCTCGGGCGCGAACGGGCCGAGCCCGGCCTTGTACGGGTGAACCTTCGACGTCAGCGTCAGGCTGAGGAGGGTGCGGCCGTGGAAGCCGCCCTCGAAGCCGATCACCGCCGGGCGTCCGGTGAACACGCGTGCGAACTTGATCGCGTTCTCGACCGCCTCGGTGCCCGCGTTGAAGAACGCGGCTTTCGCGTTTGCGATCGGCGCGAGGTCACAGAGGCGCTCGGCCAGCTGGACGTAGACCTCGTAGGGGACGATCGTGAAATCTGTGTGGCTGAAGCGCTCGAGCTGCTCCTGCGCGGCCTCGACGACACGGGGGTGGGAGTGGCCGACGTTCAGGCAGCCGACGCCTCCAGTGAAGTCGATGAACGTGTTGCCGTCCACATCCGTGATCGTGGAGCCCTGCGCTCGCTCGATCACGAGGTTGAGGTAGACGCTGAGCGGGCCGGCCACGACGCGCTCCTTGCGCTCGAGGATCTCGCGGGAGCGAGGGCCGGGGATCTCCGTGCGGAGCTCGATCGACTTGGTGGTTGCCATGTGGCCGACGATAGCGCAGTCGTCGGCCGCTGTGCATACTGAATAATGGGTATTCATGCGGGAGCCTAAGGGGTCGTTGCGGCGTGGCGACCTGGATCCAGATCCGGTCGCGCAGTTCCGTCGCTGGTACCGGGAGGCCGAGGACGTCCTGGAGATGCCCGAGGCTGTCGCGCTCGCCACCGCCGATGCCGAGGGCGGTCCTTCCGTCCGGATGGTGCTCGCGAAGGGCCTCGACGGCGCCGGCTTCAAGTTCCACACCGGCCACGGGAGCCGAAAGGCTCGCGAGCTGGCCGCGAATCCGCGCGGCGCCCTGCTCTTCTACTGGGCGCCTCTCGGTCGGCAGGTGCGGATCGAGGGGCCAGTCGAGCGCGTCCTCGACGCCGAATCGGAGGAGTACTTCCGGACCCGCCCGCGTGGCGGGCAGATCGCGGCGTGGGCTTCGTCCCAGAGCGAGGTGCTCGGCTCGCGTGACGAGCTGGACGCCCGGGTGCTCGAGTACGAGCGGGAGTTCGAAGGAGGCGAAGTGCCGCTGCCACCGCACTGGGGCGGGTACCGCCTCGTGCCCGAGACGTGGGAGTTCTGGCAGCACCGGGACAGCCGCTTACACGATCGCTTCCGATACCGCCTCCAAGATGGAGGCGAATGGACGATCGAGCGCCTCGCCCCTTAGGCCACGTCCGAGGGACAGTCCCTGGGACGTGGCCGGTTTGGTGATCCTCGCGCACCTCGACCTCGACGCCTTCTTCGCCGCCGTCGAGGAGCTCGAGAATCCCGAGCTCAGGTCGAAGCCGCTCGTCGTCGGCGGCGATCCCCAGGGACGCGGGGTTGTCGCGACCGCCAACTACGTCGCCCGCCGGTTCGGGATCCACTCGGCGATGAGCTGCGCCGAGGCGCGACGCCGCTGCCCGCACGCGGTCTTCGTCCGGCCCCGCCACAAGACCTACTCCGAGTACTCGAAAGAGGTGTGGAACGCGGTACGCCAGGTCGTGCCGACCGTCGAGCGCACCGGTCTCGACGAGGGCTATCTCAACCTCGAGGAGGTCGCACGCGACTTCGGCGAGGCACGCATCGTGGCCGAGGCGGTGCAGACCGCCGTCCGCGGCGCGACGAGCCTGACGTGCTCGCTCGGCGTCGCAACCAGCAAGGTCGTCGCCAAGGTCGCCAGCGACTTCCGAAAGCCCGGGGGCCTGGTCGTCGTCCTCCCGGGCCGCGAAGCCGAGTTTCTCGCGCCGTTCGAGATCCGCCGGCTGCCCGGGGTCGGGCCTCGCGCGGAAGCTCGGCTTCGCGCAGCGGGGATCGAGACCGTCGGCGCGCTCGCCGTCCTCGAGGACGAGCAGCTGCGCCAGCTGCTTCAGGGCAAGATCGGCGGCCTGCTTCGCGACCGTGCCTGCGGGATCGATCCCCGGGGTCTCGAGACGCAGACCCAACGGGTCTCGATCAGCCAGGAGGAGACGTTCGAGCGGGACGTCGCCGATGTGGAGCAGTTGCGCGCAGAGCTCCGCCGGATGTCCTCGGCGCTGGCAGAGCATCTGGTGCGCAAAGGTGAGACCGCGAGGACGGTGACGACGAAAGTTCGCTACCCCGACTTCGCGATCCGCAGCCGATCGACGTCCCTCCCGGTCGGTACGGACGACGCCGACCGGATCGCGGAGCTCGCCTGCGCGCTCCTCGACCGGGCTCTCGCCGACCGGCCCGGCGCCCTCAGGCTTGTCGGCGTGGGACTGTCCGGCCTGGAGGAGCACCGCCAGCTCACACTGGTCTAGCGTTGCCCACCATGAACCGCCAGCTCATCCGTGCGCTCGTGGTTGCCGGGACGCTGCTCCTGCTCGCCGTCGCGGCCTTCGTCGGGAAGGCCTGGTACGACAGCCGGCTTCCCGGGACCTACAACGTCATGGACTACGGGACTGCGGACTACGGCGGCGGCCCGACGACAGGGCACGACCCCTCGCACGGCCGCACGAGCGTGCGCGACCTCGCTGGCCCCACCGGGGCGCCCGACGTCCGAGTTGAACTGACTGCCAGGAAGGCCGAGATCCGGCTCGACTCCGGCAAGACCGTCGATGCGCTGACGTTCGACGGCCAGGTCCCCGGGCCGGAGATCCGAGTGAAGCAGCACGACCTCGTGGAGGTCACGCTGCTCAACGAGGACATCGACCGCGGCGTCGCCATCCACTGGCACGGCATCGACCTTCCCAACCGAGAGGACGGCGTCGCGGGAGTGACGCAGGACGCGGTCCTTCCCGGCGGGCGCTACACCTACCGCTTTCGTGCGGATCAGCTCGGGACGTTCTGGTACCACTCGCACCAGGACGCGGCGACACAGGTCGCAAGGGGGCTGTATGGCGTCTTCGTGATCGAGCCCCGCATGGATCGACCAACCCTCGATCTTGCGATCCCCCTGCACACCTTCGGCAACAAGCGCGTCTTCGGGACGGCCGACGGACTGGCCCGCAGGCCGGTCCCAGCCGGGCGCGAGGTGCGGCTACGCCTGGTGAACACCGACGACGGGCCGCGCGACTTCTTTCTCCGCGGCGTCAGCTTCCGGGTGCTTGCCGTGGACGGGACCGATCTGGCCGAGCCGCCCGCGATCGAGGCCACGAAGCTCACCCTCGGCGCCGGCGGCCGCTACGACCTCGGGTTCACGATGCCGTCCAGCGCGGTGACCCTCGGAGAGCTCGGAACGAAGGCAGGGATCGTGTTCGGGCCTCCGTCTGCCGTCGAGTCACCGCCGGTCGAGCCGACCGCAGAGTTCGAGCCGGGCGACTACGGCGGTGGTTGGACCAACTACGCGGGCATCGCCGACTTCGACCGGCACTTCACGCTCGAGATCGGGCGCAAGATCGGCTTCCTGAACGGGAAGCCCGGCCGGCACTGGGCACTCAACGGGAAGCTCTTCCCGGATGTCCCGATGCCGGTTGTCCGCAAAGGGGAGTTGGTCAAGATCACGTTCGTCAACCACTCGGGCGCCCTCCACCCGATGCACTTGCACGGCCACCACGTCGCGGTCCTGAGCCGGAACGGCGAGCCCGTCAGGACACCGTGGCGGGTCGACATCCTCGACGTCGGCCCCGACGAGACGTACGACGTGGCGTTCCGCGCGAACAACACCGGGATCTGGATGCTCCACTGCCACAACCTGCCGCACGCAGCCGAGGGGCTCGTGACCCACCTGACGTACGACGGAGTGACCACGCCGTTCCGGGTGGGCGGGCACGCCCACAACCACCCGGAGTGACGCCGAAGAGCTAGGCCGCCGCCGAGGGGGGCGGGGTCATCGGCTCGGCGGTCCGGCGACCCATCGTCCGGTCGCCCTTCCACTCGCGCGCCGCGAGCGCGGCGACCGCGCCGAGGATGAGGAAGGCATTGATCGGATGGAGCGCGCCGACTGCCGGAGCCTCGGAGCCGATCCAGGCAAGGATCACTTGCACGATCGTGAGCCCAAAGATGCCGAACGAGTGCAGGACCCGCTGACGGCCCACACGTGCGGCGAGCGCGACCAGGGGCGTGATCAACGTGCCCAGGAGGACCAGATAGCCGAAACCGATGTGGAGCCCGAAGCTGTCCTCGAGCGACTTCTCGTCGACCGAGCCGCCTGAGCCGGTCTTGTCCACCGTGTCAAAAGCGCCGTAGCCGGCGAACGCAATCTGCAAAACGACCAGCGCCAGCAAGAGCAAGAGCCAGTAGCGGAAGACCGTGCGCATCGTCTGAGAGCTCCCTTCCGTCGGTTGACCGCGTGACTCTACGCTAGGTTCCGGCCGATGGCAGCAGAGCCGACAACGCAGCCTGCAGCCGCTGCGGGCACCGTCACTCTCGGCGACCTCACAGTCAACCGGATGGCCTTCGGGGCCATGCGCCTCACCGGCCAGGGGATCTGGGGCGAGCCGGCCGACCGCGAGGAGGCAAAGGCTGTGCTTCGCCGTGCCGTCGAGCTCGGCGTGAACCTGATCGACACCTCAAATGCGTACGGGCCGGAGGTGAACGAGCAGCTGATCGCGGAGGTGCTCCACCCGTATCCGGACGAGCTCGTGATCGCGACGAAAGGTGGGTTGACGAGGCCCGGCCCGGGCGAGTGGCAGCGGGACGGCCGGCCGGAGTCCCTGCGGGAGGCGCTCGAAGGCAGCCTCCGCCGTCTCCGCGTCGAGCAGATCGACGTCTATCAGCTCCACGCCGTCGACCCCCAGGTGCCGGTCGAGGAATCCGTCGGCGCCCTCGCCGAGCTCCAGCAGCAGGGGAAGATCCGCCACATCGGGGTCTCGAACGTCGACGCCCGCCAGCTCGCCGCCGCCCGCGAGCTCGTCACGGTCGTCTCGGTGCAGAACCGCTACAGCCTGGCCGACCGCCACTCCGAGGGCGTGCTCGACGCCTGCGAGCGCAGCGGCATCGCGTTCCTTCCCTGGTTCCCGCTCGCGCTTGGCGAGCTCGCGAGGGCGAAGGGACGACTCGCGCAGATCGCTCGGGCCCGCGGCGCGACTGCCGCGCAGGTCGCGCTCGCCTGGCTCCTCCGCCGCTCGGCGGTGATGACGCCGATCCCCGGCACGTCGTCCGTCGCGCATCTCGAGGAGAACGTCGGCGCCGCCGCGCTCGAGCTGACAGACGCCGAGTTCGCGGAGCTCAGCCGCACAGCGGAAGCGTCTCTCTGATGGTGCTCTCGGACCGCACCATTCGCCGGCAACTCGAGGAAGGGCGCATCGAGATCGACCCCTACGACTCCTCGCTCCTTCAGCCGTCGAGCGTCGACGTCCGCGTCGACCGCTTCTTCCGCGTCTTCCACAACGCCCGCTACCCGTACATCGACGTCAAGGAGCCGCAAGAGGACCTGACGGAGCTCGTCGAGATCGACGGTGAGCGGCCCTTCATCCTCCACCCGGGCGAATTCGTTCTCGCGTCCACGCTGGAGCGGATCAGGCTGCCCGACGACCTCGTTGCACGGCTGGAGGGAAAGAGCTCGCTGGGCCGTCTCGGCCTCTTGATCCACTCGACCGCCGGCTTCATCGACCCGGGCTGGGACGGTCACGTGACGCTCGAGCTGTCGAACGTCGCCAACCTTCCGATCACCATCTACTACGAGATGAAGATCGGGCAGCTCTCCTTCGTCCAGCTGACCGAGCCGGCGGAGTCGCCGTACGGGTCGGGCGGGCTCGGCTCGAAGTACCAGGGCCAGAAGGGGCCGACTCCGAGCCGGTACTACGAGAACTTCCGCGAGCGGGTGACATGAAGGTTCTGGTGACCGGTGCGACGGGGTTCGTCGGGCCCAAGGTTGCCAACGCCATCGTCGATGCCGGGCACGAGGTGCGTGTGCTCGAGCGCAAGCCCGGGTCGTGGGAGAAGGCAGGGATCCGCTGCCAGGAGGCTCACCAGGGCGAGATGACCGACCCGGACAGCCTGCGCAGAGCGGTCGAGGGCCGGGAGGTCGTGGTCCACCTCGTCGCGATTCGGCAGGGGCGGCCGGAGCAGTTCCAGCGCGTGATGGTCGAAGGGACACGGAGCCTGCTGGAAGCCTGCAAGGCGGCTGGAGTCGGACGCTTCGTCCTCATGAGCGCCCTCGGCACGAGCGAGCAGTCGAAGGATCTCGTCCCCTACTACAACGCCAAGTGGCAGGAGGAGCAGGATGTGAAGGCGTCCGGGCTCGAGCACGCGATCTTCCGGCCGAGCTTCGTCTTCGGCCGGGACGGCGGGATCCTTCCGACGTTCACGAGGCTCGCGAAGCTGGCCCCGGTGACGGGCATCGTGGGCAGTGGAAAGCAGCGGATCCAGCCGATCTGGGTGGACGACGTGGGCGCCTACTTCGCCGCCGCGGTCGACAAGCCCGAGGCGGCCGGCGAGACCTTCGAGCTCGGCGGCCCGGACGTCGTCGACTGGGACGGGCTCTGGCAGCGGATTCGGCGGACGCTCGGCATCCGCCGCCGCCCGACGATGCATCTTCCGACTGCGCTCATGCGCATCCCGGCGACGCTGACGGAGCGCTTGCCGGGGAACATCCCGCTCACGCGCGACCTGCTGACGATGCTCGAGTCGGGCGACAACGTCGTCTCGAACGATCTGGCCGTACGCACGTTCCAGATCCCGCTCGTTCCGCTCGACGATCAGCTCCGCCGCGCCGCGGACTAACGCCGCTTCAACACGCTGCCGATGTCCCTCATATGAGGGATCTGATCCGAACGGAAACATCATCACGGGCACCCAGGCCCGGCTGCCGCGCGACGGCGACACGTTCATCGCGGAGAGGCGGGTGAGCGGTACCACCTGGAAGGTCGAGCTCGCCGCGCCGAAGTCGCAGCTCTTCGCGCCGATCTCGGGCTTGACCAGTTGGGTGCCGTGGATGCTCTTCGCCGGCTTCGCGGTCACCGCCGTCGGAATCCTGGTGCTCTTCCTCCGCCTCCTCCAAAGCCGGAGCGCCCTCGCGAGCAAGAATCTGCAGGTGACCAGACTGATGGCCACCCAGCAGCGATTCGTCGCGACGACCTCACACGAGCTCCGGACGCCGCTGACGTCCGTCACCGGTTACGTCGACCTCTTGCTCAAAGGAATGGCCGGCCCCCTCACGGAGGAGCAGAGCAAGCTGATTCATGTCGTTCGCCGCAATGCGGGGCGCCTGCTCGACCTCGTGGCCGACCTGATGCTGATCGCCCAGATCGACGCCGGGCGGATCGAGCTCGACAGAAAGCCTCTGGCGCTTGACGAGGTCGCCCGGGAAAGCGTCGAGAACGCGCTGCCGCAGGCGCGCGAGAAGCGCGTCGAGCTCAAGTTCGCCTCGGAGGACTCGACGGAGGTCGTGGCCGATCGCAAGCGGCTCGGCCAGGTCGTGGGGAACCTCGTCTCGAATGCGGTCAAGTTCGCGCCGGAGGAGGGTCGTGTGGAGGTCAGGGCCTTTCGCGAGAACGGCTCCGCGGTGATCGAGGTCGAGGACAACGGTATGGGTATTTCCGAGGACGAGAAGAAGCGGCTCTTCGAGCGGTTCTTCCGCCCGTCAGCTGACCGAGCTTCGGGGCGGCAGGCTGGCATTCACGAGCGAAGAGGGCGTCGGCTCGACGTTTCGCGTCGAGCTTCCTACGTCAAGATAGAGCGATGGCCGCGAAGATTCTCGTCGTCGAGGACGACCAGGACATCCGCCAGCTGCTCCATCTGCAGCTGATGGACGCGGGATACGAAACGGCGTTTGCCCGCGATGGGGCGACCGCGCTTTCGGCGGCGCGCAAAGAGCAGCCGGACCTCATCATTCTCGACCTCGGACTGCCGGCCGGCGGGGGGTTTCTGGTCATCGAACGGATGAGGGCGATCCCCGACCTCGAGATGATCCCGGTGATCGTGATCACGGCGCGCGATCCGAGCGAGGGCGAGAAGGCAGTGGAAATGGGCGCCCGGAGCTTCTTCCATAAGCCGTTCAACGCCGACGACCTCCTCGCGGAGATCAGGCAGGCACTCGGGAGCTGACGAGCGCCCGAGCAGCCTCGGCGATCGCCTGAGCATCGATTCCTGCGGCCGCCAGAAGCTCGGCCGGCTTGCCCGAGTGCGGCAGCTCCCTCACTGCGAGGATCCTGACCTGAGGCCGGTCCTCCACTTCTGAGAGTGCGGCGAGCACGGCCTCCCCGAGCCCACCTTCCGCCCAGTGGTCTTCGGCGGTCACGATCGGGGTTCGGATCGAACGCAGTGTCTCTCCGTCGATCGGCTTCACCGAGTAGAGGTCGATCACCCGGGCGGAGATGCCCTCTTCGGCGAGCCGTTCGGCGGCTGCGAGCGCCTCGTGGAGCGTGATCCCGGCGGCGACGATCGTGACGTCGTCGTCCTCCGACGAGCGCACAGTCTTGCTGCCGCCGACCGGGAACTCCTCGTCCGGCCCGTACAGCACCGCCGTGTCCGCCCGAGTCGTCCTGAGGAACGAGATCCCCTCGATGTCGGCCATGGCCCGCACGAGCTTCGTCGTCTGGTTCCCGTCGCACGGATAGAGGACGGTCGAGCCGTTGATCGCCCGGAAGGCAGCCAGGTCCTCGAGCGCCATCTGCGACGGGCCGTCTTCCCCGATCGAGACGCCCGCGTGCGAGCCGCAGAGCTTGATCGTCGCCCGGCTGATCGCCGCCATGCGGACGAAGTCGTAGGCGCGGCTCATGAACGCGGCGAACGTGGAGGCGAACGGCTTCCACCCGAGCACCTGCATCCCGACGGCGGCAGCGACCAGCTGCTGCTCGGCGATGTACATCTCGAAGTAGCGCTCCGGGTGTGCGTCACGGAAGATCTCCGCGTAGGTCGAGTTCGACACCTCGCCGTCGAGCGCGACTACATCGCCGTCCACACCGCCCAGCGCCGCAAGCGCTTCGCCGTACGCCTTGCGCGTCGCAACCTTCGAACCGACCTCGTAGCTCGGCCACTCGGGCGAGCCCGACGGATCGAAGCGATGGCGCTCCCGGGATTCCGGCTTCGGGACGTCGATCTTGATGTTGCGGATGCCGCCCAGCTCCTCGATCGCCTCGTCGGCGATCGCCTTGCCGTGCCAGCCGTCCTGATCCTCGACCTTGGAGTAGCCCTTGCCCTTGATCGTCCGAGCGACGATCGCAGTCGGCTTCCCGGTCGTGGACTCGGCCTCCCGGTATGCAGCGTCGATCTGCTCGACGTCGTGGCCGTCGATCTCGATCGCGTGCCAGCCGAAGGCGCGGAATCGGTCGGAGTAGGACGAGAGGTCCCAGCCGTGCATGGTCTCGCCCCGCTGGCCGAGCCGGTTCACGTCGATGATCGCCGTCAGGTTGTCGAGCTCGTAGAAAGCTGCGTGCTCGGCCGCCTCCCACATGGAGCCCTCGGCCATCTCGCTGTCGCCGCAGATGACCCAGGCGCGGAACGGAAGCCGGTCTAGCCGCTTGCCGGCGATCCCAACGCCGACGCCGATAGGGAGCCCCTGGCCGAGCGAGCCGGTGGCCACGTCGACCCAGGGAAGCGCCGGCGTCGGGTGTCCCTCGAGGCGGCTGCCGAACTGGCGATACGTGAGGAACTCCTCTTCCGAGAGCACTCCGGCGGCGCGGAACAGGCCGTAGACGAGCGGCGAGGCATGGCCCTTCGAGAAGATCAGGCGATCGTTCGCCGGGCTCTTCGGATCCTCGTAGTCGTACCGGAAGTGCTCCGCGAGGAGGACGGCCGCGAGGTCGGCGGCGGACATCGAGGAGGTCGGATGGCCCGAGCCCGCTTTCGCGCTCGCGCGCACCGCGTCGACACGGAGTTGCTGTCCGAGCTCCCGCCAGAGATTCGGGTCGACCATTGGCGCGATTGTAGGTGGCTGCGTCCGCGCGCCGCCGCTAACTCGGACCGCTTGAGCGCGTCTTAGCCCCCGAGCGGCGAACGCTGCTCAAGGGGTCATCTACATCAGGGGGTCATCAGTATGAAGAGACTGGGCTTGGTCTCAGTCGCGGCGCTCGCCATCGGCGTCGCATCGCCCGCGGTCGCCCAGGCACCGCAGGTCACGCTCACGGTCGGAAAGCCGGGCGGAGCGCAGGGCACCATCACGACGGTGCTGTACAGGGAGCTTGTCCGCGTCTCGGGGGGCATCTCGAGCGGCCAGGCAAACCAGCCTGTGGAGCTGACGGTTTCGCCGTACCGCGGAACACCGCGAGTGGTCTCGCTTCTGACCGATTCGGAAGGCGAGTTCCGCTACACGCATCGGCCGCTGATCAAGACTGGCTACACCGCGCGAGTCGGGAGCCAGGCGAGCGCCCAGGAGCCGTTCGCGTTCGTCCGTCCGAAGGTTGGTCTCCGGGTCATCAGCGCCGCGCAGGGCCGATTCCGCATCACGCTGGCGGCGCAGCCGGCGCACGTTTCTCGGGTCGTGTGGTTCCAGCGGCGGATCACCCGCACGCGGTGGGCGAACGTCAAGAAGATCCAGCTGCGAGAGCGCAACCTGAGTGCCGTCTTCACGGCGCGGCTTCCTCGCGGCAGGCAGCGAGTACGGATTTTCATCCCGCAGACGCCCGGCTATCTGCGCACCACGAGCCGGTTCGTACTCATCAACCGGTAAGCGGGTCGACACGAGAAGGGGCGCCGGCGATGCCGGCGCCCCTTCTTTGGCGATACTTGCCGGGTGCGCGTCGCCGTTGCCTTCGACCACAGGGGCGTGAAGCTCCGTCACCGCGTCCTCGACGAGGTGCGGGCGCTCGGGCACGAGCCGCTCGACCTCGGGACGGATGCGGCCGAGCCGCCAGTCGACTACCCGGACAAGGCCCGGGAGGTCGGCGACGCGATCCGTTCCGGCGAGGCGGAGCGCGGCATCCTCGTCTGCGGCTCCGGAGTCGGCGCCTCGATCGCCGCCTGCAAGCTGCCCGGGATCAGGGCGGCGATCTGCCACGACACCTACTCCGCGCACCAGGGAGTCGAGCACGACGACATGAACGTCCTCTGCCTCGGCTCCGGCGTCGTCGGCGCCGATCTCGCCACGGAACTGATCCGCGTCTTCCTGGCGGCGAGATTCGACGGGGGCGAGCGCTACCGCAAGAGGCTTGAGAAGATCGAAGCGATGGAAAAGGAAGGTCTCGAATGTCTAAGTCACGGCTGCATCAACTGAGCGAGCTCGGCCAGAGCGTCTGGATCGACTCCCTCTCGCGCGAATGGCTGCGCGACGGGGGAGCTGAAGCGGCTCATGGACGAGGACGCCGTCGTGGGTGTCACGTCCAACCCGACGATCTTCCAGAAGGCCATGTCCGAGGGCGACGGTACGACGAGCAGCTGCGCGAGGTGATCGCCGAGGAGGACGACCTCAAGGAAGTCTTCTTCCGGCTCGCGGTCGACGACATCCGCGAGGCCTGCGATCTCATGGCTCAGGTCTGGGACGTCACGCGAAGGACAGGACGGCTACGTCTCGCTCGAGGTCGACCCGGAATCGCGAACGACACCGCAGGCGACGATCGAGCAGGCGCAGCGCTTCCACGACGAGATCCAGCGGCCGAACCTCTACGTGAAGATCCCGGCGACCGAGGCCGGCCTGCCGGCGATCGAGGAGATGATCGCCCGCGGGAAGAGCATCAACGTCACGCTGATCTTCGGGCTCGACCGGTATGCGGCCGTCGCCGAGGCGTACATCCGCGGCCTCGAGCGGCTGGTGGAGAGCGGCGGCGACCCGACGACCGTCACGTCGGTCGCGAGCTTCTTCGTCTCCCGCGTCGACACGGAGGCAGACAAGCGGCTGGACGAGATCGGCGGCCAGGACGAGCTGAAGGGGAAGCTCGCGATCGCCAACGCCAAGCTCGCCTACCAGCGCTACAAGGAGATCTTCTCCGGCGAGCGTTGGGACGCGCTCCTCCCGCACGGGGCGTCGGCGCAGCGGTGCCTCTGGGCCTCCACCTCGACCAAGAACCCCGCGTACCGCGACGTCATGTACGTCGAGGAGCTGATCGGCCCCCAGACCGTGAACACGATGCCCAAGGAGACGATCGAGGCGTTCCAGGACCACGGCGAGGTCCGCGGCCGACGATCGAGGAGGGTCTGGACGAGGCGCGAGAGCGTTTCGTGGAGCATGGCGAAGGCCGGTGTCGACTACGACGACGTCACCGCGACGCTCGAGGAGGAGGGCGTGCAGAAGTTCGCCGACTCCTTCGACGAGCTGCTCGAGGGCATCCGCGGCAAGAAGGGCGAGCTGGTCTCGGCTTGAGCACCCTCGCTCCCGCCGAGCTCGTCGAGCGGATCTGGGAGCGGGATCCGTCCGTCTGGACCGGCCGAGAGAGGACGCACTGGCTCGGGTGGCTCGACGAGCCGGGGCGGATGCGCGAGCGGGCTCACGAGCTGCTCGAGTTCGCGACCCGCCTCGAGGCCGAGACCGAGGAGGTCGTCCTCATGGGGATGGGCGGCTCGAGCCTCGCGCCGGAGGTGCATGCGGCGCGCCTTCCAGGCCGAGCGCTTCCACGTCCTCGACACGACGCACCCGAAGGCGATCCGGCGGCTCGAGGAGACGCATCGACCTCAGCCGACGCTCTTCGTCGCCGCCTCGAAGTCCGGGACGACGCTCGAGACCCGCTCCCACGCCGACTACTTCCGCAAGAAGGGCGGGCGCTTCGCGGTCATCACCGACCCCGGCTCGCCGCTGGAGCCGGCCTTTCCGAGGACGCCTTCTACGGCGAGCCGACGATCGGCGGGCGCTACTCGGCGCTCTCGGTCTTCGGCCTCGTCCCGGCGGCGCTGATGGGCATCGACGTCGTGCGCCTGCTCGACCGGGCCGAGGAGATGCGTGAGGCCTGCCGGCTCGCGGAGGGGAACCCGGGCCTCGAGCTCGGCGCGCTCTGGCTGGCCGAGGCAGCAGTTCCTCTGAGCCGGACGGCGACTTCGGGCTCTGGATCGAGCAGCTCGTCGCCGAGTCCACGGGCAAGGAGGGGAAGGGCATCGTCCCGGTGCCGGGAAGGCGGGGCGAGACCGCCGACGTCCGCCTCCCGGATCCCTACGAGCTCGGGCAGGAGTTCTTTCGCTGGGAGTTCGCCACTGCCGTGGCAGGCTCGATCCTCGGGATCAACCCGTTCGACCAGCCCGACGTTCAGGCCGCGAAGGACAAGACCCAGGCTGTCCTCTCCAGCCGTGGCCCAGTGCCAGGTACCGGGCCAGGTCCGGAGGGGTCACTGGAGGAGCTGCTGGGGGAGGCCGGGCCGGGTCGGTACGTCGCGATTCAGGCCTTCATCGACCCCGCCCGGGAGCCCGAGCTCGAGCCGCTGCAGCGGCGGGCACGCGAGACCGGCGCAGCGGTCTCGGTCGGGCTGGGCCCGCGCTATCTCCACTCGACCGGCCAGCTCCACAAGGGTGGACCGCGACATCGGGCTGTTCGTCCAGGTCGTGGACGACCTCGGTGAAGAGCTGCCGATCCCGGGGCAGAAGTTCGGCTTCCACAAGCTGATCGCCGCGCAGGCCGCGGGCGACTTCGAGGCGCTGAGCGAGCGCGGCCGGCGGATCGTGCGAGTCAACCTGGAGGACCTCTAGTGCCCCTCCAGGCAATGCGCGCCGGCTTCTGGCCCGCGATCACGCGGCGCCAGAGACACCCTCCTCCTCACCAAGGCTGAACGCTTGGCTCGTCGGAGTGCGCACTCTGGCTTGGTGCTCGCGACCCAGAAACTCGGCAGCATCACCAGGAGGAGCACTAGTGCAACTCGGGATGATCGGCTTGGGCCGGATGGGCTCCGGGATGACCGAGCGGCTGACCCAGGCCGGGCACGACGTCAAGACCTACGACCCCAACGTCGAGTCGACGGCGGGCTCGCTCGCAGAGCTCGCGCAGCAGCTCGAATCACCGCGCCACGTCTGGCTGATGATCCCCGCCGGGGAAGTAACGGAGAACGCCTTCCGCGAGCTCCTGGGGATCCTCGAGCAGGGAGACGCGATCGTCGACGGCGGCAACTCGAACTTCCGCGACTCGCAGAGACGGGCGGCGGAAGGCGGCGGAGCACGGCATCCACTTCCTCGACGCCGGGGTCTCCGGTGGGATCTGGGGACTGCGCGAGGGTTTCGCGCTGATGGTCGGCGGCGATCCGGAGCCGGTCGGGCGCCTCGAGCCCGTCTTCGAGGCGCTGGCTCCTGACGGCGGCTTCGGCCATGTCGGCCCGTCCGGAGCCGGGCACTTCGTGAAGATGGTCCACAACGGGATCGAGTACGGCCTCATGCAGAGCTACGCCGAGGGATTCGAGCTCATGAGCGCCTCCGAGTTCGAGCTCGACCTCGGGGCGGTCGCCGAGCTCTGGCGTCACGGCTCGGTCGTCCGCAGCTGGCTCCTCGACCTGCTCGCCCGCGCCTTCGAGCAGAACCCCGAGCTCGACGGGATCCGCGGCTACGTCGACGACTCCGGCGAGGGCAGGTGGACGGTGGACGAGGCTGTGCGCACAGCCGTCCCGCTCCCGGCGATCACGGCAGCGCTGTTCGCGCGCTTTGCGTCCCGGCAGGACGAGTCCTTCGCCGCGAAGGTCAACGCGGCGCTCCGCGAGCAGTTCGGCGGTCATGCAGTCAAGCGCGACTGAGCCGAAGACGAGCGAGAACCCGCTGCTCGAAGGGCTCGAGCAGCGTCGTCGCCCCGAGCCCTGCGTCCTGACGATCTTCGGCGCTTCGGGAGACTTGACTCGCCGCAAGATCTTTCCGGCGCTCTACGCGCTCGCCTTTCGCGACCTGCTCCCCGAGCAGTTCGCGGTCCTCGGCGTCGCCCGAAGCGAGCACACGACCGAAGACTTCCTCGCCACGATGGAAGCCGCCGTCCGTGAGCACGGCCGGGACGAGTTCCGACAAGAGATCTGGGACCGGCTCGCGAGGCGGACGCGCTACGTCGCGACCGAGTTTGCGGACGAGAAGGACGACGAGGACAGCATCTCGCAGGCCCTGGCCGACTTCGACAAGGAGCTCGGCACCCGCGGCAACCGCGTCTACTACCTCGCGGTCCCGCCCAACGCAATGCCGAAGCTCGTCGACGAGCTCGGCGCGCGGCGCTCGACGTCCGGGTGGACGCGCCTGATCGTCGAGAAGCCGTTCGGCCACGACCTCGAGTCGGCCCGCAAGCTCAACGCGGAGCTGGCGCAGCACTTCACCGAGGACGAGACCTTCCGGATCGACCACTACCTCGGCAAGGACACCGTCCAGAACCTCCTGGCGCTCCGGTTCGCGAACGGCATCTTCGAGCCCGTCTGGAACCGTCAGTTCATCGACCACGTGCAGATCACGGTCGCCGAGTCGATCGGGATCGAGAGCCGCGCCCCCTTCTACGAGCAGGCCGGCGCGATCCGCGACGTCTTCCAGAACCACCTCCTCCAACTCGTCGCGCTGACCGGCATGGAGCCGCCGATCGACTTCACTGCGGACTCGGTCCGGAACGAGAAGCTCAAGGTGCTGAAGTCGCTCAGGACACCGGCCCCGGCCGACGTCGTGCGCGGGCAGTACGGCCCCGGGTTCATCGAGGGCGAGCCGGTGCCGGGCTACCGGGAGGAGGAGGGCGTCGGGCCGGATTCCGAGACGGAGACGTTCGTCGCCGCCAAGCTGCTGGTGGACAACTGGCGCTGGGCGGACACGCCTTTCTACATCCGGACCGGCAAGCGGCTCCCGCGCCGCGAGACGACGATCACGATCCAGTTCAAGCGGGTTCCCCACGCACTCTTCGAGGACGCCAGCGAGCTCCGCCCCAACCTCCTGATCATCCACATCCAGCCGAACGAGGGCGTGTCGCTCGCGATTGGCGCGAAGGTTCCGGGCGAGGGGATGCGTGTGCGGACGGTGCACATGGACTTCCTCTACGGAGGCGCCTTCCGCACCGGGCTGCCCGAGGCGTACGAGCGGCTGATCCTCGATGCCATGCTCGGCGACGCCACGCTCTTCACGCGGGCCGACGAGATCGAGGAGCAGTGGGCGCTCGTCGACGCCGTCGTGGGAGCCTGGAGCCGGGACCGTCCGTCGTTCCCCAACTACGCCGCAGGGACCTGGGGGCCGCAGGCTTCACAGGAGCTCGTCAACTGGCACCGCTAGCCCACATCGACGAATGGACGGACGACTGCGCCACCGTCGGTGAGATCGAACGCGCCTTCGTCGAGCTGCGCCTGCGCCGCGGCTGGGAGGGGACCCGGAACCTCAGGACGAGCGTGCTCACGCACATCGCGTGGGTTCCGCTGGAGTGGCAGGCGGCCGCCACAGAGACGCTCGCGGGGCTGGCCGAGCGCCACCCCTCACGCACCCTGCTGCTCTTTCCGCAACCCGACGCCGACGACGGTCTCCAGGCCAGGGTCCTCCTGGAGTGCTACGAGGCGCCGGGCACCAATCGGCACCTCTGCAGCGAGGTTGCGGAGCTGCGACTGGGCGGGATCCGGTCAGCAGCTCCCGCCAGCATCGTGCTGCCGTTGCTCCTGCCGGATCTCCCGGTCTTCCTCCGCTGGCGCGGTCGGCCCGACTTCCGCTCGCCCGTCTTCGAGCAGATGGTCGACGTCGTCGAGCGGCTCGTCGTCGACTCCGCGGAGTGGCCGGACATCCCGCAGGACTACGCAGAGTTGGTCGAGCTCTTCGACCGAGTAGCCGTGTCCGACATCGCTTGGCGGCGGACGGTTCCCTGGCGCCGCGCCCTTGCGCTTGCCTGGCCCGATTTGCCCGATCGCCTCACCGGCCCGCCGGCGGAGACGGCTCTCGTGGCCGGTTGGCTGCGCTCCCGCGCCGGGCTCGACGTCGACATCGAGCGGGCGGACGCGTTGCCCGTCGGCGACAAGGGCGAGGCGAGCGACCTCCTCTCGGACGAGCTCGACGTGTTCGTGCGGAGCCCGGTCTACGAGGCGGCCGTCAGCGCTGCTTGCTCCGAGGATCGTCGCTGATCGCGATCTCCGCCGGTCCTCCGGTGAGCTTCTCCACGACCGCGTAGCCCTCCGTCTCCTCGATCACGCGCTCGTAGTCCGGTTCCTCGTGTCCCGGGACGATGACGAACCACGTCGGATCGGAACGGATTCGCTCGTAGGCTGCGAGCGACATCTGAATCCGCTCTGCACAGCCGGCCTCCCCGCACTCGCAGACCAACTCGGCCAGCTCGCCCTCGAGGCTGAAGGTCTCCCCGAGCTCCCGGAGGCGCTCGTTGACCTCGCGGAAGATGACCTCGTTCTGCCCGATCCGCCGACCCCGCTCGTCCACGATTCGATTATCGCGCTCGTGCGTGTGACGATGGAAGAGTGGGAAAGGAGCACGACGTGTCCGACCCGATCCATCTCTTCACCGCCGCGCTGGAGGAACGAGTCATCGAGCGGACGGCAGAGCTGGAGGCAGAGCGCGCGCGGCTCGCGGCAGTGGTCGAGAACATGCCGGCCGGGCTCGTCATCGTCGATCTCGAGGGAAAGGTGCAGCTTGCGAACCAGCCGGCGCTGAAGATCCTGGGCGTACAGGGGGAGATCCCGGAGCAGGGGTGGGAGGTCTACGCGCCCGATGGGCGCCGATATGCCCCGGAGGACTATCCCATCTTCCGATCGCTACGAACCGGCGAGGTCGTGAGCGGCGAGCGCGTCTCCGTGACCGCAGCCGACGGATCGGCGATCATCGTCGATGTCTCGAGCACGCCGGTCCTGGATTCCAGCGGACAGGCCATTGGAGCGCTGGCGCTCTTCCAGGACGTCACGGCGCAGCAGCGCCAGGAGCGGGTCGAGAGGGAGTTCGTCACGAACGCGGCCCACGAGCTCCAGAGCCCGCTTGCGGCGATCGTCAGTGCGATCGAGGTCCTCCGGGCCGGCGCCAAGGACAGCGAGGAACGCGACGTCTTCCTCGCGCACATCGAGCGTGAGTCGGCTCGCCTGGCTCGGTTGACGCGGGCGCTCCTGATCCTCGCCCGGGCCCAGTCCGGCGCAGAAGCGCCGAGGGACGAGGTCGTCTCGCTGGCGAACATGCTCAATGAGACGGCCGCTCGCCTTCGCCTCGCCCCTGACGTGGAGGTCGAGGTTGCCTGTGAGCCTGAGGTGGGCGTGCTCACAAACCGTGAGCTCCTCGAGCAGGCCGTGGCGAACCTGGCGGAGAACGCGGCGAAGCACACGAGCGCCGGCCGGATCGTGCTCGGCGCGCGGCAGCTGGACGGCACCGTCGAGATCACGGTTTCGGACACCGGCAGCGGGATCGCCGCCGCCGAACGCTCGAGGGTCTTCGACCGCTTCTACAGCGGTCCAGTGGGAGCCAACGCGGGGTTCGGCCTGGGTCTCGCCATCGTCGGTGCGGCGGCCGATGCGCTCGGCGGCGAGGTCGAGCTCGAGTCGAGCGTGGGCACCGGAACCGTCGTGCGACTGCGGCTCCCGTACCCCGCGAGCCTGACGAGCCGATGAGCCGCGTCCTCGTCATCGACGACGAGCCGGCGATCCGCGACGCCGTCGGCTATGCGCTCCGGAACGAAGGATTCGAGGTCGAAGCGGCAGCGGACGGCGAGGCCGGCCTGCGCGCTGCCCTCGAGAAGAACTTCGACGTGGTCGTCCTCGACCTGATGCTTCCGCGCATGTCCGGCATGGAGGTCTGCCGGCGACTGCGGACCGAGAGCGCCGTGCCGGTCATCATGCTTACTGCGAAGGGCGCCGAGCTCGACCGCGTGCTCGGTCTCGAGATCGGTGCCGACGACTATGTCTCCAAGCCGTTCTCGATGGCGGAGCTGTCGGCCGAATCAGGGCGATCATCAGACGCCGCGAGCTCGACCGCTCGGGGCGCGGCGAGCGTGATCACCGTGGGCGAAGCTCGAGCTCGATCCGATCAGGCACGTGGTGAAGGTCGAGGGTGAGCCGAAGCGGCTCACGCCGTCAGAGTTCAAGCTCCTCGCTGCTTCTGGCGCAGCAGCCTGAGCGCGTGTTCAGCCGGCGGGAGATCATGCAGCACCTCTGGGACTCGACCTACGTCGGCGACCAGCGCGCCTGCGACATCCACGTCTCCAACCTGCGCCAGAAGATCGAGCCGAACCCGCGAATCCGCGGCGGGTCCTGACCGTGCGCGGCGTCGGCTACAAGCTCGCCTCCGTGTGAGCGAATTCACGCTCGCTCGGGGCTAACGCTCGGAAAGCCGCGGATACCCTGCGCGGCGTGGAGCCCGCCTTCGAGGTCAAGACCGCGCAGCTCGGTGGTGGCGACCTTCGTGGTGTCCGTGACGGGCGAGGCGGACTATGGAGACGCGCAGGACTCGAGCGGGAGCTTCAGGAGGTGCTCGGCTCGGCGGTCGGTTCGGTTGCCGTCGATCTCGCCGAGGTCGGCTTCATCGACTCGACCGCGCTCAGCCTTCTGCTTCGGTTCAAGCCGCGTTTTCGAAGCTCGGGGGGCGACCTCGTGCTCGTGTCCGACGACCGGCGCATGCTTCGGACGCTCGAGATCACCGGTCTCGACCGGATCTTCAGGATCGAGCGGCGACTTGGCGAAGCGGTCGGCGGCCTCCATGCGACCGCGGCCGCTGCTAGCGACTGATGACGCGGAACCGCGGGCCCGAGACCCGCAAAGCGACCGGGTCCGACCATGACATCTGCCGGCCGCCCAGGGGGAGTGCGAGCGAGATCCCGCGAATGCGGTAGTGCCAGACGCCGGGCTGGCGAGCGGCAGCACCGCCGACGTCGCGGGTGTCTCGATCTTGCCTGCCGTCTTCCACGGGTACGCCTTCTTGCTCCACTGAATCTCGTAGCGGTCGGCCCCGAGTGCAGGCTTCCAGGCGACGAGTGGCGTTCCGTAGACGACGGGCCGGACCTGGTGGCGGAGAAGAGGGTTCCGTTCGGGCTCAGGCCGGTGATGTAGGGAGCGCCGGAGACAGTAACGGCCGCCTCGCTCACCTTCCCGAAGGTCGACATGCGGCCGGCGGCGCAGACGTCCTGCGGCACCTCCGCGTCGACTACTCGATCGAGTTCGCGTCAGCCGTGCCGGCACGCATCGTGACTCCGACGACGGTCCAGTAGTACCGGTTGTCGGGCCAGCCGCTGTCCCAGAGGTCGACCTTCGGCGGGGCCAGTGCGGCCGACTCGACCTTCTCGACACTCTCGTCGGTTCCGCCTCCCTTCCGCCGCCTGGGCCGCCCGGTCGCCGCCGATCATTTTCGACTCGTTCTCGAGCGCCGCGGAGTTGTCCATCGCGAAGGTCTTGCCCTGTTTGCCGTCCCTGATGATGTAACCGTCTCGGGCCTTGCCTAGCTCCAGCAGGTTGGCGGGGAGCACGAGCGCTCCGGTCGAACGCGGCGCCCAGGCCGGCGAACCGACGATCGAGCCGCGGTAGACGATGTTGACGCAGTCGACGTCCGTGGAGATGTAGACGCGGTAGAGCTCTCGCGCGGTGCCCTCGCGCGAGGCGCTGCCCCCGTAGCTGAGGGACGGCATCAGGCTGAACGGGCAGGCGAGTTCGGAGACGCTTCAGAAGCCATCGTCGAGGTCGCAAGCTGCGAGGGCGAGAGGGCGGTTCAGCTCCACGTAGACGGGGCTCCACGGTCCGTAGGAGACGCTCGGCATCCCGTTGGCCGAAGTCCCGACCCGGGTCCGGATGGCCCGCACGCGCCAACGGACGACGCCGGTCACGGCCGGATCCTGGTGGAAGCTCCAGTACTCGCGCTCGTCCGCCACGTTCGTCCGCGTTGCGACGACCTTGTTCGGGCCGAGGAACCAGACGTTGTAGCCCGTCGCTCCTTCGACCGTGCCCCAGCGGATGAGGCCGGCACTGCTCGGCTGCGCCTGCGGCGTCTGCGTCCAGCGGGTGTTGAACCCGTACGGAGCCGTCCACTGCGATGTGCTCTTGGCGGTCACCGCGCGAACGCGGGCCCAGAGCGCGTAGGGAGTACCGGTCATCCAGGGGAGAGAGATCGGAATCGCGACGGTCGGGATCTTGGCGGTGCCGGTCCAGACGATGGAGCTTCCGTGAAGTTCTTCTGCGTCGCCAGCTCGAACTCGTAGCTCTTCGCGGCGCGTACGGGCGCCAGGCGAAGGAAGGTGTCCGGGGGAACACACGGGCGGGAGCCTCGTCGGCGCGAAGGAGGAAGGGCCTCAGACCCGAGGGCGCTCCGACCGCTGCATCGGCTGCAGGCGCGATTGCGAGCATCGCGAGGCAGAGGGCAGCAATACGGACCGCAGGCATCCAAAGGTGTTGTCGGCATGCCCGGTCACGAGGGTGTCCCTCGATCGAGGGATGCCTCGAGCAGCTCGCCCGCTGCGAGGACGAGCGCGTCGTCGCCCGGCCTCCCCACGAGTTGGAGCGAGGCCGGGAGCCCGTCCTCCGCAGGCCCGGCCGGGAGGGCAAGCACGGGCCAGCCCAGCGCGTTGAAGGGGAACGTGAACTGGAGGATCTTCTCGCGGACCTCCCGCTCGTCCTCGGGGACCGGCGGGGCGACGAAAGCGAGCGTCGGAACGAGAAGGAGGTCGAGGCCGGCGAGCGCCGTCCGGCGGTTTCGCGGTAGTCATCCCGTCTCTGCGCGGCCTCCCGGGCCTCGGCGTCCGTCGTGGCCAGGCAGCGCTCGACCTTGGCCCGCACGCTGGCCCCGTAGCTTTCGGCGTTCTCGGCGAAGAGATCGCGGTGGACGTCGGCGACCTCGCGCATGAAGAGCGGGCTGATTCCCTCGGCGAGAGGGAACTCGACCGACCGAGCCCCAGGAAGAGGTGCGACGGCGGCCTGGAGCCGCTCGCGCACCAGCGGGTCGCACCGATCGAGCCAGGCGACGCCGATCGTCAACTCGTCGAGCTCCGGCGGCTCGACCGGATGGAAGCCGGGCGCGAGCGCCTCGAGCATCGCCGTGCACTCGGCGACCGTTCGGGCCATGGGCCCGGCATGGTCGAAGGTCGGGGCGAGCGGGAAGCAGCCTTCCAGCGGGACGAGGCCGTAGGTCGGCTTGAGGCCGACGACGCCGCAGCAGGCGGCCGGAATCCGGATCGAGCCGCCGGAGTCGGTTCCGAGGGCCGCGTCCGCGAGCCCGGCGGCGAGGGCAGCCGCCGAGCCTCCGCTCGAGCCGCCCGCGATCCGCCCGCGGGCGATCGGGTTGGGAACGGTGCCGAAGTGTGCGTTCTGCGAGGTGACGCCGTAGGCGAACTCGTGGAGGTTGGTCTTTCCGACGTTCGAGTAGCCGGCGCTCTCCAGGCGAACGACGACCTCGGCGCTCCGGTCTGGGACGTGATCGGCGAAGAGGATCGACCCGTAAGTCGTCGTCAGGCCGGCGGTGTCGAAGAGGTCCTTGACCGCAACCGAGATGCCATCCGCCGGGGGCGGCTCCGGCCTCGCGAGGAAGATCCCGGTCGTGGGCGGGGAGTGGCTCAGTCCAGAGCCAGATAGATGAACGCCACGACCCAGACTCCCGCGAAGAGCAGCAGGAAGAGCCCGAAGAGGGCCAGGCCGAAGAGCATGTTCTTGCGGGCGAGCTCGCGGTCGGGGTCGACGGGGTCGTGGGGCTCGGGCACGACGTCCGACGGGCGCGGGTCGTCCATGGGCTCGGTCAGCTCTGTCACAGGACGAACGGGTCGGCCGCCATCGCCACGAACAGCAGCGCGAGGTAGGCGAGGGAGTAGTGGAAGAGCGCGGCGGCGCGCGCGGGCGTCGTCGAGCGCAAGAGCTTGACCGCGAGGCGCAGGAACCAGCCGCCGAGCAGGGCGGCCGAGGCCAGGTACAGCGCGCCGAAGGTGCCGGTGAGCACCGGCACGAGCGTCAGTCCCACGAGCACGACGGTGTAGAGCAGCACCTGCCTCGCGGTCTCCCGGTCGCCCCGGACGACGGGGAGCATCGGCACCCTCGCCGCCGCGTAGTCGCGCTTGATCAGCAGCGCGAGCGCCCAGAAGTGCGGCGGCGTCCAGAAAAAGACGATCAGGAACAGGAAGAGCGCGGGAAGCGTCAGGTTCCCCGTGGCCGCCGCGAAGCCGACGAGCGGCGGCACCGCGCCGGCGGCTCCGCCGATCACGATGTTCTGCGGCGTCGAGCGCTTGAGCCAGCGGGTGTAGACGAGGACGTAGAAGAGATTTCCGACGAGCGCGAGCGTCGCAGTCAGGACGTTGACGGTCGACGCCAGGAGGACGAACGAGAAGGCCGACAGCGCGAGGCCGAACTCGAGTGCGAGCTCAGGGCTCACCCGGCCGTCGGCGACCGGCCGGGAGGCGGTCCGCTTCATCGACCGGTCGAGGTCACGGTCGAGGAGGTGGTTGAGGGCGCTCGCGCCTCCGCAGGCGAGTGCCAGGCCGAGCATGGTCGCCGCGAACTTCCCGCCGTCCGGTACGCCCTGGGCGCCGACGAACATGCCGGCCGCTCCCGTCAGCAGCAGGAGGGACATGATCCGCGGTTTCGTCAGCGTCACGTAGTCCCGCCAGGCGACCGGCATCGTCCGCTCGCCGCGGTAGAGCCGAGCCGTTGCGATCACCGTTGCAGCCGCAGCCGCAGCCGCCAGCGCGATGTGCAGCCTCGGCGACCACCAGCTCGCCAGTGCGGCGAGAAACAGGACGACAGCGGTGCTCGTTACCGGGAACACGGGTCGGTGCGCGAACCACGCGCCGGTCGCCATGGCCACGAGGAGCGGCATTGCGACCACCACGAGCGCGCGATGCGCGATCCCGAGCTCGCCGCTCGCCACGACGACCGCGACGACGGCCGTGGCGCCCACTCCGCACAACCGCAGCCAGGGCCCCGCCCTCACCGGCGCTCTCCGATCCTGCGGCGAAGGTCTCGAAGCGGCCGCGCGCTCGTCACGTACGGGACCTTGTCGAAGTTGTGCGGCGGTGGCGGCGAGGTCGTGTACCACTCGAGTGTGTCCGCGAGCCACGGGTCGTTTCCCGCGCGCGGCATCCGGCCCTTGCGCGACCAGATCACGTTGACGACGAACACGAGGATCCCGAGGCCCATGATGTAGGAGCCGATCGTCGAGACCATGTTGTACTCGGGCAGCAGGTCGCGATCCGGGTAGGTGTAGATCCGGCGGGCATCCCGAGCATTCCCATCATGTGCTGCGGGAAGAACGTGAGGTTGAAGCCAACGAACGTCAGCCAGAAGTGCCACTTGCCAAGACGCTCGTTGAGCATCCGGCCGAACATCTTCGGCCACCAGTAGTAGAGCGCCGCGAACACCCCGAACACCGACCCGCCGAAGAGCACGTAGTGCAGGTGGGCGACGATGAAGTACGAGTCGTGCACCTGCCAGTCGAACGGGAAGACGGCGACGAAGATCCCGGAGAGCCCGCCGATCGTGAACACCGCGATGAAGCCGAGCGCCCAGAGCAGCGCGGTGTCGAAGATCAGGTTGCCCCGCCAGGTGGTGGCGATCCAGTTGAAGATCTTCACCCCGGTCGGGACGGCGATCGTGAGCGACGCGATCATGAACCAGACCTGAAGCCCGATCGGGAGGCCGACCGTGAACATGTGATGGCCCCAGACGAGCAGCGAGTAGAAGCCGATCGCCACGGTCGAGAACGCGATCGCCTTGTAGCCGAAGATCGGCTTGCGCGCGAAGACGGGGATGACCTCGGAGACGATCCCCATCGCCGGGAGGATCATCACGTAGACCTCGGGGTGGCCGAAGAACCAGAAGACGTGCTGGTACAGGATCGCGTCGCCGCCCTTGTCCGGCAGGAAGAAGTGCGTGATGTCGGCGCGGTCGAGCAGCAGCATCGTCAGTCCGGCCGAGAGCGCCGGGAGCACGACGACGAGGAGGGCCGCGTAGATCTCGATCGACCAGACGAAGAGCGGAAGTCGCATCCAGGTCATGCCGGCGGTCCGCATGTTGTGGATCGTGGCCAGCAGGTTGATCGCGCCGAACAGGGAGGACAGCGTGAGGATGTGGAGACCGACGATCCAGAGGTCCTGGCCGTTTCCTCCGATCTCGGCTGAGAACGGCGGATAGCCGGTCCAGCCCGACTGCGCGGATCCGCCGGCGGCGAAGAAGCTGCCGAGCAGCACGATGCCGCCGAAGAGGAAGAGCCAGTACGACAGGGCGTTCAGCCGGGGGAAGGCCATGTCGGCGGCGCCGATCATCAGCGGGACGAGGTAATTCGCGAACCCGGCGAAGATCGGGACGACGACGAGGAAGACCATCGTCGTGCCGTGCATCGTGAAGAGCTGGTTGTAGGAGTCGCGGGTCACGAAGTCCATGTCCGGCGTGGCGAGCTGCGTCCGGATCAAGAGGGCCATCACCCCGCCTGCCAGGAAGAAGACGAGGCTCGTGAGGATGTAGAGGATCCCGATCCGCTTGTGGTCGACGGTCGCGATCCAGCTCGCGACGCGGCCTTGCGTCCAAGGGATCGGATAGCTCGGGGTCTCGGCCCTAACCGCCACTGCTCTCCTCCGAGAAGCGCTCCTTGAGATAGGCGGTGAGGGCGTTCATCTGCCGGTCGTCCCACCCCTCGCCGATCGCGGGCATCCTCCTGCGCCCGTTGCGGACGACCTCGGCGACGACCTTCGCATCCGACACGGAGGCGCTCGTGAAGGCAGGGCCGATCAGCCCCTGGCCGTTCATGCCGTGGCACTTCGCGCAGACGCCGGCGAATTCCGTTTCGCCGAGATCGGAGTCACCGGCTTCCTGCTTGGTCGCCTCCTCCTGCAGCCAGGAGTCGAACTCCGCAGCCGGGACGACCTCGATCGACGCCAGCATCTGGGCGTGCTGGACGCCGCAGAACTCGGCGCACTGGCCCTCGAAGACGCCGGTGTTCTTCGCCTGGAACGCCGTCTCCGTCGTCTCGCCCGGGATCGCATCGAACTTGCCGCCGACGCCGGGGACCCAGTAGCTGTGGTTGACGTCGCTCTCCGGCGCGGTGATCTCGAGAACCACGAGGCGGCCCTGGGGAGCTCGCAGCTTGTCGATCTGCACCACGCCGTTGGGATAGCGGTACTGCCAGTAGAACTGCCGTCCCTCGACGCGGACCCGGAGATCGCCGGCCTTCGCCTGGTCCTCCAGGGTGATCCCTGGGAGCTTGTAGAACGTGAAGCCGGTGACGATCACGAGGATCGCGACCGGCACGAGCGTCCACGCGATCTCGAGACGGGTCGAGCCGTGGACCTGCGGGCCCTCGACCGTCCGGTCCCGGCCGCGGCTGCGATAGCGGACGATGAAGATCGTCAGCGGCACCGCGACCGCCAGGAGGACGATCGCCGACCAGAACGCGACGAACCAGTAGAGATCCGCGATGCGCTCGGCGTTCGGCGACTCCGCCGTGACGGGAGTCAGGCCGGTAGCGGCGAGCAGGACAGCAGGGGCCACGGGCTCGGGCATTCTACGAGGGTGAGCTCCGAACCAGCCACATCGAGCGGCATGTCTCAAGCGGAATCGCGGGTCACGCTCCCCGACGACGTGTCCGAGGACTTCGAGGTCTTCGTCAACGGGGTGCGCCAGGAACCGGGCAAGGACTACCGGATTCAGGGGCGCTCACTGGTCTTCGCGCGCTCCCTCGCGCAGGAGGGACGGCTGGGCCCGATCCGCTGGGCGAGCATGCTCCTCGGCGTTGCCGGGACGTATCGCAAGCACGACACCGTCGACGTCGTCTACCAGCGAAACGGTCGCCGAGTCGTCGCCACCGGGCTACGGCCCGAGTCTTAGAACCTCGTTCGCGCCGCTCACGGTGAGGCCCGGCTGCGGGCCGCCCGCAAGGGCGTAGGCCCGACCGCGCCAACCGACCAGGCCGAGGCCGTGGCGGGACGTCCGCATCCGCGGGAGCTGCGTCCAGCGACGCGTGGTGGGCGAGTAGGCGAAGACGGTCGCGATCGTGCCGCCGGGCTCCTCGCCGCCGGCCGAGACCAGGCGGCCGGCCACGGCGGCGGCGGCAGTTCCACCTCGCTTGCCCGGAACCGGCGGCACCGCGCGCCAGCGCCCGCTGCGCGGGTCGAACGCCTCGACGACGTCGAGATTCGTGTCGAGCCCTCCGGTGCGGCCCGCAACCGCGTACACCCGGCCGCCGAGGGCTGCTGCGCCGAGATGCTCGCGCGGTCGCGGTCCAGGGATCACGGTCCAACGTGCCGCCTCGAGGTCGAAGGCGAACGCGTCGCCGGCGAGACGGCCGGGAGCCTCCACGCCGCCGACGACGTAGAGCTTCCCGCCGACGATCGCAGCGCCTCCCGCCGCGCGTGGCGCCGGCATCGGCGGTAGCGCCTTCCAGCGACCCTGCCGGAGGACGAAGGCAGTCGCGCGTATGACCCCGGACCCGTAGCCGCCGACGACGTACAGCCGCCCCGATGCGCCGGCGGCCATCGCGTGGTCGACCCCGACAGGGAAGTCCGGGAGGCGGCGCCAGCGGTTCGTCGCCGGCGAGTACGCGTCTGCGCGTCCGGTGTTGCTTCCGTTGCGCAGGAAGCCGCCCACGACTGCGATCTCGCGCCCGAGCGGCGCTGCCGCGACTTCAGTCCGCGGCACCGGAACGGGGCGTGCGGGCCGCCAAGCTGGTTGTGCCGCAAACCCCACACCCCCCGCGACCAACACGGCGGCGACGGTCGAACCCAGCTTCACGGCCCGCACTGTAGTCGGGGCCGCACCCCCGACTCCCTGACCGGGCCGGGTCGTCCGGGCCACAGGCGCCACGCCGCACCTGGCGGCCCGGACCCGGACGACCTACCCCGGCCGATTAATGGATGCCGGGGGCGGCGCTTCCTTGCGCTCTCGTGCGAGGAATCTTCAAATCGGCGGCGGGAGTGCTAGGGATCGAGCCGGAACGGTGGGTACTCGTCGCGCATGAGCCCGGCGTAGGCCGCGACGCGGATGACCCAGCGATCCATCCCGAGGATGAGCCGGTAAAGGCTTTGCGGGTAGAAGCTTCGGACGAGGAGCACGACGCCGGCGAAGATGGCCAGCAGGTCGATCAGGCCTGGCCCGTACGCGTAGGCGTCCGACCACCACCAGCCGGGGCCGAGGAAGAACGAGATCACGAGGTAATGGGGGATCGCGAGCAGCCACCACTTCACGAGCACGAGGCCTCGCGAGAGCCGCTCCGGGTACGGGACGTGCAGCCGGGCCGGGTAGTCCACATCGGCGAGCGTGAACGGTGGGTACCGGTCCGTTGCCAGGCCGCCGTACCCGTACCACCACACGCGCCACGTCCAGCGCATGACGCCGAGGTTGAAGTCGAAGAGGCCGCGCGGGTAGCGCTCGGTGAAGAGGATGGCGAAGAACGCGATCACGGTCACGACGAAGAAGGCGGCCCAGAGGAAGATCAGGACGAAGAAGTGAGGGATCAGCAAGAGCCACTTGACGAGCCAGAGCCAGCGGCTCAGTCCCTCCTCGAGCACTCCTTCGACTTGAACGGGGTACGCCCCGGCCGGCAGCGGCTCCGCCGCGGCCGCCGCCGGAGCCTGCGCCGGTAGCCCGCCCGGTCCGCGCGCGCCGAGCGCGATCAGGAGCGTGGCCACCGCGGCGACGACGAGACCGAGGCCGAGCAGGATGAGCCCGGCCCAGAGCAGGAGGTCGGTCTTCGCTCCCACACTGACCTCGGCCACGATGCTCCGCGACGCATCAGCGTTCATGACGACGGCGACCCAGTTCCCCTGGTCGACGTCCCACTCGACGCTGCCGTCTCCCGACGCGGCCCAGAACGTCTGGGAGGCCGGCGGAGCGGGCGACCGACTGCCCAGCTCGTGCCTGTACTCGGCGCTGAAGGGATCGATCTCGGCGTCGATGACGACGTCGTGCTCGACGCCCTCCAGATACTCCTCCACCGCGGGCTTGGGCCCGATTCCGAAGAAGAGTTCCTTCCCGGGCTCCGCGCTGTCTCCCTGCAGCCTGATCCTGGCGAGCCGACCCTCGTCGAAGAGCCAGTCCGGCCCCTCGGTCCCGAGGTCGAGATCCTCGGACCGGATGGCGTAGCCCTCGGTCAGAAACTGCTCGTGCCGGCTCGAGAAGAAACCGTCGTCGTCGCGTTGCGAGGCGTGCACGGCGGTGAGCGCGCAACCGCCGGCCAGCAGCCCGAGCGCGATCAGCGCCGCGATGCAGCCGGTGACGAGCAGGACGATGCGGCCGGGGCTCATAGAACTGGCCGCGACGTTACTCCTCTGGACGAGCTACCGAAAGCCGGCAGGACAGACCTTCGGAGTCGCCCTACCGCGAGTAGTACGCGTAGAGCCCGTCGAAGAGCCGGTCGGTCAGCCGGATGAGCTCGTGATCGTCGAGCGCCGCAATCCGCAGCCCGCGCACGATCACGTCGAGACCTGCTGCCTCCGGTGCGTCGAAACGTTCGTCGCCGATATCCGCTTCGTGCACGATCTGACCGATCCGGCGCAGCGCCGGGTCGTCCAGCGCATAGCGGTCGAGGATCGTCTCGAAGCTGCAGTTGCCGTCGTGATGCGACAGCTCGGCGCCCTTGACGTCGAATGCGATCGCGTCTGCGGGAATCTCGTCCGGGTCGTCGACGAAGACGAACCGGGCATGGCGGTCGACGAACCTGCGAATCAGCCAAGCGCTCGCCGTTCGGTCGACGTGGAGCCGGCGCCGGGTCGCCCAGGTCATGCACGCACCCGCTCTGCCGTCAGCGCCTCGACGGCGCGCTCGGCTTCGATGCGCTCGTCGGCCGAGAAGTAGTCGCGGTTCCTGATCGCGCGTAGCGCACGGCGGAGCCGGTTACGCCGCCGTTGGTCGGCGCCGCCGACGCCGGCCGCCTCCGCGACCGCGCGATAGTCGGCGGCCGTAGCGCTCCTCATCCGGTCTGCAAGGGCTCGGCCCTGGGCGGCGGTGGCAGGCTCAGCCAGCCAGACCGTGGCCTCGCCTCCGGACTCCTCGACCTCCCCGGCGAGCCACTCGAGCTGCTCGCGCGTGTCGGTCGTTCGCCGGCAGGGCGACGAGGCCGTCGCCGAGTTGGGCCGCGCCGAGGCGGCGCAGGCGGCGCCAGAGCGCGATCCGCGGCGTCGAAGGCTCACGCGGAAGGCGGTAGGCGAGGAGCACCCAGTTCTGCATGGCCGAAGTATAGTGAAACCGTGGTTTCATTGTTGGTTCGCGGGCTTCCGCGCGGGGTCTACATCCTCCAGGCCGGGATCCTGCTCAACGCGTTCGGCAACGGGGCGGCCAACCCGTTCCTCCTTCTCTACTTCCACGAGGTTCGAGGGATACAGCTCGCGGTCGCCGGGCTCGCCTCGGCCGTCGCGGCGGCAACCGCCCTTGCGACGTCCCTCGCCTCGGGCCCGCTGGCGGATCGCTTCGGCGGCCGCGCGACGCTCGCACTCGGCCTGCTCCTCTCGACGAGCGCCTTCGCCCTCTATCCGCTCGTCAGGGAGGGCTGGCACGCCGTTGCGCTCGCCGTGCTCGGCGGTGGTGGTGTCGGGACCTGGCTCACCGGTCAATCCGCACTTCTTGCCGGTCTTGTCTCGCCGGAGCAGCGCCCGCTCGCCTTCGCGCAACAACGGGTGTTCGCAAATGTCGGGCTCGGCCTCGGCGGTGCGGTCGGAGGGCTGCTCGTCACGACTTCGGATCCGGGCACGTTCACGATGCTCTTCGTCCTCAACGCTCTGACGTTCGTCGCCTTCGGCCTCTTCGTGGCTCGGGTCCCGGAGCCCCGGAGGCACGCGCGTGACGCCCGGCCTGGCTCGTACCGGCTTGCTCTACGCGATCGGGCGTTCGTCGGCCTGCTCGCGGTCAACTACGTCTATGTCGCCGCGGCCGTAGCGCTGTTGGTCGGCCTCTTCCCGGTGTACGCGAAGCAGGAGGCGGGACTGAGCGAGGATGCGATCGGGCTCCTCTTCCTCTTCAACTCGCTGCTGATCATCGGCGCCCAGGTTCGAGTCGCCTCATCGCAGGGAGGCAAGCGGCGGATGACGGCGCTCGCGCTCATGGGCCTCCTGTTCGCGTGCTCCTGGGCGCTCGTTCTCGCCGGAGGCTTCTTCGGCGGCGGCCTGGCCGCTCTCGTCTTGCTGACCACGGCGATCGCAGTGTTCTCCTTCGGGGAGTGCCTCTACGACGCCGTGCAAGGGCCGCTCACCGCAGATCTCGCGCCCGAGGGATCCACCGGGCGCTACATGGCCCTCAACGGGTTCTCGTGGCAGCTCGGCTTCATTACGGGGCCGGCGATCGGAGCCGTCATCCTCGGCGTGGCTCCGCATGCGCTCTGGGTCGCCGCGGCAGTCGCCTGCTGCGGCGCCGCTGTCGCCTCGCTTCGCCTCGAGCGGCGCCTGCCGGATCGAGTTCGCCTGACTCCCGAAGTCAGCGGAGCGATTCGACGCCGTCGAGCAGGGACCAGTTCCCGATGAGCGCGCGCTCTGCGGCGTCGACGACGCGGTCCGTGTCCTCCGGGCGAGCGTGGCGCTCGAGGAGCTCGCGGGAGTGGGCTGCGTGCTCGTGGTCCCGCTCCGCGTGCAGCGTGAAGTAGGCGTTTGCCGTGCTGTCGGGCTCGAAGCCGTAGTGCTCGATCAGGCCGTCGAGCTTCGTCTGGGAGACGTCGGGCTGGCCCGCCTCGATGGCGTAGAGGATCCCCAGCGCCTCAATCGGATCCGAAGCCGCTGTCCACGCGCTCACGCACTTCGCCGTCCCGTCGAGTCGGGCGGGCCTGGCCTCAGCGTCGACCGCTCGAGCGAAATCGTCCCAGAGGTCGATGTGCGAACGCTCTTCACCTGCGTGGTCGGGACCGGCAAGCGGAGCCGCGGTCTCGGCGGCATCGGCCAGCGCGACGACGGCGTGACGGTACTCGCCCGCGTACGCGCTCAACTCGGAGCGACTGAGCTCCCCGCACTCCCAGCGCCGGTAGAAGGGGTGCTCGAGAACGTTCCAGCGCCGCCGGGCGGCGTCGAGGCGATCGATCAGCTGCATGGCGATCCTTCCGTCGAGGGGGTGATGCGATGCTAGCTCGCCGGGCTTGGTAGTGCCGGCGTCTCAGGAGTACCCACTCGTGAGCGTCGCCTCGTCGGCTTCTTCGACCGCGCTCTCCTTCCGTAGCACCAGTTGACAGGCGATTCGCCGTGGTGTAAATAACCATTTGGTTCTCTAACCAAAGGGTTAAATACATGGCGGTTGATCACCTGAGCACGACGTTCTCCGCGCTGGCCGATCCAACGCGGCGGGCGATCCTCGTTCGTCTGACCGAGGGAGAAGCCACGGTCAAGGAGCTCTCGGCGCCGTTCGCCATGAGTGGGCCGGCGGTCTCCAAGCATCTCCGTGTGCTCGAACGTGCCGGCCTCGTGACGCGGGGCCGTGAGGCGCAGTGGCGTCCTTGCCGGCTCGAGGCCGCTCCGCTCAAGGAGGTCGCCGAGTGGGCGGAGAGCTACCGCCGCTTCTGGGACGAGAGCTACGAGCGACTCGACGAGTACCTAGACCAACTGAAAGAGAAGGAGGGCACCGATGGCCACAGCAAATGAAGCAGCCACGACGTTCACGACGCCCTCGGATCGTGAGGCCGCGATGACGCGCATCGTTCGACGCTCCGCGCGAACTCGTCTGGGAGGCCTGGACCAACCCCGAGCACGTGCCGCAGTGGCTATTGGGCCCGGAAGGCTGGACCATGCCCATCTGCGAGATCGACCTTCGCCCGGGTGGAGCGTGGCACTTCGGCTGGCGCAAGGCCGACGGCAGCGAGATGGAGATGCGCGGCGAGTATCGAGAGGTCACACCGCCCGAGCGGCTCGTCTCGACCGAGTCCTGGGGCGGCGACTGGCCCGAGACGATCAACACGCTGGTCCTCTCCGAGGAGGACGGCAGGACGACGATCACGCAGACGGTTCTCTACCCGTCGAAGGAGGCGCGCGACGCAGCCCTCGCGACGGGGATGAAGGACGGCGCCGACTCGAGCTTCGACCGGCTGGCCGAGCTCGTCCGAAGCATGGTCTGAGACTCGAGCCACCCGGAGGTCACTGCCAGGCACCGATCGGTCCGTTCTCCAGGAACAACCGGAGGCCGTACGGAACGCTCTCGGCGTCCTCGGGATCCCGTTCGCCGGACGGAATGGCGCCGAGGTAGCGATGCCAGGCGAGAGCCCTGGCGAGCGTGCCCGTCCGATAGGCGATGTCAGCCGCTGCCGCGGGAGCCCCGAAGGGCTCGAGGTAGACGTCGCGGAGCCGCAGCAGCGGCTCCGCGCCCGGCGCCAGCTCCTGCCTCCACGCGATCGCTCGCAGCGTCACGGTCAGCGTGTGGAACGGATGGGACACACAGCTGTCGCCCCAGTCGAGCACGCGGTGGCGGCCGCTCGCGACGAACACCTGCCCGTCGTGGAGGTCGTCGTGCTGGAGCGTTTCCGGAATACCGTACGCCTCCAGCTCCTCAACCAGCCTGCGGAGCTCGGGCATTCGGCGGCGGAGTTCGTCCCGCTGTGCGGCGCTGAGCTCCCCTGACTCGCCGAGCATGAGCGCCCGGTCGTCGTCGAGCAGCGCTTCCACCTTGCCGGCGAGCCCGGCGATCCGTTCATCGGGAACGCCGAGCGTCAGTAGCTCCTCCGCCCGCGGTGCCAGCGAGATCTGGATCTCGGCGTAGCGCGGCAAGATCTCTCCCCAGAGCCGGAGCCGCTCCTCGCCGTGGATCTCTCGCAAGCGGGTTCCCGCGTCGCGCGTGAGCATCCATCCGCGCTCGATGTCGAGCGCAACGACCTGTCCGGTGCGGTCCGGGAAGGCCTCCGCGAGGATGGCGGTGAGCGCCGGCTCGAAGCCGTGGACTTCCCGCGTCGTCGCCTTGAACCAGAGGTCGCCCTCCGCGGTGGGCACCCGCATCGCAGTCGCCCACGGATAGACGTGCGGCTGCTCGATCGGCCCGGTCACCGTCGCCTGCTCGCGGATCCACGCCTCCGCTTCCTCGCGCCACTCCGGCTCGAGCCATCGCATCCGTAGAGGATTCTGCCGATGCGGATCCAGAGCCCGAGGACGCGAGCTCTCGTCGGCTTCGCCGCCCTCGGGATCTTCTGGGGTGCGTTCGGTGCCGCGTTGCCCGCGCTGCAGCGCCGCTCGGAGACGAGCGACGCGGAGCTGGGGCTCGCGCTCGTGTTTCTCGCGTTCGGCGCGCTCGTCTCGATGCGGGCGACCGGCGTGCTCATGGACCGGCTCGGCCCTCGGCTCACTCCGGCAGCCGTCGGCGCATTCGGGCTCACCGGACTCTTGCCCGGGCTCGCCGAATCGCCGGCCCAGCTGTCCGTGCTGCTCTTCTTCCTCGGCGCGACATCCGGCGCGATGGACGTGGCGATCAACGCCGACGCCGTGCACGAAGAGGAGGCATCGGGCCGTCCGCTGCTCAACCTCGCCCACGCGTTCTTCTCCGGAGCGGTCGTCGTCTCGAGCGTGGCGACCGGGCTCCTCCGGTGGGCAGGTGCTGAGCCGCCGCTGGTCTTCGCTCTTGCCGCCGTCCTGGTGCTCGTCGCCGCCGTCTCGGCGCGCACAGGCGCAGAGGAGTGGACGGCCCCGGCCGCGGAGGAGCATCCTCGATTTCTCCAGGCCGTGCCTGCCTGGCTGCTCGTGCTCGGCGGTCTCGGGGCCATCGCCTTCTGGATCGAGAACACGTGGCAGAGCTGGGGTGCGGTTCACCTCGAGCGGACACTCGACGCGCCACCGGCGGTGAGCGCGCTCGGGCCTGCGCTCTTCGCGGCGGCCATGACCGCCGGCCGCCTCGGCGTCCATCGGCTTGCGCGTCCGGGGACTGAGCGGACGGTGCTGGTCGTCGGCTCGGCGCTCGCCGGCGCGGGGTCGGCGATCGCCGCGATTGCGCCGACGGTCCCTGTGGCCCTGGTGGGGATGGCCGTCGCCGGCGCCGGCTGCGCCGTCTGCGCTCCGACGATCGTCAGCATCGCCGGCCGAGCGGCCGCCGCGCACGAGCGCGCAACCGTTGTCGGCTCGGTGACGACGCTCATGTATCTCGGCTTCCTCGTCGGGCCCGCTGCCGTAGGCGGGCTGGCGGAGCTGGCCACGCTTCGGATCTCACTCGGATCCGTCGCCGCGCTGGCCTTCCTGCTCACGTTGCTCTTTGCGTTCGTGCGCTTGCCCCGTCCGCGTTCGGGGTAAGAGGCCGGACATGGGAAAGAAGGTCTTGGTTGTCACGACTGTCGGCGCGGACGAATCGGAGCTTCGGGGTGAGCTCACGGACGCCGACGAGATTCGGATCGTCGCTCCCGCGGCGAAGATCTCCCGGCTCGACTGGCTGACGAACGCGGAGGACGACGCGCGTGCCGAGGCGGAGGATGCGGCTGAGGAAGTTGCCGAGGCCGCCTCGGGCGAGGCGCGCGTCGAGGTCGATTCGACGAGCCAGAACACGGACGCGGCCGAGAACGTGGCGGACGCACTGCGCAACTTCCCGGCGGACGAGATCGTCGTGCTCACCCGGCCCGGCGAAGATGCCACCTGGCTCGAGGACGAGGCCGCGCGCAAGGCTCTCGAGGCACACGGGATCCCGGTTCGACACCTGGAGCTGAGGGACAGCTGAGTCGATAGGGTCTGCGCCGTGCGGAAGGTGCTGACCCTGCTCGTTCTCGCCGCCGGCCTGCTGCTCGCGGCCGGCTGCGGAGGCGACGACAACGAGAGCGCCGGCGGGACGACGGAGCCCACCGCGTCGTGCGACAAGGCCTCGCTCGACCTCGTCAACTCCGGCCAGCTGACGATCGGAACCGACAACCCGGCCTTCCCCCCGTGGTTCGAGGGGACGAAGGAGTTCGACCCCTGGGATCCGACCACGGCGCCCACGAAGAAGGGCTACGAGCAGGAGGTCGCCTACGGGATCGCCAAGGAGCTCGGCTTCACCGACGACGAGGTCAAGTGGACTGTCGTGCCCTTCAACCAGTCGTTCCGCCCGGGCCCGAAGAAGTTCGATTTCGACATCAACCAGATCTCGCACAAGCCGGAGCGCGCGAAGGCTGTGGATTTCAGCGACTCGTACTACGACGTCGAGCAGGCGATCGTCGCCCTCGCCGATCGACCGATCGCGAACGCCCAGACGATCGACGAGTTGAAGGACTTCAAGCTCGGCGCCCAGATCGGCACGACGAGCTACGAGGCGATCACCGACACGATCAAGCCGGTGCGACGACCCGTCCGTCTACGACACGAACAACGACGCGATCTCCGGCCTGAAGGCGAAGCAGATCGACGGCATCGTCGTGGACTTCCCGACCGCTCTGTACATGGCCGCCGTGCAGCTCGACAACGGCAAGGTCGTCGGCCGGCTGCCGGCGCCGAGAAGGCGGCGAGTACTTCGGCGTCGTGCTCGAGAAGGACAGCCCGCTCACGACCTGCGTGAACGAGGCGATCGCGACGCTGCACGAAGACGGCACGATCGACAGCCTCGAGCAGAAGTGGCTCGCCGGCGGCGCGCCGGTCCTGGGCTAGCCTCAGAGCCGCCCTGTCCGCGCATCCTCGGGGGCGGCGGAGCCGGCCGCAGCACGCTGATCGCGGCGGTCAGCACGGTCGCGTTCTTCGGCATGATCGTCGCTCCTGGTCACGAGCTCACCCGGCTGGCCGCAGGTCCAGCGAGCAGTTCTTCGACTGGGAGATCTTCAAGGACTCCCTGCGCGACGATCACGCCCCGGCTGCTCGTCAACATCAAGATCTTCCTGATCGCCGAGGTCTTCATCCTCGTCCTCGGGCTTGCGATCGCGGTCCTGCGGAGCCTTCCGGGGCCCGTCTTCTTCCCCGTCCGCCTCCTCACTGTCGCGTACACCGACTTCTTCCGCGGCGTCCCGACGATCCTCGTCATCTACCTGTTCGGATTCGGGGTTCCGGCGCTCGACATCACGGGCGTTCCGCGCTCCGAGTTCGTTCTGGGGGATCGTCGGCGCTCGTGCTCGTCTACTCGGCGTACGTCTCGGAGGTCTACCGGGCGGGGATCGAGTCGATTCACCCGAGCCAGGAGGCGGCCGCCCGCTCGCTGGGTCTCTCCAGGGCGAAGGCGCTCCGGTTCGTGGTCGTGCCGCAGGCGGTGCGTCGCGTCGTCCCGCCGCTCCTCAACGACTTCATCGGCCTGCAGAAGGACACCGCGCTTGTCGCCCTGATCGGGCCGGTCGAGGCGTTTCGCCAGTCGCAGATCGAGGTGGCGCGGAACTTCGACTACACGCCGTACTTCGCGACCGCGCTGCTCTTCGTGGCTGCTGACGATCCCGATGGCGCGCTTCACCGACTGGCTGATCGCGCGAGCGAGCGGCAGGAGGAGCGGCGATGAGCGCCGTCGAGCTCCACGGCGTTCGCAAGTCCTTCGGCGAGCAAGAGGTCCTGCACGGGATCGACCTCGCAGGTCGAGGAGCACGAGGTGGTCTGCCTGATCGGCGCCTCGGGCTCCGGGCAAGTCGACGCTACTGCGCTGCGTGAACCTGCTCGAGCCGATCGACGAGGGCCGGATCCTCGTGGGCGGAGAGGAGGTGACAGCGCCGGGCGTCGACGCTGAACCGGGTGCGGCGCGGGATCGGGATCGTCTTCCAGTCGTTCAACCTCTTCCCGCACATGACGGTGCTGCGGAACGTGACGCTGGCGCCCCAGCGAGGTGCTTGAAGACGCCTCGGGCCGAGGCGGAGGCCCAGGCGCTCGAGCTGCTCGGCCGGTTCGGCCTCGCGGACAGCCGGGACGACTACCCCGACCGGCTGTCAGGCGGCCAGCAGCAGCGCGTCGCGATCGTCCGAGCCCTGGCGATGCAGCCGCAGCTGATGCTGCTCGACGAGGTGACGAGCGCGCTCGACCCCGAGCTCGTCGGCGAGGTCCTCAACGTCATCCGCGAGCTGGCCGCCGGCGGGATGACGATGCTGATCGCCACCCACGAGATGGGCTTCGCGCGCGAGATCGCGAACCGCGTCTGCTTCCTCGACGGCGGCGTGATCCTCGAGCAGGGCCCGCCGGAGCAGATCTTCTCCGCGCCGCGGAGCCGCGCACGCAGCAGTTCCTCCAGCGGATCGTGGAGGCCGGGCGTCTCTAGGGAAGATTTTCCTGCCTTTCGGCGTCTTGAAGCCGGTATGAAGTCGTCGTAGGGTCGTTGGAGGTCCCGATGAGCAGGCGCTCCATCATCGCGTTGGTTACAGCCGCAATCGTGGGCCTCGTCGCCGTTTCGGTCCTCGCGGTGCTTGTCGCCGGCGGCGACAGGCGGGTCGGCGCGATCTCCCAGCTGGAGTCGAGCCCGGGCTACTGGGCTCTCCAGGTCGACGGCCAGACCGTCGGAAAGCTGGCCTCTGTCGAGACCTGCGGCCCCTACGGCGAAGTCGTCCAGTCACTGACCTCCGGCAGCCACGGTGGTGACGTACTGAGCGCGAGCATCTCGCGAGTCAAGTACCGCAACTGCGTCGTGAGGTTCGGGCTCGGAATGGGCCTGCCGCTCTTCACCTGGATCAACCGGACCCTCGACCGCCAGCCGCTGAAGAAGAATGTCGTGCTCGTCGGGTTCGACGGCAACAACGACCCTCAGGTCGGGTTGCGGCTCATGAATGCGCTGATCAAGAAGGTCGTCTTCCCGGAGGTCGAGGCGGAGACAACGGCTCCCTATCTGATCACGCTGACGATCCAGCCGGAGACGGTCGTCCGGGATGAGCCCTTCAACGCATCAGCCCCCACCGGCACCGGCGTGATCCCCGCGGCGTTCGACTCGCTGAGGCTGGACGGCCAGAACGTCGCGAACGTCAACAAATTCGGGCCCGTCGTCGCGACGCAGGAGACAGTCGATCAACAGGTCACGACTCCGACGGGAGAGCTGAGGATCGTCACCACACCTCGGCGGCTCGTCTACGAGCCTGTTCAAGTCGAGGCGGTGCGGTCTCAGAATCAGATCAACCGGCTCGCGGACTGGTTCCAAACCTTCGTGGTTCAGGGTCAGCGCTCGAACAACGCCGAGCGGGATGCGGAGCTCCAGATCCGGGATGCGGACTTCAGCCTTCCGCTCAGGCTCTCCTTCGAGGGAGTCGGGATCTTCGACAGCAGCGACAGCGCCGACTTGCTGTTTAGGACGTACTCGCTCTACATCGAGAACCTCTCGATGCTCTTCGAATCCCACGGACCCGGCTCCGGCCCCGGCACCGCAGCCGCAGCCGCCGACAACGGGCCAGACGACGACCGGCCAGACGACGACCGCAGCGACGACGACGACGGCGACGACCACAGGGACGACCACGACCGGCACGACGACGACGACGGTCGCCGAGCCGCCGCCCGGGACGGATAAGCCCCCGGCGGCTCCGGTGGAGCTGCGCGCAGCCTTGAACGAGAAGGGCGGCGTAACGCTCGAGTGGGCGCCGGTCGACGAGGCTGAGGGGTACGTGATCCTCATGTCGCGCGAGCCGGGCGGGGACTACGCGGAGGTTGCTCGAAGCGACGGGCCGACGGCTGTCGTCGAGAAGCTGGAGGGCGGCACCCCGTATTACTTCGTCGTTCGAGCCCTCAAGGGCGAGACCCAGTCGGCGAACTCCGCAGAAGTAGTCGTCAAGGAATAGGCCTTCCCGACCCACCTCCCGCGTACTACCTTGTGGATATGCGGGGGGTGCTGAGTCGGATCGCTGCGAGACGCCGACTGGTCGTCTCGCTTCAGCTCGCCTTCGTCGCCATCCTGCTCGCCTCGCTCGGCTGGGCGCTCCAGGACACCTGGAGCGACGCGCTGCCGCGGCTCCGGCATGCCGACCTGTTCGACCTCGGCATCGCCTGCCTCCTTCTCGCTGCCTACTACCTCATGTTCGTCGTCGGCTGGCAGGCGATCCTGCGGGCGCTCGGCATTCAGACCTCGTATGCGGTCGCGCTCCAGTCGGAGATGGCCTCGATGCTCGCCAAGTACATCCCGGGCGGGGTCTGGACTCCGGCCGCACGGGTCGTCTGGCTGCGGAGGGCCGGGGGCGTCGACCGGACAGGCGTCGTCGTCGCATCGATCCTCCTCGAGGCGGGCCTCTCTGCTGTCGCCGGCGTGCTCGTGCTCGTCTGTGCGCTCCCCTTCGTGGAAGGCTGGGACGCTCCGATCTGGCCGGTCGTCCTCTTCGGTTGCCTGATCGCGGCGATCCTGCATCCCCGCATCTATCGCGTGGTCGTCCGGGCCGCGTTCCGCCCGTTCTCCGCGGTCCCGCCGCCCGCCCTGCCGTGGCGGACGATGCTGGGCCTGATCCTCTTCTATTCCGCGAACTGGATCGTGGGCGGGTTCGCGCTGCTCTTCCTCGTCCGCTCGGTCGGCGGCGACGCCGGGCCTGAGGTGGCGGCCTACCTCGGCGGCACGGCAGCAGTCGGCGCGATCGTGGCGGTGCTCTCGGTGCTCGCGCCGTCAGGGCTCGGAGTGCGGGAAGCGTCGATGTACGGGCTCCTGCTCGCCGTTGCCTCGCCGGGAGTCGCGCTGGGAGCCACGGTGCTGAACCGGCTGGCGATCACCGTCGTCGAGGCCGGTTTGCTCGGGACCGCCGTTCTGGCGTGGCGAAAGCCACAAGAGGTGCCGGAAGCGGCCTCTCGTCCGGCCGGCTAAAGCTCCACGGCGTTTTCGCTGATACTCTGATTGCAGGGACGGCAATGGGCCGAGCCCGTGAGATGAGCTCTCGTTTCTTCTTCGGCGGTTTCGAGGTAGGCGAATCTCGAACCAGAACTGAAGGAGAAATCACATGTCACAGGAAACGTTCTCGGCGCTTGGCGTCGACGAACCCATCGCCGCCGCACTAGCGCGGCGCTCGATTCACGCACCGTTTGCCATCCAGTCGCTCGTCCTTCCGGACGCGCTGGCGGGCAACGACGTGCTGGCCAGGTCACCCACGGGTTCGGGTAAGACCCTGGCGTTCGCCGTTCCGATCGTCCAGCGGCTCCAGGCCGCCGATGCCCGGCCCTCGGCGCTCGTTCTCGTCCCGACCCGCGAGCTCGCCACGCAGGTCTCCGAGGAGTTCACGGAGATCGGACGGACGAAGGGCCTCAAGGTGACCGCGGTCTACGGCGGTACCTCGGTCTCCGCTCAGGCGAAGGCCGCCAAGAGCGCGCACATCCTCGTTGCGACGCCGGGCCGGCTCCAGGACCTCGCCAATCGCGGCATGGTCAAGCTCGACGGAATCAAGATCTTGATCCTCGACGAGGCCGATCGAATGCTCGACATGGGCTTCCAGCCCCAGGTCGACGCGATCGTCCGGCGGCTTCCCCGGAAGCGCCAGACGATGTTCTTCTCGGCCACGCTCGACGGCGAGGTCGCCGAGCTCGCC
The DNA here is from genome assembly GCA_963754715.1 of uncultured Actinomycetes bacterium. Taxonomy (GTDB): domain Bacteria; phylum Actinomycetota; class Thermoleophilia; order Gaiellales; family Gaiellaceae; genus JACDAN01. The sequence continues at coordinate 246,503 of CAVWHA010000012.1, read as the reverse complement.
CGCGCCTACACGCACAATCCGAGCCGCTTCGACGGGGAGCTTCCCGGTCACCTCGAGCGCGGCGAGACCGACCACCGGTTCGTCGGGGTCACGGCCGACAACAAGGTCGAGACGCTCGTCGAGATGCTCGGCCACGACGACGGGCTCACACTGGTCTTCGTGAGGACGAAGCGAGGCGCCGACAGGCTCGTCCAGAGACTTCGGAGGCACGACGTCAAGGCAATGGCGATGCACGGGGACATGACCCAGGGCGCCAGGGAGCGGGCGCTGGCCCAGTTCGAAGCGGGCAAGGTCTCGACGCTCGTCGCGACCGATGTCGCGGCACGCGGGCTCGACCTGGACAACATCAGCCACGTGATCAACTTCGATCCTCCGGCCGACAACACGGGCTACACCCACCGAGTCGGGCGGACGGCCCGGGCAGGTCGCGACGGAACCGGGATCACGCTCGTCCTCCCGGAGCAGCAGGCGGAGGTCAGCCACGTCGCCCGCAGCGTCGGCGAGCACGGACAGTTCGAGGAGCAGGGCATGCGCCTTGCGCCCAGCCGGCTCGTCTATTCCGGTCGAGGGCGTCGCTCCAAGTGGGGTCCCCCGCGCCAGCGCCGCAAGATCTAACGCTCTAGAGGGCTAATCGAAGAGGAAGATCGCGACGGCCGCGTACTGACACGCGGCCGCCGCGATCACGAGCGCGTGGAACAGCTCGTGGTAGCCGAAGACGGCCGGCACCGGGTCGGGCCGCTGCGCCGTGTACACAACGGCGCCGGCCGTGTAGAGGACGCCGCCGATCGCCAGTAGCACCACGCCCCAGATTCCGGCCTGGTCGACGAGCTGCGGCATGGCGGCGACCCCGGCCCAGCCCAGCGCGATTCCGATCGCCGCGGCAAGCCACTTCGGCCCGTCCACCCAGACGACCTTCAGGACGATCGCCACGAGCGCCCCGCCCCATACGATCGTGAGCAGGGTCCACCGCAGGGAACCGGACAGCGCGAGCACTCCGAACGGCGTGTAGGTGCCGGCGATCAGCAGGTAGATGGCGGAGTGGTCGAGGCGGCGCATCCAGCGCCTGGTGGCAGGCCTCCAGATCACCCGGTGGTAGAGGGCGCTGACGCCGAACATCGTGGCGAGCGCGGCGGCAAAGATCGCTGCCGAGATCCGTTCTCCCGCTCCCGATGCGCCGGCGACGAGCAGCGCGCCGAAAGCGACGGACACGAAGAACGCGTACTGGTGCGAGACGCCGCGGAGCCGCGGACGCAACTCGACGTTCATGCCGACGACGATACCCGGCGGCGTCGCTAGTCGACCCTCTACTTGCGGTCGGTATAGTGCAGCCGCCTGCTTCAAAACCTCTAGCGGGCATCCGTACCTCCGGCTCCAAACCCTAGGCCGGCGTCATGCAAGGCCACACGTTAGGAGCCGCCCATCTCCTTCGCTTCGCGGAAACACCGCTTTCGCGCGACGCCCAGCTTGGACCGAGTGGGGAACAGGCGTGCCGGGCGTTTCGCGCTCGGAGCCCTGGCTCTCGTCCTGGTGGCGACCTCGATCACCGCTGCCACGCAGGCCGCCCCTTCCGGTCTCGTCGCTGCCTACTCCTTCAACGAGGCGGCCGGAACCGCGGTCACCGACAGCTCCGGTAGCGGCAACACGGGCACCATCTCCGGCGCCGTCTGGACTCCGAGCGGCAAGTTTGGAGGAGCGCTCTCGTTTGACGGTGTCAACGATTCCGTCGCGGTTGCAGACTCGAATTCGCTCGATCTGACCGGGGGCCTCACGCTCGAGGCCTGGGTGAAGCAGAGCTCCGGCGGTGGTAGCTGGCACACGGCGATGCTGAAGGAGCGCCCCGGGGGACTCGCCTACGCGCTGTACAGCAAGACCGGCGCGAGCGGCCCTAGCGGCCACGTCCAGGTTGGCTCCACCCAGGCTCGAGCCCGCTACGGCACACCCCTCGTCAACGGCGCCTGGAACCACGTTGCCGCGACGTATGACGGCGCCGCTATCCGCGTCTACGTCAACGGCGCTCAGGTCGTCACACAGACCCAGACCGGCCCGGCCAGCGTCTCGACAGGCCTGCTCCGGATCGGAGGCAACAGCATCTGGTCGGAGTGGTTCAAGGGCACGCTCGACGAGATCCGGATCTACAACCGGGCTCTCGGTGTCAGCGAGATCCAGTCCGACATGGCCACCCCGATCGGTCCGGCCGACACCGCCCCGCCGACCGCTCCAACCAACGTCGCCCAAACGGCCGCGACCGAGAACACCGTCACGCTCAGCTGGACCGCCTCCACCGACGATGTGGGGGTGGCCGACTACACGCTGTACAACTCCGCGGTCCCGGCCGGGACTGTCAGCACCACCCAAGGGACGATCGGCGGGCTTGCATGTGGAACGAGCTATTCGGCCGGCGTCGATGCCCGCGATGCGGCGAACAACCGCTCCGCGATCACCTACCGCACGGTCTCCACCGCCGCGTGCGACACGACACCTCCGGCGATTCAACTGACCGCACCGGCGTCCGGCGCCGCCGTCTCGGGAACGGTTCAGATCACCGCCACGGCCTCTGACAACACCGGTGTCGCCGGGGTCCAGTTCCGGGTGGACGGCGCAGCGGTGGGGTCTGAAGACGCAACCAGCCCTCACGCTGTCGCCTGGGACTCGACCGCCGTCCCCAACGGGCAGCACTCGATCACCGCGGTGGCGCGTGACACCTCGGGAAACACCACGACTTCGGACCCGGTGCCCGTCAACGTCTTCCAGCAAGTCCCCAACTTCACCAACGAAACCGTTGTGAGCGGGCTCAACGAGCCCACCGACCTCGTCTTCACTCCGGACGGGCGGCTCTTCATCTCCGAGCGCACGGGCAAGATCAAGGTGGTCCAGCCCGGAGCGAGCGCGGTCGACCCCACGCCCCTGATCGACCTCCCCAGCATCTACGCGGTGACCGACGAGCGCGGGGTCCTGGCGATCGCCCTGGATCCACAGTTCGCGACCAACGGTCACCTGTACGTCCACTACACGCATTCGTCGCTCAAGAACCGCGTCTCGCGCTTCACGGTCGCCGGCGGCAGCGCCAACCCGGTCACCGAGTTCGTCCTGTGGCAGAACGACCGCGAGTCGGCCATCTACCACTCCGGCGGACGGATCGCCTTCGGTCCCGACGGCTACCTCTACATCGCGGTCGGTGACCGGCTCGACCCGCAGTCGGCTCAGAGCCTCTCCAGCTACACCGGCAAGATCCTCCGGATCGCCAGGGACGGCACCATCCCGACCAACCCCTTCTACGACGGCACCGGGCCCAACCGGGAAGAGATCTGGGCCTATGGGCTGCGTAACCCCTGGCGGTTCAGCTTCGACTCCGTCACCGGCCGGATGTACATCGGCGACGTCGGCCAGAACGCCGTCGAAGAGATCAACCTGGGCGAGGCCGGTAAGAACTACGGCTGGCCGACCTGCGAAGGACCGTGCGGGCGCAGCGGCCTCACGGATCCGATCTACAGCTATGGCCACGGCGGAAGCGACGCCTCCATCACGGCAGGGTTCGTCTACCGCGGCGGCAACTTCCCGTCGGAGTTCCAGGGGAGCTTCTTCTTCGCCGACTACGCCAAGAAGTGGATCAAGCGGCTGACCTTCGACGGCGCCGGAGCGGTGACCGGAAGCGTCAACTTCGATCCTGCCGGCGGCTCGTCCGGCAGTGCCCTCGGCAACATCGTCAGCATGGTTCAGGGACCCGATGGAGCGGTCTACTACGTCGACATCGGGCCCTTCCAGAATCCGAACACCGGCGCCGTGCGCCGGGTCAGAAACACCACCGCCAATCAGCCGCCTGTGACCAAGGTCTCGGCTGACCGGGTCTCTGGTCCGCCCCCGCTCACCGTGAACTTCTCGAGCGCCGGCTCACAGGATCCCGAGGGTCAGCCCGTTACCTACCGCTGGGACTTCGGCGACGGCACTTCATCCGGCGAAGCGAACCCGTCTCACACCTACACCGCCGACGGTTCCTACGCCGCCCAGCTGACGCTCTCGGATGGGGTCAATGTCACGGTCTCCAAGCTGATCGAGATCAACGTCGGAAACGGCCCGACCGCCGTTGTTCAGACTCCCACAACCGGCTCGGGCTTCCGGGCCGGTCAGACGATCGGCTTCACCGGCAGCGCCACCGACCAGGAGGACGGCCAGCTCGCAGCGGGCAGCCTCTCCTGGAAGGTCGTGTTCCTCCACGAGGGCCACCAGCATCCCGCCGCCGGGCCGATCGTCGGCTCCTCGGGCGGCTTCACCGTGCCGACGTCCGGGCATGAATTCACCGGCGATACGCGTTACGAGATCGCGCTCACGGCGACCGACTCCGACGGGCTGAAGACCACCTCGTCGGTCATCGTCTACCCCGAGAAGGTCGACCTCACCTTCCAGAGCAACCCGGGCGGAGCCACCATCACCATCGACGGCATCACGCGGACCCCGCCCTTCGTCTTCAACACGCTCATCGGCTTCGAGCACTCACTCACCACCCCGACGCCGCAGCTGCTGAATGGAAGCCCATACCGCTTCGCTTCGTGGTCCGACGGAGGGGCTCGGACGCACACCCTCACCGTGCCTGGGACCAGTCAGACCTACACCGCCACCTTCGAGCCCGATTCCACCGCGCCCGGGCTCGTGGCCGCCTACCCGTTCAACGAAGGGGCCGGCACCGCGGTGGGAGACATCTCGGGCAACGGGAACTCCGGCGCGCTCTCCGGAGCGAGCTGGACCGGCGCCGGCAAGTACGGCGGCGCGGTCTCTTTCGACGGGGTCAACGACTGGGTCACGGTCACGGACTCAATCTCGCTCGACCTTGCCACCGGCATGACGCTGGAGGCCTGGGTGCGCCCGACCGGTGGCAGCTCGTGGAAAACGGTGCTGATCAAGCAGCAATCCGGCGCCCTGGTCTACGGGCTCTACGCCTCGACGACCACCCAGGGAAAGGCAAGCGGCCACGCCTTCGTGAACGGTGGTGACAGGCGCGCGTACGGCACTGCTCTCCCACTCGGGACCTGGACTCACCTCGCGGCGACCTTCGACGGCTCCACGATTCGGTTGTTCGTCGGCGGAACGCAGGTGTCGCAGGTGGCAGCCTCAGGTGCGATGCCCAGCTCGACCGGGGTGCTGCGTCTCGGCGGGAATTCGATTTGGAACGAATGGTTCCAGGGCCAGATCGACGAGGTCCGGATTTACAACCGGGCCCTCACCGCCGCCGAGATCCAGGCGGATCTGGCGGCTCCGCTCTAGGGCTCCGCCGGGGTCAGCTCGCTCCGATGAGCTGTTTTTCGACCTGGCGGTAGGCCGAGGACTCCGGAGGAAGCTTGTCGAGCGCCTCCTGGAGGAGGTTGACGGCTTCCTCGCTGTGCCCCTGCCGGCGGTGGACGAACCCGAGATTGGCGATGACCTGTCCCTCGCGCTCCTCTTCGCCGAGCTCTCGAAGCACGATGACTGCCTGCTCCAGGTGTTGAACGGCGTCCCTCTCGGCGCCACCTTGAGCGAGGGCAAGCCCGAGGTTGTTGAGCGTCATCGCTTCAGCCTCCTGGTCACCGAGATCGCGGACGATCGCCAATGCCACACGATGCTGTTCGACCGCCTCCTCCGGGTTGCCTTCGCGGCGGAGCTGTGCTCCGTGCTCGTTCAGCCGGAGTGCCTCTCGGCGCCGGCCGAGGGCGAGCAACCGGTACACCGCCCTGGCGTATGCCTGACCGATGCGATCGAGGAGGACGAGGCTGCGGCCGGGCGCGCTCCTCGCGCGATCTCGAGCCCGAAGCCCAACGCCTCGCAGACGGTGAGCGATCCGCAGTCGCCGAGCGACCCGTGCGATCGAGCCCAGGGAAGCCCGAAACGTCCGCCCGGTCCAATCGAGAACAGTCCGGGACCATTGACGGATGGGGTAGCGGCGCAAGCCCCGGAGCCCTCCTGCAGCAATGCCGACGACGAGCATCAGTGCGGATGCGGCCAGCACGACCACGACGAGCGACAGGGCCGTGAGGAGTCCGGCCAGCAGCAGCCAGAGCCCGGTCAGCGCAAGCACACGTCGCCGTCGCACCTGTTGTCGATCCGTTGTCACCGCAGAGCTCGCAGTCGCAACATGCGGTCCTCCTTCGGAGCCGCTGCTTTTCGTCCCGCTCGCGCGCGTTCCTGCCTTTCGTACCCAAGAACGCGCTGGAGGAACCCCTCGCGCTCTACGAGAGCCTGGTCTAATTCGCCGCATGCAGTTCGACCGGCACACGCTCGTGCTGCTCGTGCGTCGGCCCGATGCACCGGAGCTCTCGGACGAGGAGGCGGCCGAGCTCCAGGATCGGCATCTCGCCTTCCGAGCCGATCTGCGTGACCGCGGCTACCTCATCGGCGGAGGGCCGCTCGTCGACCAGGACGACGAGCGCCTGCGCGGCATCTCGATCATGACGTGCGACCCCGAGACCGCGCGCCGGCTCAGCAACGAGGACCCGGCGGTGCGGGCGGGCCGGCTCGCGGTCGAGGTGATGACCTGGATGGTTCCCGCGGGCAACGTCAGCTTCGAGAGCGTGCCCGCGCCGCGGTCGATGGCCGAGGCGGCGGAGGACTGACGACCCGGCGGCCCCATGCGCATTCATCGGCTGGAGTAGCGTCGCTGTGGTGGACGGCTGGGAGACGCGGCAGCATCAGACCGATGACGGCGCGGTCGAGTCCGAGCAGCGCATCTCTCTCCGCATGACGGTCGTCGAGTTCTCCGAGTCCGGTGCAGAGCACCTGGGCCGGGCGTATTGGCGGGAAGTCGAGCGAACGACGAGGCGGTTCGTGCGGGCACGGGAGCGGCAAGGGGCGATCGAGCTGAGGGTGCTCGGCCGCGGTCCCTCGCTCCTCCGGTTCGGAGCGCCGAGGATCGAGGCAACCCCCAAGCTCGTGCGTTGTACGTATCCGATCGCCGGCGGCCTGCTCGCGCAACGCCCCGCCGGCGAGATCCTCTTCGAACAGGCCGGCGGCTCGGAGCCCGTTCTCCGTTCCGCGATCCGGGGATTCTTTCCACGCCTTGCCGCCCGCCACGGCCGCCCCGACTGGACGGGCGCGCTCTACACCCGGGTACAGAGCCGGATCCATGTTGCCGTGAGCCGACGGTACTTCGCCCGTCTGGTCGCGGAGGCTCCCAGGTGAACGTCGCAGTCTTCGGCGCGACGGGCACGATTGGCGAGCCGCTACTCGCCGAGCTCGGAGGCAAACACGAGCTCGTGGCGGTGTCGCGAAACGAACGCCCGGATGCCGACGGCGTCTCGTGGAAGGTCGCCGACGCGAGCGATCGAGACTCCGTCGCCCGTGTGCTCGAGGGCATCGAGGTCGTGTACTACCTCGTCCACTCTCTCGGGAGCGCGGATTTCGAAGGGAAGGACCTCGTTGCGGCGGAAACGACGGCCCGCGAGGCGGAGCGAGCCGGCATCAAGCAGCTCGTCTACCTCGGCGGGCTCGGCGACGATTCTCCTGATCTGTCGCCTCACCTCCGCAGCCGGCGCGAGACCGGGAAGCGCCTGGCCTCGACGTCCGTTCCGGTGACGACGTTGCGCGCGGCGATGGTCGTCGGGAGAGGAAGCGCCGCGTTCGAGACGATCGTCGCGCTCGTGAATCGCCTTCCGGCGATGGTGACCCCGCGTTGGGTATCGACGCGCACGCAGCCGATCGCGCTGCCGGACGTCATCGCCTATCTCGCGGGCGTCTGCGGGCTCGAACCTGCGCTCGGCGGTGAGTTCGACGTCGGTGGGCCGGAGGTGATGACGTACCGCGAGATGATCGAGCGAATCGCCCGTCTTCGCGGAAAGCACCCGATCATCGTCGAGGTCCCCGTGTTGACTCCGCGCCTCTCCTCGCTGTGGCTGCACCTCGTCACTCCTGTGAATGCCGGAGTCGCGCGCCCGCTGATCGAGGGCCTGCGGAACGAGACGGTCGCGCACGACGACAGGATTCGCCGGCTCCTGCCGATCGAGCTGACCCCGTTCGACATTGCGGCGCGGGACGCGCTCGAGGAAGTCCCGTAGTTCGCCGGACTTGCTCGAACGCTGAGCCTGAGAAGTGCCCCCGGCAAGAATCGAACTTGCGCACGCGGTTTAGGAAACCGCTGCTCTATCCACTGAGCTACGGGGGCCGGCGCGGCAAGGGTAGCGTCGCGGCATGGAAGTCAGCGGACTGGGACTCGGGCTTGCCGCCCTCGGCCGGCCGGGCTACATCAATCTCGGCCACGGTCGCGATCTCGGCGGACAAACGGACGTTGCGGCGATGGAGCAGCGCGCGCACGTCGTGCTCGATGCCGCGTTCTCCGGCGGCGTTCGCTACTTCGACGTCGCTCGCTCGTACGGCAGAGCGGAGAGTTTTCTCGCGTCCTGGCTCGAGCGACGCACCATCGACCCCGGCGAGGTCACGGTCGGGTCGAAGTGGGGCTACACATACACGGCCGAGTGGAGGATCGAAGCCGAACGCCACGAGGTGAAGGATCTCTCCGCGGCGACGCTTCGCCGCCAGCTCGCCGAAAGCCGCGCGACTCTCGGAGACCACCTCGACCTCTACCAGATCCACTCGGCCACGCTGGAGAGTGGCGTGCTGGACGACCCCGAGATCCTCGAGGAGCTGGGCCGGCTGCGTGAGGCGGGCGTCGCGGTTGGCCTGTCGGCCACCGGGCCGCGGCAGTGCGACACGATCGAGCGCGCGCTGCAGGTCGGAGCGTTCGACGCTGTCCAGGCCACCTGGAACCTGCTCGAGCGTTCGAGCGAGCCGGTGCTCGAGGCCGCGCACGCCGCCGGCATGGCTGTGATCGTCAAGGAGGCGCTGGCAAACGGGCGCCTGACGAGCCGAGGCGAGGAGAGCCTGCTTCTCGAGGCCGCGCGGGAACGCGGGGTCGAACCGGACGCACTGGCGCTGGCCGCCGCCCTCGTCCGGCCCTGGGCGGACGTCGTGCTGAGCGGCGCCGCAACCGTCGAGCAGCTGGAGAGCAACCTGGGAGCCGGAGCGGTGGAGTACGACGGCGAGCTCGACCGGGCTCTGGCCCCGCTCACCGAGTCGGCCGAGGCCTACTGGGCGGCGCGAACCGCCCTTGCCTGGACCTGATCTCAGCGCGCCGCTCTTGACAACGACGTGCCGAATCTAGTTAGATCCCGCTCGGAACGATGTTCGACATTGTCGAATACCACCCGAACCTGACGTACGCGGAGTCGGAAACTCCGTAGTCAGCAGGAGCCGCGGCTCGCGCCTCCTCCGGCCGATCCGCGAAAAAGGAGGGTTCTGGCATGGAGGATCATTCGATTGTCCAGCGAGCAGCCGCCGAGGTCATCGGAACCGCGCTGCTCGTCTTCGTCGGGGCCGGCTCGGTGCCGGCCATTCTCTTGCTCGAGCAAGGAAGCGAGGCGCCGTTCTCCGGCGCAAGCCTCGGGTTCATCGCCGTCGCCTTCGGCCTGATCGTGACCGCGATGGTCTACACGGTCGGCAAGGTCTCCGGCTGTCACATCAATCCCGCCGTCACGTTCGCCCTCGCGGCGACCAAGCGCTTCCCCTGGCGCGAGGTGCCGACCTACTGGGCGAGCCAGGTCATCGGCGGGATCCTGGGGGCGGCGGCGATCTGGGCGAGCTACGGCGACCGCGCGCTGGATCTCGGTGCGGGATTCGGCGTCGTCGACTTCAACGGCGCCGTCACGAGCTGGGGCTCGGCGATGTTCATCGAGGCCCTCGGAACGGGAATCCTCCTGTTCACGATCCTCGGGATCGTCGACACGCGGTCCCCGGAAGGCTGGGCAGGCCTCGTCATCGGCCTCGTCATCGTGGCGATCATCATCACGGTCGGGCCGGCGACGAACGCGTCCCTCAACCCGGCCCGTGCTCTGGGGCCGCTGCTCGTCTCCGACCTGAACGGCTCGTTCCACAACTGGACCGAGCAGCTCTTCGCGTACATCCCTGCCAACTTCGTCGGAGCCGCCGTCGCCGCGTTCGCCTATGACGCGATCGCCACGCCGCGGCGAATCGCACGGCCGATCAAGGAGGCCGTGACGGAGCCCGACCGCGCCGAGGCTCTCGAGCCGGCGCCGATGCCCTAGGAGCGTGACATGAGCGTTGCTACTCAGATCGTCAAGAAGTTCCTCAACAGTCCCGAGGACATCGTCCAGGAGTCGCTGGCCGGGTTCGGCGCAGCGCATCCGGATCTCGTCCGCATCGACCAGGAGAACCAGCTCGTCATCCGGAAAGACGCCCCGAAGCAGGGGAAGGTCGCGATCGTCTCCGGCGGCGGGTCGGGCCACGAGCCGATGCACGGCGGCTTCGTCGGGCTCGGAATGCTCGACGCTGCCTGCCCGGGTGCGGTCTTCACCTCACCGGTTCCGGACCAGATGCTCGCGGCGACCAAGGCGGTCGACGGCGGAGCCGGCGTCGTCCACCTCGTCAAGAACTACACGGGCGACGTCATGAACTTCAAGCTCGCCGCCGAGGAGGCGCAGGACGAGGGGATCGAGGTGGAGTCCGTCCTCACGAACGACGACGTCGCGGTCGAGGACTCGACCTGGACCGCCGGCCGGAGAGGGACCGGCGCCACCGTCCTGGCCGAGAAGATCGCCGGCGCGAAGGCCGAGGCCGGCGGATCGCTGGCCGAGGTCGCCGGCGTCGCCCGGAAGGTGAACGAGCAGGCGCGGAGCTTCGGCGTCGCCCTCACCTCGTGCGCGACGCCGGATTCGGGCACGCCGACGTTCGACATCGGCCCCGACGAGATGGAGTTCGGAGTGGGCATCCACGGCGAACCGGGACGGCGCCGGGAGAAGATCCGGTCGGCCGCCGAGATCGTCGAGGAGATGGCGGACGCCATCCTGACGGACCTCGATCCCAAGTCCGGAAGCGAGGTGCTCGCCTTCGTGAACGGCCTCGGCGGAACGCCTCTGATCGAGCTCTACGTCGTCTACAACGAGCTCGCGAAGCAGCTCGACAAGCGAGGCCTGCGCGCGTCCAGGAATCTGGTCGGCGACTACATCACGAGCCTCGAGATGGCAGGCGTGTCGATCACGATCCTGGTGCTCGACGACGAGCTGACCGCTCTCTGGGACGCTCCGGTTCATACGCCGGCGCTACGCTGGGGGACGTGAGCCGGTCGTGCCCGGCAACGGACGGACGAATGTGAACGCGGACACGCTCCGCCGCTGGCTCACGTCGGCCGCCGAGGCCGTGCACGATCAGCGCGACTACCTGACGCAGCTCGACGCGGCGATCGGCGATGCCGATCACGGGACGAACATGGACCGCGGCTTCACCGCCGTCGTCGAGAAGCTCGGCGAGGCCGACGCCGGCCTGCCGCCGGGAAAGGTCCTGACGACGGCCGGTGCGACGCTCATCTCGACTGTCGGGGGTGCGAGCGGTCCGCTCTGGGGCACTGCGCTCCGGCGGGCCGGTCGCACCCTCGGCGATGCCGAGGAGTTCGATGGGCCGCAGTTCACGGCCGCGCTCGAGGCCGCGCTCGCCGGGATCGTCGAGCTCGGCGCCGCGGAAGAAGGGGACAAGACGATGGTGGACGCGTTCGCGCCTGCCGTCCACGCGCTGCGCGAGTCGCTCGCCTCGGGAGCCGGCTTCGGCGACGCCATGCAGGCGGCCCGTCAGGCGGCCGAAGAGGGAATGCGGGCCACGGTGCCTCTCCGCGCGCAGAAGGGCCGGGCCTCGTACCTGGGAGAGCGGAGCATCGGTCACCAGGACCCGGGCGCCACGTCGACGGCGCTCATCATCGCGGCGCTTCAAGAGTCGCTCGTCGAGCGATGAGCGGAACGGTCCTTCGCGGCCTCGCCGCGGCCGGCGGGGTCGCGGTGGGACGGGCGCTCGTCCTCCGCGAGGTCGAGCCGGAGATGAACGGTCACGGCGGCCCGGCGGCGCAGGAGTCGGCACTCGCCGCCCTTGCCCGAGTTGCCGCGGAGCTGGGAGGGACGGCGGAGCGCCTTCGGGCAGCAGGCAGGATCGACGAGGCGGAGATCTTCGAGGCGAACCAGATGATGGCCGAGGATCCGACGCTCGCCGAGGACATCCGCTCGCTCGCGGCCGATCGGCCGGCCGGCGCGGCCATCGTCGCGGCAACCGAGCGCCACGCCGCCGCGCTGGCGGCGCTCCCAGACAGCCTTCTCGCCGCACGGGCCGCGGACGTTCGGCGGTTGGGACGGCGCGCCGCGACCCTCGCCTCGGGAGCCCGCTCGCCTGAAGCACCGCTCGAGCCGGCGATTCTGGTTGCGCGGGATCTTGGTCCCGCCGACGTGGTCGACCTCGACCTTGCGGCCGGGACGATTCGTGGGATCGCCCTCGCCGAAGGCGCGGCCACCTCCCACGCGGCGATCATGGCCCGCGCGCTCGGCCTGCCCATGGCGATCGCGCTCGGGGAGGAGGTCTTCACGGCTGCGGACGGCGAGGAGATCGTCGTGGACGGCGACTCCGGCGTCGTCGTGCTGCGGCCGGGCCGCACGACGAGAGAGACGGCTGCAGCGGCGAGCGCTCGGCGGGCACGGGAGCAACAGAGCTTCGCCACCGTTCGCTCGCTGCCGCCGATGACGCGCGACGGCCGGCGAATCCGCCTGCTTTGCAACGCCAGCACCGCCGCCGAGGCGGCCGCCGGGGCGGAAGCAGCCGCGGAGGGAATCGGCCTCCTGCGCACCGAGCTCGTCTTCCTCGAGTCGGACGGATGGCCGGGCGAGGCCGAGCACGCAGCCGCCCTCGCCCCCGTCATCGGGGCGGCGCCGTCCGGTGTGGTGACGATTCGGACGCTCGACTTCGGGGAGGACAAGACGCCACCGTTCCTCGTGGGCCGGCCCGAGCGGGGCCTCGAGCTGATGCTCGCCTCGCCCGGGGCGCTGGAAGCGCAGCTGAGGGCCATCCTGCGGGTCGACGCCGGCGTCCCGCTGCGGATCCTGCTGCCGCTCGTCGTGGACGCTGCGCAAGTCCGGCGGGTGAGAGCGCTGCTCGAGGAGCTCGAACCGTCTGAGGCCGCTCCTGCGCTCGGCGCGATGATCGAGACTCCCGAAGCCGTCGCGGCGGCAGCGGAGATCGCTGCGGAGGCGGATTTCCTTTCGATCGGGACGAATGATCTCGTCCAGTACACGCTCGGCCTCGACCGGACCCAGCCCCTGGCGACGGCGGAGGCCGCCGCCGACCCCGCGGTGCTCTCGGGGATCGCGGCCACCGTCGAGGCCGCGCACGCGGCCGGCCTGGTGGTCGAGGTCTGTGGGGAGGCGGCCGGAGAGCGCGCCCTCGTCGCCCTCCTCGTCGGGCTCGGCGTCGACGAGCTGAGTGTGTCGCCGGCTCGCCTCGACCTCGTCCGCTCGACGATCCGGGGGCTGTCGGCCGAGGCGGCGGCGGACGTGGCGCACGAGGCTCTCTCCGCCGGATCGGCGGCCGCCGCGCTCGAACTGGCCCGCGCGCTACTCCTCGAGGTGGGCGACGAGGTCAACCAGGCCGGCTACGGCCTCGGCGGCGTCGTCGCCTGAAGCCTCGATCGCCAGCTCCGTCCCGCCGGTGGCTCCGAGGGCGAGCACTTCGAGGATGCTCTTCGCGTTCGCGGCCTTGCCGTTCGCCGAGACGATCACCTGCGCACTGAACTTCGCACCCTCGCGAACGAAGAGCCCGGCAGGCCGCGCGTGCAGCGCCACGTCCGGAGGAAGGACGACGCTCGCCGCTGTGGCGGTCTCAGAGTTTGGCGACACTCCGCGCTTCCTCAGCGGCTCGTGCGACTTCGTCCGACGAGGCGCCTGTGGACGCAGCGACGCCGGCTGCGAGTGCTCCCTCGACGAGCGGTGCGTCGGCGAGCACGAGCCGCGACCGCTCCTCGGGCGTGAGGTCCTCGAGCGCGGCGCGGACGGCGAGGATGGAGCTCCCGAGGTCCATCAGCACGACGGATCCCTCGCCGCTTGCGCCTTGTCGCAGCGCCTCGAAGACCCGCTCGCCGTCGGTGCCCAGCGAGCCCTGCGGCCCGCCTCCGACCGGATCGATTCGCACGTCGGGCCCGGCAACCTGGCCGACGAGCTCGGCCACGCCCTCGGCGATCGAGGCGCTGTGGGAGACGAGTACCAGGCCTACGGAGCCGTTGATCTGGCCGCCAGCCGTCATGGCGACTATTCTACATTGTCGAACGCGGTTCGACAATAAGGAGTACGTCTCAGTCCGTGATTCAGTCCGTCGATCGTGCAATTCGCATTTTGAAGACCCTGTCGGCCGGGCCCGGTCGGCTCGGCGTGAGCGAGCTCTCGGCTCGGCTCGACCTCGCGAAAGGAACCGTCCACGGCCTTCTTCGCACGCTTCAGGCCCACGGCCTGGTCGAGCAGCACGCCGACTCCGACAAGTACCAGCTCGGTCCCGAGCTCGTCCAGCTCTCGAACCGCTACCTCGATCTCAGCGATCTCAGGTCGCGTTCGCTCGCCTGGTCCGAGCTCCTTGCCGTCCGCTCGAACGAGGCCGTGCGGGTGGGCGCGCTCCACGGTGAGGGGATCCTCATCGTGCATCACGTCTTCCGCCCTGATTCCAGCCTTCAGATCCTCGAGGTTGGCGAGGTCCTCCCGCTCCATGCGACGGCGCTCGGCAAGGCGGTCCTCGCGTACCTCCCGGACGACGTGCGCGCAGACCTCGTGGGCGACGAGCTGCGAAAGCTGACCGGCCAGACAATCGCGACACCGGCCGCGCTCAAGCGGGAGCTTGCCACGGTCCGGACGCGCGGCTACGCCCTGGAGAAGGAGGAGGCGGTGATCGGCGAGGCCGGCGTGGCTGCGCCGATCTTCGGCCGTGATGCGGTCCCGATCGGCGCCGTCGGGATCGCCGGCCCGCAGGACCGCCTGATCGAGCAGGGCCGGGAGCCCGTCGCAGCCGGCGCCGTCCTCGAAGCGGCCCGGGGGATCTCGCGGGACCTCGGGGCGCCGCGCTGGCCGGGATCAGGCCTCTAGGCCGTCTGCTTACGCTGCGTACAGAACGTGCTCCTCGTCGTCGACCCGGCGAGCACCGTCCCGCCTGACGAGGTACTCGAGGTGCGCCCGCGTCTCGGCCAGTGCGAAGCGGCGCAGGGTCGGGGAGAGCTGCTCGGGGAAAAGAGACATGGAGACGTCGTATGCGCTCTGCGGTTGCCCGTCCAGCGCCGCCTCGGTCTGCTCGAGTCGCTCGGCGTGGTGGGCGATCAGCTCTTGCGACCGGCCCGCCGGATCCTCGATGAGCTCGCCGTGCCCCGGGAGGGCGATGCGCGGCGCCAGCTCCACGAGGCGCTCGAGTGACGAGAGATAGTCCGCGAGCGGGTCGGGGCGGGAGTCGGGGTAGAGCCCGACGGTTGGTGAGATCGACCCGAGCAGCGTGTCCCCGGCCACGAGCACACCCTCCCGCAACAGCGCCAGATGGCCGTCGGCGTGGCCGGGCAGGTGGAGCACCTCCCAGCCGTCCACGTCGTCGCCCGCCGCGAGCAGCTCCGGATCGCGCGCGAACCGGACCATCTTCACGAACGCCCTCCCTTCTGCGTAGAAGGACTCGACCTCGGCCTCCGGCGCGCCGTGCTCGCGCAGGTAGTCGGGCATGCGGCTCTCGACCCGCTGCTCGCCCCAGGTCGCGACGCACTGTTGGTAGTCCTGCGCTCCCTGGTGAACCGGAGCGCCGGTCAGGCCGGCCACGTCTGCCGCCGCGCCGACGTGGTCGGGGTGGAAATGCGTGATCACGATCCGCTCGACCGGAACGTCGAGCTGGGCCAGCACCCGACCCCATCGTTCCTCCGCGTCGGGCAGGCCCAGGCCGGTGTCGACGACCGTCCACCCGCCGCCCGAAGCAGGCAGGAGATAGCAGTGCACGTGGTCGATGCCCAGCGGCATCGGGAACGTGACGCGCCTGATTCCACCCTCCAGCTCAACCATGGGAGCTATTCAACAGGCCGGAGCCACTTATGATCGGCGCCCCGTGCCTCTCCTGACCGTCGACAACGTGACTCGTCGCTTCGGGGGGATCGTCGCGCTCGACGACGTATCGCTTGCGCTGGGCGAAGGGGAGATCGGAGGGCTGATCGGCCCGAACGGCGCCGGCAAGACGACCCTGTTCAACGTCATCACGCGCCTGTATCGAGCCGATTCCGGCCGCGTCGTCTTCGACGGCCGCGACCTGCTCAAGACGAGCCCGCACAGGATGGTCCGGAGCGGCGTCGCACGGACGTTCCAGAACGTCGTCCTCTTCCCGACGATGACGGTGACCGAGAACATCCTCGTCGGAGCCCACACGAGGCTGCACCCGTTCGGCGAGCGCAAGGGCGCGAAGCTGGCCCAGGAGACGCTCGAGTACCTCAGCCTCGCGCAGCTCGGCCCGCGGCCTGCGGCGGGACTCCCCTTCGGGACGCTCAAGCGGATCGAGCTGGCGCGGGCGCTCGTCTCTCGCCCGCGGCTGCTCCTGCTCGACGAGCCCGCAGGCGGGCTCAACCACGAGGAAGTGGAGGAGCTCGGTTCGCTGATCGTACGGCTGAGAAAGGACTTCGACCTGACCATCCTGATCGTCGAGCACCACATGGCGCTCGTCATGAGCATCTGCGATCGCGTTCACGTCTTGAACTTCGGCAAGAAGATCGCCGAAGGCACGCCGCGAGAGGTGCAGCAGGATCCGGCCGTGGTCGAGGCCTACCTCGGAGGCGAGCATGCCGCTGCTTGAGCTGAAGGACGTCCATGCTCGGTACGGCCCGATCCGCGCGCTTCACGGCGTCTCGATCAACGTCGACGACGGCGAGGTCGTGGCGCTCCTCGGTGCGAACGGCGCCGGCAAGACGACGACGCTCCGCAGCATCTCCGGCATGACCCGTACGTCCGGCGAGATCGTCTTCGGCGGCCGCCGGATCGCGCGTAGGGCAACCGAGTCCGTTGCCCGCCTCGGGATCGCACATGTCCCTGAAGGCAGGGGGCTCTTCCCCGAGCTGACGGTCTGGGAGAACCTGCGGATGGGAGCGGTTGCCCGCGGAGGCGATTTCGCCGAGGCGGCCAAGCGTGTCGTCGGGTACTTCCCGTGGATCGAACGACGGAGAGACCAGGCGGCGGCCACCCTCAGCGGTGGCGAGCAACAGATGCTCGCCCTCGGACGCGCGCTCGTCTCCGGCCCGCGCCTGCTCATGCTGGACGAGCCCTCGCTCGGTCTTGCGCCGACGGTCGTCCGTGAGCTGTTCGGAGTCATCCGGCGTCTCAACGAGGACGAGGGCTTGACGGTCCTCGTCGTCGAACAGAACGCGACGATCGCGCTCGATGTCGCCTCGCGGGCCTATGTGCTCGAAGTGGGAAAGGTGGCGGTGGAAGGTACGAGCGACGAGCTCACCCGCCACGAGGGCGTCCGAAAGTCGTACCTGGGGTACTGAGTGGCCGCGTTTCTCCAGCAGGTCGTGAGCGGGCTGGCGCAGGGCGCGATCTTCGCCAGCCTCGCGCTCGCGCTCGTCCTGATCTATCGGTCGACCGACGTCCTGAACTTCGCGCAGGGCGAGATGGCGACGTTCACGACATTCATCGCCTGGTCGCTGATGAACCAGGGACTTTCGTACTGGCCGGCGTTCGCCCTCACCCTCGTGATCGCGTTCGCCGGAGGAGCACTGGTCGAGCGGACGATCATCCGTCCGGTCGAGCACCGTCCCGAGA
The DNA here is from genome assembly GCA_963754715.1 of uncultured Actinomycetes bacterium. Taxonomy (GTDB): domain Bacteria; phylum Actinomycetota; class Thermoleophilia; order Gaiellales; family Gaiellaceae; genus JACDAN01. The sequence continues at coordinate 228,909 of CAVWHA010000012.1, read as the reverse complement.
TCGTGATCGTGATCATCACGATTGGACTGCTGATAGCGCTCAACGGCCTATCCGGCTGGATCTGGGGCGCCGAAGTGAAGTCCTTCGACAGCCCGTTCCCGAACCGGACGACGGAGGTCGGGGGCGTCGTCATCTCGATCCAGGACCTCGGTGTGCTGGGCGTCTGTCTGGCGACGGTAGCCGTGCTCTGGGCCTTCTTCCGCTTCACGACCCTCGGTCTCGTCATGCGCGCGGTCGCCAACAGCCAGGAGGCGAGCCGCTTGATGGGAGTCCGGGTCGGCTGGATGCTGGCCCTCGGCTGGGGGCTCGCAGCATCACTCGGGGCAGTCGCCGGGATGATGGCCGCCCCGACCGTCTTCCTCGACCCGAACATGATGCTGATCATCCTGATCTACTCGTTCGCCGCCGCCGTGCTCGGCGGGATCGACAGCCCCGTCGGCGCGGTTGTGGGCGGGCTCGTGCTCGGGGTGCTCATCAACGTCCTCGGCACCTACGTCGACTTCGTCGGCGGGGAGTTGCGGTTGCCGGCGGCACTGACCGTGTTGTTGATCGTCCTCCTGGTGCGTCCGCAGGGTCTGTTCGGCCATCGCGTGGTGACGCGAGTCTGATGAGCCGCTTGAGACCCCTCCTCGGCAAGGCAATCGGCCCGGCGCTCTTCGTCTTCGCGATCGTCCTCGTGGCTCTGCTGCCCCGGTTCATGGGTGAGTTTCGGCTGCTCCAGTTCACGCTCGTGGCGATCTACGTGATCGCGCTGCTCGGTCTCAACATCCTCACCGGCTACAGCGGCCAGATCTCGCTCGGGCACGGAGCGTTCGTGGGAGTCGGCGCCTACATCTGTGCCTTGCTGTCGCTCGGGCGTCCGGGTCTCGAGCTCTACATGATCGACCCGCCGAGCTGGCTCCCGCTCGGCGACGGGATGCGGCCGGTCTTCACGATCCCGATCGCCGCCCTGGTCACCGGAATCATCGGGTTCATCGTCGGCATCCCGGCGCTTCGGCTCGGAGGCATCTCGCTCGCGCTCGCCACGCTCGCGATCGCCGTGTCCTTCCCGATCCTCATGAAGCGCTTCTCAGAGGTCACCGGCGGCGGCGGTGGGCTGAACCTGAACCTTCCGGAGACGCCGTTCGGCTGGGACATCGCCACGCGTCACTGGCTCTACTACGAGGCCTGGGTCACCGCCGGGATTCTGTTCATCGTCGCGTGGCTGCTCGTGAGAGGGCGCATCGGCCGGGCCTGGCGTGCGATCCGGGATGGTGAGGTCGCGGCGGTTTCGGCCGGGGTCAATCCAGCGCTCTACAAGACGTTCGCGTTCGGCGTCTCGTCGGCTTACGCGGGCGCGGCGGGTGCGCTGTTCGCGATCGAGACCTCGTATGTGAACCCCGACACCTTTCCGGTCGGGCTCTCGATCCTGCTGCTGGCGAGCGCCGTCATCGGCGGGCTCGGTTCCCTCGCCGGTGTCATCTTCGGCGCGCTCCTCTACGAGTTCCTTCCGATCTACGCGCAAAAGCCCCCGATCTTCTCGTTCGACTTCGCCGATCAGGCTCCAGCGGTCGTCTTCGGCGTTTTCCTGATCGCGATCATGTTGTTGCTCCCGGGCGGTGTCGCCGGACTCTTCCGGGTCCTGGCGCGGATGGTGCGCGGCGGAAGGCTTCGCCGAGCGGCGCCTCCCGGCGCCTGAAAGCGTTAACGTCGCCCCGATGGCGACTGCAACGGCTGCCACAAGGAGGAGAGATTCGGAACGGGCGCGCCTGCGCGAACGGCGGCGCGAGGAGCTTCTCGATGTTGCTGACCGGGTCATCCAGCGACGGGGCCCCGGTGTGTCCATGGACGAGATCGCGGCCGAAGCCGGGATCACGAAGCCGGTGCTCTACCGCCACTTCGGGGACAAGGACGGCCTGTACACGGCACTCACGCAGCAATACCTCGCCGAGCTCGTGGAGGTCCTCCGCCCGGCGGTGGAAACGACCGATCCACGCAGCCGGCTGGCCGCGACGATCGACGGTTACCTCTCCTACGTCGAGCGGGAGCCGGAGCGGTATCGCTTCCTGCTTCATTCCGGCGACCAGCCGCGGACGGCCCCACTGCTGGCGGAGTTTCGCCGCCGGCATGTCGCAAGCTGCGCGTTCGCGGCCGTGGAGAACATCCGACGTGCCGGGCTCGATCCGGGCTTCGCCGAGCCCTGGGCGCAGTGTGTGACGGGGATGGTCCGGGCGGCGGGAACCTCGTGGCTGGAGACCCGTTCGATGCCACGTGCGCAGCTCGTCGACTACCTGACGACGATCCTCTGGGACGGCTTTTCGTCGTTGCGAAAGTCGGCCGGGAACTAATCCAACTTGCCGTTACTCCGCGTAACTCTTTGTACTAGGCTTGTCAAAAGGGTGGCGGTGTCAGGGAGGAGATACGCATGAAGAAAGTGTTGTTGGCGGTCGCGGTGCTCGGAGCGGCGTTGACCGTGAGCTTGCCGGGCGCGCTTGCGCGGCCGTACGCGGGAACCACGACCCAAGCGGTTCCGGGGATCACGAGCAGAGCGATCACGATCGGCGGGACGTTCCCGTTCAGCGGGCCCGTGTCGTCGTATGCCCCGATCGCTCGCGGGATGGAGACGTACTTCAAGTATGTGAACGCGAGAAGGGGTCCGGACGGCAAACGTGGCGTCTATGGCCGCGGGATCATCTTCAAGACCTACGACGACGGGTACAACCCGGCGCAGACCATCCAGCTTCACAACAAGCTGGTGCTCGAGGACAAGGTCTTCGCGATCGTGGGAACCCTCGGCACGGAGCCGAACCTGGCAATCCGGCCGATGCTCAATCAGAGGAAGGTCCCGCAGGTTCTGGTCTCGACCGGAGCGAGCTACTGGGGGACCCAGTACAAGCAGTTCCCCTGGACGTCCGGTTGGCAGACCGACTACGTCGCAGAGGGGCGCATGTACGCACGGTGGATCCTCGCGAACAGGCCGAACGGCCGGATCGCGATCTTCTACCAGAACGACGACTACGGGAAGGACTATCTGCGCGGGATCAAGTCGGGGCTCGGATCTCGGCAGAGTCTGATCGTCTCGGAGCTCGGATATGAGGTCACCGACACGAGCTACGCGTCGCAGATCGCCCGCCAGAAGGCGTCGGGCGCCACGACGTGGGTCCTCTTCACGACCGCGGGAACGCCGACCGTCCGCGCGCTCGGGACGGCGAGGCAGCTCGCATGGAAGCCGGAGCAGATCGTGATCAACTCGGTCGCTGCCACGGACGGAGTGATGGCGGCTGCAGCCCGGACCGTTGGTCAGGACTTCATCAACGGCACGATCAGCACGGGATACCTGAAGAACAACACGAACCCGAAGTACCGCACCGATGGGGCGGTCAAGGCCTACCGAAACATCATGGCCAAGTTCGGGCCGGATGGGATCGACATCCGGAACACGTTCTACTACTACGGCGTCGCGAAGGCACACGACTTCGTGAAGCTGATGTACCTCGCGGGGAAGAATCCGACCCGCGCGTCGTTGATGGCCGCTACGACGAGGATGAACTGGGTCAACCCGTACGCCCTCAAGGGCGTCAGGGTGAAGACGACCAAGACCGACCGCTTCCCGATCGACCAGGGGAGGGTCGTCCGTTACAACAACGGAAGCTGGACCGAGATCAGCGCGCTCTACAAGGGCCGCTGAACCGCTCGGCCGAGGAACGCGAACGGGGCCGGCATCGCCGGCCCCGTTCGTTTAGTAGAACCGTCCCATGGATCTGACCCTCACGCCCGAGCAGGAGCTGATCCGGAGTTCGGCACGCGAGTTCGTCGACCGGGAGATCGCGCCTCACGCGCGCGACTGGGACCGTGCCGAGGAGATGGACCGAGGGATCGTGGCGAAGCTCGCGGAGGTCGGCTTCCTCGCGGGCTGGGAGCTGGATACCGTCTCCTACTGCCTGGTCATGGAGGAGCTCGGTCGCGCCGACTCGTCGGTCCGAGGCATCGTCTCCGTCAACGTCGGGCTCGTCGGCAAGACGATCCTCAAGTGGGGCACGGAGGAGCAGAAGGCCGAGTGGGTGCCTCGGCTGGGCACGGGCGAAGTGCTCGGCTGTTACGCGCTCACCGAGCCGGGGGCCGGCTCCGATCCCGGCAGCATCTCGACGCGGGCAGAGCCTGACGGCGACGGGTGGGTGCTCACCGGCTCGAAGATCTTCATCACGCTCGGCACCTGGGCCGGACTCGCGCTCGTGTTCGCCAAGACCGGCGACGCGATCACCTGCTTCCTCGTCCCCACCGACTCACCGGGCTTCTCTGCGCACCCCATCAAGGGCAAGCTCGGGCTTCGAGCGCAGGACACCGGGGAGCTGACTCTCGACGGCGTCCGAGTTCCGGCCACGAGCGTCCTGGGCGAGGAGGGTGGAGGGCTGAAGGTCGCCCTGTCCGCGCTCGACAACGGGCGCATCTCGCTCGCCGCCGGCTGCGTCGGCATCGGACAGGGCTGTCTCGAGGCCTGCCTCTCCTACGCCAAGGAGCGGCAGCAGTTCGGGCGGTCGATCGCGTCGTTCCAGCTCGTGCAGGAGCTCCTCGCGGAGATCGCCGTGGAGACCGAAGCTGCGCGACTCCTCGCCTGGCGGGCAGCCCTCGCCGCCGACGCGGGAGTCCGGCACACGCTCGAGTCGTCGATCGCGAAGTACTACTGCAGCGAGGCCGCAGTGCGGGCGGCGAACGCAGCAGTTCAGGTTCACGGCGGCTACGGGTACATCGACGAGTATCCGGTCGGGAAGTACCTCCGCGACGCGCGCGTTACGACTCTGTACGAAGGAACGAGCCAGATTCAGAAGCTGATCATCGGACGCCAACTGACAGGAGAGAGTGCCTTTGTCTGACGCAGTGATCGTCTCCGCTGTACGAACACCTATTGGGCGAGCCCGGAAGGGAGCGCTCGTCGACGCACGGCCCGACGATCTCGCCGCCTTCGCGATCGACGCGGCGCTGAAGCAGGTGCCGGAGCTCGACCGCGCCGACATCGTCGACGTGATGATCGGGTGCGGCTTCCCCCAGGACCGGCAGGGGATGAACCTCGCCCGGCGCGCGGCGCTGCTTGCAGATCTCCCGGCGAGCGTTCCCGGAACGACGGTGAACCGGTTCTGCGCCTCCTCGCTGCAGACGATCCGCATGGCCTTTCACGCGATCAGAGCCGGAGAAGGCGACGCGTTCGTCGCCGGCGGCGTCGAGTCGATCTCCCAGGTCGACGGCTACCCGAAGGACGCCGAGGAGCTCCACCCGAAGCTCTTCGGTGACGACGCGCCGATCGCGAACGTCTACATCCCGATGGGCCTGACCGCGGAGAACGTGGCCGAGCAGTGGGACGTCTCGCGCGAGGACATGGACCGGTACGCGCAGCGCTCGCAGGAGCGCGCCGTCGCCGCGCAGGACAGCGGGTTCTTCGAGCGGGAGATCACGCCCTGGGACGGTGTGTCGGCGGACGACGGCCCGCGCCGAAGCTCGACGCTCGAGAAGCTGGCCGAGCTCGAGCCGGCCTTCAAGCCGGGCGGCAAGGTGACCGCCGGGAACTCCTGTCCGCTGAACGACGGGGCCGCCGCCGTCGTCGTCACGAGCGCAGAGAAGGCGCAGGAGCTCGGGCTGAAGCCGCGGGCCCGCATCATCGCCTCTGCGGTCTCGGGCGTCGAGCCGGAGATCATGGGCGTCGGGCCGATCGGCGCCGTCCGCCGGGTGCTCGACCAGGCAGGCATGACGATCGACGATGTCGACGTCATCGAGCTCAACGAGGCCTTCGCCGCGCAGGTGATTCCCGTCTCGCAGGAGCTCGGCTTCGATCCGTTCGGCGAGAAGCTGAACCCACACGGCGGCGCGATTGCACTCGGCCACCCCTACGGGATGACCGGAGCTCGGATCATGTGCACCCTCCTGAACGATCTCGACACGATGGACGGCACCATCGGGCTGGAGACGATGTGCGTCGGCGGTGGGCAGGGCATGGCGATGCTCGTCGAGCGGCTCCGTTGACGATCACACTCGACGACGCTGCACTCGCCGAGGCGAGGGCTTTCAACGAGGAGATCGCGCTTCGCCTCTCTCAACAGCCTTCCGTGCACACGGTTCCTCCGGAAGCCTCCCGGCTGGCGCGGCGCGAGGGAAGAGGCATCTTTCCGCCGATCGAGTTCCTCCCTCAGGCTCGGGACATCGAGGTGCCCACCCGGAACGGAAAGATCAGGCTCCGCGTGCTGGCGCCCGAGGGCGAGGCCACCGGCGTCTACCTGCACATCCACGGTGGCGGCTGGGTGCTCGGCGAGTGCGACGAGCAGGACCCGAGGCTTTGGGCTCTCGTCGAGGCGACCGGGATGTGCGCCGTCAGCGTCGGCTATCGCCTTGCGCCGGAGCATCCGTACCCGGCTCCTTCGGATGATTGCGAGGATGCGGCGCTCTGGCTGCTCGAGCGCGGGCACAGGGAGCTGGGCACACCCGAGGTCCGCACGATCGGCGGCGAGTCGGCTGGCGCGCACCTTTCGATCTCGACCCTGCTGCGGCTTCGTGACCGCCACGGAATCACCGGCGCGTTTCAGGCCGCGAATCTCGTCTACGGGGGCTACGACCTCTCGATGACTCCGAGCCAACGCAACTGGGGCGACCGCTCGTACATCCTCTCGACCCCCGCCATGCACTGGTTCGGGAACTGCTTCGCGGGCGATCGCGGGATCGAGGAGCTGCGCGACCCCGACATCTCTCCGCTCTATGCCGAGCTTCACGACCTGCCGCCCGCCTACTTCTCGGTGGGCGACCTTGATCCACTGCTCGACGACTCGCTCTTCATGTCGGCGCGCTGGCGAGCCGCCGGCAACGAGGCGGAGCTCCGGGTGTGGCCGGAGTGCATTCACGGGTTCCTCGCGTTTCCGCTCACCCTTGCGGCGATGGCGCAGCAGGAGCAGTTCGACTTCCTGAACCGGAAGATCTCGGACTAGCTCAAAACCGCCTGGGTTTGCGTTACCTGGGCGACCCGGCGCTCGGCGTCGTCCAAGAGGTCCGTCTGGACGACGATGAAGGTGCGTCCGACGTGCAGGGGCCGGGCCACGCCTTCGACTCGCCCTTCCCGAACCGCACGAAAGAAGTTCGTCTTCGATTCGACCGTCGCCGTCGAGGTCGCGCCGTCGGGGAGGTTCAGGAAGGCACAGACCCCGCCAAGCGTGTCCGCGAAGGCCATCAGCGCTCCTCCGTGCAGGACGCCGTTCGCAGTGCAGCGCTCGGCTGCCCAGTCCATACGCCCCCGCACTTCGTCAGGCTCGGCCTTCGAGACCTCGATGCCCAGGGTGCCCGCCAGCGGGACGATGTCCGCGAGGTTCTCCACGCGGAGGAGAGGTTACGCCGCTGCGTCCGCGTGGAGCGTGGCGGTCTCGCCCCTGAAGACCGCTTCGAGCACATTGCCGTCGAAGTCGATGATGCGTGCCGAGTAGGACTCGGGCCGAGCTCCAGGCTCGCGATCGGCGAGAGCGCCCGAAGCGATCGCAGTGCCGTAGAAGGAGTGGACGGCCCCGGCGTCTCGAGCCGAGAGCGCGATCTCCATCCTTCCGGCGAGCTCCGACTCGACGACCCAGAGGGAGCTCGGCTTTCCGTGCTCGCCGAAGTACACGCGGCGGGCATCCGGCCAGTCGAGGAGGACGACGAGGCCGAGCGGCGCAAGCGCCTCCTCGTAGAACCGCTTGCTTGCGGAGTAGTCGCTGACAAAGACGGTGAGGTGATCAGTGGCGTCCATGGCGAAGAATAGAACGATCGTACTATTCTGTCAAGTACATGCTCTATACTCCGCTCATGAAGTCAGAAGAAAGAAAACGCTCGTGCTGAAAACGAAGGGTGAGCGCACACGCCACGCAATCCTGACGAGGGCCGCCGAGCTGGCCACCGAAGAAGGCCTGGAGCCGTTGTCGATCGGCCGCCTCGCGGAGGCGACCGACATGAGCAAGAGCGGGCTCTTCGCGCACTTCGGCTCCAAGGAGGAGCTCCAGATCGCGGCCGTCGACCACGCAGCGTCGATCTTCGTCGACGAGGTGATCGCCCCCGCTCGGGCGGCGCCGAAGGGGCTTTCCCGGGTCTGGGCGCTCTGCGACCACAAGGTCGACTACGCCGAGCGCCGGGTCTTTCCGGGCGGGTGCTTCTTCGCCTCGACGTCGGTCGAGTTCAGCCACAGGCCGGGCCCGGTCCGTGACCGGATCCAGGAGATGCTCGGGTCGTGGCAGTCGTACCTCGCCCACGCCGTCGAGCAGGCGCAGGCCGCCGGCGAGCTGGACACGCGGCTGAGCGCGCGGGAGATTGCCTTCCAGCTCGACGCGTTCGTCGAATCTGCGAACGCGCGGTACCAGCTCTTCCGCGACCCGGCCGTCTACGCCGACGCGCGTGAGGCGGTCCGCGAGCGCCTGGAGACCCTGCGCGTCTCTAAGGCGGCCTGAACTCCGTCCAGAGCTCCTCCATCGTCCGCAGCCGCCCGCCCCGGTGCGCGAGATCGGCCGCGGTGATGTTGACGGCTCGTACGACCCAGTCGTCGCCGACGTCGAGCACGTTGATGCAGGCCGGCGCCTGCTCGATGTTGCCGAGGAGCGCACGACCGCCGGTCAGCGCGTACGAGAGGATCGCGCGGTTCACGCCGCCGTGAAGCACTGCCAGGAGGACGTCCCAGTCGTCGTCAGCGAGCAGCCGGTCGACGGCTGGCAGCACTCGGTCGAGCAGCGAGCCGACCGACTCGCCGCCGAGGAAGCGCGCCTCTTCCGGGACGATGTCCCGCCAGGCTTCGACGAACGTGCGCTCGAGCGCGTCCTCCGGGATGTCTGCGAGCCGTCCCGACTCGATCTCTCGGAGCTCGGGCCAGGATTCGAGCTCGGCCTCCGGCGCGACGATCCGCGCGGTCTCGATCGTGCGCGGAAGGTCGCTCGTGATCACGCGGTCGAACGCGATCCCGTCCAGCAGGGCGGCCGCAGCGCTCACCTCCTCGCGGCCCTCGGGGGTGAGCGGCACCTCGTGTTGCGGCAGCGGCCGCCCCTGGTCGAAGTACGCCACGCGCCCGTGCCGCATCAGGTAGATCCGGCGGCGCGTCACTCGTAGCGCTCGAGGTACGCCGGGTTCGAGATCCGGAGCTTCGCGGCGACGTGCTCCTTCAAGAGCGGGAGCATCGTGTCGTCGACGTCCCCGGCCCTGATCCTTTCGGCGAGCTCACGGCGCTCTTTCGTTCCAAGTAACAGACTGTTACTTGCCGTCGAGCTCCCGGTGGGCGATGGCGAGGGCGTTGAGCGCGACGAGTGTGCGGAACTTCAGCCTGTGATCGGACGTCACGGGCAGGATCTCCGTCGAGAGGAACTCCGAGACGGCCTCGATCAGCTCCGCCGCCGGCGGCGCCGGTCAGACATGCTCGATCAGGTCGAGGAGCTCGTACTCCATCTCGGCGGCCATCCGCCCCAGCACGGCGTACTCGACGCTCCGGTCGAGACCGTTGAGGTGCCGGCGGGACTGGGTGAGACACCCCGTCGCCCACTTCAAGTTGCCGAGGATCTCCCACCAGACGAGCTCCTCCTCCGAGATCTCTCGGCCCGTCAGCTCGGCGTAGCGATCGAGGTACGGCTCGACCTCGCCCACTCCCGCGAAGCGCCGGTCGTCCGCGCCGAATCGCCAGGCGCGCACGAGCGGCCAGCCGACGTCCTCCCGCGGATCCGAGAGATGCGCGAACTCCCAGTCGAGGATGCACTCGAGCCCGCGCTCCGAGACGGCGACGTTTCCGAGCCGGAAGTCGCCGTGGCTCACGACATCGGGGAGCGGCTCCGGCTTGTGCTTGCGCAGCCACCAGAGCCCATACTCGATCGCCGGGTGCGGTTCTCCGACGGAGTCGAGCTCGTGCTCGAACCGATCGACCACGTTGCCCGAGCGGAGGAACGGCAGCCGTCCGGGAGGGATCGCATGGATCTTCGCGAGCTCCTCGGCGAGCTGGGCCTCCAGGCCGTCGGGAGGGTCGCGGACGATTCGCCGGCCGATGGTCTCGCCCTCGACGAACTGCATCGCGAACGCCTCTCGCCCGTCGAGCTCTCCCAGATACGCGACCGGCTTCGGCGCTCTTACTCCGGCCTCGACCGCCGCCTCCAGGACTCGAAACTCGTTCTCGAGCGAGAGCGTCCCTTCGTGGATCACGCCGCCGCCCGCGCGGCGCACGAGCAACCGCTCGCCGTCGGTCTCCACCGCCCAAGCCTCTTTGGACGCGCCGCCGGGGAGCAGGTGCATCGACTCGACCCGGCTCCCGAGCCGGGCTTCGAGCTCGTCCGCCCAGGGGGCGGCCGCTACCAAGCCGATTGGCCTCCGTCCACGACGAGGGTGTGGCCGGTGACGTACGCCGAGGCCTGCGAGGCCAGGAAGACGACGACGCCCTTCAGGTCCTCAGGCCCGCCGAACCGGCCGAGCGGGACGTGCTTGGCGAGCTCGTCGCCGTGCTGGTCGAGGACGAAGTTGGCCATGTCCGACGGGAACCATCCCGGCGCGATCGCGTTCACGCGAATCCCGTGTCGCGCCCACTTGCAGGCGAGATCGCGGCTGAAGGCGATCACGCCGCCCTTCGTCGCGTTGTAGACGATCGAGTTCATGATCTCGGGCGGCCCGCCCTGCAGCCCGGCGACCGACGCGATGTTGACGATCGCACCGCCCGAGCCGGCGATCATCTCCCGCCCCGCGGCCTGCGAGCAGAGGAAGACGCCGGTCAGGTTGACGTCGACGACCTTCTGCCAGCCTTCGACCGGCATGTCCTCGGGGCTCGCGCCCCAGACGGTCCCGGCGTTGTTGACGAGGATGTCCACGGAGCCGAGCTCGTCCACCGTTCGCTTGACGACACCCTGCACCTGATCCGGGTCGCGCACGTCGCAGGCGAGCCCGAGCGCGCGGACGCCCAGCTGCTCGAGCTCGGCAGCCGCCTGCTCGCAGGCCTCGACGTGGCGCGCGCAGAGGACGAGGTTGGCGCCCGCCTCCGCGAGCCCTTGCGCCATCTGGCGGCCGATTCCCTTGCCGCCGCCCGTGACGATTGCCGTCTTGCCGGAAAGATCGAACAGGTTCATCAGAGAGCCTCCGCGATCGTGCGCAACGTCTTCTCGTCGCGCGCTGAGATCAGGATTGTCGTGGCCCCCGACTCCTTCCACGCCGCCAAGCGGTCGGCGATGCGGTCCGGCGGGCCGATGAGCGTCATCTCGTCGATCAGTCGATCGGGCACGGCCGCAGCGGCATCCCGTTGTTTGCCGTCGAGGAAGAGATCCTGGATCTCCTTCGCCTCCGCCTCGAACCCGTAGCTCGACACGAGGTCGTTGTAGAAGTTCTTGCCCCTCGCGCCCATGCCGCCCACGTACAGCGCGTAGTACGGCCGGAGCGCGTCGCGGGCGCTCTCGAGATCGTCGGAGACGAGCGCCGGCACGGCCGGTGCGATGTCGAAGTCCTCTCTGGCGAACGGAGCCGGAAACGTCTCGCGGGCGCGCTCGGGAGAGAAGAAGATCGGCAGCCAGCCGTCTGCGATCTCGGCGGCGAGCTCGACGGCGCGCGGTTTGAAGACTGCGAGATAGATGGGGATGTCAGGCCGGAGCGGGCGGGCCATCAGCTTGAGCGGCTTGCCGAGCCCGGTGGCGCCGGGGCCGTTGTACGGGATCGAGTAATGCTCGCCCTCGTGTTCGACGGTCTGCCGCCGCAGCACGGTGCGCACGATCTCCACGTACTCGCGCATCTTGCCGAGCGGCTTCCCCCAGGGCTCGCCGTGCCAGCCCTCGACGACCTGCGGCCCGGACACCCCGAGCCCGAGCAGGACGCGGCCCCCGGACATGAGGTCGAGCGTTGCTGCGGTCATCGCCGTGTTGGTCGGCGTGCGTGCCGGAATCTGGAAGATCGCCGACCCGACGTTGATCGTGCTCGTGGTCGCCGCAAGCCAGGAGAGGACAGTGGCCGCGTCGGTCCCCCAGGCCTCGGCTGCCCACGCGGAGTCGTAGCCGAGCCGTTCGGCCTCCTGCGCGAGGGCGATCAGCTCCGTCGGGTTCGTCCCGGGCGGTGCGTACCCCATGTAGAACCCCAGTCGCACGAAGTGCGATGCTAAACGGGTGGCGGTGACCGAACTCGCTCCCACCGAGGAGATCCAGCAGCTGCGCGGTCGCTATCGCGCGTTCATGGAGGAGCACGTCTACCCGAACGAGCGCGCTCTTCAGGCCGACGACGCCGAGCTGATCAGCTCTCTCCAGAGCCGCGCGAAGGAGCAGGGACTCTGGGCGCCGCACGTTCCGCCGGAGGCCGGCGGCACGGGCGAGGGGTTTCTCGCCTACGCGTTCCTGAACGAGGAGATCGGGAGGTCGACCTACGCGCAGCTCGTCTTCGGGTGCCAGGCGCCGGACGCCGGTAACGCCGAGATCCTCCATCTCTTCGGCACGGAGGGGCAGAAGGAGCGCTGGCTGAGGCCGCTGGTCGCAGGCGAGATCCGCTCGTTCTTCTCGATGACCGAGCCGGAGGTGTCCGGATCCGACCCGACGACTCTGCGGACGACCGCTCGGCGCGACGGTGACGAGTGGGTCATCGACGGGCACAAGTGGTTCTCCTCGGGTGCGGACGGGGCGGCGTTCGGAATCGTCATGGCGGTCACTGACCCGGACGCCGAGGCTCATAGCCGGGCGTCGCAGATCATCGTCCCGGCCGACACGCCGGGGGTTGAGGTCGTCCGACCGATTCCGGTGATGGGGCACGCCGGCAGCGGCTGGTCGACGCACTGCGAGGTCTGGTACCGAGACGTGAGGGTCCCGGTGGAGAACACGCTCGGCGAGCCGGGCGACGGCTTCCGCATCGCGCAGAAGCGGCTCGGCCCCGGCCGGATCCACCATGTGATGCGCTGGCTCGGCCAGATGCAGCGCGCCTTCGAGCTTCTCTGCACCTACTCGCTCGAGCGCGAGGCGTTCGGGTCTCGCCTCGCCGACAAGCAGACGGTTCAGAACTGGATCGCGGACTCCGCGGCGCAGATCCACGCCTGCCGGCTGATGACCCTCGACGCCGCGAAGAAGATCGACGAAGGGGACGAGGCCAGGGTGGAGGTCTCGCTGATCAAGTTCTTCGCCGCGCGGGCGCTCCACGACGTGATCGATCGCGCCATGCAGGTGCACGGCGCCCGCGGCCTCACCGACGAGACTCCGCTGGCGGCGATGTACGCACAGGCAAGGGGCGCGAGAATCTACGACGGCCCAGACGAGGTGCACCGCATGGTCGTCAGCCGGCGGATTCTGAAGGAGTTCGAGAAAGGCGGCACATGGCGGTTCTCGTGAAGACCAACAGGCGCGTGACGCTCGCGTCGCGGCCGCAGGGGTTCCCCGAGGACTCGGATTTTCAGGTCGACGAGGTCGAGGTGGGCGAGCCCGGGCCCGGCGAGGTGCTCGTGCGGACTTTGTGGGCCTCCGTCGATCCCTACCAGCGTGGCCGCATGAGCGAGGCGCGCTCGTACGCGAAGTCGCTCGAGCTCGGCGACGTGATCACGTCACAGTCGCTCGGGGAGGTCGTGGAGAGTCAGGACGGGCGTTTTCAACCCGGCGATCTCGTGGTCGGCCAGCTCGGCTGGCAGGAGTACGCCGTGGCGCGCGGTGGCTCGCTGCGGAACATTCCCGAGTTCCTCGATCCGCCCACGCTCGCCCTCCATGTCGTTGGTGCGACCGGGATGACGGCCTATTTCGGGCTGTTGGACGTAGGTCAGCCGAAACCGGGCGACACGGTGGTCGTCTCGGGCGCGGCGGGCGCCGTCGGGCAGGTGGTCGGTCAGATCGCCAAGCTCGCGGGCTGCCGCACCGTCGGCATCGCGGGCGGTCCGGACAAGTGCACGGACTGCAAGCTGTACGGCTACGACGAGGCGATCGACTACAAGGACGCGAACTTCCGGGATGCGTTCAAGGCGGCGTGTCCCGACGGCGTCGACGTCTACTTCGACAATGTCGGCGGCGGGGTCTCGGAGGGCGTCCATCGCCGTCTGAACGTCGGCGCGCGGATCGTCATCTGCGGGCAGATCTCCCAGTACAACCTCGAGCGCCCGGAGCCGACGTTCCATCCCGGCGCGCTGATCGTCTACCGCGCGCGGATGGAGGGCTTCCTCATCAGCGACTACGCACACCGGTTCGACGAGGCGGGAATGCGGCTGGCCCGGTGGGTCGCCGAGGGCAAGATCCAGTGGCGCGAAGACGTCACGGAGGGCCTGGAGAACGCCCCGAAGGCGTTCATGGGCATGCTGCGAGGAGAAAACCGCGGCAAGGCGCTGGTCAAGGTCGCCGACCGCTCCGGCTGAGTCAACGGAGAGACGAAGAGCGCCAAGTAACAATTTGTTACTTGGCTCCCGGTCAGCGTCGGAGGTCGGGGACTCCGACTCCGGAGAGGTGGTCGAGCACAGCGTCCGGCGGCTCGGACGCGGAACGCGACATCGGCAAGAACGCTGGCGGTGCTTGGCCCGCGGCGGATGCGGCGAGATTCGTGAACGAGTAGGCGACCCGCTCGTAGCTCGGCCTTGTCAGACCGAGCCGGTCAGCTTCCGCTCCCACGCGCCGGCAGGTCTCGGCGATCGGGTCGATCCGGCCGTCGCGCCGGACGAGCGTCTCGAGGAGGTCCGGTCGACATCCGCGCGGCCATATCTCGGCATCGCCCGAGTTTGCCCACGAGCACTCGGGACGAATGTGCCAACTCAGCGCCATTCCTGCCAAGTAACAACTTGTTACTTGCGCTAGACGGGTGGGGCGACTCCTTCGGCGCCCGCCACTCGCGGGCCGGGGATGCCGCGGAAGCGGTACGGCTCCGGCTCTCGGCCGGGCTGCACGACCCACGCCTCGCCGGTGCCCTCGCTGCGGGCTGCCAGCAGAACGGCGTCCGCGACGTCCTCCGGCTCGAGCAGCGGGAAACCGGCCGACTCGAGCGATGCTCGAAGGTCGCCGGAGACCATCGGCGTGTCCGCGAAGCCGGGGCAGACAGCGTTGATCCGGACGCCGCGCTCAGCGAGCTGCGGCGCGACCGAGCGCACAAGTCCGATCACGGCGTGCTTGGTCAGCGCGTAGATCGGATCGCCCTCGACGCCGGTCAGGCCTGCGAGCGACGCCGTCACCACGATCGCGTCGCCCTCACCCAGCACACGCGCGAGACGCCGGACACCCCACACGACGCCGTCCACGTTGACCGAGACCACCCGACGGTACTCCTCGTCGGTCAGATCCGTGATCGCGGCCGTATCCGTTACGACGCCGGCGTTCAGGCAGGCGAGGTCGACGCGATCGACGGACTCCCACGCCGACGGATCCGTGACGTCGAAGCCGTCCGTGAGATCCACAGCCCGCACCTCCGCGCCCTCGCGCTCGAGCCGCGCGACGATCGCCCGCCCGATCCCGCCCGCGGCGCCCGTCACAAGGGCGGTGCTAGGGAACAAGGACGACCTTCCCGACGTGCCGCCTCGCCTCGATGAGCTCGTGAGCCTCTCCGGCGCCCTCGAGTGGGAATGTCGATCCCACGAGCGGCTTGACGACGCCGGTGGACCAAAGCTCGAGCAGCTCACCGATCGCCCCACGCACGAGCTCCGGATCGTGGCGCATGAGCCGACCGAGGTAGAAGCCCTGCATGCCGAGGTTGCGGCCGACGAGCGGCGCGGGATCCATCGGCTCCCACCAACCGCCCGCAAATCCCAATGCGACGACGGTCCCCAGCGGCTTGAGGACGCCGAAGCTCTGCGTGAAGACCTCGCCGCCGACCGGATCGAGGACGACGTCGGCGCGAACCTTGTCCGCGAACTCGTCGTAGCCGAGCACCTGATCCGCGCCCTGCTCGAGCGCGACTCGACGCTTCTCCTCCGTGCTCGCCGTCGCCACCACCTCGGCGCCGAGATGCTTCGCGAGCTGGATCGCGGCCGACCCCACCCCGCCCGAGCCGGCATGCACGAGCACCACCGAGCTCGGGCCGACCCGCACCTGCCGCGTCAACGGAATCCACGCCGTCAGAAACGTGAGCACGAAGCCGGCGCCCTCTTCGAAGGACGCTCCGTCCGGCAGCGGAACGAGCAGGCGCTCGGCCACCGCCACCTTCTCCGCATAGCCGCCGCCCGACGGCAGAGCCATGACGCGGCGCCCGCCGGCCTCGCCGGCCACTTCCGAGCCGGGGATCGTCGGCAGCTCAGGCGGCTGCGGGTAGCGCCCTTGCCGCACGAGGACGTCCGCGAAGTTGATCCCCGCCGCGCGCACCTGAAGGACGACCTCGCCGTCGCCGGGCTCCGGGTCGGGAACCTCGACGACCTCCAGGCGCTCCGGGCCGCCCGTCTCGCGAAGGACGACCGCTCTCATCCGCGGACTACGACGACGCCGGAACCTGTTCCTGCGCGAACTGCTCCCGCAACGCCGTCTTCTTGAACTTGCCGACGCTCGTCTTCGGGATCTCGTCCACGAACTCGAACCGGTCGGGCAGCCACCACTTCGCGAACTTCGGCGCCAGGTGCTCCCGCAGCTGGTCCGGCGTCACCGACTCGCCCTCCTTGAGGACGATCGCAGCGAGCGGCCGCTCCGCCCACTTGTCGTCCGGGATCGCGATCACCGCGGCTTCGGCCACCGCCGGATGGGCCATCAGGGCGTTCTCGAGGTCGACCGAAGAGATCCACTCGCCGCCCGATTTGATCACGTCCTTCGACCGGTCCTTGATCTGGATGAACCCACGTGGATGCATGCTCACGATGTCGCCGGTCTTGAACCAGCCGTCGTCGGTCCACCGGTCGGCCTGGGAGTCGTCCTCGTAGTAGCCGTCGGCAACCCACGGGCCGCGGACCTCGAGCTCGCCCATCGACTCGCCGTCCCACGGCACCTCCTCGTCACCGGCACGCACGCGGACCTCGACGAGCGGCAGCGGGATCCCCGCCATCGCGACGAAGTCGAACTGGGTGTCCTGGTCGGCGTCCTGGAGGTCGCCGATGAAGTCCGAGACGGATGCGACGGGCGAGGTCTCCGTCATGCCCCAGCCCTGCACGACGTTCAGTCCGTGACGCTCCTTGTAGGCGGCGATCATCGCTCGCGGAACGGCTGAGCCGCCGACGAGCATCCCCTTCATTCCGGACAGGTCCCATTTGCCCTCGTTCGCATCGAGCATCTGCAGCATCCCGAGCCAGATCGTGGGCACCCCGGCCGTCCACGTGACCTTCTCGTGGACGAAGGCCTCGAGCAGGCTCTCGGGGTCGAGGTGCGGGCCGGGGAAGACGAGCTTCGTGCCGAGCATGGCTCCCAGGTACGGGTAGCCCCAGGCGTTCGCGTGGAACATCGGCACCACCGGGAGGAGCGTGTCGCCGTGGGCCACGCGCATGCCGAGCGGCGACGTCGTCGCCACGCCGAGGGCGTGGAGCATCGTCGAGCGGTGCGAGTAGACGACGCCCTTGCACCGTCCCGTCGTCCCACTCGTGAAGCACATCGCCGCCGCCTCGCGCTCGTCGAGCTGCGGGTCTTCCCACTCGTCCGCGCTCGCAGTGCTCAGCAGCTCCTCGTAGCCGTCCTCGACGACGAAGACGTGCTCGATGTTCGTCCGGTCCTTGAACTGGTCGAGGAGGGGGAGGAGGCTGCGGTCGACGATGATCGCCTTGTCGTCGCCGTGCTGGGCGATGTACGCCAGGTCGTCGGGGTGCAGGCGCAGGTTCAGCGTGTGGAGCACGAACCCGCCGCACGGAATCCCGAAATACGCCTCGAGGTGCTGATAGTGGTTCCAGCAGAGCGTCGCTACGCGGTCACCGCGCTCGAGCCCGAGCTTCTGGAGCGCCACGGCGAGCTGCTTCGCCCGCCCGGCCATGTCCCCGTACGTGTAGCGATGGAAGCTCTTGTCCGGGAGCCTCGTCACGACTTCCTTGTCCGCGAAGAACGTCTCGGCCCGACGCAGGAGCGTCGGCAGCGAGAGCTGGTAATCCATCATCAGGCCGTCCATCGACAAGTCCCTCCTCTAGGTCAGACGCAAATCGTCCTCTATTTCTCGCCGCTGGTAAAGGCTTGACGGCGCGGCAGATCGCGCTCGATGTCGACCAGTTGTCCGTCGCGGCCGACGTATCCGCCCTTGCCGCCGACGACGAGCATGACCAGCTCCTCGTCGCTCGGGTTCGTGACCTTCCGGGGTGTGGTGGACTCGACGTGCACCACCCCGCCGGGCCCGAGCTCGAATTCCTCGCCGTCGACGTGGAACAGGGCGCGACCCCGGTGGACGAAATAGAGCTCGTCCTGCTCGTCGTGGTAGTGCAGAAAGCCCTCGTACCGAGGCTCGTAGACGATTGCGTTGACGCCGAAGGCCTGGACACCAAGTGCCTGGCGAACCTTGCGGAAGCCCGGCCCCTCGCCCATCTCGTCGATCGATCCCTTGCTGTAGCCCATCACGTCCCTCCCAGAACTCGTTGGTAGACGCGGTCCCGAAGCCGGTCGGGCAGCCGCTCGACTCCCGCGCGGATCCTCGCATCCCGGCCGACGAGGTAGCGGGCCTTCGGGCGCCCGGCGGTCAGCGCGTCCTGGACGACTTTCGCGACCGCGTCCGCAGGCGCGCCCGTGGCGCTGCGCTTGAGGGCGAACGCCCGAAACGCCGCCAGCCGGTCGCCGTAGAGCTTCAGTGCCTCCGCCGGCGGTTCGGGACGATCCCGCGTCCACATCGGCGTCTTGATCGTCCCCGGCTCGACGATCGCCACGTGAATCCCCCACGGCTGCAGCTCGACCCGCAGCGCGTCGCTCATCGCCTCGAGCGCGAACTTCGACATCGCATACGCGCCGAGGAACGGGAGTGAGCTGCGTCCCGAGATCGAGCCGACGTTGACGATGCGCCCACGGGCGGCTCGAAGCGCCGGCAGGAGCATCTGCGTCATCCGAAGCTGCCCGACGACGTTCACCTCGAGCTGGCGTCGCAGCTCGTCCGGAGAAAGGAACTCGAGCGGTCCGGCCACGGCGACGCCCGCGTTGTTCACGAGGCCGTCGAGCACGCCGAGCTCGAGCGGCGGCGGGTCGGTGACGTCGAGCAGCACCTCCTCGGTTCCCTCCGGCGCCTCTCCTGGCCGGCGCACGCCCGCAAGCACGCGCCAGCCGGAACGCGCGAGCCGGGCGGCCGTCGCCTGTCCGATCCCGGACGAGGCGCCGGTCACCACGACGGTCCGGCTCAATCCAGCAGCCAGGAGGCGATCTTCGCGCGCTGCACGCGCGAGTAACCGCCGTACGCCTGGATCCAGAGCGCGCGCTTGTAGTACTCGTGGAGCACGTGCTCCCAGGTGAAGCCGATGCCGCCGTGCACCTGGATCGAGCGCTCGCAGGCGGCGACCGCTGCGTCGGCCGCATAGGACTTGGCCGCCGCCGTCGCGATCGGCGCCTGCTCGTCCTTCTCGGCGACGCACCAGGCAGCCCAGTACGCAATCGAGCGGGCGAGCTCGGTTTCGACGAAGGTGTCTGCGAGCTGGTGCGAGACCGCCTGGTAGACGCCGATCTTGCGGCCGAACTGCTCGCGGTCCTTCGCATACTCCACGGCCAGCTCGAGGGCCTTCTTCCCGATCCCCACGGCCTCCATCGCCAGCGCCGCCATCCGCTCGTCCTCCGGCCGGCTCTCGTCGAAGAGCGACTCGCCGACGTTGGCACGCCCGGCCTCCTCGAAGAGGACTGCCTGGTCGACGAACCCGAGGTCGGACGACCCGATCTCCTCCTTCGTCCACCCGCCGTTCATGAGCGCGTCGCGCGCCTCGCGGCGGAGCAGCTCCTGTTCCTCGGTGAAGGCGAACTGCATCAGCGTGACCTCGGGAGGCCGAGCACCCGCTCGGCGATGATGTTCCGGAGGATCTCCGACGTCCCGGCCTCGATCGTGTTGCCGCGGCTCCGGAGCTGCTGGTGCCGCCAGTACCCGTCGTCCTCTCCCTCGAGGATCTCCATCGCGAGCTTCGTCAGCCGCTGGTTCTGCTCCGACCAGTGGAGCTTCGAGACCGACCCTTCCGGGCCGGGGATCCCGGTCTGCATCAGCGCGGTCAAAGCCCGGTAGTTCGTGAGCTTGAGCGCCTGCAGCTCGATCCACTCCTGGGCGACGCGGTCCCGGATGACCGGGTCGTCGGCGCCGCGCTCCTTCGTCAGCGCGACGAGCTTCTGCACCTGCGCCTCGAGGGCGCCTCCGAGCGCGAAGCCGAGCGTGCCGCGTTCGTGGAGCAGCGTCGTCATCGCCACCTGCCAGCCCTGCCCGATCTCGCCGAGGAGATTCTCCTTCGGCACCTCCACGTCGGTCATGAAGATCTCGTTGAACTCGGCCTCGCCGGTGATCTGGGTGAGCGGGCGCACCTCGACCCCGGGCGCCTTCATGTCCACGATGATGTAGCTCAGGCCCTCGTGGCGCTCCGACTTCGGATCGCTCCGGCCGACGAGGATGCAGTGGTCGGCGATGTGCGCGAACGACGACCAGACCTTCTGTCCGTTGACGACGAACGAGCCGTTGCGCGCTTCGATGGAGGTTCGCACGGCGGAGAGGTCGGAGCCGGCACCCGGCTCGGAGAAGCCCTGGCACCAGATCTCCTCGGCGGAAAGGATCTTCGAGAGATAGCGCTGCTTCTGCTCCTCGGTGCCGTGCGCCATGATCGTCGGCCCGGCCATGCCGAGCCCGATCACGCCCATGTGGGAGGGAGCCTCGGCGCGGGCGAACTCCTCGAGCACGATCGCCTGATGGCTGTACGGCGCGCTGTGACCGCCGTACTCCTCGGGCCAGGTCAGTCCGGCGTAGCCCGCGTCAGTAGATCTTCCGACTCCACTCGCGGGGGTCGCCGGCAGGCAGGTTTTCGTGCAGCCACGCGCGGACCCCGTCGCGGAAAGCGGCTTCGTCCGGGCTGTCGCGGAGGTCCACAACGCCTAGCCTATACCGGGTGATACCGGCAGTAACACGAGAATTCGCCGACGTTGTGAGAGACGTGATCGACCCCGCGGTCGAGGAGGCCGAACGGAATCCACCTCGACTGGCCCCGGACGGTCAGGTCGAATTCGACCCTGCCTACCACCGGGCGGGCCGGGCTGTGTGGGCGTCGGGCATCGTCGGAGCGGCCGCGCCGGAGCAGGCCTCGCTCTTCTACGCGCTCGCCCACGCAGGGGAGGGCGGGCACGCGTGTCCCGTGGTGTGCACGTCCGGGCTCGTTCGCGCGCTGAGAACGACCGCCTCGGACGAGCTCCGCGAGCGCTTCCTGCCGCCGCTCCTCGAGACCGACTACGACAGGGCGCAACGGGGCGCGCAGTTCCTCACCGAGCGGCACGGCGGCTCGGACGTCGGCGCCAATCGGGTCGAAGCCGCGCCCGACGGAGACGTCTGGCAGCTCTACGGCGAGAAGTGGTTCTGCTCGGTGGCCGACGCGGATCAGTTCATCGTCACGGCCCGACCTCGGGGAGCTGCGCCGGGAACAGAGGGGATCGGTTGCTTCCTCGTGCCGAGCGACGGCGGCGGATTCCGGATCCGGCGGCTCAAGGACAAGCTCGGGACGCGCGCGCTCGCGACCGGCGAGATCGAGTTCGAGGGCGCGACGGCGTACCCGCTCGGCCCGCTCGAGGACGGGTTCAAGACGGCTGTGACGGTTCTGAACACGTCCCGCTGGCTCAATGCGGTCGGCTCGAGCGGGCTCATGCACCGCGCGTATCTGGTCGCTGCGGACTTCGCCCGCGAGCGCACCGCGTTCGGGCGGTCGATCTCGGAGTTCCCACTCGTGCGGGAGAACCTGGCCGTGATGAAGGCGGAGTCCTCGGGAGCTCTGGCGTCGACGCTCGTCCTGACGGAGCTCGTCGACCGAATCGACCGTAGCGAGGCGAGCGACGAGGACGTGAGCTGGCACCGGCTGCTCGTGAACGCCAACAAGTTCGTGACGGCGCTGACTGCGACGAGCGTCGTCCGCCGTGGGATCGAGGCGCTGGGGGGCAACGGGACGATCGAGGACTTCTCGCCGCTCCCGCGGCTCTACCGCGACTCGATCGTCTTCGAAAGCTGGGAGGGGACGCACAACGTCCTCTGCGCCCAGGTGCTCCGTGATCTTGCGCGCCTGGACGCCGTCGATCTCGCCGTCGACCGGTCGGGGGCGACCGCGGAGCTCGCCGGCCGCCTGCGCCGGTCCGTCGAGGATCCGGCATTCGGCGCCCTGCACGGACGGCGGCAGCTCCACGAGCTGGTGCGCGCGCTTCAGGTCGATGCCCTTCGCCCCTCGGAGCCGGACAGCGCTGAGCTAATGGCCCGGAGACATCTCCAACACGGCTGGGACCCCGAGGCGGACGCGGACTACCCAGACCTGATCGACCGCGTCCTGGCGGCCGACTCAGAGCCCTTGTAACAACTTGTTACTTGACCCGGAAAGCCGCTGGTCGGACAGGTTCTCACCCAAGTAACAACTTGTTACTTGGCTCTAGCGGCCTTCGGCCCTCTCGCCCCGAAGCGCCATGCAGGTGCTCGTCGCGTGCGCGATCAGGCGGTCCTGCTCGTCCACGATCCGGCACTCGGCGAGGCCGACGGTCTTTCCGCGCGAGATGACCTTGCCGTGTGCCAGGAGCGTTCCCGTCCAGAACGGGCGGAGGTAGTTGATCTTCAGCTCCAGCGTGGTGAAGGTCTCACCTGGCTCCAGCGTCGAGAAGAAGGCCATGCCCATCGCGCCGTCGGCGATGTCGCAGAGGATCCCGCCGTGAATCGTGCCCATCGGGTTCGAATGCCGCTCATCCGCTTCGAGCTTCATGGTGCACTCGCCGGCCCCGGCCTCCACCACGTCGAACCCGATGAGCTCCGCGACGGGAGGTGGGATCTTCACAGCACGACCACCGATCGAATCACGCCTCCCGCCTCCATGTCCTCGAATGCCTGCCCGACGTCGTCCAACGCGATTCGCTTGCTGACCATTCCGGTCAGGTCGATGCGGCCTTCTGCCGCCAGCCGCTCGAGCTTCGGGAAATCCTCCGCCGGCACGTGGTCCCCGCCGTGGGAGACGAGGATCCGGAGTCGCCGGTCGAACATGTCCTGCAACGGCAGCGCCGCCTCGACGCCGGGCTGCGGGAGCCCGATGTAGACGAGCGTCCCGGCGTGCCCGAGCATCTGGATTCCCAGTGTGACCGTCTCGGGGCGACCGACCACGTCGAAGACGAAGTCGAGCCGCTTCCCCTCGCCCGTGTGCGTGGCGCCGAACCGCTCGGCGGCCTCGAGTTTCCGCTCGTCCAGGTCGATCGCGTGGATCTCGGCCGCGCCTGCGACCTTCGAGCCCTGGATCACCGAGAGTCCGACCGCCCCGCATCCGATCACTCCGACGCGCGCCCCCTCCCAGACCTCCGCCGTCTTCAGCACCGAGCAGACACCGGTGGCGACGGCGCAGCCGATCAGGCAGGCCTCCTCGACCGGAAGGTCCTCCGACAGCGGTACGAGGGCAGCGCCGTGGACGACGGTCCTGGTGGCGAACGTCCCGGTCTGGAGGGCCCCGAACAGGCTCCGGCCGTCGGCGGCATGCATTCGCCCTCGGGCGCCCGGCGGGGTCCGGCAGAGGTGCGATGCGCCCCGGAGGCACCACGCGCACTTGCCGCACGGGGACCGCCAGCCGACCACGACGCGGTCTCCCGGCCGGACGTGCGTCACCCCCTCACCGACTGCCTCGACCACGCCCGCACCCTCGTGTCCGAGCAGCACCGGCATCGGGTGCCCGAAGCCCGTTCGAACCACGTGGAGATCGGAGTGGCAGACCCCCGTCGCCTCGATCTTCACCCGCGCCTCTCCCGGGCCCGGCTCGTCGAGGTGGATCTCCTCGACGCCGAACCGCTCGAGCTCGATCAGGACGACGCCGCGATCCATGACGAGTCGAGATCTCGCGCCCGCGTTCCGCCCGCGAGCGCCAGCGTGATGTCGGTGTCGGCCATCAGGTGGCGGATCACGGCCTCGACGCCGTCCTGGCCGCCGACGGCGAGGCCATAGGCGTACGGCCGGCCGAGCAGGACGGCGTCGGCGCCGAGCGCGAGCGCCTTGAGCACGTCTGCGCCGCGGCGGATCCCGCTGTCCATCAACACGACTGCCTCCGGCCCGAGAGCCTCACGGACTTCCACGAGAGCGTCGAGCGCCGCGACTGCGCCGTCGACCTGCCGGCCTCCGTGGTTCGAGACGATGACGCCGTCGACGCCGCACTCCCGAGCTCGAACGGCGTCCTCGCCCCGCAGCACGCCCTTCACGAGCAGCGGCAGGTCGGTCTGTCCTCGCAACCAGGCGAGGTCGTCCCAGGTGAGGCCGAGATTCGGGAAGGTGGCGAGCATGGCGACCGCCGCGGCGAGGACGTCCTCCTCGGGCGGTTTCTCGAGGCGGCTGCGAAACACGGGATCGGAGAAGAACTGCGCGCAGCCCTCGCCGGTCACGAACGGCAAGTACGCCCTGCGCAGATCGCGGTCCCGCCACCCGAGCATCAGCGTGTCGAGCGTGACGACGAGCGCTCCGTAGCCGGCCGCCTCCGCGCGCCCGACGAGGCTCATCGCGATCTCGCGGTCGTTGACCCAGTAGAGCTGGAACCAGCGCGGCGCGTCTCCAAGCTCTGCGGCCACGTCCTCCAGCGAATGCGAAGCCGCCGTCGAGAGCACCATCGGGATGCCGGTGGCCGCGGCCGCACGCGCCACGGCGAGCTCGCCCTCGGGATGCGCAATCGAGAGCACGCCGACCGGAGCGAGCAGGAAGGGGGCAGGCGAGCGTGTCCCGAGGACCTCCACGGAGATGTCGCGCTCCACGTTTCCGGTCAGCATCCGGGGCCGGAGCCGTCGGCGAGCGAACGCTTCCAGGTTGGCTCGCATCGTCGACTCGGACCCGGCGCCACCCGCGATGTAGTCGAAGGGCCCGGCCTCGAGCGTCTCGGCCGCCTGCGCCTCCCACTCCTCGGGCGAGATCGGCCACGGAGACTCGCCGGAGACGTAGATCGCGTTCTGTACCTGGCTGCCTTCGAAGCTCATGCGTCGTACGATCCTCTCCTATGCCGTCGCTCGAGGGGAAGGTGGCGATCGTGACCGGCGCCGGCCGTGGAATCGGACGCGAGCACGCGCTTGCGCTCGCGCAGGCGGGCGCGCAGGTCGTCGTCAACGACCTGGGTGGCTCGCTCGCAGGAGAAGGAGCCGATGCCACGCCCGCGCAGTCCGTCGTGGATGAGATCGTCGCCGCGGGCGGCAAGGCGGTCGCGAACGACGACGACGTGTCCGACTTCGGCGCCGCCGAGCACATGATCCGGCAGGCGATCGACCACTTCGGGCGCCTCGACATCCTCGTCAACAACGCCGGGATTCTGCGCGACCGAATGCTCGTGAACATGACCGAGGAGGAGTGGGACGCGGTCATCGCCGTCCATCTCAAGGGACATTTCGGCCCCACCCGCCATGCCGCCGCGTACTGGCGCGAGCGGTCGAAGGACGGCGAGGCCCTCCACGGGCGCGTGATCAACACGTCGAGCCCGTCCGGGGTCTTCGGAAACGTGGGCCAGGCGAACTACGGGTCCGCGAAGGCCGCGATTGCCGGGTTCACCGTGATCGCGGCGCAGGAGCTCCATCGCTACGGCGTCACGGTCAACTGCATCGCACCGAATGCCCGGACACGGATGACCGAGGAGACCTTCGGCGACCTGCCGCCGCCGGAGGAAGGTGCGTTCGACCCACTCGATCCGGCGAACATGGCGCCGCTCGTCGTCGCACTCAGCGCCGACGACGCCCAGGACATCACGGGCCAATGCTTCTTCGTCTGGGGCGGGTCGATCAACGCGCTGCGACCCTGGGACTCGGGTGAGCTCTTCGCCGCCGACCAGAAGTGGGACGCCGACGATCTTCTCGGCCAGCTCAAGGAACGCTTCCCGGACGGCGCCTCGCCTGCAGGGATGGTCGCAATGATGGGCAAGGCCGGCGGCCAGTCGATGCGCGTTGGCTGACCGGCACCTCGCGCGCGCCGCCGTAGAGACATTCGAGCGTCTCGGGGACTACGAGTCGCTCTGGTTCGAGGGCCGCTGGGTCCGCTCCGGCGAGCTCCACGACCGCGCGGCCCGACTCGCAGGCTGGCTTCAAGAGGCCGGCATCGAGCCTGGCGACCGAGTCGTCGTGCTGATGGCGAACTGCCCCGAGGTGGCGATCGCCTACAACGCGATCTGGCGGGCCGGCGCCGTCGTCACGCCGGCGATCTTCCTGCTGCCACCCGCCGAGCTCGAGCACATCCTCCGGGACTCGGGCGCCAAGCTCACCATCGTGACCCCGGAGCTCGCCGCGAACGTCCCTTCGGGCGCGCGCTTCGTGACCACTGAGGAGTTCCCGGACCTCGAGGAGGGCGATCCCGCGGAGATCGTCCCGCGCGAGCCCTCGGACCCGGCCGCACTGCTTTACACGGGCGGCACGACGGGGCGCTCCAAAGGCGTGTTGCTCTCGCACGAGAACCTCTGGTTTGCAGGCAAGGCCGGCCACGACGCCGGCCACCTGCCGGAGATCACGCGCGGCCTTCTGGCGCTGCCGCTCTCCCACGCCTACGGCCTGCTCGTGACCGTCGTCGGGCTGCACGCGGAGGAGCAAGGGCAGACGGTGCTGATGCGCTGGTTCGATCCGGTCAAGTGGCTCGAGCTGGCCCAGGAGCACCGGACGCAGATCACGGCGGTCGTCCCGTCCATGCTCCAGCTTCTCCTGGCCCAGCCGGTCGAGGACTACGACCTCTCCGATCTTCGCTACGTCATCTCCGGCGGGGCGCCGCTTCCGCCCGAGGTGGCGCAGGAGCTGATTCGACGGCTTCCGCAGGTCGAGGTTCGGGAGGGCTACGGACTGACGGAGACCTCGGCGCTCGTCACCTCGACGCCTCCCGGTCAGTCGCGCCTCGGCTCGGTCGGCAAGCCGGTGCCGGGCATCGAGGTGCGGATCGACGGCGACGAGGAGGTCGGAGAGATCCTCGTCCGCTCGAACTCGGTGATGCTCGGGTACTGGCAGCAGCCCGAGGCGACCGAGGAGGCGGTCAAGGACGGATGGCTGTACACCGGCGACCTCGGCTACCTGGACGACGACGGCTACCTCTACGTCGTCGACCGCAAGAAGGACCTGATCATCCGCGGCGGCTTCAACGTCTTTCCGAGGGACGTCGAGGAGGCGCTGCTCGAGCATCCCGCGGTTGCTGCGGCCGGCGTCGTCGGCAGAGCGGACGAGGCCCACGGTGAAGAGGTCGTGGCCTTCGTCGAGCTCCGCTCCAAAGAAGAGGTCGACGCCGACGCGCTCGTCGCCTGGAGCAAGGAGCGGATCGGCGGCTACAAGTATCCGCGCGAGGTGCACGTCGTCCCGTCGCTGCCGCTCACCCCCGTCGGAAAGATTGACCGCAAGGCGCTGCGCGCCCGAATTCTGGAGGAGGCTCCCGCATGACCACCAAGCTGACCCTGGCAGAGCTCGAGGCTTCGGAGGAGCGGGAGCTCGGGACGAGCGAGTGGGAGACGATCGACCAGACGCAGATCGGTCTCTTCGCCGAGGCCACGCACGACCACCAGTGGATCCACGTCGATCCCGACATGGCCGCACAAGGCCCGTTCGGGACGACCGTCGCCCACGGCTATCTCAGTCTCGCTCTGCTGCCGTACTTCCTCTCCCAGGTCCTGAGCGTCAGCGACGCACGCATGGGGATCAACTACGGAACCGAGAAGATCCGCTTCACCGCGCCGGTGCCGGTGGGATCGCAGGTCCGGCTGAAGGCATCGCTGCGGTCGAGCGAGCGGCGCGGCGAAGGCGTGCTCTACCGGATCGGCGTCGAGGTCGAGATCCGTGACTCCGAGAAGCCGGCGCTCGTCGGCGAAGTGCTGTACCTGGCCTTCTAGGACCGACGGTGGCCCTGCCTAGCCATGTCTCGTCGTCGCGGGTCGCGTGGGTCGACACCGACGCAGGCGGCCGGATCCACTTCACCGCGGTGTTTCGCTGGGCGGAGGCGGCGGAGACCGCGCTGATGCGGTCGCTCGGGTTGCTGCTCGAGTGGGCCGACTACCCCCGGCGGGCGGTCGAGGCCGAATACCTCGCGGTCCTTCGTTTCGAGGACGAGTTCGAGATCGAGCTCACCCCGGAGCGGGTCGGCACGAGCTCGATCACCTACGCCTGGGAGATTCGCCGCGCCGGCGAAGTCTGC
This sequence comes from uncultured Actinomycetes bacterium, assembly GCA_963754715.1. Classification (GTDB taxonomy): domain Bacteria; phylum Actinomycetota; class Thermoleophilia; order Gaiellales; family Gaiellaceae; genus JACDAN01. The sequence continues at coordinate 200,826 of CAVWHA010000012.1, read as the reverse complement.
ATCCGCGGTCGGCACACGGTCGTGCATGTCGATGCCGACGGCCGGCCGGCGCCGCTCAGCGCCGAGGCCCGTCGCGCGCTTGCGGGGACATAGGCCAAAAGTGCGTCCTGCTACGATGTGCCTACCAGAGCGGGTTGGGTCAGGCGCAAATCGCCTTCCTCATGCGTTCGCAACGCGTCAAGGGAGGTGTGTTGTCATCGCCAAAGCAACCCAGAGGTCGCTCGACGGGGCAAAGATCGAGATCGGGGAGAACGATCTCAGCGTCCTGAGCAGCACCGTGGTCGTCGCTCAGCTGGTCGCCCGCGGTGTCTCGCGTCTGACAGCCGAGAGGTTCGTCGAGCTCGAGCGCGGCGACGATACTCCTGGACGCGCTCGCCCGCACGCTGTCGCCCGTCGCTAAACCGCCGTCGGCAGCGATGGAAGATCCCCGGCCCCGCGACCGTCTTGTGCGTATCGACGCTAAGTCGTAGGCTCAAGGAGGTTCTGAGATGAGGACTCGGTCCATCGTTGCGATTCTCGTGGGCGTCACCGCCCTGTTCGTGTTCGTCGGCGCCGCAGTGTTCCTGTTGGGAGGCGGAGACCGTCAAGTCGGCGCGCTCAACCTCAGCGAAAAGGGCGAGAGCCGGTCGTACGCGTCCGGCAAGTACATCCTGCAGACGGACGGGACGAGCCCGCAGTTTCTCGGCAATCTCGGTTCGTATGAAGGCTGTCGGCCGAAGGGCGCTGTCGCAAAGGCGGCTGACGCGCAGGGTGTGATCAGGAAGAACGTCACAGGCACCGCGAACGTCGCCTGCATCCTTCACTTCGGCACTTCGATGGAGCCCGCCTTCTGGTCGCTCATCGCCGACATGGCGAAGGGCGTAGCCTCGCCGCGGAATTTCCAGCTTCTCTCGGCGAGCTTCGACAACAAGGTCGTCAGCGGCATCCGGATCGTCGACGCGGTTCCGGTCAGCTTCGTGGTCCCGCAATTCGACAGCGCGACCAAAGACTTGATCCAATTTTCGCTGGTCCTCGCTCCGGACTCGCTCGAGCCGCTCGGCTCGCCGGTCGGGGCAGCCAACGCCGGCGGCGGGGGCGCAAAAGGCACTGGCAAGGGGGCGAAGGCACTGCTGTCGAATTTCAAGTTCACGCTCGGCACGCTGCCCATGACCAGGGTGAACAAGGTCGGGCCGTTCGAGGTCTCGCTGCCGCAGGGCGGCGGGAGCAACGCCGAGGTCCACATCAGCGACTTCGATGTCTCGATGAGCTCCAGCGACACTCCCCAGGTGCGCAACTGGTTCACCGATTTCGTCATTCAGGGAAACAACGGAGCCGCCGCCGAGAAGACAGCCACTCTCGAGCTGCTCGACGCGTCAGGCTCGAAGAGCGGAGCGCTGATGACGTTCACGTTCACGGGTGTCGGCATCTTCGACCTCTACGACAGCGCCGCCGAGGCGAGCAAGGACACGATTAAGCGGTCGATCTTCTCCCTCTACGCCGAGGAGCTCAACCTGACGATCGCAGGCGGATTCCCCAACTCCACTCAGCCCGCCCCGCAGCCAGGGCCCCAGCCGGAACCGCAGCCGGAACCGTCGCCTGAGCCGCCTCCGCCCACCGAGACGGAGAACGAGCCGCCCCCGGAGGAGGGCAAGACCCTCGCCGCTCCCGAGGAGATCAAGGGCAGCATCAGCGGAGACCGCGAAGTCGAGCTGGCCTGGACATCCGTCGAGGGCGCCGAGAGCTACGTGATCCTCGCGGCGGTCGATTACAAGGGTGAGGAATCCAAGGAGGGCCCGCAGTACAACGAGCTCGCAGAGACCAAGGACTCGACGATCGTCATCGCGGATCTCGGTCCCGGCACGTACCTGTTCGTGGTCCGGGCCCGCGCAGGAGAGTCAGAGTCCGAGAACTCCAAGCCCTTCGAGATCGTCGTCGAATAATCGCACCGTAAGCGGGCCCTTCTTAGGGCCCGCTTACCTTCTCCCGGCACACTTAGCAGCATGAAAGTGCTGGTAGTGGACGACGAGCGCGCTGTGCGCGACTCGCTGCGCAGAGCCCTCGAGCTGGAGGGCTACGAGGTCGAGCTCGCGGCGGACGGGGCCGAGGCGCTCTACCGGCTCGACTCGAACGGGCAGCCGGACGCCGTGATCCTGGACGTCCTCATGCCGGGCGTCGACGGGCTCGAGGTCTCGCGGCGCCTTCGAGGCAAGGGCAACAGCATCCCGATCCTGATGCTCACCGCCCGCACCGAGGTGGAGAGCCGGGTCGCGGGCCTGGACGCCGGCGCCGACGACTACCTCTCCAAGCCGTTCGCGCTCGAGGAGCTCCTCGCCCGGCTGCGTGCGCTCCTGCGTCGCATGTCGCCGGGGACGGAGGAGGTTTTGCGCTTCGCCGATCTCGAGCTCAATCCGGGAACCCGCGAGGTGAGGCGCGGCGGTGCGCCCATCGAGCTGACGCGGACCGAGTTCAACCTGCTGGAGCTCTTCCTGCGGAACCCGCGCCAGGTGCTGACGCGGTCGGTCATCTTCGAGCGAGTGTGGGGCTACGACTTCGGGTTCGCATCGAACTCGCTCGACGTCTACATCGGGTACCTGCGCCGAAAGACCGAGCTCGACGACAAGCCGCGTCTCATCCAGACGGTCCGCGGCGTCGGTTACGCCCTGCGCGAGCCGTGAGCTTTCGCACCCGCCTCGCACTCGCCGCCGCGACCGCCGTAGCGCTCGCTGTCGTCCTCTCGTCGGTCGTCGGCTACCTCGTCGTTCGGAGCCAGCTGCGGGCTGAGGTCGACAAGTCGCTCCACGGGCGCGCAGATGAGATCGCGCACGTTCCGCCGGACATGGTCGGCACGCGCTCTGGGCCTCGGTCCAGGGCCCGGCCTCGGCGAGGCCGAGGGCTATCCGCAAGTCGTTCAGGAGGACGGGACGACGATCCGGCCACGCGGTGCGGACGTCCCGCTTCCGGTCAACGACCGCGTGCTCGACGTCGCCCGCGCCGACCGCGGGACGTTCCTCGCCGACGCCCGGGTGCAGGGGACGCACCTGCGCGTGATCACTTTCCCGTACGCACCCGGCTTTGCGGTGCAGGTTGCCCGCCCGCTGACCGAGGTGGACAACACACTCGACCGCCTCAGGACGTTTCTCATCCTGATCTCACTCGCAGGCATCGGGCTCGCCGGCGCCCTTCGGCCTGATCGTCGCCCGAGCGGCGCTCGCGCCGGTACGGCGCCTGACGGAGGCGACAGAGAACGTGACGGAGACGGGCGACCTCTCCAAGCGCATCCAGGTGGATGGAGGCGACGAGCTGAGCCGGCTCGCCTCCCGTTTCAACACGATGCTTGCTGCGCTCGAAGCGTCGGCGAAGGCGCAGCGGCAGCTGGTGGCGGATGCCTCCCACGAGCTGCGCACCCCGCTGACGAGCCTCAGAACGAACATCGAGGTGCTCGCGGGAAAGCGCCGGCTTCCCGACGAGGACCGGCAGCCGCTTCTCGCCGACGTGGTCGAGCAGCTGGACGAGATGACGACGCTGATCGCCGAGTTGATCGAGCTCGCGCACGGAGACGGCCAGCCGCGGGAGCCCGAAGAGGTTCGGCTGGACGTCCTGACGGCGGATGCGGTCGAGCGGACACGCAGGAACAGGCCGGGGGTCGAGTTCAAGACCGACCTCGCCGAGTCGGTCGTCCACGGGGTGCCCGCGACGCTGGAGCGCGCGATCGGGAACCTGCTCGACAACGCGGCCAAGTGGAGCCCCCCGGGCGGCGAGGTCGAGGTCGGCGTCCAGGACGGAGAGGTGACCGTCCGGGATCACGGGCCCGGGATCGACGAGAAAGACCTGCCGTACGTCTTCGACCGCTTCTACCGCTCGACGGCCGCACGCGGGATGCCCGGCTCGGGTCTCGGGCTCGCCATCGTCCGGCAGGTAGCGGAGGCGCACGGGGGTGCGGTGACGGCCGAGCGGCCCGAGGACGGCGGGACGCTGATGCGCTTCCGGCTCAACGGCCGCGCGCCTGAAACGAATTCTTAAGGCGATCTCATGGGTTCTTTAGAGTCGCCTGGTTCGATGAGGCCATGACACGCACCCAGAAAATCGCAGTTGGAGCCATCGCACTGTTGGCGGTCGTCGGGGCCGGTGCCGGTGTCGCAGCGACGAAGCTCGGTTCACCACAGGAGGAGAGCCGCGCAGTCGTCAACGATGCCGCGAACCAGCTCGGCGTCACGCCGGAGCGGCTGACGACAGCACTGAAGACGGCGCTCAAGAATCGAGTGGACGCCGCGGTCAAGGCAGGCCGGATGACGAAGGCCGAGGGCGACGCCCTCAAGGCTCGGATCGACCAGAACGCCCTGCCGCTGTTCGGGCCTGGTGGTCGTCACGGCGGGCCCGGCGGGCCGGGGCATGACCGGAACTTCGAGTTCCGCCATGGCCACAAGCTCGACGCGGCCGCGAAATACCTCGGGCTGACCGAGTCCGCGCTTCGGATGCAGCTCGAGTCGGGCAAGACGCTCGCCCAGGTCGCAAAGGCCCGGGACAAGTCCGTCGACGGACTGGTGGACGCCCTCCTGGCCGAGTCGAACGCACGGATCGACCAGGCCGTCAAGGACGGCAAGCTCACCAAGGCCGAGGCGGACGAGTTCCGCAGCGGTCTGAAGGCCCGGATCACCGACATGGTCAACGGACGGTTCCCGGCTCGCCCGGGTCACATGTTCCGGCACTTCCGCGGCGGCAACGACGACGCCGGCGCCCGCCCGGCCTTCGCTCCCGCGTTCTAACGGACGGAACTTTCCGCACCGCTCCGGTGTAGTCGGGGCGGTGCGGAGGTTCCTCCTCTTACTGATCCTCACCCTGCTCGCTCTTCCGGGCGGCGCTTCGGGCGCGACTCTCGGCGAGCAGCGCCTGCTGCTCATGCTCGTGACCTGGGGCCCGGAGCCCTACGCGCCCGCTCAGATCCGCGCGCAGGTCGACGAGGCGGCCGCGTACATGCGCAGCGTGTCGTTCGGGAAGACCCGGCTCGTCGGCGAGGTCACACCGTGGCTTCACGCCCTGAGCTCGAAGCCCGGCTGCGACACGGCGGCGATCGCCGAGGCGGCCCAGAGGGCGGCGCGGGCGGCCGGCTACGACCCGGCGAGGTACACGACTCTCGGGATCGCGATGCCACAGCTCGACGCCTGTTTCTGGAGCGGGGCGTACTTCCCGCCCGGAATCTGGCTGAACGGGAGGAACGACCGGCAGGTCATCGTCCACGAGCTCGGTCACACGTACGGCGTCTCGGAGGAAGGCTCGGCGTGGGTCTGCAACCCGCGCTGCAGCGCCAGGCCGTACATGAACCCCTTCAGCGTCATGGGCCACGGCCTGAGCGATTACGGAGCGTGGGAGAAGCACTCCTTCGGCTGGCTCGACGGGATCGCGGAGCCGGCGGCGCGGCTGACCGTAGGCTCGATCGACCGGACGGGCCCGCAGCCGCAGGCGCTTCGCGTCCTGGCTTCCGGGGACGAGTACTGGTTCGAGTACCGGTCTCCGGCGCCGCTATGGGCCTACGGCGCGGACGACGCCTCTCCCGGGGTCGCAATCCACGTCGGGTCGAACGGGCTCGGAGACCCAAGTCGGTTCCCCGGCCGCAACTTCCTGCTCTACGACCCCGTTGGGCGGGGCCGCCCCACGGTTCAGGCGGGGGAGACGTTTTCGGTGCGCGGGGCGTTCGCGGTGCAGGTGCTGGCCACCGGGCCCGACTCGGCGGATCTCGCTTTCCGCTGGACGGATCGGGTGCGGCCGGGCAGGCCCGCGATCCTCAAGACGAAGCCGAGGCGCGGCCGGCTCTCTGTGCGCTGGCGGCGAGGCGTCGAGCGCGGCAGCGGCATCGGCTCACATGAGGTCCTCGTCGACGGTCGGCGGGTCGCCCGGATCGCGGCCGTCCGCACGGTGGCCAGCCTGCTCGTCGCGACCGACGACCGCGTCACCGTGCGATTGACCCCCGGGCGTCACAGGATTCAGGTCGTCGCCGTCGACCGAGCCGGCAACCGGAGCCGGCCGGGGGCACGGCTCGTCCGCTCCTCCTGATCGCGCTACGCACTAGGTTTCCGCCGTGCGGATCGAGGGAGAGCGGCGCTTCGGCGCGCCACCGGCTGCGGTCTATCGCGCGCTGACGGACCCGGACGAGATGGCGGACGCGTTTTCAGCCATCGAGCGGATCGAAGCCGAGCGAGACGAGTGGACGGTCACGGCGCGGCCGCCTTTCCCCGGCGGCTTCCGGCTCAAGTTCTCGGTCCGGCTGGAGGAGTTGCGGGAGGACGAGCATGCCCGGCTGCTGGCCTGGGGCAAGAGCCTCGGCGGCCGGATCTCGATCGACAGCTCGTTCGATCTCGAGCCCGATGGAGCCGGGACGCTCATGCGCTGGTCGGCGGAGGTCGACGCGGCAGGGATCCTCAGCGGCCTCTCGAGCCAAGCACTGGGCCCGGCCGCGACGCACCAGGCGGAGCGGGCGCTGGAGCGGCTGGACGACGCGCTCGGGACGAAGAGCTCTAGGGCTCGGTGATCTCGGCGTGCCGCTGCGCGATGCAGGCGGCGGCCCACTGCTCGGCGGCGACGACGACGCGAATACCGAGCTCCTCGAGTTGCCTGGGCTCCGTCGGGAGCGCGTCAGGGCTGATCTCGATCCGCACCTGATGGATCGAGGCCTCGGAATGCTCGTCGATCTCGTGGCGGTCCTCGGAGACGATCGAGACCGCACCGACTTGCTCCAGCAGCGCGTCAGCCAGCTCCTCGATCTCAGCGGCCGTGGCCTCTCGCCCGGCGAACACGCCGAAGTTGACCCGGACCTCGAGGGCGGGCGGCTCGTGCTCCTGCACCGCGAAGGCGATTGCGGGGTTCGCGCTCATGGACGGCTCTATTACCCAGAAACCGTAAACGCCTAACGTTCGCGTGGTTCCCAGCGGAAACCGCGCACGGCAACGAAGGTGCCGGCCACACCCCATGCCGCGATGATCGCGACCGCGGTCGGGTGGTCCCAGATCTGGTCGTCGTAGAGCATCACGTCTCTAACCACGCGGATGAAGTGCACGAGCGGCAGCGCCTCGGCGATCGCCCGCAACACCCTCGGGAAGGCGTCGTTCGAGAAGAACGAGCCCGAGATGAAGGTGGCCGGCAGATAGATCGCGTTGACGACCGCGGACGAGCCCTCGGCCGTCCGCATCAGGGCGGTGAGGCCCACGCCCAGTGCCGCAAACGCTCCTGCGCCCAGAACGACAACGAGCACGAGGGAGAGCAGGTTGCTCGGCAGCTCGACGTCGAACGCCACCTTCGCCAGGACGACGAGGAACAGAGCCTCGAGGAAGAAGACGAAGAGGATCGAGCCGACGACGGCGGCGATGTACGTCGCACCCGTCAGGGGTGTCGCCCTGAGGCGTTTGAGCACACCGGACTCGCGCCGGATCACGAGCAGCAGCGCGAGCCCCGCGAAGGTCGTCGCGGCAGCGCCGTACCCGATCATCCCGGAGAGCAGGTAGAGGTAGCCGTCCGTGTCCCCGATCTCCTCGTCGCCGTAGGCCGACGCCAGGATCAGGAAGAAGACGATCGGGAGCAGGAACGTGAAGAACGCGAGCTCGCGGCTGCGCCAGAAGAGCTTTTGCTCGACGCGGAACTGATGCAGCAGCAGCCTCACTCTGGCTCCGCCTCGGTCAGCGTGAGATAGACGTCCTCGAGCGTGGGGCGGCGCACCTCGAGAGCCTCGAGCCGGAGGTTTTCGCGCAGGGCCCGCTCCGTCAGCTCGTGGAGGGCCCGCACGGGGTCTTCCGCCTCGGTCACGACGTCCTCGCCGTCCAGGCGGTAGCTGATCCGGCTGGCCGGCGCTGCGGCGGTCAGCTCGGAAGGAGTCCCCGCGGCGACGATCTCGCCGAGCCGAAGCACCGCCACCCGGTCGGCGAGCTGCTGCGCCTCCTCGATGTAGTGCGTCGTGAGGAGGATCGTCTTGCCGAGCGAGCGCAGTGACCGGATCGTCTCCCACGCTGCTCGGCGGGCTCCCGGGTCGAAGCCGGTCGTCGGCTCGTCCAGGAAGAGGAGCTCCGGATCGCCGACGAGCGCGATGCCGAGGTCGAGCCGTCGTTTCTGGCCGCCGGAGAGCGTTCGGTACTTGGCGTTCGCCTTGTGGTCGAGCCCGACGAGCGTCATCACCTCGCGCGGTGGACGAGGGTCGCTGTAGTAGCCGGCGAAGAGCGCGAGGTGCTCGATCACGGTCAGGTTCGGGAAGAGGTCTCCCGACTGCGGGACGACTCCGATCCGCTCCCGCCAGTCCGCGCCCGCTCCGCGCGGATCGACTCCGAGGACGTGCACCTCCCCGCGGTCCGGCCGGCGGTAGCCCTCGAGGATCTCCACGGTCGTCGTCTTGCCGGCGCCGTTCGGCCCGAGCAGCCCGAAGACCTCGCCGGATCGGATCTCGAAGCTGATCCCGCGGACCGCCTCGACTCCGTCGTAGGACTTACGTAGCTCCGAGACCTCGACTGCGTTCTCCATCCCCGGCGATGCTACGGGGTGTGAGTCGAGGCCGAACAGGGAACGCCGGGGCTATGGACGAGCAAAAGCAGAGCCAGCCGGAAGAGCTCGAAAAGGGCGAGGCGGCAGTGCTGCCCGCGCGCGAGGCGATGTCGATCCTCTCGCCGGATCTGGCCTCGCCGGACCTCTTTCCCGACATCGGCGCGGCCGTCACGGATGGGGAGAACGTGAGCTCTGAGGATCAGAGCATGCAGGCCTCCAACCACGACTCGGCGAGCTCGGAAACCTGATCCAGGTTGGGGCATGATCCAGGGGTGGCGGAGCTCCCCCGGGTCATTCCCATGCTCTCGTACGAGGACTGCGGCGCTGCGGCGGACTGGCTGTGCCGCGCTTTTGGATTCGAGGAGGCCGACCGTTACACCGAATCCGACGGGCGGGTGACCCACGTCGAGCTGCGGCTGGGCAGTGGTGTCATCTTCCTCGGAAATCCGGGCCCCGAGTACCAGAGCCCGCGCCGGCATCGCGAGGAGTGCGACGCCGCCGCCCGGTGGTCAGCCGTCCCGTACGTGATCGACGGCGTCTACGTGGGCGTCGACGACCTCGACAGGCATTTCGAGGCGGCCGAAGCGGCGGGAGCAACGATCCTCTCTCGGGTGGAGGACACTCCGGTCGGCCGGCACTACCGAGCGGAGGACCTCGAGGGTCACCGCTGGATGTTCGAGTAGTGGCCTGACCGGCTGACGCGGTAGAGGCGCCCGACGGCGGTGTCGGCGATCCACAACGCGTCACCGGTGGACGTCGTCCCGTTGACGACGACTCGGCCGGTCGGCCGGACGGTCTCGATGATCGTGTTCGTCGCGGGGTCGATTCGCAGGAGGCGGTCGAGGAAGGGGTTGCCGCGGCGATCCTCGTCGCCGGTCGGCGCAGCGACCCAGATGCTGTGGGCCGCCGCGCGGACGTCGATGCCGCCTGCTCCGATCTCGATCGTCGCCTGCACCACCCCAGTGCTTGGATCGACGCGGAGCAGGTCGGTTCCCCTTCCGGTCACCCAGAGCGAGCCCTCGGCGAAGTCGATCCGCTCGGGCGCGTCGCCGGGGAGCCGGGCGAGAGTGACGGCAGTGTTCGTCGCCGGGTCGATGCGCTGCAACGTCCCGTCGCGGTGGTTGAGGATCCAGATTCGTCCGGCGTCCTCGACGAGCGCCGAGGTCCCGTTGCCGGTCGGGATCGAGGCGACGACTCGCCTCGTGGCGGGTCGTAGCGGAGAAGCCTGCTCGCCTCGTCGTCTGCCGCCCACACCGATCCGGCCGCCGTCCAAAGGTACGAGAACCCGCCGCCGGTGACAGCCGGCGAGCCGCGGCCGGTGCGAAGGTCGATGCGGTCGACGACCGGGCCTCGCTGGGCCGCCCAGACGGCGCCGAGCCCGGCGGCGATCGCGTACGGCGTGCTCGTCAGGCGGAGGATCGCCCTGGTCTCGCCGGACTGCGGATCGATCCGGTGCAGGAGCGCCTGCTGTCGGCACGCCACCCAGAGCGTGCCGGTCGACGGGTCACGGCTGAGCGCGTACTGGGGGTAGGGAACGCCGGTACCTCCGCAGAGGCGGAACGCCTGCGCCGTCGGCAGGATCGAGACGAGCGGCCGAGCGGGCCGCACCTCGACCATGCCCAGCCGGAGCTTCCCTGCGACGAGCTGCCAACGCCCCGAGAACGGGAAGGCCGCCCGGAGCCTGTAGCGCTTCCGGCCGAGCGCCCGGACGGAGACGGGCTGGGCCGTGACCCCGTTTCGGGCGGTAACCGCCGGCCGGCGGCTCGAGCGCACGATTGCCGTCCAGGGGACGCCCGCTACGGCCGCCTTGAACGCCGCGAGGGCTGCGGTTCGCACGCGCCTGACGACGCCGCGGTTCCGCTCCGTGAAGTAGACGGTCCCGTCGGCGCCGACGGCGACCGAGCTCGGCCCGGCCGCCTCGGCGATCTCGGTCACGACGCCGGCGGGCGTGATCCGCAGGATCCGGTTGCTCCCGTACGAGGTGGCGTAGACGTTCCCGTCCGGCCCCAGCGCGACGTCGTTGGGCTGATTCAGCCCGGCGGCGAGGGTCGTGACCGTCCCGCTCGGCGAGATGCGCTGGACGCGGTTGTTGAAGGTGTCGGCGACGTAGACCGCCCCGTCCGCGGCAACGGCCAGGCCGTGCGGTTGGTTGAAGCCCGTGTAGGTGGTGAGAGCTCCGGAGGTTGCGTCGCGGCGCCGGACTCCGCCCAAGAGCTCGGAGACGAAGAGATTGCCCGCCGAGTCGTAGGCGAGGGCCGTGGGCTGCTGGAACTCGCCGACCGTTCGGATCGTCCCGTCGGCATCGACGTGCCGGATCCAGCGCTCGTCGTGGACGATCGCGAAGCCGCCGCGGGGGTCGACGGCGACTTCGACGGGGAAGCCGATGGCGGCGCGGACGGCCGGGCCGCCGTCGCCCGACCTGCCGGGTCGGCCGTTGCCGGCGAGAAGGGTGAGGCGGCTGCCGGAAAGCCGGAAGACGCGGTTGGAGAAGTCTGCGACGAGCAGCGAGCCGGCCGGCTCGACGACCACGTCGAGTGCGTTCGTCAACCGGGCAGGCGCAGGCCGCACGAGCACAGACCCGAGGCGATCACGGCCGACGTTGAGCCACCACCTGCCGGGCGCGCGAAAGACGGCCCGAAGCCGAAAGCGGCCGGCCTGCACGCGCCGGACTGCGACCCGCTGCCTCGACGATCCGAGCCGGGCGACGACGGTCGGCCGCTCCGAGGCGGCAAGCACCCCCGACCAAGGCACGCCGACCTGGGCCGGCGGGCTAGAGACCAGCCGAGGCTTGGCCGCCGGCGCACCGGCCAGCGGTGCGGAGAGCACGGCCGCGCCGGTCGCGAGCAGCGCGACCGTGCTCTTGAGGGGCCTCATATCGGTTCCTACACCTCTCGGGGTCGAGAGGTTCCCGTCAAGCTAGAGTCGGCCGATGAACACCTTCCGCTACGTCGTCGCCGATGTCTTCACCGACAGGCCGCTGACGGGCAACCAGGTCGCCGTCTTCACCGATGCGCGCGACATCCCCGAGGAACAGCTCCAGCTCCTCGCCCGGGAGATGAACTACTCCGAGACGGTCTTCGTGCTCCCGAAGGAGGGCGACGGCCATGTCCGCGTTCGGATCTTCACGCCGAACACGGAGCTGCCGTTTGCCGGTCACCCCGTCGCTCGGCACCGCCTTCGTCCTCGCGGGGCCGCTTCAGCTGCAGGAGATCCGGCTGGAGACCGGGAGCGGGGTCGTCCCCATCCGGCTGGAGCGGGAGGAGCTCGAAGATCGTCTTCGGCCGGATGGCGCAGCCGGTTCCGACGATCGAGCCGTACCCGGACGAGGCGGCCCTGCTGGCAGGCTCTGGGCGTCGCGAGCGCTCGGAGCTCCCGATCGAGCTCTACGACAACGGGATGACGCACGTGTACGTCGCGCTTGCCTCCGAGGAGGCGGTGGCGGAGCTCAAGCCGGACATGGGACGGCTGACCGAGCTTCCTGCGGCTCTCGGCGTCAACTGCTTCGCCGGTTCGGGCTCACGCTGGAAGACGCGAATGTTCGCTCCGGCCGCCGGCGTTCCCGAGGATCCGGCGACCGGGTCTGCCGCGGGCCCGCTCGCGCTCCACCTTGCCCGCCACGGGCGGATCGACTTCGGCGACGAGATCGAGATCTCGCAGGGCGCCGAGATCGGCCGCCCGTCGACGCTCTTCGCGCGCGTCGACGGCTCGGCGGAGCAGGTCGAGAAGGTCGAAGTCGGCGGCTCGGCCGTCATCGTCGCCCGCGGCGAGTTCCGGCTCCCGTAAAACGTCTGTAAACCCTGGTCCCACGGGATCAACGGGCGCAGGGTCCGTCGTTACCTTGAGTGAGATGATCTACAAACTCTTCCGCGCATTCGCCATGCAGCACTCGGGCGTCGACTGCCGTCGTTGTGGCAGCTCCGTCGGCCGGCACGACCACCTCGGGCTCTCCGAGTCGGTCTGCTCCAACTGCCGCTAGCGCTCTAGGCTCACAGCCCGGATCTCCCATGGCCGGAGGTCCAACTCGACCTCCCCGAATACGGCCGCGACCGGCTCGGGATGCTCGCAGACCACGGTCGCTTCGACCCTGCGCCCGCGGCGCCGCAAAGCGGACAGGACGACGCCGTCGCCGCGCAGCTCCGGGCCTGACGCGCTGGTCGGGCCGTCCAGCGCCTGACCCGGAGCGATCAGGAACGGGTGGCAATACCGCTCGAGCTGCGCGAGCACGCCGGCCTCGTGCCAGGCACCGCGGTGCGGGTAGAGCGCGAAGCCGATGTTCCACCGGCCGCGGCATTGCCCGTCGGGGATCGCAACCTCGGGCCCGGCCGGGCTCTCCCGGTACGCATGGGCGCTTCGGCTGATCAGGCCTGTGGAACGGAGGACGGTTATGGCGAGCTCGCGTCCTTCCAGCAGCTCGTACTCCATCGGATGGTCGAGCAGCACCGCGACGCCGCCGGCGTCCACGAAGCCGTAGGCGGGAAAGGTGGGGAGCGCGACCTCGCCGAAGCCGGCCTCCGCTTCGAGCCCGCGCTCGACGACGGCGAACTGACCCTCGGCGGCGGACGACTCGGCGACCTCCCGGAGCGGAACGTGGAACCTGAGCCGATGGTCGTCGCACGGGTTGTCGAGGGATACCCGGATGCGGCAGAACGGCTCGCCGGCCCTCAGCTCGACCAGAGTCTCGACATCCACCGGGATCTCGGCGGGCGACCACCGATAGGAACGGACGATCCGGATCTCGCCGCGGACCGGCCCCGACGAGACGACCTCGAGGCGGACCGCGTCGGGCTCCTCGACGACGTGGTCGGGCGCCGGCGGCGCGTAGTTGTAGCTGTCGCCCTCGTCTCCGGCATCGACCAGCCGTCCCACGCCGTCGATCCCGTCGAGCGAGACCGTCCCGTCAGCGCCGACCACGACGGAGAGCAGGCCGTTCTCCAAGCGGTCAGTCGTCACGCGAACCGGATCGTCGACGGAGCCGGTGCCCTCGACGGGAAGGAGAGCGGTCCAGCCGAGCGCGGGCGCCGGCACGCTGGCGACGACTCTCGAGCGGCGGCGGGCGACGATCCGGACCTCCCACTCGCCTTCCTCGGCGCTCGTCGTCACCTCGAGCTCGTGCTTCAGCTCGTCGAGGTCGAGCCAGATCGGATCGGCCACCTCGTCGACGTCGAACGTGATCACGCGCTCCTCGATCGTCATCCGGTTGAGCCGCCGCCCGAAGAGCTCGCGGCCGTGGAGGCGGCGGCGCAGCCATTCCGTGGCCTCCTGGCCCGTGACGTGCTCCGAATACAGGAGAGGCTCGTTGCGACTGATCCTCTGCGCGGCCAGCCGCGTCCCGTCGGGGAGCTCGAGAGCGATCTCCTTCCACCTGGCCGGCACGCCGAGGTTGAGCTCCACGACGCCGGAGCGGGCCGTGGGGGAGGGGTTGAAGGCCACAACCGTCCCGAGCGGCGCGGACGCCGCCGCCAGCTGGGTCGCCTCGCCGGCGAGACCCATCGCGATCTGCTCGGCCTCCGCGCAGCGGACGAGAACTTGTGTCGAGACCTCGTCGACCGAGCAGCCGCAGATCGAGTCGTGCGCCGAGTTCTCGATCACGCGTCGCCAGGCGAGGTCGAGCAGGCGGTCGGGCCAGGCCTCGCCGTAGAGCGCCTGGAACGGCTCGGCGTAGCGCGTGAGCGCCCGCTCGGCCCGTGCCATCGCCGCCTTGAGGTCGAGCCTGGCCGAGAGCGTCCCCATCAGCATGTTCGCGCGGGCGCTCGAGCGCAGCTCGCCTTTCCAACGGGCGAGGTGCGCCTGCCCGTCGACGCCGGAGAAGTAGTCGGCGAGCGTCGAGATCTCCACCGCGGTACCGCTCTCCTCGAGCAGGTCGGCGAGGTTCTGTGCCGGCTCCATGTGGTCGGTCCCCAGCATCGCCAGAACGGGGTCGTTGCCGAAGAAGTCCCGGTGGGAGGCGCGGACCGTCTCGAGCTGCCGTCCGACCCGACCCGGCACGTCGACGACGTAGGCCGCGTTGCCGTAGCCGTGTGGAAGGTACTCGGCCCGTACGGTTGAGCCGTCCGGCGACTCCCAGAGGAAGGCGTGGGAATCGATCGCCGAAGGCACTCCGCGCCAGACGACGGCCTGCTCGATGCCTGCCTGCTTGAGGATCTGCGGCATCTGCGCGACGTGGCCGAACATGTCGGGGAGGTAGCCCACGTCCATCGTTCCGCCGAGCTCGGCCCCCCGGCGCCGGCCGTACTCGAGGTTCCGCCTGAGCGTCTCGCCGGAGACGAGGAACTCGTCCATGAGCACCTGCCAGGGGCCGATCGCGAGCCGTCCTTCCTCTACGAGCCGGCGGATCCGCGGCTCGGCCTCCGGCCGGACCTCCAGGTAGTCGTCGACCGTCGCGAGCTGGCCGTCGAGCGTGAAGCGGTAGCGCTCGTCGGCCTCCATCAGGTCGAGCAGCCGGTCGACGAGCCGGACGAGCTGGAGCCGGAAACGCTGGAACGGCAGGTACCACTCCCGGTCCCAGTGCGTGTGTGGAACGACGTGAACTACCGGGTTCGCCGCGGAGCGGGCTTTGCCCGCTCCGCTTGGACGTTTGCGTCCTTCCGGAATCGTCATCCCTGGATTCTCCGTGCCGCGCGCCTGCGTCAGCAGGCGCCCGGCTTCCGGCAGGTCGCGAAAAGTCGTGAGACTTTTCGCGAGGCGGGTGGCGTCACTTGACGCTACCCGCCAGCAGGCCCTGGACGAAGAAGCGCTGGAGCGCGAAGAAGACGCCGAGCGGGACGATCATCAGCAGGAACGCCCCCGCGCTGAGCAGGTGCCACTCGCCGCCGTAGGTCGTCTGCATCTGGTTGATCCGCACTGTCATCGGGAGCAGGTCGCCGTTCTGGATGAAGATGATCGCCATCAGCAGGTCGTTCCAGACCCAGAGGAACTGAAAGATCCCGAACGAGGCGAGCGCCGGCACCGAGAGCGGCAGCACGACCTTGAGGAAGATCCGCAGGTTGGAGGCACCGTCCACCCTCGCCGCCTCGATCAGGTCCCGGGGCAGGGTGATGAAGAAGTTCCGGAGCAGGAAGATGCCTAACGGCAGCCCGAACGCCGTGTGCGCGAGCCAGATGCCGCCGAAGGAGTTGGCGACGCCCAGATCTCGGAAGATCCGCAGCAACGGGACGAGCGCCATCTGCACGGGCACGACCATCAGGGCGACGATCAGCAGGAAGATCGTGTCCCTGAAGGGGAACGAGATCCAGGAGAACGCGTAGGCGGCGGCTGCTGCGATCGCGAGCGGCAGGAGCGTCGAAGGGATCGTGATGATGATGCTGTTGACGAACGCCCGGTCCATGTTCGCCTTGCTCAGCACCTCGCTGTAGTTGTGAAGCGTGAAGCTCCAGTCGGTGAGGGCGCTCCACCAGCTCGAGGACTGGATCTCGCCTCGGGGGCGGAACGAGGTCACCGCGAGGCCGACGGTCGGCACGAGCCAGATGACGGCGATGAGGAGCAGGCCGAGGTGCACTGGCGCCCGCGAGATGAGCTTCATGATCCGCTCGCTCGGCGTCGCCGCGCTCGGCCGGACGGCTGCCTCCACCGTAGCCACTACCCCGTCACCCGCTCGCTGCGGAACCGGCGGATGTTGAAGAGCATGATCGGGATGATCAGCAGCATCATCACGACCGAGATCGCTGCCGCATAGCCGGCCTCGCCGTTGCCGAACTCGTCGACCATCGTGACGGCGATCACCTCGCTCGCTCCTCCCGGTCCGCCTCCGCTCATCACGTAGATGAGGTCGAAGACCTTGATCACGTTGATGAGGAGCCAAACGGCGACGACGGACAGTGGCAGCGACAGCAGCGGCAGCTGGATGCGCCGGAAGATGTCCCACTCGCTCGCGCCGTCGGTGCGCGCCGCCTCGATGACCTCCTCCGAGATCCCCTTGAGCGCGGCCGAGATCACGACCATCGCGAAACCGGTCGAGGCCCAGACGTAGGCGAAGATCAGGGCGTAGTTGACGGTGTCTGCCCGCCCGATGAACGCGATCGGGTCGCCGCCGAAGGTCGTGATCAGGGCGTTCACGGAGCCGAGCCCGGGATCGGGCTCGTAGACGAACTTCCAGATGATCGCCACGGCGGTGGCGGCGATCGCCATCGGGACGAAGACGATCGACTTCATCAGCGCCTCGTAGCGCACCCTGGCCGCCAGGACGGCGATCAGCAGCCCCAGGATCAGGCACAAAGAGGTGTAGAGGATCAGCCACTTGACGTTGTTGACGAGCGCGCCGCTCGGCGGGAACTCCTCCAGGTTGAGGAAGCCCTTGTCTCGCGTGAACATGCGGTTGTAGTTGTCGAAGCCGATCCATTTCGTGACTTCGAGCCGCGAGTTGAGGTTGCCGAAGCTGTAGATGATCGTCCTGATCATCGGATAGACGATCAGGACGCTGAGGAGAAGCAGTGCCGGGCCGATGAAGAGGAGCGCCTGCCAGCCCTGGCGCCTGAAGACGGAGGGCAGCCGCCGTCCCCGGGGTCTACCGACTGGTCCGGGGACGGCGGTGCTCGTCAACTACTTCGCTGAGAAGGCGCTCTCCGCGTCCGACTGGTAGTCGTCGAGGAGAGAGTCCATCTTGTCGGGGCTCTTGATGATGTTCTGGAGCAACGTCCCGAAGTCCTGACCGAGAGTGCCGGGCAGGAGGTCGGAGCCGTCGAAGAGGAACGACTCGGCGCTCTTCAGCTGGTCGGCCTCCTTCGCGACGAGCTCGTTCGGGTAGTCGTCTGCCACGACGCCTTCGTTCGGCGAGGAGATCGCGCCGGTCGAGACCCAGACCTTGCCGGCCGCGGGCGTCGACAGATACTCGATCAGCTTTGCGACGTCCTCGTTGTTCACGAACGCCGCCGCCACGTCGCCACCGCCGACCAGAGGACTGCCGTTGGCCTCGTCGATTGTCGGCCACGGGAAGAAGTCGATGTCCTCCCCAACCTTCAGGTCCGGATTGACGTCGCCGAGCGCGATGCCGCCGACGAAACCGCCCTCCATGTACATCTCGGCGACCGGGTTCTTGCTGAAGACTCGTCCGATTCCGTCGACGAAGCTGATGCCCAGCGCGGTGTCGATGCCGCCGGCGACGTACTTGTCGTTGATCACCTTCGTCATCTCCGTGAGCGAGTCCTTGACCGTCTGGTCGTTGAACGGGAGGTCGCCGTTGAAGAGCTTCGTGTAGTTGTCGCCTCCAGCCTTGCGGGCGTAGATGTTCTCGAACCAGTCTGTGAGGGTCCACGAGTTGTCGCGGCCCTGCGCGCCGACTGCCCACGGCTTCTTGCCCTTGCTGTCGTACTGCGCCGTGATGTCGAGGAGCTGGTCCCAGGTCGTCGGGATGTCGAAGCTGTTCTCCTGGAACGACTTCGGCTTGTACCAGATGACGCTCTTCGAGTTCGCCTTCGCGACGACGCCGTAAACCGTGTCGTCGACGGTCGCCAGGCTCGTCCAGGTGTCGCTGTAGTTCTCGTTGATCGCGGCCGGGTCGAGGCCCAGATCTTCCAACGCGATCAGCGACTCGTCACGCGCGAGCTCGGCGACGACGCCGGGGCGCGGGATGATGCCGACTTCGGGCGGGTTCCCCGACGCGAGCCGGGTGCGGATGAACGGCAGGAAGTCGCGGATCGACTCGTATTTCGTCTTGATGCCCGTGTCCGCGGTGAACTGGGTGAGGACCTTCTTGAACGCCTCCTGCTCGCTGCCGCCCCAGAGCGAGAAGACCGTGACGGTCCCGTCACCCTTCTCAGTTCCGCCACCGTCGTCCCCACCGCAAGCGCCGAGCGCGAGCGCCATTGCGGCCAGGACGGCGGCTGGAATAAACCACCGTCGTTTCATGTAGCTCCTTTCGTTCCATCGTTGTCGTCGTAGATGGCCAGGCCTGTTTCCGGGTCGAAAAAGTGCAGCGCGCGGGTGTCGACGGCGACCTCGGTGTCCTGGTCTTCCTTGGCCTTCGAGTCGGCGTCGAAGCGGCCGACGACGACGGCGCGGTGCGCGTCTCCGCCCCCGAGCTCCTCGGCGGTCGTGCCTGCGTCCTCGGCCAGTTCCTTGACTTCCTGCGTCATGGCCGGCCTCGCGTCGATCGACAGGTGAACCATCAACTCGGAGCCCAGCGCCTCGCGCAGCTCGACGTGTCCCTTGAGCCGGCGATCCGCCGGGCTGTCCCGCGCGATCGCTGCGTCCTCGAGATGCTCGGGGCGGATGCCGACGACGACCTGCTTGCCCTCGAACGAGCGCAGGGCGGGCCGCTTCGAGACGATGTGGTCGTCGAGCTTCAGCCGGGTGGCGCCGAGAACCGCCGCGAGGCCGTCGCCTTCACGCTCCAGCTTCGCTTCGACGAGGTTCATCGCCGGCGAGCCGATGAACCCGCCCACGAAGAGGTTGAGCGGCCGGTCGTAGAGCTCCTGAGGCGGCGCAACCTGCTGGAGCTGCCCCTTGCGCATGACGGCGACGCGGTCCCCCATCGTCATCGCCTCGACCTGGTCGTGCGTGACGTAGATCGTGGTCACCCCGATGCTGCGCTGGAGCTTGCTGATCTCCGCGCGCATCTGGACTCGCAGCTTGGCATCCAGGTTCGAGAGCGGCTCGTCCATCAGGAATGCGGCCGGCTTGCGGACGATCGCGCGGCCCATGGCGACCCGCTGACGTTGCCCGCCAGAGAGCGCGCGCGGCTTACGGTCGAGCAGAGGCTCGAGGTCGAGGATGCCTGCCGCCTCGCGTACGCGCTTGTCGATCTCGGCCTTCTTCTCCTTGCGCAGCCGGAGGCTGAACGCGATGTTGTCGTAGACCGTGAGGTGCGGGTAGAGCGCGTAGCTCTGGAAGACCATTGCGATGTCGCGGTCGCGCGAGCTGACGTCGTTGACCACGCGATCCCCGATGCTGATCTCACCCTCGGAGATCTCCTCGAGGCCGGCGACCATCCGCAGCGCCGTCGTCTTGCCGCAGCCCGACGGGCCGACCAGGACCATGAACTCCCCGTCCTCGGTCCCGAGGGTCAGGTCGGACACCGCCCTCGTTCCGTCGGCGAAGACCTTTGCTACCTCTGCGAATTTGACCTCGGCCACTGGTTCTTGCGCCCGATCCTTACCACTTTGAAGCGGGTTGAGGCAACCGGGACCCGAGCGAGCCGAGGCCCAGAGCGAGCGCGAACGACGCGGCGAAGCTCGGGAGCGAGGCCCCGATCCCGATGCTCTGCTGTCCTGTCTGCTCGACGAGGTCCACCCACCACGATGGGCCGAGCGGCGGCTCGTGAAGCCAGTGGTAGAGGGCGAAGCCGATCAGCCAGGCGAGGAGGAGCTCGGGCCGCCAGGCCGGAGCGTCGAAGATCTGCGAGCGCGTGTAGCGGCCGCCCGACCGTAGCCAGTCCGCGAGGAGGACGCCGAAGAGCGGCACGAAGAACGAGCCGAGGAGGAGCAAGAACGACTCGTAGTTCCGCAGCTCGACGAGGAGCGCGCCGGCGGTTGCGAGGATCGCCACTCCGACGACGAGCAGCCGCTGCTGGGCATGCGCGAAGACGTTCTGCAGAGAGACGGCTGCGGAGTACACATTCGCGAACGCCTCGTCCGTCTCGTCCAGAGTGACCGCGAGGAGCGCGAGCGCGGCGGCGAAGCCGGCGGCAGCGACGGCGGGCGGGATGTCGACCGGGTCGCTCAACCCGCGGTCGAGGACGAGGAAGACTCCGAGCGCGAGCATCCAGGTCCCGCCGATGAAGTAGCCGCCACCTGCCCCCCAGAATGCCGAGCGCCGGTCGCGGGCGAACCGTGTGTAGTCGGCGACGAGCGGCACCCAGGAGACGGTGATCGCGATCACGAGGTCGACGCCCAGCCAGAACGAGGATCCGCCCTCGGCGGGCGCGTCCCAGAGAGCCCCGAGGTCGGCTTCCGACAGGGCCCACCAGGTGAGGTAGAGAAGCGAGGCGAGGACGACCCAGACTCCGAACCGGCGGAGCACCCGGCGGACGAAGCCGACCGGGCCGATGAGGGCGAACACTGCGGCGAGGACGCCGAAGAAGACCGTCCAGGCGGGCTTGGCCTCGAAGCCGAAGAGCTCGTCGGAGAGTGCGCTGGCGGCTGCCGCGATGATGATCAGCTCGAACGTGGCCCAGCCGAGGCACTGGAGCGCGTTCAGCGCGGTGGGGATGTATGAGCCGCGGCGGCCGAGCGGTGCGCGGAGCAGGACCATCGACGGGACCCGGGCGTCGGCGCCGATCAGCCCGGCCAGGCCGACCATCGTGTTC
Organism: uncultured Actinomycetes bacterium; assembly: GCA_963754715.1. Classification (GTDB taxonomy): domain Bacteria; phylum Actinomycetota; class Thermoleophilia; order Gaiellales; family Gaiellaceae; genus JACDAN01. Next base: position 180,092 of record CAVWHA010000012.1, on the reverse strand, counting down.
CCGATCAGTCCTCCGACCAGGATCGCGAGCAGCGCGTCGCGCAGGGTCAAGGCCGGGACGAGCAGCGCCCCGATGACGAGCACGAGCAGCGAGACGCCCAGGTTTCCCCAAAGCGCGGTCAGGTCGGTGAGGCCGAGGGTCCGGAGCCGCTCGGGAACGGGATCGATGCCCCAGGCCGGCGTCCGGTCGTCCACTACGCGGTACGCAGTCGAGTTGCGGTGATCGCGCCGATGAGCCTGGCGCCCCAGTAGACGACCAGCCCGCCGCCCAGCGCGAGCGCCAGGTGCACCTGGAACCCGACGATGCCGACTGCGAGTGCCAGCGCCCACGCCCAGGGCTCGCGCAGGTCCCGCAGCAGCCCGATGTGGAGGAGCCCGGCGGTCGCGAGCAGGGCGGCGAGAATCGGCAGCGGGAACGCGGTCAGGAGCGACGCGAGCCCGGCGCCGAACCCGAGGGCCAGGACGAGCAGCGAGCTTCCCATGATGAGCGGGGCGCCACCGGTCCTGGCGCCGAATGCGACGTGGGCGGTCAGTCCGCCCGCTCCGTGGCACACCGGCATGCCGCCGATGGCGCCGGCGAGGAGATTCGCAGACCCGAAGCTCGTGGCCAGGCGGCCCGGCCGCACCGCCCGAGCCTTGTCTCCGAAGTAGACGCGCGCGGCGTCAGCCGTGGCGAGGCACGAGTTGGCGAAGGACAGCGGGAGCTGAGGAAGCACCAGCACCGTGAAGGCCGTCGCGATCGTCGCCCAGTCGAGGTCGGGGAGAGCGAGCCCCGAAGGTCCAAGCGCGACGTCGCTCCCTCCCAGCACGGCCATCGCGACTACTCCGGAGAGCACGAGGACGAGCGAGACCGGGTAGCGGCGCAGCGTGATCGCCGCGAGCACGCCGCCGGCGGCGAGCGGAACCGCCCACGCGCTCGGCAGCGCGTGCTCGGAGAAAGACTTCGGCGGATCGAGGACGAGGCCCCACGCGATCTTCAGGAACAGGAGGCCGACGGTCAGCTGGACGCCTCGGATCAGCGCCTTCGGGAAGGCGCGGGCAGCGAAATCGAGGAGGCGGAAGCGCCCGAGCAGCACGAACACGACGCCCATGAGCAGCGCGCCGGCGGCGATCTCGTCGGAGCCCAGGCCCTTCGCAATCGCGATTGCTCCGAAGGCCTTGAGGGGCTGCACGGGGATCGGAAGGCCGTAAGTCAGGGCGGCGACCAGGTAGAGGAGGCCGGCCGGGAGGAGCACGGCGGTTGCCGAGAGGCCGTTCGAGACGATGAGGGCGACTGCGATCGGCACGAGCACGCCGACGTCCGCGACCGCGCCCGCGAATTCGCGGCGGTCGAATTTCACTCCGCGATTCAATCAGAGCTTCGGGGCGAGCTCCTCTCGGTCATCAGAAGGCTGCGTCCCTCACACCGGTCGCGATCAAGCCCAGGATGACGACGGCGACGATCAACCGGTAGACGACGAACGGCGCGTACGTGTGCCGGCGGACGAACCCCAGGAGGAAGACGATCGCGAGCAAGCCGCTCGCCGCTGCCGCAAGGGTCCCTACCAGGAAAGGGCCGTGCCAGCCGGCGGGGAGGTCGCCGAAGAGGACGTCCGTCACCCCTTTCCAGAGGACCGCTCCGAATGTGGTCGGGATCAACAGGAGGAACGAGAGGCGGGCGGCGGCGTCGCGGTCGAGCCCGAGAAAGCGCCCGGCCGAGATCGTGATGCCGGAGCGCGAGACACCCGGGGCGAGGGCCACGCTCTGCAGGATCCCGACTGCCAGGCCTTCCTTGACGCCGATCGTCTCGAGCTCCCGGGTCGCGGGTCGTCGGTCGGCGGCGAGGAGGACGAGCCCGAAGACAGCGAGGAGAATGGCGATCTGCCAGGGCTCCCCGAGGTGCTCGGTGATGAAGCTCTCGCCGAGCGCTCCGGCGAGCGCGGCAGGAATCGTCGCCACGAAGACGACCCACGCGAGGCGCTCCTCGCCGTCGGCGATCCGCCGCCGCGCGACAGACCTGAACCAGGCGACGGCGAGGCGGACGACGTCGCGCCAGAAGTAGGCCGCGACAGCGACGAGCGTTCCGAGGTGGAGGGCGACGTCGAAGGTCTGGTTGAACTGGTCGTCGTCCTTGAGGTACGTCCAGTCGGCTGCCCAAGGGACGAGGATCAAGTGGCCCGACGAGCTGATCGGGAGGAGCTCGGTCGCCCCCTGGACGAGGCCGAGCGCCAGCGCCTGCCAGTTCGAGAGCGCACCGGCTTTCTCACCGACTCCCAGGAGTGCGAGCAGCAGGGCCAGCGCGAAGGCCGCGCCGGCCGCGAGGTAGATAACTGCACGTGCGCGCATCGGCGCGGAGGTCTACCAGCTACTCGGCGAGGAGTGCTGCCACGCGCCGCTCGATTTCGTCGCGAACGGCCCGAACCGCATCGAGCGGCTGCCCGGCGGGATCGGCAAGCTCCCAGTCCACGTACCGCTTCCCAGGGATGACGGGGCACTCGTCGCCGCAGCCCATGGTCACGACCAGGTCGGCCCACTCGAGGTCGGTGCGTTCGAGGCCTCGGGGCGTACGACCGGTGAGGTCGACGCCGAGCTCGGCCATCGCGTCGACGACCTCGGGATGCACCCGCTCAGCCGGCCGGCTGCCCGCCGACCGAGCCTCGTGCTCGCCACCTGCGGCCCGCTCGAACAGCGCTTCGGCCATCTGCGAGCGGCCGGCGTTTTGGACGCAGACGAAGAGGACGTTCATTTCGGCTCGGCTTCGAGTTTGTATCCCACGCCGTAGCGCGTGTGGATGAACGTGTGGTCGCGTGCGCGCCGGTCGATCTTCTCCCGCAGCTTGCGGACGAAGACGTCCACGGTGCGGTCGCGATGCGTCTCCCGCCGGCCCCAGACTCGCTGCAGCAGCTCGTCCCTGCTGACGACCCGGCCGTGCTCCAGCGCGAGCGCGTAGAGCAACCGGAACTCCGTCGGCGTCAGGCCCGCACTCTCGCCGTGCACGAACGCCTGCACCTCATCCGGGTCGATCAGCAGCTCGTCGAGCTCGATGGGAGCGCCCCGCTCCTCGTGCTCGCCCCGCGTCCCTCGTCGTGCGTTCGCCCGCACGCGCGCCACGAGCTCGTTCATCGAGAACGGCTTGACGAGGTAGTCGTCGGCCCCGATTTCCAGCGCGTGCACCCGGTCGTGCTCCGTGCCGCGCGCAGAGACGACGATGATCGGCGTGCCGATGCCCTCCTTCCGGGCGGTCTCGATCAGGCTCCAGCCGTCTGTCCCGGGGAGCATGAGGTCGACGACGCAGACGTCTGGCTTCTCGTACCGGAGCCGGGCGAGCCCGGCGGTGCCGTTCTCCACTCTCATGGAGTCGAAGCCTGCCTCGCTGAGATGGCGGGCCATCCCCTCGGCGATGACCTCGTCGTCTTCGACGATCAGGACCTTCGCCATACTCGTCCTCGATTATGAAGTGGCCGTTCGCCCGCGCGCCGGAAGTTCCCGCCGAGGATCTGGAAGCGCTGCGCGTCGAGGCTGAACGGGCACGCACCCTCGTGGAGGAGAGCCGCGAGCTGGTCGTCGTCGTCGACGACCGAAACCGCGTCCTTGCCGCCAGCCGGCGGGCGCGCGAGGACCTCGACGGCATCGCCGAAGGCCGGCCTGTGCCGGACGAGCTCCTCCGGGCCGACGGTCGCCACGAGCCGTTGCTCGTCCCGTACGAGGTGGATGGAAGGCGCGAGACGGTGATCTACCTGAGCCGGCCCGGAGAGCTGGCGGCGTACGAGGAGCTGCGTGCCGGCTTCACCGCCGCCGTCTCGCACGAGCTCCGCACCCCGCTTGCCCGGCTCCTCGTCCTCCTGGAGACGGCGTCCCTGCCCGGCGAGAATCCGACGGCCCTCGTCGAGCAGGCGAGGCGGGAAGTGGAGCAGATCCGCGAGCTGATCGACGACGTGCTCTTTCTCAGCGAGCTCGAGACGGGCCGCGCCGTCGTTGCGCTTGGCGCGACGCGCGCCCTCGACGTCGTCGAGGACACGCTCGCCGGTCTCCGTGATCGGGCCGATCGCGCCGGCGTCGAGCTCCGTGCCGAGGGCGACGCCGCCGCCGAGCTCCCGCTCCGGCCGCGCATGCTCCGAGTCATCGTCGAGAACCTGACGGAGAACGCGCTGCGCTACGCGGGGCCGGACTCGACCTTCACGGTCAGCGTCGCCCCGGGTGAGCTGCGTGCCGAGGACGACGGGAGCGGTGTGTCCGACGAGGACCTTCCCCGCCTCTTCGAGCGCTTCTACCGAGCCGATCGAGTCCGGGGGTCGAGAGGAACGGGACTCGGGCTCGCCATCGTGAAGCACGTGGTGGGCGCGGCGGGCGGGAGCGTCGAGGCCGCGAGGTCGCAGGGCCACGGCTTGAGCATCACGTGCACGTTCCCCGGCCGCTAGGGCTCTTCACCACCTCTTCACCAGATCTTCACCACGTCGCGACTCGGCCCGGCCCGAGAATCGCTGCGTTGCGTGTCGTCGCTTTGGCGTGCCTTGCCCTGCTGCTCCTCCCGGCTTGCGGCCGGGAGCGGCCGAGCGCTGCTCCGCCGGCGACGACCGAGGAGGACCCGCTCGGCGGCTTCGAGGAAGAAGCGCTCTCCGGGCGGATCCGGATCGACGGCTCGAGCACTGTCGCGCCGCTCATGACGTTCGCGGCAGAGCGTTTTCGCCGCGACGAGCCCGGGGTCAAGGTCAGCGTCGGCGTTTCAGGAACCGGTGGCGGCTTCGAGCGCTTCTGTAGGGGCGAGACCGACCTTTCGAACGCCTCCCGAGGGATAGAGGACGAGGAGCAGGCGACCTGCAAGAAGAACGGGATCCGCTGGCTCGAGCTCCCGGTCGCTAACGACGGGCTCTCCCTGGTCGTGAACCCGGACAACACCTGGGCGACGTGCATCACGGTCGAGCAGCTGAAGCGGATCTGGGAGCCGGGCTCGAAAGTGAACAAATGGCGCGACTTGGATCCGCCGTTTCCTGACGTCGACATGAACCTCTACGGCCCTGGAACCGACTCCGGGACCTTTGACTACTTCACGGACGCGATCGTCGGAGAGGAGGGCAAGAGCCGATCCGACTACAGCGCCAGCGAAGACGACAACGTCATCGTCCGCGGCGTCTCGAGCGAGAAGGGTGCTCTGGGCTACCTCGGCCTCTCGTACCTCCTCGAGAACGAGGGCCGGCTGAAGGCGCTCGAGGTCGACGGCGGCGGCGGCTGCGTCGCTCCCACCGTTGAGACCGTCCAGGACGGCCGCTACAAGCCGCTCTCCCGTCCCCTCTTCACCTACGTGAACGGGGACGCGCTGGCCGACAAGCCTGCGGTCGAGCCCTTCCTCACCTTCCTGCTCGAGAACGAGCCGCAGCTCGCGAGCGGCGCGAAGTTCGTGCCGATGACGGTCGACCAGCTGGACGACGCGAAGGCGGCGCTCGAGGCGGCAGGGAACTCCGGATGACGTTCACCACATCGACCCAGGAGCTTCACAGCACCGGTACCCATGACCCGGGCGGCGCGCCGAACAATGACGAGCGATCTCGAGAACTCGAAAAAGGGGAGGACATGAGGAGATTTCGCACGTCAGTGATCGTCTCGGGCGCGGTCGCGCTCACGGCGCTCGCATCCGTCACGGCGGCCGTCGCGGCCGGCCAGGCGATCCGGGGCAAGGTGACCGCCGACGGGTCGAGCACGGTTGCGCCGTTCGCGCAGGCCGCAGCAGAGAGCTTCGGCCGCCAGTACCGGGGCGCGCAGGTCACGGTCGGCGTTTCGGGCACCGGCGGCGGGTTCGAGCGGTTCTGCAAGAACGAGACCGACCTCTCCAACGCATCGCGCCCGATCAAGCTGTCGGAGGCGCATATCTGCCACCAGGCGAGAATCGGGTACATCCAGTTCCTCGTTGCAAACGACGGCATCTCGCTCGTCGTGAACAAGAGCAACACCTGGGCCAGGTGCCTGACGACGGACGAGCTTAAGAAGATCTGGGACCGCGGCTCGAAGGTCGACAACTGGCGCGATGTCCGAGCAGGCTTTCCGAACGTGCCCATGAAGCTCTTCGGGCCGGGGACGGACTCCGGCACGTTCGAGTTCTTCACGGAGAAGATCAACGGCAAGGCCCGGCAGAGCCGTTCGGACTACAACGCGAGTGAGGACGACAACGTGCTCGTGCGCGGCGTCGAAGGCGAGCGCGGCGGCCTCGGCTACTTCGGGCTCTCGTACTACCTCGAGAACGCGAAGCGGCTGAACCTCGTCGCCGTCAACGCCGGCTCCGGCTGCGTCAAGCCGAGCGTCGCCAGCGTCCAGGCCCGGCGGTACAAGCCGCTCTCGCGCGGGCTCTTCGTCTACGCGAAGAAGAAGTCGTTCAAGCGGGACGTCGTCGCCGCGTTCATCCGGCACATGATCCTGAACGAGCGGCCGACCTCGCGAACCGCGCACATGGTGCCGCTCACAGCCTCGCAGCTTGCGAAAGCCAAGCGGCAGTACAACACCGCGATCAAGAACAGGGACCAGTACTAGACGGTGGCGACGCGCGAAGCTGCAGCACCGCTTCGGCTTCGCGCCGAGCGCAGGAGGTGGGGCGAGGACGTCGTCAAGGTCGTCCTCGCCCTCTGCGCGCTCGTCTCGGTCGCGACGACGGTGGGGATCGTCGTCGCGCTCTTCGCGCCGGCGATCGAGTTCTTCCGCAGTGTCTCGATCACGGAGTTTCTGACGGGGGCGAACTGGGCGCCGCTCTTCGAGCCCTCGTCTTTCGGGGTGCTTCCACTCGTCGCCGGCACGCTGCTCGTCACGGGCTGCGCCTGCGTCGTCTGCGTGCCGTTCGGGCTCGGAGCCGCGATCTACCTCAGCGAGTACGCGGGCGTCAGGACCCGCAACGTGCTCAAGCCGTTGCTGGAGATCCTCGCCGGAGTCCCGACGGTCGTCTACGGCTACTTCGCCCTCACGTTCGTCAGCCCATTGCTGCGGGACATTGGTCTTCCCGTCGGGGTCTTCAGCGCGCTCAGCGCGGGCCTGGTGATGGGCGTGATGCTGCTTCCCGACGGTCGCATCGATCTCGGAGGACTCGATGGCCGCCGTTCCGCGCGACCTCCGCGACGGCGCGTACGCGCTCGGATCGACGCGGCTCCAGGTCTCGACGAGGATCGTCGTCCCTGCCGCGATCTCCGGGATCATCGCTTCGTTCGTGCTCGCGATCTCGCGGGCCGTGGGCGAGACGATGATCGTGCTGATCGCCGCAGGCGGCCAGCCGAACTGGACCTGGAACCCGATGGAGGCCGTGCAGACGATGACGGCGTTCATCGCAGGGACCGGGCAGGGCGACGTCCCGACCGGGTCGATCGAGTACAAGACGATCTTCGCCGTCGGCGCGACGCTCTTCGTCATGACGCTCGTCATGAACCTTCTCGCGATCCGGCTCGTCCGCCGCTACAGGGAGGCCTACGAGTGAGCGCCGACGCGCATCGCCTCCGAAGCGGCCGGCCGCGTGGGCGCTGGACCGGCCGGTTGTTCTACGGCTTCCTGCTTCTCTCCCTGGCGATCGGCTTCGCGACGCTCGGGGCGCTTCTCGTCCAGGTGGTCGCCGAGGGCTACAAGTGGGTCGACGCGGTCCTCTTTCTGGAGCCCCCCTCAGCCGATCCGAAGATCGCCGGCGCCGAGCCCGCGATCCTGGCGACCATCTATCTGGGCGTCCTCCTACTCGCCTTCACGTCCCGCTCGGCGTCGGGACGGCGATCTACCTCGAGGAGTACGCCGATCGGAACCGCTGGTACAACCGCCTGCTCGAGGTCAACATCCAGAACCTCGCGGCGGTTCCTTCGATCGTCTACGGGATTCTCGGGCTCGCCTTCCTCGTCCGCGGGCTGGGCCTCGGGCGGGTGCTGCTTGCCGGCGCGATGATCCTGACGCTGCTCGTGCTTCCGACGGTGATCATCGCGGCGCGCGAGGCGATCCGCGGGGTCCCGGACTCGATCCGGCAGGGCGCCTACGCGCTCGGCGCGACCAAGTGGCAGGTCGTCTGGAGGCAGGTACTGCCCGCGGCGACGCCTGGGATCGCCACCGGCTCGATCCTCGCGCTCTCCCGCGGCCTCGGCGAGACGGCGCCGCTCCTCCTCGTCGGCGCCCTCACCTATGTCGCCTTCAACCCCACGCCGCTCGGTGAGTTCACCGCGCTGCCCGTGCAGATCTTCCAGTGGGTCGCCCGCCCGCAGGACGAGTTCCGCATCCTTGCCGCCTCCGGGATCATCGTCCTCCTAGGGATCCTGCTGACGCTCAACGCTTTCGCGATCTGGCTCCGCAACCGCTATCAACGAAGGTGGTAACCGCTTGTCCGTCAAAATGGCCGACGTGAGCGTCAACCTCGCCGAGCGAGCGCACGAGCTCCCGCCGAGGGCTCTCCGTGAGGTTGTCTTCGACGTCGATGGTCTCGGCGTCTCGTACGGCGACAACCAGGCGCTCGAGGACGTCTCGCTCGAGATCTACCGCAACTTCGTCACGGCGTTCATCGGGCCGTCCGGCTGCGGGAAGAGCACGTTCATCCGCTGCTTCAACCGCATGAACGACCTGATCCCGAGCGCGAACGTCGAGGGGAAGATCCTCTACCACGGCGAGGACCTCTACGGATCGCACGTCGATCCCGTCGAGGTGAGGAAGCTGATCGGCATGGTGTTCCAGAAGCCGAACCCGTTCCCGAAGTCGATCTACGACAACGTCGCCTTCGGCCCCCGGGTGCTCGGGATGGACGACGTCGCTCGACGATCGCGTCGAGAAGGCGCTGCAGCAGGCAGCGCTCTGGGACGAGGTGAAGGACCGGCTGAAGGCCGGCGCGCTCAGCCTCTCCGGCGGGCAGCAGCAGCGGCTGTGCATCGCGCGCTGCCTCGCGGTCGAGCCCGAGGTGTCTGCTGATGGACGAGCCGGCCTCCGCGCTCGATCCCGATCGCCACGACGCGCATCGAGGACCTGATGCACGAGCTGAAGCGCGACTACACGATCATCGTCGTCACCCACAACATGCAGCAGGCCGCCCGCGTGGCCGACATGACGGCCTTCTTCAGCGTCACCGCGGAGACGAGGGTCAGCGGACGGGGATCCTCGTCGAGTACGACGCCACCTCGAAGATCTTCACCCAGCCCTCGGACAAGCGGACCGAGGATTACGTCACGGGGCGATTTGGCTAACGCATCGCGCATGCGGCTGTCGTTTCAGGAGGAGCTCGACCGCCTGCAGGCGAACCTGCACGAGGAAGCCGATCTCGTCCTCCGCTCGCTGCGCGGCGCGCTGAACGCGCTCCAGCAGCGAGATACCGAGCTCGCGGACGAGGTAATCGCGTTCGACGACGAGGTCGACAACCGCTACCTCGCGATCGGCCAGGGCATCGAGCAGCTCCTGGCGCGGCAGACGCCGGTGGCAGTCGACCTCAGGCTCGTTCTCGCCGTCCTCCACATCAACCTCGGCCTGGAGCGCATGGCGGACCTCTGCGTGACGATCTCGAAGCTGACCAAGCTGACGGCGGGACTGGAGCACGACGCGACGCTCGTTGAGGCCTTCGAGGAGATGGGCAGCCGCGCGGAGGAGATGATCAAGGTCGCCATGACGTCGTTCGCTCACCGCGACCTGGCGGGAGCGGAGAGCCTCGTGGATCTCGACGAGCTGATCGACCGGGCGAACCGGCGCGTCGTGAGCCACGTGCTCGAGCTCGGAACCGACCCGGAGATACGGGAGTGGGGACTGCGAATGATCGTCGTCTCGCGTTGCCTCGAACGCGTCGGTGACCACGCCGTCGACATCGGCGAGCAGACCGCGTACCTGGTCACGGGCGAGTTCCGCGAGTTCACAGACGCCTCGCACCCCGAAGACGCTTAAGGTTCCGCGCGCATGAAGGTCTCGCTCGTCCCACGGACAACCGAGTTCTACGACCTCTTCACCGCCGCCGGACAGAACGCGCTCGAGGCTGCGCGGAAAGCGGAGGCGCGGTTCCGGAGCTGGCCGCAGCCCGAGGTCAGCCAGGAAGCGGTCAAGCAGCTCGAGAACGACGGCGACGACCTCACCCGCCAGATCATCGAGCTGCTCAACACGCAGTACATCACCCCCTTCGACCGGGAGGACATCTACGAGCTCGCGAAGGTGATCGACGACGTCGTCGACTTCATCGAGAACGCCTCGGACCTGCTCGGGCTCTACAAGGTCGACCAGCCCATGGCCGAGGCGCTCGAGCAGTGCCGTGTTCTCGTCGAGGCGGCCGAGCACCTGGCCCGCGGGATCTCCGAGCTGCGCGGTTTCCGCGGCGCCCAGAGGCATCTAGTCGAGGTCAAGCGACTCGAGGACGAGGGGGACCGCATCGTTCGCGACGCGATCGCAGGGCTGTTCGAGAACGGAGAAGTCGACGCCTTGACGATCATCCGCTGGAAGGACATCTTCGAAGCGCTCGAGGATGCAATCGACGCCTGCGAGACCACCGCCGACGTCGTCGGCAACATCGTCGTGAAGAACCTCTAGCCAGCTACGCGATGGAGCTCATGCTCTTCGCCGTCGTCGCGGTCGCGCTCTTCTTCGACTTCACGAACGGCTTCCACGACACCGCCAACTCGATCGCCACGTCCGTCTCCACCAGGGCGCTCTCGCCGCGGGCTGCCGTTCTCAGCGCCGCCGTCCTCAATTTCCTCGGCGCCTTCGTCTCGTTCGAGGTGGCCGCGACGATCGCCAAGGGCATCGTCGACCAGGAGGTGATCACGCTGGAGATCGTCCTGGCCGGCCTCGTCGGCGCGATCACCTGGAACCTCATCACCTGGTACCTCGGCCTGCCCTCGAGCTCGAGCCATGCGCTGATCGGAGGGATGGCCGGATCGGCCGCGGCCGCCCACGGCTTCGGAGTCATCAAGTGGGCCGGCCTGAAGGAGAAGGTGCTGATCCCGTCGCTGCTTGCGCCGATCATGGGCGCCCTGCTCGCCGCCGTGCTCATGATCGGTGTGCTCTGGATCATCCGGAAGCGCGCTCCCGGTCTCGTGAACCGGATCTTCCGCCGCCTGCAGCTCGTTTCCGGCGGCTTCGTGGCGTTCACGCACGGCACCAACGACGCGCAGAAGACGATGGGCATCATTGCGCTCGCCCTGGTCGCCTCCGGCCACCTGTCGCCGGACTTCGAGAAGCCGCCGCTCTGGGTGATCATCAGCGCTGCGCTGGCGATGGCCGCAGGGACGTACGCCGGCGGGTGGCGGATCATCAAGACCCTCGGGTCGCGCGTGGCGAAGCTCGAGCCGCCGCAGGGCTTCGCCGCCCAGACCGCCTGCGCCACGATCCTCTGGACGACGGCGCACTACGGCTTCCCCGTCTCGACGACCCACACGATCAGCGGCTCGGTTCTCGGCGCCGGAGCGTCGACCAAGCTGTCGGCGGTGCGGTGGGGCGTCGCCGGAAACATCCTGATCGCCTGGGTGCTGACCATCCCTTGCGCCGCAGCCGTGGGGGGCGGGATGGAGGTTCTCACCCGGATCCCAGGCGGCGCCTTCTTCGTCGTGCTGTTGACCGCCGCGATCGCGTCCCTGGCATTCGTCGGACGCACCGTGCAAGGTCGTCGGTTCCGCGTGCGCCCGGCCGAGGTCTAAACGGCCCTACGCTCGCTGAACAAATCTTTAACGCAGCCGCAAACGTGCGTTAATCGGGCGCAACCATGCTGAACGTGGATCCCGGTACAAATTCGTCGTGCTGAGACCTCCCCGCGTTCTCTCCAGCGCGGCCCCGCTACTCATCGCAGCTGCCATGGGTGGCGGGGTTGCGCTAGCGGGTGCAGGGCTCTTCGGCTTCTTGGACGGGGGCGAGACGCGGGTCGAGGTTCCTGTGGGCTCCGAGCGCAGCGCGCCCGCTGCGTTTGCGAACGGGCGCCGGCTCTCGATCAACGAGATCTACCGGCGCAGCGCGCCCGGCGTCGTCCAGATCACGACGACGAGCGTACGGACCGTCGAGCCCGATCCGTTCCTGAACCCGTTCGGATTCCCCGAGGAGCAGACGCAGGAGGCGCTCGGCTCCGGCTTCGTCATCGACACCGCCGGCCACATCGTCACGAACTACCACGTCGTCGAAGGCGCGGACGAGATCGAGGTCAGCTTTTCCAACAAGGACAGCGTCAAGGCCAGGCTGCTCGGCAAAGACGCCTCGACCGACGTCGCGGTCCTCAAGGTCGACGTCGACGCGCGCGCTCTTCGACCGCTCGAGCTGGGAACTCCGACCGCGTGCTCGTCGGGGACTCGGTCGTCGCGATCGGGAACCCGCTCGGGCTCGAGCGCAGCGTCACGTCGGGGATCGTCAGCGCCTTGCACCGCCCACTGACGGCGCCGAACGACTTCACGATCGACGACGTGATCCAGACCGACGCCGCCATCAACAGCGGCAACTCCGGCGGCCCGCTTATCTCCGCCAACGGATCCGTGATCGGCGTCAACACCGCGATCGCGACCGGCAACACCGGAGCGCGAGGAAACATCGGCATCGGCTTCGCCGTCCCGATGAACACCGTCCAGAGCGTCGTCTCCCAGCTGATCGAGAAGGGCAAGGTCGAGCACGCCTTCATCGGGATCCTGGCCCAGGAAGTGGGCCCGGAGATCTCGCAGCTTTTCAACCTTCCCGCCGAGCGAGGGCTCCTGGTTGTGCGCGTCTACGAGGACAGCGGCGCGGCGAAGTCGGGGCTCCGCGCGGGAACGCGTGAGGTCGTCGTCGCCGGGCAGAGCTACCGCCTCGGCGGCGACTTCATCGTCGAGATCGACGGGAAGCCGGTCACCGAGTCGCAGGATCTCCGCCGCGCGATCATGGGGAAGAAGGTCGGCGACAAGATCACGATCGAGGCCTACCGCGGCGACGAGAAGCGCAGCTTCGACGTCACGCTCGGCCGGCAGCCCGCGAACCCCTAGAGGGCCTGCTCCGCGGCTGCCTTGACGCCTTCGCCGAAGGTCGGGAAGGCATGGTGCATGTGTGCGAGATCGTCGACGGTGGCGCCCAGCTTCAGGGCGAGGGCGAGGCCCTGGACGATGTCGCTCGCATTCCGGCACACGATGTGCAGGCCGACCATCCGGCGCGAGCCGCGCTCCCAGATCAGCTTGTAGAGCCCTCGCTTCGTGTCGGTGTAAGAGGCGCGCTGGACGTAGTGGATGGGATGCACGGCCGTCTCCACGTCGAGCCCCTGATCCCTCGCTTCCTGCTCGGTCAGCCCGACGCCGGCGAGCTCGGGGTCGGTGAAGATCGCCGTCGGCAGGTAGTCGTAATCCGCCCGGGCGCCGTTCGAGCCGAACATGTCGTCGATCGCCACTCGCGCCTGGTACTGGGCGATCGGCGTGAACTGGAGGACTCCCGTGACGTCGCCCGCGGCCCAGATCCCGTCCGCGGAGGTCCGCAGGCGCTCGTCGACCGAGATGCCGGCCCTCGTGCGCTCGATCCCGGCGCGATCGAGGTCGAGCTGCTCGACGTTCGGCGCCCTGCCGGAAGCGAGCAGCACGTGATCGACGCGGAGCTGGTCGTCTCCGATCGTGGCGACGATCGCGCCGTCCTCACGACTGACGCGCGACACGGTGGTCCCGGTCCGGATCCCGATCCCTTCCTCGGCGAGCGCCGCCGCCAGCTCACCGGCCGCTTCGGAGTCGGATCGGGGAGAGATGCGGTTGGCGCCCTGCACGATCGTCACCTTGGAGCCGAAGCGCGCGAAGACCTGGGCCAGCTCCAGCCCCACCGGACCGCCCCCGACGACGAGCAGCGACTCTGGGAGCTCGGTCAGCTCGAGTGCGCTGACATGGTCGATCCAGCCGGTCTCGTCGAGCCCTTCGATGGGCGGGACCGCGGTTCGAGAACCGGTGGCGACGAGGACACGGTCGGCCGAGAGCCGGTCGCCGTTCACCTGGACCGTCTGCGGATCCAGGAACGCGCCCCAGCCGTTGAACGTCGCATGGCCCGCGCCGTGCAACCGTTCCATCCAGGTCTCCTTCGGGACGACCAGCGAGTCCTTGCGCGCCTTGACCTTCGCGAGGTCCGTCGTCGCCGGCCCGACCTCGATCCCGAGCTTGCCGGCCAGCGCGTCGATGTCGTGCGCCAGCTCGGCTGCGACGAGGTAGGCCTTCGTCGGCTTGCACGCGACGTTCGGGCAGCTCCCGCCCCAGCGCGTGCTCTCCACGAGCGCGACGCGGGCTCCGTACTCCTTCGCCGCCTTGTTGGCGCCGTCTCGGGCACCCGAGCCCGAGCCGAGGACGATCAGGTCGAACTGCTGGGTCATCGGATGCCTCCTGCGAGGTAGGTTCGGCGGATGGACGTCGCGGCGTTTCTCGGGATCTCCGTGCTGGTCATCGTCACCCCTGGGCAGGACACGGCGCTGACGATCCGCAACTCGCTGCTAGGAGGACGACGCCCGGGAGTCTTCACGGCGCTCGGCGTCTCCGCCGGCCAGGCGGCCTGGGCGCTTGCCACGAGCGTCGGCCTCGCCGCCCTCATCGTCGCCTTCGAGCCTGCATTCGTGGCGCTCAAGCTCGCAGGTGCGGCGTTCCTCGTCTACCTCGGTGTGCAGGCGCTTCTGGCGGCGATCCGCGGGAGTCACGTCGAGCGCCGCGAGGCGCGCGGGACGCTCGCGGTCGGGGCCGCCTTCCGGCAGGGCGTCCTCAGCAATCTCGGGAACCCGAAGATGGCGGTCTTCTTCACCAGCCTCTTGCCCCAGTTCGGCGCCGAGTCGTTCGCGGGCCTGCTCGCGCTCGGGCTCGTCTTCTGCTCGATGACCTTCGTGTGGTTGACCGCCTACGCGTTCGTCGTCGCACGCGCCGGGGACGTCCTCCGGCGGCCGGCGATCCGCCGGGTCTTCGACGCGGTCCTCGGCGCGGTGCTCGTCGCCCTCGGCCTCCGGCTCGCGGCCGACCACCGATAGTGGCAATCGAGAACCGCTTCGGCGAGAGCTCTGCGCTCTCGGTCGGCGTCGAGGAGGAGGTCATGCTCCTCGACAAGGAGACCAACGCCCCTGTCGGCGCCGTCAAGGAACTCTTGGCCGCCACCGAGGGCCTCGAGCTTCCCGGCACGCTGAAGACCGAGCTGCACGCATCCGTCGTGGAGCTGAACACCGACATCTGCGCCTCGGTCGACGAGGCGGTCGAGTCGATCAGGGCTCTCCGCTCCCGAACCTCGGAGGCGCTCGAGGGTCTGGGCCTCGCGATGGCCGCGGCCGGCTCGCACCCGTTCGCTGAACCGGAGGAGCTTCCGATCACCGACGAGACGCGCTACGTGGAGATGGTCGGCTACGTGGGGATCACGGCGCGCCGGCAGGGCGTGAACGGCCTTCACGTCCACGTCGGGATGCCGGGCTCTGCCGACTGCATGAGGACGATCGAGACCGTCCTCCCGTGGATGCCGATGGTTCTCGCGCTGTCCGCCAACTCCCCGTACATCGCGCGCCGTGCGACCGGGCTCGCCTCGAACCGGGCCGAGATCCTGGCGCAGCTGCCGAGGAGCGGCGCGCCGCCGATCTTCGAGAGCTACGAGGCGTGGGAGCGCTGGATCGAAGGCTTCATCGCCACCGGCCTGATGAAGGACTACACGCAGGTCTGGTGGGACGTCCGGCCGCACCCGCGGTTCGGGACGCTGGAGATCCGGATGCCCGACCAGCCGACCGGCATCGAGCAGACCGCTGGGTTCATCGACCTCCTCCGGAATCTTTGCGAGTGGGCGCTCGAGCATCCGGCGCGCGAGCCCGCCGACCGCGGGATCTACCAGCAGAACCGCTGGGCCGCGGCGCGGTTCGGGCCCGATGCCGAGCTGATCCATGACGGCGCTCTCAGCACCGCGCGCGAGCTCTTCGACCGGCTTCCATTCGAGACCGCGCTGGACCCGGGTGTCTCCGAGGCAGCCCTGCAGCTTCGACATGGCGATGCCGAGGCGGCGTGCGTCGATATCGTGGCGCGCACATGGCCGTAGTCGAGGAGACGATCGAGGTCAGCGGCATCCGCTGCGAGCGGTGCGTCAACCGCCTTGCGGCGGCGTTGCGCGGCCACGAGGGGCTCGAGTTCGCGACGGCGAACCTGATGGGCCAGGTCATGCTCCAGTGGGACGACGAGCGCACGACCCGCGACGCCCTCGTCGAGGCCATGGCCGGCGCAGGCTTCCGCCAGCAGACGGCCTGAGCACACCCAAGCGCTAGCTCTTGAAGCAACGCGGCCTCCGTGCGAAGGTGGAGGTGAGATCCAGGCTGCGGCAACCGTCCGACGATGGGAGGAGCCGTGGAACGTCATGGATCGGAAAGCTATTTCGTACTCGGGGAAGGCCTGCTGGGGGAAGCCCTCGGCGGCAGAATTCTGACGTTTGCGGCTGATGCCGTTCCGCCGTTCCGATTCTCGCGACTCGGTCCCGAAGGGGACGGGGAAGCAGCTAGGCGAGCCCAACCGGAGGAAGATCGGGGAGGCGATGACGGTCGCCAACCTCTCGGAGGGCGCGATCGGTGCCGGCTTCACCTACCTCGGCCAATTCGTCGATCACGACCTCACGTTCGACAAGACGGGGCTGATGGAGGGCGTTGACGTCTCGCCGGCCGCGCTTGAGCAGGGACGCTCGCCGAGCCTCGATCTCGATTCTCTCTACGGGCTTGGCCCGCAGGATCCCGGCTCCGCGAAGTTCTACAGCGACGGCCTCCACCTCAAGATGGGGAACGCGGACGGTGGTCCGCCG
The DNA here is from genome assembly GCA_963754715.1 of uncultured Actinomycetes bacterium. Lineage (GTDB taxonomy): Bacteria > Actinomycetota > Thermoleophilia > Gaiellales > Gaiellaceae > JACDAN01. The sequence continues at coordinate 163,443 of CAVWHA010000012.1, read as the reverse complement.
AGCCAGGGCTTCGACCTCCCGAGGGAAGGAACCGGAAACGCGGCCAACCGGCGCAAGGCGCTCATCCCCGACAAGCGGAACGACGAGAATCTCGCCGTCGCGCAGACGCACCTGGCGATGATCCGGTTCCACAACCGGGTCGTGGACACGCTCCCTGCCTCCGTCCCGATGGCGCAGCGCTTCACGGAGGCCCGGAAGATCGTGACGAAGCACTACCAGTGGATGCTTCGCACGGACTACCTGCCGAAGATCTGCGCGCCCTCGATCGTCACGAACGTGTTCGGCAGCGGTCGCAAGGCGTTCGAGGTCGGAGCGCTGCCCACCAGCATGCCGACCATGCCGATCGAGTTCTCGGTCGCCGCGTTCAGGCTCGGGCACAGCATGATCCGGGCCGAGTACAGCTGGAACGTCAACTTCCCCAACGCGACGCTCGGACAGCTGTTCGACTTCTCCGGGCTGAGCGGCGATCTCGGCGGTGGGGACAATCTTCCGAGCATCTGGATCGCAGACTTTCGCCGGCTCTACAACTTCGGGGTGGCGGGCCGTGCCGACCTCACGGTTCCGGCCAACCGGTTCAACAAGGCGATGCGCATCGACACCAAGCTCGTCAATCCGCTGCGGCAGCTGCGAGTTCCGGACCCCAACCCGCGCAAGAACCTCGCCTTCCGCAATCTGCTGCGGGCGAACATGGTCAAGCTCGCGACGGGCCAGCAGATGGCGGCGTTCATGAGGAGCAAGGGCGTGAACGTCGCGACCCTGACGAGAGCGCAGATCCGCAACGGCAGCAACGGCGCGAGCCTCGCCGGGCTCACGGTCCCGCAGCGCAACGCCGCACTCACGAACACGCCGCTCTGGTTCTACATCCTTCGGGAGGCCGAGCTGAACCAGGGCAAGCTGAAGGGAGTCGGTGCCAGGATCGTCGCAGAGACGTTCCATCGAGCCATGGAGGGCAGCACGTTCTCGATCGTTCGCGATCCGACCTGGCGCCCTTCGCTCGGCCCGAACAACACGACCTTCCGGATGGTCGACCTACTCCTCTTCGCGTTCGAAGGGAAGAAGACGCTGCTGAACCCGTTGGGTGGGCCCTAGTCCAGCTAGGGCTTGTCGTCCTCGCGGACGTCTGCGAGGCGGTCGCCGAGCAGGGCCGGCGACTCGTCCGGCATCCCGTCGGTCGACTCGGCGCTGCCCTCGCGGATCTGGGCCCGTTGCTCGACCGCGGTGTCTCCGCCGGTGGTCTCGGCCGCCGACGGGCCGTCGGCGTCGTCGAGGCCGTAGTGCCGCGCGACCGCCTCTGAGTCGACGCCGTCGTCCACCTTCGGCGACTCGCTGATCAGCTCGCCGGAGAGCGTCGTGCGCGCTTCCTGCGCCTGCTCGTCGACGTCGACCGAGGACTCGGGCACGGCGTAGCGATGCTTCCGAAGCGTCCCGTGCTCCACGATGACGTAGCCGGCCTCCTGGCCGACGACGGTTCCCCACTGCTTGTCGTCGACCGCCGTGATGAAGTCGAAACCGTCCATATCGTCCCGTCTACCCGGAATAGCGGTCCCCGAACCTTCGTTTCGTACCTCGAGAACACGGCTGCTACGGTCGAGCGCATGAGTGACACCTCAGAGAGCCCGGCCAGGCAAGTCGCAACGGACGCAAGAGACCGCGTCCGCTTCGAAGAGGAGGCACTCGCCCTGTCCGATCAGGTGTACGGAGTTGCGCGACGGCTCGTGGGCTCGCGCGAGGAAGCGGAGGACCTCGTCCAGGAGACCTACGCTCGCGCATTCCGGAGCTGGCGCTCCTTCCAGCCGGGGACGAACCTGCGCGCCTGGCTCTTCCGGATCCTCACCAACCTGAACATCGACCGCGGCCGGAAGGTGCAGCGCACTCCCGACATGCAGCCGCTCGAGGAGAGCGACTACTTCCTCTACAACAAGCTGGAGGAGTCCACCACCGACGGGACTCCGGACGAGCGGCGCGTCGTCGAGCGGCTGTCGCAGAATGACGCCGTGACAGCACTGGCCGACCTGCCGCACGACTTCCGCGACGTCGTCCTGCTCGTCGATCTCGCCGACTTCACCTACAGCGACGCCGCGCAGATCCTCGACATCCCGATCGGAACCGTGATGTCGCGGCTGCACCGCGGCAGGCGCATGCTCAAACGAACTCTTGCCGACTCGGCGGGGGAGGAAAGCTGATGTCCGGGTTTGCGTTCGATCCCTGCGACAAGTGCGAGCAGATGATGCAGCCGTACATGGACCGGGTGCTCACCGACGGCGAGATCGCCGAGGCTGAGCTACACCTCGAGGGCTGCGAGTACTGCCGGAAGCGCTACCGCTTCGAGGTCGAGTTTCGGACGTTCGTGCGCCAGGCGGTCGCAGAGCCGATGCCGCCCGAGCTGAAGGAAAAGCTCCGGGCGTTGCGGACGCCGCTCTAGCCGATCTAGTTCAGGGCCCTCGGCGGCCCGACGATCACGACGAGGCGACGCGGGTTCTTGCCGCCGGGCAGCGGGCGCGCAGTGACGCCGAGCTGGGCGGCGAGCCGTCGGCCGATTCGCTCGCCGCCGGGCGGGAAGTACACGGACGTCTCCGGGTAGTCGAACCGCCCGGCCCGGCTCACCCGCTTGATCTGGTACGCGAAGGAGCCGACCCTGTCGGCGACGCGCCGGGTGTAGGTGATGTCACCTCCGCCGTTCAGGACGTCGACCGAGATCCTCCACGGCGGCGGCAGCGCTCGTGCCGAATCGGCCGCGTTGTTCGAGCCGTGGCCGAGGCGCGGCGGGACGACGACGGCGACGAGGATCGCCAGCGCGACGGCGGCCATACCGGCGGCGACGGCGAGCCGGCCGCGGGGGTTGCTCGAGAGCGGCCCCACCGGGAGTCCCGCGAGGCGCCTCGCTTCGCGGCGGTCGATCCCCAACGAAGTGGCGTAGAGGAGGAGCGCGATGGTCGCGCGCTCGCTCGACCGGAACCGGTAGAGACGACCCTCCTCGAGCCACTCCACTTCATCGGGAGTGAGGCCCGCGCGCTTCGCTGCGTCCTCTGGTGTCAGCTGTCGCTGCAGGCGTGCGCGGGCGAGCGCCGAGGGCTCGTCACTGACTGCCGTCAGAACAGCTTCCATGAACGTGTTCATTCTGCGGACTCCTCTCGCAACCTGCGGGGAATCTCATCGGCAATATCGACGTCTCCTGGAGACCCGAGGTCGTCACAAGGGACGAGAACCGGCTCCAACAGGCGTGCGCCGTCGTCGGGAATCCGGGCCCACACGGCCCGGCCGAGAACGACCGGATGGCCGCGATCGCCGCCGTATGAGGCCGCCACGACCTCACCGGCTCCGTTTCGCCAGGCGTTCACGACGCGGTCGACCGCGGCGGGCGAGAGGTCGGGACCGTCCGCCAGGACCACCACGGCAGCCTCGACTTCGTCGCCGAGCGAGCGAAGGCCGCACCGGAGCGAGGCGCCCGGGCCCTGTTCCCAGTCCGGGCAGTCGACGATGCGAGCATCGCTCTGGAGCGGGTGGGCGCCGGCGACGACGACGATGTCCTCGACCGAGCTTTCGCGTACCCGGCGCAGCACCTCGGGGAGCAGCAACGCCTGCTTCGGCGCTCCGAACCTTGACGCCGCTCCCGCTGCCAGGACGACTGCGGTGACCATCCCAAGAGCTTCGCACGCGTCGGCCATGTCCCAGTGACTGGCACTGGGACGTGTCCGCGTGGATCAGGTCTTCAGCTGGGCGATTAGCTACAGCCGTTGAGCTTGCGCCACAGGCTGGTGACGTTCGCGACGTACGTGAGCGTCTCCGCGCTCGGTGCGCCGCCCGCCTTCGCGACGGCCGTCGGGCCGGCGTTGTAGGCGGCGAGCGCGAGGTCCCGTCGAATGGAAGCGGTCGAGCATCAGCCGCAGGTAACGGGCACCGGCGAGGACGTTGGACGGCGGGTGGTCCGGGTCGAGCGCAAGCTCCCGTGCCGTGGCCGGCATCACCTGGAGGAGGCCGCGGGCGCCGGCGTCCGAGCGTGCATGGGCGCGGAGGTTCGACTCCACTCGCGCGACCGAGACGAGCAGCGCCATCGGCAGGTCGGTGTCCCGCGCCGCGAGCGCGAACGCCGGACGAAAACGACGCGGAAGCGGGCAGGAGCGACCGGAGATCTGCGTCGGCCGCACAGGTAGCGGGGCTGCGAGTGGAGTCTTCTCCGCGTTGGCCGTCGACACGGCAGCGCCGAGCCAGGTGCAAGCACCCGCGACGAGCAGGAGACCGAAAAGACGGAGCCGCATTCCGAGGCGCATGAGCCTAGCGAAGCCTCTTAGTCGCCCGAGACCGACGTGCTCTCGATCACAACCCGCTCGGTCGGAGCCTCGGTCCTCGGATTCCCGAGCTTGCCGATCTTCTCGACCACGTCGATGCCCTCGACGATCTTTCCGACGACCGCGTAGTCGGGCGGAAGCTGCACGCTGTCCCCGGTCACGATGAAGAACTGGCTTCCGCCGGTTCCCGGCGGCTCGAACGTCGACTTCGCCATCGCCACGGCGCCCTTCGGGTACGTCGTAGTCGGCGGCACCTGATCCTGCGTCGTATAGCCCGCCCCGCCGTTGCCGGTCGCCGTCGGGTCACCGCCCTGGATGACGAAGCCAGGGACAATCCGGTGGAAGCGCGTGTTGTCGAAGAATCCGGCTTCCGCGAGGTCTATGAGGGAGTCGCCGTTGCAGGGCGCCTTCGCGGGATCGAGCTCGACCGTGAACGCGCCGTGCGAGGTCTTGAACTCGATCCGGTAGGTCTTGCCCCGGCTGAGCGGCTGGAGGTCCGGAGCGTTCGCCGGGTCCTGGATGTCGACATCGCACGCGCTCACGGAGGGGCCGGGCGGGGCTTTGTCGTCGCCCATGCAGCCGGCAGCGACGAGCGCGGTGAGCACGAGAAGGAGGGCGGCGGCCCTCACGAGCCCACCTCGACCAGGGCTCGCCCGATCAGGGCCCGGGCGATCTCAAGCTTGTAGGCGTTCTGCGGCAGCGGCGTCGCGGCGTCGAGCGCCTCCACGCCGTCGAGCAGCCACGGGATCGGTGCCATCCCGGAGAGCGCCAGGCGCGTGCTGTCTCCAAACCGGGCAGCCGCGACACCGACGAGCGCGAACGAGTAGCGCCGTCGGTCCATCGCCTTCAGGTAGGTGCTCGCCTCCGGCGCGGGGACTTCGAGCTCGAGGATCAGCTCGTCGGGCTCCAGCGTGGTCAGCTGCCGGTCGTCGTTCGTCGGGAGCCGGTAGAGGTCGGCTACTGGAAACTCCCGCCGGTCGGTCCGGATGGTCGCGCCCAGCGCGAGCAGCGCCGCCGCCGGATCCGACGGATGCGCGGAGGCGCAGGGGCTGTTCTCGAACACGGCGTGCTCGCGGTGCATTCCGCTCCGCGCGAAGCAGCGGTCGCCGCCGTGCAGCCAGCACGGGTACTGGAGCCGCCAGTACCAGCAGCGCGTCGCCTGGAGGAGATTGCCTCCGATCGTTCCCATCGCCCGGAGCTGGGGCGAGGCCGCGAGGCGGCTGGCCTCCCTCAGCGCGTGCGGGATCTGCGGATCGACCTCGAGCTCGCCGAGCGTCGTTCCGGCGCCGATCCGCGTCCCGTCGATCCCGCGAGGGACGACGGCGCGGACGTCGACGAGGACGCTGGCCTCGACGATCCGGTCGCGGAGCAAGGGGACGAGCTCGGTCCCTCCGGCGAGTGCGACCGAACCGTTCCCGAGAGCCGCTCGGGCGTCCTCGACGGACTCAGGCCGCAGGAGCTCCAACGCGCTCCGTCTGTCGCTCTCGCGCCTCTCGCAAGGCCCGCAGCATCTCCTCGCGGCTGATCGGCAGCGAGCGGATGTCCGCTCCGGTCGCATCGCGGATCGCATTCGCGATCGCGGCTGCTGTGGGGATGATCGGCGGCTCGCCGAGGCCCTTCGACCCGAGGTTCGTGAGATGCGCGTCGGGCTCGTCGACGAGGTCAGTCACGATCTCCGGGACGTCGGCGATCGTCGGCAGCTTGTAGGCATCGAGCGTCTGGGTGAGGATCGTGCCCGTCGCGGGATCGAGGAGCCGTTCCTCGGAAAGGGTGTGTCCGAGGCCCTGGATGATCCCGCCCTCGACCTGGCTCGATGCCCCGAGCGGGTTGATCACGCGGCCGACGTCGTGGATCGCCGCGATCTTGTCGACCCGGACCTCACCGGTCTCGACGTCGACGGCGACCTCGGCAACCTGGACACCGAAGGTGAGGACGCGCATCCCGGTCGGGTTCGGCCCGCGCGAGCCCTTGCCGAGGATCTGGCCCGACTCGAGCAGGCCGGTGATCTCTTCGAGTGGCCACGACCCGCCGTCGGCAGAGACGATCTGCCCGTTCTTGAGCGAGAGCACCCGCTGCTCGCGGTCGTAGCGCTGCGCCGCGATCTCCAGGATCTGGCGCGCGGCGTCGGCGGCCGCTGAACGGACCGCCGGGCCCATCGACGGGATCGTCGACGACCCCGCGGAGATGCTTGCGTACGGCCCCCGCGCCGAGTCCCCGAGCGAGACCTCGACGTGGTCGATCGGAATGCCGAGCTCCTCGGCGGCAATCTGCGCCATCGCCGTGGCACTGCCGGTGCCGATGTCCTGCATCGCCGTGACGACCGTGACGCGCGCATCGGCACCGACCCGGACCCAGGCGTACGAAGGCGGCCCGCCTCCGCCGTACCAGACCTGGCTCGCCAGGCCGACGCCGCGCTTCCACGTCCCGTCGGAACTCGCGCGGACCTGCTCCCGCCTCTCCCAGTGCGGCTCGGCTCGCCGGTAGCACTCGAGCAGGTTCTTGGACGAGAACGGCCGGTCGTCGAGGGGATCGTTGTTCGAGTAGTTGAGGCGGCGCAGTTCGAGTGGGTCGAGATCCAGCTTGGCGGCCAGCTCGTCCATCAGGCACTCGAGCCCGAACGTGCCCTCGACGAACCCGGGCGCGCGGAAAGCGGCCATCGGCGGGAGGTTCAGCTTGGCGCCGTACTCGACCGTCCGCACGTTCTCGCAGGCGTAGAGCATCCGCATCGGGCCGCCCGTTGACGCCAGCCAGCCGCTCCAGCCGGTCGAGTTGACGAACTCGCCGTCGAGCGCGGTCAGCGTTCCGTCCGAGCGGGCACCGACGCGGAGTCGCTGGATCGTCGCGTTCCGGTTCCCGGAGTCGACGTTCTCCTCCCTCCGGGTCAGCTGGCACTTGACCGGCCGGCCGGTCTTCCGTGCGAGCTCCGCGCCGATGTACGTGTAGTCGCCGGGCCCGTTCTTCGAGCCGAAGCCGCCGCCCATGAAGTGACAGACGACGCGTACGTTGTCCGCCGGCAGCTCGAAGTGTTGGGCGATCCGCTCACGGACGCCCCAGATGTACTGCGTCGAGATGTAGACGGTGAGGCGGTCGCGACCCTCCCACAGGCAGACGGACTGGTGCGTCTCCATCGAGTTGTGGAGGACGGTCTGGGTGCGGTACTCGGCCTCGACGACGACGTCCGCCTCGGCGAGGCCGCGCTCGACGTCCCCGCGCTCCTCGCGGCTCGCAACCTCGACGAGCTGGTTCTGCCGGACGGCCTCGTCGGGATCGAGGAGCGGCTCGAGCTGCTCCCACTCGACCTCGATCAGCCTGAGGGCAGCACGCGCCTGGTCGAGCGTGTCGGCGGCGACCGCCGCGATCGGCGCTCCCTGGTAGGCCGGCTCGTCGGTCAGCGGGTCGGTCTCCGGGCCGATGACGGCGCGGACCCCGGGCGCCTTCGCCGCCATCCGCAGGTCGATCTCCCGAACACGGGCCCGGGCGAAGGGGCTGCGGAGCACGGCGGCGTGCAGCATCCCCGGGAGCTGGATGTCGGCCGTGTACTGCGCCTCGCCGCGGGCGCGCATCAGGCCGTCCTGGCGCTGCGCGGGGCGGCCGACGGTGTCGCCGGGGCCGGCCGGCCACTGCTCGAGGACGTCCTCCTCGACGACGACCCACTGCTCCGTGTAGCGGCCCTCGACCTCCTTCTCGGTCTTGATCAGCCTTGCCACAGTGCCCCCTCCAGCCAGGTCCCAGTGCCTGGCACCGAGACTGGCCTACTCGAGACAGGCGGACAGGCGAGGCCGATCACGCGAAGGCTCTCGCCTCCGGCTCCCCTCGTCCTCTCCAGACAGGGCCCTGTGCCTGGCACCGGGACGGGGCAGGTGGGGACAGTCAGTCTTGCCACGTGAGCACCGCCTCCTCGATCTTCGGATACGCGCCGCAACGGCACAGGTTGCCTGCCATCGCGTGCCGCACCTCCTCGGAGCTCGGCGACGGATTCGCCGCCACGAGGGCAGCGGCGGAGACGATCTGGCCGGGGGTGCAGAACCCGCACTGGAGCGCGTCCGTACGGACGAACGCGTCGACCATCGGATGATCCCGGAGCCCTTCGATCGTCGTCACCTCTCCCTCCACGGTATGGACGAGCGTGATGCAGGAAAGGATGGGGGCGCCGTCGAGCTGGACCGTGCAGGCACCGCAGTGACCCTCGTTGCACGCGATCTTCGTCCCGGTGATGCCGATGTGCTCGCGGAGGAAATGGGCGAGAGAGGTGCCGACCGGCGCATCGACCTCGTACGAGCTGCCGTTGACCCGCAATTCAGGCACCGGGCGTCACCGCGATGATGTCGGCGAGGTGGACGAGGGCGAAGACCGAGCGGCTCGTCGCCATCCGCTCGCCCTGGTCTTCGATGTCCGGCAACGTGCGCCAGAGATCCTGCGCGGCCGAGATCAGCTCCTTGATCTGGTCGAGCTCCTCGGGATAGCCGTTGCGCTCGTAGCAAGCGTTCAAAGCGAGCCCGAGGACGCCGATGGTGTCGGACTGGCGCGTCCAGAGCAGCGGCGTGGCCATCGAGAGGTACTGGTGGATCCGAGCGAGCGCCATCGACTGCCGGAACTCGCCGTCGCCGCTACCGGTGGTCGGCTCGAGCGGCTCCTCGCCGCTGGCGATGCGGTTGGCATTGCCGGAGAGCATCTCTCGCAGCTGCTGCTCGTCGAGCCCGGCCCTGATCGCCGTTCGAAGGGAGTTCAGCAACGACTGCGGCTGGCGCCCGTACGGGTAGTCCGACGCGTAGAGGATCTGCTCCGGCGGCACCTGGTGGAAGAAGTCCAGGAGGTCGACGGGGCTCCAGGCCGACGTATCGAAGAAGACGCCCTTCCGACCGGCGAAGGAGCCGGCCAGCGCGGCCATGTCGGCGATGCCGGCGTGGGCGATGATCAGCTGCGCCCGGGGATAGCGCTCGACCAGGTTCGACAGGTGCTCGGCGATCGGCGGGAGCCCCCGTCCCCCGTGGATCAGGATCGGAACCTTCCGCTCGGCGGCCAGCTCGAAGACCGGCGCCAGTCGCTCGTCGTTCAGCGTGAAGCGCTGCGCTCTCGGGTGGAGCTTGATCCCGCGCGCGCCGCGATCGAGGCAGCGGATCGCCTCGTCGATCGGCCCTTCGGCGGTCAGGTCGAGCCGGACGAAGGGGATCAGGCGGCCGCCGGAGCGCTCGGCGAACTCGAGCGTCCGGTCGTTCGGCGCACGGAACGCCGGCTCCCGGTCCGGCTCGTCCATGCAGAACATGAAGGCCTTCGAGATCCCGTAGCGCTCCATGATCCGCTCGAGCTCCTCGTACTGCCCGCTCATGCCGTCGATGTCGTGTCCCAGGTGCAGGTGGGCGTCGAAGATCCCGGCGCCGTCGGGCATGAGCCGCCGCAGCTCGTCGTCGTAGCCGGAGATCAGCGCCTGGGCGCGCGAGAGAGCCGCTTCCACGGCCGCTCAGTCTATGCGCCGCTAACGCCTCGGCTTCCGCTTGGGTTTCTTGCAGGCCCCCAGCTTGTCGCCGTGCTTGCGGTGTTTCTTCACCGCGCTCTTGGAGACCTTGATCGTGCGGCCCCGGTGGCAGAGCGTGACCTTCTTCGGCTTGGGCTTCGGCGTCGTCTGCGGCGCCGAGACCACACGGACGCTCGCTTCCGGCACGACGGGGAGAGCCTCAGAGTTTCCCGCCACGTCTCTGGCGGCCGCGGCGAAGGCGTAGCGGTGTCCTGCTGCGCCCGCGTACAAGGCCGAGGTCCCGGTCGTCCCCGTCTTCCACCGCATGAGGCCGCCTCCGTCGACCGACACGTAGAGGTCGTACGACGCGACCCCGCTCAGCGCGTCCGTTCCGGCCCAGTTGACGGCAAACGTCCTTGTGGTCGTCTCCGCGGGCAGCGCGGCCACCGTCGCGACGGGCGCTGTCCGGTCGATCCGGATGTCGAGCGTGGCCTCGGGCTCCGCGTTCTCCGCCCCGTCCGTGGAGCGGTGGCGCAGCGTGTGCACACCCTCGGCGACCACGGCAATCGGCCCTGTGTAGGCGCCGAACGCGCCGCCGTCGAGCGCCCACTCGATGCTCGAGACCCCGGAGTCGTCGTCGGTCGCGTCCAAGGTGACCGTGACGTCGCCGGCGTGCCAGCCGCTCGCGCCCGCAGCCGGCGAGACGGTCGCAGTCGTGACCGGGGGCGAGCCGTCGAGGTCGGTGCCCAAGACCGTCCCGCCCAGCTCGGTGATCTTCGGGGTGCTCGTGTTGCCGAACGTGACCGTGAACCGGCCGCCGGAGACGGTTCCGTCCAGGTTGTCGGTCTTGTTCTTGACGGGGCCGGCGCCGCCCTGGCCCTTGACGGCCGCCCACTTCGAGCCCGTCCAGTACCGCAGCTGGAGGTTCGCTTCGGGCTTGCCGGTGACGGTATTCGGGTAGTAGAACCGTGCGTCGAGCCGGTCGTTCGCGTCCGCGCCTTTGACCTGGACGTCGGTGTACCCGCCGCCGTCGAACGTCGTCCCGCCGACAGGGTTCGATCCGTACCGGGCTGTGGTGACCATCGCGGCGCCGCCGCCGTTGTTCGTCAGAGTTGCCGAGACGCCCGCCTGCCCCGGCGCGGCCGGTGCGGTCGCAGACGTCGCAGAGGCGCCCGGGACCGCAGTCGCGCTGTTCGCGGATGCGATCCTCGGGCCAAGGATCAGGAGTGGAATCGGGTTCGAGACTGATCCGTCGGGTCGTTCGACCGTGACCGCGACCGTCGTGATGTCCTCCGTGGTCTGGAGATCGGACGGCTGGAGGCGGACGAAGAGCCTCGACGAGCCGATGTACTCGGTCGACTTGGGCACACCGTCGAGTCGAGCCCTGGAGTCGAACGGGAAGCCCTGACCGGTCAGGACCAGGAGGGACGGTCCGCCGTTCGCCGGCACTGAGCTCGGGCTCAGTCCGACGACCGCCAGCGGGCCGAGGTGCACGGTCTGGGCCTCGAACGCCCCGCTGTCGCAGCGCGCCTGGCCGTCGCCGTCGCCGTCCTTGGGTCGCGGCAGGAGGCGCTGGTCGTTGGTATCGCAGGACGTCGGGCCGACGAGGTCGATGGCCGGGCTACTCGGTCGGAGCGCGTGCGTCAGCGTCGGGCCGTCGTTGTCTGCAAGTGGGAACACGACCTCGTTCGCGACGGTGTCCGCGAAGACGCCGCGGTCGCCGAGGTCGTTACGGAGCTGGCACCCTCCTCCGGAGGCGAAGACGTTCGAACCCTCACTCGCGGGCGTGCTGCCCGAGTCGGCGTCGCAGTCCGGGTCACCCGAGTCCTGTGACTGATTCCCGGCGACGATCGATGCTCGGATCGTGCCGCCGTCGGGACGCTCGGAGTAGATACCGCCGGTCTTCAGGGCGTCGTTCGCGGTGATCGTGCTGGAGAAGATGTTCAGGGCTGCGTCGTACCCGTGGTACACGGCGCCGCCGAGGTCAGCGGTGTTTCGGCTCAGCGTCGTGTTGGTCAGGACGACATCGGACTCGGTGAACGCGATGCCGCCTCCGTGCGACGACGCCCTGTTGCCGTCCACGAGGCTTCGCCGGAGGAGCGTCGACCCTTCGAACTGGAAGATGCCGCCGCCTTCGTACGCCTGGTTGAGCTCGACTGTGGTCTGGTTCGCCTCGAGCCGCCCGCCCGTCATGTAGAAGCCTCCGCCGATTCGCGCGGCGTTCTGCGAGACGCGGACATCGTCCGCCAGGACAGTGTTTTCGCTCCACACGCCCCCGCCGAGCGACTGCCCGGGCGCGACGTTGGACTCGACCTCGCCGCGAATCAGCCGAAGCTGCTTCGTCGCGTAGATCCCTGCGCCCTTCGGGCATCCGTCCTCGCAGTTTTCGATCGTGAGGCGGTTCCCGCTGACCACGGTGTCGGTGAGGACGGTGCTGAGGCCGGTCCAGATCGCCCCGCCCATCCTTCCCGCCCTGTTGTCCGAGATCGTCGAATCCTCGACCACCAACGTTCCCGGGCCGCCGCCGACGTCGAGCGCGCCGCCACCGACCCGCGCCTCGTTCTGCGTGATCAAGGACCGCTTGATCTCCACGCTGCCGAAGAAGTTCGTGATCCCGGCGCCCGACGGGGCGAAGTTGCTCCAGATGGTGGCGTCGGCCATGAGGAGGCGGCCGCTCGTCTTGATCGCACCGCCGGATCCGAAGAGTCCGTCGGAACTGTTTCCGGCAAGTTCGACATTCCGAAGGTCGACGAGCCCGCCGTCACTCAGGATCCCGCCGCCTCCGCGTCCGGCAGTCGCGGTGTTGCCGCTGACGATGCCTCGGGTCATGCCGAGGTCAGCATCGTCGGCGACGTAGATCCCCCCGCCGCCGCCGACCGCTCGGTTCCCGAATCCGGAGTTCAAGTCTCCAACTGCTGCATCAACAAGGTTTCCGGACGCGTAGCGCAGCGAGAGTCCACCCCCGAGTGCCTCCCGGTTGTCGCCCACGGCATCGACGCGGTTCTCCGTCACCGTCGTGCCGGTGATCCGGACCTCGGCAGGCTCGGCGTCGCCCTCGGCGCTGATGCCGCCGCCGAAGGCCTGCGATGTGAGGCCTGTGAGGTGGATTCGGTTCTGTCGGACGCTGCCGCGGGTGAGATTCAGCGTCGCTCCGTTCACGACCTCGAGCCCCCCGCCGGAGGCGAGGGCGCTCGATGTGACGACGTTGTTTCGAACCGACGTGTTCGTGAGCGTCGTGACGGCGGGCTCGCCGTTCGTGGTGATCCCGCCGCCCCGCGCCGGGAGGAAGCTCTCGGACACGTCGACGGTGTTGTCTTCGATCCTCGAATTGGTCGCGGTCAGGGTCCCGTGGACGTTGCAGATCGCCCCGCCGCCCATGTAGGCGTCCCTGACGCGGTTCTGCGAGAGGAAGACGTTGTCGAGGATCAGTGATCCGAAGAACAGATGAATCGCTCCGCCGCACGCCTCGTCGCGTGTCTCGAAGAAGTGCATCCCGAGGTTGCGGAGCGTCAGCGAGCCGCCGCCGTAGACCTGAACCGCGCGGAAGTACTTCGGCGTCGCCCCGCGTTCGATGCTGGCGCCGTTGCCTTCGATCGTGATCGCGCTGGTGATCGAGGGGAAGGCGTCACCGCTGAGCCAGACGTCGGTCGAGATGTACTTCGCGCCGGGCTGGAGGTGGATGGTGTCGGCGCCGCTCCCTGCCGTGCACTCACCGGGAGTTGCGAACGGCGCCGTGTCGGACTCCGCCGAGAAGACGGCCTCGACGATGTTGCAGAGCCCGTCGTCCTGCGCCGCCTCGAGCGTCGTGTTGACCCAGATTCCGGGCGGCGTGATCGCGAGGCGGACGAGGTCGTCCTCGCCTGCGATCTCATTGGCGGGCGTCGAGTCGGGATCCTCCTGGTCGAAAGAGAAGACCTCTGCCCGGTAGACCGCGTACCTGTCGACGCGGACGACGATGCGGAGTGAGGCTGTGGCGTTCGCGGCCAGCGATCCGACCGACCAGAGCCCGGTTGCAGGGTCGTAGTCGCTGTCGGCCGAGACCAGGCGGAGGCCCTCGGGAATCGGCGCGCGCACAGTGACGCCGGTCGCATGCGACGGGCCGGCGTTGCGCAGAGTCAACGTCAACGGGACGTCGGAGCCCAGCGGGGGGCGGCCGACACTCGTCGGGCTGGTGAGCTCGAGATCCGCGCGCTGAGCCTCATAGGCGCCGATGTCGCACGGGGCGTTCTCGACGCGTGAGACGCCGCGCTGGTCGATCCCGTCGATCGGATCGCTGTTGCAGATCGCGTTGCTTCCGCCGTCAAGGGCGGGGCTGTGCTTCCAGAGCCGGTGGGTCTCCATTCCGCCCGGGGGGTTGACAGCCAGCGGCCGCAGGACGGCCGTGAACGCCTGGCCCCCGTCGGCCCCTCTGTCCGATCCGGTCAGGCCGCAGCCGGTGCCGAGCCCGAAGAGGTTGCTGCCGTCACTGAGGATCGACCCGCCCGAGAAGGCCTTGCAGTCGGACACTGTGGCGGTCGGGGAGGCCGCGCTCTCGTTCCCGATCACGATCGAGTTCGCGAGCCTCACGGCCGCGCCGTTGGAGAGGATCCCTCCCGTCTCGCCCGCAAAATCGCTCCGGTTTCCCGCGACCGTCGAGTTGGTCAGCTGCACGACCGACGAGCCTGTGAAGTTCGCGTGGATGCCCGCGCCGCCGTACTGGCCGAAGAAACCGTCGAGGGCTCGGTTCCCGCTGATCGTGCTGTTCGCGATCGTGGCCGCGCCGCTCGTGTAGATGCCGCCGCCGTACCCGGCTTCGTTGCCGCTCACCGTCGTCCGCAGCACCGTCAGCAACTGGCTCGAGCTGAGCTCGGACGAGATCCCCCCGCCGAACGAGGCTGCCGTGTTGTCCACGATCGTGCTGTCGCGAACCGTCGACGGGTTGAGAAGGAGGAGGCCGCCGCCACGGATGAGCTCTGCGCGATTCCGCCGCACGGTGAGGTGGTTGAGCGTGAAGGGAGCGGTGCCTGCGAGCCCTCCGCCGGAATCCGCGCTGTTGTCCTCGATCGTGACCCCGTTCAGCGTCACGAAGGCGGCCGACGCGTACATCCCCCCACCGACGCCGCCGTTCGTGGTCTGGTCTCCGCCCCGCAGCGTGACGTCGTTCACGATCACGTTGCCGTTGAGCGCCCGAAGCAGGCGGAACCTGGGCGTGCCGGCGGCGTCGCTGCGTTGCAGGACCGCCCCGTTCCCCTCGATCGTGATCACGCTGGCGAGGTGCGGGAGCGCAGTTGCCTCCGGCGCCGGCCCGACCTCGGGCGCGTACGGCGCCGTGAACGTGTAGGTCGCTCCCGGCTCGAGGACGACGGTGTCGCGGACGTTGAAGTTCGGGTCGCCCGCAGGGCATCCGCCTCGAGCCGTGTTCGTATTAGCGGCTCGGACCGCGTCCACGATGCTGCAGCCGCCGCCGACGGTGATCGTCGCCGCTTGCCCAGGAGCTGCAGCGAGCGCGGCGCAGGCGGCGGCGAGAACCAGCGCGGCCTTCATCGTGTCAGCACCTCGGAGATGCGATCGAACGAGACCTCGGCCCGGCGGCAGGCCTCGCAGACAAGCGCTCTCGACTCCGCGGAGAGGACGCACAGGAGCGACTCATCCGCCGGGACGATCGTCGAGCGGAGGATCTGGACGATCTTCCCCTCGCGCGTCATCGCGTCGGCCTCTGCGGAGAGGCGCGCGCTTGCGGCCTCTAGCCCCTCGACGCTCAAGCCGGGCGAGTAGTTCTCGAGAAGAAACGTGGCCGCCATCCCGAATCAAAGCTAGGACGGCGGCCTCGCCGTCATAAGAGGGAAGTCCCTACGTTTTGGCGCCGGCCGAACGTTCCGCCATTCGGGCGCCGAGCTCCGCGCGCGAGCGGATCCCGAGCTTTCCGTACACCCTTGAGAGGGTGGCCTCGACGGTCTTCGGGCTGACGAAGAGCGCCTGGGCAACCGCTTTATTCGTCAGACCTGTCGCGACGAGCTCTGCGACGCGGTGTTCGGCGTCCGTCAGCTCATCGCCCGCGCCGCGTCGGATCGGGATGCGCTTGAGCTCGTCCGCGGCGCGCGCCGCCCAGAGCTTCGCGCCGATCTCCTCGAAGATCGCTCCTGCCTGCTCCAGCGACTCTCGTGACTCGCGCCGATGACGGGCGCGCCGCTCGATCTGGCCCTTGACGAGGAGCGTGCGCCCGAGCTCGTACGGCATCGGCAGCCGCTCCTGAAGCGCCAACGCTTCTCCGATTGCGGCTAGCGCGGCGTCGAGGTCGCCTTCGTCTGCGTGGAGGAGCGCACGCGTGCGGGCTCCGACGGCGGCACTCCACCGGTGGTCGGTGCGGCGTCCATGCTCCTCGAGCAGCTCGGCGATCTCCCGGGCTCGAGCCGCATCGCCGAGAGCGAGCGCCACCTCAGCCGCGTCTCCGTGGACCCGGTGGACGCCGGGCTCGAGCTGGCCCGCGGCCTCGCCGAGCTCGACCGCGGCTCGAAGGTGAGGGTCTGCCGCTTCGTGGTTCCCCAGCGAGTGCTCCAGCAGTCCCATCGCGATCTGGAGATGCTGGATGATCGCCGGATCCCAGCCCTCGCCGTAGAGGTGCTCGGCGATGAGCCGCACCTGCTCCTCGTTCCCCCGATGCGCCTCGACGATCGCCCGGATCCGGTACGGGCCGACTGCGCTGATCTCCATCTCGTCGGCCACGGCGCAGGCTCGCTCCGCATACTCCGCCGCAACACTCAGGTTGCCGGCCCAGCACTCGGTCGTGGCGAGCTGCTGCAAGGCATTCGGGATCGAGACGTCCTCGCCGCTCTCCTCGTACTCGCGGAGGTGCCTCTCGAGCCAGCGGCGTGAACCGTCGAAGTCGTCGACGTACTTGAGCCACTGCCCGTAGGAGCGATCCACGTAGCCGCCGGGCTCCAAGGCGATCGCGCGCTCGATTGCGTCATGGTCGAGGCCGAGCCCGAGCGCAAGACGGCTGCGGGCCTGCATGCCCAGCGCCGAGGAGACGATCTTGGGGTCCGCGGCGTCGCCGAGGGGCTCGACCAGCTCCAGCGCGGCATCCGCGTGTTCGAGCGCCCGGACCATGTCGAACTCCAGGTAACTCGAGATCTTCACGTGCAGGATCCCCCGGACCTGCGTGTCCGAGACCCTGCCCAGCAGCTGCTCTCCCAGTTCGACAGCAGCGTGCCCGGCCGTGGTCCAGTACACCGCATCCATGAGGGCGATCAGCCCGTCGATCTGCAGGTGGACGGGAAGCCGCGCCCAGTTGTCGACGCCGCTGAGGATCTCGTGCGCCTGAATGGCATTGCCGCTGAAGTAGAGGTATTGCCCGAGATCGACTTTGCGCTCATCCGCCGTCTCGCCCGAGTCGTCGCCGAGCCGGATCGCCGCTTCGACGAGATCGGCCGCAGCCGCAAACGTGCCTCGCGCGGCGACGGCGCGCGCAGCCTGATGGATGCGAGTGGCGGCCTCCTCGTCGGGCGGTGTGGCGGCGAGCGCCAAGTGGCGTGCCTGCTCTTCCGCTTCGTCCACGACTTCCGCCAGCCGAGCGTGAACGCGGCGGCGATGTTCGTTTCCGACCGAGGCGTAGACCGCGGAGGCGTAGAGCGGGTGAACGAACCGCACGTCCCGATCTCCGGCGTCCACGAGCCTCGCGTCCTCGGCTTCCTCGAGCGCCCGCCCGATCTCGCCGTGAACCTCCTCGAGGAGCGTCCGCGTCGGCGCCGCCGCAGCCGCGACCGTCAGCAGGAGCTCGTGCGTCTCAGGCGCGACGCTCGCGACGCGCCGCCTAAGGAGGTCCGATAGGTCTTCGGGCAGCGGGAGCGGAGCCCCAGGCGGCACCTCCGCGCTGAGTGCGACGCGCGCGAGCTGGAGCGCATAGAACGGGTTTCCGCCTGCGGTCTCGTGGACGCGAGCGAGGAGCGGCCGCGGGGTCTCCGACCCGAGCTCGTCCCGAATGATGTGGTGGATCGCTGCGAGTGTCAGGGGTCTGAGTGCGAGTGGCGCGTCTCCAGCTCGGACGGTGTCGAGCGCGCCGCCGGGTCGGCGTGTCGCGAGCAGGCCGACCGGGCCGGCGAGTCGCCTTGCGGCGAACTCGATCGCAGCGGCGGACCCGGAGTCGAGCCACTGCGCATCGTCGACGGCGACCAGCACCGGCCGTTCGGCCGCCGCCGAGACGAGGAGCGAGCGGAAGGCGGCGCCGATCGCGCGGGCATCGGGCGGGGAATCTCCGGGTGACACGCGCAGCAGCGCGACGTCGAGCGCGCGTCGTTGGGGGGCGGGGAGCTCGTCGAGCCGGTCTTCGTCGAAGGGCTCGACGAGGTCCGCGAGTGCTGAGAAGGAGAGCTTCGCCTCGGACTCCGCAGGTCGGCAGCTGAGAACCTCGAAGCCGTCCTTCTCTGCGAGCCGCACCGTTTCTCGCCAGACGGTCGTTTTCCCGATCCCCGGCTCGCCCTCGACGACCAGCGCGCCCGGCGCCGATCGGACCGACGCGAGAAACGACGAGATCTCGGCAAGCTCTCGCTCTCGTCCGATCACGGCGCTCATGCCCAAAGAATCGTTGGCCGCGAGCCGGTTCTCAACTCGGAGATAGGATCCGAGCGTGCCAGACGTCCTGATCTACGCCGACACGATGCGCGCGCCCGACCTGCGACACGAGGTGCCCGTCGCCGTTCCGGATCCGTTTCTGTACATCGAGCGCAACGGGGAGAAGCACGCGGTTCTCACCTCGTTCGAGGTCGATCGGGTCAGCGAGGCGGGGATCCATGCGCACCCGCTCGAGGAGTTCGGTTGGGACGAGATCCTCGCGCAGGGGAACCCCCGCGAGGAGTCGACGCTGATCATGCTGGAGCGAGCCGTCGAGGCCCTCGGTGTGAAGGACGCAGTCGTGCCGACCACGTTCCCGATCGAGCTCGCCGACCGCCTCCGGGCAAAGGGCGTCACCCTCACGCCCGACCGCGAGTTCTTCCTGGAGCGGCGCCGCGCGAAGAACCAGGCCGAGATCGAGGGGATCCGCAAGGCGCAGCGCGGGACGGAGGCGGCGATGGACGCAGCGCGGGACCTGCTTCGCCGCGCCGAAGCGTCGAACGGGACACTGATGGTCGACGGCGAGCCGCTGACCTGCGAGCGCCTCAAGACGGCGATCACCGACGTCTTCAACGAGCACGGCCTGGTCTCCGACGAGATGATCGTCGCGCACGGCGCGCAGACGGCCGTCGGGCACGACATGGGCTCCGGCCCGATCTCGCCGAACGAGCCGATCGTCCTCGACCTCTTCCCGAAGGACCGCGAGTCCGGGTGCTACGCCGACATGACGAGGACGTTTGTCGTCGGCGAGCCGCCCGAGGAGCTCGTCGAGTACCAGAAGCTCGTCAAGGAGGCGCTCGACCGGTCGATCGAGGCGCTGAAGCCGGGTGCGGTGGGCCGCGACGTCTACACGATCGCGTGCGACGTCTTCCACGAGGCCGGCTACCCGACGCAGCTCTCGAAGCAGGACGGCGAGGTGCTCGACCGCGGCTTCTACCACGGGCTCGGGCACGGAGTCGGGCTCGAGGTGCACGAGCGGCCGTGGCTCTCGCGCGACCCGAGCACACTGGAAGTCGGCGACGTCGTGACGATCGAGCCGGGCCTCTACCGGCCGGACTTCGGCGGCTGCCGTCTCGAGGATCTCGTCCTCATCACCGAGAACGGGCCGAGAACCTCACGCAGTACCCCTACGACCTGAAGCCGTAATGGCCGAGGAGCAGACCGGCTCCATCGAGACGATGCTCCTCGAGGAGCGGCGCTATCCGCCGGACCCCGAGTTCACCGCGCAGGCGAACGCGCAGCCGGAGCTGTACGAGCTCGACTTCGAGGAGCTCTGGGCGCGCGAGGCGCAGCGGGTCACGTGGTTCGAGCGCTGGACGACGCTCCTGGAATGGGAGCCGCCGTATGCCAAGTGGTACCTCGGCGGGAAGCTGAACGTCTGCTTCAACTGCGTCGACCGGCATGTCGAGGCGGGAAAGGGCGGCAAGGTCGCCTACCACTGGGAGGGCGAGCCGGAGGACGACCGCCGCGAGATCACCTTCGCCGACCTCCAGACAGAGGTCGTCCGGTTCGCGAACGCGCTGAAGGAGCTCGGCGTCCGCAAGGGGACACCGGTCGGGATCTACATGGGGATGGTTCCGCAGTGTCCGGTCGCGATGCTCGCCTGCGCGCGGCTGGGCGCGCCGCACACGGTCGTCTTCGGAGGGTTTTCCTCCGATTCGCTGTCCGATCGCCTCAACGACATGGAGTGCGAGGTGCTGATCACGCAGGACGAGGCCTGGCGGCGCGGCACCACCGTCCCGCTGAAGCGGAACGCGGACGAGGCGCTCGAGTCCTCACCCGGCGTGAAGAGCTGCGTCGTCCTGCGGCGGACCGGTAACGACGTCCCGATGCAGGACGGGCGAGATCTGTGGTGGCACGAGCTCGTCGAGGACGCCTCCGAGGATCCGGAGTCGTGTCCCTGCGAGCCGATGGACTCCGAGGATCTCCTCTACCTCCTCTACACGAGCGGGACGACCGCGAAGCCGAAAGGGATCGTCCACACGACGGCCGGCTACCTCGTCGGCGTCGCCACGACGCACCACTACATCTTCGACGTCAAGCCCGAGTCCGTGTACTGGTGCGCCGCCGACGTCGGCTGGGTGACCGGGCACAGCTACATCGTCTACGGGCCGCTCTGCAACGGGACGACGAGCGTCATGTACGAGGGGACGCCGGACTACCCGGACAAGGACCGCTGGTGGGAGATCATCGAGCGCTACAAGGTCGACATCCTCTACACGGCGCCGACGGCGATCCGGAGCCACATGAAGTGGGGCCCGGAGCATGCGGAGAAGCACGATCTCTCGTCGCTGCGGCTGCTCGGCTCCGTCGGCGAGCCGATCAATCCCGAGGCGTGGATGTGGTACCGGGAGCACATCGGCGGTGGGAAGACGCCGGTCGTCGACACCTGGTGGCAGACCGAGACCGGGATGATCATGATCACGCCGCTGCCGGGCCTGACGACGACGAAACCCGGCTCGGCGACGAAGCCCTTCCCCGGGATCGACGCCGCAGTCTTCGACGAGCAGGGCAACGAGGTCGGGCCCGGTGGCGGCGGCTACCTCGTGCTGCGTAAGCCCTGGCCCGCGATGCTCCGCGGGATCTACAAGGACCACGACCGCTTCGTCGAGACCTACTGGTCGCGCTACCCCGGCGTCTACCTCGCCGGCGACGGCGCGCGGATCGACGAGGACGGCGACCTCTGGCTGCTCGGCCGAATCGACGACGTGATGAACGTCTCCGGCCACCGGATCTCGACGATCGAGGTCGAGAGCGCTTTGGTCGATCACCCCTCGGTGGCAGAGGCGGCGGTCTGCGGCCGCATGGACGCGACAGACCGGCCAGGCGATCGTCGCCTTCGTGACGCTGAAGGGCGGGGAGGAGCCGTCGGAGGAGCACCTCGCGATGCTCCGCAACCACGTCGGGACAAAGATCGGCGCGATCGCGAAGCCCGCGAACATCGTCTTCACGCAGGAGCTCCCGAAGACGCGCAGCGGCAAGATCATGCGGAGGCTTCTGCGCGACGTCGCGGAGAACAGGCCGCTGGGCGACACGACCACGCTGGCCGATCCCGCCGTGGTGGACGAGATCCGCGACCGCGGCACGACCGAAGTGTCGGAAGAGTGAACCACCGCCAGCTCGGCGTCGACCTCTACAACGACGCCTGGCGCCTTCTTGGCCAGTCCGAGCGGAAGCCTGAGGAGGACGACGAGCTCCTCCACCAGGCGCACGCTTCGGCTTACCACTGGCTGAAGGCTCCGGAATGCGAGCCGAAGAACCGAGCGCGGAGTCAGTGGCTGTGCTCTCGGGTCTACGCGGTGCTCGGCCGCGCCGAGCCGGCGCTCCACCACGCGAATCGGTGCCTGGAGATCACCGAGCAGCACCCCGACAACGTCGAGGACTGGGAGTTGCCGTTCGCCTACGAGGCGCTCGCCCGCGCGCACGGGGTAGCCGGCAACGCCGCCGAGTCGAACCGGTATGCCGAGCTCGCGCGCGACTCCGGCGAGTCGATCGCGGATCCCGAGGACCGCGAGCACTTCGTCGAGGAGCTGGCGACGCTCACATGACGGACAGCGTGCTCGGGACGATCGGGAACACGCCGCTCGTCCGGTTGCGAAAGCTGGTGCCGGAGAACGGCGCCGAGATCTGGGTCAAGTTGGAATACCTGAACCCGACCGGGTCGATGAAGGACCGGATGGCGCTCTCGATGATCAAGGGCGCGGAAGGCGACGGCCTGATCGAGCCGGGAACGACCATCGTCGAGTACACCGGCGGCAGCACCGGCCCGGCACTGGCGCTCGTCTGCCGCGCGAAGGGCTATGTGGCGAGGATCGTGATCTCGGAGTGCTTCAGCGAGGAGCGGATGCAGCTGATGCGGGCCCTCGGCGCGGACCTCGAGGTCATCCCGGCTGTCGAAGGGCGGGGCCGGGTCACCGCCCAGGACGTCGAGAACATGGTCGCCCGGGCCGGCGAGCTCGCCCAGGAGCCGGGCGCGTACGCCACCGACCAGTTCAACAACCCGTACGTGATCCCGGGGCATCGCGAGAACCTGGGGCGGGAGATCTGGGAGCAGACGGACGGTCGGGTGACCGCGTTCTGTCACGGCATCGGCACGGCCGGATCGCTGATGGGAGTCTCGGAGGCGCTGAAGTCCCGGAATGCCGACGTCAGGATCGTGGGGCTGGAGCCGGCCGGGTCGGCCGCGATCAGCGGAGGCCCTCGTGGCTCGTTCGCGATGCAGGGATGGACGGGAATCGTCCCGCCTCACTGGGACGCGGCGCGCGTGGACGATCTCTGGACGATCGAGGACGGCGAGGCGATCGAGATGACCCGCCGCCTAGCGGAGGAGGAGGGGGTCTTCGCCGGGATCTCAGCTGGCGCCAACCTGGTCGCGGCCCTGAGGCTGGCGGATCAGCTCGGCCCGGACGCGGTCGTCGTGACGCTCGCCGTGGACAGCGGCTTTAAGTACATGACCGGCCCGCCCTACGCGGCCTAGCGAAACTCGAACGTCAACGTCCGCGCGCGAGGGACTGTCCCTGGGACCTGGCGCGCGCAGGCATGGAGATCGTGACAAGGCTGTGCCAATTTGGCCCAAGGACGGCGCCGGCAGGCACCAAGACGGCAGGATCGGATGCAGATGCCGGCGGAGGCTGTCCGAATTGGACGACCCAGCGGGTCGGCGACGGCTGCGCGGACGGCTAGCCCGCGAGAATCTTCTCGAAGCGCTTGGGGTCGTCGAACGGGCCGATGAGCGCCAGTCTCAGCCCGTTCTTGCCGAGCACGTCCTGCGCCACGCGCTGCACATCCTCGACGGTCACGGCATCGATCCCGGCCAGAACGTCCGCGGGCTCCTCGACCTCGCCCTCGAGCACCTCGCGCCGGAGCCCGAACATGATCATCCCGTGCGGGCTCTCGGTCTGGAGGACGAACCGGCCCTTGGCGACGTTCTTCGACTTCTCGAGCTCGTCCGCCGGCACCGGCTCCGCCACGATCTTCTTCAGCTCCCGCGCGATCGTCTCGACCGCCTCGTCGATGCGGTTGATGTCGACCCCCGCCTGCGAGTAGAGCGAGCCCGTGTCCGTGTAGGAGTGGTTCGTCGCGAAGACGTAGTACGCGAGGCCGCGCCGCTCGCGGACCTCGGTGAAGAGGCGCGACGACATTCCCGTGCCGAGCACGGTGCCCAGGAGCATGAGCGCATACCGGTCGGGGTGCGTGAGCGAGTAGCTGGGGACGCCCATCGCGATGTGCGCCTGATCCGACTCCTTTGTGTGGATGTGGACGGCCGGGCCGGATCCGTTCACGTCCGGAACCGGATCCGGACCGCCGGGATCGTCGGACTCGACCTCGCCGAGCAGCTCGGCGACCTCTTGCCGCACGCTCTCGTCGAAGTTGCCGGCAACGCCGACGACCATCTTCGGCGCCTTGTACCAGCGGTTGACGTAGTCGAGGAACGTCTCCCGCGTCGCGCCGCGCACGGTCTCCTTTCGACCGATGATGTCCCAGCCGAGCGGGGTGTCTCCGAAGAGGAGGTTGTGGTAGACGCCGCCGATGTAGTCCCTCGGCGTGTCGAAGTACATGTTCATCTCCTCGATGATCACGCCCTTCTCGCGCTCGATCTCCTCCGGCTCGAAGGTCGAGTGGCGGAGCATGTCGACGAGGACGTCGAAGGCGTGCTGCCGGTGCTCGGCGGCGCACTTGACGTAGTAGCCCGTGTACTCCTTGCCGGTGAACGCGTTGAACTCTGCGCCGATCCCGTCGAGCTCCAGGCCGATCTGCTGGGCCGTCGGGCGGCGCTCCGTACCCTTGAAGAACATGTGCTCGGCGAAGTGCGCGATCCCGCTCGTTTCCGGGGTCTCGTAGCGCGAGCCCGCTGCGAGCATGATGAAGCAGGCGACCGACTGGACCTGCGGCATGGGGGCTGCCAGGAGCCGCAGGCCGTTCGGCAGGACTTCTCGCTGGAACACTCTCTCGCTCATACCGGTACTCCCTCCAGTAGCTGACGCCACTCGTCGGGGAGCTCCCGCGAGCTGTTGGTCGTGTAGTCGTAGGCGACGAGGACGCTCTTGCTCTCTGCCGCGAGCCTTCCGTTTGCCCGTACCTCTTGCTCGAGCTCGAAGCTCTTCGTCCCGATCCTTCCGGCGCGGACGCCGGTCTCAACCTCTTCCCCGAACGCGATCGGCGAGCGAAAGTCGACCTCGACCCTCGCCAGGATCAGGCTCTTCTGCGGGTTCTGTCCCGCGCCCAGCGACTCGAGGTAGGCGAGGCGCGCCGACTCCATGTAGGTGAGGAAGATCGCGTTGTTGACGTGATCCATGCCGTCGAGATCGTTGAAGCGCACAGCGTCGCGGTGCACGAAGGGGAAGCCGTCCATCCGGCCGGATGGTATAGACCCCTCGATGAGTGGTGAGCTCACGCGAGCGGCGATCCTGGCGCAGCCGGAATGGCTCGGCCAGGTGCCCACCGGCGAGCGGTTTCCGGACGGAAAGCTGCTGTTCACGGGCTGCGGAACGTCGTTCCACGCGGCCCAGACCGGAGGCGACGCGGTGCAGGCGCTCGACCTCGTCCTGCGTCCCGACCGCGACGCCGATGTGCTCGTCGCGGTCAGCCACGAGGGAGACACGCCGCTCACGCTCGAGGCGGTGCGTGCCTGGAAAGGCGAGAAGTGGCTGGTCACCGGCAAGCCCGAAAGCCCGATGGCCGAGGAATGCGACAACGTCGTCGTCGCCACACCCGAGATCGAACAGAGCTGGTGCCACACGGCGAGCTACACGTGCGCCGTCGCCGCGATCGCAGCGCTCAGAGGGGAAGACATCTCGGAGCTGCCGGAGCTCGTCGCAGAGGAGCTCGAGCGGCCCGCGCTGGCCAGCGACCACGAGCGCTTCCTGATCGCCGGCGCCGGCAACAGCTGGCCGACGGCGCAGGAGGCCGAGCTGAAGCTTCGCGAGGGAGCCTTCGTCGCGGCCGAGTCCAAGCACACCGAGCAGCTGCTGCACGGGTATCTCGCGGCGATCGACGAGTCGGTCCGCTGCTTCGTCCTGGAGGGTGAAGGCCGGGCCGCAGATCGAGCCCGCGGCGCGCTCGCCGCCTTGCGGGAGCTCGGCTGCGACGTCGAGTTCGTCCCGACCCGGCACCCGGTCGTCGACATCGTCCGCTTCCAGCTCCTGACCCTCGCCCTGGCGGAGGCCCGCGGAGTGGATCCCGACAAGATCCGCCGCGACGACCCACGCTGGGAGCGTGCCCGCGACGCGTACGACTAGCGGTCCTCGAGCCGGTAGACGAAGCGGAGCGCCTGCCAGAGGTCGTCGATAGCGGCGCTCTTGTTGTCCACGAGCCCGGCGTCGAGCCCGATCTTCTGGACGACGTCGAAGTCGAGGTCGGTCTCGATCTTCGAGGCTTTCTTCGGCCAGGCGATCCAGAGCCCGTCGGCCGGGCCCATCGTGTCCCGTAATGAGTCGAAGCGGCGCTCGAGCTCCGCGCGGCTGGTCGTGAAGAAGACGAGCACCTCGATGCCCGGCTTGGCGCCGAGCTTCTTCGAGAGCGGCGTCGCCGAGTAGTCCTTAGAAGTCGCCGCCGCCTCCGAAGTCCCCGCCGCCCCCGAAGTCCCACCGCCGCCGAAATCGCCTCCGCCCCCGAAGTCGTCTCCCCCGAAGTCGCCGCCGGAGTCGTCGAAGGTTGCGGCGCCGGCGTCGGGCGTGAACGCCGAGCCGAGCAGCAAGCCCGCCGGCGGCCAGCCCGAAGAAGCCGAGCGCCCAGGGCTGGTAATAGGCCGGGGCATCCCAGAAGGGCCGCCGGACCCCGCCGACCGAGACCTGGCGAGCGTCCGGCTCCTCACCCGCCTCGATCCGTTGCGCATCCGCCTCGCAGGCCGGCACCTGCATGAGGCCTCCGTACGGCGACTCCCAGCTGACGTCGCGGACGGAGGTGCCATGCCGGGGATCGAAGAAGCAGGGCGGCCTTCGCTCGGGAACCGCCCGGCCGGCGAGGAGCGCCTTGGCGCTCTCCATCTCGTAGCGCGACTCGGCGAGCGCCGAGGTGACCTTCGAGATGTCGCGGGGAGACCTGGCTCGGTCGAACGAGTCGTCCGCTCGCTGGTACGCCTCCATCGCCCGGAGGTAGTACTCCCTCGCCTCCGGGTGCTCGTCGACGTCTTTGTCGAGACCGACGACGTCGTCAGCGAGTGCGACGAGATCCTCCTTCGCGACCGCCTTGACATCGGCGAGCTCCCGCCGGCGCTGCTGCCGCCGGCGATAGGCCCGGACGCCGAAGAGCGCGGCGATCGCCCCGCCGACCACCAGCAGCCAGGTCGGGAAGCCGCCGCCGTCCTGGTTCTCGGCTTCCGCGGATCCCGCGCGAACACCACCCACGCGCCGCACGAAGTCGAGCAGGACGGCGGCGACCCCTTGTTCCTGGTGTGTGAGGAAGGCCCGCGTGGCGAGTGCGCCGGCCTGATCCCTGGCGAGGTCGGTGCTGACAGCTCGAAACTGATTGCCGACCACGACCGCGTACACGCCTTCGGTCCCGACGAGCTCTTCCAGTCGGACCGCGACCTCGGTAGTCGACCCCGCCTCCTGCCGCGCCGAGGCGGGCAGTACCGCGATGAAGAGTGAGCCGCCAGCCTCCTCGTCGATCGCGCGCTCGAGCCGGCGCTCCTGGTCCGGCGTGACGAGCGTCGTGCCCGGATGGACGTAGACGGCATCCGACCTCAGCCCGTCCGCCGTCTGGTCGAGGACGGTCTGCGCCCCAGCGGGAGGCGCGAGGACCAATGCCGCAAACACCGTCAGGGTGAGCGTCTTCACCGGCGCCAAGCCTCGATGAGCTCGAGTTCCCGCTCGGGCTTCATCCCGGCGTCGTCGGTCGTCTCGGCCTCGTCGAGCGTCCCGCGGACCGTCTCCTCGACTGGGCGAAAGGTGAGCCCGGCTGCGACGGCGCGAGACACGTCAGCCTGGTTCATGCCGACCCAGTCCGGATCGGCGAGCCACATCGGCAGCTCCATCCATTCCCCGACCTCGTGTTGCTGGAGGAACTCGTCGGGAATCCAGACCGGCTCCGCGTCCAAGCCCGTGACCGCCACGGCGGTCTCGATCAGCTCCGCCCAGGAGACGCCCGGCCTCGTCGCGTTGAACGCGCCGCCCTCGTCGCTCTCCAGGAGCTCGACCATCCAGTTCCCGAGGTCGCGGACGTCGATGAACTGGACCAGTCTTTGCGGCGGAGCCGGGACGGCGACCTCGCCTCCGCGTGCAACCCGATGCGGCCAGTAGGTGAAGCGGCCGGTCGGGTCGTGCGGGCCGACGATCAGGCCGGGACGGACGATCGTCGCACGATCGCCGTAGACGTCCGTCACGGCGTCCTCACACAGAGCCTTCAGCGCGCCGTAGTTCTCGTACTCCGGGCTCAGCTCGTCGATCGGCGCGTCGCCGAGCTCGGCTCGCGGCGAATCCTCGTTCGGCCCCTTCGTGAAGTCCGCATAAACCGAGACGCTAGAAACGAACAGGTACCGACCCACCGAGCCCTTCAGCGCCTCGGCTGAGCGGCGGACAACGGCCGGAATGTAGCCGGAGGTGTCGACCACGGCATCCCACTCGCGGCCGCCCAATCCGGAGAGGTCTTCAGTCCGATCGCCGCGGACCTTCTCGACGTCGGGGAACAGGCCCGGGTTCGTCTCGCCGCGGGTGAAGAGCGTGAGCTCGTGTCCCCGGTCCAGAGCCGCCTCGGCGGTCGCCCGGCCGAGGAATTTCGTGCCGCCGAGGATGAGGATCTTCACGAGGTAAGGATTGTGTTGGCGACCCTTGTTCGGGAGGGGGTCCCGCCGATAGCTTGCCTATGAGTTTCATGCTGGACCCAGTCGTCATCTTCCTGCTCTTCGCCGCGGCCTGGCTGGTTGCGCGAGCCGCGGGATTCGTCGCGATGAACGTGCTGGTCATAAACGACCGGCGCTCGGTCGACCTCGACCTCAACAAGGCCGGGAAAATGGCGCGTCTGAAGCGGCGGGAGACCCAGGTCTCGATCATCCGTGCCGGCGTCACGTACCTGGGCTTCGCAACTGCGGCTGTGCTCTCTGCCGGTCAGTTGATCGGCGGTGTCGACCGCCTGACGGCCCTCGCCGGCGCCTCGTTCCTGCTGATCCTCGTCGGCTTCGCGATCCAGCGCGTCCTGATGGACATCATCGCCGGGCTCGCGATGTTCCTCGAGCGCTGGTACTCGGTCGGCGACACGATTCACATCCCGATGCACGAGCTGCAGGGGATCGTGGAGGACGTCTCCCTCCGGCATACCCGTCTGCGCACGCTCGACGGCGAGATCATCCACATCCACAACTCTCAGATTCCGTCCGTTCGCGTGCTGCCGAGCGGTGCGAAGGAGCTCATGCTCGACGTCTTCGTCACGGACCGCGAGGCAGCAATCGAGATGGTCGAGTCCGTGGTGTCGATCCTCCCTGAGGGGCCGACGACGTTCGTTCGCAAGCCGCACATCGACAGGGTGGACGAGCTCTCGGAGACGCTGTTCCGGATCGGCGTTCGCGCGTCGGTCGCTCCCGGCCGCGAGTGGCTCGTGGACGGCTTCTTCGCCGATCTGCTCCGCGAGCGGGCGGAGCCCGGTCTGATCGCGCACGGCCCGGTCACCCTCGCCGTGGACGAGTCTGCGGCCAAGAGCTACGCGCGAGCGAGCGCCGCCACCCGCCGCCCCGGCGAGTGGCAGCCGCTCAGACGAGTTTCCTGAGCTCCTCGAGCAACCGGTCGACCTCGTCGGCCGTGTTGTAGTGGACGATCCCGACGCGCACCGCGCCGTCGGCCAGTCCGAGCGCCTTCATCACCTCGACCGCGTAGTAGTCGCCGTGCCAGACGAAGATCCCGCGCTCGCCGAGGTGGGCGGCGACCTCGGCCGGGCTCTTGCCGTCGAGGTTGAGCGCGAAGGTCGGGACTCGGCCCTCCATCGTCTGACTGCCGTAGAGCGTTGCGTTCTCGGGCAGGCCGTCGAGGAACCGCTGTCCGAGGTCCCGCTCGTGCCGGCTGACCTCCTCCCAGCCGAGCGAATCGAGGTACTCGACCGCCGCGACGAAGCCGGCGAGCAGCTCGTGCTGCATCGTCCCCGACTCGTAGCGCGGCGCCGGCCGGACCTTGTAGGGGCGCCACCGCTCGAGCAGCTCCTGGCGGACGAACGCGAGGCCCATGTGCGGGCCGTAGAACTTGTACGGCGAGCACAGCAGGACGTCGGCGCCGATCTTCTCGACGTCGATTGGGCCATGGGGGGCGTAGTGGACGGCATCGACCCAGGCGAGGGCTCCGGTCTCGCGGGCCAGCTCGCAGATCCGCTGTGCGTCGACCAGCGTTCCCAGCGCGTTCGACGCAAACGGAAACGCGACCACCTTCGTCCGGTCGGTGAGCTGATCCTCCAAGTCCGAGAGATCGAGGCCGGCGAAGCGGACGACGATGCCGAGATCGTGCTCGAGCTCGAGCCAGGGCGAGACGTTCGCGTCGTGGTCGAGCCTCGTGACGACGACTTCGTCGCCCTGCTTCAGCTCGCGGGCCAGGGCTCGCGTGAGCGCGAAGTTGAGGTTGGTCATGCTGGGGCCGAAGAGCGTCTCGTCGGGCTTGCACCCGAGGAATCGGGCGGCAGTGGCGCGTGCGTTATCGATCAGCTCACCCGTGCGACGGCTCGTCTCGAACTCGCCGCCGACGTTGGCGTTCGACTCCCGCAGGTAGCCGGCGATCGCGTCGATCACCTCGTCCGGAACCTGCGTCCCGGCCGGGCCGTCGAAGAAGGCATACGGCCGCTGGAGCGCGGAGAAGCGCGCGCGGACAGCATCGACGTCGAGCGCTACCCGCATCAGCCCAGGCCGAGCGCCGCTCCGGCGCCTTCGCCTCCGCGGTACCACGCGTAGAGGATCGCGGCGATCGCCACGGCGATCCCGGCCGCCAGGATCCACTTCACAGGTCGCGGCCGTTGACGCGCCAGCGATATCGCGGCGTCGGCTTCAGCGAGGCGCCGATGAAGCACCCCCACTCGGCGCTCTGGAGGAGCCGGCGGAGCTCCTCCTCGGGCGGCTCCGGCTCGATCCGAGCGTCCAGCTTGCACTCGAGGTCGACGAAGCCGTAGCGGTCGTCGGCATCGCGCTGAGTCACGGTCCCGGAGGCGTATGCCGAGACGTGGACCTCGATGTCCTTCTGGCCCGCGAAGTGCTCGAGGCTCGAGATCGAGCAGCGCGCCAGTGCGGCGAGCAGCAGGTGCTCCGCGCTGGCCTCGCCCTCGATCTTGACCGGATGGCCGTCTGCGGACAGCCTTTCCTGCTCGTCCAGCGAGATCCAGTAATCGAAGTGTTTTGCGCGAACGGCCACCGTCCGGCGTGCAATTTACGGTCAGACGGTGAGGTTGCGGGCTTTGAACGAAGCCGAGTGCTACGCCCGTTGCTACGGCGACCACGAGGAGGCCGTGCAGGTGATCGAGCTCCAGGCCCGGCGGACTCGCTATGAAACGACCATCAGTGGCGAGGACATCCGACGACTCTTCGAAGTCCGGCTCGACGCCCGTGAGCCGGAGCTCGCGCTCGGGTTCGAGCTCGAAGCCGCGTAAGGAGGGTCTGGCGAGCTACCGGCTGTGCCGCCGGGCCACGCTGCCCGCCTCCAGGCCGCGTCCTCAGTCGCGCCCGTATCTCATCGATACGAACGCTCCCTGCGTCCTTGCCTGAAAACGAGCATCGCACCCCGGCAACGAGCGGCAGCCCGCCAGACCCTCCAAGCGCGGTCCCCGATGTCCTGGCGCCCGACCTGCGCGTGGTCTTCTGCGGGATCAATCCGGGCCGCTGGTCCGACAAGGCCCGCGCCCATTTTGCGAATCCGAGAAACGACTTCTGGCGGCTGCTCCACGAGGCGGGCTTCACGCCGCGCGTGTACGCGCCGGACGAGCAGCACGATCTGCCGGCACTCGGCCTCGGCCTGACGAACGCGGCCTACCGGACGACGCCGGGCTCCGGCGACCTGCGCCGGGCCGACTTCGAGGGCTCGGCCGAGCGGCTGGAGGCGATGGCGCTGGAACTCCGACCGGAGTGGATCGCGTTCGTCGGCAAGGAGGCCTACCGCGGCGCCTTCAACGAGCGGCCGGAGCTCGGGGTGCAGGAGCGGAAGCTCGGTGGCGCACAGCTCTTCGTCCTTCCGTCGACGTCGCCGGCGAACGCCGCCGTTCCGTACGGCGAGCGGCTCCGGTGGTTCGAAGAGCTGGCCGCTCTGCTGCGCTTTAGCGGTTCTTGATCGCGCGCCGGATCGAGCGGCCGACGTAGAGCGCCGACTTGACGAAGAAGAGCGCGCCGAGGATGGCACGGATCTGCTTCACGGTCAGCGGCGTCCGCTTGCTCACCGGCTTCTCGACCTTCTGAGCGAACCGCTCACGCCAGCCGACGAGTCCCGCCTCGAGTGTCTGTGTCTTTTTCATAGGCGCCTCCTACCCTCGCCAGCGATTCGTAATCGGGGTGCGGCGGTCGCGGCCGAACGCCTTCGGACGCAGCTTCACGCCGGGCGGCGCCTGGCGGCGCTTGTACTCCGCCCGGTCGATCAGCGCGATTGCGCGGTCGACGACGTCCTGGTCGAAGCCGTCCGTCGTCATGTCCTCCTGTGAGCGGTCCTCCTCGACGTACGCCTCGAGCACCTTGTCCAGCGCCGCGTAGGGCGGGAGGGAGTCCTCGTCCTTCTGGTCCTCCCGCAGCTCGGCGCTCGGCACCCGCTCGATGACCGACTCGGGGATGAGCTCGCGGTCAGCGCGCTCGTTCAGGTGCCGCGCCAGCCGGAACACGTCCGTCTTGAACACGTCCTTGAGGAGTGCGAAGCCGCCGGCCATGTCGCCGTAGAGCGTGGAGTACCCCACCGAGAGCTCCGACTTGTTCCCCGTGGCGACCACGAGCCAGCCGAACTTGTTCGAGAGCGCCATCAGCAGCGTCCCGCGGATGCGGGCCTGGAGGTTCTCCTCCGTGATGTCCGTCTCGCGGTCCCCGAAGGCCGGCTCGAGCGCCTTCGCGAAACCGTCGAAGATCGGGTCGATCGGGATCTCCTGGAAGCTCGTCCCGAGGCTCTCGGCGAGCTTCTTGGCGTCGCGCTGAGTCTCCTCGGAGGAGTAGCGCGACGGCATCGAGACGCAATGGACGCGCTCCGGTCCCAGGGCCTCGACGGCGAGCGCAGCCGTGAGGGCCGAGTCGATCCCGCCGGAGACGCCGATCACGATCTCCTTGAAGCCGTTCTTCTCGACGTAGTCGGAGAGCCCGAGCTCGAGCGCGCGGCGCATCTGCTCCAGCTCGTTGAGCGGTTCGGCGACGTAGGGCTTCACCGGCCCTTTCTGCGCGCGCGGCTCGCCCAGGTCGATCACGGGCGGGTCTGGGATCTCGCGCTCGCTGGCCAGCGAGCGCCGGCGAGCGTCGACGAGGCGTCGGGCGATCGCGGTCGAGACGTCGATGTCGACGACGAGAAGCGCCTCCTCGAAGGACGGCGCCCGCGCGACCACCTCGCCCTCCTCGTCGATGACGACGCTGTGGCCGTCGAAGATCAGCTCGTCCTGGCCGCCGACGGCGTTGACGAGCACGACCCAGCACGCGTTGTCGCGGGCACGGGTGATCAGCATCTCCTCCCGCTCGAGCCCCTTGCCGACGTGGAACGGCGACGCCGAGATGTTCGCGATCACGAGCGCGCCGGCAAGCGCGAGGTCGGTCGCGGGCGGCCCGGGCTGCCAGATGTCCTCGCAGACCGTCGGCCCGACCAGCGCCTCGCCCATCTGCAGGAGGAACATCTCGCGGCCCGGCTGGAAGTAGCGAACCTCGTCGAAGACTCCGTAGTTGGGCAGGAATCGCTTCGGATAGACGGCCTTGAGCTCGCCTCCCGCGCAGATCGCGCAGCCGTTGTAGAGGTCGCGGTCGAGCCAGGGAACTCCGACGAGCGCGGCGATGTCCGTGGTCTCGGCGGCGACCTGCTCGACGGCCCGCCGCGCCTCGCTGAGGAAGCCGGGGCGGAAGAGGAGGTCTTCGGGCGGGTAGCCGGTGATCGCCAGCTCGGGGAAGAGGACGAGGTCGGCGCCGGCGCTGCGCGCCTCCCGCAGCCGGCCGACGATGCGAGCGACGTTTCCGTCGAGGTCGCCGACGACGGTGTTGATCTGGGCGAGCGCGAGCCTCATAGTTTTCGCCTCACAGTCGAAAACATAGTGTACCGATCGTGGAGATGGTCATCGACAAGCATTTTCGCGGCCCGACGAACTCGGCGAACGGCGGCTACACCTGCGGCGTGCTCGCCTCGCTCCTGCACGGCCCCGCCGAGGTCACGCTCAGGCTCCCGCCTCCGCTGGAGCGGCCGCTCGAGGTGGACTGGGAGGACGAGCGTCGCCACATCGAGCTTCGGGACGGTGAGGCTCTCGTGGCCGAGGCCGAGCCGGCCCAGGTCGACATCGAGCTACCCGAGCCAATTTCGTTCGAGGACGCTGCGGCAGCCGCGCTGCCGGAAGGCGACAAGGAGAGCGTCTTCCCGGAGTGCTTCGTGTGCGGCTGGGCCCGGGACGACGGCCTGGGAATCTACGCGGGGCCGGTCCAGGGCGCGAACCTCGTCGCGGCGACCTGGACGCCTCGCCCCGACCACGTCGCGCCGGAGTTCGTCTGGGCGGCGCTCGACTGCCCCGGCGCCTACGCGGTGCACGGAGGGGAGCGGGGGATGCCCGTCCTCGGCCGCCTCGCCGCCAGGGTCGAGCACCTGCCGCACCCGGGGGAGCGCTGCGTCGTCCTCGGCTGGTCGCTGGGCGAAGACGGCCGGAAGCTCTACGCCGGCACCGCCCTGTTCGGCGAGGACGGCCGAGTGCTCGGCGCCGCCCGGGCAACGTGGATCGCCCCACGTGAGTCCAAGTAACACTCTGTTACAAGGCCGGGAGGGCCGCTCAACGAGCGGCTTTCGGCGCTAGTAACAGTCTGTTACTAGCGTTGGAGGCGGATCGCGTTGAGGTCGTTCTCGACGATCTCGTCGGCGCGACGGATCAGGTCCTCGATGTCGTCATGCTCGGCGTGGAGGTAGCGGCCCGCCAGCTTGTCGGCACGGCCTGACGCCAGGACGCGCACGAGGCGAGGCGCAAGCTCGGGCGGCGTCCACGGCATGTTGTCGCCGAATTTCTCGGTCATCTCGCTCTTGACGAGCCCGGGGCTGAACGTGAAGACGGGGATGCCGTACGGCTCGAGCTGCTGGGCGAGCCCCTCGCCGATCCGGTACAGCGCCGCCTTGCTTCCTCCGTACGCGGTCGTCGCCTGCCCGGGGAGGTAGCCGGAGCCGCTCCCGGTGTTGACGATCCGACCGCCGCCGCGCTCGATCATTCCGGGGATCACGGCGCGGGAGACGAGGTACGGGCCGAGCACGTTGATCTCGAACACGCGCCACCAGTCCTCCGGGTCGTCCTCCCAGTGCTTGTCGCCCCAGTGCGCGATGCCGGCGTTGTTGACGAGGAGGTCGATCGGGCCAAGCGCGCGCTCGACCTCGGCGACCATCCGCTCGACGTCTTCCAGTTTGGAGACGTCGGCGACGACGCCGAGCCCATCGATCTCGTCCGCGACCTGCTGAACCTGCTCGGGCGTGCGCGCCGAGACAGCGACCTTCATTCCGGCGTCGGCAAGCTCTCGGGCGATACTCGCGCCGATCCCTCGCCCCCCGCCTGTCACGAGCGCGACCTGTCCTTCCATTCGATCGGCCATGGGAGCAGTCTCGCACGGGATGGGTAGGGTCAAATCGTGACCCTCGCGGAGCTCGCCGTAACCGTCGGGGTACTCGGTGCTCTCGGCCTCGTCGCCAGCCGCTTCGGCCTCTCGGCGATTCCCGCGTACCTTCTCGCCGGCCTACTCCTGGGCCCAAACGAGCCGAAGGTGCTCTCGCTCATCAGCCCGTCGGAAGTCACGGACTTCGTCGCCGAGATCGGGATCATCTTCCTGCTGTTCTTCCTCGGCATCGAGTTCACGCTGACCCGGATCTCGAGGAGCCGGCGGCATGTGCGTCCTCGGCGGCCTTTCGACTTCGCGGCGAACGGAGCGCTGGGACTGATCGTCGGCGTCGCGGCGTTCGGCTTCAGCTTTGCCGCGTTGATCCTTGCCGCCGCGATCTACGTCTCCTCGAGCGCGATCACCGTCAAGGGGCTGATCGACTTCCGCCGCCTCGCCGACGACGAGACCGACCTGGTGCTGGCGATCCTCGTCGCAGAGGACATCGCGATCGCGCTCGTGCTCGGATTCGCGGCAGGCGGCGGCGGCGCCGAGGCCGAGACGCTCGCGATCGTCGGCAAGGCGATCGGGTTCATCGCGATCTCGCTCGCCCTGCTCGAAGTGGCTCTCGCCGGCGATCGACCGCTTCCTCGACTGGCTGCCTCGCGAGTTCTTTCTGCTGGCCGTCTTCGGCTTCCTCGTCGGGATGGCCGCGATCGCCGACTATCTCGGCCTGTCCCAGGCAATCGGGGCGCTCATGGCTGGCGTGGTGCTCTCGGAGACCTCGATGCGCGCGGAGATCGAGGAGCGGTTCTTCAGCTTCCGCGACGTCTTCGCTGCGCTTTTCTTCTTCGTCTTCGGGTTGTCGATCGACCTCTCGGCGCTGGGCGACGTGGGTTGGCTCCTCGCCCTCGCCGTGCCTTTGACGGTGCTCGGGAAGATCGCGTCCGGCCACGTGGCGGGGAGAATGGGCGGCTTGACCCCCCGCCAGAGCTTCAACGCCGGCGTGGCTCTGATCGCGCACGGCGAGTTCACGATCATCCTCGCCCAGGTTGCGTCTGCGAACGACCAGCTGCTCGACTCGCAAAAGGAGACCCTCGTGGCCTTCGCGGGTCTCTACGTCCTCCTTACCGCGACGATCGGAGTGATCCTCATGAAGGAGTCGAAGATCATCGGCCGCCGCCTGTTTCCGGCCCCTACACTGGCCCCGGACTAGCTCATGTCGACCGAACTCCAGGAAACCCGTCTCCCCGGGATCGGGACGAAGTTCACGATCCGGACCGGCGAGGGCAGCCGCCTCACGGTGATCCTCCACAACGACGGGAAGCGGGAGCTCTACTACTTCCGCCGCGGAGCTGACGACGAGCCCACCTCGGTGATCACGCTCGACGACGACGAGGCGCGCCAGCTGGGCGCGGTCCTCGGCGGCGCCTATGAGCGCCCGAAGATCGTCGAGGACCTCGAGCTGGCGCTCGGCGAGCTCCTCATCGAGTGGACACCGGTGCCCGACACGAGCCCGTGGATCGGCAAGTCGCTGGCCGAGGCCGGGTTCCGCGCGAAGATCGGGATCACGGTGATCGCGATCCTGCGCGAGCCTGAGTCCGTCACCGGCGCGTTGCCGCACGACGTGATCCAGCAGGGCGACACGCTGGTCACCGTCGGGAAGGCCGGCTCGTACGCGAGCTTCCAGAAGATGCTCGCCCAGGGCGACCTCGCCTAAACGGCCCGTCCGATCTCGTCCAGCGCTTCCGGGTTCTCGAGCGACGAGAGGTCGCCCAGATCGGCGCCGAGCGCCTTTGCCCGCACCGCGCGCCGCATGATCTTCGCGCTGCGGGTCTTCGGCAGGGCCTTGACGAAGACGACCCGGTCGGGGCGGAACGCCTTGCCGAGGTCGCGGGCCACGAGCTCGCCGACCTCCGAGGCCAGACCGGCGTCCGTCACGGCGCCCGGCGCGGGGATGCAGAAGATCCAGGCGACCTCGCCCTTCACCTCGTGCGGGATCCCGACCGCCGCAGCTTCGAGCACCGACGGGTGCTCGACCGCAGCGGACTCGAGCTCCGCGGGCCCGATCCGCTTGCCGGCGATGTTGAGCGTGTCGTCGGAGCGACCGTGGAGGAACCAGTAGCCGTCGTCGTCCACCGAGGCCCAGTCGCCGTGCGTCCAGACTCCCGGGAACCGGCTCCAGTACGTCTCCAGGTAGCGCTCGGCATCGCGCCAGAAGCCGCGCGTCATTCCGGGGAAGGGCTTGCGGCAGACGAGCTCGCCGACTTCGCCGGTTCCGACGAGCGAATTCCCCTCGCCGTCGACCACGTCCATCGCCATTCCGAGCGCGGGCCCGCCGAGCGAGCAGGCCTTGATCGGGATCGCCGGCGTCGGGGAGAGGAAGCAGGCCCCGACCTCGGTCCCGCCCGAGCAGTTGATGATCGGGACGCGACCGCGGCCGACCTGCTCGTGGAGCCATCGGTACGGCTCCGGGTTCCAGGGCTCGCCTGTCGTCACCATCACGCGGAGCGAGGAGAGGTCGGTGTCGGGCTCGCCGTGCGGGACCAGCGCCCGGACGAGTGTGGGCGAGATGCCGAGGATCGAGACGCTTTCCTGCTCGATCAGGCGCCAGATCCGATCCGACGGCCAGTCAGGCGCTCCTTCGGCGAAGACGAGCGTCGAGCCCATGGCGTGGCCCCCGACCACGGTCCACGGGCCCATGATCCAGCCCATGTCCGTGGCGAAGTGGATGACGTCGCCGGGACCGGCATCGGCCTGGTAGCAGACCTCCCGGGCAATCGAGACCAGGAAGCCGCCCTGGACGTGGACGACGCCCTTCGGCTTCCCCGTCGTCCCCGACGTGTAGGTCAGGAGGTACGGCGTCTCGGAGTCGAGCTCCGCCGGAGGCAGCTCGCCCGGCGACTCCTCGAGCAGCTCGTCCCACGGCGCCAGCACGACGTGCTCCAGCGTCGGCGACTCGGCCCTTGCCTCCTCGAGGATCTCCAACATCGGCATCTCGCGGCCGCGGCGGAAGCGACGTCTCCGTCGTGATCGCGACCTTCGCCTCGGAGGCCTGGAGCCGCTGGGCGACAGCCGGAGCGGCGAACCCCGAGAAGATCGGCACCTGGATCGCGCCGATGTGGGCGCAGGCGTGCGAGGCGATCGCAACCTCCTGCGACATCGGGAGGAAGATCGCGACCCGGTCGCCCTGCGCGACTCCGAGCCGCACGAGCGCCTCCGCCAGGCGGGTGACGTCTCGGGACATCTCCGCCCAGGTCAGCTCTCGCCGCCCGCCGTTCTCAGCCTGAGAGACGGCGGCTAGCTGCCTCGGGCCGCCGCTCGGCCCAGCGGTGGACGCAGTTCCAGGCGATGTTCACCTTCCCGCCGACGAACCACGTCGCCCACTCGGGCCCGCGCGAAAGATCGGACACCTGCTCCCACGGCGTCGAGAACTCGAGGCCCATGTCTTCGACCGCGGCGGCCCAGAACCAGTCCGGGTCGTCCTGCGAGCGGCGGACGAGCTCCCAGTAGTCGTCGACTCCGTGCCGGCGCATCAGCCGAGTCACGTTCGCCCGCTCGACGACCTCCGCGCTCGGCCGCCAGACGCCCTCGCTCACTTGCCTCCCTCGACGTGGAAGTCGGGCAGCCACTCGAGCCACTTCGGCAGGTACCAGTTCCAGTTGCCGAGGAGCTTCATCGCTGCCGGCAGGAGAACAGACCGGATCAGTGTCGCGTCGATCAGGAGCGAGACGGCGACGCCGAAGCCCATCTGCTGGAACATGACGAGGTCGCCCACGGCGAAGCCGCCGAAGACGGCGATGATGATCAGCGCCGCCCCGGTGATCAGCCGCGCCGTCGAGCCGATGCCGTGCGCGACCGCCCCGTCGCTGTCACGGGTCCGGAGGTAGCGCTCGCGGATCCTGCTGAGCAGGAACACGTGGTAGTCCATCGAGAGCCCGAACAGGACGGCGAAGAGGAAGAGCGGCACCCACGCCTCGATGAAGTCCACCTGTTGGAACCCGAAGAGCTCGTTGCCCCAGCCCTCCTGGAAGACGAGGATCAGGACGCCGTAGGCCGCTCCCACCGAGAGCAGGTTGAGCACGATCGCCTTGGCGGCGATGACGATCGAGCGGAAGGCGACGGTCAGGAGGATGAAGCTCAGGCCGAGCACGAAGGCGATGAGGATCGGCAGCCACCGGTCGGTGAGCGCGTAGTAGTCCAGGCTCTCGGCCGTCTCGCCGGTGACCAGCACGCGAGTGCCGGGGATCTCCTTCTCCCTGAGGTCTCTCACCGCTTCGAGCGCCCGCTTGTCGCGGCTGTCTCCGAGAGGTAGGGCTTCGATCAGGGCGAGCCGCTGCTCGGGATGGAACTCGGTCTCCACCTGGCGGAACTCGCGGTCGGTGCGCATCTCTTCCGCCAGCCGCTCGATCCCCGAGCGGGTGGCGGGCGCGGCCACGTCGCCGTCGACGACGACGATGACGTTGTCCGTCGTCCCGACGCCGAACTCTTCCTCGAGCGCGTTGAAGCCCTGCTTGGAGGCGAAGCGGTCGGGCAGAGTCCGGATCCCCGCCTCCCCGGTTCGGTACTCGAGCACCGGCAGGGCCAGAGCCACGAGCAGTGCGGCGCTCAGCGCGAGACTCACGACCGGGCGGCGCATCACGGTCCGGACGATGGCTCCCCAGAGCCGGCCCTCGGCGCCGGTGCCGCGCTCGGCTCCGCGGCCGATCATTGGGATGCGCAGCGCGTTGATCCGATCTCCGAGCAGGCTGAGGACGGCGGGGAGCAGGGTCAGCGCCGCGAGCACAGAGGTAACGCCGACGAGAATGGCGCCCGTCGCCAGGCTCCGGAAAATCGTGTTCGGGATGATCAGCAGCCCGAACATCGCGACGACGAACGCGAGCCCGCTGAAGAGGACGGCGCTGCTGGCGGTCCTCCCGCTCGCCGCGATCGCATCGAGCTTGTCCTGCCCGGCGGCCCGCTCCTCCCTGAACCTCGAGACGACGAAGAGCGAGTAGTCGATCCCGAGCGCGAGCCCCATGCCCGTGAGCATGTTCACGGTGAAGATCGAGAGGTCGAACGCGGTTCCGACCAGAGCGACGAGGCCGAGCGCGGTCATGATCGCGATGAGGGAGAGCGCGAGCGGCACGAGCCCGGCCACGACGGCGCCGAACACGAGCATCAGCACGATCAGAGCGACGGGAAGCCCGAACTGCAGCTCTCCCTTCTTCAGGTCGTCCTGGGACACCTGCTGGAAGTCCCGCTCGACGGTCCACTCGCCGGTGACGAAGAGGTCGAAGGGGTCGTCGTCCTCGGCCCGGAGTGCTTCGACGACGTTCTCCGCGGCCACCTCGTCCGCCAGACCGACCTGGATCACGGCTGCGCGCTGGTTCTGTGCCGCAGGCTCGTCGCTGACGGAGAAGACGCCGGGGGTTGAACGGAGGCGGTCGACCAGCTCGTCGAGCTTCTGCTTGAAGGCCGGCTCGTCCGTCCTGACCGAGTCCGAGCGGACGAGGACGACATCGGTCGTGAACTCGCCGGAGTCGCTGGGCGGAATCCGCTCGCCCATCAGCGCATAAGCCTGCTCCGACTCAGGGTCGTTGAGCTGCTCCGCCTCGCCGGTGAGCGCGTCGCCGAGGAAGAGCGCGCTCAGCGCGACGGCGACGAAGACGGCGGCAATCCAGGCGGCGACCGTCCGCCCAGGATGCCGTGCTGCTGCCGATGCAAGACGCTCCGTCATTGACGCCGCAACTTAGTGGACGCTAACATAGTCACCACTAACCGTGGCCCTCCATTTCATCTCAGAAGACGCCCGCAAATGGTGGACGCTGGGCGCCGTCGCTTTCGGCCTGTTCATGATCATGCTCGACAACACGGTCGTGAACGTGGCGCTGCCCTCGATGGCGCGCGACCTGGGTGTCGACCTGTCCGAGCTCGAGTGGATCGTCACCGGCTACGCCCTCACCTTCGCCTCGCTGATGCTGACCGGTGGAAAGCTCGCGGACCTGCTCGGCCGCCGGCTGATCTTCGTCGCCGGCCTCGTGATCTTCACCGCCGCGTCACTCGCCTGCGGGCTTGCGGAGAGCGGCGAGTTCCTGATCGGCGCACGGATCGTGCAGGGCGTGGGGGCGGCGCTGATGAATCCAGCCACGCTCTCGATCATCGCAGCGACCTTCCCGCCTCACCAGCGCGGGATGGCGATCGGCATCTGGGCCGGGGTCTCGGCGCTCGCGCTCGCGATCGGGCCGCTCATCGGCGGACTGCTCACCCAGCACCTCAATTGGAACTGGATCTTCTTCGTCAACATCCCCGTCGGGATCCTGGCGATCGTCGCCAGTTTCGTGCTCATCCGTGAGTCGAAGGACGAATCGCTCGAGCAGAGTCTCGACTTACCCGGGCTCCTGACCTCCGGCATCGGCCTGTTCGCCTTCACCTACGCCCTGATCGAGGCGAACACGTACGGCTGGACGTCTGGCCGGATCGTCGGAGCATTCGTCGTTTCCGGCGTGATGCTCACCGCCTTCGTCCTCCTTGAGAGGCACCAGCGGTTGCCGATGCTCGACCTCTCCCTTTTCCGGAACGGGACGTTCGCCGGCGCGAACCTCGCCATCCTCCTCGTCGCCCTCGCCATGTTCGGCGTCTTCTTCTTCGTCTCGCTCTACATGCAGGGGATCCTCCGCTACTCCGCCGTCCAGGCAGGCGCAGCCTTCTTGCCCATGACGATCCTGATCATCCTCGTGGCCCCGATTGCGGGGAAGACCTCGGACCGGATCGGCTCCAGGTGGCTGATGACGGCCGGGATGCTGCTCGTCGCCGCCCAGCTCGTCTACTTCTCGACGCTCGGCGTCGCCGAACGGTACGTGAGCCTTCTGCCCGGTTTGATCGTCGGCGGAATCGGGATGGCGCTCGTGATGACTCCGAGCGCGGCCGCGGCGGTGCGCGCGCTTCCGGTGGACAAGTCCGGTGTCGGGTCAGCCGTCCTGAACGCGTTCCGGCAGGTCGGCGGCTCGGTCGGAATCGCGCTGATGGGCGCGATCATGGCCCACGAGGTCGGCGGCCTCCAGGGGCCTGAGGTCTTCAGGGATCCGCAGCGCTTCGTCGACGGTTTCTCCGTCTCGCTGAGAGTCGCGGCTGGAATCGCCCTCCTCGGCGCCGTCGTCTCGTTCGTCCTGGTTCGCGCGCACGAGCCGCACGCGCCCGACACGGCTCCGGATGTGGTTCCGGAGGTTGTGTGAGCTCGACGAAACCCCGGCTGACCGCCGAAGAGCGGCGCGCCGCCGTTCTGGACTGCGCCTGCGGGATCTTCTCCAAGAGCAGCTACCGCGGGACGACCACCGCCGAGATCGCGCGGCAAGCTGGAGTCACCGAGCCGATCCTCTACCGGCACTTCGAGTCCAAGCGCGACCTCTATCTCGCCTGTCTGGACGCGGCCTGGGAGGACACGAAGCAGATGTGGGAAGACGCCGTGGCCGGCGAGCCCGACCCTGCCCTCTGGGTGACCCGGATGGGCGAGGCGTACCTCGCGACCAAAGAGCGCAAGGGCCAGGTCGCCAATCTCTGGATCCAGGCGCTCACCGAGGCCGGTGACGACCCGGAGATCCGCCGCTTCCTCAAGCGCCACATCACCGAAGTGCACGACCACGTGGCCGAGGTGATGCGGCGCTCGCAAGCAACCGGAGGGATCCTCCCGGATCGCGACCCGAGCGCCGAAGCGTGGATCTTCATCGCGCTGGGCCTACTCGGAACCGTAGGACGCCGCCTCGGGGGCGTAGTAGGCGACGAGTTCGCTCAAATCATGGGCGCCCGCCGTAAGTGGATGACAGGGCGAGACGCCTAGCGGCGCCCTCTGGCGCAAAGTCTCGCGACTTCGACGCCAGACGATGGGCCCAAAGGGCCCGAAAAATAATGAACCCCCGGGCTGCGGCCCCCGGGGGTTCAGTATCTAGCGGCGAGCCCACCTCTTTGGCGACGGCCCGAAGGCCTTGACTCTGCGGCCCAGCCAACTCCTTCGAGCCACCGTCGCCATATTTGGCGCGCCGTCCGAACTACTCGACCCTTTATGTGGTCTCGTTGCTCGGTGGACGGACTATACGCCAGCATTCGCAACTAGTCAAGTACCTCGGTCAAGTGATTTGCGATAGGCTTAGTTGACATGTTTTCCCCTGGAGCCATGACCCTTTTGGGGGATCGACCTGCCTCGCGCGTTGTCGTATGGTCAAGTAACTGTACTTCGCCGCCAA
The DNA here is from genome assembly GCA_963754715.1 of uncultured Actinomycetes bacterium. GTDB lineage: Bacteria > Actinomycetota > Thermoleophilia > Gaiellales > Gaiellaceae > JACDAN01. Next base: position 120,225 of record CAVWHA010000012.1, on the reverse strand, counting down.
TGGAGTTGACCTGTCAGTGAACCGCGCGATCCAGACCAAGCCGCAGCGCCTCGGCCGCCTTCCGAACGGAGGACTGGGCGAGCGCCTTCGCACGCTGCGGGTGAACTCGGGCCTCACGCAGACGGACCTCGCAGGCGAGCGCTTCTCGAAGGAATACGTCAGCCAGATCGAGCGCGGCAAGACCCGGCCGACCCAGGAGACGATCGACTGGCTCGCCGAGCGTCTCAACGTCGACCCAGGGTTCCTCGCGAGCGGCGTAGCCGCGGACGAGCGGGGCCGCATCGAGGCGTCGCTGGCCCGGGCCGAGGCCCTCAACCAGGATCATCAGTACGCGGAGGCCCTCGAGGTCTTCTCGACCGCGCTCCCGTCGATCGTGGGCATCGCCGCCACCGAGCTCGAGCTTCGCGCTCTGGTCGGTGAGGCATGGGCCCGGATGCGAATCGGCGAGGTCAAGCAGGCCGTCGAGCTTCTGACCCGTGCGCGTGGCATGGCCGAGGACACGATGTTCTCGGACGTCGACCGTGCGGAGATCCTGTTCCGACTCGGCGCGTGTCGCGTCGAGCTCGCGAGCATTCAGACCGCGCTGAGCCTCTTCAACGAGGCTTTGGCTCTCGCTGAGGGCTCCGAGCTTCCGTGCGACCGCCTTCGCGCCGAGATCTTCGGCTGGCGTTCGCGCTGCTACCGGCGCCAGCGCGACTACGAAGCGGCCCGCGAGGATCTCGAGCGTGCGCTCGAGCTCGCCGAGGCTCTCGACGATCCGCGCAGTGTCGCCCGTGTCTACTTCCACGCCTCGCTCGTCGCCGAGCGTCAGGGCCAGTGGGTGCTTGCACGCAAGTACGCCGAGCAGGCGAAGGCGCAGTTCGAGGAGATCGCGGACCGCGCGGCCGTCGGCAAGCTGCTCAACAACCTCGGTGGGCTCAGCTTCCTGCTGGGCAAGGCCGACGAGGCCGTCGAGCAGCTGAACGAGTCTTTCCGCGTCCTACTCGAGTACGGCAGCGAGGCGGACGCAGCGCGCGCGGTCTCGTCCCTCGCGCAGGTGAATCTCCGCACGGGCCAGATCGAGCCGGCGGAAGAGCAGGCCCGGCAGGCGCTGAAGCTTCTCGGCGACCGGGTCGACGTCGTGGACGAGATCGGGAACGCCCAGCTCGTTCTCGGACGCTCGCTCATGGAGCAGGGGCGGCTCGAGGAGGCCGAAGAGTCCTTCGAGAGCGCCGAGCACAACTTTGAACAGCTTTCCTCCGTAAGTCATCGCGCGTCCGCTTGGATCGCCAAGGGCGATCTTGCGGCGCGGCGTGGTCAGGACCAGGTGGCCGCGCAGCTCTACCGGCGCGCTGCAGAAGCGCTCCAGGACTTCAGGTTCTAGGAAGGAGGTGATTGCGCTGAAGCATCGGTTCAAGATCTCGCTCCTCGTCGCCCTGACAACCCTCGCCGCTGTGAGCGGTGGTGGCTTCTTCGACAACTGGTTCAAGTTCTAGTCGTAGTTCAGCTGCCACACGGCAGTTTCGGGAGAGGCGCAAGCCGCCAGGGGTTCGATTTGCGGATAGGCGCCCAGTAACACCAGAGACGCGCGAACGAGGAAACCGGATTCCGAGGGGGGAGCCCGGTGACTCGCAGGGAGACGCATCCCGCGTGTGTTTTCGCATGGTCCGGGACAGAATCCGCGGATGGGCGCAAGACGCGAACGTCTGAGGCGGGTTCTCGAGGTCACGAAGGTGGCGCGGAGCAGTCGGCTGCTCCGAGTTCTCCGCGAGATCGGCGTGGCGGGCGAGCGGCCCGCAACGCCTGAGGCGGCGCGCGAGTTCCGCCGCGCGCTCGAAGAGCTTGGGACGACCTATGTGAAGCTCGGCCAGCTCCTTTCGTCCCGGCCCGACCTGATGCCGGACGTCTACATCGAGGAGCTGACGCGGCTCGTCGACGAGGTGCCGCCGGTGCCCTTCGCGGAGCTCGAGCCGGTGATCCGGCGCTCGATCGGCCAGAGCGCGTTCACGAGGATCGATCCCGAGCCGCTGGCCGCGGCGTCGATCGCGCAGATCCACAAGGCGCTCATGACGGACGGGCGCGAGGTGGTCGTGAAGATCCGCCGGCCCGGCGTGCTCGAGCAGGCGAGGGTCGACCTCGATCTTCTCCGCTCGACCGCGGACTTCCTCGAGCGCCGATCGGATCGAGCGCAGCTGCTTCAGGTCTCGGCTCTCGCCGAGGAGGTCGAACAGCATCTTCTCGCCGAGCTCGACTTCACGGAGGAGGCGAACAACACCGAGCTCGTCGGTCAGATGCTCGATGACCATCCCGACCTACTCGTCCCGCAGGTGATCCACCCGTACGTCACCGAGGAGGTCCTGGTTCTCGAGCACATCGAAGGGAAACGGGTCGCGGACGACCACGGGCTCGACGAGGAGCGGGCGGCCTACCTCGCGCGCGAGTTCTTCCGCGCCTACGTGCGTCAGGTCGCGGCCGAGGGCGTCTACCACGCAGACCCGCACCGGGGGAACGTCCTGCTGACGCCGGAAGGGCGCCTCGCGCTCCTCGACTTCGGCCTTCTCGGGCGGCTCGACGACGACGCGAGGACGACGATCGCCCAGCTCCTGCTCGCCATCGCCCAGAACCGCGGCGACGACGTCGCCGCTCTGATCCTGAGCCTCTCCCACACGACGCTCGAGTCCGACGAGCCCGGCTTCGTCGCCGAGCTGAGGCGAAAGCTTCCTCGGTACCACTGGCGGCCGCTCTCGGGTATCCGGACCGGAGACGCGCTCGCGGATCTGCAGCGCATGTCCATCACGTATGCGATCCGGCTGCCAACGAGCTTCGCGCTGGTCGGGAAGACGCTCTCGCAGGCGGATTCCATCGCGCGGACCCTCGATCCGAGCATGGATCCGATCGAGCTGCTGCGAACGGACGCGCTCGAGCTCATGCTCCGCGAAGGAGAGCGCAGGCTCGAGCCGACCGAGTTCGCGAGCTACGCCTTCACGCAACTCGCGCCGCTGGCGCGACTGCCTCGCCGGATCGGCCAGATCGCGGACCATCTGGAGGAAGGGACGCTCCGGGTCGGGATCACTCCGGCGAACCTCGAAGAGCTCGAGGGGGTGATGCGCTCCGCCGCGAACCGCATCGGCGCCGCGATCATCGTGGCCGGTCTGCTGCTCGCTTCCGCCTGGATGGCGCGTGTCAACGACGCGATCGCGGTTGTCGGCTTCGTCGTGGCTGCCGCGCTCGGCCTCTACATGCTCTGGAAGATCCTGCGCACTCCGGGATCGCTCTAGTGGAATAGGGGGCGACGGCTCTGCGTTGACCGCAGCAAGCAGGCTGGGCACCATTCAGCCTCACGGAGCTCGATTCCCCTTGGGGACCGCACAGATCAAGCTCACCGATCTCGCCTCGTGCGGCGGCTGCGCGGCGAAATACTCGGCTGCCCGGCTCGAGGAGCTGCTGCGCGGCTTCGTCCCGGTCGACTCCGAGAATCTGCTCGTCGGCCTGGCTCCGGCGGACGACGCCGCCGTCTACCGGCTCGACGACGAGCGCGCGATCATCTTCACGCTCGACTTCTTTCCGCCGGTCGTCGACGACCCCTCGGACTACGGTGCGATCGCCGCGACGAATGCCCTCAACGACGTCTTCGCCATGGGCGGCACGCCGCTCCTGGCGCTCTCCATCGCCGCGTTTCCCGAGTCGCTCCCGACCGAGATGCTCGGCGCGATCTTCGCCGCGGCCGACGCGCAGGTGCGCGCGGCAGGCGGGCTCCTGGCCGGCGGGCACACGATCCGCGACGAGGAGCCGAAGTACGGGCTCGCCGTCGTCGGCACCGTCCATCCCGATGGGATCTGGCCGAAGAACGGCGCACGACCCGGGGACACGCTGTACCTCACCAAGCCGCTCGGGACAGGTCTGATCATGACCGGCTTCAAGAAGGGCGTCGCCGGCACGCAGCCCCTGGAGCGCGCGGTGCGCTGGATGCGGACGTTGAACATGCAGGCGGCCTCGATCCTTCGGCCGTTCGAACCGAACGCCGTCACCGACGTCACCGGCTTCGGCCTGTTCGGCCACGCCCACGAGGTCGCGGAGCGGAGCGGCGTCCGCATTCGGCTCGAGTCCGAGCGTTTCCCGGCGATCGACGGCGCGCTCGACGTCGCGCGCAAGGGGATCCGGACGAGCGGCGACCCGCGCAATCGGGACTTCGCGGCGGCGCATGTCGAGATCGGCGAAGTCTCCGGAGGCGCTGGTGGCGCTCGGATTCGACCCGCAGACCGCAGGCGGCCTGCTCGTCTCGATGCCTGCCGAGCGCGGGGCGGTGCTCGAGGCCGAGTTCCAGGCGAAGCCGTCGTTCCTCAGGCGGGTCGGCCGAGTCGAGGAGGGCTCAGGGGTCGTCGTGGAATGACCCGTGGAATGGTCCACGGGCGGTTCCAGCCGTTCCATCTGGGACACCTCGAGTACTTGCGCGGAGCGGCCGAGCGCTCCGACGAGATCTTCGTCGGGATCACGAATCCGGACCCACTCCGGATCCGCCCCGAGCCGAGCGACCCGCTCCGGCATCTGCCGGAGTCGAATCCCTGGTCGTATGCCGAGCGCCTGCTGATGGTGAAGGCGGCCGCGGGCGACCTCGGCCTCGACCTCGCGCACTTCCACGTGATCCCGTTTCCCGTCAACGAGCCGGAGCTCTGGCCGGCGTATGTCCCTGACGGCGTGACGCAGTTCATCCGGCTGTTCTCGGACTGGGGCGGGACGAAGCTCGACCGGATGCGCGAGGCCGGATACGAGGTCGTGGTGCTGGACGAGGGTGTCGAGAAGGAGATCTCGGGAGCGGAGGTCCGCGAGGCGCTGCGGGCCGGCGGCGACTGGGAGTCGCTCGTGCCGCCCGGGGTCGCGCAGGTCATTCGGTCGCTCGACCGCGTCCCGGTCTAGCCTCCGCTCCATGTATCCGATCGTCGTCGTCCTGCTGGACGGGCTCGGTGACCGCGCGCACGAGACCCTCGGCGGGCGCACCGCGAACGAGGCCGCCGCCACGCCGAATCTCGACGCGCTGGCCGCTCGGGGCTCCACGGGCGTCCTCTATGCCGTCGGGCCCGGGCGCGCGCCGTCGAGCGAGGTCGCTCACTGGTCGATGTTCGGCTACGGGGAGGAGGAGTTTCCGGGCCGGGCGGTCTTCGAGGCGCTCGGCGCGGGCCAGGAGGTCGATCCGAACGACGTCTTCGCCTTTGCCGCACTCAGACCGGCAGAGGAAAGGGACGGCGAGCTTTGGCTGACCGGCCGGGCGAAGGGTGAGGAGGACGAGGACGAAGCGCGTGCGCTCATCGATCGTTTTGCCGACGTCGACATCGACCGCTTCCATTTCCGCCTGGCCTACCTCGGGCGTGGAGAGGCGATCCTCCGGATCACGCGGTGCCGACGAGCGGCTCACGGACACCGATGCGTTCTTCCGCGACCGCCATCCCGTCCTCCGGCCGCAGCCGCTCGTCCCCGAGGCCGAGCGAACCGCGCGCGCCGTCGAGGGCTGGAGCCGGTTCGTCATCCAGCGCCTTCGCGGCGAGCGCTTCAACGTGATCACGCTCAAGTGGTGGGGCCGTCCGAGGCCGGCGCCGACCTTCCCGGAGCGGCACGGGCTGACCGGGTCTTTCATCGCCGCGTCGCGCTTCATGCACGGGCTTGCGGCCACCGTCGGGCTGGAGCCGATCGAGGCCGAGGAGACGGACGATCCGACGTCGGACCTCGGCCGGCGGCTCGAGCTGGTGCGTGAGCGGCTGGACGCCGGAGACACGTTCGTCTTCTCGCATCTCAAGGCGGCGGACGAGGCCGGGCACACGAAGGACCCCGCGATCAAGCAGCAGACGATCGAGGCGGTGGACGCCGCGCTCGGTCGACCTCCCGACGGACCGGGCGATCGTCTGCCTGACCGGCGACCACGCGACGCCTGCCTACCCCGAGGTGATCCATTCGGGCGATCCCGTCCCGCTGCTGGTCGCCGGGCCCGGCGTCCGCGCCGACTCCGTCACTTCGTTCGGCGAGCTGGACTGCGCCGCCGGCATCCTCGGTCACCTGCGCGGGCCGGACCTGATGCCGGTGCTGCTGAACGCCGCCGACCGTCCGCTCTTCCTCGGCTCCCGCCCGACGCCGTTTCCAGGCGCCGACGGCTACCCCTCGATCATCGAGCCCCTGCGTCCATGAGGGTCGTCGAGGGTCGCATCCCGTTCCGCGGGTTCCACACGTGGTACCGCGACATAGGCCCTGAGGGCGGAATCCCGCTCGTGTGCCTCCACGGCGGGCCCGGCTCCACGCACCACTACTTCAAGCCGCTCGAGGAGCTGGCAGACCAGGGCCGCCGCGTCGTCGTCTACGACCAGCTCGGCTGTGGGAGCTCCGACCGGCCGGACGATCCCGACCTCTGGACGGTCGAGCTCTTCGTCGACGAGCTGCGGACGCTGCGCGAGGCGCTCGAGTCTCGACCGCATCCACCTCCTCGGCACCTCGTGGGGGTCGATGCTCGCGCTCGAGTATGCGCTGACCCGCCCGCCGGGCCTCGTCAGCCTCGTGCTGAACTCGCCGCCGACCGCGTCCGAGACCTGGGCGGCGGAGGCGAGCCGCCTTCGCGACGAGCTTCCGGAAGACGTCCGGCGCACGCTCGTCGAGCACGAGGCCGCCGGCACGACCGACCACCCGGACTACGAGGCGGCAGAGAACGTGTTCTGGCGGCGCCACATCCTGCGCCTCGATGAGCCCCCCGACTTCGTCGAGCGCGGGCGTGCGGAGAGGGGCAAAGAGGTCTACCGGTCGCTCTGGGGCGTCAGCGAGTGGAACCCGAACGGGAAGCTCCGCGACTGGGACGTCCGGCCCCGGCTCCACGAGATCGACGTTCCGACCCTGGTCACCTCCGGCCTCTACGACGAGTGCACGCCGGCCCTGGCCGAGGAGGCGCAGCGCCTCATTCCCGGCGCAGAGCGCGTCCTCTTCGAGGAGAGCTCCCACTCGGCGTACGTGGAGGAGCCCGAGCGCTTCCGCGCCGTGCTCACGGACTTCCTCGACCGGGTCGAGTCGGCGTGAGCCCGACGCGATTCCGGCGTCTCGCAACCGCGGCCGTCGTCTCTCTCTACGTCATCGTCGTCACCGGCTCGCTCGTGCGCCTGACCGGCTCCGGCCTCGGCTGCGAGGGCTGGCCCGGCTGCGAGGAGGGAGCGTTCTTCCCGGCGGACGATGCGCACGCCTTCGTCGAGTTCGGCAATCGCGTCTTCGGGATCTTCCCGATCGCGCTTCACGATCCTGACCGCGTACGCGGCGCGCCGCCTCGAGCGCTGGGTGTTCCTTACCGCTCTCGCTGTCGCCGTTCTCACCGTCGCCGAGGCGCCGCTCGGCCTGGCGACGATCCGGTACGACCTGCCGCCGGAGATGGTGATGGTGCACTTCCTCGTCGCGATGCTCGCGCTGGCCGGGGCGATCGTGGTGCTCGTGGAGGCCCTGCGGCTCGAGCGCGGGGCACCGCCGCTCTCCTTTCCCCGCGAGCTGCGGATCGGCGGCGTCGTGCTCGCCGTCGCCTGCCTCGGGCTCGTCTCGACCGGGACGCTCGTCACCGGTGCCGGCCCACATTCGGGCGATCCCGACGTCATCCACCGCCTCTGGAGCCTGCCCGACGCGCTGTACCTGCATGTCCGCATCACGGCCGTCTTCGGCTGCGTCTTCCTGTTCGTCCTGGGCTACCTCGTGGCCCGCCGCGCGCTTGCCCCCCGGCTCTTCCGGTTCGCTCTCGTCGTGCTCGCCGTGCTGGTTGCCCAGATGGCTGTCGGAGAGCTCCAGTGGCGCCTCGAGCTGCCCTGGGGGATCGTCGCCTTCCACGTCGCCCTCGCCGCTGCCGTCTGGGCGCTGACGGTCTGCCTCGCGGCGATGCTCTGGCGACCCCCGGCATGGCTCCAGGAACAGCAACCTGGGTAAGGTGGACCGGTGGCAGACGAGCTGCGCATAACGGACAAGCCGGACCTGGAAAGCCCCATTCTGGTCGTGGCATTCCGCGGTTGGAACGACGGCGGTCAGGGCGCTTCCCTGGCCGCGGGCTACCTCGCCCGCCTGTGGGACGCCGAGCAGATCGCGGACATCGATCCGGAGGAGTTCTTCGACTTCCAGGCTACGAGGCCGCACGTGAAGCTCGTCGACGGCCTGACCCGTCAGCTCGACTGGCCGGAGACGACCTTCTACCGCGCTCGCGTCGAGGGTCTGGAGCGCGACATCGTCCTCCTGCTGGGCATCGAGCCGAACCTGCGCTGGCGCGCGTTTTCGGAGCTGATCACCGGCTTCGCCGAGGACTTGGGCGTCGAGCTCGTGGTCACCCTCGGATCCCTCCTAGCCGACATCCCGCACACCCGGCCGAGCCCGGTAACCGGGAGCGCGAGCGACGAGGAGCTCGTGGAGCGCCTCGGGCTGCAGGCCTCGCGGTACGAGGGGCCGACGGGAATCGTCGGCGTGCTCCACGACGCCTGCAAGCGGCACGGGCTTCCCTCCGCGAGCCTCTGGGCCGCGGTCCCGCACTACGTCTCACTGACCCCGAGCCCCCGCGCGGCCCTCGCGCTCTGCGAGCGGCTGGGCTCGATCCTCGAGATCGACATCGACGTCGACGAGCTCCGCGAAGCTGCGGACGGCTATGCGGAGCAGGTCAGCCGCGCGGTCGCCGCCGATTCCGACACCCAGGCCTACGTGGAGGATCTCGAGCGGCGAGCCGACGAGTTCGACGAGGAGGACATCCCCTCCGGCGAGGCCCTCGCCCAGGAGCTCACGCGCTTCCTCCGCGAGCGGGACCGGGAGAACGGCCCTGACGCGGCTACCGGTCAGTAATTAGGAGGCTTCGGCCGGGGCCGGCGCTTCGGCCGGCTGGTCGGGCTGGGCGCCGTTCTGCTTCGCGGCCTCCGGCTTCGCGCCGCCTTTCTTCTTCCGGCGCCGCCTTCGGCGCGAGCGACCCTGGAGCTTCGGCTGCGGCAGGTTCTCCGCCAGGGCGGCGGCGACCTCCTCGACGGTGCCGAGGCTCTCGCGGGCCGAGTCGAGGTGCCGGGTCGCCTTCGGCGTGTAGCCCTCCGCGGAGGCGAGCAGCGCGACCCCGACTTCGATCGGCAGGTCGCTTGCCGTCTTGACGAGCTTCGCGGCGTTCTCCTCGTGCCGGTTGCCCCGGGAGTTCGCGAGGGCGCCCAGAAGCCGCTTCGCCTCCGGATACTCGGCGCTGGCTCTCCTGTCCTGGATCTTGCGCGTCGCGCGGGCGAGCTTCCACGTCCAGCGCCAGAGGATCTGTTCGGGCGCATCCGCTTTCCCCTCGGCGAGGCCGCGGAGGATGATGCGGACGCCCTGCGCCCGGTCCTTCTCCCAGGTCGGCGCCTGCGTCACGAGCGTCACGAGGTCGTCGAAGCTCGCCCGGTCGACGCCCATCGAGACACGGTCCGCAAGGGCCGTCATCCGCAGGCGCCGGTTCGGATTCTCGGCGGCGCAGGTGAAGAGGAACTGCTCGAGTGCGCTCTTGGTCGTGTTCGCCGCGGTCAGCTTCTTGACGAACTCGACGCGCTCCTCGAATCGCACCTGGCGACCGGCGATCTGCGCCCAGAAGCGCTGCTCGTCCTCGTCCAGATACCGCGGATCGACCCGCTGCCACTCCCGCGCGATCACGGAGAGGCGACGCTTTACGTCGGGCGTAACTGGGACGAGCCACGGCGCCGGAGAGAGCTTGCGGCGGGCGCGGCGCTGCGGGCGCCGGCGTGGAGCCGGGGTGACCCGAGCGCCCTCGCGGTAGAAGTCGGCATCGAGGAGGCTGTGGAGGGAGACCACGCGTTCGCTGTGCGTGGCGCCCTTCGGGGTGAAGTCGACGACGACGCCGGCCTCCTTGCGCGGGTGCATCCTCATGATCCGGCCGATCCGCTGCTGGTAGACGCGGCGGCTCGCCGTCGGAGCCAGGTGCATGCAGACCGTGGCGCGCGGCGAGTTCCAGCCCTCGGCCAGGAGCATCGCGTTGATCAGGATGTCGATCTCGCCGCGCTCGTAGGCCGCGAGGATCTCGGCGAGCTTGACGGGCGGGGTGCGGCCGCTGACCGCCTCGGCCTTGAGCCCTGTGGCGCGGAACTCCCGCGCGAGGTTGTAGGCGTGCTCGACGCCCGCCGCGTAGACGATCCCGGGTGTGGAGTCGAACCGGTCGCGGTAGAGGCTCGCGGCTGCCTGGTTCAGGGCCTGGTGGTCGAGGACCTCGGCGAGCGCGCGCTCCTCGAAGTCGCCGCCGACGATCGGCACCGAGTTGATCGCGGCGGCCGGAGGGACGCGAAGGCAGCGGAGCGGCGCGATCAGCCCGCGTCTCGCGGCGTCCTGGAGCGGGAGGTCGTCGACGGAGGCCGGGAAGACGTCCGAGACCTGCTTGGCGATCAGCTGCTCGGTCGCCGTCATTCCGATGTAGACGGGCTCGGTGAGACTGCGGATGGCGGCGCTCGTCTTCTCGCCCAGCGCGGTGTGTGCCTCGTCGCAGATCACGAGCTGGTACGCGCCGCGTTCGAGATCCCCGACATGCCGCGCGAACCAGGCGTAGGTCTGGACGGTGATGAGATCCGGTCTCGGCGCCTTCTTGCCGCGCTCGACCGCGGGCTTGAGCCGGTCGCCGTAGCCCTCGTCGGTCAGCTCCCGGTTGAACTGCGAGACGAGCAGGCGGCGGTGGGTGAGGATCAGGACCCCTTCGGTTCTCGCAGCCTCCACGAAGCCGGCGGCGGCGATCGTCTTCCCCGAGGCGGTGGGATGGCGGAAGCGGTAGCGGCGTGCGGCGCCGGGGTCCTCCTCCGGCATCGGCGGGAGCGGCTCGGCGTCGGCTTCCGCATCGACCTCGAAGTCGTCCTCGTCGTCCTCGAGCTCGTCCAGCTCCTCGAGCTTGCCGTTGCCGTTTACCTCCAGCGGCTTCTGGTTCGCCGCGATCAGCTCGGTCAGCATTCCGGCCAGCGCGTCGATCTGGTGGCGGCGAAGCTCGGTGCCGGACTTCAGGCGCGGAGGGCGCTGGCTGAGCACCCGCTCGAGCCCGAGCATCAGCGCGTAGCGGATCTTCCACTCGGACGACGGAACCTTGCTGCCGGCCTCCATCTCCGCCAGCGCGTCGTCGAGCGCACGGCGGCGCGCGGTGCCCGGCGCGAGCACCGTGTCCGGACCCTCGTCGGCATGGAGGAAGGGCTCACCGGCCCAGCCTTCGGCCCGGCGCGCATCGTCGGCGAGAGCTAACGTCGCCTGCGTAGGAATAGTTGGTTGCTCGACGGCCTCTTGCACCAGGGCGCGGCACCGTTCCGTACCGCAAGACCTCCAAGGAAAGTTCGCGCTCGCTTCTAGTCCCCTGGCGAGCGCTCCGGTCGGAGTGTAGCGGAGTTCTGGCTAGAAGCCGCAAGTGGCGCCGTCTTGCGCCAGAAACGTCACGACCGCGTACAGGCTCAGCGCGAGGGCGGCCGAGGCTCCCAGTACGGGGGCAGGCGCGCGGTAGCGCGGTACGGCGCCGACAAGCAGAAGGGCCGAGACGGCGAGGCCGAGGCCCGCGATTCCCCCGACAGAGACGAGGTCGGCGACGCCCGCGCCGATGCACCCGGTGCGGGAGGCCAGGACGGCCGTGAACGACAATGTTGCTGCGAGGCCCGCGGTACCGACGACGGCCCAAACGGGAACCCGTGCAGTCGCGCGCGCTCGGGTGTTCATGGAGGTGTGTATCGGCCGGTGGGCCCGGTTGGTCAAGACCCGGCCAGTGGGCTAGGCGGCAATCGGCGCATTCAGCGACAGGCCGATCCGGCCGGCTCGGATGAGCTGCAGCGTGTGGCGGACGACGCCCGGGTCGAACTGCGTCCCTGCTCCGCGCTCGAGCTCGAGCATCGCGTCCGCAAGCGAGCGGGGCTGCCGGTAGAGGCGCGGGCTGGTCATGACCTCGAAAGCGTCCGCGACTGCGAGGATCCTGCTCTCCAGAGGAATCTGCGCGCCGCTCAGGCGCTGCGGGTACCCGGTTCCGTCGACCTTCTCGTGGACACTCGCCACCCATTCGGCGATCTCGGGCATTCCGGCTCCTCTGATCAGGTCGCGCCCCAGCTCGGAGTGGCGCTGCATCTCCACGAACTCGTCCTCTGTGAGCGGGCCGGGCTTCAGCAGCAGCGAGTCGGGGCTGCCGATCTTGCCGATGTCGTGGAGGATGCCTGCGGTCCTGACGAGCTGGGCCTCCCGGTCCGAAAGGCCCATGCTCTTCGCGATTGTCTGGGCGTATCGCCCGACTCGCGTCGAGTGGAGGTGCGCGTACTCGTCCTTCGCGTCCACCGCACGCGCGAGCGAGAAGATCGTCTGCAGCAGGCCGGTCGCCTGAATCTGGTCCGGCGCCTCGTGGAGCGTGAACAGGTCGGGGGTGGTCGGCGAATATCGGGCAGCGTGATTCCGGCCGCCGCGCTTGGCCCTATAGAGCGCGCCGTCGGCGAGCCGGCTGAGCTCGGATGCGTCGGATGCGTCCCGAGGAAACTCTGCGATCCCTGCGCTGATCGTGATGCGCTCTCCGGTCGCGCCGACAGCGACGTCCTGCACCGCCAGCCTGATCCGTCCGACGACCTGTTCTGCCCCGGCTCCATCCGCATGCGGCAGGACGATCGTGAACTCGTCCCCGCCGACCCGTCCGCAGATGTCGCTTGGACGCACGCAAGCGCGTATGGCTTCGGCAAATCCTCTGAGGGCGGCGTCTCCGGCGGCATGGCCGAGCTGGTCGTTCACGTCCTTGAACTGGTCGATGTCCATCGTGACGAGCGAGACGGTGTAGCCCTCGCGGTGCGCGCGAGCGAGCTCTGCGGCGAGCCGCTCGGTCACGCTTCGGTGATTGAGGAGACCCGTGAGGGAGTCCTCGAGCGCGAGTCTTTCGAGCTGCCCGTAGCTCCGCTCGAGTTTCGAGGCCATGGCGTCGAAGTCGCTTGCGACCGCCCCCAGCTCATCGTTTCGCGACCATCCGAGTCGAGCGTCGAGCTCGCCTTCGGAGATCCGTTGGGTGGCCAGCCGCAGGAGGTGCAGCGGGCGAAAGACTCCCAGCCGAAGGACGACGCTGAGCAGGACGGTGAGCAGCATTGCGGTGCTGCCGGCGGCAACCATCAGCTCTCGGCGCCGCTTCGCGTGCAGCCGGTCGAGCGGAGAGAGGTCGTAGTAGAGACCGAGAACCGCGAACGGCCGGCCCTGCTCCACCAGTGGGAAGTTCAGCTCGGCCAGATGGAGGCCGTCCTCCTGTTCGTCCTTGTAGTCGAACGCACCGGTGCGGAGCGGCTCGATGTCGTGGGGCTCGGCCAAGGCGTTGCCGGGCTCGGTGGAGGCGATCCTGATCGGATGGCGTCGAAGCACGGCGTACACCGAGGCGCGGCGCACCCGCGGGTTCGCGGCCTGGAGGCGCCTGAGCTCCCTGTTCAAGAGCTCGGGGTGCTGGAGGAGCTCTGCCTGGCCGGAGTGTGCGGCGAACGTCCTGGCGATGGCGAGCACCGAAGACGCCCCGGTTTCGCCCTCCGCCTGGGCCAGCCTCGACGTCGAGTACCAGACGAGGAACGTCGCGAGCGAGGCCACACCGACGAGGACCGCGAATCCGATCCTGATCCCCAGGCTCGAAAAGAGGCGCCGACCCGTCGACGGGGCCGTTCGTTGCCGCAGCGAACGCATGGTTGTGCATCGGCCTCGGGAGAGCACGCCTGTAGCGCGACCGCCATCCCCGAAAACTGCGGAGCTATTTCAGGCGGTCGCGGGCGTGCGGAGCATTCCGGTCTGTTCCAGGTACTTCGTGATCCCGCCCAGGAAGAACGGCCAGCCGGCGCCGAGCAGCAGGGCGGTGTCGATGTCCTTCGGGCTTTCGACCACGCCTTCCTCGAGCATGTGGTGGATCTCGTCGGCGATCGCCTCGAGCGCGGCCTGCTGGATCTCCTCCACGGTGCGCCGGTTGTCCCCGTGGACCGCGATCTCCTCCCGGCCGTCGGCGTAGTTCGCGAGTGTCTCTGAGAGCGGGAACCGGTCGGGATACGCCTCGTTCAGCGTGTGCAGGACGTGGTTCGCGACGCGGGGACCCACCATCTGTAGGAGCACCGACGGCGCCATCGGCATCCCCAGCCTGAGGATCGCCTCGTCGGTCTCGTCGACGGTATTCCCCTGCTCGAGCGCGTCCATCAGGACGACCGTCATGCGGGTGAGGACGCGGTTGACGATGAAGGCGGGGGCGTCCTTTGCGAGAACCGGGCGCTTACGGAGCTTCTTCGCCGTCTCCCAGGCGGTGGCGAGCGTCGTCGTCGTCCGTCTCGGGCGTCCGGATGATCTCGACGAGTGGGAGCACGGCGACCGGGTTGAAGAAATGCAGGCCGACGACGCGCTCGGGGTGGTCGAGCTGCGACCGCCATCTCCGTGATCGGACAGGGAGGAGGTGTTCGTGGCGAGGATGGTCTCCGGCGAGACGACCGCCTCGAGCTCGGCGAAGACCTGCTGCTTGACCGACATCTCCTCGAAGACGGCCTCGAGCACGAGGTCGCAGTCGGCGAAGTGGTCATAGGTCGTGCCGCCCTCGACGAGTGACGCGAGGAAGCGCGCCTTGCCCTCGTCGTACCGCCCCTTCTGGACCAGGCCTTCGAGCTCGGCGTGGATCGACGAGACAGCGCCTGTCGACGATCTCCTGGTCGAGGTCGCGAATCGCGATCGGCACCTCGAGGCGCCGTAGGAAGAGCGTCGCGAGCTGGCTCGCCATCAGGCCGGCGCCGACGATCCCGACTTTGCGGACCGGGTCGTCGCTTCGGCGTCCGGCTTGCCGACGTCCTTCTTCGCGCGCCGCTCGACGAGGTCGAACGCGTAGAGCGACGCCTGGGCCTGGCGTCCCGGCAGGAGCTCGGCGATCGCGTCCTCCTCAGCGGCGTAGCCCTCCTCGATCGTCCACTTCGAGGCGCCCTCGATCAGGTCGAGGGCGATGTACGGAGCGGGGGCAGCGCCGTGCAGCGAGTCGTCCAGCTGGCGCCTGGCCTTGGCGATCGAGTCTCCGGCACCCGCGTCCGAGGGACTGTCCCTCGGACCTGGCTCGCGAGGGCCTGTTCTTTGCAACAAGAAGGCGACGGAATCGTCGAGGAACTCCGCCGGATCGAGGACGGCGTCGACGAGACCCATAGTTTCCGCCTCGGCGCCGGTGAGCATCCGGTTTTGGCGCAGGGGATTCGTGACGATGAAGCGGATCGCCGCGTCCACTCCGGCGATCCTCGGGACGAGCTGCGTGCCGCCCCAGGCGGGGAAAAGCCCGAGGAAGACCTCGGGGCACCCGAAATGCCGGACGGAGCTCGAGATCGTCCGGTAGTCGCAGTGGAGCGCGATCTCGGCACCCGCCGCCCAGGCAAGCGCCGTTGATCGCCGCCAGCGTCGGGTAAGGGAGGCCGCGGATCCGCCCGAAGAGCTCGTGCCCCGCGCGGCTTCCCTCGCTCGCGGCCTCGGCCGTCACTCCGTGGAACTCGTTGATGTCCGCGCCGACGCAGAAGACGAATGGCTTGCCGGTCACCACCAGCCCCGCCCACTCGCCGCCCTCGAGCTCCTCGAGGCGCGCCGCCAGCGATTCCAGCGCCTCGCGGCCGAACACGTTCGGCTTCTGCCAGTCCTCGCCGTTGTCGATCGTGAGGAGGGCGAGCGGCCCCGCGTCGGTCTCGACCCGGGCGAGCTTGAACTCGCGTCGGCGGGTCGCTCAGGCCCGCTCCCAGAGCAGCGCCGCGCCCATGCCCATGCCGATGCAGAGCGCAGTGAGCCCGTACCGGACTTCGGGCCGCTCGCTTGAACCCGTACGCGAGCTGGGCCAGCAGCCGAACGCCGGTCGCGGCCAGCGGATGTCCGCAGGCGATCGCGCCGCCGTAGGGGTTCAGCCGAGGGTCGTCGGGCGAGACGCCCATCCCGTCGCACCAGCTCAGCACCTGCACGGCGAAGGGCTCGTTCAGCTCGAAGAGGCCGATGTCGTCGATCGTCAGGCCCGCCTGCTCCAGCACGCGTTTCGTCGCCGGAATCGGCCCGATCCCCATCAGCTCCGGCTCGACGCCGGCGAACGCGAACCCGACGAGCCGCATCCGCGGCGTCAGGCCCAGCTCGGCCGCGGCCGTCCTCCGAGGCCAGCAGGCACGGCGGTCGCCCCGTCCGTCAGGCCCGCGGAGTTCCCCGCCGTCACCCGGCCGCCGACGCGGAACGGCGTCGGAAGGTCGGCCAGGCCCTCCAGGGACGTCTCCGGCCGGAGGAACTGATCGCGATCCGCGACCGTCCAGCCCTCGTCCGTGAACACGGACATCGGGACGACCGTCTCGCGCATGATTCCGTTCGACCACGCCGCCGCGGCCCGCCGCTGCGACTCGACCGCGAAGCGGTCGGCCTCCTCCTTCGTCAGCTGCGGGAACCGGTCGTGGAGGTTCTCGGCCGTCGCGCCCATGTTGACCGCGGAGTCGTCGACCAGCCGCTCGGCCACGAAGCGCGGGTTGAAGTCGACCTCGGCGCCCATCGGGTGGTGGCCCATGTGCTCGACGCCGCCGGCCACGACGACATCGGCAGCGCCCATCGCGATCTCGCCCGCGCCGGCAGTCACGGACGTCAGGGCGCCGGCGCACATCCGATCGAGAGCGAACCCGGGGACCGTGTGCGGGATCCCGGCCAGGAGAGCGACGTCGCGGCCCATCGTCAGGCCCTGGTCGCCGACCTGCGCCGTCGCGGCGAAGATCACGTCGCCCGATCCGCTCGGGAGGCAGTTCCGGGTTCCGGCGGAGCAGCTCGCGGACGACCTTCACGGCCATGTCGTCGGCGCGCGTCTTCCAGAAGAAGCCCTTCGGGCCCGGCCCGGCCGAACGCGGTCCGGAGGCCGTCCACGTACACCACCTCCCGTAGCTCGCGCCCCATCAGGATCACCCTATCCTGGCGGCGTGGACTGGCAGAAACACCTCGCCCGGCAGGAGGCGCGCTACCGCGACGGCGAGGCACGCCTCCCCGACGATCCCGACGAGCGGCAGCGCCAGCTGACGCGGATGGGAAATGCAGCAGGCGGCGCCGGCCTTGCTCTGCTGATGTCCGGAAATCGCGAGGAGGCCGCGCGCCGTTTCGATCTCGCCGCCCAGCCGCTACCGGGAGAGCTACGACCTCGCGCCGCCGGGAAGCTGGGGCCGGCCGATCGGCGCCCTGAAGTCGCGGATCCTTGCCGGTGACTGGGCCGGGGCGGAGGAGGAGGCGCGCTGGGCGCTCGGCGAGGGGGCGGCCGAGGCGGAGTCGCCGATCGGCCGCTATGCCGGCACGCTCGCGCTCCTCACCCTCGAGCGCGACGAGGAAGCCCGGCCCGTCGCCGACTCGCTCCGCGAGCGTGAGGACTTCCCGCACGACGTCGCCGACGCGCTCGCGACCCTCGCGGCGGAGGACACGCTCGGCTACACCTACGCGATCGAGAGCGTGCTCGAGTCGTTCGAACAGAGGGACGAGTACCTGGAGGACATGCCAGTCGCGGACACCGTGATCGTCCTGCAGGCGCTGGCCGAGCGGCGCGACATGGCCGCCGACCTCGCTTCTCCGCTTTTGCCCTAGCCGCTACGGCGTGGAGGGCTGGGGGTGTACCACGGCGGTGATGACCAGTTGGTCGGCGTTCTCGTCCTCGATCTCCTCGAAGCGCGGGACGAGCTCCGAGAGCACTTCCATCGCCTTCTCCGGGCTCCAGCCGCACCGTCACGCGCACGAAGCGGAACCGGCCCTCGGCGCCGTGCTCGCTCCTGCGCGCGCTGGAGATCGTCCATGACCGCGAGGTGGAGATTCGACGCGCCCGGCCGAGACGAGCTCCGGAGCGACCTTGAGCGTCCTGGCCGCGGCCCGGTAGGGCTTCTCCCGGCCCTTGCTGCTCGGCACCTGCTTGATCAGCTCGGCGCGCAGCAGCATCCGGACGTGGAAGTGGAGATGACCGGGGTCGACGCCGAGCCGCTGCGCGAGCTCGCGGTTCGACAGCGCCTCGTCCGTCTCGCCCAGCGCCTCGAGCACGCGCAGGCGGAGCGGATGGCCGAGAGCCTTGAGCTGCTCCGGACGTTCGATCGTCAGCACTTCGGGGATCGTTTCGACTTCAGGGGTCGCCATGCGGCGACACCTATATATACGACTTGCCCTAGCGTTGTCTAGTTAGGCAGTCCGGCCGCGGCAGCGCGATCGAGCAGCGCGATGGTCGTTCCAGAAGCCGAACGCACGAGGCTGGCGGGGGTCGGCGGCGTCGGGCTCGCCGGCGAATGCGCGGGCGACGGCGGCCGCTTTCTCCTCTCCCACAGCCAGAAACACGCACCGTCTCGGAGGCATTGAGCGCCGGAATCGTGACGCGTCACGCGGTCGACGTCCGCGCGCCGCACGGCGACCGCACGGCGCCGCAGCTCGTCGAGCGCCGGATCGTTCGGAAACAGCGACGCGGTGTGGCCGTCCGGACCGATCCCGAGCAGGACGAGATCGAAGACGACGCCCTCGAGCTCCGCCTTCGTAGATCTCCGCAGCCTTCTCCGGCGCGAGCTCGCCACGGATCCGGTGCTCGATCGCCACGCCCTTGTCGAGCCGGTCGAGCAGGCTCTCCCGGACGAGGCGGTAGTTCGACCGCTCGTCGCCGGGAGGAACGCAGCGCTCGTCGGCCCACCAGAGCTCGACCCGTCCCCAGTCGGATGCGAGGCGGGCGGCAGCTTCGTAGGCGGGTCTCGGCGTCGATCCGCCCGAGAGCGCGACGTGCCCTCCGCGTTCCGTCGCCTTCGCCAGCAGCTCCGCCGCGGCCTGAGTCGCGACCTCGGCGCTCGCCGAGACGCGAATCTCGACGTTCACTACTGCTCGCCGGCGGCGAGCTCCTGGCCGCGCTCCATCGCGGCCTGGATCGCGTTCAGGAAGGCGGCTCGCACGCCGGCGCGCTCGAGCTCCCGGATCGCGACGATCGTCGTCCCGCCCGGCGAGGTGACCATCTCCCGGAGCTCGACCGGATGCATCTTCTCGTCGCGGAGGAGCTTCGCCGTGCCGAACATCGTCTGCACGACCAGCGTCGGTCGTGTCCTCGCGTGAGAGCCCGAGCAGGATCCCGGCCTCGATCATCGCCTCCGCCAGGAGAGCGAAGTAGGCCGGGCCCGGAACCGGACACCGCCGTGACCGCATCCATGTGCTGCTCCGGAACGCTTGACGACGCGGCCGACGTGGAGCAGAACCTCCTCCGCCAGCGCCAGATGCTCGTCGCTCGCGTGCGCGCCGGCGCACAGGCCGGCCACGCCCTCGTGGACGGTCGAGGGAGTGTTCGGCATCGCCCTGCAGCACCGGCACGCCGGGCGCGATCCGCTCCTCGATCAACGCCGTCGGAATCGCGGCGGCGATCGACAGCACCGTCTGATCCGGCGAGAGGATCCCGCCCGATCTCGCCGAGCAGCAGGTCGAAGTCCTGCGGCTTCACCGCGATGACGACGAGCCCGGCGCCGGCGACGGCCTCGGTGTTCGACATCGTCACCTCGATCCCGTGCCGCTCGGCGAGCTCCTTCGCCCGCTCCTCGCGGCGCACGCTGGCGACGATCTCGCCCGGATTGCGCCAGCCGGTGCTGAGGAGGCCGGTCGAGGAGGGCCTCGCCGATCGTCCCGGCGCCGAGGATTGCGATCCGCCGAGAGTCGACCGCCATGGCGTCAGTCTACGAAGCCAGCTGGACCACGACCGCCGCCATCTTCGTCAGGCGGGTGGGGTCGAGTTGCCCTTCTGCGTCGATCGCGGTGGCCTCGAGCGTGAACGCGCCCTCGTACCCGCGTTGGCCCAGGCCGGAAAGGAAGCCCTGAAGGTCGAGTGTCCCCTCGCCGGGAAGGAGGTACCGGCGCCGGCCCTCGCGACGCAGCCGCCCGTCGAAGTCCTTCAGGTGCACGTGATGCACGAACTTGTCCTCCCAGAGCCACTCGGCGGTCAGACTCGCGCCGAGCTGGCCGTAGAGCCCCAGGAACTCCGAGTCGAGCGTGACCCGGCAGCGCGCATCCCGCTCCAGCGCGAGGCGGACGTTCTCCAGCGGTGTCCCGACGTCACCGGGAATCGTCTCGATCGCGAGCACGACGCCGTACGCCGAGGCCGTGTCCAGACAGGCCGGCAGGTGCTCCAGGTTCCGCTCGATCTCGCTGTCGCCGCTCGGCCGCTCCCAGAGGTGGAGCACGAGTGTCTTCGCCCCGAGGGCGGCGGCCGCGCGGCAGTTCACCTCGAGGTGCTCGAACGCCTTGTCGACCTCGGCGGAGTCAGTGCTCCCGAGCCCCGAGCCGATCGCCTTGTCCGCGTGGACGGTGGGGAAGACGAGCTTCGAGTCGCGCAGGTCGGAGACGACCTCGTCGAGCTGTCCGTACCACGCTGGGTACATGGCGAGCTCGAATCCCGACAGCCCGAGCCCAGGGGCATGGCGGACGATCTCCTGATGGTCCGTCTGAACCGGTTCGCGCGTGAATGCGCCGGTGGAGAGCAGGGTCGTGCGGCTCACGCGGCGTTTGGCAGGCCGCGCTCGCGTCTTACCGGTAACAGGCCGCGGGCGAAGCCGGCCAGGAGGTACATGCTCGCGAGTCCCTGCCACTCGCCGTACCGCGCGAGGAGCTCGGCGGTGTCCGGAGGCTCCGCCGGCCGGCCGAGCATCGCCGTGCAGAGCTTGATCAGTCCCAGGTCGCCCACGAGCCCCAAGTCGTAGCAGCCGAGGCCCTCGAGACCGATCACACCGACCGACCAGGGCCCGAGGCCCCGTTCCCGTTCGAGCCTCTGCGCGACGCCCGCGGTCGGCAACCCCCGAAGGCGCTCGAGGTCCAGCGTCCGGCAGAGGCGGACGATCGTCGAAGCCTTGCGCGCCGTCAGCCCGAAGCGCTGCAGCTCAGCCGGCGCGCTTCCAGCGAAGCAGGCGGGTCGCGGAGGCACGTGAAAGACGCCGTCCGTCTCGCAGGAGGAGCGGATCAGCCGTCGCTCGATCCGTCTGGCCTCCGAGGACGTGATCAGCTGGCCGCACACGGCGCGAACGAGCGACTGCGTCACGGATCCGACCCTGATCGGCCGCTTGCCGGGCAGCATCCGAATCGTCCGTCCGAGCAGCGGATCGTCTTCGAACCGGCGTACGAACTCCGAGTGGTCGGCCTCGAGCGGCAGGACGGCGCGAAGCTGCTCGAACGCCTCCTCCGAGTGCGAGCGCAGCTCGACCCTGCCGTCGCGTCTCCTGCCAGGCGCAGGCCCGCGCGAGGCCGTCCTCGACCTCGAAGAGACCGACGAGGATCCGGCCGTCGAACCGCCGCGTCGCATCGCTCGCCCAAACGGCGGACTCGCGAAGCGAGAAGCGTCCACGGGGCCGGAAGGTCGCCTCGACCATGTCCCGGCACCCTACGCGAGCAGCAGGCGGTTCCCTGACGGGTCGCGGACGACCGGTCCGGCCGGTGTGTCCTCCGGCTCCTGCCCCGAATCTGCGACTCGCCGCACGATCTCGCCGCGCGACCCGGAGTCAGGAAGGACGATCGTCGCCTGACGAAGCGAAGCCGATCCCTCGGGCGGCGGCGACGGCGCCCGCGCTCGCCCACGTGTTCGCGCCGAGGTGATGGTGGTAGCCGCCGGCGGAGAGGAATGCCGCCTGCGAGCCGTAGCTCGCCATCAGGTCGAAGCCGATCAGGTCGCGGTAGAACTGGAGCGTCTCCGGGATCTCGGCGACCTGCAGGTGGACGTGACCCATGACCGTTCCGCCGGGGAGCCTCTCGAATGGCTCTGTCTCCGGGTCGTCCAGTTCACCGAGCAGGCTCTCGAGATCGAGCGGCTCCGTCGTCATCCGCGCCGACCTGGCCCTCCCAGATCTCGCGCGGCCGGTCCGCGTAGATCTCGATGCCGTGCTCGTCGGGGTCCCTCAGGTAGAGCGCTTCGCTGACGAAGTGGTCCGAGACGCCGGTCATCGGGACTTGCTCGCGGAGCGCGTGGGCCAGCCAGGAGGCGAGGTCGCGCCGTTCCGGGACGAGCAGGGCGAAGTGGAAGAGGCCGGTGTTGCGCGGAGCGGGCCGCGCGCCGGGCCGTTCGTGGAGGACGAGGAGCTCCGAGTCGCCGCCGAGCGACGCCCGCCCGGCACCCTGCTCGCGCACGCCGAGGCCGATCGAGTCCCGGTAGTAGTCGAGCGACCGATCGAGGTCGGAGACCGTCAGCTCGACGGGCCCCATCCGGGTCTCCGCCGGCAGCGCCATGAGCCGAGCCTACTCGGAGAGCTCGAACTCGAGCAGCACCTTGCGGAGGAGGCTGTTCAGCTCCTTCAGCTCGCTCCGGTTGAGCGCCGCCGCGATGGCCGCTTCCTTCGACGCCTGCACGCCGACGGACTCGAGCCAGACCTTGTGTCCCTTCTCGGTCAGCTCGACGTGCAGCGCCCGGCGGTCGTCGGGATCGGGCAGGCGTCGCACGAGCCCGGCCGCCTCGAGCTGGTCGAGCCGGTTCGTCATCGCACCGCTCGAGAGCCACTCGTCCTTCGAGAGCTGTCCCGGGGAGCTCCGGTACGGCGGGCCTGCGAGCCGGAGGTGGCCGAGGATTCCCCACTCGCCGTGTGAGAGGTCGTACTCCTTGAGCGTCTCGTCCATGCTTCTGCGCACCGACTTGACGATCCGCTGGATGCGGTGAACGGCAGCTTCGACGTCGAGGTCGATGTCAGGGAGCTCGGACGCACGCGTCTCCATGAACTTGTCGACCGAGTCCTTCTGTGTCGCCTGCTTGGTAGCCATCTTCGGATTGTGTCTCCAATTTGTCTTGACGTCAAACTATCTCTGCCTTACACTCTTGACATAAAGTAATTCAACGTCGAGAATATCGACGGAGAGAGGAGGCCGCGATGCACCCGACGGACCAGATGACGAGGATGTTGATGGCGGTCGAGCATCAGGCAGAGCTGGCGCAGTCGCGGCCGGTAGAAGGGCAACGGCCACGAAAGCGCCGCCGTGCGGTGTGGTGGCGGTCGACTGCCACGACGACATCGGCAGAGGCGTGCGCGCCGACCGGGCAGTGGGCAACGGGCACGTAATCAAGGAGGGATGACGATGGCGACTACGACCAACAAGGGCTACAGCGTCACTCGGCTCGACGAGCTGGAAGCCGCGCCTTCGTTCGCGCCGGGAGGCAACGACGACGGGCGCGAGCGAGTCGACGTCCGCAACCACTTCGGCATCACGTCCTTCGGGATCAACGCCGTTCGGATTCCGGGAGCCGGCAACCTCGTCCGCGAGCACGACGAGCTCGGCGGGCTCGGTAACTCCGAGCAGGAGGAGCTCTACGTCGTGCTCGGCGGTGCAGCGACGTTCGAAGTCGACGGCGAGAAGATCGAGGCGCCGGCGGGCACGCTCGTCTTCGCACGGCCGGAAGCAAGGCGCAGCGCCGTCGCCTCCGAAGAAGGCGCGACCCTCCTGATCATCGGAGGCACGCCCGGCAAGGCGTACGACGTGCTGCCGCCCGAGGCGGCGGAGGCGTTCGCGGCCTACAACGCCGGCGACTACGAGACGGCGGCCAAGAAGCAGGCCCTGGCGCTCGAGCAGCGGCCCGACAGCGTGCTCGTCGTCTTCAACGCCGCCTGCTACGAGGCGAAGTCCGGCCAGGCCGACGCGGCGTTCGAGCACCTGCAGCAGGCGATCGCCCTCGACGACCGCGTCCGCGAGTACATCGAGAAGGACGAGGACCTGGACTCCATCCGCGAAGACCCGCGCTTCGCCGCACTTACGAAGTAGGCGGGATTAGGGTTGGGCGCTTCCCGGGAAGGAGGCGCCCAATGACCCTTCGTGTCATCGCAGTCGCCGTCGCACTCTTCGCGCTCTCGGCGCCGGCATCGGCGACCGTTGCCTTTCCGCCACAGGAGGCGAAGGTCAAGGCCGCCCTGGTGAATCAGGCCACGCTCTTCAAGCAGGGCCGCTGGCGCGCGATGTACGCGACCTACACGCCCCGCTTCCGCCGAAACTGCCCGTACTCGAAGTTCGTGGCCGGGCAGCGCCAGACCCGCCAGATCCTGGGCACGCGGTTCACGCTTCAGATCACCCGGATTCGCGTCGAGTCCACGACTCGTGCGATCGCGGCCTACCGGTTCGTCAAGAACGGTCGGGTCGTCGCGCAGGTGACGCTCAAGAACCGGGACGTGTACACGCGCATCGGCTCTCGCTGGTACGACGAGCTCGACCGCGTCAGCACCTGCTGACGGCGGTGCTATACCTCGTAGCTGGGGTATGGCCAAGCCTGTCGAACAGCTGGATCAGGTCGTCATCCGCTTCGCGGGTGACTCCGGCGACGGGATGCAGCTCACCGGCGCGCGCTTCACGAGCGAGACGGCGATGCTCGGCAACGACCTCTCGACGCTGCCCGACTTCCCGGCGGAGATCCGTGCGCCGGCCGGCTCGCTGCCGGGCGTCTCCGGCTTCCAGATCCACTTCTCCGACCACGACATCCTCACGCCGGGCGACGAGCCGAACGTCCTCGTCGCGATGAACCCCGCGGCGCTGCGGACGAACATCCGCGACCTGCCGACCGGCGGGACGCTGATCGTCAACCGCGACGCGTTCACGGACCGGAACCTCGAGAAGGCCGGCTACACCGCGAACCCGCTCGACGACGGGACGCTCGCCGACTACCACGTCCACGAGGTCCCGCTGACCTCGCTCACGCTCGAGGCGCTGAAGGACGTGAAGGTGACGAAGCGGGAGGCCGAGCGCTCGAAGAACATGTTCGCGCTCGGGCTGATGTCCTGGCTGTACGCCCGCCCGAAGAAGGGGACGCTCTCGTACCTCGAGAAGAAGTTCCAGTCGCGGCCGGAGATCGCCGAGGCGAACATCAAGGCGTTCAACTCCGGCTGGGCGTACGGGGAGACGAGCGAGGACTTTCGCGTCACCTACGAAGTCGCGCCGGCGAAGCTCCCGCCCGGCACCTACCGCAACATCCGCGGGAACCAGGCGCTGTCGCTGGGCCTGATCGCTGCGAGCGTGAAGAGCGGCCTCCCGCTCTTCCTCGGCGCTTACCCGATCACCCCGGCCTCCGAGATCCTCGAGGACCTCTCGCGCCGCAAGGACTTCGGCGTCCGCACGTTCCAGGCCGAGGACGAGATCTCCGCCGTCGGCGCCGCGCTCGGCGCGAGCTTCGGCGGTGCGCTCGGCGTCTGCACGTCGAGCGGCCCCGGCGTCGTCCTGAAGATGGAGACGATCGGCCTCGCCGTCACCCTCGAGCTTCCGCTCGTGATCATCGACGTCCAGCGCGCAGGCCCGTCGACCGGGATGCCGACGAAGCCCGAGCAGGCCGACCTCCTGCTGGCGATGTGGGGGAGGAACGCCGAGTCGCCGGTGCCCGTGATCGCCGCCTCGACGCCGGGCGGCTGCTTCGACTCCGCGATCGAGGCGGCGCGGATCGCGCTGAAGTACCGGACGCCGGTCTTCCTCCTCTCCGACGCCTATCTCGCGAACGGCTCGGAGCCGTGGCTGATCCCCGACATCGACTCGTACCCGGAGATCCCCGTGGATTTCGCCGACGCCCCGAACCACGAGGGCGCGTTCATGCCGTACCTGCGCGACGCCGAGACCCTGGCGCGGCCGTGGGCGATCCCCGGGACTCCCGGCCTGGAGCACCGGATCGGCGGGCTCGAGAAGGCGGACGGGTCGGGCAACGTCTCGTACGACCCGGACAACCACGACCACATGGTTCGGATCCGCGCGCAGAAGGTGGCCGGGATCGCGGCCGACATCCCGGAGCTCGCGCTCGACGAGGAGGGCGGCGAGGAGCTGCTCGTCCTCAGCTGGGGCGGGACCTACGGGCCGGTGGCCGCGGCGGTGCGGCGGGTCAGGCGCGACGGGGGCAAGGTCGCGCATGCGCATCTCAGCTACCTGAACCCGTTTCCCCGCAACACCGGCGAGGTGCTGCGGAGATACGACAAGATTCTCGTTCCGGAAATGAACCTGGGACAGCTCCTCAAGCTCGTGCGGGCGGAATTCCTGGTCGACGCCGTGGGCTACAACCGCGTGCGCGGCCTTCCGTTCCGCTCCTCGGAGCTGGCCGAAGCCATGGAGGGGATGCTGTGAAAGCGCAACTGATCTTGGGGGTTTGTGTGGTCGGCCTGGCGACTGCCTGCGGCGGGAGTGACAGCGGCGGCGGTGGCGGTGGCGGCGGTGGCGGCGGCGAGGAGGCCGGTGTCGTGAGCGTCACTCTCGACGAGATGAACAGCTCCGGAAAGTCCGGCACGGCCGAGTTGCACTCGGGCGCGGCCTCCGTCGACGTGACGATCGAGATCAAGGGGAAGTCGGAGGGTGAGCCGATCCACGTCCACAAGGGGACGTGCGACGCGCCGGGCGAGGAGATCGTCCACGACGTCGGGTTCACGTCCGCCGACCTCGGTCAGGGCCAGGTTTTCGTGACGCTGCCCGAGCTGGCCACCGGCGAGTACGTGCTCGACATCCACAAGGCCGACGGCACGGACGTCGTCATGTGCGGGGTGATCCCCGAGCAGTGAGCGAGGGGAACGGCGACACGCCGGCTCATCCAGCTGACTGCGAAGGACTTCAAGTCCGACCAGGAGGTCCGCTGGTGCCCGGGCTGCGGGGACTACGCGATCCTCGCCGCCATGCAGAGCTTCATGCCCGAGCTCGGGATCCCGCGCGAGCGGATCGTCTTCATCAGCGGGATCGGGTGCGCGGCGCGGTTCCCGTACTACATGAACACGTACGGGATGCACTCGATCCACGGGCGGGCGCCGGCGATCGCGACCGGGCTGTCGTCGTCCCGGCCGGACTTGTCCGTCTGGGTCGTGACCGGCGACGGCGACGCGCTGTCGATCGGCGGGAACCACCTGATCCACGCGCTGCGCCGGAACGTCAACGTCAAGATCCTGCTCTTCAACAACCAGATCTACGGGCTGACGAAGGGGCAGTACTCGCCGACCTCGCCGCTGGGGACTCACAACAAGACGACGCCGTTCGGGTCGCTCGACTACCCGTTCAACCCGCTGTCGCTGGCGCTGGGCGCCGAGGCGACGTTCGTGGCGCGCGTCGGTCGACACCGACCGGGCGCACCTGACGGGGATCCTGCGGAGGGCGGCCGAGCACAAGGGCTCGGTCTTCGTCGAGATCTACCAGAACTGCAACGTCTACAACGACGGCGCGTTCGACGCGGTGCGGGAGCAGAAGGAGAACCGGATCCTGCTCGAGCACGGCCAGCCCATCCGCTTCGGCGGGGAGGGCGAGACGATCGAGCGGGGCGTGGTGTCGAGGCCGGGCGGCGGAGTCGAGATCGTAGACGTGGCTTCGGTCGGCGAGGACGCGCTGCTACGCGCATGACGAGAGCGCGGAGGATTCGTCGCTGGCGTTCTCGCTGTCGCGGCTTGTCGCACACGCCGGTGGGCCCGACGCCGATCGGAATCTTCCGAGCAGTCGAGCGCCCGGTCTACGACACGCTGATGGCGGAGCAGATCGAGGTCACGAAGCGAGAGCTGGGCGAGGGCGATCTGGCGAAGCTGCTCCACGCCGGCGATACCTGGCGCATCAGCTAAGTCGCTCGATTGGCCCTGCGCAACCGGCCGTGAATCATCTGACATCCACGGGTCTGACGATGCCGAACGAATTCCCTGTGGAGCCGTACGAGGCGATCCTCGACGCGCTTAGACAGCAGAACTATCCGGTGGTCGAGGCGTGGGGGGAGTTCGCCTCCGCCTGGAACGCCCTCTCCTGGCGCTACCTGGCTGTGGTCGAGCAGGACGAGGGGTTCCGGCGATCTGTCGAGAACGATGGTTCGTCCCCGGAGCCGCTTGGGCGCTTTCGACAAGAACACCATCTGTTTACCTTCTTTGTCGCTGGCCATTCAGCGCTGGAAGCGTTCGGATACGGAACCTGGGCGATGCTCTGGGCCACGGGGGATGATGAATTCGAGCTCTCGACGTCGAGTAAGCGAAAGCGCGTCACGCTCGACGCACTTCGCAAGCGATTGGCGGGGCGCGATCCAGCCGCTCCTCTGGCCGTGGCTCTAGATGGCCTACTTGAATCGAGCGATTACAAGGATTGGGCCGCGCTTCGCAACACGCTTACGCATCGCGGTAGCCCCCCGAGGCTACATCGCGCCCACACTGGAGGGCCGCCGCCGCCGCGACCGACGGACTGGGGAGAACTGCCCCTGGATGCACAGACGACCGCAGTGCGTCGCGAATGGCTGGCAGAGATCCTCCGCAGGTTGCTTCTCGCTGCTGGGATGCTTGCGCAAGAGCACTTCCAGCCCGACGACAGCGCGGGTGCCGAGTGACAACACGCCGGTCGCGTCGAAGTTAGGAACCCGCTAACGCCAATCCACCCGTATTGCCGGCCTGGGGGTCGACGAGCAGCGTGTAGACGCCGGCGACTGGGAGTGTCGCGCTCAGGGTTCCGCCGTTCGTGCCCGCTAGGCCTGACGCCAGCGGGACGCCGTCCGGCCTCTTGATCAGCAGCGTTGTCGAGCAGCACGTGGATCGGGCCGATGGTTACTCCCGTTGCTCGGATCGTCACTCGCTGGCCTGCGGCGCCCGTGAAGGTCAGGACTGCGTTTTGGCCCGGCGTGCCGAGGGTCAGGCTCACCGACGGGCCGCCCACCGTCAGCGAGCCCGTCAGGTCTGGCGGGACTTCGTACATCTGGAGCGTTGCCGAGCCGACGTCCGTTCCCGACGGGTCGACCAGGATCGTGTAGGTGCCGCTCGACCGGCAGCGTCTTCGTGTCGACGAAGCCGCCGTTCGTTCCGAACAGGGTCGGCGTCACGAGGCTCGAGCCGTCCGGCTTCGCGATCGAGACCTTCGCCGAGCAGCAGGTCGAGGTTCCCATCGTCACTCCGCTCAGCTTCAGGCTCACCCGCTGGCCCGCCAGGCCGGAGAACTGTCACGGCGGCGTTCTGGCCGACCGCGCTCGTGCTCACCGTGAGCGGCGCGCCACCCGGCGCTATCGAGCCCGTCACATCCGGCGGGACGTCGTAGATCTGGAGCGTCGCCGAGCCCGAGTCCATGCCTTGCGGGTCGACCAGGAGCGAGTACGTCCCCGACGCGGGCAGCTTCACCGTGTCGAGCAGGCCGCCGTTGCGGCCCATCAGCACCGGCTGGCCCAGGCCGACGATCCCGAGCTTCATCGAGCAGCACGTCGACGTTCCGACCGTCACGCCGCTCGCCTTCACCGCGACGCGCTGGCCCGCCGAGCCCGAGAAGGAGACAACCGCGTTCTGGCCCGGCACCGAGCCCGCCGAAACGGTTACGGGGGAGCCGCCCGGCGCAGCCGAGGCCGACGCGTCGGGCGGCACGTCGTACAGCGTCAGCGTCACCGATCCGACGTTCATGCCCGACGGATCGACCAGAACCGAGTACGTCCCGTCCGCCGGCAGCACCTTCGTGTCCACGAAAGCCCCGTTCGTCCCGAACAGCGTCTGCGGCACCAGGCCGGCGACCGACACGGTTCCCGAGCAGCAGGTGGAGCTCCCCATCGTCGAGCCGCTGACTTTCAGGCTGACCCGCTGCCCGGCCAGCCCGCTGAAGGAGAAAAGGGCGTTCTGGCCGGGCACCGGGCCCGTAGTCAGGGACACGGGAGGGCCGCCGGGAGAAATCGAGCCCGACACGTCGGGCGGCACGTCGTAGAGCGTGAACGTCGCGGAGCCGACGTCCGACCCCTGCGGGTCGACGAGGATCCGGTACACGCCGTCCCACGGCAGCGTCTTCGTGTCGACGAAGCCGCCGTTGCGGCCGAAGGGCGTTGGCGGCAGCCACCCAGGGCCCTGGCGGAGAGATGAACGAGACCTGCAGCGAGCAGCAGGTCGAGGTGCCGACCGAGACGTCGGAGACCTTGAGCGCGATCCGCCGGCCGGCCGTGCCCATGAAGCTCAGGAGCGCGTTCTCGCCCGGGACTGGAAGTCGTCACCGTGACCGGGTCGCCGCCCGGAACGATCGCCTGGTGCTGAACGGCCATGCCGGAGACGGACTGGGTGTCCGAGCCGCCGGCGGCGTCCGCGCTCGCCACGACCGTCAGCGCCTCTCCGGCGGGGGCGTGAAGGAGCCCGTGTAGAGGCCGTCGCCTCGCGCCGTCAGCTCGACCGGCAGGCCGTTGACCTCGACGCTCGCCGAGACCCCGGCCGCTTCCGCGCACCGGGTCGCGAGCACCCGGATCGGGAGCGCGTCGCCGGCGCGAACCTCGAAGCCCGGCGCGGGCGAGTCGAGCCAGACTCGCGCGCGGTCCGCGCAGCGAACGGCGGTGTTGACGTTGAGCCGGCCGCCGGTCCGAGCCACCGACGCCAGCGCTCCGACCGGATCGGTCGAGCGCAGGAGCAGCGCCTTCAGGCCGACGTCGCTCGCTGCCGGGAAAGCCGCCCGAGCCAGCGCAGCCGCGCCCGCGACATGCGGCGCCGCCATCGACGTCCCGTTCTCGAAGCGGTACGAGCCGCCGGGCCAGGTCGAGTAGATGTTCGTGCCGGGCGCGGCGAGATCCACCGACGCCGCGCCGAAGTTGGAGAACCAGGCCCTGCGGTCGGACGAGTCGCTCGCCGCGACCGACATCACGTTCGGGACGTCGTAGCCGGCCGGGTAGACCGGCTCCTCGTCGTTGTCCCAGGAGTCGTTCCCCGCAGCCGCGACGAACAGCGACCCGGCCGAGTCGGCCGTCTGGATCGCATCGAGCATCGCCTGCGAGAACCCGTCGCCGCCGTAGGAGTTGTTCGTGACGTCGGCGCCCATCGACGAGGCGTAGAGGATCGCGCGCACCGCGTCGGCGGCCGTCCCCTCGCCGTTCGCCCCGATGAACTTGAGCGGCATGACCTGCACGCGCCAGTTGACGCCGACCATCCCGCGGGAGTCCTGCCTCGCGCCGATCGTGCCGGCCACATGCGTGCCGTGGCCGTTGTCGTCCATCGGGTCGTTGTCGTTCCCTGCGAAGTCCCAGCCGCGCCAGTCGTCGACGTAGCCGTTGCCGTCGTCGTCGACGCCGTTCGAGCGGCAGCCGGCGCAGTCCTCGCCGGCGTTCGTCCACATCTGCGAGCTCAGATCGGGATGCAGGTAGTCGACGCCGGTGTCGATCACTCCGACGACGACGTCCGAGCTTCCCTGCGAGACCTGCCAGGCCTCGAGCGCGTCGATGTCGGCATCCGCGGATCCGACGACGCCGGCCACCTGCTGGCCGAAGTTGTGCAGCCCCCAGAGATTGTGGAACGCGGGATCGCCCGGGTCGCCGTGGTTGTCGGTACGCAGCAGAAAGTTCGGCTCGACGTACTCGACGCGGGAATCCCCCTCGAGCGCCTGCCGCGCCTGCTGCAAACGGCCGGCCGGAACCGACGCCAGCACGCCGTCGATCTGGGCGAACCGGCGCTGCACCTTCCCGGAGTACCGGCCCAGCGCCTGGCGCTGCTCGGCAAGTGAGACGCCGTCCTTGAAGCCGACGATGAGCTGACCGGCGACGAATGGGCGTTCAGGGCCCGGCCCTGCGCCTTCGTCCACGGGCCGCCCGGCCGCCGGGGCGACGAGCATCAGGCCGACTAGGACGATCAGGGCTGGTCGCGACACGCCGAACCTCCTGAACCACGGCGTGCCGCACCGCCTGTAACGAGACACTGGAGCCCGCCGGGGCAGCGGCGGGCTCCAGCTAGCTGAGCGCCGAACCTAAGAGATGAATCCGGCGACGCGGCTGATCGCGTTGACGATGTTCCCGGACAGGAGGGTCAGGGCACCAAACACGGCGATCGTAATTACGGCCAAAACGACGCCGTACTCGGCCATTGTCTGACCGTCCTCGCGCTTCCTGAGCGCGACGAGCTTGTGATAGGCCTTCGACACTTCATTCACCTCCTTCGGTCGCTGAGCAGAGCGGGTCCGGCGCTGTCCAGCGGCGAGGGAGTTGCTCGGTTTTGAGGGGGCGATTGGCTTGCTCACGCCAGGAACCTCCGTGAACTCTCTCGGCGTGGCCGCATCCGCCTTGGTTGCACTTACGTTCCCCAGGAATCGGACATCGCGGAGGCGGTGCGCATCCCTCCAACAAGGGAACCCGCAAACGGTCGCCCAAGAGGGGGTAGACGAGGGGCTAGTCCCTGGGGTAGGGCCGTTCAGCGCGGCCTAGAAAGCACGAAGCCCGCCTGGTGGGGCGGGCTTCGTTGGAGAGAGGGAGATATGGATTGAGGAGTAGTTCTTTATTCCCCGTCGTCGGGGTGCGAGGTCGTGACGACCTTGACGGTCTCGCAGTTGACGTGGACGTCGGACTCCTTCGAGTTGAGCCAGACCACGTCGTTGCCGGGGCCGCAGTCGATCGTGTCGACCATGCGGTCGCGGGCGAGTGCGTGCATCCGGTCGTCTCCGGCTCCGCCGTTCTGGACGTCGGCGCCACGGCCGACCCAGATGCGGTCGTTGCCGTTGTCACCGTTCACGACGTCGTTGCCCCAGCGGCCGCGGAGGACGTCGTTGCCCTCGCCGCCGTTGAGCGTGTCGTTGCCGGGACCGCCGCGCATGCGGTCGTTTCCACCCTCACCGTTGAGGGTGTCGTTGTCCCGCATCCCGTGGACGCGGTCGTTGCCTTCACCGGCGTTGACGGTGTCGTCGCCGGCGCGGGCGAGAACGAGGTCATTGCCGGCGGTGCCGGTCAGCGTCTCGCCCTGGTTCGTGCCCTTGATGACGACGACGCGATGAGCGACGGCGGCCGTCACGAGCGCCAGCGCTGAGAGCGCGACGAGCGTGAGAACCCCGAGTCGAATTTTCTTGGTCATAGCTGAGTGCCTCCTTGGCGACGTTGGACAGAGTCTTCCCGCGCGCCGTGAGGACCCCGTGGGCGAATCGAAAGGATTTCGGTCGAGTTTGTTAGGCGGTTGTTAGCGCGCGCCCGTGCTTAGCCCCGTAGAGCTCGCGCAGAGCCGCGAGCGTCATGACCAGCCCGGTTCCGCCGGCCACAAAGAACGCAAGCTGCGTGCCCCCGATTTCCGAGAGCCAGCCGGAGAAGAGGCCGCCGAGCGGCGCCAGGCCCGCGAAGGCGAAGAGATAGAGGCTGAGCACCCGGCCGCGGAGGTGGTCCGGCGCGGACAGCTGGAGGAGCGACTGGCTGTTCGCCGTCCACATCGTGAAGCAGACGCCGACGACGAAGAGCAGGATCGCGCAGGCGAGGACGGTGTGGAGCGGAGCGAGCGCGAGGAGCGCGAGGCTGAAGCCTCCGACCCCGGCGACGAGCGCCTTCCAGCTCGCGCGGCCGATCCCCGCCGTGAGGAGCGCCCCGGCCAGCGCGCCGCCGCCGAAGCAGGCCGAGAGGACGCCGAACGTCCGCGGTCCGGCGTCGAGCGTCTCGGACGCCAGCACGGGAACGAGCACGTGGAAGTTGAAGCCGACGGTGCTCACGACCGTCGTCATCGCCAGGACGAGGCGGACGCGTGGCGAGTGGCGCGCGTAGGCGAGCCCCTCCCGGACGCTCTTCAGCACGGACGGATGCTCTGTCGGGCGATCGAGCTTCACGAGCTCCTCGACCCGCATCAGCGCGAGGCTCGAGAGCACCGCGAGAAAGCTGACCGCGTTGATCGCAAAGCAGACGCCGACCCCGAACACGGCGATGATCACGCCGGCCGATGCCGGCCCGATCACGCGCGCACCGTTGAAGAGGCTTGCGTTCAGCGCGATCGCGTTCGGCAGCTCGTCCCGCCCGACCATCTGGAAAGTGAGCGCGTGGCGCCCCGGCGCGTCGAAGACGAGCGCCGTCCCCGAGGCGGCGGCGAGGGCGTAGGCGAGCCAGACGACCTCGGCGCCGGAGAAGGCGAGGATCGTGAGGGCGACGGCGACGACCATCGAGGAGCTCTGGGTGAGCATCACGAGCCGCCGGTTGTCGAACCGGTCGGCGACGACGCCGGAGATCAGGCCGAAGACCGTGAACGGCGCGAAGCGGCAGAACGCCAGGAACCCGACGGCGACCGGCGAATGCGTGAGCTCGACGACGTACCAGGCGAGCGCGATGTTCTGCATCCAGGTGCCGACGAGCGAGACGACCTGGCCACTGAAGAAGAGGCGGTAGTTCCGGTGCTTCCGGAGACTCGCGAACGTCCGGCGGAACGCGACCGTCATGCGTCCTCCAGGAGCTCGAGCAGCGGCTCGACCGCGGCGTCGAGCACGTCGAGGTCTGCTGCGTCGAGGCGCTCGAGCCGCGAGGCAAGCCAAGCGGTCCGGCGAGACTTGACGGAGCGCAGGACACGTTCCGCCTCTGCCGTCACCGACAGTCCTTGCCTGCGTCCGTCGCTCGCATGCGGCGTGCGCTGAACGAGACCCGCCTTCTCCAGCCGAGCGACATGCTTGGACATCGCTGCGGCGGAGATCCGCTCGTGGGCCGCCAGCTCGTTGACGCCGATGCCCTTGTTCCGGTGAATCTGGATCAGGAGCGACACCTGACCCCCGGTTACACCAAGGGCATGACTCTCCCGGCGGAGCTCCCGGGCCAGCTTCAGCAGCGCCGGGCGAAGCCGGTTCGCGACGTCGGTCTGGGTGCGGGTAGAGCTCAAGTCGTTAACCAGGTTAACAATCTTGTGAGGGTTCCCGCAGAGGGCGCGCGGGTACCCTGCCTCCGATGCCGCGCGACGTCCGAGAAGAGCTGGCCGAGAACGTGAGGGAGCTCGCGCAGCGCGTGCGTCGGACCGCCGCGCGCGATGCTCCGCTCGACTGGATGGCCGAGCGCCTCGGGCTCAACAAGCCTCAGCCGGCGCGCTCGCTCGAGGAGCTCCAGGCGGAGCTGGACGCGCTCGTCGGGCTCGAGACGGTCAAGGAGCAGGTGCGGGCGCTCGTTGCCTTCCTCCAGGTTCAGGCGCGGCGCCAGGAGCACGACCTGCCCGAGGTCGCAACGAGCCAGCATCTCGTCTTCCTCGGCAATCCCGGGACGGGCAAGACGACGGTCGCGCGCCTGCTTGCGCAGATGTACCGGGCGATGGGGTTGCTACGCCGCGGCCATCTGGTGGAGGTCGATCGCAGCGGCCTCGTCGGTCAGTACGTGGGGACGACGGCTCTCAAGACGGAACGCGTGATCCGCCGGGCGCTCGACGGCGTCCTGTTCATCGACGAGGCCTACGCCCTCGCGCCGGAGGCGGCGTACCACGACTTCGGGCCCGAGGCGATCGAGACGCTCCTTAAGCGGATGGAGGACTACCGCCACCGCCTGATCGTGATCGTGGCCGGCTATCCGCGACCCATGACGCGGTTCCTCGACTCGAATCCGGGCCTCCGCTCACGCTTCTCGCGCGAGATCTCGTTCCCGGACTACTCGACGGACGAGCTGCTCGCGATCACCCACAAGTTCGCGTCCGACTACACCTACGAGATCACGCAGGGCGCCGAGGAGGCGCTGCGCGGGACCTTCGACGGCGCCCAGCGCGGTGAGGGCTTCGGAAACGCCCGTTACGCGCGAACGATCTTCGAGCAGGCGCTCAACGCCCAGGCGCTCCGGCTTGCCGGTCTCTCGGGGAGGAGCCTCGAGGAGCTCGGGCCCGAGGAGCTGACGACGCTGACGAGCGACGACGTGGTCTCGGCGGCGACGGCGCTCGGCGAAGGCGCCGAGCTGCCGGGCAGCAAGGCGCGCTGGTTCCGCAGACGCGCGTCCTAGAGTCGCTCGCGCGGGCGCCCGGCCAGGAGGAGCAGCGCCGCAAGGAGCCCGAGCACGCCGCAGCCGAGCCAGAGGACATCCGCGCTCCACGCGAAGACCGCCGCGCCGATTCCGGGGCCGATCATGAAGGCGAAGCCCCACGTCAATCCCCAGGCTCCCTGATAGCGGCCGCGCAGGTGCTCCGGCGCGATGTCGGCGACGTACGCCGAGGCGACCGGCGCGTAGACGATCTCCCCGATCGTCCAGACCAGGACGCTGAACGCAAGGGCGGCGAGGGACACCGCCCAGGCGTTGAGCGCGAAGCCGAGGCCGACGAGGAGCGATCCAAGCGCCAGCACAGGGATCGCGGGGAAGCGCTGGGTGATCGACGTGAACGGC
This sequence comes from uncultured Actinomycetes bacterium, assembly GCA_963754715.1. Taxonomy (GTDB): domain Bacteria; phylum Actinomycetota; class Thermoleophilia; order Gaiellales; family Gaiellaceae; genus JACDAN01. Next base: position 84,350 of record CAVWHA010000012.1, on the reverse strand, counting down.
AGCTCCAGGAAGACGATCGCGAGCCCGTTCAGTGAGATGAGCAGGCCGTAGTCCGAGTTGGCGAGCCCGCTCTCCCGGACATGGAGCGGCAAGGTCACGTTCGCCTGGAAGTAGACGAATGCGCCGAGGACCGAGGCTGCGAGGAAGAACAGGAAGGCACGGTCCCGCGCGATGGTTCGAATCCCTTCGCCTCGCCGCTCGGCTCCGCGGCGGCTGCGAACGCCCTCCGGGAGCGCGGCCAGCGCGATCAGGCCGAAGACGGCTGAGGTCAGCGCGTCTCCCACGAAGAGGTAGGTGAACGAGCGGTCCGCGAGAAAGCCCGCGGTCGCCGGACCGGCCGCGAACCCGAGGTTGATCGCCAGCCGGTTGAGCGCGAACGCCGGCAGGCGCTGTCCGGGGGGAACCAGGTCGGCGAGCAAGGCGGAGGACGCCGGCCGGTACATCTCGCCGGTCAGCCCGGCGAGCACGGTGAGCATCGCGATCAACGCGATCTGGTCGGCCTGGGAGAGAGCAAGCAAGGTCGCCGCCGAGGCGAACATCGAGAGCGCGATCGCGTTCTTCCGGCCGAGCCGGTCCGCGACGAGGCCGCCGGCGGCCGCCGCCAGGACGTTTCCGGCGCCGTAGCCGCTGACCAGGAGACCGGCTTCCGCGATGGAGTAGCCCTTCTCCCGCAGGTAGAGGACGAGGAAGACGGCGACGAAGCTGCCGAAGCGGTTGACGAACGACCCCGCGCAGAGGATCCAGACCGGCCGCGGCAGCGCTCGGATCCCTGCCCGCAGAGTCTGTCGCTCCTCCGCCACCCCTTTACTGAACCATCCCCGCATGGTTAGGCGAAGCAGGGAGTGGGGCAGAAGGATGCGCGATGGCTAGATGGTCCCCTTGGCGCCGACGGCGAGCGACGGAAGTTCGCGAGGAGCGCGTGGCGACGACGCCGCCTCCACCGCCGCGCCCGTTCTGGCCGTGGCTACTGCTCCTGCTGCTGCTCGTCCTCGGAGCGCTCGCCGCGTCGTGGTACCTCACGAACCGCGACGAGACGGTCGAGGCCGCGAAGGTGCCCGACGTCCAGGGCCTGAAGCGGGAGCCGGCAGAGGCACGGCTCAGAGAGCGCGGGTTCGAGGCGGAGGTCAAGCGGATCGTCAGCGCGAAGCCGGCCGGCACCGTCGTCGAGCAGCGTCCCGACCCCGGCACCCTGTACGGGAAGCGTGGGATCGTCGTCCTCGCCGTCGCCCGTGACCCGCTCAGGACCGAGGTTCCCGACGTCTCCGGCCTGCCCCTCGCCCGAGCGCTCGCCCGCCTGCGAGCTTCGGAACTGAAGCCTCGCGCGCAGGAGGTGCCGTCGCGCGAGCCGAAGGGCATCGTCCTCCGGCAGCTGCCCCAGGCGGGAACCGAGGTGCCGAAGAACTCGCCTGCGATCATCGTCGTCTCGCGAGGCCCGAACCTCGCGACGGTTCCGCAGGTGGTCGGGCTGACGGTCGGCGTGGCAACGTCGCAGCTCTCCCGCGCCGGATTCCGCAGCAGGGTCGCGCGGGTGCCGAGCACCGAGCCAGAGGGCACCGTGGTCGCCCAGGCGCCGGGCGGTGGAGGGCGCGCAATGCGCGGCACCGTCGTTCGCATCAACGTCTCGATCGGTCCGGGCGGCGGGACGACCACGGTGGTGACCACGGCGACCACCCCCGGCTCGCAGACCGCTGTCCCGGACAGCGTCGGTCAAGACGAGGCGACGGCCCGGGGAACGATCGAGGGCGCCGGCTTCTCCGTCCAGGTCACCACCAGGCCCACGAACGATCCCAACGCGGACGGAATCGTCCTCGACCAGACGCCGCGTGCGGGGGCACGAGCCCCTTCCGGCTCCACCGTCACCATCTTCGTCGGCAAGATCCGCTAGGAGGGTTTGGCGGGACGTCGCTCGTCGCAGGGGTGCGATGGTCGTTTCGAGGCAAGGACGCAGGGAGCGTTCGTATCCTTGCGATACGGGCGCGACTGAGGACGCAGCCTCGGGGCGAGCAGCGCGGCCCTGCGGCATAGCCGACGTTTCGCCAAACTCTCCTACGTGAAAGCAGTCATCCTGGCCGCTGGCGCTCCTCGGGGCGCTCGCCGTCGTGCTCGGATTCGTCCTGACGAGGGGCGAGAGCGAGCCGGACTTCCGCGGAACCCAGCCGCCGCCAGGACTGCAGATGCCTGCCGCCGCCTACGCGGTCTCGCCCGAGCTGCGCGGGAAGGTCGTCGCAGTGACCTTCCTCGACTCCCAGTGCACGGAGGCCTGTCCGATCGTCGCCGCCCAGGTCGGCGAAGCGATTCGCCTACTCGATGACGATCGAAGTCGAGTCGTTGCGGTCGCCTTCAGCACCGATCCGGTCCACGACACGCCGGCGGGGATCCGCGCGTTCCTCACCCGGTTCCGCGCGCGGGGCGAGCTCGAGTACGTGGACGGAACGGTCGCGGAGCTCCGACCGGTGTGGAAGGGCTTCCAGATCCTGCCGTCGGCCGACACCGGGAACAGCAACATGCACTCGGTTCCGGTTCGGGTCTACGACGCGAATGGACGCTGGCGCTCGACGCTCCATCCCGGCGTCGACCTCACGCCGGCGAACCTCGCCCACGATCTCGAGGCAGCCCTCGATACGTGAGACCGCACGCGGCAGCTAGCCGGAGGAGGCGGTCTCGTCGTGCGGAGCTCCGACCGGCTTCGACTCCGGTGAGCCGCGCTGGCGCAGGTAGACGGTGAAGACGACCATCGTCCCGACGGCGAGGAACTCCGACTGCCAGTTCTGGAGGCTCCGCTCCCAGAAGTCGGCCGACCCGAGGTAGCTCAGCCACGAGACCGTTGCCTCGTCGTGAGCCTTCAGTTCGTCGTTGAAGACGTTCCACGTCGTGATCGACTGGCCCAGCCAGGTCGCGAGGAAGATCAGGCCCACCACGATCGTGAACGAATACGAGTAGACAGTGAGCCGCCAGTCCTCGACCCTGGCCCAGCGGGGCGAGTTTTCCGACGCGTACCGGCCGACCCGCTGCTGCTCGTCGCCCTCGAGGCCGGCGTCCTCCAGCTTCTTCGACTCGTTCGATCCCTTCTGGACGAGCCAGACCGTCGCGAGCGCGAACATCCAGAACTGGAGCCACTCGGACTGCCAGTTCTCGAGCGTGTCCGCTCCGAAGTCCGAGGTGAGGAGGTACCGGAAGTAGCCGATCGTCGGCTCCTGGTGCCCCATCGCGTCCTGGTTGTAGAGGTGGAAGCCCGCGATCGACTGGCCGAACAGGGCGAGCACGAACAGCGCGAGGAAGAAGAGCGAGAGGCTGTTTTCCCGCAGGAACCGTCGCACGATCAGTAGTGGCCGAGTCCGACGACGGTGTAGAGCGCGATGCCCGCGACGATGATCAGCACGTAGACGACGAACATGCCGGGCACTGCTCCCGGATACCCGAGGGGCGGGCTCCTCTAACTTCGGGGCTTGGCCGAGCCGGCCGCGGCCCGGAGGGCGTCGAGGCCCTCGACGAACGACGCGTCGTCCGCCTCTTGCGTGAGGTGCGTCGAGTCGTCGTCCCGGCGTGAAAGCAGCGTCTGGCCCAGGCGGGCCAGAGCCTGCTCGCGCTCGGCGAGGTCTGCGGAGTGGCGCTCGAGCCGCTCGTTCGCCGTCCGCTGGCGCTCTTCGTCCTTCTTCACGCGCTTCTCTCGGGCCGCGAGCTCGTCGAGCTGCGCGGCGAGGTCTGCCTCACGTGTCTCGATGAGATCCTCGCGCTCGCCGACGGATCGCTCCAGCTCGGCTGCTCGCTCCTCCCGGCCGGCCAGCTCCTGCTCGCGGGTGACGAGCTCCTCGGAACGCTGCTCGAGCTCCGCTCGAAGGCGCGTCGCCTCTCCGTGGAGCCTGCCCGATTCGCCGTCTCGTGCGTCCAGCTCCAGCTCGCGTGACATGAGCCCCTCGGCTCGACGGTCGAGCTCGACGGCCCGCGCCTCCAGCTCGGCCGTCCGGCGCTCGATGTCGGCCTCGCGGCGGGTGAGCCTTGCCTCCCCGCGCACGAGCTGGCTCTCCTTCTTCTTCTGGCTGCTCTTGAGGATCTGGGAGTCGGACACCCTGGCGCGCAGAGCGGCCATCCGGTGTTGACGGTCTCGCCGGGCTTCGAGCTTGCGTGCGATGCGGTGCATCCGCTGCTCGAGCCGCTTCTCGCGCTCGGCGAGCTTGTGTTCCCGCTCGGCGAGCCGGCGCGCAGCCTCAGCGAGTTCTCGCTTCGCGCGCGTCAGGTCCTCGAGCGCCTCGGCCCGGTCACGCTGGCGCTCTTCGATCGTCTGGCGGTCGAGCATTGCTTCCCCGAATGGGAACGTAGCACCCGTCGTTAGAACTATGGGATGAGGCTGAAAGTCTGGCTCGCTCTGGGAACGATCTATGTCGTCTGGGGCTCGACGTTCCTCGCCATCGCCGTCGTGGTGCGCGACCTTCCCCCGTTTCTCGCGATGGCTATGCGTCACCTCGCCGCTGGTGCGCTCGTGTTCGCCTGGGTCATGGTGCGGAACAGAGAGAGGGAGCCGCTCGGGTGGAAGCAGTGGGGCGCGGCGTTCATCTTCGGCGGCTCGCTCTTCCTCCTGGGCCACGGTTTTCTCGCGTGGGCGCAGCAGGACGTCCCGTCGGGGATCGCCGCGCTGCTGGTCGGGACGATCCCGCTCTGGTTCGCGATCCTCGCCCGGATCTTCCTCGGCGAGAAGCTCGGCGGCCGCGCGCTCGCCGGGCTCGCGCTCGGGTTCGCCGGGCTGTTCCTGCTCGTCGATCCGTCTGGCGAGGAAGGTGCGGAGCCGCTCTGGGCCCTCGTCATCGTTCTGGGCGCACTCGGCTGGGTCGCCGGCTCGCTCTACTCCCAGCGGTCGCCGCTCCCGAGGGACACGCTGCTCGGCGCGGGGATGGGGATGCTCGCGGGCGGCACGCTGCTGCTGGCGGTCAGCGGCATCCGGGGCGAGTACGACGACGCGACATTCACGACGGACGCGCTGCTCGCGACGGCCTACATGGTCGTCGTCGGCTCGTTGATCGGGTTCAGCGCCTACGTCTGGCTGCTGAAGACCGTCCCGGCCTCGACCGTGTCGACCTACGCCTACGTCAACCCGGTCATCGCCGTCTTCCTCGGCTGGATGTTCAACGACGAGGCGATCACCGGGCGAACGGTGCTCGCCGGAGCCGCGATCGTGGTCGGCGTCGCTCTGATGGTGAGCAGAAGCACCGAGAAGGAACCGGAGCCCGCTCTAAGCTCCGCCCGTGGCTGAAGTCGAAGAAGTCCTGGCCCGGCTCTCGCTGTTCGCCGACCTGGCGCCGGCGCAGCTCGAGGCGATCGCCCACCGCTTCGACGAGGAGGTGTTCCCCGAAGGCGCCCGCGTGCTCCGGAAGGACCTGAAGGGCTCGGGGCTCTTCGTGATCCTGGATGGAAACGCCGTCGTTCGGATCGGCGACCAGGAGGTCACACGGTTTGGGCCGGGAGAGTTCTTCGGGGAGATCTCGGTCATGACCGGCGACCCGCCGATCGCCGACGTGCAGGCTCTGACGCAACTGCGGTGCCTCGTGATCCCCGCCCCTGACTTCGAGCCGTTCCTGATCGAGCATCCGCGGGTCCTGTATCGGATGTTCCAGGCCGAAGCTCTTCGCCTGCGATCGACGACCGAGTGGAAGACCAGCAGCTGAAGCCGTTCCCGCCGGGCGACTACGACGTCGTCGTGGTGGGGACCGGGCCGGCGGGGCTCCAGACGAGCTACTGCCTGGGCAGGGCGGGGGTGCCGAACCACGCGCTTCTCTCCGCGGACGAGGCGCCCGGGGGAATGTTCCGCCGCTTCCCGATCTTCGAGCGGCTGATCAGCTGGACGAAGCCCGACGCGCCCTTCGAGCGCACGACCCGGGAGTACGAGGCCTACGACTACAACAGCCTCGTCGCCGAGGAGCCCGAGGCCAGGGGGCTCGTCGCCGGCTTCATGGATCGGACCTTCGACGTACCGGCGAGAGCTGAGATGGAGTCCGGCATGGTCGCGTTCGCGGAGCGGGCCGGCATCGAGGCCCGCTACGGCTGCACGTGGACGGCCACCCGGCGGGAAGGCGAGCGTCTCGTGCTTGAGACGAGTGACGGGGAGTACCGCTGTCGCGCCGCCGTCTTCGCCGTAGGCATGACGGAGCCGTGGGCGCCGCCCCTCCGGGGCGCGGAGCACGCGACCCATTACGCCGAGACGCGGCGGGCCGAGTCCTACCGGGACAAGCGCGTCGTCATCATCGGGAAGCGGAACTCGGGCTTCGAGCTCGCCTACGGGCTGCTGCCCTGGGCCCGCGAGCTCACGCTCGTCTCGCCGCGGCCGGTGGACATCTCCGTCCTGACCCACTCGCCGCTTCGGGTGCGGTACCTCCAGCCGTACGAGGAGTACGTGCGCGGCGGGGCGGGGACGGCGGTCGTCAACGCAGCGATTGCGGGCATCGAGCGCGATTCCGACGGGCTGCGGGTGCTCGCGGACGGGACGGGCTGGGACGGCACGGCTCCGGTTCGATGCGGACGAGGTGATCCTCGCGACGGGTTTCCGGGTCCCGTTGGGCGATCTCCGCGAGCTCGGGGTGGTGACGGTGATCAACGACCGCGTGCCGAGCCTCGGCCCGTTCTGGGAGAGCATCTCGGCGCCGGGAGTCTTCTTCGCCGGGAACATGACGATCGCGGCGCGCGGGCTCCCGAAGACCGGCGTCTCGCAGAACTCGAGCTCGGTGAACGGCTTCCGCTACAACGCCCGCGTCCTCGCGCGCCACCTCGCAGAACGACTCGGAATCGAGCAGCCGCGCCCCGAGCTGGCGGCCGGCGAGGTCGTCCCGCTACTGCTTCACGAGCTGGCGCGAGGTCCGGAGGTCTGGATCCAGAAGGGCTACCTCACCCGGGTCGTCTCGCTCCACGAGTCCGAGGGGGTCCGCGACGAAGGCATCCTCCCGCTCGAGCACTTCGTCGACGGAGGGGGAGGGCCGGACGCCGCCGCGGTCACGATCGAGGTCGCCCCCGAGGGCGCGATCCATCCGGCCGTATACGTTCGGCGGGGCGGGCAGCTCACCGAGCACCAGCTCGATCCCCATCCCGTGCACGCGTTCGACGGCGATCCGTACCGGCGCACTGTCGAGCAGCTGCTCGCCCCGCTTCTCACATCCGGCTAGCTCGTAGGAGCCGCCCTTTCCAGGCTTTTCGCTGTCGCAACGCATATCTATGTGTTTGACAGCAGGCAAAGGCGGGGACGCTTCCAACAACGCAGTTGGGGGTCATCTCGAGGAGGTTGATGATTGTGAAGCGGTTGCTCCCGCTCGTGGCTCTGTTTTGCCTAGCAGCCACGTTTTCGGCGCCGGCTCTCGGCGCACGCTTCGTCGTCGTGGCGAATGACGGCGTCGATGCCGACGCCCTCGCCGCGTACCACGAGGGCTTCGCGGGCGTGTCAGTGGTTCATCGCTACCACTACGCGCTGAACGGCTACGCGGCGGAGGTCACGCCTTCGGCGCTTGCGGCCATCCAGGCCGACAGCAGGGTGGACTTCGTCTCGGCCGACCGCGTGTTCCACACGACGGCTCAGACGCTGCCGACGGGGATCAACCGGATCGACGGCGAGCTTTCGAGCACGGCGTCCGGCAACGGCTCCGGTTCCGTGAACGTCAACGTCGCGGTGATCGACACCGGGATCGATCCGACTCACCCGGATCTGAACGTCGTCGGCGGCAAGGACTGCGCGCCGGGCGTGGGTTACAACGACCTGAACGGGCATGGGTCGCACGTCGCGGGCACGATCGCCGCGAAGGACGACGGCAACGGCGTCGTCGGCGTGGTCCCGGGCGCGAACCTCTACGCCGTCAAGGTGCTGACGGACGCGGGCGCGGGGCTCACCTCCGACATCATCTGCGGCATCGATTGGGTCACCTCGACCCGAACGGATCTGAATCCGTCCAACGACATCGCCGTCGCGAACATGAGCATCGGCGGCGGCGGGACGGACGACAACAACTGCGGCAACTCGAACAACGACGCCTACCACAAGTCGATCTGCAACTCGGCCAACGCGGGAGTCACGCACGTCGTCGCTGCTGGGAATGACGGCGTCGACTTCCGCTCGACGGCGCCGGCCACCTACGGCGAGGTGCTGACGGTGACAGCGATCGCCGACTTCAACGGAGCGCCCGGCGGCGGTGCCGCTTCGACCTGCCGCTCCGACGTCGACGACACGGAGGCGAACTTCAGCAACTTCGCCGTGCTCGCCGCGGATCAGAACCACACGATCGCGGCGCCCGGCGTCTGCATCAACTCGACCTGGATGCTCGGCGGGTACAACACGATCTCCGGGACGAGCATGGCCTCGCCGCACATGACCGGCGTCGCCGCGCTGTGCATCTCGACCGGAGCCTGCACCGGCACCCCGGCGCAGATCATCTCGAAGCTGCGCGCCGACGCTCAGAGCTACAACACGGCGAACCCGGGCTACGGATTCACCAGCCCGGCCGGTCGCTACTACGGCTATCTGACGCGCGCTTCCTACTAGAGGCTGGGGAGGGTCGATCAGAGGGAGAGCCCTGCTACGGCGGGGCTCTCCTCGTTCTTAGTCCTCGCGCAACGGTTCGCCGGCGATGATCGTCCCGAGGTAAGCGAGCACGTCGTCGAGGTCCTGCCCCACGACGAGGTTCGGCGGCATGATCCCTCCGCCGGTCTGGATCTGCGCGCGGGCTTCCTCCAGGGTGACCGGATTGCCGGCGAGCTCCGGAGCGGCGGTCGCATTTCGTCCGGACTCGCCGTGACACCCTGCGCAACGCTCGGCGAAGAGCTCCTCGCCGCGGACACGGTCACCAACTCCTCCAGACGACGCCGACGGCGTGGCCTGCGCGAGTGGGTCTTGGGCCAGTCCGAAGATCAGTCCGGACACCCCGGCGAAGAGAAGAGCCGGGATGACGACGAGACGGAGAGTTCGGCGCGACACGTCGTGCGATCGTAATAGGGTCGCCCCGGATGATCGCCGGCGTCGCGTCGACCTACACGGATCTCGTCACCACGGTGTTCTCTTCGCCGATCGCGTTCAAGGCCTGGTTCGCGACCGCCGCGGTCGTGCTCGCCGTCGTCCAGGTCGCGACGGGAGCGCGCATCTTCGGAAAGCTCGAGCGTTTCGTGCCGATCCCGCCGCCTCGGGTGAACCGCATCCACCGTTGGTCGGGCCGGCTTGCCATCCTCTGCACGCTCCCGGTCGCCTTTCACTGCATCTTCATCCTCGGGTTCCAGACCTCCGACGCCCGGGTCTTCGCCCATTCGCTCGTCGGCACCTTCGTCTACGGCTTCCTCGTCGTGAAGGTGTGGTTCGTGCGAGATCGGGACCACCCGCGCTGGCTCGTACCGCTCGCCGGCGGCACGCTCTTCACGGTGCTCGTCGTGCTCTGGAGCACCTCCAGCCTGTGGTACTTCACGCAGGTTCGCTTCGGCTTCTAGTCCTCGCCCTGGTCGTCGTCGTCGCAGTCGCCCTGGTGGTCGTTGTCCTCCGTGCAGGTTGGAACCGCGGCGGAGACATAGCTCTCCGAGAACGCGAAGCCGTTGAAGCCGATCTGGCCGCGGATTTGCGAATCCTGGAGGTTGACGAAGCTCTCACCGCTGTCCGTCCCGGTTCCCGTCGGCGTCGTGATCGTCGCGGCGTACGAGACGGTGCCCTCGAAGTGCAGCGAGTCCGCTCCTCCAGTCGGGAAGGCGGCGGTCCCGCACAGTCCGAGCGACGTCGCCTCGAATCCGGTCAGGCTCTTGCTGCCGGTCACGGTTCCCGCAGGCGAGTTGATCGTGAACGTGGAGTTGAACGCGCTTGCGTTCAAGGACGGGCCGATCGTGACCGTCCCGCTCTCGCTGAACGTTCCGGCGTATGGACCGGCGGCCAGGCCTGTGACGGTGAACGTGAAGGTCGAAACCCCGAACGGGTTGCAGGTTCCGCTGATGGTCGAGGTGCCCGGATTCCCGAGCTCCGAGGCGAGCAGGCTCTCGCCGTCGAGCGAAGCAACAGGAGAGCCCTCGTCGTCGTCGTCGTGCTTCGGGGCGGCTTGCGCGGGTGCCGCGACCAAGCCGAGAAGGATCGCGAGTACGGCGACCCAGGTCCAGCGAAGTTTCATGGCGCCTCCCAGGCGTAATGTTAACGTTTGTCACATCGAAGTTACCCGTCGGGAGTCTGTCCTAAACGCGGCCGCATCGGCGGGCCGGCGGCACTCGGCGGCTCAGCGCGACAGCCGCGGCCCACTGGACGAGCCGGGCGGTTCGGCCGCGAACGCCGGAAGGCGGCGCGAGGCCGAGGAGAGGCGCCTTGAAGAGGCGGCCGTAGACGGTCAACGCGGCTGCGTATGTACCGAGCGAGCTCGGGTGGAACCCGTCCGGGCCGTACAGCCCGAGCCGTGGATCGCAACGCCAGGCCAGCCGCCACGCGAGTCCTGCCGGGAGGAGCTCCGCGCGGGCGGCGGCCGCGGCGCGTCGGTAAGACGCGATTACTTGCGGGAGCGCGCCCCGGCGGTAGGACTCAGGCCAGACAGTGAGGAGCGCGGGCCGGACGCCTCGCGCTCGCGCCTCGGCGGCGAATCGCGTCGCCCACTCTCGAAGGTTCGCCTGGCTTTCGGGAAGCGCCGACGGCCCTTGCTGCATGACGAGGACGTCCCAGGGGCCCGAGGCGAGCGCGGCGCGTGCGTCGCCCTGATTCCAGTGATCCTCGAGCGAATACCCGCCCGGAGCGATCGTCCGGTATTCCAGCCGGCGTCCCGCTCCTCTTGCGATCCCGGCGACCGCCGCTGGAAGGTCGTTGGTGGCCGTCAGGCTGTTTCCGACGAAGAGGACTCGAAGGGCTTTGGGGCCGCCGGCCTCAGTCGTGGAGCCGGAGGATGCGAGAAGCACGGCCGCGAGCACCAGGATCCGGAGGGCGCTCACGGTCGCAGGCTAGCCGCCTGTGCGCGCCGTACGGTGCCGTATGGTTACCGCGTGTCGAAGGCCCATCTCTCCCCGAACGACTGGGCGAGCGCGGCACTCGAGGCGATGGCGGACGGAGGCGTTGCGGCCGTCGCCGTCGAGGCCCTCGCCCCGCGTGTCGGCGCTTCCAAGGGCAGCTTCTACTGGCATTTTCAGGATCGCGGAGCGCTGCTCGAGGCCGCGCTCCAGCTGTGGGAGGCGAATCGCACAGACGCGATCATCGCGGTGCTCGACGAGATCGACGATCCGATGGAACGGCTTCGCCGGTTGTTCGGAATCGCCTTTGGGGATCGACATGCGGGCCGAATCGAGGCGGCGATGACCGCGCAACCCGCTCACCCTCGAGTCGCGCCGGTGCTGCAGCGCGTGACCGAGCGGCGAATCGACTGGGCCACGCAGGTCTTCACGGACCTCGGGTTCACGCCGGCGGAGGCTCGGATCAGAGGGCTGATCACCTACAACGCGTACCTCGGCTTCTTCGCGGTCGCACAGGGACACCCGAAGGCGGTTCCGGAGCAGGGCGCGGCGCTCACGACCTACGTCGAGACGCTGCTCGAGATCCTCACCCGCCGGTGAGCGTTCGGGTTCTCATCGTCGCCGGCGATCCAATCGCGCGGTCCAGGCTCCGGCAGCTCATCTGGGAAGTAGGGGGCGAGATCGTGGGCGAGTCGGACGCGTTCCGTCAGGCGGCCCTCGCGGCGCGTGAGCAGCGCCCGGACCTCATCGTGCTGGACGGCATTCCGTCTTCAAGCCTCCCCGAGTCGGTACGCGGGCTCCTGGCCGAAGCTCCTCAGGGACGAGCGCTCGTGCTGACGGACCGGGACGACCCGGCTTCGGTGCGTGAAGCATTCGGGGCCGGTGCCAGCGGGTATCTCCTCAAGGACGCCGACGGCTCCGACATCTCGGCGGCCGTGCGCGCGCTGGCGGGGGGCCAGAGCTACCTCGATCCGGGACTGGGAGCCCGAATGATCGAGGCCGACGTGCGGCAAGGAGACCAGACTGACGGGGACCGGCTCACCGGCCGGCAACGCGAGGTCCTGCGGCTGCTGGCGCTCGGACACACGAACCAGGAGGCCGCCGAGGCGCTCGGTCTCTCCGTCCGGACGGTGGAGACGCACCGCGCCCACGTGATGCAGAAGCTCAGAATCTCGAGCCGCGCGGAGCTCGTCCGGTACGCGCTCGAGCACGGTCTGTTCGACGACGCCTAGGCGAAGCGATCACGGTTTAGGGTCCACGCCGATGGCGAACGTGCTCTGCGTTCTCTACGACGATCCGGCAGACGGTTATCCCGCGTCGTACGCCCGGGACGGGATCCCGAAGATCGAGAGCTATCCCGGCGGCCAGGCGACGCCGACCCCGGAGGCGATCGACTTCACCCCCGGTGACCTCCTCGGCAGCGTTTCAGGCGAGCTCGGGCTGCGGAAGTTCCTCGAGGACCGCGGCCACCGACTGGTGATCACGTCCGACAAGGACGGCGCAGACTCGGAGTTCGAGCGAGAGCTCCCCGAGGCCGAGATCGTGATCTCGCAGCCGTTCTGGCCCGCATACCTCACCGCAGAGAGGATCGCGAAGGCGCCGAAGCTCAAGCTGGCGGTCACGGCGGGAATCGGCTCCGACCACGTCGACCTCCAGGCGGCGATCGACCGCGGGATGACCGTCACCGAGGTGACCTACTCGAACAGCATCAGCGTGGCCGAGCACGTGGTGATGATGATCCTGTCGCTCGTCCGCAACTACCTCCCGTCACACCAGGTGGTCAACGACGGCGGGTGGAACATCGCCGACTGCGTCGCCCGGTCGTACGACCTCGAAGGCATGCAGGTCGGGACGGTGGCCGCGGGCCGGATCGGCTCGGCGGTGCTCCGCAGGCTGAAGCCTTTCGACGTCGGGCTCCACTACACCGACCGCCACCGGCTGCCGAGCGACGTGGAGGAAGAGTTGGGGGTGACCTTCCACGAGGACGTCGAGTCACTCGTGTCGGTCTGCGACGTCGTGACGATCAACGCGCCGCTCCATCCTGAGACCGAGCACATGTTCGACGCCGAGCTGATCGCCAAGATGAAGCGCGGCGCGTACCTCGTCAACACCGCCCGCGGGAAGATCTGCGACCGAGACGCGGTCGCGGAAGCCTGTCGGACGGGACAGCTGGCGGGCTACGCGGGCGACGTCTGGTTCCCTCAGCCCGCGCCGCAGGACCATCCGTGGAGGACGATGCCCCACCACGGCATGACTCCCCACATCTCGGGCTCGAGCCTCTCCGCGCAGGCTCGCTATGCGGCCGGAGTCCGCGAGATCCTCGAGTGCTGGTTCGACGGCCGGCCGATTCGCGAGGAGTATCTGATCGTCGAGGGCGGCAAGCTCGCCGGCGCCGGCGCGCATTCGTACAGCGAGGGCGACGCAACCGGCGGGTCGGACGAGGCCGCTCGGTTCAAGACCGCCTGACTGGCATCCTGACCTCATGGAGCAAGAGCTCGCCATCCGGCTGCGCGGGGCCGTCAAGCGCTACGGCCCGATCACGGCGGTCGACCATCTCGACCTCGACGTCCCCGTGGGAACCTGTGTCGGCCTGCTCGGACCGAACGGCGCCGGCAAGTCGACGACGATGCGGCTACTCACCGCCCAGTCGATCGCCGACGAGGGCGAGATCGAGGTCCTCGGGTTCCGACTACCCGAGGAGTCGAAGATGGCGCGGGCGCAGTCCGGCCTCGTGCCCCAGCTCGACAACCTGGACACGACGCTGACCGTCGAGCAGAACCTCCTCGTCTTCGCACACCTGTACCGAATCCGCCGAAGCGAGCGCAAGGATGCGATCGAGCGCGCGCTCGAGATGGCCAAGCTCGTCGACCGGCGCGACTCGCGGGTGGACAAGCTGTCCGGCGGTATGCGCCGGCGCCTGCTGATCGCGAGGGCGCTCGTGCACGGCCCGCGACTCGTCCTCCTCGACGAGCCCACCGTCGGGCTCGATCCCCAGGTGCGTCAGGAGCTCTGGGCCCTGATCGACGCCCTCCGCTCCAAGGGCACGACGATCCTCATGTCCACGCACTACATCGAGGAGGCACAGCGGCTCGCCGACACCGTGATGATCATGTCCCACGGGAGCGCCGTGGCGGCCGGCTCGCCGTCGGAGCTCGTGCTCGAGCACGCCGGCCGCGAGGTCTTGGAGGTCTACGGGTCGCCGGCCCGCCTGGCGGAGGTCGAGGCCGAGGCCGGAGCTGCCGGGCTCCGAACCCGTCGCACGGGAACGAGCGTCTCGATCCTCGACGTCGACGGGTACAAGGGTTTTTCGGAGGGCGTTCGGCGGTCGGCGAACCTCGAGGACGTCTTCGTCCTCCTCACGGGGGAGGAGATCGGGTAATGGCTGCCACCGAGAGCCCTCGAATCGGCCGGCTCGAGCGCTCCGCGCTCACCGGAGTGCTCGTGCGCGAGGTCGTGAACTACTCGTCCTACTGGAAGTCGAGCACGTTCTCCTCCACCGTCGAGCCCACGATCTACCTGCTGGCGTTCGGCTTCGGTTTCGGCTCGCTCGTCAGCACGATCGGCGGCATCGACTACGTCGCTTTCGTCGGGACCGGAACCGTGGCCACGGCCGTCCTGTTCTCGAGTGCCTTCCCCGGGATGTTCGGGACCTTCGTCAAGTACCAGTTCCAGCGCACGTACGACGCGATCCTCGCCGCTCCGGTCGACACCGAGGAGCTCGTCACGGCCGAGGCCGTCTGGATCGCGACTCGCGCCGGGGTCTACGGATGCGTCCCGATGCTCGTGGCGATTCCGTTCGGGCTCGACCCTTCGTGGGGGATGCTCGCCGTCCCTGGGATCGCTTGGATCGCCGGATTCGGCTGGGCGTGCTTCGGCATCTCGATCGCCGGGTTCTCCAAGTCGTTCGAGAACTTCAACTACGTGGTCAGCGCGGTGCTGACGCCGCTGTTCCTTCTCGCCGGCTCGTTCTTCCCTCTGGACAACTTCCCGCAGTGGGCCCGCGTGCTCGCGCAGCTCAATCCGCTCCACCACCTGGTGCAGCTGATCCGGGACGCGGTGATCTACGGGTGGGACGGCTGGATCGACGTCGCCCGCCTGGGCGCGATCACCGTTTTCGGGCTCCTGATGTGGCGGGTCGCGATCGTCGCGATGACGCGCAAGCTGGTCGACTGAACTCCTGCTTAGGGGCCGGGCTGCTCGAGGCCGAGCCGCTCGGTCAGCCACGCGAGCTGTCGTTCGCGCTCAGCCTCGAATCCGCGGTCGTAGTCGGCCTCGGTGCCGTCCGTCACGGCTTCGCGCCCTGCCGTATGAGCCACGACGAAGGCGAGGTTCGCGGCGGTTGCACCCGGGGTCTGGTCGGGCTCGTGGAACCCTCTATGAACGGCGGTACCCCACATCTCCGGCCGTCGACCCTGGACGAGCGAGACCGCATCCGCCGCAAAGCCGGACAGCTCTGCCGCGGCACCGTCCGACGCCTCGAAGGCAGCGACCGCAGCGGTCTGCATCTCCGCGAGCTCAGCTGTCTTGACGAGGCGCTCAGCTTCGTCGGTGAGACCGAGCCGGCGGAGCCCGGCGAACGCGAAGTCCCTGGCGCGCCAGGCGCAGGCGTCTGCAAAGTCCTGCGCCGCCTGGTCGTCCCAGGCGTCGACGCGTGCGAGCAGCCGCCCGCGCGGGGCGACGAGCATCGCCTCGCGCTCGACGACTTTGCCGTCCAGCTCGATCTCCCAGAGCTCGTCGTCGATCCACTCGAGCAGCTGGCGCGGGGTGCAGGCATGGACGCCGGTGCGGCAATCTTGGAGAGCCTCGCCGGCGTCGACCCAGTCGCCGGAGCCGCCGTCGGTCGGCAACGGCCACTGAAAGTCGCTGAACCGCCCAGTGCCGCCGCGCGCGAGAAATTTGTACGCTTTCATGACTTCCCCGGGCCCGCTGTCCAGTCGCGGAAGGCATCGAGAAGGCTCGCGCGGAGCGGCTCTGGCACATCCTCCTCGCGCAACGCCCCTGCTGTTCGGGCGATGACGCGGAACTGGCTGAAGTAGCCACGGCAGGGTGGACAAATGGCGACGTGCCGTTCGAAGGCGAGTCGCTGGTCGGCCTCGAGCCCGCCCTCGAGGTACTCGGTGATCAGCTCGACGACTTGTTGGCAGTTGAAAGATCGGTCGCTCATCGGCGCTCCTCAAAGTACTCCTCGAGCGCCGCGCGGACGCGTGCGCGCGCACGATGGAGCAGCACTCGCTGGTTCTCCGGCGTCAAGTCGAGCAGCGCGCAGACGTCGTCGCTCGGCCAACCTTCGATGTCGCGGAGGACGAAGACGACGGTGTAGCGCTCGGGGAGCGCGTCGATCGCCGCGCGAAACCGCTTTTGTGTTTCATCGGCAAGCAGGCGTTCCTCCGGGATCCTGTCCCAAGAGTCCACGAGCGTCGTCCACATGCCGGCCCAGCGCGGATGGTCGGCTGGAAAGAAACGCGATTCGGCGACGGACGGCTCGGCTCCACTGCTGCCGGCGTCGAGCGACACGGACCGACCCTCCGAGCTCGCGCGCCGGCGGGCGCAGTTCCCGAGGATCACGAAGAGCCAGGTTCGGAACGACGAACGCCCCTCGAACCCGTCGAGGGACCTGAGCACCCGCAGCCAAGCCTCCTGGACGACGTCCTCCGCCGTGGCCGCGCCGAGCCCATAGCCGCGAGCGACGCGCAGCATCGAAGGCGTGAATTTGTCCACGACCTCCACGAAAACGTCTTCGTCGCCCGCCTTGAGTCGCTGGACAAGTTCCGACTCCGTGTCGGCGCTTGTAGCCGCGACCCCTCGCCGTCCCACCAAGAGCCACTGTAACGAGTAGGGCTCGTATGGATCTACCAGAGTGTGGGAACCCACACAGACGAAAGTGATCGCCAGTTGCTCGCGCGTGTCAACGCCGGTGACGGCGATGCGCTGGAGCTGCTTCATCGCCGTCACCGAGCGTTGGCGCACAACGTGGCTTTTCGAGTCCTGCGGGACCAGATGCTTGCTGAGGACGCTGTGCAGGAAGCTTTCCTGGATTTGTGGCGCACTGCTGGACGGTTCGAAGCCAGCCGGTCATCGGTTCGCGCCTGGTTGTGCGTGCTCGTCCACCGCCGGGCGGTCGACCTCGTGCGCCAGGAGGTCGCCAGGCGCGCTCGGGACGAAAACCAGCCGGCTCCGGATCCCCAGTCCTACACCGCCGAAGAGCTCATGCTCCTGCGGTACGACCAGCGCCGGATCCAACAGGTTCTCCACCAGCTCTCAGCACCGCAGCGCTCCATGGTAGAGCTCGCTTTCTGGGGTGGGCTGACACAGGCTCAGCTCGCGGAGCGGTTCGGCGTCCCTCTGGGCACCGTCAAGTCTCGAATGTTCTCGGCGCTCAAAGAGCTCCAAGTGGCGCTCGCTGCTCTCGCGTAGCCGTTCCCGTACCGAGCGAAGCGAGCGGAAAAGCGGGGCGACGCCCGTCGGCTGGCAACCAGATGGTCGCCACCCCACTATCCACTTTTCCGCTTGTCCCCGAATTTTCCGGGCCCAAACACACCAGTTATTAAGGCTCGGTTAACCGGTCCGAACCGATATCGACCTCGCTGCGAACCAGGCCTGTCGGCTGGCGCCCAACAACCCAAAGGGGGTTAGTGCCATGTCCGACCACCTCACTCTGGCGGCCGTCGACACCGACGGAGCCATTCGAGAGGCACTGGACGAGACTGCGAGCGATTCGCGGTCTGAGTTCCTGAAGAGGGCGGCCGTTGCCGGCGGAACCATCGCCGCGGGCGGCGTCATCCTCGGCGGCCTGCCGAAGCTCGTCTCGGCCGCGCCGTCACCCACGCAGGACGCGGCGATTCTGAACTTCGCGCTCCTGCTCGAGTACCTCGAGGCGGAGTTCTACACCCGGGCCGAGCGGTCCGGCGCCCTGTCGGGCGAGACCGCCCGCTTCGCCCGCGTCGTCGGCCAGCACGAGCGGGCCCACGTCGCGTTCCTCAAGAAGGCGCTCGGCTCGAAGGCCCGCTCCAAGCCCACGTTCGACTTCAAGGGCACGACGGAGAACCAGGCCAAGTTCCAGGCAACCGCCGTCGTCCTCGAGGACACCGGCGTCGCTGCATACAACGGCCAGGGGCCGAATCTGACCAAGAAGACGCTCGGCGCGGCTGCGCAGATCGTCTCCGTGGAGGCGCGCCATGCGGCGTGGATCCGCGACATCGTCCGGAAGAACCCGGCGCCTGCCGCATTCGACGCGGCGAAGACGAAGCGCCAGATCGAGGCCGCGGTCGCCAAGACCGGCTTCATCACGAGCAACTAGCCATGACTACGGATCAGAAGGGACATCCCATGAATCCCGAGTTCACGCTCGAAGAGGTGGACCGCGACGGGGCGATCCAGGAGGCGATCGAGAACGTCTCCGGTGACTCACGGTCGCGCTTCCTCGCCAAGGCGACCATCGCCACCGGCGGTTTGATCGGCAGCGGAGCAATTCTCGGCGCACTCGCGTCGCCCGCCTCCGCAGCCACGAAGAACGACGTCGCGATCGCGAACTTCGCGTTGACGCTCGAGTACCTCGAGGCCGAGTTCTACACCGAGGCTGTTCGGATGGGCGCGCTGCGCGGCCAGACGCTCCGCTTCGCCCAGGTCGTCGCGGCACACGAGCGGGCGCACGTCGCGGCGCTCAGGAAGATGCTCGGTCGGGCTGCTGTCAGCAAGCCGAGCTTCAACTTCCGCGGCACGACGGAGAACGCGGCCAAGTTCGAGAAGACCGCGATGCTCCTGGAAGACACCGGCGTCGCCGCCTACAAGGGGCAGGCCGGCCTGATCGACAGCCCGGTTATCCTCAAGGCCGCACTGGCGATCCATACGGTCGAGGCTCGTCATGCCTCGTGGATCCGGCGGATCTCGGGCTCGTCGCCCGCACCGGCCGCGTTCGACAAGCCGAAGACCAAGGCCCAGATCCTGGCCGCGGTGAAGAGCACACGCTTCATCGCGAGCCAGCCTCAGATGACGGCACAAGGAACGCCGTCATTCGCGGGCTAGTCACGTTCGCAGGACGCCGGGGCGGCCGTTTGGCCGCCCTGGTCGTCCTGCTCTTGCTCGGTGCGTTCTCGGCGATCGCCTATGCGCGTGAGCCGTCGACGGCGACGCCGGGCGCTGTCAGCATTCCACCCACCCCGGTGGAGAAGGTGGTGCAGGAGAGCCCCGGGCCGACCTCTGCGGCGTCGGAATCGGGACCGGTCACGCTCAGCAACCCCAACCGGGTCTCCTTCTGGGCTCCGATCGTGCGGCGTGTAGCGGCTCGTGCCCGTCCGGCCACCGGGTCACGGATCGTCGCCCGCCTCGGAACGCGCACGCCGGAAGGGACCTCGAACGCAGTTCTTCTGCTTCAGCGTCGCGAGAGCGGGGGCCAGCCGTGGCTCAAGGTGCGGCTCCCGGTCCTCCCCAACAACAGGACGGGCTGGGTGCCGAGGGGGAGCCTCGGTGGCTACCACCCCGTCAACACGTATCTCGTCGTCGACCGCCGCCGTCTGGACGCTGTCCTCTACCGTCTCGGACGCGTCGTTTTCCGTGCCCGGGTCGGCATCGGCCGGAGCCAGTGGCCGACGCCCTCGGGGCGCTTCTACATTCGCAACAAACTCACCGGCTACCGGAGTGCGTTCTACGGACCGATTGCGTTCGGTACGAGCGCCCGCTCGGCCGTTCTGACGGACTGGCCCGCGGGCGGGTTCGTCGGAATCCACGGCACCAGCCGGCCTGAGTTGATCCCCGGCCGTGTCTCGCACGGCTGCATCCGAATGCGCAACGGGGACATCGTCCGGCTCGCTCGGTTGATGTCGCCCGGAACCCCACTGACGATCCTCTAACCGAAAGGAACCACATGCCTGGATTCATCGGAGTACCGGAGCTGCTGCTCCTCGGACTCGTCGTCCTCCTCGTTTTCGGCCCCAAGCGTCTGCCTGAGATGGGCCGCTCGATGGGCCGCGGATTGCGGGAGTTCAAGAGCTCGATCACCGGCGATGACAAGGATCAGGACCCGATCGACCTCGGCGAGCTGGAGCCCGTGGCCGTCGAGGCGCCTGTCGTGCCCGTCGCTCTCCCCACCGATCGGCAGCGGGCGGCAGTCCGTTGAGGTTGCCGCGCCGCCTCCAACACGGAGAGCCTGCGGAGCTCGTCGACCATCTCGGCGAGCTCCGCAACCGGCTACTGATCGCCGGTCTCGCGGTGCTCGTCGCGAGCGGCGTGGCCTTCGCATTCCACGAGCAGCTCATCGAGCTGCTGAACAGGCCGCTCCCTGCGGGTCATCGGAAACCGGTGACGCTCGGGGTGACGGAGCCGTTCATGACCTCGCTCAAGGTCAGCCTGGCGGCGGGCTTCGCCGTGGCTCTTCCGGTCGTGCTCTGGCAGCTCTGGGGCTTTCTCGCCCCTGTGTTCGAGCGAGGCGTTCAGCGAGCCGTGACACTGCTCGTCGCCTTCGGCGCGTTGCTGTTCGCCGGCGGGGTGGCGTTCAGCTACTTCGTCGTGCTTCCGGCGGCGATTCACTTCCTGACCAACTACGACTCGAACGTCTACGACATCGAAGTCCGAGCAAGCCATTACTACTCGTTCGTGCTGGCCTCGCTGCTCGCCGTCGGCCTGATCTTCCAACTCCCGGTGGCCGTCCTCGGCGTCGTCCGCCTCGGTCTGCTGACGAGCGCGAAGCTCAGGCGGAACCGGCGGATCGGCTACGTCGCAATGGCGGCGACGGCGGTCGTCCTCCCTGGAGTCGATCCCGTCTCGACGGCGTTGACCATGCTGCCGCTGATTGCGCTGTTCGAAGCGTCCATCTGGCTGGCAGTTGTGTTCGAGCGCCGCTGGGGCGTCGTCGGCGTGCCGTACGGCGAGCCGGCCTAAAGACAGAAAGACAGTCAGCCGCCGGCGATCGTCCCGCAGGCGGCCGACTGTTGGGGGTGTCTAGCGGCGCTCGACGCTGACGATGTCGAAGCTCTTGTTCACGTAGACGGTCACGGGCGAGCCGTTCGCGTCGGTCATGTGGGCCTCGTACGCGGCGTTGCCGTCGGCGTCAGTTGCCACACGGACGACGGTGCCGCCGCTGACGCGTGCTTTCGCGGCGGCGGTCACTTTTGAGGCGGCGTCGCCGCTCAGGCTTGACTCGTCGCTTCGTTGGCGGCCCCACGGACGCTGTGAGCTCGGTGCCGCATGCTGCGCGGCTGCCGTGCTCCCTGCGCTGTTGGACGAGCTCGCGGCCGTAGCGATCCCGTAGCCGCCGCCCATGACGCCGAGCGCCAGTGCGCCGACCAACAGCACTTTGGTGAGCCTATTCTCACTCATCCCGAACTCCTTTCGGTCGATGTCCGCGCACCGGGCCGGTGCGCTCATCCACCGTGCGGCTCGGGTCTAAGCCGCGCCTGACAGCTCGCTAAGACTTCTCTGAACGCCGTGTTCGGAAATCGGTTGCGGCTGGCGCTGCCTTCAGATCAAGCAGGTTCGATGCGACGGGCGCCGACCAGGCGGCTCCCGTAATTCGAGTGGCCAAGCCTGACCACCTCGACGAGCCGTCCGGAACGAGGCGCGTGCACCATGCGCCCGTGGCCGAGGTAGACGCCAACGTGGCCCAGGCCCGAGAAGAACAGCAGGTCGCCCGCTTTCATCCGCGAGCGGGACACCTGACGGCCCAGGCCATAGAGCGCGTACGAGCTGTGCGGGAGCGCGATCCCGACCTTTCCGTAGGCCCAGTAGACGAGTCCGGAGCAGTCGAAGCCGTTCGCCGGCGAGGAGCCTCCCCAGCGATAAGGGACACCCACCGCCCTGAGCGCGATCGTCGCGGCTCGAGCGCCCACGGTGGGCTTGGGGCGCACGCGCTCATGCTTTCGCGGGGTCGGTCCCTCGAGCGCAGCGGGTGCGCTCGTGGCAGCGCAGCAGAAGACGAACGCGGCAAGAGCGAACGCCAACAGATGGCTGCGGAAGCGGGGCGGCATAGAGGGGTGAGGAACGTCGGGCCGCGCGAAAACGCGCGAAAGCGCAGCCCTGGCCTGTTCGTCAGCGTCGGATCGTAGCCGGGAAACGAACTTTGTCCACCCCCCAGACGGGTTCGCCCGTTCTTGGGGAAACCATTCGGCTATGGCTCGAGGTACGTCACTTCCAGCGCGGGCCTGAGTGCCAGGTTCTTGAATTCGGCCGACGGCAGCTTCGGGCCGCTGACGGAGAAGTCTTCCTGGTTGTCGGCGAGCTTCAGGAGCAGCCCGTCATTGGGAGCTCCGTACTCCACCCACTCGACCACCAGGTCGGTCACGTCCCACGAGAGGCGCTGAGGCGTCCGCGCCCAGAAGGATCCCGACGCTGCGAGCGGGCCGATGTCGACCTCGCGCTCGTGGAACCAGTCCGGGCCGAAGATGGGATGGACGTCGATCGTGTAGCTCCGGGCCGGGCAGGGCTGCTCGGTCTTCCGCGGCGCGAGGCAGACACCGTCGAACGACAGGAGCAGCGTCGCCGAAAGGACGACAGAGCCGGGCGGAATCCCGTTCAGCGGAAAGCGGAGCGCCGAGCGCCAGACCTTGTCGACGTCGCCGCCGACCAACAGCCGGTCGGAGAAGTCGCGCCAGCAGCGCTCGTCCCAGTCGTAGCCCCAGTCGCACCAGAATGGGAGGGAGACGTCGGCAGAGGGCGCGGCGCGGTAGGTCGTCGGGTCACTCGCGGCGTGCGCCGAACCTGCGGCGGTGGCCAGCGCGACGAGTGCGAGGGCGATCCATCTCATGCCGCCATCGTTGCGGGCAAGGCGTCACGTGTCTGTCACGCGGGAGTGCCGGAAGCGGCTCACTTCGTGTACAGCAGGCGGCTTGACACACGGGTCGGAGAGAGAGAAGCTGAGAGTGCAAGTAACGAGGGAGTTCCGTGTCGTCAGGGGAAGCGGATCGTTACTGCGGCATTTCGACCGTCGGGTCGTCTGAAACGGCCCGGACGTTCGGCGCCGACGTCTCGGTGGGGATGGAAGGGCAGTCGCTCTTCTTCGTCCTCGGTCGCGACGGCCCGCCGGACGCTGCAGTGCGTGCTGCCGGTGGACAAGTCGTGACACGGCTCCCCGATCCACGACGTGTGCTCGCGGTCGCACCGCTCGACGCCTACGCAGGGTTGAGCCGACACCCTGCCATCGCCCTCGCGGGCCCGGTCGCCATCGATGCGAACCGGTTCGGCAGCTTCGCGAAGCTCGTCGGGCTCGACGCTTCACCGCAGGAGGAATGACGGACAACGACGACCTGCGGCGGAGGAGGTACGAGGTATGGCAAGCGTAGGACAGGAGCTACTCGACGTACCGCTGCCTGACATGGTGACGAAACTCGCGCTCGGCATCGCCGAGGCGCAGCGGGCGCTCGACGAGAACTCCGTCGAGACGGCGCAAATACTCGCCGACACCACCATCGAAGTGATCCCGGCGTTCACGCAGACGATCGCCGCCAACGGCACGATCACGTTCGAGGCCTCCGATCCCGTGGAGATGTCTCTGATCCAGGTCGGCCTCAACCCGACCTTCTACCAATTCGCCGAGGCCTCGATCGAGGTCACGATGGACATCAAGACGACGACGTCCTCGGAGACCAACATCAAGGTCAGCGCGAAAGCGAGCGTCGGCTTCGCCTGCTGGAGCGCGTCGGTTCGGGTGGACGTCTCCCACAACCGCAAGTTCCAGAAGGAAGTCCGGGGGACAAGCCGCCTGTTCACGAAGATGGTGCCGGTTCCGCCCCCGCCGCGGATCTTCCCGGAGATCACGGTCATCGACAACCGCGTGCCCACGCCGCCGCCGGAAGGGTAGGCCGTGGCACTGATCCCGACCGCTTCCCTCGCGCGCATTCGGTCGTTCCGCGACCCGATCGTCGCGCCCGAGGTCCCGGTTCGCGAAACCCCCTCCGTCAGCTTCGGCGATCTCGTGCGGATGCTGGCGGAGGGGATCGCCGACGCGCAGACGAGCCTCGACCGAGCGTCCGCGGATCTCGTCGAGGAGCTCGCAGCGACGAAGGTCAGCATCGTCCCGCAAGTGACCGAGACGATCGGCGCCGACGGGAAGATCACCTTCGAGCAGGCTGAGCCGCAGGAGGTGTCGCTGCTCAGCCTCGGCCTGACGCCGACCTTCTACCAATTCAGCCAGGCGACGGTGGAGGTCGTGATGGACATCAAGGTCGTGGAGCAGGAACAGGTGAGGGAGGACGGCAAGCGCAGCTACGGCCTCTTCGCGGGCACCGCCGACGTTCGCACCGAGCGCAAGCTGAACCGCGACGTGACCGTCCACTCGAAGGTGACGGCGACGCTCGTCCCGGTCCCGATGCCACTCCGCCTCGAGCCCGTGCGGACGACGAACCCGGCGGAGACGTAGGCGATGCCGGAGACAGGAGCGGATCTCGGCGGGTTCCTCGAGGCGGCGGGGCGGTCGCTCGTCGACGCGCAGAGCTCGCTCGCGGGCGAGCTCGTCGACATCCCGCCGGCGGTCGCGATCTCGGAGGCCGAGCTCGACGTGAAGGCGGCGGTCGTGCGCCGGCCCGACGGGGTGGTGGCGCTCGAGACGATCTCGACCCAGGACATGCGGGCGGGGAACATCACGCCGGGGCTGCTCTCGACGGTTCGCGTGCAGTACGTCGCCGTCTCCGCCGACACGGTCGTTCCGCCCTCGGAGCAGCCGAAGCGGACGCCGAAGGACGTGATCGACGGCGTCCGCGGCCGCCAGGACGTCGCCGCGCTGGACAAGATCCTCGGCGGTCTCGTCTTCGAGGCGTTCTACGTCCCGGCGCGGCGCCGCTGGCTCGTCACGGCGAAGGACGCCGAGCAGCGGCTCGTGCGTGAGGTCCTGATTCCGGACGAGAAGCGGTAGCGCGGTGTCCGAGCTCAGCGAGCAGGATCTTCGCCGCCTGGCCACCCTCGAGGAGCGCCTCGAGAAGGCGGCGGACGAGAAGCGGTCGTTCACGGTCGAGCGCCGCGAGCTGCGCGCGCGGGCGACGACCGCCGAGCGTGCGACGAAGTCCGCCGCGAGGCGCGTCGGCGAGCTCGACGACAAGCTGGCCGCGGTCCTGGCCGAGAACGCGCGACTCGCCGACCGGCTCGAGGAGACGGCGGGCGACGTCGAGAAGCTCCGTGCGGCCGGCGGGAAGCTGCGGGGAGAGCTCGACGCGGCCAAGAAATCGCTCCGTGAGGCTTCCGCCGAGTCCAAGCGCCTGACGAAATCTCTTCAGAAGGCGGAGTCGGACCGGGAGCGGGTCGCCGAGCACCTGAAGCTCGCGGAGGCCCAGCTGAAGTCCAAGACGACCACGCCCGTGCTGCCGGCGAAGGAAGTCGCGAAGCTGATCGACGGCTTCATGGACGAGATCGGAACGGGCCTACCGGGCCTTGCCGTCCGGGAAGGCGAGATCCGGCTCCAGGTCGCCTTCGGGAAGGTGGGTCGTACGTCGGGCTTCGTCGTTCCGAGCGCCGACGCGCCCCCCGAGGTGCGCGCGAACCTGCACGACATCTCGTTCCGCTTCGATCGCGCGTTCGAACCCGAGTCCTAGGGGAACCGTCCGTCGCCGGGCCGGAGGTCGAGGCGGCCGCCGTCCTGGCAGTCCGGCGGTATCCGGTAGGCGGGGTTGGCCTCGCCGCGCAAGGCGTTCTCGACCCGCTCCTGTCGCATCATCCGCCTGGCCGTGCTCTCCGAGAGCCCGAGCCGCTGCCCGATCTCGACGCCGCTCTGGAGCGCGTAGCACTCGGCCACTCCCTCGTCGGCCACCCCGCGCAGGTGCCAGGTCTCGTGGGCGAGGACTGCGACTGCATGGGCGATCTGGCTCGCCCGTACTTCTCCCTTGAAGGCGAGCCGGTAGAGGTCGAGGCAGCGGTCCGGGGTCAAGTAGGCGAGGTTGCCTCCGACCTGCGCGACGCCGTCCGCATGCTGGACGGCGCCGACGTAGTCACCGGCTTCGTCACACCGGATCGTGACCGGCTTGCCCGCGACGCGTGACGCCTCCTCGGAGAAGCGTGCCGTCGCCTCGGCGCGTGTATCGGCCCCGAGCCCGTTCCAGCCCGTGCGCGCTTCCACGACCCACGAGATGCCGGCGAGAGCGGCGATGAGAACGAGACCGGCGAGAAAGCCGCGAAGCGGCCGAAGACGTCGGCCCGCCGGCTCGGCCGCAATCGCCTCGGGCGGTTCCTCTTCAGGCTCCTCGCGCGCCTCCGTGATGAGGGCGCTCAGCTCCTCTTCTGTCTCTCCTGAATAGGGGATCCACAGCTCTTTGTCGCCGTCCCGGACGAGCAGCAGCTCCTCGGCCTCCTCTCCGTAGCCGTAGCGCTCCCGATCGGCCTCAAGCGGCCCGCGATCGTTACGGCTCGGGGGAGCCGGCCCGAGCGCGCCGACGAAGAACTGGACCTCGAGGCCCAGCGCCACGAGGAACGGCAGCCAGATCGGCACGGCGGACTGGAACTCGTACGGCCCGAAGAGCCAGGCGAGCACGAAGACGACGAGCCCGACCCGGACGGCTGTCGGGGGGCTCGGCAGTCGGTAGGAGGGCCTGTCCACGCCCTCGACGGTAGCGCCGGGCCCGCGCAAGCGGGCCCGGCACGCCGAAGGTCAGCTGGCGGGCGTGGGCGCCGCGCTCGGCTCTTCCTCTTTGGCGAGGATCGGCCGCAGGATGTAGTACAGACCGCCCGAGACCACGAAGGCCGCCAGCCACGAGAGGTCGGTGTTGTTGGTCGCCTTCGCGAGCGGCCCCTGGAAGAACTCGACGAGGCCGTACTCCCACGACCAGCCGGCGACGAGCCCGACGAGCGCTGCGATCACCGCCGCCCAGTTGATGTCGCCGTACCTCGCGGTCGCGGGATCGTCGTAGAGCCCGGCGACGTCGATCTGGCCGCGGCGCACGATGTAGTAGTCGACGAGCATGACTCCGCCCCACGCGGCGATCCAGACGACGACCGAGACGAGCCACTTGTCGAAGTCCGTCGCGAAGCTGTCCGACTCGATGAACGCGATCAGCGCGATCGTGCCGATCGCCGACACGACGAGCGCCACCTTCCACCGGGCCGCCTTGATGTCGAGCGACAGCGCCGCGAGCGTCGCCGAGTAGAGGTTGAGGATGTTCGTCGCGACAGGTCCGTGCATGACGAGGAACAGGATCAGGATCGACGTGCTCCCGAACGCCGCCGTCACGAGCGCCGCCGGGTCGCTCTCTGTCCCGGCGCTTGCGATCGCCGCGCCGACGAACCCGAGCCAGACCGTCGGGACGAAGATCCCGAGGAACGTCGACCAGAAGACCTTGCGTTCCGGAGTCCCCGGCTTGATGAAGCGGGTGTAGTCGGACGACCAGGACAGCCACGTGATCCCCCAGCCGATGCCGATCGCGGTCATCAGCTGCGTGATGGCGGTCCACTTGTCGCCGCCGCCGACCGTGCTCGTGTTCCAGACGACGTCGACCTCCCTGAAGGCGAGGATCGTCATCAGGCCCATGACCGCCGCGGCGACCGGGACGGTCCACTTCTCGAACGTCTGGATCCAGTAGAAGCCGACGACCGCGATCACGACCTGGACGGCCATGATCCCGATCCCGACTGCGTACTTCGTGCCGGTGCCGGGGTTCTCGTAGCCCATCTCCTGGAAGATCCCGAGCACGAGGTCGAGCACGACCCACGTGTTCACGCCCAGCCAGCCCATGGTCATCAGCATCTGCGCGGTGGCCGGCAGATACGCGCCGCGGCGGCCGAATGCCGCACGCGAGAGCACCATCTGGTTGACGCCGGTGCGGGAGCCCATGATGCAGAAGAGGCCGAAGAGCGTGCATCCGGCGAGGTTCCCGATGACGAGCACGAGCAGGGTCTCGACGAGGCTGAGCCCCAGGATGATCCCGAGGGCTCCGAGGACCCAGTTGATCGGCGCGAGGTTCGCGCCCGCCCAGATCCAGAACTGCTGCAGCGGTGTCGAGGTCCGATCCGCGGCGGGGATCGGCTCGATCCCGTGTTGGTCGAGCCGCACCTCCACCAGCTCGGCGCGACGCTCATCAGCCATGCGTTCCCTCCTGTGAGAAGAGTGCCGGGGCGATTTTCTCGCTTCGCGCTCCACGCGACAAGCCCTTGTTCTAGGCTCGCGCGTCGTGAGCCGGTCGCTGCTGCTCGAGAACGGTCTCGTCGACGTCGGCGGGGGTGAGTTCCGCCGGGGCGACCTCGCGATCGCGGACGGTCGAGTCGTCGCAGTCGGCGCCGGCGGATGCAGAGCGGATCGACTGCTCCCGCCACCTCGTCGTTCCGGGGATGGTCAACGCCCACAACCATTCCAACGAAAACTGGTTCCGCGGGATGTGGGACAACCTCCCGCTCGAGCCGTGGATGCTGTTCTCGTATCCCGCGCTCGCGGCGCCCGCTCAGAGCCCGGACGAGATCTACCTCCGCACCGTCCTCGGCGCGATCGAGCAGCTGCGCTCGGGCGCCACCTGCGTGGTCGACTTCCTCTACGAGCTCGACGGCTTCACGGACGAGACGCTCGACGCCGTCGTCCGGGGGTACCGCGACTCCGGCTTGCGCGCCCTGATCGCGCTCGGGATCGGCGACCGCGCGTACCACGAGACGGTCGTCCTCGACGAGGGGCTCGTCTCGCGTGAGCTCGTCGACCGTCTCGAGCGCGACAAGCCGCCCTCCTGGGACGAGTGGGAGCGCTTCGTCCGGGGCGCGGTGGACAAGTTCCACCGGCCGGACGAGGGGATCTCGATCTGCCCCGCGCCGAGCGGCCCGCAGCGGTGCACGGACGAGATGCTGATCGGCTGCGCTGCGCTCGCCGAGGAGCTCGACCTCCCGATCCACATCCACGTCCTCGAGACGCGGATGCAGGCGGTCTCCGGCCAGAAGATGTACGGCAAGACGCTCGTCGAGCACATGGCCGCGATCGGCTTCCTCGGCCCCCGAGTCTGCTTCGCGCACGGGATCTGGCTGACGGCGGGCGACATCGAGATCGTCCGCGACCGCGACGTCTCGATCGCCCACAACCCGGTGTCGAACATGAAGCTCGGCAGCGGGATCGCGGCGGTGCCGGCGCTGCTCGCCGCCGGAGTGAACGTCGCGCTCGGCACCGACGGGATGTCGTCGAACGACGGCCTCGACATGTTCGCCTCGCTCAAGCAGGCTGCGCTCCTCCACAAGCTCTGGGGGATCGACTACGAGCTCTGGACCGGGGCGGTCGAGGCGTGGCGGCTGGCGACGATCGGCGGCGCCCGCCCGGCCGGCGATGGGGAAGGGCTCGGCCGGCTGGAGCCGGGACGGCGCGCCGACGTCGTCCTGCTCGACCTCGAGAGCCACGTCTTCACGCCCCTGAACGATCCGCTGCGCCAGCTCGCGTTCGGCTCGTCGACGCTGGCCGTCGACTCGGTGCTCGTCGGCGGCGAGTGGAAGGTGCGCGACGGCCGCGTCGTCACGGTCGACGAGGCGGACGTGCTCGCGCGCGCCCGTGAGGTCGGCGCGGAGATCGTCGGCCGCTTCGACGAGGCGTTCGAGCTCGGCCGCCAGCTGCTCGCGCCGCTCCGCGGCGGTTGGCTCGAGGCTCTGCGGACGGACGTCGGCGTCGAGCGGAAGCTGTCGCTCGCTCCGCGCCCGCGCTGAGGTCAGTCGACGATCAGGAGCACGTGGTACGGATATCCCGCGTTCCCAGGCGTGAACGGCGACGGCGTCGCAGCCACGTGCCCTGAGAGAGTCGTCCCGGGGATGCCGACTTGGAGCGTGAACAAGCGGACTTGGTTGTCACCGTTGGCGAGAGACGCCCTTCTCGCCGGGCGACCCAACTCCAGAGGTCACCGAGCATGCCGGCAGGAACGAACGACAGGACGGGAGGCCACCTGACGATCATGCGAGGGGTCAGGGTCGTGCGCGTTGCGGTCGGCGGCGACGGTTCGTTCGGTCAGAGCGACTTGTCGGCCCATTCGAGCTCGGCCTCACGCTCCATTCGCTCCAGCCGCTCGTAGTAGTCGGGGAACTCCTTCATGTGCGCGAGCGCGATCTTGCCCGTGACGATCGGATCGTCGTGGGTGACGTCCGTCTGTGGATCGTGGCTGCCGTGCTCGAACTCGACGTCCATGCCGGCCCGGAATTGGTCGACGTCGAACCGGCTCCAGTCGACGCCGATCTGGTCGCCTACGCGCCGCGCCTCCTCGATCGATGTTCGACGATTCTCAGTCATGTCTCGTCCTCCTCATGGCCGCGCCGAAGCGAGGCTCGTAACGATCTTGCGGATCAGTCCCGCGATTGGCTGCCCCGCGGATCACCGTCGGCGCTTCTGCCCGGCCGCTCTCCGGGTCCCGCTCCTGCTCATCGTCTCGTAATGATCCCGCAGCGGTGACGGTCGCGCATCCCGAGAGCCCGGCCCGGCCCACGGGACCGGGCGCAAGTCACTCGATCAAAGCGCGAGGACTACGGGCCGACCTGGCGCAGCACACCAGTGTCGACGTCGTAGACGAGTCCGCTCACACGGTCGCGGTGAAGCAGGAACGGCGAGTGGCGTACGCGGGCGATCGACTGCCGCACGTCGGCGTCGACGTCCGTGAACGACTCGATCGCGAAGGACGGGGCCATCCCGGTGGCCTCCTGCAACTCCGCACGGAACTCGTCGTCGGTGACCAGCTGCAGGCCACAGTCGGTGTGGTGGATCAGCATGATTTCCTCCGTGCCGAGTCGCCGCTGCGAGATCGCGAGCGAGCGGATCACGTCGTCCGTGATCACGCCTCCGGCGTTCCGCAGGATGTGTGCCTGGCCGTCCTCGAGGCCGAGCGCCGCGAAGACGTCGAGCCGGGAGTCCATGCACGTGACGATCGCCAGGCGCAGCGACGGGTGTACGTCCAGGTGCCCGCGGTCGTAGCGGGCTGCGAACGCGCGATTTCTCGCGATCAGGTCGTCGATCACGGCCACGGCGCCCACTTCTAGCAGGTCTTCCTGTTCAGCCAGCAGGCCACGTTTGGGCCACGAGGCGACGAACTGCGTCTGATCCGTTCAGCACGAATGCCTCTTTTGCAGGCACTTCGAGAGACGGGAGCGACGGGACTCGAACCCGCGACCTCCGGCGTGACAGGCCGGTCATGGCGCTTCCGGGATGGCCGGGAATGTGCGGGGATTTCCGCGATGAGCAGGACTGTCGCCGGGTGTCTTGCGGGGATTAGCGGGTGCCAGCGGGGGTTTCCGGCGACCTCCTGCGGGATGTACGCGGGATGGGTACGTTGCCTCAACCGCAAACTAGCGAGATGACTGCGGGATGAGTTTGTTGTCTCATCCTGTTAGATCCTGTTAGTCGACCAGGGCTGACCTTGTTCGGCGAGCGGAGCCGCACGGGTTCGGAACCGAGCGGTTCGAGCGAGAAGACGCTCGCCCATGCCGCGGTGATCTCGCTTCGGGATGGTTGACAGACCAGATGCCAGCGCGGGAGAATCGACCGTTGCGCACGCCACCAAGCGAACGGAGGTCGGCATGTCGTGGAGCCTGAAGGGCAGCTACGCGGAGACGTGCTCGTGCGAACTGATGTGTCCTTGCAACACGTCGTTCGACCACGGCGCGACGTACGACTACTGCCGCGTTACGCTCGTGTTCAACATCCGTGACGGTCAGATCGAGGGCACCGACGTGAGCGGTCTCAAGGTCGCCGCCATCGCCGACACGCCAAAGGTCATGACCGAGGGCAACTGGCGCCTCGGTATGTTCGTCGACGAGCACGCCACGGACGAGCAGATGCAGAAGCTCACGGCCGTGTTCGGTGGCGAGATGGGCGGCCCCATGGCCGGTCTCGCACCACTCGTGGGCGAGATGCTCGGCGTGGAGCGGGCGCCGATCGAGGTCATTGACGACGGCCTGCGCCACAGCGTCCGCATCGGGGACGCGATTGACTTCGAGATCGAAGACATCGTCCCGTTCGGCGTCGAGACCGGGCAGCCCGTGCGCTTCGACGGCATGTTCCACCCGGTTGCGCCGAACCTCACGATGGCGGAGGCGAAGCGGTCGAACATCAACGCGTTCGGCATCGCGTACGAGGGGAAGTCGGGGCTGTCGACCTCCGAGTTCTCCTGGGCCGCATAGGCGCTTGATCGCCTCGGCTCACGCGGAGGAGCCGGGGGGCGGCAGCCTTGCGCCCGCTTTTGCGGCTGCGCGCACTCGGCTCGGGCTCGTCGCGCTCCTCTTCGCGGTAGCCGCCGTTGGTTGGTGGTGGACGGCGGGGGAGATGCAGGACATGGACGGCGGGCCGTGGACTGCCCTCGGGAGGCTCGCGTGGTTCCTCGGCGTGTGGGTCGTAATGATGGCCGCGATGATGTTCCCGTCGGTTGCGCCGACGGTGGCTCTGTATTCGAAGCTCACGGGATCTCGATCTCTCCCGGCGCCGCTCGTCTTCTCCTCTGGCTATCTCCTCGTCTGGAGCGCAGTGGGAGCGCTCGCCTTCGCGCTCGCGACGGTCGGCGGAGAGCTCTTCGGCGGGGTGCTCGAGTGGGACCGAGCGGGTCGGTGGATCGCCGGAGTGACACTCCTCGTGGCAGCCGTCTACGAGCTGACGCCGCTCAAGGACGTGTGCCTTGGGAAGTGCCGCACTCCGCTCGGCTTCCTACTCGGCTCCTGGCGGGATGGGCTGCGGGGGTCATTACAGATGGGAGCGCGACACGGCGCGTGGTGCGTCGGCTGCTGCTGGGCGCTCATGGCGTCGCTCTTCGCTCTCGGGGTAATGAGCATCATCTGGATGGCGTTCGTCGCCGGACTGATCGCGTTCGAGAAGCTCATCCCGTCCCGTCGTGCAGCGACGTATGGGACGGCGGGAGTGCTGTTTGCGCTCGGCATGCTCCTGCTCGTCGCTCCGGACGTGATCCCCGCTCTCACCATTCCTGGGAGCGGTTCGATGTCAGATCCGATGATGCCCTGAAGTGGCTCCCTCGAGTCGACGAGCGGGCTCGTCGAGCATTCGGGAGGATCGCAGGGATCGCATCGACCAAGCGACATTTCTGATCACAGGCACACGCGAGCGCTGTCCGGGCAGCTCAGCGACACGGTTAGTTCGGCGCCAGGGTAGTTGTTCGTTGCCGGGCTTTGACACCCAAGGGCGACCGCCGGTCGCACCGGCCGGACATCCACCTCGCGGGTATTGCGGGCGACTAGCTGGGAAAGCGCGGGGATTCCCGCGCGGGATGTGCGCGAGATGAGGAAGAAGCCGGCGGTCGTCTGCGCCTGGATGGGCAACAGCACATGCCAGTTTGCAGGAGTTTTATGGAGCGAGAACGGGAGCGACGGGACTCGAACCCGCGACCTCCGGCGTGACAGGCCGGCGTTCTAACCAACTGAACTACGCCCCCGGGCGCAGAGGCGCAGTGTAGCGGTGCCTCGCTTGACTTCATGGCGCCGCTGTGGGACAAGCACCACGTGGGCAGACGCCGAATCCCGTGGGTCGGCGCCGCCGTAGTGGCCTCTGCGGTGGCTTTCGTAGCCTCCGCCGGAGCCGAGCGCGCGCACACCGGCTATCCGAATTCGATCGTCGTCCTCGGCCACTCCGGCGCGACCGGCTTCAACTCGGATCCGGCGCGGCCCGACGTCGATGTCACCGCCAACTCCTGGGCGACCGGAACGAACCCGGCGGTACGGAGCCTCTATCTCCGAATCCTCGAGGCGAATCCGGCGATCCGGGGCCGCAACCTCAACCTTGCCCGCGACGGCGCGCGGATGTCCGAGCTCGTCTTCCAGGCGCAAGCTGCGGTCGCGCACCGGTCGAAGCCTCAGCTGGTGGCAATCCAGATCCTGGACAACGACATCCGCTGCGACGGCAGCGATCCCTCCAACTACCGGTCGTTTCGGAACACGTTCGTCCGCGCGCTCGGGATCCTCTCCCGCGGCCTGCCGAACGCCCGGATCTTCGTCGTCAGCTCGTGGGGTCGGCCTGCGACGTATGTCGAGGTGATCAAGGACATCCCGGAGGCCCGCGCCCCGCTGTCCGGAACCGGGATGTGCCATCTGTTCGATCCGTCCGGCCGTGTCAGGCCCGACGCCGTGGCGAACCTCACGCGGATCATCGAGGGCTACGAGGCCCAGCTCAGGGCGGGTTGTGCCCGATTCGTCCACTGCCGGACGGATAGCGGCGCGCTGTCCCGACTCGTCGAGGACCGTGCTGACCTCGGCGCCGATTGGGGCCATCCGTCGATCCACGGCCACATGCGGATTGCGGAATCCGCCTGGAGCGGGATCTTCGACTTCCGCGACACATCGCCACCTGTCTCGAAGTTCTCGGTCTCACGACGCGCGGGGGCGCGAACGGTGTCCCTTTCGGCCACCGACGCAGAGGGCGTGGCCGGGATCGAGTACAAACTCGTGCCGCGAAAGCGCCGCGCTTCGACGATCGCCTACACGCGTTCTACGAGGCCTGTCCGTCTCGTGCGGGGAGCGATGCTCATCTGGCGCGCCGTCGACGTGAACGGCAACACCGAGGCGACGCACGCCCTTCGCTAGATCGCCGTCAGGCCGAGCTGGCGGAGCAGCGTGACGCCGTCGGAGTAGACGTCCTTCCGCGCGACGAGCCCGTCCTCGATCGGGATGACGTCCATCCCGCGGTACTCGACGGTCTTGCCGGTCGGCTCGACCTCCATCCCGGCGCGGTTCATCTTCCCCAGATGCGTGCCGCGCGCCGTCCACTCCTGGACGACGAGGTCTTCGCGGATGTACGTCCGCCGGCCCTCGAACTCCAGATCGGGGAAGACGGTGAAGATCCCGCGGATCGCGTTGCCGATCGCCTCCCGGCCGACGTTGAGGTCACCGGTCGTGTGATTCTCGAAGACCGAGTCGTCGGTGTGCATCTCGAGGATCGCGTCGACGTCGTGGGCGTTCCACGCCTGGTTGTACCGGTCGATGAAAGTCTGGAGCTCTGGGCCGTCCATGAAGCGCAGTAGCGTACCCGGCGAGTGACCCGCCTCGACTGGATCATCCTCGCCGTCGTCGCGGGAAGCGCGCTCCTCGGTCTCTGGCAGGGATTGACCCTGAGCGTGCTCTCGGCGGCCGGAGTCATCTTCGGCGCGCTCGCCGGAGCCAGGCTGGCGCCGCACCTCCTGCCCGACGGGTCGGCATCTCCCTACACGCCGCTCGTCGCCCTGCTCGGAGCGGCGGCGATGGCCGTGCTGCTCGAGCTCGTCGGCTCCTCCGTCGGCCTGGCGATCAAGCGGCGACTTCGCGCCTCGCCGCTGCGCCTGCTCGACTCGCTCGGCGGCCTCGCCTTCGGCGCTGTGATCGGTCTCGTCCTCGTCTGGATCGCGGCGGCGGTGGCGCAACAGCTCCCGGGGCAGCTCGACCTGAGGAGAGACGTTCAGCGCTCGGTGGTCATCCGCGAGCTGAACGACGTCGTCCCGCCGCGCCGCGTTCTGCGCGCGCTCGCCCGGGTCGATCCCTTCCCGTCGATCGCCGGGCCGGCGCCGGGAGTCGACGCGCCGGACCCGCGCGTCGTGCGCAACCCGGCGATTCGCAGCGCGCTTCCGAGTGTCGTCCACGTCCTCGGGACGGCGTGCGGGCTCGGGATCTCCGGCTCCGGCTGGGTTGCGGGGCCCGACCTCGTCGTCACCAACGCACACGTTGTCGCCGGCCAGCGGGACACGACGGTCGACAGCGTCGTGGGAGAGCCGCGGCCGGCGCGGGCGGTCGTCTTCGACACGAGGAACGACATCGCGGTCCTTCGGGTCTCGGGACTGGGCGTGGACCCCCTCCGACAGGGTGAGGCTCGCGAGGGGACGGCGGTCGCCATCGTCGGCTATCCGGAGAGCGGGCCGCTCACGGCGGTTCCGGGACGGGTCGGTCAGACGGCCACTGTGCTGAGCGAGGACGCGTACGGCCGCGGGCCGGTGACGCGAAGGATCTCGAGCTTTCGCGGGAAGGTGCGGCGGGGGAACTCCGGCGGGCCGCTGATCGACCGGGCGGGCCGCGCCGTCGGAACGGTCTTCGCCTCGAGGACGGGGAGCACGGCCGGCTATGCAGTCCCGCCGGACGTCGTCTCCGACGCGCTCCGGAAGGCTCGCGGGCCGGTCTCGACCGGCCCCTGCGCGTCTTAAGCCGCGTCCGCCAGCAGCTCGAGGATTCCGAGCGGGCGGCGGAACGGCGCGACGAGGTAGACGCCCTCGGCTCGGCTCCGCGAGGCCTCGACGAGCTCGCGCGCAAGCTCCATTCCCACCCGCGGCCCGTCGGGCCCGGCATCCCGCAGCGCTTCCTGCACGCGGTCCGGGACGACGATCCCGGGAACCTCGTTGTGGAGGCGCAAGGCGAGCGGGTGGCTCCACACTGGGAAGATCCCGACGAGCACCGGGATCGGCGAGGGCCCGCCGAACCGCTCGAGAAAGCGGTCGTACAGCTCGAGGTCGAAGATGATCTGCGTCATCGCGAAGTCGGCGCCGGCCTCGATCTTGCGGCGGTAGCGCTCGATCTCGAGGTCGAGGTCGTCGGCGGACGGGTTGACGGCGACGCCGGTGAAGAACGAGGTGCCGGCGTCGATCGCGCGGCCGTTGAAGTCCTCTCCGCGGTTCAGGTGCGAGATGAGCTGGACGAGCCCGATCGCGTCGACCTCGTAGACGCCGCTCGAGCCCGGGTAGTCGCCGACCTCGGGGGGGTCGCCGGTGACCGCCAGGACGTTGCGGATCCCCTCGGCGTGGGCTCCGAGCAGCTGGGACTCGAGGCCGAGGACGGTCGCGTCCCGCGTCGTCAGGTGCGGGATGGTCTCGAGGGTCGTTGCCCGCTGGATCGCGGTCGAGAGCATCAGCGCGCTCATCCCCGCGCGCGCGGTCGCGTTGTCGTTGACGTCCACGAACGAGGCGCCGCCGTTCTCGAGCGCCGCGGCGATCTCGAGCATTCCGCGGTGGTTGCCGCCGAGCGGCGGGTCGAGCTGCACGGACGTCACCCACTCGCCTTCGCGGAACATCCGGGCGAGCCGCGTGTCCTCCGCCTGCTCGACGATCGAGAGCGTGACCTCTCGCTCCTGGATCACGAGCGGCGACGAGGCGGCCCGCTGCTCCGTGACGGCGGCCGCGATCGCGGCGATCTCGATCGGCGTCGTGCCGCAGCAGCCGCCGATGATCTTCGCGCCGAGATCCCGCGCGTGTGCCGCGAAGTCTGCGAAGTAGGCGGGGGTGGCGTGGGGGAAGACGACCCGGCTCCCTGCAAGGCTCGCAAGGCCCATGTTGGGCATCGCGGCGAGAGCGAGCGTCCCATCGGCGTCGTGCATCTCGTTCAGGGCCGTCAGGGCGGCGTGGACTCCGGCGCCGTGGTTGGCGCCCACGGCGGCCAGGCCGGAGTCGGAGAGCGCCTCGACCGCCCGGCGAGCGGTGACGCCGCCGAGAGTCTCGCCCTGCTCGTCGAAGGTCAACATGGCGACGACCGGCAGGGACGAGACGCTCTGCACCGCCGACAGCGCCGTCAGGAGCTCCTCCAGCTCGAAGAAGGTCTCGACGAGGAAGAGATCGACGCCTCGGGCCTGAAGTGCCGCGGCCTGCTCGACGAAGATCTCCTGCCGCTCCTCCTGGGCGAGATCGCCGTGGTCGCCGAGCGGCCCGATCGAGCCGGCGATGTAGACGTCGCGGCCGGCGATCTCCCGCGCTTCGCGCGCGAGCTTGACCCCGGTGCTGTTGATCCGCTCGACCTCGTCGTCGAGATGGTGCGTAGCGAGCTTGCGGCGGTTGGCTCCGAAGGTGTTGGTCTCGATCAGATCCGCGCCCGCGTTGATGAAGCTGACGTGGAGCGAAACCACCGTTTCGGGTGAACGAAGGTTCGCCTCTTCGGGGAAGCGAAGCCGCGGCACGGCACCGCTGACCAGGGTCCCCATTCCGCCGTCGGCGACGACGATAGGCCCGTTTTGCAGGCGTTTTTCGAACGGCGTGGTCACCCTCGCCACTCTACGTCGATCCGCGAGGCAACGTCATTCCGGGGGAAGTTAGTGAACCACCGCAGTCAACCCCCAACGGGTGATGGATCAACCGACCCCCTCGGCCCCAAAGTGCGCCTGTAACCGATTGGAGGCCCGATGCGGCGGGGCCCAATCGAAAAAGACCGAGCGGGCCCGATGCGGCGGGGCCCATCGGACGAGCGGGGCCCGTTGCGGCGGGGCCCACTCGAAACTCATAGCGGCTCTCTACTCGAGAGAATCAGGCGGGGCCGGGCGGCGGCCCCGCCTGACTTATTGGCAGGAGCCCCTGGCCGGGGCTCACTTTCCGGGCCCGTGCGCCGCCTTCGGCGAACGCGCAGAAAGTGAGTTTAGGTTTGGGCTCTTTCTGCCGAGAAGGAGCTCAAGACTCCTTCCGCGGGGGACTAACGGCAATTAGCGCTCTGCGGCAAGAGTCCATGCGGCGCGCTTCGGCGCGCCGTTTCTATTGGTGGATCGTCCTTCCCTCCATGCCGCCGGCGACCACGACCACCTGCCCGCTGACGTGGCCCGAGATCTCATCCGACAGGAGCACGACGATCTGGCGGGCGACATCCTCCGGCGTGGCGACCTTGCGCAGCGCCATCGTCCGGGTCACGCGGTCGATGACCTCGGGATCGTCGACCTCGGGCCGGGCCATCGGCGTTCGAGTCCAGCCGGGGCAGACGCAGTTCACTCGCGCACCCGGCGCGACCCGGACGACCTCGTTCTTGAGGCTCAGCGTCAGGCCGTAAGCGATCGCCGACTTGGCGGCCGCATAGTCGGCGTGGCCCGCCTCGCCGAAGACGCCCGCTGTGGACGCGACGAGCACGAGGCTCCCGTGACCGGTCCGCTCGACCGAGCGCAGGAAGCCCCGCGCGGTCAGGAAGGTCGCCGTCAGGTTCTGGCGGAGCGTCTCCTCCCAGCGCTCGAGCGGCAGCTCCCAGACCGGGACGTCCTCGGACGGCCAGACTCCGGCGACCGCGGCGCAGGCGTCGAGCGCGCCGGCCTCCTCGAAGAGCCGCTCGGCCTCGTCTTCCTTCGTCAAGTCGGCCTGGACGAGCTGCGCCGCACCGAGCGCCTCCGCTCGCTCGCGGCCCTTGTTGTAGTGGGCCACGACCTCGGCTCCTTCGGAGACCAGCTCGCGGACGCATGCAGACCCGATTCCGCCCGACGCGCCGGTCACCAGAACGCGTTTCCCGCGCAAGCCGGTCTCCACGTGGGGAAACTACCGCTATGAGGGTTCACATCATCAGCGACATGGAGGGCATCGCCGGCATCGTGCGCCCCGAGCAGACGCTCGGCGGCCACGAGATGTACGAGGAGGGCCGGAAGCTCTACACCGAGGAGATCAATGCCGCGGTGCGCGGCGCGAAAGCCGCCGGCGCGAAGGAGATCGTCGTCATGGACCACCACGGCGCCGGCAAGGGCTGGAGCTTCAACTCCCTGGTGCACGACATGCTGGATCCCGCCTGCGAGTACGTGGTCCAGTCGACCTGGACCGCAGTACACGGAGTTCCTGGAGCAGGGCTGCGACGCGTGTCTCCTCGTCGGGATGCACGCGATGGCCGGAACACCCGACGGTGTCCTGAACCACACCGTCTCGGGCCGAGAGTGGTTCAACCTCCGCTTCAACGGGGTGCTCGTCGGTGAGTCGGCGATCAACGCAGCGCATGTGCGGGAACTGGGGCTGCCCGGTGCTGCTCGTGACAGGCGATGAGGCCGCCTGCAGGGAGGCCAAAGCGCTCCTCGGCGACGGCCTGACCACGGTCGCCGTCAAGAAGGGGATCGGGGCCCGCGCCGCCCGCACGCTGACGCCGATCCTGGCTCGCGAGGTCATCGAAGAAGGGGCTCGGAACGCGCTGAAGGACCTGAAGGCGGTCCCGCCGTACGACCCCGGCAGGCCCGCCGAGATCGAGGTCGACTTCATGCACACGGGCGAGGTCGAGAAGTACCGGGGCCGCGCCGGTATCGACGTGACCGGAACTCGCTCGATCGTGGCCCGCGCGGAGAACTGGTGGACGGCCTGGCTGAACCTGTTTCTGGAGCCGTCATTGCCCTAAAGCACTGCAATCGTTCAAGCTATGAGGCGTGGATACGGTTCAGGCCATGAGCATGCGCGTCGAGCAGACGGACGCCCAGCTCGTCGCGCGCTGCCGGACGGGGGACCACGAAGCCTGGCGCGAGCTCGTCGACCGCTTCTCGCGCTACGTCTACGCGATCGCGGTTCAGGCGTTCAAGCTGCCCGAGCCTGACGCGGAGGACGTCTTCCAGGAGGTCTTCGCCCGAGCGTACGAGCACCTCCACAAGCTGCGCGACGACGAGGCGATCCGGCCGTGGCTCGCCCAGCTGACCCGAAGGCTCTGCATCGACCGGCTCCGCGCGGGCTCCGCCGAGCAGCTCGAGGACGAGGTGGAGGTGGTCGACGCCGACGACAAGATCGCGAAGCTCGACGAGTCGCTGGCCGTCCACGAGGCTCTCGCCAGCCTTCCCGAGAACTGCAAGGAGATCCTCGACCGCTTCTTCGCCCGGGACGAGAGCTACCGCACGATCGGTGACGCGCTCGACCTCCCGTCCGGCACCGTCGCGAGCCGGATTTCCCGCTGCCTGACCAAGCTCCGGACCGAGATGGAGGGAAGAAACCTCGGCGCCGCGGCGTCCTGAGATTGGCGATTCCTATGGCTGCTTACAACGAAGAGAAGCTCGGTGAGATCTTGAGTGCGCTCCCACCCGCTCCGGAGGCCTGGGTGAAGGCTGCGCAAGATCTGCCGCTCAAACGGCAGCGTCTCGACGAGATCGTCGAGCGCGCCGACGCGGACGAGGAATACCGGCGCCGCGTGATCGAGAATCCCGTCGCCGCGCTCGAAGAGGCCGACGTCGTCGCGCATGCGGACGCAGTCGAGATCCTGCGCCGCCGCCTCGACAAGTAAGACTCCCGCTCGTGACATCGACGGGCGAGCTTCTCGACCTACGGCTGCGCGAGTTCCTCGATGCGATCGCCTCGGAGGATCCGACCCCGGGCGGCGGCTCGGCGGCGGCGTTGGCCGTCGCCATGTCGGCCGGACTTTCGGCGATGGTCGCGAGAGCCTCGTCCGACTGGTCCGAGGCGGGTGCAGCGATCGCGCAGGCCGAACGCCTTCGGAAGCGAATCGAGCCGCTCGCGCAGCGGGACGCCGAGGCATACGAGGAGGCACTCGCTGCGATGCGCCTTCCCGACCGCGTCGAGCCGGCAGTCCGTGACGCAGCGGTCGGCGCCACGATGGCCCGGGCCGCGGAGGTGCCGCTTGCGATCGCCGAGGCCGGCGCAGACGCTGCCTTTCTCGCCGCCTGGATCGCGGACCGGGGCTCCGCCGACCGCCGAGGCGACGCCGTGGCCGCGGCGCTCATCGCCGAGGCCGGCACCCGAGCCGCCGCCGCACTGGTCTCGGTGAACTTGGCCGTCACGGCCGGCGACGACCGCATCGAACATGCGAAGACGCTCGCCGAAAGCGCCTCGCAGGCTGCCCGCGAAGCCGTTCGATCGATAGACGCGGCGTAACATCGAGCCATGAGCGAGGCCGCAGCCGAGCGTCCGCTCCCCGCCTGGAGCCTCCCAGCCGGAACGGCCGAAGCACTCGCGCTCCCCACGGAATGGCCGGGACGGGTCACCCGTGAATGGGCGTGGGGTGGATCGACCGGCAAGGGCGTCCGCGTCTGCATCCTCGACAGCGGCATCGAGCGCGACCACCCGATGGTCGGGGAGCTCGCAGGCGCCGTCGCCGTCGAGGTCGGCGAGGACGACGAGATCACCATCGTCGACGACGCCGAGGGAGACCTCTGCGGCCACGGGACCGCCTGCGCCGGGATCGTCCGGTCGCTCGCGCCCGACTGCGAGCTCTACAGCGTCCGCGTTCTCGGAGCCGGGTTCACGGGCAGCGGCTCGGCGCTCCTGGGCGGCCTCCGCTACGCCGTCGAGCAGGGCTTCGAGGTCATCAACATGAGCCTCTCGACGACGAAGAGCCAGTTCGCGGGGCTGCTCCACGAGGTCGCGGATCGCGCCTACTTCAAGCGGACGGTGCTCGTCGCCTCGGCGCACAACATGCCCGTGGAGAGCTATCCGTGGCGCTTCTCGTCCGTCATCTCGGTCGGGAGCCACGAGGAGACCGAGGCCGAGACGTTCTATTACAACCCGAATCCTCCGGTGGAGTTCTTCGCCCGCGGCGTCGACGTCGAGGTCGCCTGGATGGGAAGGACACAGGCGCGTTCGACCGGAAACAGCTTCGCGACGCCGCACATGAGCGGCATCTGCGCCCTCATCCTCGGGAAGCACCCGGAGCTGACGCCCTTCCAGCTCAAGAGCGCTCTCTACCTGACCGCGACCAACGTGGAGGGGCGCGATGACTGAGCTTCGCGCAGCCGTTGCCGCCGGCGTGCTCGCCTCCGAGCGAGGCGCACCGCGCGCTCCTGCAGGCGACCGTCGAGGTCGCGCGCGGCATCTTCGCGGCGAAGGCGTCGACGATCTTTCTCTACGACGACACGACGGACGAGCTCGTGTTCGAGGCCGTGGCCGGCGAGGGCTCCCAGGAGCTCATCGGTCAACGGATCCCGTCCAGCACGGGCATCGCCGGCTGGACGCTCGTCACACGCCAGCCGCTCGTCCTCGAGGACGTCACGAAGGACCCGCGCTGGGGCGGCCAGCAGATCGCCGAGCAGACCGGTTACGCGCCCAAGGGCCTGATGTCGGTGCCGCTGCTCCACGAGGAGGAGCCACTCGGGGTGCTGCAAGTTCTCGACCGTCCGACCGAGTCGAGGTTCTCGCTCCACGAGATGGACCTGCTCGGGCTCTTCGGGAACCAGGCGGCGATCGCCCTCGACCTCCTTCGGAAGGCCCGGCGCGCGAGGGCCGTGCTGGACGACGCCGGCACGGATGCGGCCCTGCTCGCGCGGGTCGCTGAGAACCTCGAGGGCCTGGAGGGCAAGCGCCGCGCAGCCGGCGTCGACCTGCTCCGCTCGCTCGAGGCGCTTTTCAAACCCTAGAAACGCTGAAGCCGGGGGCCGCCCCGGCTTCAGCGTGAAACGCGGACTTGGTTCCTAGTCGATCGGCTTCGGATCGACGGGGCTGGGATGGAAACCGTGCCCCTCGACGTCCGGTGGCTCCTCGATCGCGCCTGCGTGGGGCGAGTCGACTGGGGACCCGATCGGGCCCTCCATGCCATGAGCCTCGACGTCCTCGTCAGCGCGCTCGTCGGCCCGCTCGACCTGATCATGCCTGTCGTCCGACACTTGGTTCTCCTTTCGCGTCGTCTTGCCGCTTCCGACCCACTAGACGCGGGCCGGCACCTAAATCTTCCCCGTTGAAGTCCAAAAACACAATTCGGCGTGGGATGCTCCCGCCGTGAACGTGCTGCGGGAACGGCTGGGGGACGCCGCGCGCTCGTTCGCCCGTGTCTTCAGGAACCCGAACATTCGGCGAATCGAGGGTGCCTGGGCCGCATCGATCATCGCGCACTGGGCCTACGGGATCGCGCTGGCGGTGTTCGCGTACCGCGAGGGCGGGGCCGCGGCCGTCGGGCTGATCGGCCTGATCCGGTTCCTCCCGTCGGCGATCGCCTCGCCCTTCGCGGCCGTTCTCGGCGACCGGTTCCGGCGCGAGCGGGTCATCGTCGCCGCGGAGCTGACGCGCGCGGTCCTGCTGGCGGCGACGACGGCGGTCGTCGTCCTCGACGGGCCGACCGCCCTCGTCTACCTGCTCGCGGCTTTCGTCGCTGTGGCCTACTCGGCGGTGCGTCCGGCCCAGGCCGCGCTGCTTCCCTCGCTCGCGAAGACCCCGAAGGAGCTCACGGCCGCCAACGTCACGTCGAGCACGATCGAGAGCCTGGGCATCTTCGGCGGGCCTGCAATCGGAGGGCTGCTGCTGGCCGCGACGAGCCCGGAGGTCGTCTTCGGCGCGGCGGCTGCGTCCTTCCTGCTCGCGGCGATGCTCGTGAGCCGCGTTCGCGTCGAGGAACAGCCCGAGCCGCGCGACTCGCGCGGGGGCGTGCTGACCGAGTTCGCCGCCGGGTTCGTGACGCTTGCCCGCGAGAAGGGCCTCCGCGTCCTCGTGCTGCTGCTCGTCTCCCAGACGCTGGTCGCGGGCGCGCTGAACGTCCTGATCGTCGTGTGCGCGCTCCAGCTGCTCGACCTGGGTGAGGGAGGAGTCGGCTTCCTGAACTCCGCCGTGGGCATCGGCGGCCTCCTGGGCGCGCTCGTCTCGGCCGCGCTGATCGGCCGGCGACTGACGACGAACTTCCTGGTCGGAATCGCGCTTTGGGGCATTCCGATCGGGCTGATCGGAGTCTTCCCGGAGCTCGTGCCCGCGCTGATCTTCCTCGCGCTCGTCGGGCTCGGGAACACGCTCGTGGACGTCTCGGCGTTCACGCTCCTGCAACGGGCCGTTCCGGACGAGGTGCTCGCCCGGGTCTTTGGGGCGGTGCAGGGGCTGTGGGTAGCCACGATCGGGATCGGCGCGATCGTCGCTCCGGCGCTGATCGCCCTCCTGGACATCCGCGGCGCGCTGATGGTGACAGGAGCAGTGCTCCCGATCCTCGCCGTCGCTCTCCGCGGCCGCCTCGCCGGCTTGGACGAGGTTCCGGCGCCGGAGCGCGAGCTCGTGCTCCTGCGGGGCATCGACCTCTTCGCGCCGTTGCCGGCTCCCACGCTGGAGAGTCTCGCCCGCGCCCTCGTCCCCTTGCGGCTGAGCGCCGGCGAGGAGATCTTCCGTCAGGGAGACATCGGCGACCGGTTCTACATCGTGGCCGACGGCGAGGTCGAGATCGTCTCCGACGGCCGCGTGGTCGCCGTGACCGAGCCCGGCGGCTACTTCGGCGAGATCGCCCTCCTGCGGGACGTCCCGCGCACTGCCACGGTTCGTGCGAGGAGAGAGGTCGAGCTCCTGGCGCTCGACCGCGACGACTTCATCGCCGCCGTGACCGG
The DNA here is from genome assembly GCA_963754715.1 of uncultured Actinomycetes bacterium. Lineage (GTDB taxonomy): Bacteria > Actinomycetota > Thermoleophilia > Gaiellales > Gaiellaceae > JACDAN01. The sequence goes on along the minus strand of CAVWHA010000012.1, from coordinate 39,640 downwards.
CCATGCCGCCAGCGCCGAGACGGCGGATTCGGTGATCGCCAGCCGGCTCGCCTCGCTGCGACCGGGGCTGGCCTCGGTTTGCAGGTCTCTTCCGCAGGTCCACCATCACGTGAGTGGGTCGGTACCCGAGGTGCTCGTTGAGGGCGAGCATGTCGGCGTTCGTCGAGTCGTTCGCCGTGAAGAGAGTCCGGATCCCCGCCTCAGCCGCCCACCGGATCGAGGCCTCCTTCGCCAGCCGGGCGAGGCCGCGGCGGCGGAAGTCGGGATGGGTGCCGGTCATCTCGTTCTGTCCGAATCCGCCCTCGCGGTCGCTGTTGACCCATGCGAAGGCCGCGGGCCGGTCATCGACGAGGACGACGGAGCTCACGTCGAGGTCGAGAATCGGGTTTCCCAGGGTTTCCGGTAGCCACTCCTCGAGTTCGAGCGTGTAGGCGTCGTCGCCGGGCATGTCGCTGTGCGCGGCGTCGTAGAGCTCGAAGAGGTCGCGTTCCCGATCCCGAACCGCCCGTAGTGGCACCAGCTCAGCCCCGGCAGGAGGCTCGGCGTTGGGGAGGCCGGCGGCATCGACCTCGAGCTCCCAGTACTGGTCGCGGCGGCCCTCACGGAATCCGCGGCGAGCCGCGAAGGCCCGACCCTCCTCGTCGTGCTCCATGGCGAACGAGGTGAGGCTTCGTGCGCCGAGCCCTCGCGCGTGGTCCTCCATGAGCCGGTAGAGCGCTGATCCAAGGCCGGCGTGCCGGTGACCCGGCAGGACGCCGACCCAGCCACCCGCGATGTCGTCGGCCTCCAGCGACCAGCGGAGCCGCGCGTTGGCCCAGCCGACGATCTGATCGTCGAGGACGGCCGTCCACGCCTTCATTCCGGCGCGGGCCGGCTGCGAGCCGATCCAGTGTCGAATCTGCCGGACCCGTCTGAATCTCGCCGGGGATCAGCCGGCGGAACAAGGGCGCTGCGGCGTCGGCGTCCTCGGGTCGGAATGCCCGGATCTCAGCCTCAGGCAAGGCCTTTGGCCCGGAGCTCGGAGATCGCCTCGTCGCTCTTCTCCAGATGGTCGAGCCCCATCCCGCGAAGGATCTCCGGGGTCTTCGTGAACTGAACCTCGTCGTAGGCGACGACCTGGACGTCGTTTCCCCAGGGATCGCTGAACGTGTTGCCGTGCAGCTCTGCGCCCGCTTCGCGGGCGGCCTGGAGCGCCGCCTGCTTGTCGTCGACGACGAGCCCGAAGTGGCGTGTGCGGTCCGGAGCCTGCTCACGGCCCTCGGCCAGCGCGATGAACTGGTCGCCCATGTCCACGAAGGCCATGCGGCCTGCTCTGCCGCGAAGCTCGAGGTCGAAGATCCGGCCGTAGAAGGCGAGCGCTTCGTCGAGGTCGCCGACCTCGATTGCCACGTGGTTGATGCCGACGAGACGCGGCTTCACGCGCTCACTCTTGCAAATCTGCCTCTTCCTACCGTCGGCCGGCCGTGCTATGGAAAGAAAGATGCAGATTCGGGCAGGCTTGGCTTTGCTCCTCGCTGCGGCTCTCTTCGTCGGGCCGGCAACGGGCGGGGTCCAGCCTGTATCGGTGGACTGCCTTTCCGAGATCCCGACGATCATCGGTACGTCGGGCCCAGACGTCCTCGTCGGGTCTGCGGCCGACGATGTCATCGCCGGTCTCGGCGGTGACGACGTGATCGTCGGCGGCTACGGCAACGACATCATCTGCGGCGGTGAGGGAGACGACCGGATCACGCCCGGTGAAGGATTCTTCGAGTACGACGTCGTCTCGGGTGACGGGGGCGACGATTCGATCGTGGGCGGAACGTCGATGGTCGCCGCCGCCTACGCTCTTGCGCCGGGTCCGGTGACCGTCGATCTCGGCAGTGGAGTCGGCAGCGGCTGGGGCGTGGACACGCTTCTGGGGGTGGCGCGGGTGATCGGCTCGCCGTTCGACGACACGATCCGGGGAGACGACGGGTTCAACTGCTTCGAAGGGTTGGGCGGCAACGATGTCCTGGTCGGCCGGGGCGGCGACGATTGTCTCGCCGGAGGCCTGGGGGACGACGCGATCGCGGGCGGCGCGGGCGACGACCGGATCGCCGGCGGCTGGGGCAGCGACCGGCTGGACGGCGGCGACGGACGTGACCGGATCGACGGCGGCATCGGCAAAGATCGCTGCATGCGTGCCGAACAGCGCCTTCGCTGTCCGTGATCGTCGCCTTGCACATCGCCACGGGAGCCGCCGGAGGTGCGCTGGTGCGCTCCCCGGCTGCGGCTGCCGTGTTGGGGCCGGTGCTGCACTTCCTGGGCGACCGCGTGCCGCACGAGGACATCGACTCGCGTCGCTTCGAGCTCGAGTGCGGCGTGGCCGGGTCCTGGCGCTGGCGCTCGTGCGCGGACCCTTCGACGCGGCAACCGTGGGCGCGCTCACATCGGCGGCTCCGGACCTCGAGCACGTCCTTCCGCTGCCGCAGCCCGGTGGTCGGAAGCTCTTCCCGAGCCACCGAATTCCGGGTTGGCATCACCCAGGCGGGATCTCGACGAGCGCGCAGCTGCTGATCGCGGGTGCCCTCTTCGGCGCCGTGCTCGCTTCGGGCCTCAAGAAGGCGTAAGTTCGTTCCAACGTCCCGACGAAGGAGGGCACATGAAGATGTATTCGGCCTTGACGGTCCGAAAGCTCAAGCCCGGCACCTACGACGAGTGGCGGAAGGCCTGGGCGCCGGCCTCTGAGGACGACATGCCCGGTGAGGCCTTCATCCTCCGCAGCCTCAAAGACCCCGACGAGATCATCGCGTTCGGGCTGTTCGAAGGGGACATCGACGAGCTCAAGGAGATGATGGACCCGGAGGAGCAGAGGAAGCGCCAGGAGGCCATGGCTCCGTTCATCGAGTCGATCGGAGCGGACGGCGTCTACGAGGTGATCGACCGGATCGGCTCGAAGGCGGGAGCCCGGACCTAAAGAGCCGCCACGTGCGCGGGTCTCCGCGTAACGTTCGACAAGCCGTGTCAGTTCGTGAGTTCGAGCCCCTGCTCGGAATCAGTCATTTCCGCGTCCAGATCGGACGGCAGGAGATCGGCTGCTGCGAGGTCGGTCGACTGACCTCCGAGACCGATCTCACCTTGCCGCCGGACGAGCGCGCTCACGGCTTCGAGACCGTCGTCCTCCGGCGGGCACTGACCCGCGACAGGGAGCTCTACGACTGGCGCAGGCGGATCGTCGAGGGAGCGCGGGACCGGCGGACGGTCACGATCAGCCAGCTCGAGGCGGCGGCCGGCGAGGTTGCGAACTCGTGGCGGCTCGTTCGGGCGTGGCCGTGCCGGTGGTCCGGCCCCGCGTTCAACGCACTCGAGAGCGGCATCGCCTACGAGGAGCTCGAGCTCGCCTTCGACGATCTGCTCTGGCTCGAGCCGAGGCGGCGATCCGTCCACGTAAGACGACCAAAGGAGCCTGAGATGGCCGTTGCCCGCGATCTCCCGTACGCACAGTTCAACTTCCTCGTCGACCTCGGCACGGGCGAAACGGAAGGGCCGCGGGCCGGTTTCCAGGAATGCAGCCAGATCGGCATGAGCGTGGACGTGATCGAGTACCGAAACGGGAACGACAGGGCCAACAACGTCCGCAAGCTGACCGGCCTCGCCCATGTGAACGACGTCACGCTGCGGCGCGGGATCATCGGTTCGCTCGACCTCTACGACTGGCTCGATCAGATCCGCAACGGCGACCAGGCGGCCGTGCGTACGGTCATGGTCCAGCTGCTGAGCGAGGACCGCGCCGCAGTGGTGCAGGCCTGGAGGCTCTTCGGGGCGCGAATCGTCAAGCACGTGAGCGGTCCTTTCAACGCACAGTGCAGCGACGTCGCCATGGAGGAGCTCACGCTCGCCTACGAGCGGCTCGAGCTCGTGTAGTGCAAACCGATCGCGCGCGTGCGTCCGTACTCATCGACGTCCACGGATTGAAGGAGGGCGAATGACACGCAACCTGGCCATCGCACTACTGATCGGTGTGGCCCTGACCTTCGCCGTGACCGCCTGCGGCGGGGACGACTCGTCGTCGAGCGGCGGGACGACCACGGAGGCCACGACGACGGAAGGCACGACGACGGAAGGCACGACGACTTCGGGCGGCGGCCGGCGTCCGGGACGCTCAAGGGCGAGACCGGCCCCGGGTTCACGATCGAGGTCTCGATGGACGGCGAGGACGCCGAGAGCATTCCGGCGGGCACCTACACGCTGGACGTCGAGGACAAGTCCGACATGCACAACTTCCACCTGATCGGCCCGGGCGTCGACGAGGAAGTCACCGACGTGCCGTTCGTGGGCGAGAAGTCGGTCGAAGTGACGCTCGAGCCCGGCACCTACACGTACCAGTGCGACCCGCACGCCGCGAACGGCATGAAGGGCACGTTCGAAGTCACGTAGGAGCCGCGAAAATCCGAGGTGGGCCGGGCAGGGATCGAACCTGCGACCTTGGGATTAAAAGTCCCCTGCTCTACCAACTGAGCTACCGGCCCTTGGGCTATTGAAGCGGTCCAGGTAAAACGCGGCCATGCTCGATGCCCAGGTCCTCGCATTCTGCGGCGTTGCCCTCGCGCTCGCAGTGACACCCGGCCCCGACATGGCCCTCGTCCTCCGGAACAGCCTGCGTGGCGGCAGGCCGGCGGCGTTCCGGACGGTGGCCGGCATCTCGGTCGGCTTGATCGGCTGGGGCCTCGCGAGCGCCTTCGGAGTGGCCGCGATCCTCGCCGCGTCGAGCACCGTCTTCACGATCCTGAAGGTCGCCGGTGGCGTCTACCTCGTCTACCTCGGTGTCCAGACCCTCCTTGCATTGAGGCGTAACGCGCCGGCGGAGCGACCGGTTGCCCGGCCGTCGGGCTCCCCGTTTCGGCAGGGCCTCGTCACGAATCTCCTCAACCCGAAGCTGGCGGTCTTCTTCACGACGCTCCTGCCGCAGTTCATCTCGACCGATGACCCGTACGTTACGAAAGCGCTGGTGCTGGCCGTGCTCTTCGTGTCGATCGGCCTCGCGTGGCTCACCGTCTACGTCTTCGTCGTCGACGCCGTGGCTCGGAACCGGCGCTTCCGCACGACCGTCGAGACGATCAGCGGCGTCGTGCTCGTCGCCCTCGGGCTGCGGCTTGCGGTCGAGCGCTAGAGAATTCGCGCGCCGAGCGCGCTCCCGGCCAGGTCGACGGCCAGCTTCGCCGTCACGTTCTCGTGGTCGAGGATCGGGTTGACCTCGACCAGCTCGAGCGAGGTCAGCAGGCCGCTCTCGGCGACGAGCTCCATCGCCAGATGCGCCTCGCGGTAGGAGAGGCCGCCCTTCACCGGGGAACCGACGCCCGGCGCGACGTCGGGATCGACGAGATCGAGATCGACCGAGACGTGGACGAAAGGGGCGCCTGAGGCGTGCTCGAGCGCCTCCTGGAGCACGGGCTCGACGCCACGCCGGTCGATGTCGGAGATCGTGTAGACGGCGACTCCGGTCTCCTCGATCGCCGCCCGTTCGCCCGGATCGATGCTGCGCGCGCCGATGACGGCGACGTGCTCGGGCGCGACAGCAGGCAGGACCAGCTGTTGCTCTCGAACCCGACCCCGGCCCGACCGAGCACTGCCGCCAGCGGCATCCCGTGGACGTTGCCGCTCGGCGTCGTCGAAGGCGTGTTCAGGTCGCCGTGCGCGTCGAACCAGAGGACGCCGCCGGGGCCGTGAACCGAGGCCAGGCCGCCGATCGTCCCGAGCGCGACCGAGTGGTCGCCGCCGAGCACCAGCGGCGTGAGCCCGTTCTCGGATGCGTTCCGCACCTGCTCCGCGATCCGCTCGCACACCTCGCGGATCTCCGTGAGGAACCGGGCGTTCTCCTCGCCGGCCTCCATCGTCTCCCGGACTCGCGTGTAGACGTTGCCCCAGTCCTCGGACGGGATCCCCAGCGCCTTCAGCCGCTCGCCGAGCCCGGCGTAGCGGATCGCCGACGGCCCCATGTCCACGCCGCGCCTTCCCGCGCCGAGATCGAGCTCGGCTCCGATGATCGCGACACGCCTGTCCTCGTCCACGGCCGCGGAGGATACGGGGGAGAGCCGAAGCCCTCCCCCGTGAATCGACCCCTAGTTCGCGATCATCACCAGCGCATTACCTGCGCCACCGCCTCCGTGGGCGGCCAGGGAGATGACGTTGTCACTGCCCGGCAGCATCGCCGAGGCAACGTCGATCGTCCTGATCTCGCCGGCGCCGAGGCCGGTCAGCTTGAACGTGATTCCGTTCACGACGACGTCCATCGTTCGGACGCCCGGGCTCCCGTTGGAGACCGTGACCTTGCTCTCGAAGTCCGGCAGGCCCGTGAAGGTCTGGTCCGCCGGCTTGCCGTTCTCCCGGACAACGCGTGTCACGATCGGATCACACGTCGTCTGGTTGCCCGCGAGGTCCGTCGCGATGAACGTCAACCCGATGTGAGCCAACGGATCGATCGCCGTGCCGGTCACGATCACCGGGCTGGTCGTGCCGAAGAAGAACCCGGCGATGTCGACCGTGATGTTCTTCGTATACGTGACCTCGATCGACGCGAGGCCCGTGTCCGAGTCCTGCACGACGATCTGCATGTAGGGAACGCCCTGTGCGTTCGTGCCGAACGTCGGCGGCGGACAGACCGGCGGTCCGTCGCGAACGTTGCCGAAGTTCAGCTCCTCGACTGCGGAGATCGCGTCGTTCGGCATCGTCACCGTGTAGGTGAAGGCGGCCAGTGCGACGCTCGCGCCTCCCATCGAGATCGACTGGTTGACGGTGTTGCCCGTCTGGAGCCAGCCGGCCTGCTGCACTTCGCTGACCGTGTAGGTGGTCGTCCCGGGCGACGGTGTGGTCGTGCCGGTCGTGTACGACCAGTCCCCGGCCCCATTCGTCGTCACAGAGACGTTCGTCCCGTCGGTGCCGCTGATCTTGACTGTCCAGTCCTTGAGACCCGGCTCACCGGCGTCGCGCTGCCCGTTCTTGTTCTCGTCCAGGTACTTCGTCCCGCTCAGCACGCGCTGCACGCGGGCGGCTCCCTGCTTGACCTTGAACGCGTCGTACTTGCAGTCACGCGGAACGACCGGATAGCCCGCGCCCAGCGAGCAGATGGCCATGATGTAGACGCCACCTGGGTTCGTGGTGTCTGCGTACGGGAACAGGCGGATGAGCGGGATGGTCGAGTTGTGCGTCCCGCCGTACGCGCTGACTTCGCCGTTCGTCACCGTGAAGGTGCGGTTCGTATACGCATCGAAGTCGTCCGAGAGGTTCTTCGCCCCGCCGTCGTTCGGGTTCGGCTGGCCGCCCGGGACGAGCACGGCGAAGAAGTACTGCCCATCCGGGCCGAGGCCGTTGGCGGCTGGGCCGCCGTTCAGCCAGACGTACTGCTTCCCGTCGTAGATGTTGCAGTTGACGCCGGGGTTGCCGTTCTTGCAGTGATTCGAGCCATCGACGGCCGGGTTCACCGTCGTATAGCCCGCGCCACTGACGGCCCAGGCCGGCGCTGTGCTCATCGCGGCCGCAGCGGCCAGCACCCCGAGCACCAGGAGTAGTCGACGCATCAGTACCTCCGTTGGTCTCTCCCTCACCCCTCCGGAGGCGGCCGCACCCCCGAGATACCCGCTGTCCGTCGCTTTCCGGGCGGCGAGAAGCGGTCGCTCGGGTACCAGCCACAAGCGTGAGCGTCCAGGCTCGACGGTTCAACTAGCCAGACGAGCAGAATTCCCGCTTGACCAGGGCTTTTCCGGCTTTCCCATCGTGCCCTGCCTGCTTGAAAGCTGGAGTGCCCCCAGCGGGATTCGAACCCGCGCTACAGCCTTGAAAGGGCTGTGACCTGGACCACTAGTCGATGGGGGCCGGGGAGCAGAGTACCCCTCCTGCGCCGCGCGGACGTCAACCGCGGCTGCGGTACTTGCGCCACATGTTCGTGACGAAGTCGTCCCACGCCTCGCGCTGCGGGAAGCTCTTGTAGTCCTTGCCGATCTGCGACCTGATCGTTGCGATGTGGCGGCTGTCGTCCTCGGTCATCCAGCGGTCGGCGTACTCGAAGAACGGCGCGTGATTCCACGCCTTGCGGACGCCCGGCACGAGGCGGGCGGCCAGGGCCTCGCCGATCCAGGCGCTCGACGTGCAGCAGCGGCGGTAGTCCTCACCGAGCGTCCCCGGCCAGTTGCGCGGCTGGAGATGCTCGTACGGGCCGTACTGGCCGTCGCCGCCCCGGCCGTAATGTCCGGCGTAGAGGGCCCTGGCACCGGTCCAGCCGTTGCCGCGCATCGTCTGCATGTCCTCGCCGAACCTGCCATTCACCCGCTGCATGGCCGGCACGCCGAGCATCGTCCCGGCGAAGACGATCGGGAACTTGCGGCCGCTTCCGTGGCCGCCGTGGGCCGGCCAGCCGGGGTGTCCCCGCCGCTTCAGCCCGTGGAGATCGATGCCGTACTGCGTCAGGTAGACGAGCAGCGCCTCCTTCTGCCTCGGCGAGTAGTCGAGGGCGAGCAGGAGGCCGGCCATCCCGACGGCCCGCGCGATCTCGCGCGAGTAGTCCGGCATGTACTCGACCGGGTTGTCGAAGTTGAAGAAGAGGTTGTCGGTCCAGGGCCGGCGGAAGTGCTGCTCGTACTCGGCAAGGGACGGCGCGCCCGCGACGCGCTTGAGGCGAGGCAGCAGACCGCGCCTGAGGTTGCGGGAGAAGTAGATCGGCGAGCCCTTCCCGGCGTAGGACGGCCTGAACGCATCGGGCGGCTGCGGCCTGCGGACGCTCGTGAGGACGGAGATCGATCGAACCGGGCTGCCGCTCGACTTGTCGAAGAGCCAGCGGCGGATCGAGCCCACCCGGTCGACGCTGATCGACGACACGAGCGAATCCCCTGGAGCGAGGTTGATCGGCAGCTTGGCTCGGACGTCTTCGTCGTAGCGGTTCGCTTCGGTTCGGCTGTCGAAGCCTGAGTCGTCGTCGACGGGCGGGAGGTTCTTGACCGAACCGTTCCGCCCGTTCGCCGGCGGCGGGTTGATCGCAGTGACCGTCACCGGGCCGACGACGTAGAAGTCTCCGGTGACGAACTTCCCGACCGGGGCGGCTCGGGAGAACGTCCAGGTGATGCCGTCCTTCGAGACGCTCGTGCGCCGGGGCAGTTGCCTCGGCGCCCGGGGTGGTCGCTTCTTCGTGTAGATCGGGATCCGCGCCGGCGCCGCCGTTGTGTCGCTCGAGGTCTCCGCGACTGCTGCAGGCCCGGATCCGGCTAGCAGAAGTGCGCAAGCGAGGATGAGAGCGACGCGCATCGCCGGGCAGGGTATCCGCGCCGCCCGTCGATACCCTCTATTGCGAGGGCGGTTAGCTCAGTTGGGAGAGCGCCTGGTTTACACCCAGGAGGTCGCTGGTTCGAGCCCGGCACCGCCCATACTCGAAAGCCGCTGCAAATGGGCCGCTGATGCTCATGCTCCGGCGGTCCGCCCGGCGAAGCGTGATGCGGGTTCTCCGCGACGCTGATCAGCGTGAGGCCGGATGGCCGGGAGGAGGCCGACGACCATCCTTGAGCCATGAGCTCTCAAGTTGGAGGTTCGCCGTGAAGCGCATCCTGATCGCAACCGACGGCAGCGCCGGATCCGGGCTTGCTCTCGAACAGGGCCTGTCCCTGGCCGCCGACGCCGGTGCCGCTGCCACCATCGCCTACGTCAAGCGTCCGCCCTCGTCGCTCCTGGGTGAGCCCTACTACCAGGACAGCATCACCGAGGAGGCCGACCACGCTCGGGGAGTGATGACCGACGCGAAGCTCCGCGCCACGCGGTACGACGTGAAGGTCGACTACGAGGTGGTTGAGGGCGATCCGGTCGACGCGATCCTTGCGTTCGCGCGGTCGCGCGACGTGGATCTCATCGTCGTCGGCTCCCGGGGGTTGGGAGCGATGAAGGGCCTCGTGCTCGGCAGTGTCTCGAATGCGATCCTCCATCAGTCGGATCGGCCGGTGCTGGTAGCAAAGACCCGCCGTTCGATCGCCGCGGCGGCGGCCTAGCGATGTCGCGCCCGCTCCGCGTTCTGATCGCCGGCGGCGGAGTCGCCGCACTCGAGGCGACGCTCGCCCTACGCGCGCTTGCCGAGGATCGCGTCGACATCGAGCTGCTCGCGCCGGAGGACGATTTCGTCTACCGGCCGATGGCGGTCGCCGAGCCCTTCGACCAGGGTGACGCCCGGCGCTTCCCGCTGGCAGGGCTCGTCGAGCTCGCCGGTGCGCGGCTGAACCCGGGAACGCTCGCCGGCGTCGACCTCGACCGACGGCGGGTCGAGACGGCCGACGGCAGAGAGCTCGACTGGGACGTGCTCCTCCTCGCGCTCGGCGCCCGCAATCGCGAGGGAATTCCGGGCGGGTTGACGTTCCGCGGCCCGGATGACCGCGCCGCGATGACGGAGCTCGTCGACGACGCACGCGCGGGCCTCGTTCGCTCGATCACATTTGCGCTACCCACGCTCGCTGCGTGGCCCCTGCCGCTCTACGAGCTCGCGCTGATGACGAAGATCCGTCTCGTCGACAGAGGCTCAGTCGACGTACAGGTCGATCTCGTCACTCCCGAGGCCGAGCCGCTCGGTGTGTTCGGACGTGAGGCGTCTGCATCCATCAAGAGCCTGCTCGAAGCTCGCGGTATCGGCCTGCGCACACACACCACCCCCGTGGTCTTCAGGGACGGAGCGCTCGTGGTCGTCCCGGGTCGGGCGATCCGAACCGAGCGAGTCGTCTCGATCCCCGTACCCGAGGGGCGGCGCATTCCTGGGATGCCCGACGACGGGCGAGGTTTCGTGCGAACGAATCACCACGGGCAAGTCGAGGGCCGAGACGACGTCTACGCCGCCGGCGACATCACCGCGTTTCCGCTCAAGCAGGGCGGACTCGCCGCACAGCAGGCCGACGCGGCTGCCGAGTCGATCGCCGAGCTCGCCGGCGCACCGGTGACGCCGCAGGCGTTCCGCCCTGTGCTGCGCGGATTGCTCTTGACCGGTCTCAGCCCCAGGTTCATGGCGGCGAGCCTGCTCGACGATTCGTCAGAGGTGGACTCGGAGCCGCTCTGGTGGCCGCCGGCGAAGATCGTGGGCCACTACCTGGCGCCCTTCCTCGCGACGCATGTCGGGATGTCGGCGCCGCCACCTGTGACGAGTGAATCGCTGCCGGTGGACGTCGAGATCGACCTCTTCCAGGACGCCTGGACGCAAGCCTGACCACAATGGTCGCCGTGGACACGTCAACGCGCGACGTCATCCTCCGCGACGGGACGACGCTCCGGCTGCGCCCGCCGACGACGGCGGACACCGACGCGCTGATCGAGTTCTTCAACTGCCTTTCCGAGCAGAGCCTCTACTACCGCTTCCACGGCTTCCCTACGGTCGACGGGAAGCTCGTAGCGCCGTTCGTCGACCCCGAGTGGCACGAACGCGGCCATCTGGTGGGCGACCTGAACGGCCGGGTGGTCGCCCTCGCGAGCTACATCCGTCTCCGTGACCCTGCGGCGGCCGAGGTGGCCTTCGTGGTCGCCGATGACTACCAACGGCGCGGAATCGGCACGCGCATGCTCGAGCAGCTCGCCGAGCGCGCCGCCGTGGTCGGGATCGAGCGCTTCATCGCCGAGGTTCTCGCGGACAACAGCCAGATGCTTCACGTCTTCGAGGCCGTCGGCTTCGAGAGCACGCGCAAGCTGGACAGTGGAACCGTCGAGGTCGAGTTCCGGATCCAGCCGACCGAGACCTACCTGCGGCGTGTCGACGAGCGCGACCATCTCGCGGCGGTCGCGTCGCTGAGGCCGTTCTTCGCGCCTTCGAGCGTGGCGGTGCTCGGAGCCTCGCGGCGGCGAGAATCGATCGGCGGCCTGCTCTTCCGGAACATCATCGCCGGCGAGTTCGAAGGCGTCGTGTACCCGGTGAATCCAGCAGGTGACGCCGTCGCGGGCGTTCGTGGCTACCGGTCGGTGGCCGACTTGCCCGAGGCGCCCGACCTCGCAGTCGTCTGCCTGCCCGCCCGCCACGTGGCCGGAGGCGTCGAAGATGCGCTGGCCCGCGGGACGCGTGCGATCTGCGTCATCTCGGCGGGATTCGCCGAGATCGGCGACGAAGGGCGCAAGCGCCAGGACGAGCTGCTCGCCCTCGTTCGAGCGCACGGCGGTCGCCTCGTGGGGCCGAACTGCCTCGGGCTTGCCGTCACCGCTCAGCGGCTCAACGCCACGTTTGGGCCGCGCGCGCTTCCGCCCGGGACCTGTTGCCTTCTCGTCTCAGAGCGGCGCGCTCGGGCTTGCTTTGCTGGAAAAGGCACAGGAGCGGGGAATCGGCCTCTCCGCCTTCGTCTCGATCGGCAACAAGGCCGACGTGTCCTCCAACGACCTGCTCGAGTACTGGGAGGACGACCCGGAGACGGGGCTGATCGCGCTCTACCTCGAGTCCTTCGGCAATCCCCGCCGGTTCGGAAGAATCGCCCGTCGCGTCGCCCGGATCAAGCCGATCCTGGCCATGAAGAGCGGAACGACCTCCACCGGTGCGCGGGCCGCAAGCTCCCATACTGCGGCGCTGGCCGGCTCCGAAGCTGCAGTCGAGGCGCTCTTCCACCAGGCTGGAGTGATCCGCGCCGGAACGCTGGAGGAGCTCATCGACGCAGCCGCCCTGTTTGCGGGCCAGCCGCTTCCGGCGGGACGGAGAGTTGCGGTGATCACGAACGCCGGAGGGCTGGGGATCCTCTGCGCCGACGCCTGCGAGTCCGCCGGCCTCGAGCTTCCGCCCCTGGCGCCGGAAACGGAAGCCGCGCTGCAGGCCGTCCTTCCGGCCGAGGCGAGCGTCGCAAATCCGGTCGACATGCTCGGATCCGCGACGGGACCGACGTACGAGCACGTCGTGCCGATCGTGCGGGCCGATCCGGGGATCGACGCACTCATCGTGCTCTTCGTGCCGCCCGTGGTCGCGGGCGCCGAGGAGATCGCGGCAGCCATCGGTCGGGCTTCGGTCGATGCACAGGGCAAGCCGGTCCTGACCTCGCTCATCGCCGAAGGCCAGCTGCCGCCGACGCCCGGCGTGACGAACTTTCCCTATCCGGAGTCGGCGGCCCGTGCGCTCGGGCTCGCCGCCGCTCGAGCCGAGTGGCTCCGGCGTCCGGCCGGCGTGATCCCGAAGCTCGAGGACGTGGACGCTGCGCGCGGGCGGGCCGTCATTGCGGAAGCCTTGTCGGTCGAGGACGATCTCTGGCTCTCCCCCGCCCAGACTCGAGAGTTGCTCGAGGCGTACGGGGTCCCCGTTGTCCCCGAACGCGTGGCGCATACGGCGGAGGAGGCGGCAGTGGCCGCGACCGATCTGGGCTTCCCGGCCGTGGTCAAGAGCGCCGAGCCCGGAGCGCACAAGACGGAGACCGGGGGCATCGCCCTCGGCCTGACCTCCGCGGAAGACGTTCGCGCGGCTGCGGAACGCATCGGCCTTCCGGTCGTCGTCCAACCCATGCTCGAGGGCAGCGCCGAGCTCTTGGCCGGCATCGTCCAGGACCCGGTCTTCGGCCCGCTCGTCGCATTCGGCCCCGGAGGCGTCTTGGCCGAGCTGATCGGCGCGGCCGAATTCCGGATCGCTCCGCTCACCGACGCCGATGCCCTGGAGCTGGTGACCGGCGGCAAGGCCGGGGCGCTGGTCCGGGGCTTTCGGGGCAAGCCCGCCGCGGACCAGGAAGCGCTGACCGACCTGCTCCACCGCCTCTCGTATCTCGGCGACGATCTGAACGAAGTCGCGGAGCTCGATCTCAACCCGGTGATCGCGTCCCCGGACGGATGTGTTGCGGTGGATGCGCGGATCCGGGTTCGTCGCGTGGAAGCAGCAGCAAGAACGAAGACCTGGTAGCGGCTTTCCCGCAGCGCGGTTCCGTGGTCTCCCGGAGTTCCCTGCCGGCGCCTTCGCGCAGGATCTGAGGCGAGGACATTGAGATGACCGTCCAGACAGAAGCGACCGCACTGCAGACTTTCGACCGGATCGTCTGCGGTGTCGACGAGATGCCGGAGGCACGCGAAGCTGCGCGTCAGGCTGCGCGCCTACGGTCGCCCGACGGGACGCTTCTACTCGCCGGAGTTGCCGAGCTCGAGATCGCGGTTCATGCCGGCTGGGCGATGAGCCAGGTGCTGGAGCAGATCGATGCCACGTCTCGCGCCGCACTCCACGCTGCGATCGACGAGGTCCATCCCTCGGACAGCCACCTGTTGGCCGGCGACGTCGTCCGTTGCCTGCTCGACGAGATCGAGAAAGCTCAGGCGACGCTCGTCGCTGTCGGGCCGCACGGGCACAGCAGGGCGCTGGGGATGCTCGTAGGTGGCGTTGCCACCGCACTGCTGCACAGATCTCCGTGCTCAGTGCTCCTCGCCCGGAAGCCACGGTCCGACGAGTTCCCCTCGAGCATCGTCGTCGGCGTGGACGGCTCTGAGCAATCGTTGGCCGCGGCGGCAGTCGCGAAGTCGGTTGCCGATCGCTTCGGTTCCGAATACACGATTGTCGCGGCCAGAGGCGGCAAGACCGTCGACCTCGAGCCGATCCAGCAACTCTCGCCCTATTTCGTCACCGACCCGGGCCATCCCGTCGAAGCTCTCTGCGAGCTCTCGAAGGAGGCCGACCTGCTGGTGCTCGGCAGCCGGGGCCTTCACGGGCCGAGGGCGCTCGGGAGCGTCAGCGAACGAGTCGGTCACCGAGCCTCGTGCTCGGTGCTCGTGGTCCGCAACCCCTAGGAGGAGATCATGACCATCACCGTCGACAAGGCTGTCCCCGAAAAGACCCCGCGGGCGCCGATCTTCAGCCGGATCCTCGTCGGCATCGACGAGTCGTCCGAATCACTGGAAGCAGCGAGGCAAGCTGCGATTCTCTCGACCGGCCCCGTGACCATGCTCGCCGCCTACGACTTGACGCATGCGCTCGTCGGCGGCGTGATGCCGCCCGGACCCGTGCACTACGACGAGGCGCCGTTTCGCGAGGAGGCAGAGAAGGCGCTCGAGGCCGCCAGACAGGAGCTCGGGACCGCTGAGCCCGTCGGGAAGATCGGCCGGGGGCGCTCCTGGGAAGTGCTCCTCGAGGAGATCGATCGAGAGCAGAACACGCTCGTCGTCGTCGGCTCGCACGGCGCGGGACGGGCCAAGGGGATCCTGATCGGCTCGACTGCGACCGAGCTGGTCCACAAGGCTCCGTGCTGCGGTCCTCGTCGCCCGGAAGCCGCTGAAGAGCCTTTCCCAGCTCGATCGTGGTCGGCCTCGACGGGTCGGACCAGTCGGCCGCGGCCCACGCCGTCGCCAAAGACCTCGCCGGACGCTTCGACGCGAAGCTCGAGCGCTACGAGAGCCTGGCCCACCCGGTGAACGAGCTCGTCGAGGCGGCGATGGAGGCCGACCTGCTGGTGGTCGGGAGCCGCGGCCTCCACGGGATCAAGGCCCTCGGGTCGGTTTCCGAGCGGGTCGCACACGAGGCCGCATGCTCGGTACTCGTCGTCCGTTAGTCGCGGCGTCCGGCCTCACCGAACACGAGGCGGCTGAGTGGCTCGCACGACGCGGGCCACTCCCGCCTGTCCAGACCAGCCGCTCCTACGCCAGCATCGTCCGCGCCAACGTCTTCACGATCTTCAACCTGATCCTCGTCGTCTTCGGGACGTTGACGCTCGTCTTCGCCGACTGGCGCGACGCGCTCTTCCTCGGGATCCTCGTCTCCAACTCCGCGATCGGGATCACGCAGGAGGTTCGGGCCAAGCGCGCGCTCGACCGGCTCGCCGCAATCGTTCAACCGACGGCCTCCGTCGTCCGAGATGGGCGCGTCCAGAAGGTTCATGTCGACGGCCTCGCGGTCGGCGACCTCGTGCAGTTGGCGCCGGGAGACCAGGTCGTGGCCGACGGACGGCTCGAGTCCGCGGACGCCCTCAGCCTCGACGAATCGATCCTGACGGGAGAGGCCCAGCCCGTCACTCGCACAGCCGGCGAGGAGACAAGATCCGGATCGTTCGCGATGGACGGCACCGGCTCGTACACCGTCACCGCCGTGGGGCCCGAGAGCTACGCGGAGCGGATCGCCGGCCAGGCGCGGGCGTTCCGTCATCCGAGGTCGCCGCTGGAGCGCGCGCTCAACCGGCTTCTCCTGACCCTCGTCGCGGTGATGGTCCCGCTCGGCTTGATTCTTGGTGGGGCGCTCTGGGAACGCCGGACTCCGTTCTCCGAGGCAGTACCCACCTCGGTCGCGGCGGTGGTCAGCCTCGTGCCGGAGGGGTTGATCCTGCTCGCCAGCCTCACGTACGCCGTGGCAGCGCTCCGCATGGCTCGGCGGGGTGCCCTGGTCCAGCAGCTCAACGCGGTGGAGTCACTTGCCTCCGTCGACGTCGTCTGCCTCGACAAGACGGGCACGCTGACGGACAGCAAGCTGCGTGTCGTCGACATCGTTTGCGTGCCAGGTGCGCAGCCGGAAGAGGCGCTCGCACGTTTCGCCGCCAGCGCTACGGCGCGAAACGACACGCTGCAGGCGATTGCGGACACGGCTGCCGCGGAGCCGCAGGAACCGGAGGCGATCGTGCCGTTCTCCTCCCGGCGGCGCTGGAGCGGGCTTCGCCTCGGAGGCGTCGACTTCGTGGTCGGGGCGCCTGAGCTGT
The DNA here is from genome assembly GCA_963754715.1 of uncultured Actinomycetes bacterium. Taxonomy (GTDB): domain Bacteria; phylum Actinomycetota; class Thermoleophilia; order Gaiellales; family Gaiellaceae; genus JACDAN01. The sequence goes on along the minus strand of CAVWHA010000012.1, from coordinate 23,057 downwards.
TCGCTCTCGGCGAGCTCGGTGAGCGCGTAGACGCAGAGGCTCGCGACGGGCGGCGTGTCGTCGCCTTCGGGACGAGCCCCGTCGCCCTGGAAGAGATCGACCTCGAAGACGCACCTCCGGCGTTCTCGCTGCTCGCGCTGGTCCTGATCGCGGAGCGGCTGCGACCCGATGCCAGGGCGACGGTCGAGTACTTCCGGCGTGAGGGGGTGGCGCTGAAGGTGATCTCCGGCGACCGACCTGAGACCGTCGCCTCCATCGCCCGCGATGCCGGAATCCCGTCCGGTGAGCCGCTGGACGGAAGAAACCTCCCCGAAGATCCGGCCGAGCTGGCCCGCGTCCTGTCCACGGTGAACGTGATCGGCCGGATCTCGCCGGATGGAAAGCGGCGTGTGATCGAGGCGCTCACGGCCGCGGGCCACTACGTCGCCATGGTCGGCGACGGCGTCAACGATGTTCCCGCCCTGAAGGCCTCGAGGCTTGCCATCGCGCAGGGCGCCGGGACGCAGATGGCGAAGAGCGTCGCGGATCTCGTGCTCGTCCGGGGCGACTTTGCGGCGGTGCCGGCGATGGTGCGCGAGGGCCGCCAGATCCTTCGGAACCTCCAGCGCGTCGCCCGGCTCTTCGTGACGAAGTCGGCGTTCGCTGCCTTCCTCATCCTCTCGATCGGCTTGACCCCTACGGCCTACCCGCTGCTTCCCCGCCACCTGACGCTGGCGGCGACGATCACCATCGGCATTCCGGCGTTCTTCCTCGCCCTGGCGCCGAGTCGCGGGCATTTCCGCGCGCCGACATTCCTCCGGGACGTGTCGGGCTTCGCGATTCCGGCCGGAGTGGCCGCCGGGCTCGGGGTCGGCTCGAGCTACCTCTTCGGCCTCCATGTGCTCGACCTTCCGCTCATCGAGGCGAGGACGGTGGCGACGACCGCGCTGATCGCAATCGGCCTCTACCTCGTGCTCGTGCTCGAGGCTTCCGGCCGTCGGCGCGGCCCTGCTGTCTCCGCGCTCGTGGTCGGGCTCGCCGCGGGCTATGCGCTCGTTCTCCTCTGGCCCTGGTCGCGGGAGTTCTTCGCCCTGGCCATGCCGTCACCGGCGATCCTGGCCACGGCCGTAGGCGGCTCGGCGTTCGTGCTCGCTGCGCTCTGGCTCGCCGACGCGCGCTTTGCACCCGGTCGGGCCCACGAAGCGGAGTCGGCTCCGAGGGCCTGAGCGTCCTGGTCCTTCTCGCCGGCGTCCGCTAGCAAACGTTTTCTGCGGAAAACCCGCAAGTGGTCTGCGGCCGCGCTCGGACTACGCCGGAGTCGGTGTTGGCGACCATGCGGGAAGTCCCCACACAAGGAGCCTGTTCGCCATGTCTGTTCACACACCGCCACTTTCTCCCCGCCGCCTCCCGACCAACACCGAAGCGCTGACCAGGGCAGCCGCCCTGCTGCTCGGCCTGCTCGTCGGCATGCTCGGGATCGTTGCCGTCCTGATGTGGGCGGACGCTCGCCAGGCGCGGGACGACGGCTCGGCCGCCGCGGCGCCGGCCGCTACTGCGGACCATTCGACCGCTCACAACACCGCGTTGCCGCTGAACAGCTTCGCCGGGGTCGTGCCGTCGAACGCGCAGGCGCTGGCCGAGGCGCACAAGGCCTACGACGCGACGCTGCCGCCCCTAGCGGCAACCGACGTGGTCAAGGTGCACATGACGCTCAAGGACATGACCGTCCAGATCGGGCCGGGCATCAACTACAACACGTGGTCTTTCAGCGGCCACGGCGCTCCCGGGCCGATCGTCCACGTCCGGCAGGGCCAGACCGTGGAGATGACGCTCACGAACGGCAGCGCGATCCCGCACTCGATCGACTTCCACGCGGCGCGAATCGCACCGAACGTGGCCTTCAAGGACGTGATGCCGGGCAAGTCCTTCACCTTCCGGTTCCAGGCCAACGACTCTGGTGTCTTCATGTACCACTGCGGCACCAAGCCCGTCCTCGCGCACATCGCCAACGGCATGTACGGCGCGATCGTGGTCGAGCCGAAGCAGGCGCTGCCGAAAGCCGACAAGGAGTACGTCCTCGTGGCCAGTGAGTGGTACCTCGACGGCGACGGGATCGACAAGCCGGCGAACCTGAGCATGGCGAAGGCTCGAGCGGCGACGCCCGACTGGACGACCTTCAACGGCTACGCGAACCAGTACGTCACCCATCCTTTGACGTCCAAGCCGGGCGAGACCGTCCGCTTCTGGGTCGTCGCGGCCGGCCCGACGCTCGACACGAACTTCCACGTGGTCGGCACGATCCTCAACCGGGCCTGGGTCAACGGGGACATGACCAGCTTCCAGCGCAACGTCCAGACGGTGGGAGTTCCGGCAGGCGGCGGAGCGGTGTTCGACGTCAAGGTCGATAAGCCGGGGCTCTACCCATTCGTCTCCCACGCGTTTGCCCACGTCGACCTCGGCCAGGTCGGCCTGCTCAAGGTCGGCAACCCCGCGGGCTCGATGTCGCACTGATCTTGCTTGACAGGCGGAGCATGCTTGGGAGTCCGCACACGCAGTTTCGGCTGAAGGAGGACGGACATGACCGACCGTATGGCCGCCGCTGAGCCCGAGCTCACGACGGACGGCTCCCTGAGTGCCGACGAGGTTCGACTGCTCGATGCCTACTGGCGCGCCGCCAACTATCTCTCCGTCGGTCAGATCTACCTGCTCGACAACCCGCTGCTTCGCGAGGCGCTCCGGCCGGAGCACGTCAAGCCCCGTCTCCTCGGTCACTTCGGGACTACGCCCGGCCTGAACCTCGTGTACGCGCACCTGAACCGCGCCATCCGCGCGCGCGACCTGAGCACGATCTACATCACCGGGCCCGGACACGGCGGGCCGGGGCTCGTCGCGAACGCCTATCTCGAGGGAACGTACTCGGAGGTCTATCCGCAGGTCGGCCTCGACGAGGATGGGCTGCGCGAGCTCTTCCGGCAGTTTTCGTTCCCCGGGGGCATCCCCAGCCACGTCGCCCCGGAGACGCCGGGATCGATCCACGAAGGCGGCGAGCTCGGGTATGCGCTCACCCACGCCTATGGGGCGGCCTTCGACAACCCAGACCTGCTCGTCGCCTGCGTGGTCGGTGACGGCGAGGCCGAGACAGGGCCGTTGGCCGCGAGCTGGCATTCGAACAAGTTCCTGAATCCCGTAACCGACGGCGCCGTCCTCCCGATCCTGCATCTCAACGGCTACAAGATCGCGAACCCGACCGTGCTCGCCCGCATTCCCGAGGCGGAGCTCGTCTCGCTGTTCGAGGGCTACGGTCACCGGCCCCTGCTCGTCACCGGCGGCTTCGACGGGGAACCGGCCGAGAATGTCCATCAGCGGTTCGCCGCTGCGCTTGACGAGGCGCTCGACGAGATTGCCGCGATCAAGGGCCGGGCCGGAGAGGAATCGGCGCGAGCGCGCTGGCCGATGATCATCCTGCGCACCCCGAAGGGATGGACCGGACCGCGCGAGCTCGACGGGCTGCCGGTCGAGGACAGCTGGCGCTCCCACCAGGTGCCGATGACCGACGTTCGAACCAATCCGGCACACCTCGAGGTGCTCGAGAGATGGCTACGGAGCTACGGCCCCGACGAGCTCTTCGACGCCCAGGGGATGCTCGTTCCCGATCTCGCCGCCCTTGCTCCCGGCGGGGAGCGGCGGATGAGCGCGAACCCGCACGCGAACGGCGGGCTGCTGCTCCGCGACCTCGTGCTTCCGGATTTCCGGGACTTCGCCGTCGACGTGGACGCGCCGGGGCGGAGCCTCAGCGAGCCGACGCGCGTGCTCGGCACGTTCCTCCGGGACGTCATGAGCCAAAACGCCACCAACTTCCGGATCATGGGCCCCGACGAGACCGCGTCCAACCGGCTCGGGGCCGTCCTCGAGGTCACCGGCCGAACCTGGCAGGCCGAGATCCGGGCGACGGACGAGGGACTGGCGCCCGACGGCCGGGTGATGGAAGTCCTCTCCGAGCACCTCTGCCAGGGCTGGCTCGAGGGGTACCTCCTCACCGGTAGGCACGGCCTCTTCAACTGCTACGAGGCCTTCATCCACATCGTCGACTCGATGTTCAACCAGCACGCCAAGTGGCTGAAGGTGACGCGCGAGATCCCCTGGCGGCGCCCGATCGCCTCGCTCAACTACCTGCTCACGTCGCACGTCTGGCGCCAGGACCACAACGGTTTCTCGCACCAGGATCCGGGCTTCATCGACCACGTGGTGAACAAGAAGGCCGAGATCATTCGCGTGTACCTGCCGCCGGACGCGAACACGCTGCTCTCGGTCGGCGACCACTGCCTGCGGAGCCGCGACTACGTGAACGTGATCGTCGCCGGCAAGCAGCCGAGCCTGAACTATCTCTCGATTGACGATGCGATCGTCCACTGCACGCGCGGAATCGGCATCTGGGAGTGGGCGTCGAACGAGGAGGGTGCCGAACCGGACGTCGTCCTCGGCTGTGCCGGAGACGTCCCGACGCTCGAGATCCTGGCCGCAGCGGCCATTCTCCGCGAGCGGCTGCCCGACCTGCGCGTCCGCGTGGTCAACGTCGTCGACCTGATGCGGCTGCAGCCGGAGTCGGAGCATCCGCACGGACTTTCTGACGGCGAGTTCGACTCCCTGTTCACGACGAGCAAGCCGATCGTCTTCGCCTACCACGGCTACCCCTGGCTGATCCACCGCCTGACCTACCGTCGCAGGAACCACCTGAACCTCCACGTCCGGGGCTACAAGGAGGAGGGGACGACGACGACGCCGTTCGACATGGTCATGCTGAACGACCTCGACCGCTTCCACCTCGTGATCGATGTCATCGACCGGGTCCCGGGCCTCGCGGAGCGGGCGGCTCCCCTGCGTCAGGAGCTGGTCGACACGCGGTTGAAAGCACGCGCATACACGCGGAAGCACGGCGAGGACGACCCGGCGATCCGCGACTGGACTTGGCCTTTCTGAGCGGCATTGCGCTATGAGTAGCGCCCTCTGAGCGTTCTCGTCGTCAACGCCGGCTCGACGAGCCTGAAGCGCCACCTCGTGACAGACGGGGTGGCGCTCGCTGTCGACGGGTTCGAGCGCGCCCAGGCCGTCGGGCACAGAGTCGTCCACGGAGGAAAGCGGTTCGTGGAGCCTGTCCTCATCGGAGGTGAGGTGCTCGCGGCCATCGAGGAGTTGAGGTCCCTTGCTCCGCTCCACAACGAGCCTGCGCTCCAGGCGATCCGTGCTGCCCAAGCGGCGCTGCCCGACGTGCCTCACATAGCCGTCTTCGATAACGCTTTCCACGCCACGATCCCGGAAGAGGCCGCCACCTATGCGATCCCGGAACGCTGGCGCACCGGGGAGTGGGAGATTCGCCGGTACGGCTTCCACGGCATTGCCGTCAAGTCGGTGGTGGATCAGATCGAGGCGGAGCGCCTCGTCGTCTGCCACCTCGGCGGCGGCTGCTCGGTCACCGCGGTGCTGCGGGGCCGCTCGGTGGACACCTCCATGGGCTTCAGCCCCCTCGAGGGCGTCCCGATGGCGACGCGCTCGGGCTCGATCGATCCGGGCGCACTGATCTATCTGCTGAGGGAACGCGGGCTGACCCCCGACACGCTGGACGACGCGCTCGAGCACGAGTCCGGCCTCGCCGCGCTCGGCGGGCTCGACGAGCCGCTCGGCTTCGCGGTCTTCACGTACCGCGTCGCCGTCGCCGTCGCGCAGATGGCTGTGGCAGCTGGTGGCCTCGACGTCCTTGCGTTCTCGGGTGGCGTGGGCGAGAACCGGGCGGATGTGCGTGAGGAAGTGGCCGGCCGACTGCGCTTCCTGGGCGATTTCAGCGTTGTCGCGGTGCCTGCCCGCGAAGAGCTGGTCATCGCCGAGGCCGTTGAGAAGCTGGTCGGTTAGCGCTTCCAGGCGCAGTTCCCTAGCCAAAACACCGGTGCGCCGATCCGCATAAACCCGCAGCGGGTCGGCGGGTCGGCCCGGATGGCGGCCAGGCCCTGCCCGGCCAGGATGCGGCTAATGGAAGTTCACGAGAGAGGAGTCGCCATGAAGAGGAAGATCTTCGAATATGGAGGCATCGCAGCAAGTGTTGCCCTCATCGCCATCGGCGCCAGCTCGATCGGCCTGGGTGCATGGGGCTACAACGAGGTTCGCAGCAACCTCGGCCGGGAGAACATCGTCGGCACGCCCGACTCGTCGATCCCGGGACAGAAGGTGGACACCGGTTCCGAGGCGAGGGCTTTCGCATCGACGATGCGCAAGCACACGCTCGAGGCGACCGGCGGCCTGACGTATGCCCAGATGGGCAGGTTCATCGACACGAAGGGCAATCCGACTTCGGACGAGAGCCTGGCTGCGAAGGATCCGAAAACCGGGCGACCGGTCGAGAACGGACTTCGCAACATGTGGGTGACCGAGACCGCTCTGACGACCGCCCTGAACATGGCGTTCATGGGTGAGCGCCTCGCGCTCTTCGGAATGGTCATGGGCATCGCCCTCCTGTTCACCGGCATTGGCTTCCTGGTGCTGACGCTCGGCGGCGCGATCCAGCGCAGCCCGTCGGTTCGGGAAACGGTTCGGCGGGCCGAGCCCGTCGTTGGTTGAGCGGCGACTCCGCTCGCGAGGAGAGGGCGGCCCCCGGGCCGCCCTCTTTCGTTCTCTAGGCTGACCGCGTGAACGTGGCTGTCGTCATGGGTGCCGCGCTCGTGACCGCGGCGGCCACGGGTCTCGGCGCTCTGCCGCTCCTCGCCAGACGACATGTGGCGGCCGCAGGGATGGGCCTGGCCACTGCCGGTGCCGCGGGGTTCATGCTGGGTGCAACCGCGGGCCTTGTCTGGGAAGGCAGTCGATACAGCCTCGGGCGGACGATCGTCGGGGCGGTTGCAGGGGCTTCGTTCCTGGCGGTGACCAGCGTCTTGCTCGGTCATCGGCGTGGCTTGGAGTTCGGCTCGCTCCGCGGCGGTGACGCCCTCGGCGCATTGATGATCGTCGGAGTGATGACCCTGCACTCCTTTCCGGAAGGCGTCGGCGTGGGCGTCTCGTTCGGCGACAGCCAGGCCTTCGGCGGTCTGATCACGACGGCCATCGCGCTCCACAACATTCCCGAGGGTCTCGCGATCAGCCTCGTGCTGGTGCCGAAGGGCGTCTCGATTCTCCGGGCGGGAGCGTGGAGCGTTTTCTCCAGTCTCCCGCAACCGCTGATGGCTGTGCCCGCCTTCCTGCTCGCGGAGTGGTTCGAGGCGTTCCTTCCCTATGGGCTCGGCTTCGCCGGCGGGGCGATGGCGTGGATGGCTGGACGGCAGCTCGTACCGGACGCGCTACGGACGAGCGGCCCAGCGCCTGTGGCAGCCGCGGTCGGGTGCGCGGCCGCCGCGATGATCGGGCTTCAGCTTCTCCTGCTCGCTTAGCCGCGCGTGAGCACCGCGAGCGCCGTCAGACGCTCGACGAGCTCCAGAAGCGCGGCCTGCTCGGCGACGGGTGCGATCAGGAGGGAGCTGCCGTCGCTGAGGGCGAGGACCACGCTCGTTCGCGTTCCGAGCTTCTCGCCTGTTCCTCGGCCGAGGGCGACGGCGGCGAGTTTCTCGTACGGGATCTCTCGATGCTCTGCGCCTTTGAGACAGAGGGCATGCTCACCCAGCGTGAGCGAGCCGGACGCGCGCGAACCCGAGGCGTCCTGCCAGCTGACGGCGTAGCTAGAGACCATGAACGGAGCCTGGCGGTCGGAACGGGGCCCTGCATCAGCGGAATGCTCGCGAACGCTGCGGCAAATCCGCAGTGTTCTTCAATCGCCCTCGTCCAGAAGACCGTGGTCGAGTGCGTAGCGGACGAGCTCTGCGCGGGTTGCGATCCGCAGCTTCTGCATGATGTGGGCGCGGTGCGTCTCCACCGTGCGCACCGAGAGGAAGAGGGTGCTCGCGATCTCCTGGTTCGTGTGGCCAAGGGCCAGGAGGCGCAACACCTCGTGTTCGCGCTCGGAGAGGGGATCGTCCTCGACGCGCGCCTGCTCGTCCGCCTCGGCGGCAACCAGCCGGGCGCCGAGCGCAGGATGGACGTACCGCTGGCCGCCCGCGACCTCTCGGATCGCCGAGACCACCTCGGCGTCTGCCGCCTCCTTGAGGACGTAGCCACTGGCCCCGGCCGCGAAGGCCTGTCTGACGTAGGCGGGATCGTCCTGCATCGAAAGGATCAGCACCTTCGCGTCGGGCGATTCCTTGAGCACGTCCGGCGTCGCGTCGATCCCGCTTCCGGTCGGCATGACGACATCCATGAGGACGACGTCGGGCTTGTGTGTCCTTGCTTCGAAGATCGCCGTGCGCGCATCCCCGGCCTCTGCGACCACCTCGATGTCGTCGTGCCTTTCGAGCAGCAGCCTAAGGCCGGAGCGGACGACTGCGTGATCGTCGACGATGAGGATGCGGATCATGGAACGGGCACCTCGACCGCCACGGTCGTTCCTTGCTCGTCGTTCGACTCGACGGTGAGCCGGCCGCCGACGAGTGAGATCCGCTCTCTCATTCCGAGCAATCCGAGCCCGTCGTGGTCACTCTGCGCCGGGTCGAATCCGCGTCCGTCGTCTTCCACCACAACGGCAACCCTGTCAGGCGTTCTCGTGAGGACGACGCTCACGGTCGTGGCGTTCGCGTGCTTGATCACGTTCGTCAGCGCCTCCTGGATGATCCGGTAGAGCGCAGTCTCGACCTCTCCCGTGAGTCGGGCGTCGCCCAACCCCGCCTCGACGTGGACGGCGAGGCCGGTCTGTTCCGCGAAGGTCTCGGCAAGGCGCTCGAGTGCCGCGACGAGGCCGAAGTCGTCGAGCGCCTTGGGCCGGAGCTCGACGGCGAGGCGCCGGACATCGTGCAAGGTCGTGACGACCTGCTCACGAAGCGCCAGGACGGACTGCCGCCTCTCCTCGTCGCTCTGTGCGTCCTCGATCTGCTTGAGGCCCAGCAGGATCGACGTCAACGCCTGTCCTGTCTCGTCGTGGAGCTCGCGTGCGAGCCGCTTGCGCTCCAGCTCCTGCCCGCCGACGACCCGCCGCAGAGCGTCTCTCGCCACGCGTTCGGACAGCTCGATGGCAACCGACGCCCGCTCCGCGAATGCCTCCGCGATCCGCAGGTCCTCGTCCGTGAAGCGCGGATCGCCGCCCTGCCTGTCCTGGGCCACGATGACGCCGATGGCGCGGTCCCCGACGAGCAGCGGAACCCAGAGCCCGGTCTGTGCTCCCATCCTCCGGGCTGCCGCCTGGTCGACCTCGGGATCGTCGATCAGCGAATCGACGCGCTCGCTGCGTCGTCGTTCGAGCACACGCGCCGTCTTCGAGCGTCCGTGATCCAGGGTCATGCCGAGGTACCGCCCGGCGTCCTCTCCAGCGGCGGTCTCGATCACCGCATGCCCGTCCGCCTGAGGGATGGCCGTGAACACGAGCCGTGCGTCGATCAGCTCTCGCAATCGCGTGACCACGAGCTGCAGCAGCGTGGGGAGGTCGATTTCCTTCGAGAGGGCGTTCCCGACTTCGCTCAGAGACTGAAGCTGATCGAGCCACCGCGTCGCCGACTCGTACAGGCGGGCGTTCTCGATCGCGACGGCCGCCTGTGCCGCAAGCAGCTGGACGATCTCCTGGTCCTCGTCAGTGAACTCCGCCCCGTCCGCCTTCTCGGTCAAATAGAGGTTTCCGTACGCGACGCCGCGCAGGAGGATGGGCACGCCGAGAAACGTCTCCATCGGAGGGTGGTTCGGCGGAAAGCCGACCGACTCTCCGTGCTCCGCGATGGGACTCAGCCGGAGTGGCGTCGCGTCACGAATCAGGACCCCAAGGATGCCCCGTCCGCGCGGAAGCTCGCCGATCGCATTCCTCGCCTCCTCGTCCAAGCCGGTGACGACGAACTGCTCGAGCTCGCGGCGGGTCGGGTCGATGACGCCGAGAGCCGCGTACTGGGCCCCCGTGAGCGCCGCCGCCGACTCCACAACTCGCTGCAGCACGGCGTCGAGCGAGAGCTCGGATGAGACGGCGATCGCGGCGTCCAGGACAGCCCGTAACCGATCCTGACCGGTCTGCACCACGGAGAATCGTAGTCGCGTGGCCCGCGACGTCCCAGCTCGGTAGAAGGCCGCAACCAAGAGCCGAGCCGTCACGGATGGCGGCTCGGCTTCGGCAAGCGACGCTGAGGCCATGGAACAACCGATCTGCCAACTCGAATACGCCGCTGGGCGTAGGAAGGTGTGTCCGGGCGACACGTGTTGCTTCTGGGCCGACGATCACTGCGTTGTCTCACCGCTGTGGTCCGATCTAGGGAGCAATCCCGAACTCGTCCAGCTCCTGACGGACATGCGCGCGGATCTCGAGCAGCGAGATCCGCACCACGCCCTTCGCGTATTCCATCCGCCCGGCCTCGTCTAGGCGGAAGAAGGAGGAGCTATGAAGGCGCTCGTCTACCACGGACCCGGCCAGCGTGACTGGGAGACCATGCCCGACCCCACGATCCAGGAGTCGACGGACGCAATCGTCCGGATCGACACCTCGACCATCTGCGGCACCGACCTGCACATCCTCAAGGGCGACGTTCCGGCTGTAGAGCCGGGTCGGATCCTGGGTCACGAGGCGGTGGGAACCGTCGTCGAGGTCGGAAGCTCCGTCTCCACAATCGAGCCCGGAGACCGGGTGCTGGTCTCCTGCATCACCTCATGCGGTCGCTGCCGCTTCTGCAAGGAAGCGCGGTACGGCCTCTGCACGGGCGGCGGCGGATGGATCTTCGGCCATCTCATCGACGGCCTGCAGGCGGAGTACGCGCGGGTGCCGTTTGCCGATACATCCGTTCACAAGATCCCGGAGGAGCTGACAGACGAACAGGTCATCTTCCTCGCGGACATCCTTCCCACGTCCTTCGAGGTCGGCGTCCTTGCCGGCCGAATCGAGCCGGGAGACACCGTGGCGATCGTCGGGGCGGGCCCGATCGGGCTCGCGGCGGCAATGACCGCGAGGCTCTACACGCCCGGACAGATCGTCGTGCTCGACATCGCCGATGCCCGCCTCGAGCAGGCGAAGAAGTTCGGCGCGGACGTGACGATCAACAACGCGCAGGTCGATGCCGTTGCCGCGGTCATGGATCTGACCGACGGCCTGGGAGCCGACGTGGCCATCGAGGCAGTCGGCGTTCCCGCGACGTTCGAGCTCTGCACGGAGCTGATCCGGCCGGGCGGCCGTGTCGCCAACGTCGGCGTCCACGGACATCCGGCAACCCTGCATCTCGAGCGGCTGTGGATCCGTGGTGTGACGATCACGACCGGCCTCGTCGACACGTCCACGACTCCCAAGCTGCTGCGGCTGATCGCCAGCGGCCGGCTCGATCCGACGCCGTTCGCGACCCACCGCTTCGAGCTTGACGAGATGACGGAGGCGTACGACACGTTCGCCGACGCCGCGAGCACGAACGCGCTGAAGGTCGTCCTCAGCGGTCACCCGGTTCACTTGCCGGAAGGCGAGAAGACGCTGGTCGCGGCTGGCTAGATGGTTCGACCCCGGCACCGCCCAATTGCGGGCGGTGCCGGGCTCTGAACTTCGCTCCTAGGCGTTGACGGCGAACGTCTGTGACGCGAGCACGACGTTTCCGTGTCCGTCATTGACGCGCAGCCGGGCGGTCTTGTTCCCTGCGCTCGAGTAGGCGTAGGACACCGTCTTCCCTGCGCGCTCGAACACGCCGTCACCGGCGGGTGAAATGTCCCAGACGTACGTGAGGGTGTCTCCATCCGGGTCAGTCGAGCATGAGGCAGTGAACGTGACCGACTGGCCTGCCCGACTCGGGGCCGGCGTTCGAGTGAAGCACGCGGTCGGCGCGGCGTTGCTCGGAGGCGGCGGAGGAGGCGGCGGCGGAGGAGGCGGCGGCGGCGACTGCGTCGCGGCTCCAACCGTGACCACGGTCTGGCCCTGGGCATACGTTCCGGTGGGCTTCGGGCCGCCGTTCATCATGTGCAGCCCTCCACCGGTGTTGCCCTGGTAGCTGAGCTGGCTCGCTGTCGTGGAGGCGACGTACGTCTCCTGGCAGTCGAACTGGTTGTTCCGCATGACGGCGTTCGAGTAGCGGAAGCTGTGGTCGGAGAACTTCACGGCGTTCGAGACCGCCTGCTCGGCGCAGGAGAAGCGGTTGCCCTCGATCAGGATGTTCCGGAAGTCAGCCGACTGGCTGGCCGAGATGAAGATGTGGAACACGGAGCAGTTGTGGAAGCGCGTGTTCCGGATGGTGGCGTCGGTGCCCCCGTAGAACGCGAGGCACTCCATGTGCTGCGTGCCGCGGCGGTGATCGTGGATGTACGCGCCGTCGATCAGAGGGCGCTTGGGCATGCAGGTGAAGTTCGTGGCGGCGCAGGTGCGCTCGCTGAACTTCGACACCTTGTCGAGCGTCGGCCCGTAGTCGCCCCCGATGATGGAGGCGTCGTCGCCGGCGATCCAGAAGTGGCCGGCGTCCACGTCCTTGAACGTGACGTGGTTGCTTCCACGTCCAATTGCGACACCGCACTGGCGGTTCGTGCCGTAGTAGGGCGTCGCGGCGCCGGCGACCGTGATGTAGGTCCCGCTGACCGAGAGACAGTTCTCGGACGCACCGGTGGTTCCGACGACGACCCCGGCTGCAGCCTGGAAGGTGACTCCTGGGGCCGCTTTGGTGCAGGAGATCGACTGGGATGAGTGCCTGCCCGGAGCCACGGGGATGACGTCCCCCGGGGAGGCGGCTAGACAAGCCGCGTTCCAGGACTGCCCCGGCTGGACGGCTGGACGTGTTACTGCGTTCGAGCCGCCTGCAGCGAGTAGGAAAGCGGCGAGCGCTGCGGCGATCAGTGGCTTGTTCATAAGTCCTTTCCGTAGGGGCTGTTGCCGCAGCCCGTGCCCGAGTACCCAGGGCCGGAGGACTGAAACGTTGGAATAGCTGCTTGGTGGTTACTCGTCCATCGGCGCAGCGAAGAGAGAGGGGAAATCCCTCGATTGGTGGTCGAGCGGTGGCCTGCCCACGCCGAAACCTTCGTCAGCCCCGGCGGATTGGCCGCAGATCCAGTCCGGGGCTATTTCTTTGGTCCGAAGCTCTTAGACCCGAGCGATCTCGCTGAAGTCGAGCGCGACCTCGCACCGGTCGACGGCCTGGATCTCCCCGCCCACCTCTGAGATCGCCGCCGAGCGAAGGCGGCTCGCGCGAACCTCGCTCGACTCCATCGCCACCCGGTTTTCCCAGTAGGTGACCGTGATCGCCGTGCAGTTGTCCCGGTCGACGAGGAGGTAGCCGCCGGTTGTGCCCTCGAGCTGACTGAGCTCCCCGGCAGCGACGCGAAACGCCTCGATCCCCTCCTCCAGCTTGTCCTCCGGGATCCGGTAGCGGGCTACTCGCGCGAACATCCTGGCCTCCTTGATGCCGACGGCGGTGGGCTCAGGGCATCGTCTCAAATACGTAAGCTCCGCGCCCGTGGGGGCGCTGGAAGGCAAGAGAGCGATCGTCACCGGCGCCTCGAGCGGGATCGGCGCCGCCACGGCGCGCGCCCTCGCCGCCGAGGGCGCCCAGGTCGCAGTCGGAGCCCGGCGTCTCGACCGCCTTGCCCAGCTCGGCGAGGGCTTCGTCGCTCTCGAGTTGGACGTCACCGATCCGGACAGCTCGGCGAGCTTCGTCGCCAGCGCGACGCACAGGCTCGACGGCCTCGACATCCTCGTGAACAACGCGGGCCTCGCCCTGGGACGGGATCTCTTCGACGAGAGCACCGAGGAGGACGAGGCGGCGCTGATCGAGACGAACGTCCAGGGGCTCGTCCGCATGACCCGGCTTTGCCTTCCGCACCTGGGCGACGGCGGGCACATCGTCAACCTCGGGTCGATAGCGGGGCGCCAGGCCTACGAGAAGGCGGCGCTCTACGTCGCCTCCAAGTTCGCCGTGCGCGGCTTCACGTACGCCCTGCGCGAAGACCTCCTGGGCCGGCCGATCCGGATCACTCTGGTCGACCCTGGCCTCGTCGAGACCGACTTCTCGCTCGTCCGCTTCCGCGGGGACGCCGAGAAAGCCAGAGAGGTCTACGAGAACGTCGAGCCACTGACCCCCGACGACATCGCCGGCTGCGTCGTCTTCGCGGTCACACGGCCACAGCACGTCAATGTGGACGAGCTCGTCGTGAAGGCGCTCGCGCAGAGCAGCCCCTCCAGGATCCTCCGAGACTCGTAGCCCGTGGCGATCACGATCCTCGAGGGCTCGACCTTCTGCATCTGTGACGACGTCGGCGACGTCGGGACCTGGCCGACGAGCGGGCTGTTCGCCGAGGACACACGCTTCCTCTCGACCCTGAAGCTGACGATCGACGGGAAGCGGCCGCTGCTCCTCACCTCGGACAAGGTCGACTACTTCTCCGCCGCGTTCTACCTGCGGAATCCACCGTCCGAAGGTCTGGAGCCGGACGTGGTCTCGATCATCCGCGAGCGCTTCGTCGGAGAGGCGATGCAGGACCGCATCGTCGTCCAGAACCAGGGGATGGGCCCCGTCTCGTTCGAGCTCGCGATCGAGGTCGGCTGCGACTTCGCCGACATCTTCGCGGTCAAGGACTACGACTTCGCCCTCGGCAACCCGGAGCAGGCGGAGCCCCTTCCGCCGCTCGTCGAGGCTCGCTACGACTCCGAGAACAACCAGTTCCTCCTCGCCGACGAGACCGGCGTCCCGGCGCAGACGCAGGTGATCATGTCGCGGCTCGGCGAGGTGGACGGGATGCACGCCAGGTTCCGGATCGAGCTGGAGCCGCGAGAGCGCTGGGACCTCCGGCTCGACATCGTCCCGCTGCCGGACGGCCAGCAGGTCGTCCCGCGGGTGGCCGAGCGCCGCTTCGGGGACGAGCTCGCGCGGGTTCGCGAGTCGCTCGCCGCCTGGCAGCTCCGCGTTCCACAGCTGCGCGCGACCTGGGACGATCTGGCGCACAGCTTCGGCCGCTCCGTCTCCGACCTCGCCTCACTGCGGATGCACGGGCGCGAGAACGACGTCGGGAAGCTGCCGGCCGCGGGGATGCCGTGGTTCATGACCGTGTTCGGCCGCGACACGCTTGATCACGTGCCTTCAGACTCTGCTCTTCGGGCCCGAGCTCGCGGTGACCGCGCTCGAGACGCTCGCCGAGCTTCAGTCCACCGTCGACGACCCGACGCGCGACGCGGAGCCCGGCAAGATCGTCCACGAGGTCCGCCGCGGCAAGGCCGCGCGCGCCTGGCACGGCACCTATTACGGGACGGTCGACGCGACGCCGCTCTACCTCATCCTGCTGTCGGAGGTCTGGCGCTGGACGGATGACGCAGCGCTCGTCGAGAAGCTCAAGGAGCCCGCGCTGAACGCGCTCGAGTGGATCGACAAGCGCGGCGACCTCGACGGCGACGGTTTCGTCGAGTACCTGAAGCGCAGCCGGCGAGGGCTCGACAACCAGTCCTGGAAGGACTCACACGACTCGCAGCGCTTCACCGACGGCAGCATCGCCGAGCCGCCGATCGCACCCGCAGAGGTCCAGGGCTACGTCTACGACGCAAAGCGGCGGACGGCCGAGCTCGCCCGTGAGGTCTGGCGGGACCGGGAGCTCGCCGACCGGCTCGACCGGGAGGCGGCGGAGCTGCGGGACCGCTTCAACGAGGCCTTCTGGACGGACGAGCGCGGCGGTTACTACGTCCTCGCGCTGGACGGCGAGAAGCGCCAGGTGGACTCGCTCTGCTCCAACGTGGGACACCTGCTCTGGAGCGGAATCGTCCCCGCCGAACGGGTCGACGCGGTCGTGGACGCGTTGATGGGCGACGCGCTCTGGTCGGGTTGGGGGATCCGCACGATGTCGACGCTCGACCGGGGCTACAACCCGCTCGCGTACCACAACGGCACCGTCTGGCCCCATGACAACTCGCCTGTCGCCTGGGGGCTCGCGAGGTACGGCCGCTGGCCGGAGGCGCATCGAATCGTTCGCCAGATGCTGACGGCTTCGCGGCACTTCGAGTACCAGCTCCCGGAGGTCTTTGCGGGGATGCCGAGGACCGAGACGCGCTTTCCGATTGCCTACCCGACCGCAGCCCGGCCCCAGGCCTGGGCCGCCGGAACGCCGGTGCTCCTGCTTCAACTCCTGCTCGGGCTCCACCCGGACCGCCGGCAGAGCACGCTCGAGACGATTGCCCCGCCGGAGCTCCCTGCCTGGGCCGGATCCCTCAGACTGTCGAGTGTGAGGGCATTCGACCGGCTCTGGGAAGTGCGGCTCGACGACGGTCGCGTCCGGGTGACGCCGGGATGAGCGAGCAGCCGCTCAGGGTCGCGGTCGTCAGTCCCGCGTGGTTCCCGGTGCCTCCTAGCGGCTACGGCGGCATCGAGTGGATCGTCGCGCTGCTCGCCGACGGCCTGGTGGATGCGGGCCACGACGTCACACTCTTCGCGTCCGGCGACTCGCGAACGAAGGCGAAGCTCTCGGCTGTCTTCGAGACGGCGCCGAGCGAGTGGATCGGCCGCTCGTACTTCGAGCTCCTCCATTCGCTGCCCTGTTACACCCACGCCGAGGACTTCGACGTCATCCACGAGCACACGGGGATGACGGGGATCGTCATGGGCGGCCTCGTCGACACACCCGTCGTCCACACGGTCCACGGCCCGCTCACCGCCGAGCCGGGTGAGATGTACGAGGCGCTGTACGGGCTCGTCCCGAGCCTCCAGCTGATCTCGATCTCGCTCAACCAGCGGAAGCCGAAGCCCGACCTCCCGTGGCTCGCGAACTGCCCGAACGCGCTCGACCTGTCGGTCTATCCCTGCAAGCCGCATCAAGGCGAGTACCTGCTCTTCCTCGGCCGGATGAGCCCCGACAAGGGCTGCCACCGGGCGATCGCCGTCGCCATCGAGGCCGGCCTTCCGCTCAAGATCGCGGGCAAGAAGCAGGAGCCGAAGGAGGAGCAGTACTTCGCCGAGTTCGTCGAGCCGCATCTCGGCAACGGGATCGAGTACCTCGGCGAGGTCTCGCACGGCCACGAAGGTCGAGCTGCTCCAGGACGCCCGCGCGACGCTCTTCCCGATCGCGTGGGAGGAGCCGTTCGGCCTCGTCATGATCGAGGCGATGGCGTGCGGGACGCCCGTGATCGCCACGAACCGCGGCGCAGTCCCGGAGGTGATCGACAACGGCCGCACCGGGATCATCGTCGAGAGCTACCGCGAGATGCCCGACGCGCTCGCGGCGGCCGACGCCCTGGACCCGCTCGAGTGCCGCCGCTACGTCGAAGAGCAGTTCTCGCCGGAGCGGATGGTCGGCGACTACGTGCGCGCTTACCGCGAGGCGATGGTCCTGGCGGGCGCGCCGGCCTGAAGCCGGCTACGCAGCACTCTTCTCGACGTAGCGCCGGATCCCCGCGAAGCACTGCCAGAGCGGCATCGCCTTCTCGCCGATGTCCGCATGGCTGCTGATGGAGCCCCGTTCGGCCTCGGCTCGCGCGAGGAATTGTTCCTCCGTGGCGCCGCCACGAACCCAGTCGGTCCACGCATGGAGGCGGGCACGGAGCCCTTCAGGTGTGCCACGGCGTCGTCGACGATGCCGAAGTGGATCAGGGCCAGTCGCTCGGGACTGCGGCGCTCGAGCTCGTCGATCGTCCGTTCCCAAGCCTCGAGGTCGAATTCGGCCACCTTGCCGATGAGCTTGTAGACCTCGAGCATCGGCTTCGACGAGCCGACGATCCGCTCGCGCTCCGCGGCGCTCTTGCCGAGCTCCAGGCGCAGGGCGCTGACCTCGGAGCTCATGTCGGCGTGCTCGAACACGCGGCGCAGGGTGGCGGCCAGGTCGTCGAGCTCGAATGGCTTGGTGACGTAGTCGTAGGCGCCGTGCTCCATGGCCTTGATGGCGGTCGACGAGCCGCTGAAGGCGGTCATGACGATGACCTCGAGCTCGCTGTGCTCCCGCTTCAGCTGGCGGAGGAGCGCGATGCCGTCCTGGTCGGGCAGCTTGACGTCCATCATCACCAGGTCGGGCAGGTCCTTCGCGACCTCGGCCACGGCCTCGGCGGCGGTCTTGGCGGTGCGCACCTTGTAGCCGGCATCCTTGAGGAAGTCGGTCAGCAGTGAACGGATCTCGGCCTCGTCATCGACGACGAGCACGGATCGCTGGGATTCGGCCAATGGTTGATCCTTCCGCATGGCGGAAAGCCGGATGGCTCGGTGGCGGATTATGTGCGCTTCCCCCCGCAGGGCCCCCGCTCGATTGCAGCGCCACGACAGTATAGGCGGTGCGTCCGGAATCCGTACAGCGGGCTCGATTCTAGGCGTCGACCGCCAGGAACGACCGCTCCGGCGAGTCCATGATCGGCGCGGTCCACGATTGCCAGGCCGTCGGCGTCAGGCGAAGCGTGACGTCGTCCGACGCGCGAAGCGCGGCTTCGATCGGGCCGTCGAGCGCTTCCGGCGCGAGGTACCGGCGCCAGAGGCGGGCGTTGATCGACTGGGCCTCGCTGTCGCGCAGGATCTCGACCGGGCCGGACGCGGAGACCCAGCGCTCCCGCCCCGGCTCGCGCGCGTCGACCACGACCGAGGCCGAGACGCTCCGCTCGACGTTCCTCACCTTCCGGCTCCCGGACGGCGTCGCGAAGTAGAAGCGGTCGTCCTCGAACAGGTACCAGATCGGCGCGAGGCGGATGCCGCCGTCCGGATCGTGGGTGGCGAGCACCGCGTAACGCCGCTCGCCGAGGAAGGACCGCAGCTGATCCGTCAGCTCGCCCATTCGGCGTTATGGAGAAGCCGACGCCGAAGGCGAGGCCGATGCCGACGTCGGAGGCCTCGGCTGACGCCGATGCCGACTCGGACGCAGAAGCCGATGCGGACGGCGAGGCTGATGCGGAGCTCACCGGGCATCGAGGGGAGCGGCACGGGCGTCGGCTCAGGGATGAAGCGCGACGGGATGCCGAGGATCGAGAGCACGATCACCAGGACGAAGATGCCGATGACGAGGAGGATCCACGGCCGAGCCAGCCGATCCTCGCGCGAGGGAAGCGCGCCGCGATAGCCGGGGGGCTCGGTGCTCGTCTTCTGGCTCGTCATTCGTCGAATCGGTCTCCAGGTCCAGGTTCGGGTCGTGATGGTGTCGTCCGGGTCGCGAGGTCGGAGAGCGTCGCCGTGGCTTCGGCCGCGCTGGATCGAAGGCGAGCCTCCGCATCGGTGATGGATCGGCGCGAGGCCGCCACCCATGCTCGCCCATCCCTCACCGACCGAACGGAGCTCACGGCGAGCGTCCAGGCCAGGAGTGCCAGCGAACCGATGACCAGCAGGCCGAGGATCACGACCGCCAGGTCGAGAATCAGTCCCACGGCGCGCGAAGGGTAGCAGATCGCCCCATCGGTCCGGGGCATGGTCATCGGGCCGTGCGCATGGACGGCACGGCGATGCCGATGAGCCCGGCGGCCGCGCAGATGGCGCCGCTCACGCCGAGCACCACCGCGGGGCCGAGGATCCCGGCGAGGTAGCCGGAGAGGCCCATCGATGCGGCGATCGACCCGAAGACCAGCGCCTGCCGGCTCGACACGACGCGGCCCATCAGGCGCTGCGGCGTCCGCTGCTGGAAGAGCGTGATGGTGGGGATGATGAAGAGCATGTTCGCCGCGCCCGTGAAGAAGAAGGCGATGATCGCCAGGACCGGATTCGTCACCAGGGCGGCGGCGATCAGCGACAGGCCCATGCCGATGAACCCGGCGATCACCACCGGACCCTTCGGCCACCGCTCGCCGATGGCCCCCACGAAGATCCCGGCGAGGACGCTCCCCACCGCGATCGCGGTGAGCAGCATGGCGTAGAGCTGCTCGAAGCTCAGGGCTGCCGCGGTCGACCACGTCCTTGGCGTACAGCAGGCTGACGACGATCTCGGCGCCCACGGCCACCTGCGCCATCGTCGACAGAAGCGTGTTCGAGCGAAGCGCTCGCTCGTTCCAGAGGAACGCGAATCCCTCGCGCATCTCCCGCCAGACCGATCCGATCGGACATCGGCTCCTGCGCCTCCTCGACCTGGCGCGGCACGACCATGCTCCAGATGAGGACGGCGGAGAGCACGTACGTCACCGCATCGAGCGCGAATGCGGCACCGATGACGGCCGACAGGGCGGTCACGATCAGGCCCGCGACCGGGTAGCCGATCAGGTCCGCGGCGGTCTCCGGCACCGCCATCGCGGAGTTCGCCGCCACCAGGTCCCGCTCCTTCACGATGGCCGGGACCACCGCCGTCTTGGCCGGACGGAACAGGAGCGTCACGGTCGAAATCAGGAATGCCATCAGGTACACGAGGCCGATGTGGATCTCGAATGCGAACGGCACCGCCAGGACGAGCAGCCCGCGCACGACATCGCACGCGATCATCGTGCGGCGGCGGTCCCAGCGGTCCACCAGGACGCCGGCCATCGGTCCCAGCACCACGCTCGGCACGGCCGTCGCGGCGAAGACCAGGCCCACCTCCAGCGGGCTGCCGCGCGTGGCGACCAGGGCGCCCAGCGCGATGACGTGGATCCGGTCGCCGAGCAGCGAGATGAGCTGGCCGACCCACAGCAGCGAGAAGTTGCGGTTGCGGACGAGCAGCAGGTACGGCGACTGGCCGCGACCCGCGCGGCGCCGGCCGCTCCCGCGGCTCGTTCGGCGGGGATGGCGGAGGCATCGGCGTAGGCAAGGCCGGCCTGGAACGAGCCGGCGGTCGGAGCCCCCGCGTTCGCCTGGCCCAGCATCAGCGTGCCGCGCGAGGGCGCCTCGGCGCGGGTCATCGAGTACACGATGGCCCAGAAGATCCCGAGCGCCAGCAGCAGGTCGCCGATGCTGACCACGTCCCTGATGATCGGGATCGGCAGCGGAATGACGTCGCCCCACAGGCCGCCGGAGGCGACGAACTCGGCGACCGAATCGGTCCGCAGGAGGAAGTGGAACGGGTCGTTGGCGAGGTCCGCCTGCGTGAAGCCGGCCGAGAAGAAGGCGGCCGACCAGATCGGCATCTGCCCGCCGTTGAGGAGGACCGCCAGCAGGTTGGCGCCGATGCCGACCGACGCGACCTGGAGTCCCGGCACGCGCCAGTTGAACCAGAGCCAGGCGAAGATGAGGCCGTAGGCCGCGACGTAGGCCGCGCCGACCGGGACCAGCGAGGCGAACTCCGTCTCGCGCGTGATGCCGACCGCCAGCCGCAGCGCCAGCGCGACGAAGAGCAGGACGCTCCACTTCAGCTTCAGCTCCGCCAGGCGGGGCAGGCCGCCACCGGCCAGGGCGCCGACGATCAGCGCCAGGACGATGGCGCTAAGAAACATCGTCCGAGGCCAGGGCGGGCCTCGTTGTGGGCTCCTGCTGCGACGATGCCGATGCGGATGCGGCGATGCCCCGGCCGCCTTCGCCGCCGCGTCCTGGAGGTCTCCCTGGTGCAGCATCGTCGGCAGCTCGTCCGGGCGATCCGGCGGCCGGTCGAGGATGGTGCGGTCGAGGTTGACCAGGATGGGCACGATCTCCGGGTCGAACTGGATGCCTGCGAACTTCTCGAGCTGGTCGATCGCCACCTCGTGGGTCAGCGGGGTCTTGCGGTACGGGCGCGAGCTGGTCATGGCCTCGTACGCATCGGCGATGGTGAGGATCCGGGCGCCGCGCGGGATGTCGAGGGCCTCCACGCCATCGGGATAGCCCGACCCGTTGAACCACTCGTGGTGCGCCTTGATGAGCGGCGCCTCCGCGGCGAGCTGCGTCGCCGGCGCCACGATCTCCGCGCCGATGGTCGGATGCTGGTTCATGAGGATGCGCTCGTTCCGGTCGAGCGGACCCTCCTTCAGCAGGACGTTGTCGCGGATGCCGATCTTGCCGATGTCGTGCAGCAGCCCCGCCCACTTGATCTTCTCGATCTCGGACTCGGGCACCTTCATCACGCGCGACATCGCCTCGGCGATGTAGCTCACCCGGCTCGAGTGGTTGCGCGTGTAGACGTCGCGCGCGTCGACCGCCTTCGAGAGCGCCTCGATCGTCTGCTCGAACAGCTCCCGGGTCTCCACGTACCTCGCGTACGCCAGTCGCGTCGTAAACAGGGGAACGACGAAGAGCGGCGTCGCCCACCAACCGACGCCGTTCGGAAGTTGGAAGACCTGAGCCATAAGCCATCCGAGCGGCGCCAGCGCAGACAGGCTCAGGAGGATGCCCGCGAATGTCGGCCGCCAAGACTTCCCTGAACGGGACACCGTCTCGCAGGTGCACAACCGTGATGGACAGCAACGTGTTGACCGCGAAATACCATGCGGCTGCGATCAGGAGTGCGACGAACCCCACGATCGAGCCCTCGACCGATGACAGGTCCACTTCCAGCGCGGCGGTCAGGACTTCCAGGATCGCTCCGGATGAAACGGCCGCGATTACGAAGCAGGCGCGGTCGTTGAGCATCCCGTACCACGGAACCCGGCCGCGCAACTCACGGAGATCGAATGTTCCGGCGATGGCCACGAGCGCCATCGCCGTCGGCCCTCCAAGGAACATCGCCGCGACCAGCGGTGCGAAGGCGACGGACACGATCAGGCCCTTGGGGAGCGTCACGGGAAGGACGCTCGCCACGAATGTCAGCGCCGTCCAAAAGATGATGCCTTGGACGCCACCAATCTCCGGGCGCACGGGCCAAATGACGATAGCCGCCGCGAGCATTAGGCTCGCAGCGGCTACGGTTGTGACGATGTAGAGACGAAGTTGCGTGTTCAAACCGGCGCCCCGCTGCCCATCCGGGGTTTAGGACGCCGATCCTAGCATGCGCCGGCTACCAACCGCGGAAGGAAGCCCCTCCGGCGAACGCAAGCGTCCACAGAGTTCCGAGCGACGTAGCGAGAGCTAGCAGCCGGATAGTGTACTTGCGCATAGCAGCCATCCTAATCTCTACCAGCCTCGCGTTTGCTGTCTGGTCATCAGAAGGTGCCCTCTTCTGCACGGAATAAGCGACAACCGACACAGTCCTGTGACGGAACGGTCGGTTGCACTACACGCTCCCCGCCAGTCCAAGTGCCCAAGTTCAACTGGCGGATCTAAGCGGCCCACGTATGTGACCAAAGTACGAAAGTACTATCGGCTACCCGGACTGTAGGGCCCGCCTCGGGATAAGTC
>CAVWHA010000011.1:0-101029 GCA_963754715.1 uncultured Actinomycetes bacterium | reverse complement strand
TCGCGTGCCGGCTCCGGATCCGACGACGACCGAGGTCGCGGAGGGCCACGACGGCGACGGCGTTGCCGGTCGACGCCGCGATGATCCGCAACCTGCCGGGCGGGAACCAGCTGCCCGTGCTGGGGGCGAACGCGGCGTCCGCCCACCGTGGGAGCGATGGCATGCTCCTGGCTCTCGCGCTCGCCGTCGTCGTGCTCTTCACGCGCTTCCTGTTTCGCCTGAACACGCTCGGCCGCACGACGTAGCCCTCGCTCGCCGCGAAGAGGCCCGATCCCGTCCGCGGGACCTTCGGTGCGACCTGGGCGTTCACGAAGCCTCCACCGAACGTTCAGACCGCCTGTAGCGTTGTGCTCGCTGAACGGGATGGGTGAGACGATCCGCTTCCTTCCGCGCTTAGGCGCGCGCGCCGGTGCTGCGGTCATCGCAGCGCTCCTCCTTCGCGACGCCGGCGATCGCCTCCGCCGCGACGTCCATCGCCGGGTACCGGACGCTGCGGGCCGAGAAGATCGCCCCGGGGGTCGTCCACGAAGGTCTTCCAGCGGTTCACCCCGAACGAAGCCGTCCATGTGGCGAGGGTCGGGAAAGACGCGCCGTACATCCTGCGCAGCGTCCCGGCCAACCGGTTCCTGCACGGGCGCAACGAGACCACGAGCGAGATCTGCAAGCGGACGAAGTGCCTCGTCGGAGTGAACGGCGACTTCTGGAAGGGTTCCGAGGGGCTGCTCGGAGCCCTCGTCCACAAGGGTGAGCTCCTGCGCTCACCGAGCGCGCCGCACTACCAATTCGTCATCGGCCCGGACGGCCGGGCGACTGCGGGGCCCATCACCTGGCACGGACGGTTCATCACCAGCGATGCGAAGTCGGTCAGCTTCGACGGCGTCAACGTCAAGCGCACGAAGAAGGACGGGATCGTCCTGTACTCACGCGCGTTCGCCCGGTCGACGAAGACCGATCACCCCGGACGGAGTCGTCGTGTCGGTCGTGGATGCCCATCAGAAACTCGGCCGCCCGACGAAGGTCCGGATCGAGAAGCTCTTCCTCGGAGGCAACACGAAGATCAACGACGGACGGCTCGTCCTGTCGGGCACCGGCAAGGGGGCCGAGGCGCTACGGACGCTCCCGCACCGCTCGAAGAACGGCGGCATCGACCGGACGTTCGAGATCCGCCTCCGGACGACGCCCGACGCGCTCGAGAGCATCGGCGGGACGCCCATCCTCGTCCGCAACGGCAAACCGGCGTACGACAACGCGTCGACCGCGTTCGTCCAGGCGCAGCACCCCCGGACGATCGTCGGCTGGACCAAGAAGGGCGACACGCTCCTCGTCACCGTCGACGGTCGCCAGCACGGACATAGCGCCGGCATGACCATCCCCGAAGCGGCACGGATGATGCTCAAGCTCGGTGCGGTCGACGCGATCAACCTCGACGGCGGCGGCTCCACGACGTTCGTTGTCCGGGGCAACGTCCTGAACAAGCCGAGCGACCGCGCCGTCTCCGTCACCGGAGCGAAACGCGTCGTGAACATCGCGAACGGACGCCGTGTGCTCGCGTCGAACGTGGAGCGTCCGGTGGCGAGCGCGCTCGTCGTCGTGAAGCGTCCGGTGGAGCCGGCGAAGGTCGCCGTCTCGATCTCGCCCGGACAGAGCGACCGCGTGAGCGCACGTCGCCGAACCTCATCGCCGACGTCGCAGCGATCGAAGACGTTCGTCCCGCGGCACAGAAGCGCGAGCGGCCGAGCCGCGCACCGTTCGTTATCGCTGTCTTCGCTCTCGCCGCCGTCGGCGCGCTGGGGGCCCGGCGCATGCGCCGCGCGTAGCTGTCCCTACCGCGCAGTACGGTTCGTTCGCCGAAGTTCCCCGCGGCGCCGTCGCTCATGACCCTCGCCGCCCGACGTCCCGCGCTCGGTCTGTTCGTAGACCGCGACCACCCGAGGTTGTACGACCGCGTCCTGCAGGTCATGCGGACGAGACACCTCAGTCCACGGACGATCGAGACGTACATCGGCTGGATCCGCCGCTTCATCGCGTTCCACGGCGGACGACATCCCCGCCGGCTGACCGTCGATGACGTCAACGCGTTCCTCAGCGATCTGGCAGAGAACCGACGCGTGTCCGCCGCGACGCAGAATCAGGCGCTGGCGGCCGTCCTGTTCCTCTACAAGGATGTTTCTGAGCAGCCCTTCGGACGCCTCGAAGGGATCGTGCGGGCCCAGCGGCCCGCGACGCGTCCGGTCGTCCTGACCGTGGAGGAGGCGCTGCACGTCCTGTCGCACATCGAAGGTTCCTGCGGTGCTCGTTTGCAAGATCCAGTACGGCTCGGGTCTGCGCGTGAACGAGGTCCTCGAGCTCCGCGTGAAGGACGATCGACTTCGGACGAGGCGAGATCGTCGTCCGCCGCGGGAAAGGCGGCAACGACCGCGTCGCGCCGCTCCCCCAGGTGCTGCATGAAGCGCTCAAAGCGCATCTCCGCTGGGTGAAGGAACAGCACCTCCGAGACCTCGACTCAGGCCGCGGCCGCGTGCCGATGCCGGATGCGCTCGCCCGGAAGTACCCGGTCGGCAGACCGCGAGTGGGCCTGGCAGTGGCCGGGTCTTCCAGCGAGCAGTCACTATCGGGACAACCAGACGGGGGCCGAGCATCGCTACCACCTGCACTACTCGGTGGTCCAGAAGGCGCTGAAGATGGCCGTGACGCGATCCGGCATCCTGAGAAGATCACAACCAAGAATTCCGACACTCCTTCGCAACGCATCTGCTGGATGGGGCGCATGACGACATCCGGACGATCCAAGAGCTCCTGGGACACGTGAGCGTGAAAACGACGATGAAGTACACCCACGTCCTGAACCGTGGGGGTCTGGGCGTCACGAGCCCCTTGGACGCCGCATTGGATCGTTATGTCGCTCCCGAAGGGTTACCGGGATCGCTCGCCGCGACCGACCTGGAGCCCACAAGAGGACCCCCGCGCATCGGGGTCAGACGAACTGCCTTAGGTGTAACCATGGACGTTATGCAGGTCACATCAAGCAGGAGAGTTGTGTCGACGAAGGAGTAGACGTATGGCTATGAGCCACTGCAGCTTCTGCCAGCGAGCGGTAGGCGAAGGGCGGTCTGAACAAGCCCTGCGCGCCATCGAGATGATCGAGCACAAGTTGAGTCCGGAAGCTCTCAGCGCGCATCCGCCAGGGGCTTCAGAACTCCGACCGGAAGGTGCAGCTCCTCCTCCCAGGGCCTGGCGAACTCCGCATTTGCGACCTGTGCATCGATCTCTACGCCGAAACGGCTCGGCGAGAGTTAGCTATCAGATGATTCGAGCGGTCTGCGCGCGACACAACTCGGCGCAGGAGCCGACCGCACGGCGCGTAGCGTTAGAGCGTCACTTACGCTGAGCGGGCGCCTCGCGGCGGCTCAGGCCCCAAAACGTTGGGCGGACTTCTAGGAGCGCGCTGATGATTCTTGTGATCAAGCGTTTTCGGCTCAAGGAAGGAGCCGACGAGGCCGCGTTCGACAGGCTGACGAGCGACTGCAGCACGAGTTCACCTACAAGCAGGCCGGCATGCTTCAATGCACAACCGCGAAGACCACGACTGGTGAATGGCTCGTACTGCATCGGTGGGAGTCCGCCGAGGCCGCTGATGGCCCGAGCACCCGCAGTGCTCCGGCCGTCGAGGCTTGGGTGGAGTTCGTTGACGAGTCCACTGCGAGCATGACCCGCTTCGAGAGCGACGCCCACGGCCGTTGTGGCCGGGCCTGACGGGCCCGAGCTCTCCGCGAGCCCCGGCCGGATCGACCCGACGAACCCAGCCTGGAACTCGAGCCGCAAGCCGCTCGTCGGCGAGTTCGTGTTCCGCGGAGAGAAGGTCTTCGTCGTCACGAATCACTTCAACTCCAAGGGCGGCGACCATCCGCTCTTCGGGCGCTTCCAGCCGCCCGTCCGTTCGTCCGAGGTGCAGCGGCACCAGCAGGCGCAGATCGTGAACGACTTCGTCGACTCGATCCTCGCCATCGACTCGAACGCGAGCGTGGTCGTCGAAGGTGACATCAACGACTTCGAGTTCTCGCAGACGATGAATCTCCTCGAGGGAGGCGTGCTCACCGCGCTCATGAAGACGCTTCCGCCGGAGGAGCGCTACAGCTATGTCTTCGAGGGCAACTCGCAGTCACTCGACCACATCGTGGTCTCGAACAGCCTGCTCGCCCGGCCGTTCGTCTTCGACGCGGTGCACGTCAACTCCGAGTACTTCGACCAGCTGTCCGATCACGATCCACTGGTCGCTCGGTTCTTCATCAATTCGGCTCCGAGCGTCGATGCCGGCGGCCCCTATGCGGTGGCGGAGGGCGGCAGCGTCACGCTGTCGGCTACGGGAAGCGATCCTGAGGGCGACGCACTCACGTACGCGTGGGATCTGGACAACAACGGAACCTACGAGACGGCCGGTCAAACGGTCACGTACTCGGCCGGTGACGGTCCCGCCTCACCCACGGTCGGTGTCAGGGTGAGCGACGGCTCGACCTCGGCGACCGACACGGCGACGGTGAACGTCTCCAACGTCGAACCCAGGGCGACGTTCAACGCTCCGGACTCGGCTACTGCCGGCTTCCCGTTCACGCTGTCACTGACGAGTCCGTCGGATCCCTCGGCTGCAGACACGGCGGCCGGGTTCCAGTACGCGTTCGACTGCGGGTCCGGTTACGGCGCCTTCGGCCCGGCAGCTTCCACGTCGTGCACCGCCACGGACACAGGTTCGGTCAATGTCGGCGGCAAGATCCGTGACAAGGACGGTGGCGTCAGCGAATACCGCGACACCGTCGCAGTCACCGTCACCTACGGGAGCCTCTGCGAGCTCGTGAAGGCCTACACGAGCGATGCAAAGACGGAGGACAAGCTCTGCAAGCACCTCGAGCTGGCGGAGCGGTCCCCGAACGAAGAGTCCCGACAGGCGCACCTGAAGAACTTCCGTAACGAGGTCGACAAGGCGGAGGCGGAGGGTCACCTCACGGCAGCGCAGGCCGCAACCCTGAAGCTGCTCTCGACTCGGCTCTAGCGGCGAGCGAAGGCGGGGCGCTTCGGCGCCCCGCCTTCTATTTTGCGAGCTCCGTGGCCCGCGACTCGCGGATCACGGTCACCTTGATCTGCCCGGGATACTCGAGCTCCTGCTCGATCTCTCGTGCGATCTCGTGGGAGAGCAGGATGGCGCCGTCGTCGTCGATCTCCCCCGGCTTCACGATCACGCGGATCTCGCGTCCTGCTTGGAGGGCGTAGACCTTCTCCACCCCCTCCTTGCGGAGTGCGAGCTCCTCGAGCGCCTCGAGCCGCTTGATGTAGTTCTCGAGCGTGTCGCCACGCGCGCCGGGCCGTGAACCGGAGATCGCGTCTGCGGCGACGACGAGCACGGCTTCCACGGTCTGTGGCTGTACCTCGTAGTGGTGCGCGGCGATTGCGTGGACGACCGCCTCGGTCTCTCCGTAGCGCTTCGCGTAGTCGGCGGAGATCTGCGCGTGTGAGCCCTCGACTTCGTGTGTCAGCGCCTTGCCGAGGTCGTGCAGGAGGGCAGCGCGCTTGGCGGTGCGAACGCCTGCTTCGAGCTCCATGGCCATGATCCCGGCCAGGTGGACGACCTCGAGCGTGTGCTTGAGGACGTTCTGGCCGTAGCTCGTCCGGTAGTGCAGGCGGCCGAGGATCTTGACGAGCTCGGGGTGGAAGTCGCCGCTGTTCGCCTCGAAGACGGCCTGCTCGCCCGCGAGGCGGATGTGGTCGTCGATCTCCGCCTTCGACTGGTAGTACATCTCCTCGATCCGGGCCGGCTGGATCCGGCCGTCCTCGATCAGCTTCCCGAGAGTCAATCGAGCGATCTCGCGCCGGATGCCGTCGAAAGAGGAGAGGACGACAGCTTGCGGCGTGTCGTCGATGATGATGTCCACGCCGGTCAGATGCTCCAGGGTGCGGATGTTCCGACCCTCCCGTCCGATGATCCGGCCCTTCATGTCGTCGCTGGGCAGCTCGACGACGGACGACGTGGTCTCGGCGGCATGGCTCGCCGCGACACGCTGCAGGGCGTCGGCGACGAGGTTGCGCGCGCGGCGCCTGGCGTCGAGCTGAGCCTCCTCCTCCAGGTGGCGAACTCGGCGGGCGAGCTCGTGGCGAATCAGGCCCTCGGCGCGGTCTAGGAGCTCTGTCTTGGCCTCGTTCAACGTGAGACCGGAGATCCGCTCGAGCTCGCCGAACTCCTGATCCTTCGCTTCCTTGAGCTCGACCTGAAGCTCCTTGATGTGCGTCTCGCGATCGGAGAGACCCTGCTCGCGGCGAAGGATCTCGGTCAGCTTTCCTTCGAGCTCGTCCTGCTTGGCCAAGACGCGTTCCTCGAGCTTTGTGATCTGTGCGCGGCGCTCCTGAGCGTCTCGTTCGGCGTCCGCACGGACGCGCACCGCCTGCTCGCGCGCCTCGATCTCCGCCTCCCGCCGCAGAGTCTCGGCTTCCCGCTTCGCGGCAGCGAGGACCTCCTCGCGGCGGGCCGCGGCCTCTACGAGGCTCGAGCGGCCGCGTAGTCGCAGAGTCGCGAGCACGAGCGCAGCTCCGAGTACGAGGCCGATTGCGATTCCGGCGGCGACGAGCATGCGCTCTCCTTGGACGGTTGGGCCACACCCGCCATCAAGCCCGAGCAGAGCGCTCTGATTTGCAGCCGTCGGCGACGGCCGCACCGTTCGGTGCCGCTAGCGAACTCTGGCTAGCGCCGCCTCCGCCGCATCGCTGGTTGTCGAATTCATCAGTGGACGGTTTCGAATGGTTTCAGAAAGCGTGTCTGTGCAGGAAAAATGGAGAGTGAAGCGATCTCAGTCTACCGGATCGCCGGCGGCGAGTGATTCGAGCGATTCGCGCGCGAAGCCCTTCCCGGCGAGGTAGCGGAGCGCGCGGTCCCCGCCACCCCGTCGCTGGAAGACTCTTGCGGCCCGCTCACCCTCGGCCTCGAGCTCCTCGAGGGTGGCCGAGATCACCTCGTCCGCGACGCCGTGCCGCCTGAGGTCGACCCGGATCAGAGCGTCCCCGGCGTTGCGGTCAGCCAGGCTGCGGGCCCGCTGCTGCGCGAACCGGTCGTCGGACAGGAGTCCGGCCGCTGCCAGGCCGTCGAGCGCCTCTTCCCGCTCTTCAGGTGGGATCCCGGCGAGCCTCAGACGTTCTTCCAGATCCTGCCGCGAACGATCGCGGTGCCGGAGCGCCCGGAGCGCGACTTCCGTCGCCTCGGTCTCCGCCATGGCTACTTGGCCGTGGCCTCGACCGGCTCGGCCTCCGCGTCCGGCGCCTTTGCGGGCTTGCCGTTCTCCTCGACCGTCGGGAGGAGGCGAGCGGAGACGATCTGGTCCGGGCCGAGCTCGGCCTGGATCTGCGTGAGGATCTTCTGGGTGACGTCCGGATGCTCGCGCAGGAATGCGGTTGCGTT
The DNA here is from genome assembly GCA_963754715.1 of uncultured Actinomycetes bacterium. Classification (GTDB taxonomy): domain Bacteria; phylum Actinomycetota; class Thermoleophilia; order Gaiellales; family Gaiellaceae; genus JACDAN01. The sequence continues at coordinate 93,594 of CAVWHA010000011.1, read as the reverse complement.
CTGGCGTCCCTGCCCCAGCCGCTCCTCCTGGAAGCTGAAGTACGAGCCCGACTTCTGGACCGCCTTCTGCTCGATCCCCGTGTCGAGGACCGTCCCCTCCCACGAGATCCCGGAGCCGTAGATGATGTCGAACTCGGCCTGCTTGAACGGCGGCGCGACCTTGTTCTTCACGACCTTGACGCGGACGCGGTTCCCGATCGCCTCGACGCCTTCCTTCAGCGTCTCGATGCGCCGGATGTCGAGGCGGACCGACGAGTAGAACTTGAGCGCGCGCCCGCCGGGGGTCGTCTCGGGGTTACCGAACATGACGCCGATCTTCTCGCGAAGCTGGTTCGTGAAGATGCAGATCGTCTCGGTGCGGTTCAGAGTGCCGGCGAGCTTTCTGAGGGCCTGGCTCATCAGCCGCGCCTGCAGGCCCACGTGGCTGTCTCCCATCTCGCCCTCGATCTCTGCGCGTGGGGTGAGCGCAGCGACAGAGTCGACGGCGACCACGGAGAGGGCACCGCTGCGGATCAGCAGCTCAGCGATCTCGAGCGCCTGCTCGCCGTTGTCGGGCTGAGAGACGAGGAGATCGTCGATGTTGACGCCGATCCGGCGCGCGTACTGAGGGTCCATCGCGTGCTCGGCGTCGATGAAGGCACAGATGCCGCCGCGCCGCTGGGCCTCGGCGATCACGTGATAGACGAGCGTCGTCTTTCCGGAGGATTCCGGGCCGAAGATCTCGACGATCCGGCCGCGCGGCAGCCCGCCGATCCCGAGCGCGAGATCAAGCGCGAGCGACCCGGTCGAAACGGACCCGACCGAAACATGTGCGCGGTCGTTCATCCGCATGACGGCGCCCTTTCCGAACTGACGCTCGATCTGTCCGAGAGCGGTGTCGAGTGCCTCTTCGCGACTCATCCGATCATCCTCCTAGCGGTACCGATTCCAGAACCTCGTACTGCGCCCCGGTCGGCCGCAGGACGGACATGTAAACAGCTGCGTCGGACGGCCGGAACGTCCCCAGGTCGGGTTTGGGAGGCTCGAGCCGGGGCCGCTCGCGAAAACGGAGGACGGTGACGTGCGGAAGCCAGGCGCGCTGCTCGCGCTCGTACACGCCAAGCTCCTCGAGCCGGTCGAAAAGTCGCTCCGCGAGCTGGCCGCCCTCCCCCGTCTCGTCCTCGAGGACGACCATCCCGACGCTCCGTGTCTCGCGGTAGCGCAAAGGCGAGAAGGCGATCTCCCTTGCCCCTTTCGCCGCCTCTCGCAGAGCGCCTGCGACGGGCTGGAGCTCGGAGGCCGGCGTGGAGCCGAGAAACGCGAGTGTGACGTGGAGCTGCTGGCGTGGGACGATCCGGCCGCCGCTGAGCTGCTCGGCCTGCCACCGCTCGACGCGGTCGAGGACGGCGTCCGGGAGCCGGAGGGCGCAGAAGAGACGCAGGCGGTCACGGCTCCCGACGGTACCTGCCGGGCTCACGCCTGACTGTGCCGACTCTGTGCCAGAAGACGCCTGAGCAGATGGAGCGCGGAGGCGGCGGCACGGCGACGAACCGCACCCCGATCTCCGGGGAGATGAAGCTCCAGCGCCTTCTCGCTTCCGGGCCCCGCGGCGTGCAGGTAGACGAGCCCCACGGGCTTCTCCGCGCTGCCTCCGCCCGGCCCGGCGACGCCCGTCACCGAAACGGCGACGTCAGCGCCGAGCGCCTCACGGGCTCCAACCGCCATGGCCGCAGCGGTTTCCGCCGACACGGCGCCGTGCTGCTCGAGCACCTCGGCGGGCACGCCGAGGAGCGCGCGCTTGATCCCATCGTCGTAGGCCACGACTCCGCCGAGGAACGCGTCACTGGAGCCGGGAACCGAGGTCAGCCGCGCAGCGACCAGCCCGCCGGTGCACGACTCCGCTGCGGCGAGCGTCAGCCCCTGCTCCCGCGCCAGGTCGAGGACCATCGACTCCACGGGCCGCTCGTCCTCTGCGAAGAGCGCCTGCGGAAGCTCGCCGCGCAAGGCCTCCTGGAGCCGCTGAGCGTGCGCCTCGGCCCCGGACGGGACGACGAGGTCGACCTGAACCTCGAGGTCGTGGGCGCAGATCGTGATGGACATCCCGTCACGCTCGCCGCCTGCGCCTTCGACGACCCGGGCGACGGCGGACTCGGGGAGCCCGAAGAAGCGCAGGATCCGGTGTCCGGGCATCCGGGCGGCGGCGAAAATCCGCTGAACCGGCTCCGTCTCGACCGCTCGAGCCCAGAGCCGCTGCAGCTCCCCCGGAGGCCCGGGCAGGACGACGACCACGGTCACGCCGACCTCGAGGACGAGCCCCGGCGCGGTCCCGGCCAGCCCGAGCGAATGCGCTCCCTCCGGAATCGTCGCCTGCTTCCTCACCCCCGCCTCGAACTCTTCGTACGGCCGCCGGAAGCGCTCGGAGAGGCCGCGGACGACCTGGCCGATCTCCCGCTCGAGGTCTGGATCGAGGACGAGCGGCCGTCCGGCGACGCCGGCCAGCATCTCCACGGTCCTGTCGTCGTGCGTGGGCCCGAGACCCCCCGAGGTGACGACGAGATCGGCCTCGAGCGCCTCCCGGAGGGCCTGCTCCAGCGTCCCGGGGTGATCGCCCACGACGTGGATCCGCTCGGGCTCGATCCCGCGGGTGGAGAGCTCTCGTGCGAGGAACGGCCCGTTCTCGTCGACCCGCCCGCCGCGGACGAGCTCGCTGCCCGTGACGAGGACGACCGCTCTCGACGAGCTCAAGCGGGGGCGGAGACCGGAGTCACGCCCCTCGGCGTGATCAGCACAGACGTCGGGCTGCCCCGATCCGGAACCTGGACGACGCGGCCGTTGAGCCGGAACCGCAGATTGGCCGGCCGGCCGACGAGCACGTACAGGCGAGTCCGCGAGAAGCGGACAGTCGACCCGGCCCCGAGCGTGCCCCGGTAGAGCTCGCGCCCCCCGGCCGAGCCCGCGTGCACCTCCATCCACGAGCTGCCCAGGGCGCCGGTGATGCTCAGGCGAGTCACAGCCGGCGCCGTCTTCCGTGGCTTGGCCGGGGCCTTCCCGGTTGCGGCCGGCGGCTGCGACGAGAAGTCGGGGATCGCCGTCTTCGGCGTGTCGCTCCCGAATCGCCAGGCGACGACGACGAGCGCCGTCAGGATCCCGATCGCGGCGAGCGCGACCAGGACGACGCTCGACTCCACACGCGGGTTGCGCCCCGCGGCCGACGTCGAGCTGGCGCGGAGCGGCGTCTCCTCGTCCCCGGGGATGTAGCGCGAGTTGTATTCGTCGACGTAGAGCTGCCCGTCGAGGCCGAGGTACTCGGAGTACGTCCTCAGGAAGCCTTTGACGTACGTCTGCCCCGGGAGGATGTCGAACTGCTCGTCCTCGAGGGCGCGCAGGTACTTGCCGCGAATCTTGGTCGCTTGTTCGACCTCGGGGAAATCGAGGGTCTGGCGAAGCCGCGCCTCGCGAAGACTGTTTCCGATCTCGAACATGGCGGCCCGTCGATTGTAGGCGCAGTTAGCTCAGGCGGCGAACTCTCGTAACACGTAGTACGTGGCGACCGAAATCGTCGCCGTGACAGCGAGGTAGAGGGCGAAATAGCCCAAAATGCGGCCGATTGCCGCCAGAGAGCCGCCTCGAGCCCGTCCGAGGGTGCGCTCCACCTGCCGGCGACCGCGCTTTCCGAGAACGATCGCAACGATCGCAAAGACCGCGGCCGGAGCGATCGAGACGGCCGATTCGAGGAGGGTCGCCGCGTCGTAGAACTCCGCCGCGACGACGGCCGCGGGGATCGTTGCGACGGCGGCCAGCCCCACCAGCACGGCCAGGACCGCGCTGACGCTGGTGGGCCGGTCGCTACTGCTTTTCGTAGGGACGGCCAATGGCTCTGGGTGGGATCGAGCGGCCGATCAGGCCGGCGACTGCGATGAGCGTCAGTACGTAGGGCAGAGTCTCGAAGAGTAGCGCCGCCTGCTCCGAGTATTCCGGGAGAGAGCGGGCGAGCGCGCTCGAGAAGCCGAACAGGAGCGCGGCGCCGAGCGCTCCGAACGGCTTCCACATCCCGAAGATGAGCGCGGCGAGCGCGATGAACCCACGCCCTGCCGTCATGTTCTCGTTGAAGGAGCCGACGAACCCGATCGAGAGGTAGGCGCCGCCGAGAGCGGCGAGGACGCCGGAGACGGTCACGCACGAGTAGCGGACGAGGTAGACCGAGATCCCGACGGTGTCGGCTGCCCCAGGGTGCTCGCCTACCGCCCGGATCCGCAGGCCGATCGGTGTCTTGAACAACACGACCCAGGACAGCAGGACCGTGAGGAGCGCCATCCAGATCATCAGGTTCATCTGGCCGAAGATCGGGCCGATGAAGCCCACGCCATCGAGGAAGCCGAGGTGGATGTCGGGAATCTCGGAGACGTCGGGCGGGGTGCCCTCGGCTCCGTAGAGGTCGATGTAGAGATAGCCGGTCACGCCCAGGGCCAGGAAGTTGATCGCAGTCCCGGAGACGATCTGGTCCGCGCGCAAATGGATCGAGAAGACGGCGTGGACGAAGGCGAACAGGCCCCCTGCCACCATGGCGGTCACGAGACCCCAGCCCCAGTGGCCGAAGCGGTCTGCGCCCCAGATCCCGAAGAAGGCGCCGGCGAGCATCATCCCCTCGAGGGCGATGTTCACGACCCCGCTGCGCTCGGAGAACATGCCGCCGATTGCCGTGAAGATGAGCGGCGTCGCCCAGCGCAGGGTGGCTGCGATCAGACTCGACCAGACGAAGACGGCCTCGTGGTCGGCCATGCTCCCCTCGGCCGCGGCAAGGCCGAGGACGATCGCGAGCAGGCCGGAGGCGATCGCCGACCACCCGACCTTCAGCTCGCGGCGGCTCACCGACCAGATTCCCGCCGCGATCGCGAGCACTCCGAGTGCGACCGGGAGAACGCCGTACACGCCGGTCGCGTGGCGGATGTTGTCGCCGAGTGGCGGAAGCATCAGCCACACGCCGAGCGCCGAAACTCCAATTCCCGCAAGTCCGATCCGGCGGCTCCACGATTCCGGACGCAGCATCGCCGTGTGTGGAACGGTCGTGCTCACGCAGCCCTTCCCCGCAGGAATGGCAGTCTCTTCCGTGCCCTCCAGGCCGAGATCACGAGTAGGTCGGCGCCGACGAAGAGGACGACCAGCCCCTGGATGATCAGGGTCAGATTCCCGGCCAGCTCCGGGTCGAAGAGCTTGGGGTCGAGATTCCTCGTGCTCGTGCCCGTCAGGAGGCTGCCAAAGAGGAGGGCCGAGAAGAAGACCCCAAGTGCCCTGTTGCGCCCGAGCAGGGCGACGGCGATCCCGGCGAAGCCGATGTCGGCCTGCTGGATGTCGATTTGGCCGTAGCGGTACTGCCAGCCGAGCAGGTCGATCGCGCCCGCGAGGCCGGCGAAGCTCCCCGCGATCGCCATCGCCAGGAAGTAGTTGCGGGCGACGCTGATGCCTCCGTACCGCGCAGCTTCCGGGTTGTGACCGACCGCCCGCACCCCGTAGCCAAGCGTCGTCCGGTTGACGATTGCCCAGAACACGACCAGGGCGGCGATCGCGATGAAGAACCCGATGTGGAGGCCCTGGATGTCGCCCCAGAACACGTGCAGCTTCGCCGACTCGACGACGTCGCCCGAGATCGGCACCGATTTCTGGGTGTCGCTCTGTAGCGGGCCGCCGACGCTGAAGAAATAGCTCCCGACCCAGTAGGCGATCCAGTTGAGCATGATCGTCGTGATCACCTCATGGGCGCCGACGGTGGCGCGCATCAAGCCGGCGATCCCGGCCCAGGCAGCGCCGGCGACCATGGCGCAGCCGAGGGCGAGCGGAACGTGAAGGCCGCGCGGGAGTCCGGCGAAGTTGGCGCCTACGGCGACGGCGACCGTGACTCCGACGAGGTACTGCCCCTGACCGCCGATGTTGAAGAGCCCGCAGCGGAACGCGAATGCGACTGCGAGCCCGGTGAGGACGAGCGTCGTCGTGAGGATCAGCGTCTGCTGCAGGTTGATCGCCGCGATCTCCACGGCGTCGGCCTCGATCGGGTAGAGGTCCTTCGTCCCGCCGATCGTCCGGATGTCAACGAACCAGTGGACGAGCCACGTGAGGCCGGTGCCGTCGAGGATGCCTCGGTAGACCGGCAGCGGGTTCTTCCCGGTCGTCGCCACGACGACCAGTCCCGCCAGGAGGAAGGCGATCAGGGTGGTGACGAGCGGCGTCATGAGGCCCCCCGCCCGCTGGTACCGCGCGGGCCGGCCGGTCAGCGTGGTCGGGCGGTCCTCGCTACTGCTTCTTGTAGGGACGGCCAATGGCGGCGGGTGGGATAGAGCGGCCGATCACGCCGGCCACCGCGATCAGCGTCAGCACATACGGCAATGCGTTGAAGAGCAGCGGAGTCGAGCTGCCCTGCTCGAAGTACTCCGGAAGTCGATCGGCGAGCGCGCTGGAGAAGCCGAACAGGAGGCACGCAGCGAACGCCCCGAACGGCCGCCAGTTGCCGAAGATGAGCGCTGCAATCGCGATGAAGCCCCTGCCGCCCGTGATGTTCTGGTCGAAGAGCCCCAGTGAGAGCGAGAGGTACGCACCCCCGAGAGCTGCGAGCGCCCCGGAGACGAGGACGGCTCCGTAGCGGGTCGCGAAGACCGAGATCCCGACGGTGTCGGCGGCACGCGGATGCTCGCCGACCGCGCGGATTCGCAAGCCGGCCGGCGTCTTGAACATGACCAAGTAGGAGAGCAAGAGCACGGCGAAGCTCAGCCAGATCATCAGGTCCAGTTCGCCGAAGATCTCCTCGAGGAAGCCGCCGCCAATCTCGATCGAGCCGATGCTCAGGTCCGGGATGCTTCCGAGGAAGCCGAGGTGAGGCGTCCAGATCTCCGGGATGTCCGTCGGCGTCCCCTCGGCGCCGTAGATGTCCACGAACAGATAGCCCGTGATGCCGAGTGCGAGGAAGTTGATCCCGGTGCCGACCACGATCTGGTCAGCTCGGAGGTTGATCGCGAAGAACGCATGCACCAGCGCCAGGCCCACCCCCGCGCCCATCGCGATCACGAGACCCAGTGACCACGAGTTGGTCTTGTCTGTGCCCCAGAGCGCGAAGAACGCCCCCATGAGCATCATGCCCTCGAGGCCGATGTTCACGACGCCGCTGCGCTCGGAGAACATCCCGCCGATCGCTGCAAAGGTCAGGGGCGTCGCGTAGCGCAGCGTCGCCCCGAGCAGCGCGGGCCAGACGACGACGAGATCGAGGTTGGACTCGCCCGACTTGGTCGCAGCCAAGCCGAGGAGGATGCCCAGCAGTCCGGCCGCGACCGCTCCCCAGCCGACCCGGCGTGCGCCCCGCGTCGCTGCATAGATTCCCGCCGCGATCGCCAGGATCCCGACTGCCGCCGGGATGTAGGGGCTGCGAGCCGCCAGCGGCGGGAGCGCCAGCCAGAACGCAAGCACGCCGAGGAGGATCCCGAGAACGCCGATCGACCGCGGTGAGGTCAGGCGCTCGAGCCTCGAGGAACGCTCGGGAGTTGTCGCCTGAACGCTCATTTCGACGGCCCCGGCCTCAGCCGTCCGGGCATCACCCTGCGCCGGGCCTGCCAGATCGAGATCACCAGGAGGTCGGCGCCGACGAACAGCACGACGAGCCCCTGGATCAACAGCGTGAGGTTGCTCGCGAGCTCCGGCTGGAACACGTCGGGATCAAGGTTGCGCTGCGAGGTCCCGGTGAGGAGCGCCGCAAACAGCAAGGCCGAAAGCCCCACGCCCAGCGCCGTGTTCCGGCCCAGTAGCGCGACCGCGATGCCGAGGAACGCGATCGTCGAGCCCTGGACGTCGCTCGCCGTGATTCGGTACTGCCAGCCGAGGATGTCCATCGCGCCCGCAAGACCGGCGAAAAGTCCCGCGATCGCCATGGCGAGGAAGTAGTTCCGGGCCACGCTGATTCCGCCGTACCGGGCGGCGTCGGGGTTGAAGCCGACTGTCCGCACCTCGTAGCCGAGCGTGGTCCGGTTCAACACGAGCGCGTAGACCACGAGTGCGCTCATCGCGAGGAAGAAGCCGATGTGCAGACCCTGGAGGTCCGGAAGTCCCCAGAACACGTGGAGCTTCGCCGACTCCGCGATGTACGCCGAGCTCTGCTGCGCCGGGTCCGCGTTCAACGGCCCACCGACGCCCAGGAGCCACGCGCCGGTCCAGAACATGATCCAGTTCAGCATGATCGTGACGACCACCTCGTGGGCACCGACCGTAGCCTTGAGGAGGCCGGCGACTCCCGCGAGCAGCGCACCCGCGAGCATGGCGGCTCCGATCGCCAGAAGCACGTGCGAGAACCGGTTCATGCTCACGAACGACGATCCGACCCACACCGCGGCGAGCGCGCCGGCGATGTACTGGCCCTGTCCGCCGATGTTGAAGAGTCCGCACCGAAACGCGAAGGCCACTGCGAGCCCGGTGAGCATCAGCGTCGTAGTGAGGACGAGCGTCTGCTGAAGGTTGAACGCCGCGACGGACTCGAAACCGTTCGTGTTCCAGGGGAACCACACACGACGATCGGTGAACGGGAGACCAACGTCGTACCGGCCGACTTCCGAGAACCAGCTGAGGCCCGTTCCCTCGTAGATCGCCTTGTAGGTCGAGAGCGGGTTCTTCCCGGTGGTGACGAGGACGACGAGGCCGCCGACGAAGAATGCGAGCAGCGTCGTGACGAGCGGTGTGACGATGCCGCCGATGCGCTGGTAGTTCGCGAATCGCTCCGCCACGCTGGGCGCGTAGCCGCCGGGGTCGCCAGTGGGGGGCGCCGGGGGCTCGGCTGCAGGGTCTACGCCGCGGTCCTGATCGCTCACGCGGCGGCGTTCTCTGGTCGGACCCCGGTCATGGCGATCCCGAGCTCCTCGGCCGTGGCGCTCGTGTCGAACTCTCCGACGATCTCCCCCTCGTAGAAGACGAGGATCCGATCGGCGAGCGAGAGCACCTCTTCGAGCTCGAGTGACACGAGCAGGATCGCACGTCCCTCGTCGCGCTCCTGGACGAGCCTTCGGTGCACGAACTCGATCGCGCCGACATCGAGCCCGCGTGTCGGCTGGCCTGCGATCAGGACGCGGGGATCTCGCTCGACCTCCCTGGCCACGACGACCTTCTGCTGGTTTCCGCCCGAGAGCGAGGACGCTCGCGACTCGGCCGTTCCTCCGCGAACGTCGAATTCGGTCAGCAGCTTCCGCGCCCAGACCGCGATCCGCTTCAGCTGCAGCCAGCCGAAGCGCGAGTTGGGCGCCTTGCGATAGTCGTGGAGCGCGAGGTTCTCGGCGAGGGTGAAGTCGAGCACGAGTCCTCGCCGGAGACGATCTTCCGGGATGTGGCCGAGGCCGGAGTCGAGATGGTGACGCGGGTCGGCGTTCGTGACGTCCTCCCCCGCGATCGCGACCCTTCCCGCCGAGGGCTTGCGGAGTCCGGCAAGGGCTTCCACGAGTTCGGACTGCCCGTTGCCGTCCACACCGGCGATCGCGACGATTTCGCCTGCGCGAACCTCGAAGCTGACGCCGCGGACAGCCGGCAGCCCACGCTCGTCACTGACCTCGAGATCCTCCACCGTGAGGAGCGTCTCCTGCGGGTCGGACGGTTTTTTCTCCACCCGCAGCAGCACCTCGCGGCCCACCATCATCTGCGCCAGTCCCTGCTCGGTCGCACCCTCGCGAGGGATCGTGTCGATCTTCATCCCACGCCGGAGCACGGTGATCCGGTCTGCGATCGCCAGCACCTCGTTGAGCTTGTGTGTGATGAAGATCACGGACATCCCCTCGCGAACGAGCGCGCGAAGAGTCTCGAAGAGGTCGGTCGCCTCCTGGGGCGTGAGGACGGCGGTGGGCTCGTCGAGGATCAGGATCTCAGCGCCGCGATGGAGGGCCTTGAGGATCTCGACGCGCTGCTGTTGCCCGACGGTGATGTCCTGGATCAACGCGTCGGGGTCGATGAGGAAGTTGAACGCTCGCGAAATCTCGTCGACCGACCGGTCGGCCGCTCCGTAGTCGAGAAGTACCCCGGCCCGTCTCGGTTCCCTCGCCAGCACGATGTTCTCAGCCACGGTCATAACCGGGATCAACATGAAGTGCTGGTGGACCATGCCGATGCCGTGCGCGATCGCCGCGCTCGGCGAGTCGATCGTCACCGGTTTGCCGTTGAGCCGGATCTCGCCTTCGTCCGGGCTGTAGAGCCCGTAGACGACGTTCATCAGGGTCGACTTGCCCGCGCCGTTCTCGCCGAGCAGGGCGTGGATCTCCCCGCGGCCAAGGTCGAAATCGACCGCTTCATTCGCAACCACGCCGGGAAATCGCTTCGTGATGCCGCGGAGTTCCAGCACGGGCGAAGCGTCGGCCATCGGGCGCGATTCTATGGGACGACAAAGGCGGGCCCCACCGGGACCCGCCTTTGAACGTTCGGTACCGCTCGCCCTAGAGCTTTGAGGGCGGCTTGATCTTGCCGCTGATGATCTGCTTCTTGATCGCGTTCATCTTCGCGATCTCGGCCTTGCACCGGCAGTTGGGGCTGAACCTACCGACGCCCTGGCCCCCGTTCTTGAGGTTGAAGACGAGGTCGCGCCCGGTCCTCAACGTCCGGTTCTTGGACTGCTTGAAGAACGTGAAGACGGCGTTGTCGACGCGCTTGACGCCGCTCGTGAGGATGTGCTTGCCGAGGTAGTACTGGTCGGCGTCGACGCCAATGCCCCAGACCTTCTTCTGCTTTGCCGCCTGAAGCGCGCCGAGGCCGCAGCCGCCCGCGACCTGGAAGACGGACTGTGCGCCCCGCGCGATGTGCTTGAGCGCAATCTCCTTGCACTTAGGTGCGACGGACGGCGGGAAGTCGCCCGAGTAGTCGATCAGCACCCTGATCCGCGGGTTCGCCTTCTTGGCACCGGCTCGGTATCCGGCGATCCAGTTGTCCACCGGCGGAATCTTCTTGCCGCCGACCGCGCTCAGGACCTGCTTTCCGCCCTTCTTCTTGGCCAGCAGGCCGGCGAGGTAGCCGACGAGATAGCCCGACTCCTCCGACTTGAAGGTCAGGCCGACCGCGTTGCTCGGCTTGTCCTTGAGCGCGACCCACGGGAAGTCGACGATCGCCCACTTGACGTTCGGGTATTGCTTCGCCGCCGTGTTGAGCGCGTCGGCGAGCAGGAAGCCGTTCGCGACGACGGCCTGATAGTCGCGGCCTGCCGCGATGTGGTTCGGCAGGTAGTCCGACGAGGTCGTCGAGATGAACGCGCGCGTCTGGAGCGAGAGCTCCCTCTGCGCGCGCAGCCGGCCGAGGTTCGCGAGGTGGTTGAACGACTTGTCGTTCAGGCCGGCCGTGTCGGTGATGATGGCGACCTTCGTGACCGTCTGCGAAGGACCTGCACCCGCGCCGCCTGCCGTAAATGCCGCAACCGCCGCCAGCGCGAGCGCTACACACGCCCACGGCGAGAATCGTCTTACGTTCACTTAATCCTCCCCTTCTTGAGGTTTCTTACTGCTGAGAGATCAAAAGGTGATGCTAACCCCCGAGCGCTCAGACGTGAAGAGGGGTTGAAAGTTAGTCTCGGGCGGCGGTCAAAGCGCCTTCGTCCACCAGGACGCGTCGGGGCTTCGATCCTTCGTAGCCGGAAATGATCCCCCGGCGCTCCAGCATGTCGATCAAACGGCCCGCACGGGTGTAGCCGACGCGCAGGCGGCGCTGGATCAGCGACACCGATGCTGTCTGGGTCTGGATGACGATCTCGATCGCCCGCTCGAGCAGCGGATCCTGGTCGGGGTCGAAGTCGCCGTCGCCGTCGTCGAGGCCTTCGGTCGGTGCTTCGGGCGCCTCGAGCAGCGACTCGTCGAGCTCCTGGCCCCGCTGGCTGCGGCACTGCTCGACGAGGAGCGCGATCTCCTCCTCGGTGACGTAAGCGCCCTGGACGCGCTGGAGCCGCGAGGTTCCGAGCGGCTTGAAGAGCATGTCGCCCTGCCCGAGCAGGCTCTCCGCCCCGGACTGGTCGAGGATCACGCGCGAATCGGTCTGGCTCGAGACGGCGAAGGCGATCCTGGACGGGACGTTGGCCTTGATCATCCCCGTGATCACGTCCACCGACGGCCGCTGCGTGGCGAGCACGAGGTGGATGCCGACGGCGCGCGACTTCTGCGCCAGCCGGATGACGGCGTCCTCGACCTGCTGCGGGGAGATCATCATCAGGTCGGCGAGCTCGTCGATCACGACGAGCAGGTAGGGCAGCGTCTCCTCCCCCCGCTGCGGAAGGCGCGGTTCGCCTCCGGCATGTTTCGCGCCCGGACGGTGCTGAGGCGCTCGTAGCGCCGCTCCATCTCGGCGATGACGTTGGTGAGCACGATCGCGGCTTCCTTCGGGCTCGAGACGACGGGCGTCAGAAGGTGCGGGATCGACTCGTAGAGCGGAGCTCGATCCGCTTCGGGTCGATGAGGATCAGCCGGACGTCGTCAGGCGTGGCGCGGAGCAGGATCGACGTGAGGATCGTGTTGATGCAGCCCGATTTGCCGGAGCCGGTGGTGCCGGCGATCAGGAGATGCGGCATGCGCGCGAGGTCGGTCCAGACGGCGCTGCCGGAGATGTCCTTCCCGAGCCAGACCGACAACGGGACTTGCGGCGGCCGGGAGGTCGTCGAAGACGTCGCCTAGCGTGACGATGTTCGGCGAGAGGTTCGGCACCTCGACGCCGACGGCCTGCTTGCCCGGGATCGGCGCCAGAATCCGGATCTCGGTCGTCGCGAGCGCATAGGAGAGGTCGTCCTTGAGCGCCGAGACCTTCGACATCTTCGTGCCGGCGGCGAGCTGGAGCTCGTAGCGCGTGACGCGCGGGCCGGTGATCTCCCCGACGACGCGGCATCGACGCCGAACTCGGCGAGGGCACGGGTCAGCGACTCCGCGACCTTGCCCGTGCCTCCGTCTTCGCCCGTCGCCGGCCGGAGAGCGGCGGAGGAGCGAGGCTTCCGGCAGCACGTAGTCGCTCCGCGCCGGATTGGGCGGCTCGAACGATCCGCGCTCGCTCGTCTCGCCGGGGTAGGCCTCCGGCACGGCGATCAGAGGCGGAGGCTCGGTCTGGCCGACGACGTCCGGGAAGTCGGCGACGGCGTCCACCGGCGGTTCGAGAGGCGCTGATGGGGATGGGAGAGCGGCAGCGGCGCCTCGTCGTACGGAGCGCTGGCGTTCCACGCGACGGCGTGCGGCGCGTGCGCGCGCTTCACGGCGTCCGCCGGAGCGTGCACCATCGCGCCGACCGAGGCGCCCGTAGAGGAGGAGGACTCCCGCGACGGACAGCGCGAGCCCCCGCGATCGACGGTCCCGGTGCGGCCGACCAGGATGCCGATGACCTCCTCGAGGCCCGTGCCGACCCAGCCGTCCCGAGCCGGCGAGCAGCAGGAACACGCCCAGGGCCAGCGAGCCGAGGCCCCAACGGAATGGATGCACCTCGACGAGCTTGCTGCGGCCGAGCATCAGCCAGCCGACGATCACGAGAGCGGCCGGGAGCAGGTACGCGCGGCGCCGACCGACCGCCCGAGCCCGTCGACGATGCCCTCGCCCGCGCGGCCTCCCTCCCACCCCAGGTAGACCAGGCGACAGGAAGAGGCCGACGGCGGCGAGCGCCGAGCCCGATCAGCTCGGGGTGGTGGTGGCCTCGCTCCTTCTCACACCGCTTCTTCGGCGCTTGACGCGCGCAGGGAGCGCGGGCGCACTTCGAGGGTACGCTTCGTGCGCCGTTTGGCCATGCGCGCCTGCTTTCGGCGCCGCCGGCGGCTCCGCCTCTAGCCGAGCGCGCTGATGCCGTTCGAGCAGGAGCTCGATGAAGGCGTCGGCCGTCGACGCCCGACGCCGACGTGCGCGTTCGGCTCGCTCCTCGGTCCGCCGCCAGAGGTCGACGACGGTGCGGCCGCGGCAGAGCTCCGAGGCGCAGTCGATCGCGACGTGCCGGCGCTCGGTCTCCACCAGATCCGGGCCGGAACACGTGCGCGACCGCGACTGCGTCGTGGATCGGCGAGCCGTCGAAGCCCGTAGGTCTGCGAGTGGAAGCGGTTGTAGAACTCGACCAGCTCGGCGACGAGCTTCCCGGTCGTGCCCGCCCCACGTAGCCGGTCGGCGTGCGGCCGGCGTCAGACAGGGCCTTGTGGGTCACGTCGAGGCCGATCATCGTCACGTCGAGGCCGCTGGCGAACACCCGCGCCGCGGCCTCCGGGTCGGCCCAGATGTTGAACTCCGCCGCCGGCGTCATGTTTCCCTCGGCGATCGCGCCGCCCATGAGCGACGATCCGCTCGGGCCTCGCGCTCCGGGTGGCGCGCGAGCAGGAGCGCGACGTTCGTCAGCGGCCCGACGGCGACCAGCGTCGCGCCGCGCCGCGTGCTCGGCCGCGAGGAAGTCGACCGCGTGCTGCGTCCAGGGGCTCCCGCGGCCGGCGGCAGGCCGGGCCCGTCGAGCCCGGTCTCGCCGTGGACGTAGCGGCGACGAACGGCTCGCGGACGAGCGGCCGGTCCGCGCCCGCGGCGACCGGGACTTCCGCCCGTCCGACGAACTCGAGGACGCGGAGCGCATTCGCGGTCGTCTTCTCGAGCGTCTGGTTGCCCGGCGACGGTCGTGACACCGAGGAGCTCGACCTCCGGGCTCGCGAGCGCCAGCAGGAGCGCGATCGCGTCGTCGTGGCCCGGGTCGCAGTCGAGGAGGATCGGCGCTCAGGCCGAGGATCGCGTCCACCTCGTCGGCGGTCGGCAGCGACGGCTGCGCACCGGACCGCGAAGCTGCGATGGCGCCGGCCGCGCAGGCTCGGCGCAGCGCCTCCTCGCGCGGTCGCGCCCCTCGAGAAGCGAAACGACGAGGCACGCGGTGAACGCATCACCGGCGGCGGTGCCGTCGACGGCCGTCACGGTCGGAGGGCGTCGCGCGGCGCAATCTCGCTGCCGTTCTCCAGCAGCACGGCTCCCTCCGCACCGAGCGTCAGGGCCACGAGACGGGGTTGCCTCGGACGAGCGCCTCCAGCTCGTAGCGGTTGACGACGACGAGGTCGGCGCGCTCGACGAGCTCTGCGGGACCGGCTGCGCAGGGGCGGCGTTCAGGCAGAAGAACGTCGGCCGACGCCGCCGCGCGCCGACACGACCTCGATCGGGATCTCGAGCTGGCAGAGGACGTTCCCTCCACGGCCGGGTCGGCGTCCGAGCTCCGAGTTCGCGCCGGGAACGACGACGATCTGGTTCTCGCCGTCGGCGTCGACGAGGATCAGGGCGACCCCGGTCTGGCCCCTTCGGCTGACGCTCGAGCTCGCACGCCGGCGCCTCGCGCAGCTCCGCGAGCGCCTGCTCGGCGAAGTCGTCGTCCCCCACGCACGCCGACGAACGTACGTCTGGCGCCGAGCCGGGCAGCGGCGACAGCCTGGTTCGCGCCCTTGCCGCCCGGGACCCGGGCGAGCTCGGCGTCCGTGACAGTTTCGCCCGGCCGGGGCAAGCCGCTCCACGCGCGCGACGAGGTCGAGGTTGATCGAGCCGACGACCGTCAGCGACGGTCTAGGCGGCGAGCGCGCGCAGGTCTTCGAGCGCGCCGCCCGAGCAGGTTCTCGCGGAGGTCGAAGAGCCCGGCCCAGAGCGACGAGCGGTCCGGTGCGTGCCCATCCGCGCGGCCGTCGTGAGGCCCTCGAGCGCGCGCACGAGCACCGCCAGCTCGAGATAGGCCTGGGCGACGCGGAGCGGCGCCACGCGACGCCCGCGCGCGCGAGCACCGGCGCCCCACTCCAGCAGCTCGGCCGCGCCGGGCTCCCCGTACCAGGAGCGTCCCTCCGCCAGCTCCGGCTCGAGCTCGAGCAGATAGCGCCCGAGCGGCCGCTCGAGACCCGCGACGCGCGGTCTCCGCCCGCTCGGCGGCGCGGCGCAGCGCCGCCTGGCGCCGGCCGGCGGTGCTCGGCTCGGCCTCGCCGCGCGCCCATCGCTCGAGCAGCCGGCAGAACGCGAGCGCCGCCACCTCGCAGGAAGCCGCAGGCGGCCGTCGCCGCGGTCAGCGCTCGGAGACGCCGGACGACGATGCAAGACCCTTCCTCCTAGCGGCGGTGTGCTCGTCTGTCGACACGCGCCTAGCTCGACCAGGATGTCGGGCCAGCGGGGCTCGAGCGGCCGGCGGTGATCGTCATACCTCCACTATGACCGGCAGGATCATCGGGCGCCTCCCCGTTCTGTCGTAAATCAGCTGGCCGACGGCATCGTGGAGGTGCTCCTGGAGCAGCTTGATCTCGCGGATGTCCTGGCCGAGCAGCTCGCGAAGGACGCGTTCGGCCTCCGCGCGCATCTCCTCGAGCAGCGGCCCGGGCTCGGCGAGCCCGCGCGCGATCAGCTCGGGCGGGCCGCTCGGCGCGCCGTTGCGAGCTGCCGAGCGTGGCGACGATGATCAGGACGCCGTCCTCGGAGAGGTGGCGGCGGTCGCGAAGCGCGACATCTCGCACGTCCCCCACGCCGAGGCCGTCGACGAACGTGACGCCCGACTCGACGTGGTCGACGATCGCCGCGCCGGCCGTCGACAGCTCGACGACGGAGCCGTTCTCGGCCAGCACGATCGAATCGGCGGGCACGCCGGCCTCCCGCGCCAGCCGCGCGTGGGCCGCCAGCATCCGGAACTCGCCGTGGACCGGCATGACGCGCCTTCGGCCGCACGAGGGCGAGCATGCGTGCGCAGCTCCTCGGCGCATGCCGTGGCCGGAGACGTGGACGGGCGCGTTCTCCTGGTGCAGCACCTCGGCGCCCGCCTTCGCGAGCTGGTTGATCGCGTCGTGGACGCGGAGCTCGTTGCCGGGCACCGGCTTCGCCGAGATGATCACCGTGTCGCCCGCGCTCGACCGTGACCGTCGGGATGGTCGTTGTAGGCGATCCGCGTCAGCGCCGACATCGGCTCGCCCTGGCTGCCGGTGCAGAGGATCAGCACCTCGTGCGGCTGGTAGCTCGTCGAGCTCGTTCGGCCGGATCAGCGCCTCCTCGGGCACGTTGATGTAGCCGAGGTTGCGCGCGATGTTCAGGTTCTTCCGCATCGAGCGGCCGACGACGCGCGACCTTGCGCTCGACCTGGACGGCGACGTCGATCGCCTGCTGCATCCGGTGGACGTTGGAGGCGAAGCACGCGATCGAGACCCGACCCTCGAGGCGCGGGATGATCTGGCTGGAAGGCCTCGCCGACGAGGCGCTCCGATCCGGTCACGCCGGGCCGCTCGGCGTTCGTCGAGTCGCCGAGCATCAGGTCGACGCCGCAGCGTTGCCGATCTCCGCGAGCCGGCCGACGTCGGTGCGCAGGCCGTCGACGGGCGTGTGGTCGAGCTTCCAGTCGCCCGTGTGGAGCACACGGCCGGCGGGCGTCTCGAGGACGATGGACACAGCGTCCGGCACGGAGTGCGCGACCCGGATGAAGCTCGACCCGGAACGCACCGATCTCGACCGGGCCTCCCTCCGGGTCGGCCTCCTTCAGGTTGACGGCGTTCAGTAGCCCATGCTCGTCGAGGCGTGACTGGGCAAGCCCGAGCGTCAGGCGTGTCCCCCAGATGTCCCGCACCGACACGTCACGCAGCAGGTAGGCGAGCGCGCCCACGTGATCCTCGTGTGACGTGCGTGAGGATCACGGCTCGCACGCGATCCTTCCGCTCGGCCAGGTAGGTGAAGTCCGGGAGGATCAGGTCGACTCCGAGGTGCTCGTCCCTCGGGAACGCCAGTCCGGCGTCGACCACGATGATGTCGTCGCCGTACTCGTAGACGGTCATGTTCTTCCCGACTTCGCCGACGCCGCCGAGCGGGATGATTCGCAAAGTGTCCGCAGTCATGCCCGGCACTTTAGAGCCACGGTGCCGCCGGGGCGCCCGGTCTGGCTCGAAGTCTTGCGACTTCGAGCCACCCTCCGGAAGCCGGGCTCGGCTCCGCCGAGCGCGGCGCGGCCGGTAGGGGCAGTTCGGAGGAACTTGGGACGTCAACGAGCGGGCCGGGCCAAGCCCGGCCCGCGACACAGCTCACTGGGTTGAACCGGATTGGGCCGGCAGACGCGCCGCGCTCGGCGGAGCCGAGCCTGGCTTCCGGAAGGTCGCTCAAAGTCGCGAGACTTTGAGCGAAGAGCGGAGCCGTAGGCGCAGCGGGCTCCCCCGTTCAAGGGATGTGTCGCGGACGCCGATCCTGTGGCATATGTTCGTGCTGCCCGCTGTCTCCCTCGGGTCCCTGGCGCTCGTCGCTGCGGCCGTGATCGCGGCTGAGCTGCTGCATCGCCGGGACGACGACCTGGGCGCCGACGAGGCGGCCCCGGATCGCTTCTCCGTCGCGGCCCCGATCGTCGCGGCAGCCGCGCTCGTACTCGGCCCGTTGCCCGCCCTCCTGGTCGGCGCACTCGGAAGCCTCAGCGTCAGGCGGCTCGCCGGCGACCCGTGGCGCGAAAGCCTCGTGCGCGCCGCGTCGCTGGGATCAGCGGCTCTCGCGGGCGGCTACGCCTACGTCTTGGCCGGATCTCACACGGGTGCGGTCGTGCTTCCGGACGACCTCCTGGGCCTCGTGGTTCTCGGCATGGTTTTCTCCACCGTGAAGACGCTCGTGCACCGGCTCGCAGGCCGGGCGACGGTGATCGAGACGGACATGCTGGCGGCCGCAGCCGAGGTCTCCCTGGGTGCCGCGCTCGCGATCGCCGCCGAGTCGAACCTCTGGTACGCGGCCCTTCTCGCGCCGGTCCTGATCCTCCTCGAGCGGCTCCACTGGCGCCTGATCGGCCTTCGCCGGGAGGTCGCCGCGGCACTCGAGACCTTCGCCAACATCGTCGACGAGCGAGATCGCTCGACCTACAACCACTCACAGCGCGTCGCGGACAGCGTTCGAGAGCTCGCGGAGGCCCTCGGCCTCCCGAGAAGCGACGTGCGACGGCTCTGGTGGGCCGGGCGGCTCCATGATCTCGGCAAGGTCGCCGTCGATGCGGCCGTGCTCGGCAAGCCGACCCGGCTGAACGACGAGGAGTGGGCCGCAGTCAGGCGCGCGCCTCGCCTCTCCGCCCGCCTCCTCCAGCGTTTCCGCTTCGCCGCCCAGCAGGCGAAGGCGGTCGAGTACCACCGCGAGCGTCTCGACGGCTCGGGGTACTACGGCGCGCGCGGCAGCGACATCCCGCTCGGCGCCCATTTTCTGATCGTCGCGGACAGCTTCGACGCCATGACGTCGGATCGCCCGTTCCGCAAGCCGATGACGCGGGACGAGGCCCTGGCCGAAATTGAGGAGAACGCTGGCACGCAGTTCCACCCCGCGATCGCCAAGGCGTTCGTGGCGGTTCAGCGTGGCATGTCCCCCGCCGGCGTCCTCACCGACGAGGAGCTTGCGGCGATTCGCGACTCGTCCGTCCCCTCGCCGGTTCGATCGGTTGGAAGCGATCTCCGCCGCAGGCCCGAGGTCCTGATCGTTGCCGGGACGACAGTCGGCCTCGTCGGTCTCGGGATCGCTCTCCTGGAGCTTGCGGTCGCCGGGGCCGTCGTCGGGACGCTCGGCGTCACCGTGTGGCTCACGAGCCGCATCAGGGCGCATCGTCTTTCGAAGTCGCTCGTCCACGCAGTCGCCAAAGGAGATCGCGCGACGATGTTCGGCCAGGTGGCGGACGTGTTCGAGGCGTCCTGGCGCCTCGACTACGCCATGCTCGTGGCCTGGGAGGAGGACGGCGCGGGAGGCTCGGTGCTGCTTCAGCGCGGCGAGAGCAACGTCCCTGATCCCGAGCTCACGAGCTGGCTTCTGCGTGAGGCCGAGTCGGGCCGTGAGCTGATCGCGGACGACGGCTCCCAGCTCGGGCGCCACGGCGTCTCCCTGGCCTTGCCGCTCCGGCGCGAGAACAGCGCACTCGTGGGCTTCCTGGTGCTCGGCGGCTCCGGACATGCTCCGGCCCACGTTCTCGCCGCCGCACGGTCGTCGCTCGACCGAGTCGGACTCGCCCTCGCCGCCGCGCCGCGCACTCCCGTCGTGGTCGAGCGCCGTCTGGCCGCGGTTACCTAGAGCTCGAAACTCGTACTTTCCGGAACCTCGCGCACCGGAACTTGAGGTTTCTCACCCCTTTGGGGGTCGCTCGAACGGCGGATCGACGCGAGAACGTGTCCATGCGGCCGATCTCACTGCGGCGGTGGGCGCAGGGAGGGTTTCCTGCCCTTGCCTCGACTGCTTTCGGCTTGCTGGCGACGGCGATCCGGGACTCCTGGGACGACCTGGGGTAACTCGACAATGGCCGCCAGAACGCTTCGATCGAGAGGAAACGCCGGTGGGATCGCCGATGCGAGTCATGTCGGCGCGCTGATCACGCTCGTGGCGTGCGCAGCGAGCGCGGCCTTTGTCCTCTTCGGCGGAGACGCCTGGCGGGCCGCCTCAGACGACCCGGAGAAGTTTGCGACCTTCGTTCTCCTGGCCGTCGCGCTCCAGCTCGCCGCCGTCGAGATGTACGGCCGTGGAGCTCTCAGCTTCTCCGGGATGGGCATGATCGCCGTCGGGTTCGCCCTCGGCCCCGGGGCCGGCATGGTCGCCGGGGTCCTCGTCGCTCTCGTCAACCTGATCCACCAGTGGGGCCGCCTCGAGCGGTCCGTCTTCAACGCGGCGAACCTCTCGCTCTCGGTACTCGCGGCGGCCGGCGTCTACCACGTCATCGGCGCCGCCGACTGGAATACCGCGGCTCGCCTCGTCCCGGCTTTTGCCGCCGGCATCGTGTTCATGATCGTGAACATCGGGCTCCTGAGCCTGGCCATGAGCATGTCCGAGCAGATCCCGATTCGAGCGATCTGGCGGGAGCGGTTCCGCTGGTTCACCCCCTACTACCTCGTCTCCGGGCCTCTGGCTCTCGCGACCACCGTCGCCTTCGAGGAGGCCGGGCTGATCGGGCTGCTGGCGTTCGGGCTCCCGCCGGCCCTGATGATGTTCTCGATCCGCCAGTACGTCACCCGGACGCGCGAGTCCGTCGAGGAAGTCCGACGCGCGAATGAGGAGCTCCGGTTTGCGAACGCGGATCTCCAGGAGCTCTTCGGCCTCGCCAGCGGCCTCGCGGCCCGTAGCCACGACGAACGGGAGCTCGTGAAGTTCGCCGAGGAGCAGATGGAACGCCTGACCGGGGCGCCGACCGACGTCGAGCTCGGCCTGTCGCAGGCCGGGGTTCCGATCGTCTCGGGCGGCAACCACATCGCCTCGCTCGTCTTCGACGACTCCGGGGATTTCGACCGGGAGCGTTGGACGCGCCTCCGCGACGCGATCCTCCCCCAGCTCGCAACGGCGCTCGAGAGCTCCCAGCTGATCGCGGAGATGCGCAAGCAGCACCTCGCGACGATTGCGGCGCTCTCACGGAGCATCGAGGCGAAGGACGGATCCACGGGCGAGCACACGGAGCGGGTCGCGCCGCTCGCGGTCGAGCTCGCGCGGCGCCTCGGATTCGCCGGCGGGGATCTCGACGCCATCGAGATCGGCGCCCTGCTGCACGACATCGGGAAGATCGGCGTCCCCGAGGCCATCCTCCACAAGCCGGGACCGCTCACCGAGAAGGAGTGGGAGGTCATGCGCAGGCACCCGCTCGTGTCCGAGCACATCCTCAGCGGAGTCGGGCTTTCCCCGATCGTCATGCAGATCGCCCGGTCGAGCCACGAGCGCTTCGACGGCGAGGGCTACCCCGACCGCCTCTCAGGTGAGTCGATCCCCCTCCCCGCGCGAATCGTCCTCGTCGCCGACGCGTTCGACGCCATGACGAGCGACCGGCCCTACCGCCCGGCCCGGAGACTCGGTGACGCGCTTGCCGAAGTTCGAGCCCACACAGGCGCCCAGTTCTGCCCGCTGGTCGTGACCGCGCTCGAGCAGCTCTATCGCGACCGGCCCGAGCTGCTCGGCGGCGGCCGCCTGGTCGCCGTCAGAGACGTCGCGTAGCGACTACGCCGAGACGGGCGCGAGCGCGCCGAGGCGTTCGAGGCAGGAGCGGATCGTGTCCTGCTCCGACTCCGTGGCCTCGACGAGCGGGAGACGTAGACCGCCCACGTCGTGACCGAGAAGGTTGAGCGCCGCCTTGATCCCGATCGGGCCGACGGTGACGCCGAGGATCTCGTAGGCCGCGGCGAGCTCTTCGTCGATGCGGCGGGCGCCCTCGACGTCGCCGGACTTGAAGCGCGTGACCTGCTCCTTGACCTGCGGGCCGACGACGTGGGTGTGCACGCAGACGCCGCCCACTCCGCCGAGCTCGAGGAACGGGAGGATCAGCGCGTCGTCGCCGGCGTAGAGCGCGAGGCCCGTCTCCTCGACGATCCGGCGGCGTCCTCGAGGTCGTCCCAGGCCTGCTTGACGGCAACGACGTTGGGGATCTCGGCGAGCTCGGCCAGCGTCTCCGACTCGAGACGAGGTTCACGACCCGCGCCGGGATGTTGTAGTAGACGATCGGCTTGTCCGTGACGGCGGCGATCGCCTTCGACGTGCTCGACGATCCCCCGCGGCGGCGGCTTGTTGTAGTACGGCGTGACGACGAGGAAGCCGTCGACGCCGAGCTCGTGCGCCTTCTCCGTCAGATGGACGGAGTGGCGGGTGTCGTAGGTGCCGGTGCCGGCGATGACCGTTGCGCGGTCGCCGACGTGTCGATTGCGGCCGCGTAGAGCTCGAAGCGCTCCTCGTCCGCCAGGGTCGGTGACTCGCCCGTCGTTCCGGTGACGACGAGGCCGTCCGAGCCGTTGTCGACGAGGTACGCGCCAGCTCGCGGAACTTCGCGATATTGACGGCGCCTTCGGCGTCGAACGGCGTGACGCTCGCGGTCAGGACCTCGCCCAGCACGGGCGATCTTACTCCGAGTCCTCCGACTTCTCCTCACCGCACAGCTGCCGCGTCAGTTACGCCGGAGCCACCAGAAGCGTTCGTCTTCCCCTTCCTCTTCTCGACGCTCGTCGAGCGTCTTGCCGCCGTAGGCCTCCGCGGTGAGCGCCGTTTGGGCGACGATCCCGTCGCCGCCAAGGAGAAGGTCAGCGCGTGGACGGCCAGCTTCCACCCTGCGCAGCGGGCCGTGGTCTTCGAGGAGGTCGAACGCCTCCTGGTTCCGGACGTCGAAGACGGCGAAGCCGCCGTCTGCTTTCCGGTGAAGTGGTCGTGGAAGATGACGAAGCCGCGGCGGCGGTCCTCGATGTACTCGTTCAGGAGCCCGTTCGCCTGCCGCGCCGGATCTCCTCGGCGCGACGGCATAGACGAGGTAGCAGCGCTGCCGACCGCCGCGTGAGCTCAGTCAAGAGCGTTCGAGCCCGACCGTGAGGCCCGGCGGCAGGTCGCGCAGCCGCTCCAGCGCGAGCAGAACGCCCGGCACGTACGCCTCGCGCGAAGTCGCGTCGTGCCGGATCGTCAGCAGCTCGCCCGCGCCGCCGAGGAGCACCTCCTGGTGCGCGACGAGGCCGGGCAGGCGGACCGAGTGGATCGGCGTCGCCGCCCATCCGCTCGGCCGTCGCCTTGGCAGTGCCCGAGGGCGCGTCGAGCTTCGTGTCGCGGTGGAGCTCGACGATCTCGGCGCGCGGCGAGGTAGCGCGGCGGCCTCCTCGGCGAAACGCATCATCAGCACCGCACCGATCGCGAAGTTCGGCGCGAAGAGGAGCGGCAGCCCGCTTCTCGCGCCGCGGCCGTCGACCTCGCTCCGGCGTCCCATCCCGGTCGTCCCGACCACGCACGGCACGCCCGCTCGAGCGCGCGCGCGGACGTTCGTCTCGACCGCGTCGGGGCGCGTGAAGTCGACCATCGCGCTTCGGCCCGCCCGCAGGTCGACCAGCTCGTGCCCCGCCGCCTCGAGGGCCGGGCCGAGCACGGCGCCGACCTTCCCGCCCGCGCCCGTTGAGCACGACCTTCACGCCGCGGCGGCCGCGAGCGCGGGGTTGACCCGCTCCGACCGCCTCGAGGAAGCGCTCCTCGCTCGGCCCGATCCCCGCCACCGAGAGCGTTCCGGGCGCCAGCAGCACGCCCGCCAGCTCCGCCAGGCTCCTCCGCCTCGACCGCGTCGATCTCGGCGATGATCCGGTCGAGCGAGAGCATCTCCGTGTCGGTGATCAGCGACTTGCCGAGCCGGCTCATCCGGCTCGACGTTGACTCCATCGAGAGCAGGATCCGCCCCTTGAGGTTCTCCTTCGCCCGCTCGAGCTCGTTCGGCCGGAGGTTGCCGGCCGCGATGTCGGCGATCTGCTCGGCCGCGATCTCGAGGCACGCGGCCGAGGTTCTCCTCCCGCGTGCCGACGTAGAGCCCGATCTGTCCGGTGTCCGTGTACTGGGAGGCGAAGGTGTAGACGGCGTAGGCCATGCCCCGCTTCTCGCGGATCTCCTGGAAGAGGCGTGAAGAGGCGGAGCCGCCGAGAATGGCGTCGAGCAACGAGGCCGCGAACCGGCGCCGGTCGAGCGGGCGATGCCCGGGCGCGGCGAGGCAGACGTGGTACTGCTCGGTGTCCTTCCGCAGGAAGCGCAGGTCGGGCGCCGGCGGCTTCACGAGCGGCGGCCGCACCGTCGGCCGCCGCGCGGAGCCTCCGAGACCTTCGCGCTCGGCGCGCTCGACGAGCCCGAGCAGCTCGTTGTGGTCGAGGTTGCCCGGCGGCGGAGACGACGATGTTTCCCGGGACGTACATGGCCCGGTGGTACGCCGTGATCGCCCGGCGCGAGATCGTGGAGATCACGTCCGCCGTGCCGATCACCGGCCGGCCGAGCGGGTGGTTGCCGAAGACGGCCTCGGCGATCAGGTCGTGGACGAGCTCCTGCGGCTGGTCCTCGTACATCGCGATCTCCTCGAGCACGACCTCGCGCTCGGCGTCCACCTCGGTGAAGAGGGGCGCGTAGACCATGTCGCCTCATCACGTCGATGCGCCTCTTCGAGGTGGTGGTCGGCGATGCGCGCGTAGACGACGGTGTGCTCCCGCGACGTGGCCGCGTTGAGCTCGCCGCCCATCGCGTCGAAGACCTCGGCGATCTCCTGCGCCGAGTACGAGGACGTGCCCTTGAAGAGCAGTGCTCGATGAAGTGCGAGACGCCGGCCCGCTCGTCGCGCTCGTCGCGCGAGCCAGCCCCGATCCAGAAGCCGAGCGCGACCGAGCGTACGTGGGTCAGGCGCTCGGTGACGACGCGCTGTCCTGAGTCCAGCTCGCGAGAGGACGTACTTCTGCATTTGGCGGATGGTAGACCGAGGGCGGCGCCTACAGGAGACGCCGCCCTTTAGCCGTTCCTCCTAGTCCCGGCGCGGGCCGCGGTCTCGGCCGCCGCCACCGCGACCGCCTCGGCCGCGGTCGCCGTCCCGGCGCGGCGGGCGCTCCTCGCGCGGCCGCTCCGGCGCGTCCTTCGCCCGCTCGACGAGCTCCTCGGGCGTGACCATCCCGCCGTTCTCGTGCTTGGCGACGAGCTTGAGGCCGATGCGGCCCCGGTCCTTGTCGACCTCCTGCACGACGACGTCCAGGATGTCTCCACGGCTGATCACGTCCTCGATGTGACGCGACCCGGCCCGGGCCGACGTTCGAGACGTGGAGCAGGCCGTCGGTGCCCTTCTTGAGCTCGACGAACGCGCCGAAGTCGGTCGTCTTGACGACCTTGCCCGTGTAGGTGTCCCCCACCTCGGGCTCCTTCGTCAGCGCGTCGATCGCCGCCATCGCCGCCTCGGCCTTCTTGCCCTCGGTGGCGTAGACGAGGATCGTGCCGTCCTCCTCGATGTCGATCTGGACCTCGTAGTCGCCCTCGAGCGAGCGGATCGTCTCGCCGCCCTTGCCGATGACCATCCCGATGAACTCGGGGTTGATCTTGATCGTCGAGATGCGCGGGGCGTGGTCGCGGAGCTGCTCGCGCGACTCCGGGATCGCCTCGAGCATCTTGTCGAGGATGAACTCGCGGGCCTGCTTCGCCTGGGCGAGCGCGTTCCGCATGATCTCCTGCGTGACGCCGGTGATCTTGATGTCCATCTGGAGCGCGGTGACGCCCTCGCGGGTGCCGGCGACCTTGAAGTCCATGTCGCCGAGGTGGTCCTCCGCTCCCTGGATGTCCGTGAGGATGACGTAGTCGTCGCCCTCCTTGACGAGGCCCATCGCGATGCCGGCCACCGGTGACTTGATCGGAGCGCCGGCGTCCATCAGCGCCAGGGTCGAGCCGCAGACCGAGCCCATCGACGACGAGCCGTTCGACTCGAGCGTCTCGGACACGATGCGGATCGTGTACGGGAAGTCCTCCGCCGCCGGGATGATCGCCTCGAGCGCCCGCTGCGCGAGCGCACCGTGGCCGATGTCGCGCCGCTTCGGGCCGCGCATGAACCCGGTCTCGCCGACCGAGTAGGGCGGGAAGTTGTAGTGGTGCATGAAGCGGCGGTCCGTCTCCAGCGAGAGGTCGTCGATCCGCTGGCCTTCCTTCGCGGTGCCGAGCGTGAGCAGCGACATGATCTGCGTCTGGCCTCGCGTGAAGAGCGCGGAGCCGTGCGTCCGCGGGGACACGCCGACTTCGCACTCGATCGGCCGGATCTCGTCCGCCGCGCGGCCGTCAGGACGCCGTTTGTCGATCGCGATCTTCTTCCGGACGAGGTCCTTGTAGATCGCCTCGGACGCGCGCTTGACGAACTGGCGAGTGAGCCCGTCCTTGACGCCCGGTGCCTCGCCGTCCACCGTCGCCGGGCCGACCGGGAACGCCAGGTCAACCGTCTCGATGATCCGGTCGAAGAGCAGTGCCCGCTTCGCCGACTTCAGCTCCTTCGAGTCCTGCTCGGCCTCGGTGAGCGCACGGAGGTCGTCCTCGAACTGCTCCCGCACCGGGGCCTCGACGACTGCGAGGCGGATCCGGTCGAGGATCATGTCCAGGGACATCTTGTGCTGGAGCTGCCTGAGGATGTCCTCCTCGCTCGAGGTCATCTCGAGCGGCGGGCACTCCTCGGCGAGAATCTCCTCGAGGATCGTGCTGCCCTCGCGCAGGCCCTCGGTCGAGATGCGCTCTCGGATCCGGTCCCCGATGCGCTCCTCGAGCTCGGAGGTGAGCGAGTGGTCGAGCCACTTCGCCTTGCCGACCTGCTCGCGGAGCTCCTCCTGGGTCTCGCAGATCTTGATGATCTCCTCGTGCGCGAGCTCGAGCGCCTGGAGGAGCGAGTCCTCCGGAATCTCCTCGGCCCCGGCCTCGACCATCGTCAGGCCGTCCTTCGTGCCGACAACGATGAGGTCGAGCGTGCTCTCCTCCATCTCCTGGAGCGTCGGGTTGACGCGCCAGTCGCCTTCGATCTGCGCGATCCGGACGGCGCCGACCGGGCCGATGAACGGCAGCGGCGAGATCATCAGCGCCGCGGAGGCGCCGTTGATGCAGAGGATGTCGTGCGGGGTGACCATGTCCGCCGAGAGGACGGTGCAGATCACCTGCACCTCGTTCCTGTAGCCCTTCGGCCAGAGCGGCCGGATCGGGCGGTCGATCATCCGCGCCGTCAGGATCGCCCGCTCTGTGGGGCGCCCCTCGCGCTTGAAGAATCCACCGGGGATCTTCCCTGCGGCGTACATGCGCTCCTCGACGTCGACCGTCAGCGGGAAGAAGTCGGCGCCCTCGCGGGCCTCCATCCTTCCCTGGGCCGTCGAGAGGACCATCGTGTCGCCGGAGCGCACGACGACGGCGCCGTCGGCCTGCTTGGCCAGCTTGCCGCTCTCGAAAGAAATTTCCTGCCCGCCGATCTCGACCGAGACTTTGGTCGGGCCTTGCACTGCGATACTCATCTGTCCTCCACTTCTCTTGGAGAGTGGAGGTTTGGGTCAAATCCCCTTCGACGGGATCTCGCCCAAACTTCCACCCTCCGGCTTCGCTCGCCTATCTCCTCAGGCCGAGCTCCTTGATGAGGTTCCTGTAGCCCTCCAGATCCTTCTTCTGCAGGTAGTTCAAGAGCCGGCGACGCTTTCCGACGAGCTTGAGCAGGCCGCGACGCGAGTAGTGATCCTTCGCGTGTGCCCGCAGATGCTCGGTGAGGTAGTTGATGCGCGCAGTCAGCAGCGCAATCTGGACCTCGGCAGAGCCCGTATCGGCCTCTGCGCGGCCGTGCTTTCCGATGATCTCCTGCTTCGCTTCCTT
This sequence comes from uncultured Actinomycetes bacterium, assembly GCA_963754715.1. Lineage (GTDB taxonomy): Bacteria > Actinomycetota > Thermoleophilia > Gaiellales > Gaiellaceae > JACDAN01. The sequence goes on along the minus strand of CAVWHA010000011.1, from coordinate 65,599 downwards.
GGTGAGGGTCACTTGACCTCCTCTAGACGAATCCGTAGTCCCCGCCGTGCCATGCGGAAGCTGCGTGGCGAGCCGGGTCTACGGGCCCGAGTAGGGTAGCAACGGATGCGCGCTGCCGTGGCGGCCGGCCATCCGGCGACTGTCGACGCTGGCATCGAGATCCTCGAGGAGGGCGGCAGCGCCGCGGATGCCGCCGTGGCCGCCTCATTGGCCTCCTGCGTGGCCGAAACGGTCATGACAGGGCTTCTGGGCGGCGGGCACGCGATCGTCCTCTCCGACGGAGAGATCAGCACCCTTGACTTCTTCGTCGCCGTCCCGGGGCTTGGGGCGGAGGAGCGCACGGTGGAGCTCGAGCGTCTCGAGGTCCCGTTCGGGATCGAGGTCGTCCACTACGCCATCGGCATCGGCTCTTGCGGTGTCCCAGGGGTGCTCGCCGGGCTGGGAGCGCTCTGGCGCCGGGACGGGAGGCTCCCCTGGGCGAGGCTCGCCGAGCCGGCGCTCCGCCTGGCCAGGGAGGGCGTCGTCATGCCGGCCGCCCACGTCGCCTGCCTCGAGATGCTGGCCCCGGTGATGACGATGCGCGAAGGGGCGCGCATCTACTCGCCTTCGGGCCGACTGCTCCGAACCGGGGAGGTCATGCAGCAGCCGGGCCTCGCCGCCGCCCTGGAAGCGGTCGCCGAGGAAGGACCGGAGAGCCCGACCCTCGACGCCGCCCTGCTCGCGCTGATGGAGGAACGCGGAGGCCTGGTCACGCGGGAGGACCTCGACTCCTACGAGCCGATCTGGGGCGAGCCCGGCCGCATCCAGCGTCGCTCCGTCGAGCTCGCGAGCCGGGTCGGCCTTGCGAGCCCCCTCCCCGCTCTCGCCCGGCTCGACCGGACCGACCCGGTGGGCTTCGCGAAGGCGCTGGCCGGCGAATCCGATCGCTCGGGCGACACGACGAACATCTCCGTCGTCGACGGCGAGGGGAATGCCGTCGTCCTGACGACGAGCCTCGGTCTCGGCTCGGGCGACTGGCTTCCCGGGCTCGACCTGCACCTGAACTCGATGCTCGGCGAGACCGACCTGATCGTCGAGGACCTGGTTCCGGGGCTCCGGATGGCGAGCATGATGGCCCCGACGCTCGCCTTCGACGACGAGGGGCTAGCCCTTGCCGTCGGGGCCGCGGGAGGCACCCGGCTCCGGAGCGCCCTCGTCCAGGTCGTCGCCGGCATCCTCGACGACGACCTGAGCGCCCGGGATGCCGTTGAGCGGCCACGTCTTCATCCCGTCTCCGACGTCGTCCACCTCGAGCCCGGCTTCGCCGATGACGTGCCAGCCGCCCTCGAGGCTGCCGGCTTCACCGTTCGACCCTGGCCGTCGCTGCACCATTACTTCGGCGGAGTGAGCGCCGTCAGCCGGTCCGGCGCCGCAGGCGATCCGCGAAGGAGCGGATCGGCGCGGCATCCATCGTGATGGGTATCCGCTCGAGCACCCAACCGACGTAGCCGCATTCCGGGCATCCGGGGTTTGCGCTGACGGTGCCGCCTCCCGTGGGCTTGACGTACGAGGCGCTGCAGTGGAGGCAGCGGACTCGCTCGATCCTGGACAGAGGCTGCGCGCCGTTCCTGTCGTTTGCTCCCATGCAGGCAAGATCCCGCAAATAGCGGAAACTTGCGGCCGACCCCCCGTCCCTTACACAGGCCTTACAGCAGCTTTCGTGGCCTCCACGTCCTGCGCGATCTGCGCAACGAGCTCGTTTTCCGACTCGAAAGCCCGCTCGTCCCGCAGTCGCGCCCAGAGCTCGACGATGAGCCGGCGGCCGTAGAGATCCCCTTCGTAGTCGAGCAGGAACGCCTCCACCCGTCGCTCCTCACCGCCGTAGTGCGGATTCACGCCGATCGAGGTTGCGGCCCGGTGGCCCAGCGCTTCCCCGGCGTAGATCCCGAACGCCGGCACGAGCAGCTCCGAGGGCACGGCGAGGTTGGCGGTCGGGAAGCCGAGCGTGCCGCCCCTCGCATCCCCAGCGACCACCGTCCCCTCCACCTCCACGGGCCTCCCGAGGAGCTTGGCGGCCCGGTCGACCTCGCCTGCGGCGGCGAGCTGTCGGATCCGGCTGGACGAGACTCCCCCGACGAGCGGAACCGGCCGCGCGTCGAATCCGAGCCCGGCAAGCAGATCGAGATCGCCGGAGCGACCGCGGCCGAACCGGAAGTTCTCCCCCGCGAGGACGACCTTCGCCCCCATCGGCTCCAGGACCGTGCGTGCGAACTCCTCGGGCGTGACGAGCGCAAGGTCCGGCGTGAACGGGAGCACGAGCGTCTCGGAGACGCCGAGCGCCTCCATCAGCTCGAGCCGCCGCTCCAGGGTCGAGATCAGCTCCACCCGGTTCCCGAGCGCCGTCCTCGGGTGCGGGTCGAAGGTGACGACCGTCGCCTGGAGCCCGACCGCGAGCGCCGCCTCGATTACACGCCGGTGACCGAGGTGAACGCCGTCGAAGGTGCCGAGAGCAACTGCTCGCTGGCCGCCGCCGAGCTCCGGCGCGGACGTGACGACCCTCACAGCGCCGCCAGCGCCTCGTCCGGGTCGATCACGCGTGCGTCGTCGGCGTCCTCGACTCGAAACGGCCCGACCTCGGTCCGGCGCAGCGTGGCGCAGTGCCCGCCGAGCGCCTCTGCGATCGACCGCACGTAGGTCCCGGAGCTGACGAGCAGGTCGAGCGTCGCCAGTCGTCCGTCGTAGGAGACGAGGTCGAGTGAGTGCACCGTCGAGCGCCGCACCGGCATCTCGACGGCAATGCCCTTCCGGTGGAGCTTGTACGCCCGCTCCCCGCCGATCTTCATCGCCGACGCCGCCGGCACACGGAGCTCCACTTCCCCGCGCAGGTTCGCGAGCCGGTGCTCGAGCTCGTCGGCGCCAGGAGGCTCGAGCTCCTCGAGAACCTTCCCCTCCGGGTCGCCGGTGCTCGTCCGGGACGTGAGGTCCACGCCCGTCAGGTAGCGCTTGTCGAGGCCGACGAAGCGGCCCGCGAGCTTGGTCGAGCGACCGAGCAGGACGAGGAGAAGGCCGGTCGCGAAGGGATCGAGGGTTCCGGCATGCCCCGCTCGCGCTCCGGTCCGGGCACGGAGGTCGCGGACGATCGCGAACGACGAGGGTCCGGCCGGCTTGTCGACGAGCACGACGCCCGACGGGTCAAGTCCGCGCGGCGGCACGCGCCTCGACGAACTGCTGGCGGAGGAAGTCGACGATCTGCGGGATCTCGAGCTCGGACGAGAACCCGGCGGCCTGCCGGTGCCCGCCGCCGTCGCCCGAGGCACGCGCGATCGCCGAGACGTCCAGCTCGTCGGAGCTCGAACGCAGGCTGATGCGGCGGGCCGGCCGGCCGGGTGCGGGCGGTTCGCGGATGAGGGCTGCCATGTCCGCGCCCTCGACGGCGCGCAGGAAGTCGATGATCCCTTCGGAGTAGGGCTCGGCGGCGCCGACCTCGGCGAAATCGGTCTTGAGGAGGTGCGAGACGACGATGCCCCCTCCTTCGTAGATCTGCGCCCGCTCGAGCGCGCGCGCCAGGAGCTTGAGCTTCGCCATCTGCACCGACTCGTAGATGCTCTGGAACACCCGGTGGACGTCCGCTCCGGCCTCGACGAGCTCGGCGGCCAGCCGCAGGGCCTTCGGGGTCGTGTTGGCGTACTGGAACCGCCCGGTGTCCGTGACGAGCGCGATGTAGATCGCCTCGGCGAGCTCGGGCGTGAGGTCGACGCCGAGCTCGGCGACGAGGTCGCGGACGATCTCCCCCGTCGAGGAGGCTTCGGCCCTCACGACGTTCACGGCCCCGAACCGGGTGTTGTCGTGGTGGTGGTCGACGTTGAGGACGAGCAGCGCGCGCTCGAGTGCGTCCTGCCCCTGGCCGAGCCGGCTCTCGTTGGCGCAGTCCAGTGCGAAGAGCACGCGCTGGTCGAGATCCTCCGGCAACTGACGCCGCAGGTTCTCGAGCGGCATGAACTTGTACTCGGCGGGAAGAGGCGCCTCGCCCGAGAGGTACATGACCGAGTCCTTGCCGAGCGCGTCGAGGGTCAGCTTCGCCCCGAGCAGCGAGCCGAGCGCGTCCCCGTCCGGGTTCTCGTGGGTCGTGAGGACGAAGCGGTCGTGCTCGCGGATGGCGTCCGCGACCGGCTTCAGGTCGTCACTACTCGGCTTCTGGGCCTGGGTCGAGCTCATCGATGAGTTGCGTCATGCGCACGCCGCGCTCGACGGTTGGATCGTATTCGAAGGTCAGCTGCGGAGTCCGCTTCATCCGGAGCTCCCGGGCGATCCGCGCCTGGAGCAAGCCGTGAGCGGCCTGCAGCCCGTCGATCGAGCGCTCCCGCTTCTTCTCCGAGCCCAGGACGCTGACGAAGACGACGGCGTGGCGCAGGTCGGTCGAGGTCTCGACGCCCGTGATCGTGACGAAGCCGATCCTCGGGTCCTTCAGCTCGCCGATCGTCTCGGAAAGGACTTCGCGCACAGCGGCGTTCACCCGGCGCATTCGGTCACTCACCCGGCACCACGACCTCTCGCTCGACGCTCACGAGCTCGTACTCCTGGCCGTTCAGGTACCGAACTGCCTCCTCGAGGAGCGTCTCCACCTCGCTGTGCTCCCGCGCGACGCAGGCGACGGTCAGACGGCTCCGCTGCCAGAGCTCGTGGTGATCGACCTCGGCGACCGACGCACCGAAGCGGTTCTGGAGTTGCGCCTTGGCGGACTTGACGAACTTCCGCTTCCCCTTGAGCGAACCCGCCTCGGGAAAGTGGAGCTCGACGCTCAGGATCCCGACGTAGCCTGAACCCACGGGTGCCTGTCGGCTTCTTTGAGATTGCGGTCACGCGCCCTCACGACGGCCAAGGCTATGGCCACGCACATGGCGACGAACACCGTTCCGATCGCGAACGCTGCGATTGTCGTCTCGAGCGTGTCAGCGCGGTAGGCGCCGAGGACGATCGCCGAGATCGTGAGCAGCCCGAACAGACCGACGACCGCGAGATAGTGCCAGGCGTAGTTCGGGGGCCACGCGAGCGCAGACTGCCTGCTGATGCGCTTCTCCCAGGTCAGGAGGCCGGTGTTCGGCTGATCGACGACATTCGCAATGCTCGCTTCGAGCTGGAGGAGGTAGTGGCCGATGTCGAGCATCCCGAGGATCTGGCTCATCCAGATGACGAGGATCGTGGTCGTGAGTAAGGGAACCGCCCCGAGGAACACGACGGTTGCCACGAAGGGATCGTCTTCCCAGACATTGAACGCACCTGCCGCCAGAACACCGATAGCGGCTATCCCCAGGGCCAGCGTCGAGTGCTGCGCTGCGGTCGTCGCGAGGATCTCCTGCCTGTGGGCGTTGTACTCGGCCAAGGCAGCGTCCAGCCAGCCCGGCTGATGCGCCGGAGGCTCTACCGGCGTGCGTTCCGTCCCACTCGTCGGCTTGGAGTCTAGGCCTCGGCTGTCGTCGCGGCCGGCTGGGGAGCCGGCGTGTCGAGGTCGGTGCGCTCGACCTGCCGCGTCTCGTAGACCTCGAGGACGTCGCCTTCCTTCTCGTCGTTGAAGTTCTCGAGAAGGATGCCGCACTCGAAGCCCTCCTGGACCTCGCGGGCGTCGTCCTTGAACCGCTTCAGCTGCGCGATCGACGCCTCGTAGATGACGGTGCCGTCGCGCACCACGCGCACCTGCGCCCCGCGCTTGACGACTCCGCTCGTGACCATGCAGCCGGCGATGACGCCGAGACGCGAGACACGGAAGAGCTGGCGCACCTCGGCCTCTCCGATGATCTCCTCGGTCGTGACCGGGGCGAGCATGCCGACGAGCGCCTGCTGGATGTCCTCGGTGAGCTGGTAGATGACCCGGTAGGTCCGGATCTCGACGTTCTCGCGCTCCGCGAGCGCGCGTGCCTCGGCGGAGGGTCGAACGTTGAAGCCGACCACGAGCCCGCCTGAGGCCGACGCGAGGTTGATGTCGTTCTCGCTGATGCCGCCGACGCCCTGGTGGATGACGTGCACGCGAACCTCGGGATGCTGGATCTTCTGCAGCTCTGAGACGGCGGCCTCGACGGAGCCCTGGACGTCGCCTTTGAGGACGAGGTTCAGGTCCTGGACGCCTCCCGCCTGGAGCTGCGTGAACAGCTGCTCGAGCGACGGGCCGCTCCGAGCGGCGGTCGCGAGCTGCTCTCGGCGAAGGCGCTCGCCACGGACCTGCGCCCGCTGGCGCGCTTCACGCTCGTTCTCGACCACATGGCCGAGTTCGCCGGCGGGCGGCGGATGGTCGAAGCCGAGAATCTCGACCGGGTCGCCCGGCCTGGCCTCCTCGACCTTCTCCCCGCGGAAGTCGTAGAGCGCCCGAACGCGTCCCCAGGCATCGCCCGCGACGATGGAGTCGCCGATCTTCAGCGTTCCGCGCTGGACGAGCATCGTCGCGACCGGCCCGCGGCCGACGTCGAGACGGGACTCGATGATCGGGCCCGAGGCCTCGGCCTCCGGGTTCGCGGTCAGCACGAGCTCGGCGTCGGCGACGAGGAGCACCTTCTCCAGGAGGTCGTCGAGATTCTCCTTCTGCTTCGCCGAGACATCGGAGAACTGCGTCGTCCCGCCCCACTCCTCGGGCTGGAGCCCCTCGGCGGCGAGGTCGCCGCGGACCCGGTTCGGGTCCGAGTCTGGGACGTCGATCTTGTTCACGGCGACGACGATCGGGACGCCGGCGGCATTCGCGTGCGAGATCGACTCGCGCGTCTGGGGCATGACACCGTCGTCGGCGGCGACGACCAGGACGGCGATGTCCGTGACCTTCGCGCCGCGGGCCCGCATGGCGGTGAACGCTTCGTGGCCCGGTGTGTCGAGGAACGTCAGCTTCCGGCCGTCGTGATTGACCTGGTAGGCGCCGATGTGCTGCGTGATGCCGCCCGCCTCGGTCTCGACGACCGCGGACTGGCGAATGGCGTCGAGGAGCGTCGTCTTGCCGTGGTCGACGTGGCCCATGATCGTGACGACGGGAGGACGTGCCTGCAGGACTTCCTCGGGGTCGTCGTACGTCTCGGGCTCGTCGTCGTCCTCGTCGGCGTGCTTGATCGTCACCTCACGGGCGACGCTGGGATCCGCCGCGATCAGCTGCACAGCCTCGTCGGAGAGAGACTGCGTGATCGTGACCATCTCGTTCAGCCCCATCATGATCTTGATGATCTGGGCGACCGGGATGCCGAGCGCGTGGGAGAGCTCCTTGACGGTGACGCCCGACTGAACGGTCACGGGACCGGTCGGCAGCACCACCTCGCGCGCCTGCTTCGGCCGGGTCTCCTGCTGGTGACGAGCCTGGCGCGAGTCGGGACGGGGTCGGTTCGCCTGCTGGTCGATGACCACGCGACGCTTGCGCCGGCTTCCCGGTGCCTGCCGCGGCCGGATCGGCCGGTTCGGACGGTTTTTTCCCTGTTCGTCAGCCATGTTCAGTCCTCAAGTGTAGAGAGACGCGAGCCCGGGTTCGACCCGGACGCGCTGTCTGAGCGTGCGGTTGAAGGCGTTACGCGAAGCCGCGCGCTCGAAGCACGAGAGGCGACGGCAGGTGTAGGCGGCGCGTCCTTGCGCCGCCGGGTCGTAGACCACGGCGTCGTCGGCGGCGACGAACCGCAGGAGCTCGTCCTTGAACCCCTTGCGCCCGCAGCCGATGCAGGTCCGGGTCGGACGGTGGCGGTCCTTACGCGGCAGGCGCGTCGTTCCTCTCCTCTTCGACCTCAGCCGATGCGGCGATCGGGATCCCGGAAGGACGCTCTTCGAGTGGCGCTTCCTCGGGCTCCGGTTCCTCGGCCGCCGGCATCTGCGGAACGCTTGCAGGCTCCGGGCCGGGCACGGTCGACGGCTCCGGAGCCGGAATCGTGGACGGCTCGGGCGTCGGGAGCGTCGTCGGCTCCGGCATCGGGATCTCTGCCGGCTCGGGGCCTGTCGGCATCGGGCTGGGCTCCGGGGCCGGCATCTCACTCGGCTCCGGTGTCGGCAGCTCGGTGACCTCGCCGTCCGCCTGCGGCTGGTCAGTGCCTTCCTCGCCGTCCGCCACCGGCAGCTCCTCCTCGACCTCGGCTCCGGCGATCGGGACGGCCTCCGCGCTCTCGATCGTCTCGCCCGCGGCCTCGCGGTCTGCGAGTGCGGTGTGCGCCGGGATGCCGCAGAACCTCGTCCCCGGGACCGCCGCGTTCGGGCAGCGCTTCCCGTTCGAGAGGATCGCGGCGCAGCGGCCGGAGAAGTCCTCCCCGGCCTCGCCGCCGGCGAAGGCGGCCTCGGCCTCGGACTGGGCGAACTCGGCCTCGGACTGGATGTCCACCTTCCAACCGGTCAGGCGCGCGGCGAGGCGGGCGTTCAAGCCCTCCTTGCCGATCGCCAGGGCCAGCTGGTCCTCGGGGACGATGACCGTGGCCTCCTTCGTCTCGTCGTCGATGTAGACCTCGCGCACCCTCGCCGGCGAAAGCGCCTTGGCGAGGAAGCGGGCCGGCTCCGTGTTCCACGGAATGATGTCGATCTTCTCGCCGCGAAGCTCGGAGACGACCATGCGGACACGGGAGCCTCTGCGGGCCGACGCAGGCGCCGACGGGATCCACGCCCTGGGCGTGCGAGACGACAGCGATCTTCGAGCGGTACCCGGGCTCGCGCGCGACGCCGCGGATCTCGACGAGGCCGTCTGCGATCTCGGGCACCTCGAGCTCGAAGAGCGTCTTGATCAGCTCGGGATCGCGGCGCGACAGGATCACCTGCGGCCCCTTCGTCCCGGACCGCACCTCGGTGATCACGGCCTTGATCCGGCTCCCCTGCTCGTAGCGCTCGCCGTCGACCTGCTCGGAGCGCGGCAGCAAGGCCTCGACCTTCCCGAGGTCGACGAGGATGTTGTTGCGGTCCCCGGCCTGCTGGACGATGCCGGTGACGACCTCGCTGACCCGGTCGACGTACTCCTCGTACATGATCTGGCGCTCGGCCTCGCGGATCCGCTGCTGGATGACCTGCTTCGCGGTCTGCGCGGCGATGCGGCCGAAGTTCTCGGGGGTGACGTCCTCGCGGCGCACCTGGTTCTCGGGCACCTGGTCCCAGTCGATCTCGAGGTCGTCGTCGGTGACCAGGGTGTGCTGCTTCTCGCCGGTCTCCTCCTCGATCTTCTCCAGGTCGTCATAGGCCTTCTCGCGCGCCTCTTCGAGCAGGCGCTCCTCGAGGTCCTGCGGCATGTGGATCGCGAAGACGCGGAAGTCCCCCGCGTCGTCGATCTCGACCGTGGCGTGCCGGTAGGAGCCCGGCGTCTTCTTGTAGGCGGCAAGCAGGCCGTCGCGGAGGGCGTCGACCAGGATCCCGCTCTCGAGATTCTTGTCCTTCTCCAGCTCGCGAACTGCCTCGACGATCTCGCGGCTCATGTCACACCCTCCTCGATCAGGTTGCCCCGCACGATCGAGTCGTACGGAATCTCGTATTCGCTGCCGTCGGTGGAGACCCGGATCCGCGTCGGGCTCGCCTCGACGACCTCGCCCTTGAATCTCTTGCGCCCGTCGATGTCCGTCGCCGTGCGCAGCGCGACCTTGCGGCCGACGACCCGCTCGAAGTGGGCGGGGGTGCGCAGCGGGCGCTCGAGACCGGGCGACGAGACGTCGATCGTGTACTGCTGGAGATAGTCGCGGAGCACGTCCGTGACGCGCACGCAGAGGGCGTGGTCCACCCGCTGCGGGTGGTCGATGTAGACCGTGAAGCGCTCAGGACCCGAAAGCTCGAGCGCAAGCACCTCGACTCCAGGAATCGCGTTCTCGACCTTCGGTGTGATCTCCCGGAGCAGCGTCTTCTCCTTGTCGTAGACGTCCGCCATCTGTGTCTCCTCAAAAAAAACGGGCGCCGCGCGCCCATTTCGTCCTGCAACTCGAAATGTGGTGTTTGCAGGATAGCAAGGGTCATGTGGCTCCAAGCACCGCGATTCCGACGACGACGAGGGCCGCGCCGGCCAGGCGTCGAGGCCCGACGTTCTCGCCGAGGAGCGGCGCAGCGAGCGCCACTGCGATGACGACGCTCGTCTCGCGGACGGCCGCCACGGAGGCTGCGGAAGCCAGTCGGAGAGCGTAAAGGGCGAGAGCAAACGCGCCAAATGAGGCGAGGCCGACGAATGCGGTCGTCCACCCCACCTCAGCGCGAAGGCGAGTCAAACCTCGTCGTCGGGCCACGGCGAGGAAGTACGTCACCGAGGCGGGGGCCATCACGACCACGAGGTAGGAGAGCGGATCGGCATGGTCGACGCCACGCGCGTCGGCGAGCGTGTAGCCGCAGATACAGGCGGCGATCGCGAGGCCGAACCCGATCCCCGTCGGGCCGCCTCGGCGCAGGCCGCGCACGAGCAGGACGCCTGCGGCGACGAGCAGCACGCCCCCCGCCTCGGAGACGGAGGTCCCGACGCCCAGTGCGGTCACGCCTACGAGGAGGACGAGGACGGGCGCAAGCCCACGGGCGACCGGGTAGACGACGCTCAGCTCCGCCCGTCCATAGGCGGCAGCCAGCAGCGCGAGGTAGGCGAGCTCGAACGCCGCGGAGACAACCATGTACGGAACCGCCGCCCCGTCGACGTCCCACCGAAAGGCCGCGACGGGCGCGAAAACGAGCACGGCGAAGCCGAAGGCGAGCGCCGTCGCAGCGGGAACGTCGCCCCGCCGGGCGAGCGCCAGGTTCCAAGCGGCGTGGAGCCCGGCGGCGCCAAGCGCCAGAGCGAGAGCGGCGGCCGACACCTAGAGCACGATCGTGACCGGGCCGTCGTTCACGAGCTCGACCGCCATACGGGCGCCGAACCGCCCTGTCTCGACCGGAACGCCGAGCTCGCGGAGCGCCGCACAGAAGCGCTCGTAGAGCGGCTCGGCCTGCTCCGGCGGCGCGGCATCGGAGAAGCTCGGCCGGTTCCCCTTCTCCGTCTTCGCGATCAGCGTGAACTGGCTGACGAGGAGCGCCGCGCCGCCCACGTCCAGCAGTGAGCGGTCGAAGCGGCCCTCGTCGTCCTCGAAGATCCGCAGCCGCGCGACCCGGCCTGCGAGCCGCGCGGCCTCTTCCTCCGTGTCCTCCCGCGCAACTCCGAGCAGGACGCACAGGCCCTGCCCGATCGACCCGACCGCCTCGCCGTCCACGACCACGCGCGCCGACGAGACGCGCTGGACGACCGCTCGCATGCGGCGATTATCCGAGGTCGCGGATCCGCGAGGAGTACTGCTCGGTGCCGGGCCTGAGCGAGCTGGCGAGCTTGTAGTGCCCGTTCGCCTCGTGCTGGAGGCCTTTTTTCTCGAGGCAGCGGCCGAGCGCGTAGTGCGCGTAGTCGTCGGCCGGAGCCAGCTCGAGCATCGCCCGGAACTCACGCTCGGCCTCGTCCCAGCGCTGGATCCGGAAATAGGCGATCCCGAGCGCCTCGCGGATCGACGCCTTGTCGGGCTCGCGGTTCTTGGCCTTCTCGAGCGCAACCGTCGCTTGGGCTGCCCTCCCTTTTCGGAGATGGGTTCGGCCCTGTTGAAAGAGGTCGTATGTGTCGCTCATCGCTTCATTCCTCAAGGTAGACGAAGTTTTCGCGGACGAGATCAGCCGGAGTCGTGAGGCTCCGCGTCGGGCCGATCTCGGCCTTCTGGATGTGGAGCCCGGTCTCTCCCATTCGCCCGAAGGCGGTCAGGAGCTCATGTGGCGGGCCCGGCAGGTCGTCGAGAAACGACACCGCCTGTTCTGTCAACGCCCAGGCCGGCGGCGCCATTCCCGCTGCGGCTCCAGAGCCCAGGAAGGCCTCGGCGAAGCCCTGCAGCGCTCCCGGCTCGAAGACCGTGTCCGCGACGGTGACGAGGATCGGCGGCTTCGCGCCCGCCCCGAGCGCACGCCGAACCGCATCGGCAGAGCCGAGCGGAGCGGGCTGCTCGGCAAACGCGAGATCCCACCCGTGGAGGAAGCGGCGGAGCTGGTCGCCCAGGTGGCCGGTGACGACGGTGATGCGATCGGCGAACGCCAGCTCGCGTAGGAGCGTCGCGATCACCGGCCGCCCGTCGATCGGGAGGAGCGGCTTGGGCCAGTGGTCGGTGAGCGGGCGGAGGCGCCGGCCTTCGCCCGCCGCCATCACGACCGCCTCGATCGTCAACTGGAGCGCAGGCCGAGCGAACGGAGCGAAACGAGACCGCGAAGCCTGGCCTTCGAGCCCAGTCGACGGCGAACGGCCCGAAGGACGATGCGGAGCTCCCGCCGTGCGGCGCGCGCGGCCTCTTCGGCCTCGTCGGCCGGTCCGAATCTGGCGGCGCCGAGCGCGCCGGCGAGGCGATCGGCGTCCACGCGAAGGTTGTCCCGCACTCCGGCACCGAGCTCTGTTGGCGTTGCGCTCGAGGACATGGGGACGCTCTGGTCGGTGAGGTAGTCGACGAGCTCGGCTCGGACCGCAGCAGCCTGCCTCCGTGGGTCGCTCGTCAGGTAGCGCGCCCGCCTCCTTCCCGTCTTCGCGAGCCAGAGCGCCGTCAGCGCTCCGCCGCCGGCCAGCAGGAGGATTCCGAGCAGCCTGACGTCGTTGCGGTCGTCCGAGCCGGAGGCGGGCCTGTTGGCGGCAGCGTCGCTCTCGACGCCGGGATCAGTCCCGCGCGGGCGGTCGTCAGGTGGGCCGCCGTCGGCGCGCGAGCGGAGGATGTCGAACCCGAGTGCCGCCGCGGCTGCACCGGCGAAAGACGCCGCCGCGCCGTCGGCGTCGAAGAAGAGGGACGAGGCCGTGTAGGAGCCGCGGAGGCGGCCGCGGCCGGGCGTCGGGTCGAACGGAAGCCATCCGTAGCCGTCGAACCAGACCTCCACCCAGGTGTGCGCGTTCGTGTCGGCCACGGTCCACTCGCGGGCTTCCTGGTTGAACCGCCCGGTCGTGAACCCGGCCGCCACCCGCGCAGGGATCCCGAGATACCGCAGCATGAGCGCCATCGCCCCGGCGAAGTGCTGGCAATAGCCGCGTCTCGTCTGCGTCACGAAGGAGACGAGCGGCGGCGCCCCGACGCGAATCGGTGGCGTCTCGTCGTACGTGAAGTCTCCCCGGTCCGGAACCAGGCCTCGAGCGCCACGACGGCGGCGTACGGGTTGCGCGGTTGCCCGACGACCCTGCGCGCCTGGCGGTAGAGAGAGGCGTACTGAGCACCCGGAGAGAACGTGGAGCCGTCGTCGCGGAGCATGCCTTGCACCATCTGCTCGCGGCCCGGGAAGCCAAAGGGCGGAACGCTGACACCGGCGCCCACGGCGAGGAACGGGAAGACGAGCTCATCCCGGTAATTCGCCTTCGAACGGGTGAGCTGCACAGGAGTCGGCTGGGGCGCGTAGCTCCAGGCGACGTAATCCTGTCCCCGGTGGAGCCGCCCGACGTACGCGATCCCCGACCCGTAAGCCCCCGCCGCTCCGGCTTCGAACGCCACGGGGACACTCGCTGCCACGAGATGCGTGTCCTGGAGTGCCTCGACGGTGACCTGCTGCTGCATCCAGTTCACAGAGTTGGCCGCCTGCGCAGGGAGATACGGATCGTTGATCAGCGTGTCGAGATCGCCTTGCGGGACCGGGTCGAGCGCCGGCGCGTTCTCTCGCCAGTGGTCGTCCAGGAAGACGTCGAGCGTCGTCGCCCGCCAGTACGGAGCCCGGCGCGGCGCCTTGATCTTGAGCACGGTCGTCGGCTTCTTCGGGAAGTTGATGCCGTCGTAGTCCGCGTCCCAGACGTACTGGACGCTGACGGGCGGAGCCGAGCGCTTGTAGGGCTCCCACTGCTGCCAGTCGAGGAAGCCGCCCTTGGCGACCGACGGCGAGCTGACCGCGACCAGGGCGACGACGACCACGGCGCCGCCGACGAGCGCGGCCTGCCCGGCGCCGCGCCGGACGCCGGGCCGAAGTGATGCGAGCAGGATGAGCGCTGCCGCGAGCAGGAGCGCGCCGCGCACGGTCGATGCCTCCTCGGGAACGAGCGTCATCGGCCAGGCGGCACCCGCGAAGGTCGTTGCGGCGGCGAGGACGGGCCGGCGGGCCGCGATCGCCAGCGCGGCGAGGAGCGTGAACGAGAACACGGCGAGGACCAGCACCCCATGCATCCGCTCCCGCTCGGCCGGATCGAATGGGAGTCCGATCTCGTAGAAGTCGATGACGCCGTTGCCGAACCTCGACAGGAGCGGCCCGAAGAAGTGGTGATCGCCGTCGAACGGGCGAGCGTCTCGCAGAGAGAGCCCGAAGCCCATCGCAGCTACGGCAAAGAATGCGCCAACCTCGGCGACGGTCCGGAGCCACCGGCGCGGAACCAGGACGACGAGGATCGCGAGCGTCGCCGCCAGCGAGAAGTCGCTGGCAAGCGCCGGTTGCTCGAGGCGCTGCCAGCCGGTCGCGATCAGGAGGGCTGGGAGGAGCGCCAACAGTGCCGTCCTAAGCATGGGCCGCTCCAGCCTCGGCCGGGCCGAGGACTCCCTCGAGGTCGTCGCCCCGCCGCAGGACGGCAACCGGGATGCCGGCGGCTTCGAGGCGCAGGATTCCGGTCTCGGGGCCCTGGGCCCGGCGGCGGGCGGCGGCGAAACTCGGAGCCTCGACGTAGCACGACGGAGACCTGCTGCCTGGCCGCGGCCCGTGAGATCAGCGCGTCGACGAGCGGCGGGCGCACGCGCGGCCGTGACGACGGCGAGGTCCCGAGCATGCGCAACCTCGCCCGCGTGGTCGCCGAGCAGCGACTCCACCGGGCGGCGGCCGTCCTGCTCGGCGGCGGCGAGAAGCTCGAGCGCGCGTGGCCAGTCCCGCTCGTACGACCGCACCGAGACGGCGTCGCCGTCCACGCCGCTCGTGATGACGAGACGCGCATGGCGGCCTCGGCGGGCGTGCGCCCACAGCAGCGATCCCGCCGCGCGCACCTGGGCGTCGAAGCTGGAATCGCCCGGCTCCCCCACGCCGTGCCCTGCCTGGGCATCGAGGACGACGACGATCTCGTCCCGCGGGGCGTCCTCCAGCTCCTTGACCATCAGCTGCTGACGCCGGGCGGTCGACGGCCAGTGCACGCGTCGAAGCGACTCGCCGCTCTGGTACTCCCGGACACTGTGGAGCTCGAAGCCCGCGGGCCGGCGGAGCAGGATCCGCCCCGCGCCGTGGGCGCGCAGGCCCCGCTCGGCGAAGAGGCGTGGTCAGGCGGGCGAGCCGCGGATAGACGAGCAGCGGCGCCGAGTCCTCGAGCGGCTGGACGCGACGCGCAAGACCGAAAGGATCCTCGACCACGGCGCGGGCGCCCGTGAACCGATAGCGCCCGCGCGGGACTCTTGTGAGGCGATAGACAGCGCGCAGGAAGCGGCCGTCCCGGTTGACGACCACGTCGCGTTCCCCGAGCCTGCCGGCCGGGTCTTGGAGGACGACGCTGGCCGGAACCACCCCTCCGTCCGTCTCGAGCTCGACGCGGACGACGACGTCGTCGCCCTCGAGCGGCCGGTTCTGGTCGACATGCCGGCGAAGCCGGAACGGCCGGGCGAGGGCGCTCGTCCAGATCATCGCGACGCCGACGGCGAGGAGGAGGCCGACGGCGGGCGCATAGAGCGTGTGCGCGCCGAATGCCCAGGCGCCGAGGTACGTCCCTCCGCCAAGCGCCAGCGTGAAGCGGCCGCGGCGGGTCAACATCGCCTAGACGGGGACTGGCGTCCGCTCGACTGCGTCGGCGACGAGGTCCGACGCGCCGAGCCCGGCGGCGCGCGCCTCGGGCCCGAGGATCAGCCGGTGGGCGAGCACGGGCTCCGCGACCGCCTTGACGTCGTCCGGCAGCACGTACTCGCGGCCCTCCGAGAGCGCGCGGGCCTTGGCGACGCGGAGCAGCGCGATCCCTGCCCTCGGGCTCGCGCCCAGGTACAGCCGCCCGTCCACACGGGTGTGGCGGAGGAGCGCGACGACGTACCGGTGCACGCTCTCCTCGACGAAGACCCGCTTGGCGTCCTCGATCGCGTCGACGATCTCGGCGGCGCTCGTCACCGCCTCGAGGCTGTCGAGCGGAGGCTCGCTCGTCTGCTCGCTCAGCATCCGCGCCTCGTCTCCGAGCGCCGGGTAGCCGATCGAGAGTCGCATCGTGAAGCGGTCGAGCTGCGCCTCCGGCAGCGGATACGTCCCCTCGTACTCGATCGGGTTCTGCGTCGCGAGCACCATGAACGGACGCCCGAGTGGATAGCTGACGCCGTCGACGGTCACCTGGTTCTCCTGCATGCACTCGAGGAGCGCAGCCTGCGTCTTCGGCGAGGCGCGATTGATCTCGTCCACGAGGAGCAGGTTCGCGAAGACCGGGCCGGGGCGGAACTCGAACTCGTTCGTCCGCTGGTCGAAGACGTTGACGCCGGTGACGTCCGAAGGCAGCAGGTCCGGTGTGAACTGGATCCGCGAGAACGAGCAGTCGATCGAGCGCGCGAGCGCCTTCGCGAGCATCGTCTTCCCCACTCCCGGGAAGTCCTCGATGATCAGGTGCCCCTCGCTGATGAGGGACAGGACCGCGAGACGGAGGGTCTCGGGCGGAGCGTGGACGACCAGCGCGACGTTGTCGGTCACCCGCTCCAGCGTCTCGCCGGAGAGGTCGACCGACCGCGGTCGTTCCTCAGCTCTTCGCTCGGCCACCGTTCACCTTCAGGAGCCGCTCGACCTCGTCCCAGATCTCTGCGGCGACCCGTTCCTTCGGTGCCTTCTCCACCTTGCGCTCCCCTGCCTCGGAAATCAGAACGACCTCGTTCTCCACGGACTCGAACCCCACGTCGGATCGGCCCACATCGTTGTAGACGACGAGATCGGCATTCTTGCCGGTCCGCTTCGCCCTGGCGCGGGCCAGACCGTCCTCTCCGGTCTCTGCGGCGAAACCGACGAGCAGCCGGCCGTTGGCGTCCTGCTCACCCATGGCTCGTAGGACGTCGCCTGTCGGCTGAAGCTCGAGCTGCCACGCTTCGTCGTCCTTCGGTCGCTTGGCGGCGCTCGCCTCGGCGGGCCTGTAGTCGGCGACAGCCGCGGCCATGACGACGACGTCGGCGTCTCCGCGGGCCAGGGTTTCTCGGGCCAGGTCCGAGGCGGTCGGGGCCTGGACGACCTCGACTCCTGTGGGCGGATCGATGCTCAAATTCGACGCGATCAGCGTGACTCTGGCGCCTCGGCGCCGGGCCTCCGCCGCGAGCGCCAGCGCCCATCCGGCCCGAAGAGCGGTTCCCGACGAAGCGGACGGCGTCGATCGGCTCGCGCGTTCCACCGGCCGTAACCACCACCGTCTTTCCCTGTAACAGAGTGTTACTTGCCCCTTCGAGGAGCTCCCGGGCCCGCGCGAAGATCTCAACAGGCTCGGCCATACGGCCAATACCCTCCTCGCCCTCCGCGAGTTCCCCTTCCTCGGGTCCGACGAGCTCGACGCCGCGGCTGCGGATCAGCTCGACGTTGGCCTGAATGGCCGGGTGGTTCCACATCCGCACGTTCATGGCCGGCGCAAGGAGCACGGGCCCGTCATGGGCGAGCGCGGCCTCCGAGACCAGGTTGTCGGCCAACCCGTGGGCGAGCTTGGCGAGCGTGTTCGCCGTCAGCGGCGCGACGACGAGGAGATCGGCCCGCTGGAGGTGCGGATACGGATCGTCCGACGGCGATCGACGCGCCAGCGCGAAGAAGGTCTCGGCCCGCACGAAGCGCTCGGCGCCGGGCGTGACGAGCGGGATGACCTCGTGGCCCGCACGGACGAACAACCGCACCAGCTCGCACGCCTTGTAGGCGGCGATCCCCCCGGTGATCCCGACCAGGACCCGCGCCATGAGGGCGGCCTACCTCTTGTACTCGTGCTTGATCTTGCCCTCGGCGACTTCTTCGAGGGCGATCGTGAGGTAGTTCTTGGAGCGGGACTCGACGAGCGGCGGCGGAAAGTCTTCGAAGGTGCCTTCGCCGAGCTGGTGGTGGTAGTTGTTGATCTGGCGCGCGCGCTTCGCGGCCACGATCACGAGGCCGTATCGGTCCGGAACATTGGCGAGCAGCTTGTCGACTCTGGGATAGATCACGCCTTCATCGTAGCTGCGATTCGTTCGCGGACGATTTCCTGGACCTCATTCGCGGCCCGCTGCAGGTCGTCGTTCACGATCACGTGGTCGAAGCGGTCCGCCAGTGCCAGCTGGTCCCGCGCGAGCTCCAGCCGCTCGCCGATCTCGCCGGAGCTCTCGGTCGCCCGCTGGCGCAGCCGGCGCTCGAGCTCGTCGAACGTCGGCGCCGTGACGAAGATCGTGACGGTTTCCGGAACCTTCTCCTGCACGTAGAGCGCCCCGTCCGTCTCGAGGTCGAGGAGCGGGATCCGGCCGGCGTCGCGGATTCGGTCGATCTCCGACTTCAGCGTCCCCGACCGCTGGCCCCACGGAAACGTGAAGTACTCGAGAAAGCCCTTGTTGGCGAGTCGCCGGTCGAACTCCTCGTCGGAGATGAACCAGTAGTGCTTGCCGTCGACCTCGTTCGGGCGCTGCTCCCGCGTCGTCGCCGAGACGGCCAGCTCGAGCTCGGGCATGCGCTCGAGCAGGATGCGCTCGATAGAGCCCTTCCCGGCACCCGACGTCCCGGTGACGACGACGACCGGCGACGTCGCGCTAACGCCTGAAGAGGCCAATGAGCTCGGCCCGCTGACGGTCCGAGAGACCTCCCACCGTCTTCGACTGGCTGATTCGCGCCTGCGTGAGGAAGCGAGTCGCCTTGACCCGGCCGAACTTGGGGACGGCCATGAGGATGTCGAAGACCTTCGCCGTCGCGACGTATTCGGGCGGCTTGCCGAGAATCTCCTCGATGTCGGCGAGCCCGTTCTTGAGGTCGCGCTTCAGCTGCGCGCGCTTCACGCGGATGTCGTTCGCGCGCGACAGGGCCTCCATTCGCTGGTCGCGAGACCTGGCCGGAGCCTGGGCCTGAGTCTTCACGGAGGCCACGGCGCGGGATACTAACAGCTTGTCGAGAGCGATCAATTCGCGAGAAATGCAGGCGTTTTGATTGTTGTCAATCCAGGCGGCACGGAGCGCGCGTCGGGTTCGTGGGCGAAGCCCCTCGCCTGAGAGGGATCGCCGAACCCGAGAGACGTGGCCGCCTCGTCCAGCTCACGCCGGACTCGGGCCGGCGCTCCGGGGTCCGAGAAGAGCGCTGTCCCGAGCGCGAACGAGCTCGAGCCGGCGGCGATGAACTCGAGTGCGTCGCGCCCCGTCCAGATGCCGCCCATGCCGACGATCGGGAGCCCGGTCGCCGCGTAGCACGCATACACGGCGGCGAGCGCGATGGGCTTGAGGGCAGGCCCGGAGTAGCCGCCGACCACGCGGGCGAGGCGCGGCCGCAGCGTTCGCTCGTCCAGCTCGAGACCCCGGATCGTGTTGACGAGCGAGAGCCCGTCTGCGCCGGCGGCCCGCACGGCTCGCGCGACTTCGGCGATCTCAGGTGCGGCCGGTGAGAGCTTCGCGTAGAGCGGCAGCGGAGTCACCGCGCGGCAGGCGGCGACGATCTCGGCCGCGGACTCCGGCGCCTCGTCCACGTTCGGACACGAGAGATTGAGCTCGATCGTGACGTCGTCGAGAAGGGCGCACGTCGTCGCGTAGTCGTCTGCGGAGAAGCCTCCGACGGACACCCAGAGCGGGACACCGAGCTCGCGCAGCTGAGGGAGGACGTCGGCGAGGAAGCGATCGCGGCCCGGATTTTGCAGCCCGATCGAATTCAGCATCCCGTGGTCGGTCTCCGCGATGCGAACCGGATCATTGCCCGCCCGCGGTTCGGGCGTCACCGTCTTCGTCACGAACGCGTCCAGCGAGCGTGCGACTTCGGGCGCGGCCAGCGCGTCGAGGCAACCCGAGGCGTTAAGCAGCAAGGACGGGGCCCTCCACGCAGAGTCGCTTGTATTGACCGTCGATCTCGACGACGCAGCCGTAGCAGGCGCCGTAGCCGCAGGCCATCGGCGCCTCCCAGGCGAGTTGCGCGGCCGGCGCGAGGGTTCCGACGGCCTCGAGCATCGGCTCAGGCCCGCAGGCGAGGACGTCGTAGCCGGGCTCGAGGAGCTCGGTCACGCGTGTCGGCTCGACGACGACCTCCGCATTCGGGACGAGCGCTGCCGCCTCGGCGTGGAGGTCCGTACGGAACCCGAGAATCGCCGGCGGCCGGCCGAGAGCCTCCGAGAGGTAGGGGAACGGCGCCATTCCGATCCCACCGCCGACGAGCAGCGGGCGCTCGACGTCGAGCCGGAAGCCGTTCCCGAGGGGGCCCAGGATCCCGAGCTCGTCGCCTGAGGTGAGCGCGGCCAGGGCCCGCGTCCCAGGCCCGATCGGTTCGAACAGGAAGCCGAGCTCCCTGCGCGGCGCGAGGCAGAGGCTCATCGGCCTCGGCAGGACTCGGCCCGGCGCCTCGAGCATGAAGAACTGCCCCGGAACACCTGGGTCGAGGCCGCCACGCTCGACGCGCAGCAGCGTGTACGCCCCGACCGGCTCGCTGGCGACGACCCTAAGAGCTCGTTTCAGCATGTGGCTCGTCGCCAGGGTGCGATGGGTGGAGGCCAGGCCCGGACGCAGGCCGCGTTCATATCCTTGGATATGGGCGCGGCTGAGGACGACGCTTGGCACCGCCCAGCGCGGCCTGGCGGCTCAGCGCTCATGTTGAAACGAGCTCTAGGCCGGCTGCGCCTGTGCACTGATCCTCTCCTGGAGCGAGACGACCGCCTCGCCCCTTGCGTGGGCAATTGCGTGGACGGCGGCGGCGGCACCCGTGAGCGTCGTGATGCACGGGATTCGCGCGACGAGCGCCGCCTCCCGAATCCGATAGCCGTCCGTCCTGGCACCTGACGCCCTGCGGCGTGTTGACGACCAGGTCGCAGCGGCCACGGCGAAGCAGGTCGACCACGGTCGCCCCCTCTCCGCGCTCGGTCACCTTGCGGACATGGTCGACAGCAAGCCCCGCCGCGGCGAGCACGCGGGCCGTGCCGCTCGTCGCAGTCAGGGTGAAGCCGAGGTCGGCGAGTCCCGCTGCGACCGGAACGACGGCGTCCTTGTCCGAGTCGCAGACCGAGAGGAACACGGTTCCGGTCGACGGCAGCGGCCTTCCGGCCGCCCGCTCGGCCTTCGCGAGCGCGGTCGGGTAGTCGGCCGCGCTGGCCATGACCTCCCCCGTCGACCGCATCTCGGGGCCGAGGATGGGGTCCGAGCCGGGGAAGCGCTGGAACGGGAAGACGGCCGCCTTGACGCTGACCTGCGAGACATGTCCCTGTACCTGGCACCGGGCCACGTCCAGGTCGGACAGGCGCGCTCCCGCCGCGAGCCGGCACGCGGCCTCGACGAGGTTGATCCCGATCGCCTTGCTCGCGAACGGGACGGTGCGCGACGCGCGCGGATTCGCCTCCAGCACGTGCACCCGACCGTCGAGGACGGCGAGTTGGACGTTGACGAGGCCCACCACTCCGAGTGCCGGTGCGAGCGTCGAGACGATCTCCTCGATGTCGCCGCGGATTCGCGCGTCGAGCCCGGGTGGCGGAAGAACGCAACTCGAGTCTCCCGAATGGACGCCGGCCTCCTCGACGTGCTGCATGACCGCGGCGACAAAGGTTTCCGTGCCGTCGCAAAGCGCGTCGACGTCGATCTCCAGGGCGCCTTCGAGGAAGCGGTCGACGAGGACGCGTGAGCCGGCCGGGACGCTGGCCGCGACGGTCTCGGCGTCGTAGCAGACCACCATCTGCCGCCCACCCAGGACGTACGACGGGCGGACGAGCACGGGATAGCCGATCTCCTCGGCGACGCCGATTGCCTCCGCCTGCGAGCTCGCCATCCCCCACGCCGGCACCTCGATCCCGAGCTCCTGGCAGACGGCGCCGAACCGCTCGCGGTCCTCGGCGAGGTCGACGGCGTCGAACGGCGTCCCGAGGATCCGGTATCCCGCGTCCTCGAGGGCGCGGGCGAGCTTGAGCGGCGTCTGGCCGCCGAACTGGATGACCACGCCCTCGGGCTGCTCGCGCTCGCAGACCGCCAGCACCTCCTCGATCCCGAGCGGCTCGAAATAGAGGCGGTCGGAGGTGTCGTAATCGGTCGAGACCGTCTCCGGGTTGCAGTTGACCATGACCGTCTCGAAGCCGAGCTCGCGGAAGCTCTTGGCGGCGTGGACGCAGCAGTAGTCGAACTCGATGCCCTGGCCGATGCGGTTCGGGCCGGAGCCGAGGATCACGACGCTCGGCCCCGTCGTGGCCGGAGCCTCGTCCGCCTCGCCCCAGGTGGAGTAGTAGTACGTCGAGGCGGCTTCGACCTCGCCGGCGCAGGAGTCGACCCGGCGGAAGGCCGGCCGCACGCCCCAGGCGCGCCGTTTCGCCCGCACCAGCTCCTCCGACGCCCCGCAATGGTCGGCGATCGCGGCATCCGACCACCCGGCTCGCTTGACCCGGAGCCAGTCGTCCACGACGAGGGAGTCGAGCTCGCGCACCTCGCCGAGGATCCGGCGGGCCCGCTCGAGCTCGAGCTCGAACCACGGGTGGAGGTTCCGCGGCTCCCACGCATCATCGATCTCGCGGGCCCGCTGCGCCTTGAGGAAGGCCTCGGAGAACGTCCGTCCGATCCCCATCGCCTCGCCGACCGATTTCATCTGCGTCCCGAGCGTGCGGTCGGCTCCGGGGAACTTCTCGAACGCGAACCGCGGGAACTTCACGACGACGTAATCGAGCGTCGGCTCGAAGCTCGCGGGCGTCGTCCCCGTCAGGTCGTTCGGGATCTCGTCGAGCGTGTAGCCGACGGCGAGCTTGGCGGCGACTTTGGCGATCGGATAACCGGTCGCCTTCGACGCGAGTGCCGACGATCGCGAGACCCTCGGGTTCATCTCGATGACGCGGAGCGCGCCGGTCTCACGGTCGCGGGCGAACTGGATGTTGGCGCCGCCGGTCTCGACGCCGACGGCCCGGACGATCGCCGCCGCCGCGTCGCGGAGCTCCTGGTAGGCCTCGTCCGAAAGGGTCATCTGCGGCGCGACCGTGACCGAGTCGCCGGTGTGGACGCCCATCGGATCGAGGTTCTCGATCGAGCAGACGATGACCACGTTGTCGTTGCGGTCGCGCATGACCTCGAGCTCGAACTCGTCCCACCCGATCAGCGACTCCTCGACGAGCACCTGGCCGACCGGGCTCTCATGCAGGCCGCGATCGAGGGCCGCGACGAGCTCCTCCTCCGAGTACGCGGTGCCGCCGCCGTGCCCCCCGAGCGTGAACGCCGGACGAAGCACAACCGGGAAGGTCAGCTCCCGAGGCACGTCGTCCCAGCCGGTCACGACGGTGGAAGCCGGCACCCGGTAGCCGGCGAGGCGCACCGTGTCGCGGAAGAGCTCGCGGTCCTCGGCCCGGCGGATGACGTCGAGGCCCGCACCGATCAGCTCGACCCCGAGCTCCTCGAGAATGCCCTCCTCGGCGAGCTCGAGCGCGAGATTCAGCGCCGTCTGCCCGCCGAGCGTCGGCAGCAGCGCGTCAGGCCGTTCCCGCGCGAGGATTCCGGCGACCCCCTCCAGGTCGAGCGGCTC
This sequence comes from uncultured Actinomycetes bacterium, assembly GCA_963754715.1. GTDB lineage: Bacteria > Actinomycetota > Thermoleophilia > Gaiellales > Gaiellaceae > JACDAN01. The sequence continues at coordinate 42,133 of CAVWHA010000011.1, read as the reverse complement.
GATGTACGTCCGGTCGGCGAAGCCTGGGTCGGTCATGATCGTCGCCGGGTTCGAGTTGACGACGATCGTGCGGAACCCGTCCTCCCGGAGCACTTTCAGCGCCTGGCAGCCGGAGTAGTCGAACTCGCACGCCTGCCCGATGACGATCGGGCCGGAGCCGATCACGCAGATCGAGTGGAGGTCAGGCCGCCTTGGCATGGCCCGCGCTCACCTCCTGCACCCAGGTCTCGAGCAGCGGCCAGGCGTCGTGCGGCCCCGGCCCCGCCTCCGGGTGGAACTGGACCGACCGCGCGGCGAGCTCCGGATAGTCGAGCCCCTCGACCGTCCCGTCGTAGAGCGACACGTGGGTCGCGTCGCGGCCGGCGGCCGGGCTGGACCGCGAAGCCGTGGTTCTGCGCCGTCACGAAGACGCGGCCCGTGGCCTTCTCCAGCACCGGATGGTTTGCGCCCCGATGGCCAAACGGCAGCTTGAAGGTCTCGTGGCCAGTCGCCAGTGCGAGCAGCTGGTGGCCGAGGCAGATCCCGAAGATCGGAACCCGCCCGAGCAGCGCCTTCACGGTCTCGACCTGCTCGACGAGCGGCTCGGGGTCGCCGGGCCCGTTCGAGAGGACGATGCCGTCGAAGCCCGTCAGCTCCTCCGGCCGGACCGTCGCCGGAAAGACGGTGACGAGCGCTCCCGCCTTCGCGAGGCGCCGCAGGATCGACCGCTTGCAGCCGTAGTCCACGACCGCGATCCGCACCCGGCCTGCGTCCGAGAAGACGTAGCGCTCCGCCGTGCCCACCTCTGCGGCCAGGGCCCGGCCGGCCATCGGAGGCTGGTTGCGAACGGCCAGCAGGGTCTCCTCCACCGAAGCCTCCCCTGCCACGAGCGCCGCACGCATCGCACCCGCTTGCCTGAGTCGCAGGACGAGCGAGCGCGTGTCGATCCCGGACAGCGCCGGGATTCCCCGCTCGTAGAGCCAGTCCGTCCAGGCCGGCCCCCGCGCCTCCCGCATGACGACTGCTCGGGCATGCGCGCGGCCCGACTCCGACCGCTCGGGATCGACGCCGTAGTTGCCCACCATCGGCGCCGTGAAGCACACGATCTGCTCGGCGAAGCTCGGATCGGTGACGATCTCCTGGTAGCCGGTCATCGCCGTCGTGAACACGGCCTCGCCGAAGGCGAAGCACGGCGCGCCGACCGACTCTCCACGGAAGACCGTCCCGTCCTCGAGGGCGATGAAGCCCGTCATCCCTCGAACACCGTCCTCCCGCCGGCGACGGTCATCCGGACCTTGCCGGTGAGCCGCTCGCCGAGGAGCCACGAGTTGACCGAACGGGAGCGGAACCCGCTCTCGTCCACGCGCCAGCCGCCCCGCGTGTCGAGCAGGACGAGGTTCGCGGTCTCTCCGGCAGCGATCCGCGGCACCGGAAGCCCGTAGACCTCCGCCGGCCCCCTGGACATCCGCTCCAGCAGCAGCTCGAGCGAGATCAGGCCCGGCTCGACGAGATGCGTGTAGAGGGCCGCGAACGCCGTCTCCAGGCCGGTGACGCCGAAGGGCGCGGCCTCGAACGGCACCTCCTTCTCGTGGCGGGCGTGCGGAGCGTGGTCCGTTGCAACCGCCTGGATCGTCCCGTCGCGGAGCCCTTCGACGAGCGCCGCGCGGTCGTCGGTCGACCGGAGCGGCGGGTTCATCTTCACGTTCGAGTCGAGCGAGCGCACCGCGTCGTCCGTCAGGCAGAGGTGGTGAGGCGTGACCTCCGCGGTCGCCCGCACCCCTGTCGCCCGAGCCCTCCGAACCGCGTCGACGGACTCGCGCGCGGAGAGATGGAGCAGGTGGACCGGCCGGCCCTCGTAGGCGGCCAGCGAGAGGTCGCGTTCGACCATCAGGCTCTCGGCGACCGACGGGTAGCCGGTGAAGCCGAGCTCCGCCGAGACCGCGCCCTCGTGCATCTGGCCGCTCCGCGAGAGCGTCGGCTCCTCGCAGTGGAGCGCGAGCGGCCGGTCGGTGACTGCTCCGTACTGGAGCGCGCGTCGCATCAGCCCCGGCGTCGTGACCGGCCTGCCGTCGTCGCTGAACCCCGCGGCGCCGGCATCGGCGAGCTCGGCCATCTCGGTCAGCTCCGCGCCGTCCAGGCCTTTGCTGATCGCGGCAAGAAACCCGACCGGAACCTCGGCCTCCGCCTGCGCCGTCTCGACGAGCGAGCCGAGGACGGCGGCGGAGTCGACGACCGGGTCGGTGTTCGGCATGGCGAGGATCGCGCAGTACCCGCCCGCCGCGGCCGCCTGCGTGCCGCTCGCGATCGTCTCCTCGTCCTCACGGCCGGGAGTTCGAAGATGGACGTGTGGGTCGACGAACGCCGGGGCGAGGGTGAGCCCCTCCGCCTCGACGACCCGGTGCGCGTTCGGGTCGAGACGGGCCCCGATCTCCACGATCGTGCCCTCGTCGATTCGGACGTCCAGGATCCCGTCGACCTTCTCCACGGGGTCGAGGACCCGCGCGCCGCGGACGATCAGGTTCTCGCCGGGGCCGGTCTTCGAGAACAGCACTTATGCCACCTCCGTCAGTTGCGCGGCCTTGACTCCGACGGGGCCGGCCGTGAGCAGGTCGTAGAGAACGGCCATCCGCGTGACCAGCCCGGCGCGAACCTGGCCCTCGATCAGCGCGTCCGAGGCGTCGGCCACCCGTGGGTCGATCTCGACGCCGCGGTTCATCGGCCCCGGGTGCATGACCTTCTGGCCGGCTCGCAGCCGCCCGGGCGTCACGCCCCAGCGCTCCGTGTACTCGCGGAGGCTCGGGACGTAGTTGGCGCCCTCCAGCATCCGCTCGCGCTGCATCCGCAGGACGTAGACGACGTCGGCCGCGCCGATCGCCCCGATGTCCGTCGAGGTCTCGCAGCCCATCGCCTCCACCCCGCGCGGGAGCAGTGTCGGCGGCCCGACCAGCGTCGTCCGCGCCCCGACCAGGTCGAGCGCCTGGACGAGCGAGCGCGCGACCCTGGAGTGCAGGACGTCGCCGACGATCGCGACGTGCAGGCCCTCCAGCCGGCCGAACTCGTCCTGGAGCGTGTAGAGGTCGAGGAGGGCCTGGGTCGGGTGCTGATGCTTCCCATCCCCGGCGTTCACGACATGCGCGCCCGTCACGCGGGCGACGAAGTGGGAGGCGCCGATCTGCGGGTGCCGCATGACGATCACGTCGGGGTCGTAGGCGCCGAACGTCAGAGCGGTGTCCTTCAGCGATTCGCCCTTGTCGACGGCCGAGCCCGACGCCTTGATCGACATCGTGTCCGCCGAGAGCCTCTTCGCCGCCAGCTCGAAGCTCGACGAGGTCCGGGTCGACGACTCGTAGAACACGTTCACGACGAGCCGCCCGCGAAGCGTGGGCAGCTTCTTCATCTCCCGTTCGAGCGAGCGGGCGAAGCTGCGGGCGGTGCCGAGCAGCCGCTCGATGTCGTCTCGGGACAGATCGGCGACGGACAGCAGATGCCGGCGCTCGGCGGGCGGCGGCGGCAGCAGATCGTCGCGCATGACGCGCAGTTCAGCCATGTTCTTCCTCCGGGGCAGGGACGAGCAGGACGCGGTCGACCTCGTCGACCTCGACGAGCTGGACCTGGATCCGCTCGCCGCGGGAAGTCGGCAGGTTCTTGCCGACGTAGTCGGGACGGATGGGAAGCTCTCGGTGCCCGCGGTCGGCGAGGCAGGCGAGCTGCACGCGCGCCGGACGTCCGTAGTCGAAGAGCGCGTCGATCGCCGAGCGGATCGTCCGGCCCGTGTAGAGGACGTCGTCGACGAGCACGCACGTCATCCCCTCGAGCGGGAAGTCGAGGCGCGTCGAGCGCACGACCGGCTGCGGCTGCTTCGGCGGCTCGCCGCCGCGGACCTGGACGTCGTCGCGGTAGAAGGTGATGTCGAGCGAGCCGCTCGCAACCTCTTCTCCGCTGAACTCGTGGATCAGCCGGCGGAGCCGCTGCGCGAGCGGGACGCCGCGCGTGTGGATCCCGATCAGCGCGACGCGGTCGAGATCCGGGTTGCCCTCGATGATCTCGTGCGCGATCCGGGTCAGCGTCCGAGCGATCGCGGCCTCGTCCAGCAGGACTTTCTCGCTCGTCTGGGCAGGCAGCGTCAACCGCTCTCCTTTCCGGCCTCTCGGACCGAGTTAAAGGACATGAAGCGAGCGGGAGGTTACAAGGGGCGCCGGACGGCGACCACGGCGAGCAGGTGCTGCCGGGCCTCCACTCGGTCCGGGAGCTCGCGCTCCGCGTGTGCGAGTCCTTCGGCGAACTCGCCTTCGCCGAGCAGCTGAAGCGTCGAGATGAATCGGCCGCGGATGCGCTCGAGGACCTGCTCGCGGCTGAGTCGCGCCTCGAGCGTCACGTCGGTGAACTCGGGGTCGAAGCCACTTGCGACGAGCTCGTCGGCGAGCTGTTTCCGCGTCGGGAAGCGCGCACGGTCGATGTCCGCGAGCGACGGGAAGTACGGGCTCAGGTAGTAGTCGTCGAAGTGGCGATGGTCGAACGTCGCGATCGCCAGCTGTCCGTCGTCCGAGAGAACGCGGTGGAGCTCGCTCAGCGCCCGAGGCCGGTCGAGCACATGCAGCGCGAGGGCGAGGAGCGCCCGCTCGAACCACCCTTCCTTGAACGGGAGCGTCTTCGGCGCGAGCCACCTTCGCGTTGACACCGCGGGCTCGCGCGAGGTCGACCATCTCGGGCGAGGCGTCCACGCCCCAGACGCGCGAGCCGCGCTCGGCAAGCGCTTCCGACCACCGTCCGGTCCCGCAGCCGACGTCGAGCACTCGCCGGCCCAGGAGATCACCTTCGCGGACGAGCAGCTCGAAGAGCTCCCACCAGCCCTCGTCCTGCGGCCGCAGCTCGTCGTACCGAGCCGCGACCCGGCCGTAGTCAGGATCAGGCGTCGGAGACGATGTCGTCGGGGTCGCTGAGCGACTCGATGGCGTGCATCGCCGCCTCGAGCGAGCCCTCGGGAACGAGGACCTTCTGCGGCGCGTCCTCGACCTCCCGCGGGTGGTGGTCGATCGCGGGCTCGAGCTGCGTCTCGATGCCGGCGGCCTTCAGCATCGACTCGAGCTCCTCCGCCTCTGTCACGTCGCCGGCAACGGCGACCTGCACCATCCGGGTCATCGCGAGGCCTCCTCGACGGTTGGAACGGCTTCCGGCTGCGGAGCAGCTTGCACGTGCTTGTGCGTGGCTCCTCCCTTCACGAGCTCTGGCGCCCCCCGCTCCTGGAACGGGACGACGATGATATCGAGGTCTCGGGGCACGACCGTGTCCGGAAAGATCGTCTGGGCCTCGCGCTCGATCTCGCCGCCGAAGTAGCGGTTCGAGAGATGCGTGAGCGCCAGGAGCCCGACTTCGGCGTCCCGCGCGACCTGCGCCGCCTCGAGCGCGGTCGAGTGCAGGGTCTCGTGCGCGCGCTCCCGCTCCTCCTCCGCGAACGTCGCCTCGTGCACGAGCAAGTCGGCGCCCCGGGCCGCATCGACCACAGACCTCGTGTACGCGGTATCTGCGGCGATCACGACCTTCCGGCCCGGGCGCGGCGGTCCCAGAACCGTGTCCGGCGTAACCACGCGGCCGTCGGGGAGCGTCACCGACTCTCCGGCCTGCAGCGCGCCCCGCTCCGGCCCTTCCGGGATGTCGAGCGCATCGGCGGCGCCGGCGTCGAACCGGCCGGGACGCGGGCGCTCCACCAGCGCGTAGCCGATCGCGGACACGCCGTGGTCCACCGGAAAGGTCGCCAGCTCGTACTCGCCGCGCTCCAGCACCTCCCCCGGCTCGAGCTCCACGAGCTCGTAGCGGTAGGTGAGCTTCCCGAAGATCCGGCGCAGCGACGCGAAGAGGTCGGCGAGCCCCCGCGGGCCGTAGATCGTGATCGGCGTCTCGCGTCCCCGGAGCGCGAACGTCTTCAGCATCCCGGGCAGCCCGAGGTAGTGGTCCGCGTGGTAATGCGTGAGGAAGATCTCACGGAGCTCGATCAGGCCGACGTTCGAGCGCAGTAGCTGCCTCTGCGTGCCCTCCGCGCAGTCAAAAAGCAGCCGCTCGCCGCCCCTCCGCAGCAGCATCGCGCTCGGCGCGCGCTGCGCCGTCGGCATCGACCCCGACGTGCCGAGAAAGACGAGATCCAGATCCACGCGGAGAGTCTAGGAGCGCCTGTGTTCAGAAAGCCTTACTGGTTGGCACCCTTTTGGGGGAGGCCAGTCCCTCGAACGAGTCCGATAACTCGACTTGCGGCGTGAATACATTCACCATGGCCCAGCGAGTCGGACGCTCGCTCACGCTTTTGCGCGTTTTCATCGTCGCGAGCGGGGCGTTGCTCGCCGTGGCCGCGATCGTCCTCGGCTACACGCTCACGAACGCACTTCGCGACCAGGCGCTCGAGGACGCGAAGGTCAGCCTGACGCAATACACGAACGGCGTCCTGAGCTCGCAGCTCCTCCGCGACAGCAAGATCATCGTCCGCCGCAAGATGCCGACGCTCGTCGAGCGCGATCTCTCCTCGCGGCCCGACGTCGTCAGCGTCAAGGTGTGGCGCGCCGACGGAGTCCTCGCCTGGACGAACGTCGCTCCCGAGCGAATCGGGAAGCAGTTTCCCGTCGAAGGCCATCTGCAGGAGGTCGTGGAGACCGGCAAGGCCGAGGCCGAGATCGAAGAGCTCGGAGCGTCCGCCGAGAACCAGGCCGAGTCGAAGCTCGGCCTCGACCACGTGTTGGAGGTCTATGCCCCGATCCGGGCGGGCCGGCGCATTGCCGGCGTCTACGAGATCTATGCCGACCCGGCGACGATCGAGGCTTCCATCGCCCAGGGCAAGCGAGTCATCTGGATGACGACCCTCATGATCTTCGCCGTCGTCTGGGCACTGCTCCTCTTCCTCGTTCGCGCCGCATCCGACCTGCTCAAGCGCCAGACCGACCGCCTCCGCGCCCGGTCACGCGAGCTGATGGAGTCGTACGCCAGGCTCGAGAAGAACTCGCTCGAGGCGATCGAGACTCTCAATGCCACCGTTGAGGCGAAGGATCCCTACACCGCGGGCCACTCCCAGCGGGTTCAGCGCATCGCGCTGGCGGTCGGCATGGCGATGGATCTCGATCCCGGCCGGCTGGACGCCCTCAAGTACGGCGGCCTGCTCCACGACATCGGCAAGCTCGCGGTCCCTGACGCCGTTCTCACCAAGCCAGACCGGCTGAACGACGCCGAGTACACCCTCGTCAAGGAGCACTCCGAGCAAGGCGCCCGCATCGTCGGGAAGCTCGGACGCCTCCACGACGCCGTTCCGATCATCCGGCACCACCACGAGCGCTGGGACGGGACGGGCTACCCCTCAGCTCTTTCGGGAGAGGAGATCCCCCTCGAGGCCTCGATCGTCGCTCTCGCAGACGCCTGGGACGCGATGACCACCACCCGCCCGTACCACCGGGCGCTGAAGTTCGAAGAGGCGATCGCGGAGATTCGCAACGGTCGAGGCGCGCAGTTCGCACCCGCAGTCGTGGATGCCTTCCTCGCCGTGATGCGAACGCAGCCGGGGTCGTTGACCGACGCGCCGAGTGAGGCAGAAGAGCCGCACCTTCGCGCCGTCGGCTAGCCCTAAGGCAGAACCAGAACCTGGCCGGGCGTCAACCCCGAGCCGCCGAGCGCGTTCTCCCGCTGGATCGCCCACACCCCGCGGCGCGGATCGCCCTTGTAGTGCTGAGCTGCGATCGACCAGAGGGTGTCGCCCGCCTGGACGCGGTAGGGCGCGCCCGCTCCTGCTCCCTCAGAGACGCGGGTCAGGACGCTCCAGGCGAGAACCATCGCGAGCAGCGTGACGAATGCGATCCGGACGAACATGTGTTCGCCATGCTACAGAACATATGTTCGGACGTCAAGACCGCCTTTCTGAGCCTCGAGGACGAGCATTCCGTGGCTTGGAGCCGAGCGCCGCTCGGTCGGGCTGCCGGGATTGAGGATCCAGGTCTCGCCGAGGCGCACAGCCTCCGGGATGTGGGTGTGGCCGTAGATCACCGCAGCACAGCCGGGAAAGGCCTCGACGAGCCGCTCCGCCCTCCCGAGCGCGGGCCCGGCGTTGTGAACCATCCCGATCCGGTGGCCTTCGACCTCGACGACGAGTCGCGCCGGCAGCACTGCGCTCAGGTCCGCCTCGTCCATGTTCCCCGAAACGGCATGGATCGGCGCCAGCTTTCCGAGCGCCTCGTACACGGCCGTCGACACGAAGTCACCCGCGTGGAAGATGAGATCGGACTCGCCGAGGAGCCGCAGGCATTCCGCCGGAAGCTGCCGCGTGCCCCGCGGCATGTGCGTGTCCGAGATGACCGCGAGGTTCAGAGCCCGAGGAAGCGGCCGTCGCGGTAGACGAGCTCGCCGTCCGCGTAGACCTCTCCCCCGTCCCGCAGGTCGCACACGATGTCCCAGTGCAGCCCGGATTCGTTCACGCCGCCGGTCCCGGGCACGGAGCGTCCGAGGGCCAGGTGGACGGTGCCGCCGATCTTCTCGTCGAGCAGCAGGTTCCCGGTGTACTCGGTGATGGCGTCGTTCTGCCCGAAGGCGAACTCGCCGACCCTCCGTGCGCCTTCGTCCAGCGCGATCATCTCGCGCAGGAACTCCTGGCCCCTGTCGGCGGTGGCTTCCACGACCTCGCCGCCCTCGAAGCGGAGCCGGACGCCGTCGGCCTGGCGGCCGCGCATCATCGCCGGGAAGGTGAACTTGATCGTCCCTTCGACGCTTGTCTCGATCGGCCCCGTGAAGATCTCTCCGTCCGGGAAGTTGCGCAGGCCCTTCGAGCGGATCCACGTCCGGCCCTCGACGCCGAGCTTCAGATCGGTGTCCTCGCCGACGATCCTGAGCTCGCGCTTCGTGTCGAGGATCGAGCCGACGACCTCCAGGCGCTCGCCGAAGCTCATCCAGGCCGCCACCGGATCGTCCTGGTCCAGGTAGGCCGCGCGATAGAGCACGTCCTCGAACTGCTTCAGCGACATTCCGGCGTCCTGGGCCGAGGCCTCGGTCGGATAGCCGCAGATCAGCCACCGGAAGTCGCCCGCGGCGGAGCGCTCGAGGTAGCGCGACTGGAGCGGGCTCCGAGCCTTGAGCCTCGTGCCCATCTTGGCCGGGTCGATTCCCGTCAGCCGCTTGGTGTTCACCGGCGCGTCGATCATCACCCAGACGTCGCCTTCGTCGACCGTCCACTCCAGATCCGGCCGGATCCACTCGAGCTGCGCGGTGTTCCCCTCTCGAAGCAGCGCCTCCTCGGTCTCGTCCAGAACGAGGTTCGCCTCGGGGTGGCCGCCGGCTCGAAGAGCGGCTGCGTACACCTCGCGGACGAGCGGCGAGCCCGAGCCCACGGACTCGATGCGCACGCTGTCGCCGGGCCGGACCTCCGTCGAGTAGCCGACGAGAACCTCGGCGAGCTTCTTGTGCCGCGGGTCAAACACGTTCGGCTGCCGGCTCGGAGATGAACGCGCCGGCCTTCCAGACGAGCTCGCCGTCGGCGTAGACCTCGCCTTCCTCGCGCAGGTCGCAGATCAGGTCCCAGTGGAGGTCGGACTTGTTCTCAGTCCCGGCCTCGTCGAACCCGCCGCCGAGGGCAACGTGCATCGTTCCGCCGATCTTCTCGTCGAAGAGGATGTCGCGGGTGAAGCGGTCGATCTCGTAGTTGAGGCCGAAGGCGACCTCGCCGAGGACGCTGGAGCCGGAATCGGTGTCGAGCAGGGAGCGGAGGTACTCCTGGCCGGAGCTCGCCTCGGCGTGGACGACCCGCCCATCCTCGAACCGCAGGTGGACGTTCTCGACCTCCTGGCCCTGGAACACCGAGGGGAACGCGAAGTAGATCTCCCCCCTGGTTCCGGTCTCGACCGGGCTCGTGAAGATCTCGCCGTCGGGCATGTTGTGCCGGCCGTCGGAGGCCATCCAGGTCCGGCCCTCGACGACGACTCGAAGATCGGTGTCCGGTCCGACGATGCGCAGCTCTCGAACGTCGTCGAACTCCCTGGCCCGCGCGGTGAGCAAGGCCGAGACGCCGCGCCAGTGCGCGATCGGGTCGTCGCCCTCGCGCGTGTGACAGGCGCCGTGGACGAAGTCCTCGTACTCGGAGAGCGACATCTCGGCGTCCTGCGCGTGGCCCTGGGTCGGATAGAGCGTCCCGCACCAGGCCAGGTCCCCGCTCGAGATCCGCGACCAGCGCCGGTTCACCATCCGGTAGTGCGTCGAGAGCTGCAGGCGCCGACGCTCGGGATCGGCCCGAGTCAGCGAGCGCGTGTTGACGGCGCCCCACAGCGAGCTCCAGGCATCGAGGCGATCGTTGGCGAGGAGCTCGAGGGCAGGGATATGAGTCAGCTGCTCATCCGAGGCCTCCTGGAGCTCGATCTCGTCCAGGCCCGACGGGACGATCTTCGTGTAGGGCTGCGCTCCCCTCCGGATCGCGGACCGGTAGAGCGCCACGGCGAGGGGGATCGAGACGTCCTCTCCGTCGATCCGGTAGACCTGGCCTTCGCGGAGATCGAGCGAGTAGCCCGTGATCAGGTCGGCGAGCTTCTCGATCCGTGGATCGCGCATTACCTGCCCACGGCCGGCGGCGTGCCGACCGCGAACGGCTTGCTCAGAAGCGCGGTCGTGCGGGTCTGGTTCATCTCGGCGCGGAGCCTGATCGCGAAGACGTAGTAACCGGGCGCGAGGCGCTTCCGCTTGAAGCGGACGAAAGTGCCGAGATGAGCGCGTACCTTCCCGCGGGCCGTGAACACGGCTTTCGGCGCGCGCCTGACCCCGACGGCCGCGAGCAGCTTCTTGCGCGCCGTTGCCGACAGTCGCCGCCCCTCGAGGCGGTACATGGCTGCGTTGAACAGGCTGGCCTCCTCCGAGCTCGCGACGAAGGTCCAGTTCGTGTCCCTCGCAGATCGCCGGCGCTCGCCGAACCGGGCAGACGCACCGACGACGACGGAGGAGTGGCGCCACGCCACCGGCCTCCGGTTGCACCTGGCGAGACCGCGAGCAAGCGCCGACTTCACGGCTCCGTACGACGGGCGCCGCGTTCCGTCCGCACGCATCAGGCCGGCCTGCCAGCGATCGAGGTCCGGCTCGTCGACGAGGCCGTAGTAGAGCATCGAGCGGACCGAGGCGTCACAGGCGAAGTACGGGATCATCCCCGCGTACGTGTCCGCCTGGGCGCGCTCCTCTGCGAGGCGGGAAACGGATTCCCGTCCGTAGTAGGCGTCCATCGAGCTCGCCGGCACACCAACCTGCCAACCGATCTCGTTGAGCCGGACGCGCAGCGGCGGCAATGCGGCCCGGGAAACGGGCTTGCCGGTCTCCGCGAAGACGGGCTGTGCCGTCCCGCGGAAGGCGTCCCAGATCGCCTGCTTGATCCGACCGAGGTTCGACGTCCCGGCGTTCGGCCATCGATACCCGACGAGGAAGGTGTCCCCGTTCGAGTTCGGGTGCGGGTGGAAGGCGAGCTCGTCCATGATCGGCTTCTTCCGCCCGCTCGCGCGATACGAGACGCCGAGATCCTTGATGCAGCGCACCGGAGACGTCGAGGCGTTCGTGGCGGCAAGGGCGTTGTCGTTTCCCCGCGGGGACAGCGAGACACCCACGACCGTGATGGTGGTGTCGACCGCCTTGAGGGCGTCGTAGGCCTGTGCGAGGACGCGCTGATACGAGCTGCAGGCAAGGCCGACGCCGCTCGAGCTGAACTGCGGCTGCCAGAACCGCGGTTGGTTGGGCTCGTTACCGACTGCGATGTCCTTGACCTGGGGATAGGCCCGGGCGACGTCCGCCACGAAGCGGATGAACTCGCTGGTGGCCGACGTGGAACCGAAGAGGGCGCGCGCCCGGCCCGGCGCAATCACGATCGCCACCCGGATCCCGGCGGCAGCGGCGTTCGCGATGTAGCGGTCGAGTGCGGCCTTCTCCGGGATGGTCGTCGGATGGTCGGGGTCCCACGCAACCGTGATCCGGTTCTCGGTCAGCCCGATCTCGCGCATGTCCGCGATCAGCGCGGCGCCGCCGTCAGCCGAGAGCTTTCCGCGGTCGTCGGCAACCCCGACGACGACGTCGGCCGACGCAGGCGCGGCCAGCGTCAGCGCTCCGAGCGCGCACAGAGTCACAGCAGCAGTCTTGTTCACACGAAACCCCTTCATTCCTCGGCGAAACCGCATCAGTCTTGCACGGCTTTCAAAACGGCGTCGAGAACGCGATCGGCGCCGAACCGCACCGGATCGTCCGTTGGCAGGCCCGTCTCGTCCCCGACGCGCTGAATCTCGGCGTGAGCCTCGTCCTCCTTGAGGTCCCCCGTGTGGAGCGCGATCGCCGCGACGCGCGCAGGCCGGAGCCCGAGCGAAAGGCGCTCGTGCAGCTCGATCAGGTCCGAGAGCTCCGGCAGCGGGTGGTCGGGGTAGCCCTCGACGTGGGTCGCCCCCGCCTTGTGGACGAGGACGAACGCATGCGGCGCGCTTCCGTGGATCAGGCCCATCGTGACCCCTGAATACGCCGGATGGGCCAGCGATCCTTGCCCCTCGACCCAGAGCAGCTCGCCGCCGCGCGCGGAACCCTCCACCACGAGACGCTCGGCGGCACCGGCCAGGAAGTCCGCCACGACGGCGTCGACGGCGATTCCCCAGCCCGGCGATCGCGATGCCGGTCTGCCCGGTCGGCACGAACACGGACGGGAGCCCGCGCTTCCTGGAGGCGAGGTCGAGCTCGACTGCGACGGTCTTCTTCCCGATCGCGCAGTCGGAGCCGACGGTGAGGACGATCTTCGCCGGGATCTGGAGGTTCTCGCCGGTCGGGACGCTTAGACCTTGCGGCGGCTTGCGCAGGTCGCGCAGCTCCACGCCGTGCTCGCGCGCGAGGTCGGTCAGCTCGGGGTCCTCGCTGATGAACTCGTGCAGGCCGCTCTCGACGTCGAGGCCCGCGCGGATGCTGCGCCTTCAGGAGCTCCCGCCAGGCAGGCGGGAAACGTCCGCCCTGCGTGGCGACCCCCACCGTCGCCGTCGTCGGCTCGTACGCAAGCGCCTCCTCGACGGTGCCGACGATGGGAATGTCCTGATAGCGCTCGCCGACCCGCTCGGAGTCGAGGATGGCGACGACCGGGTCCGGGGCGTAGTGGACGATGCCCCGCATCGTCTTCCCGTAGTGCGGGTCGCCGGACTTGCCCTCAGCGAGGACTAGGTACCGCTTCTTTGACACCGAGACCTGGGGCTGCGGAAGGGAGCTGGACGCCGTCGACGAGCTGGACGCCCGGCCACGGATCCTCGGCAATGAGGATGTTCCCGTCGAGGTCGACGTGGTCGCAAAGGCTTGCCATGGAGGCGCCGGCGGCGATCCCGAGGCCCGACTCGACCATGCAGCCGAGCATCACGCCGAGGTCGAGCGCGCGGGCGGCGTGGGCCATCCGGATCCCCTCCCGGATCCCGCCCGACTTCGCGAGCTTGATGTTGATCCCGTGCGCCCGCTCCGCGCAGGCGGCGACGTCGGACAGCGTGTGGCAGTCCTCGTCCACGTAGATCGGAAGCGGAGAGGCAGCTTTCAGCTTCGGGCCGTCCGGGTCGCCGGCCGGGAGCGGCTGCTCGACGTAGTCGACTCCGAGGTCCTGGAGCCGCGGGATCGCGTCGAGCGCCTCGTCGAGCGTCCAGTACTCGTTCACGTCGACACGGAGTGGTTGCTCCCAGACCTCGCGCACCGCGGCGACGCGGTCGACGTCCAGCCCGTCGCGGCCGCCGAGCTTCAGCTTGAGGCTCTTGAAGTCGGTGGCCTGCTCCGCCTTGCGCGCCATCTCGTCGGGGGAGCCGAGCCCGATCGTCCATGAGGTCGGCGGCCCCGCCTGCCGCAGGCCGAGGAAGCGCCAGACCGGGATTCCGGTCAGCTTCCCGCAGAGATCGTGCAGCGCGGCGTCGATGGCGGCGCGGGCCGCGAACTCACGGCGCGGAAGGCGCGACTCGATCTCGTCGAAAGCGAAGGGGTCGTCACCGAGTGAATCCGCGATCTCTTCGACATAGGCCAAAGCCGACTCCGCCGATTCCTCGTACCGCTCGATCGGATCCGCCTCGCCGTAGCCCCGCTCGCCCTCGTGCTCGATCTCGACCCAGACGACTTCGGCCTCAGTCTCTGTCCCCCGAGCGATCACGAAAGGCTCAGCGAGCGAAAGCGAGGCGATCCGAGCGGAAACGTTCACGCCAAGACTGTAATTGCGTCCACTCGCTCCCGGCGTCCGCGCCGCGAGGCCGGGGCTGAGCCGCGGCCGCCCGGCTTCCGGAAGGTGGCACGAAGTGCGAAGCACTTCGGGCCAGACGATGCGGCACGGAGCGCCGCGAGAGAGTGGGCCTGGCAGGAATCGAACCTGCGACCTCGCGCTCCGGAGGCGCGCGCTCTATCCCCTGAGCTACAGACCCGGAGACGTGAGTCTAGCCGTGGGTAGCTTTCGCCCCCCGCCGTGCGCCTGCTCCGCTCGTACCTCCGGACGCTGAACCCGCCGCTGCCGTCGTCGGTGCGGACGCTCCAGGCCGGCGCGCTCGTCAACGCGCTCGGGAACGGGCTCGCCTACCCGTTCCTCTTCATCTACCTCCACAACGTCCGCGGGATCGATCTGGCCACCGCCGGCCTCATCGTCGGGACGAACTCGGCGGTCGGGCTCGTCGCCGGCCCGATCGTCGGATCGGTCATCGACCGAATCGGCGGCCGGATCACGCTCGCCTTCTCGCTCTGGCTGATGGCCGTGGGCTTCGGCGGCTACGCCTTCGTCGACAGTCCCTGGCAGGGGTTCCTCGCCAGCGCGATCGCCGGGATCGGGAACGGCGGGTTCTGGCCGAGCCAGTCCTCCCTGATCGCCGGCCTCACGCCGGCCGACCAGCGTCACCAGGCCTTCGCGATGCAGCGCGTGATGATGAACCTCGGGATCGGGCTCGGGGGGCTCGTCGGCGGCCTGATCGCGACGACCGACCAACCCGACGTCGTTCACGATCCTCTTCCTGCGGCGACGCCGCGACGTTCCTCGTCTACTCGGTGATCCTCCTGCGAGTCCCGGCGCCGCGCGCGAACGCCAAGGCCCGAGGGCCGCGAGCGCGGCGGTTACGGCGAGGTCGTGCGAAACCGCGTGTTCATGGCGGTCGTCGCCCTGAACTTCGTCTTCATCGCGGCCGGGATGGCCCAGCTCGAGACGCTCCCCGTCTATGCCAAGAACGAGGCCGGCGTCACCGAGCGCGGCATCGGCGTCCTCTTCTTCGTCAACACGCTCGTGATCGTCCTGGCGCAGCTGCCGATGGCGCGCCTGCTCGAGGGACACAGGCGGATGCGGACACTGGCGCTGCTCGGCGTCGTCTGGGCCGCGGCGCTTCTGCTCGTCCCGATTGCCGGGGTCGCGGTCGACGGATGGTGGGCGGCGTCGCTCCTGGGCGTCACCTTCGCGATCATCGCCGTCGGTGAATGCCTCCACGGGACGGTGCAGGCGCCGCTCGTCACCGATCTCGCCGACCACAGCCTCATCGGCCGGTACATGGCTGCGTCCGCGTTCTCCTGGGGCGTGGGCTTCGCTCTCGGGCCGGCGGTGGGCGGCATCGTCCTCAACCACCGGCCCCATCTGCTCTGGCCCGCGGCCGCGGGAGTCTGCCTGGCTGCGGGCGGAGCGGCGCTCGCGCTCGAGCGCTGGCTGCCCGACGGCGCCCGAACGACGCCAAGGCGCCGTCAACCCGTTCTCGCCGAGGGCTAGGAACAAGGCCCCGCGGGTAGAATCTCTCCTCCAATGCGCCAGGACGACCCTCTCAGTACCGATGCCAAGCCTTCCCCGCATCCGGACTCGCTCGCGCGACACGCGCGAGGTCGTCGCGCCGCCGGCACGCCAGCCGGCTGAGCTCAGCTCCAACGGCCTGACCTGGATCCACCTGGACTCCCCGACCACGGAGGAGGCGACCGCGCTCGCCCAGCGCTTCGGCTGGCATCCGCTCGACGTCGAGGACGTGATCTCGAAGCGCCAGCGGCCGAAGGTCGACGAGTACGACGACTACCGCTTCGTCGTTCTCCACTTCCCGGTCTACGACAAGGCCGCCAAGCGCCTGAACGCCGGCGAGCTGGACGTGTTCCTCGGGCCGGACTACCTCGTCACCCTGCCGACCGTCGAGCTGCTGCCCGTCACGCGGCTGTTCCAGCGCTGCACCGACGACGCCGAGCTGCGCGACAACCTGTTCGAGAAGGGGTCCGGCTACCTCCTCTACCACGTCCTCGACGACCTCTTCGACTACTGCTTCCCGATCCTCGACAAGATCGGCCACAAGCTCGACTCGATCGAGGACGACATCGAGGAGGACGAGTCGTCGCAGGAGATCGTCCGCGACATCTCCCGCGTCAAGCAGGAGATCATCAGCTACCGGAAGATCATCAAGCCGCAGCGGCCGATCCTCCGGCTCCTCGAGCGCCACGTCGAGCGCTTCCTGCCGGAGGACCTCGAGCTCTACTTCGACGACCTCGTCGACGCCTCGGAGCGGATCTGGGACCTGCTCGACAACTACAAAGAGGTCGTCGAGGCGCTCGAGGCGACGAACGAGTCGGCGATCTCCCATCGGCAGAACGACGTCCTCCGGGTGCTGACGATCTTCAGCGTGCTGCTGCTCCCGCTCACCCTCCTCGCGAGCGTCTTCGGGATGAACGTCGACTTTCCGGGCTACGGGACGGCCGAGGCGTTCTGGGCAATCCTCGTGGGGATGATCGTCGTGCTCGGCGGCGTCGTCGCGTTCTTCCGCTGGAAGCGATTTCTCTAGTGCCCAAGCCTCTCTGGGCGCCGTGGCGCCTCGAGTACATCCAGACCGCGGACGAGGAGGACGGCTGCGTCTTCTGCAACGCCGTCGAGTCGGACGACGACGCCGCTGCGCTCGTCGTCCACCGCGGGGAGCACGCGATCGTCGTGGTGAACAAGTTCCCCTACGCCTCCGGCCATTTCATGGTCGCGCCGAAGCGGCACGTCGGCGAGTTCGGCGAGCTCGACCGACGAGGAAGCGCTCGAGCTGCACCGCCTGGCGAGTCAGGGCATGGGCGCGCTCTCGCAGATCTACGAGCCGCAGGGCTACAACCTGGGCTGGAACCTCGGGCGGATCGCCGGCGCCGGCGTCGTCGACCACGTGCATCTCCACGTCGTCCCGCGCTGGGCCGGCGACACGAACTTCATGCCCGTGCTCGCCGACGTGAAGGTGATGCCCGAGCATCTCGCCGAGACCCGGCGCCGGCTCGCGGACGCCTGGCCGAGCTAGGAGGGTTTGGCGGAATGGCGCTCGTTGCCCGGGCGCGGTGGTCGTTCTGAGGCAAGGACGCAGGGAGCGTTCGTATCGAATGAGATACGGGCGCGACTGAGGACGCGGCCTCAGGGCGAGCAGCGCGGCCGGGCGGCACAGCCGCTATTTCGTCAAACCCTCCCGGTCAAGGCTGGAGCCTTCGCTGCCGATGAGGAGAAGGCCGCAATGGCCGACTCGGAGACCAAAGTTCGCACTGACACCGACTGGCCCGCTCAGGGCATCCGCCAGCGCCTCGGCAGCCGGATCGAGCGCCACGTCATGCGCAGCGCCGTCGACATGCTCGACGAGCGTGGCACCGAGCTCGACACGATCGAGCGCGATCTCGTCAAACGAGAGACCGACCTCGCGGAGCGGCTCGCCCGCGTCTCCGCCGAAGAGGCTCAGATCGACGCCCGTGAACAGCGCCTGGAGCAGATCGGCGCGAAGGATCTCGATGCTGCGTCGAAGGTCGACCATCTGATCCGCGCGCTGGACGAGACCGAGGCCGCCGCGGCGGCGCTTCGCGCGAAGGCCGAGGGCAAGGTGCTCGCGGCCGAGACGAAGGCCCGTGAGGCCATCGAGCGCGTCAAGCGCCTGGAGGAGGCTCAGCACCGCAGCGTCCTCTCCGCAGCGGACATCACCCGCCGCGAGTCGGCTTTGACCACCCGCGAGCGGGAGCTCCGTGGCCAGGACGAGCAGCTGCGCGAGCGCGAGCAGGCACTGGGCGAGAAACAGCACGCGCTCATCGCCGAAGAACAGAAGCTCCAGGAGCGTTTTCACCAGCTCGAGAGCGTCGAGCAGGACGCCCGAAAGCGGCTCGAGTCACTCGAGCGCATGGAGCAGGAGCTCGACGAGCGCGAGCACGCGCTGCGCGGCAAAGAGCAGCGCTGGTGGGGCCCCGACCCCGCCTCCAGCCACTAGCCGGCGCCCTTCCGGGAATACGCAGGCCGCTCGTGCGGCAGGACCATGGACAACCCACGGTCCAAGGAGCTCCGCATGCGCCTCGAAGGCATCCATCACATCACCGCGATCACCGGCAGACGCGCCCGGCAACGTCGACTTCTACGCACGCGTGCTCGGCCTCCGGCTCGTCAAGAAGACGGTCAACCAGGACGACCCGTCCGTCTACCACCTCTTCTACGCCGACGAGAAGGGAAGCGCCGGGCAGCGACATCACCTTCTTCGAGTATCCGGGCGCGCGCCGCGGCCGGGCCGGCGCCGGGATGGTGCACCGCATCGTCTGGCGCGTCGCAGCCGAGAACGCGCTCGACTTCTGGGAGAAGCGGCTGCGGCGACGAGGGCATCGCGGTCGAGCGGGCGAACGGCCACCTGCGCTTCGACGATCCCGAGGGCCTCGGACCCGAGCTCGCAGTCGCCGCAACCGACGACGAGCCGCTGATCGCCGACCATCCCGGAGATCCCGAACGAGGTGGCGCTCCAGGGCTTCGACGGCGTACGCGCATACACCCGGGACCCGCTGGCGAGCCGCGGCTTGCTCGAGGACTCGCTGAGCTTCGAGCCCTCCGAGGGCGACGAGTACGAGGCGCGCGGCGACAAGCGCGGCTCCTTCTTCGCCTACGACCAGACGCGCGAGCCGGGCATCCCCGGCGCCGGCACCGTCCACCACGTCGCGTGGGCCTCGACCATGGACGAGCACGAGGCCTGGCGAGAACGGGCGATGGCCGGAGGGCGCCACGCCCACGCCGGTCATCGACCGCTTCTACTTCAAGTCGATCTACTTCCGCGAGCCGAGCGGCGTGCTGTTCGAGATCGCGACGATCGGGCCGGGCTTCACGTCCGACGAGCCTCTCGCGTCCCTCGGCGAGCGGCTCTCGCTCCCGCCGAACTTCGAGCAATACCGGGACCAGGTCGAGCAGACGCTGACGCCGCTGCCGAACCCGCGGGCGACGACGCCGGTGTCGTGAGCCGTCTCGACGCCCTGCCGCACCTGATCCGGCCGGCCGTCGGCGATCCTGCCGGGGCGCTCGTGCTCTTCCACGGCCGTGGGACGAGCGAGCACGACCTCCATCCCCTGCTGGACGCGCTGGATCCGGAGCGGAAGCTCCTCGGCGTGACCCCGCGCGGGCCGTTGGTGCTGCCGCCAGGCGGAGCTCACTGGTACGTCGTCCGCGACATCGGCTTCCCCGACCGAGAGACCTTCATGGCCTCGTACGACCTCGCCTCTGGCTGGCTCGACGCTCTGGCGGAGCAGACCCGGATTCCGCCCGGGCGGACGGTGATCGGCGGCTTCTCCCAGGGCGCCGTCATGAGCTGGGCGCTCGGACTGGGCCGGGGGCGGCCGCGTCCGGCGGGGATCGTCGCCCTCTCGGGCTTCATCCCGACAGTGGACGACTTCGAGCTCGATCTCACGCCTCCGCTGCCGCCGGTCGCCGTCGGCCACGGCACCCACGACCCGGTGATCTCCGTCGATTGGAGCCGCAAGGCCAAGGCGCTGTTGGAGGAGGCCGGTGCCGAGGTGCTCTACAGGGAATCGCCGATGCCCCACTCCGTCGACCCGGCCTTCGTCGTCGAGCTGCAGCCGTGGGTCGCTGACGTGGCCGATCAGCCCGTCGCGTAAATTCGTTCGGCGGTTTCCCCAGCTATTCCGAACTTCTCGACGACGACGTACCCGTCCTCCTCCTCGACGACGTTCTCCGCTTCCGGGTGGACGTGGTCGCGAAGGACGACGAAGCGACGCGGATTCGCCCGCACGACCGCGTACTCCTCACCAGTGATCTGCAGCGGGGCTATGCACTCGAGATCTGCGCATTCGCAGGTGATCGCATGCGTTCCGATGACGACCTCGAACGCTTCGTTGATCTTCTTGAGCTTCTCGTTCACTTCGCGAAAGAGCGACTGGTAACGGGCAATGCGCACCTCGCGCGGCTCGTCTTGGGCGCTCGAGTCCATCAGGACCCCCTCTGGTCGACATCCGTCGCCAAGGAAGTCCTCTTGGGCACCGTCCTACATCGGACAGGCGGTTCGAGAGAAAGGGCACGAAAGCGGGCGGCCCTGGCTCAGCCAGGGTAGCACTGCGTAGGAAGCACCCAGAGCTCTAGATTTCGAAGCTCGGTCCGTGGACTTCTCCCCCGCAGACAGCCTCACCCTCGTAGGAATCCTGGCGGCAGCCGCAGCGCTCCTCGCCCTGGCCGAGGCGATCGGGGTCCCGTACCCGATCCCGCTCGTCGTCGGAGGCCTGGTGCTCGGGCTCATTCCGGGCATGCCGGCGATCGAGCTGCCGCCTGACATCGTCCTCGTCGCAGTCCTGCCCCCGCTCCTCTACGGCGCAGCGTTCTTCAGCCCGCTGCGCGAGCTGCGCGCGAACGCGAAGCCGATCGGGCTCCTCGCCGTCGGGCTCGTCCTGACGACGACCGTCGCCGTCGCGGCGGTGGCCCACGCCGTCATCCCGGAGCTCGACTGGCCGGCGGCATTCGTCCTCGGCGCGATCGTCTCGCCGACCGACCCGACCGCGGCCACGGCGATCGCCCAGCGGCTCGGTCTTCCCCGCCGGCTCGTCGGCGCTCGTCGAAGGCGAGAGCCTCGTCAACGACGGCACGGCGCTCGTCGCCTACCGGTTCGCGGTCGCCGCGGTCCTCACCGGCAGCTTCTCGCTCGCCGAGGCCTCCGGCCGCTTCTTCCTCAACGTCGTCGGAGGGATCGCCGTGGGCCTTGCGGTCGGCTTTGTCATCCGCCAGGTTCGGCGCCGACTCGACAACCCGCCCGTCGAGATCACGATCTCGATCCTCAGCGGCTACTTCGCGTACCTGCCGGCGGAGGCCCTCGGCGTCTCCGGCGTCCTGGCGGCGGTCACGGTCGGGATCTACATGGGCTGGCACACGCCCCAGCTCACGCACGCGCAGACGCGTCTCCAGGGAGTCGCCGTCTGGGAGATCCTCTTCTTCGTCCTGAACGCGCTCCTCTTCACGCTCATCGGGCTTCAGCTCCCGGTGATCCTCGACGCGTCTCTCGGGCCGCTCGACGGCGACGCTCATCTGGTACGCGGTGCTGACCGTCACGACCGCCGTCATCGGCGGCGCGCTTCGCGTGGGTCTTCCGCTGCACGTCTCCGCGCCTGCTCGGCGCACGGCCCGGCGACCCGGCTCGACCTGACCGGCGCCGCTCGCCTGGTCGGGCATGCGCGGAGCCGTGTCACTTGCCGCCGCGCTCGCTCTTCCCGCTCACCACCGACGCCGGCACGCCGTTCCCGAACCGCGATCTGATCGTCTTCCTGACCTTCTGCGTGATCCTGGGCACGCTCGTCGTCCAGGGTCTGACCCTCCCGCGGCTCATCGGCGTGCTCGACCTCGAGGACGACAGGCACCTCGAGCTAAGGAGGACACGAAGGCCCGGATCCACGCCGCCGAGGCCGCAATCGCGCGCCTGGAGGAGCTGATGGAGGAAGAGTGGGTTCGGGAGGACACGGCCGAACGGCTGCGCGCTCTGTACGACTTCCGCCGTGAACCGCTTCCGAGCCCGCTTCGACGGCGAGGACGACGGTGCGATCGAGCAGCGCTCGACCGACTACCAGCGGCTGCTGCGCGAGCTGATCGAGGCGGAGCGTGTAGCGGTGCGCGCGCTGCGGCGGGACCGACGGATCAGCGACGAGGTCATGCGCCGGGTGGAACGCGACCTCGATCTCGAAGAAGCGCGCCTCGGCTAGCGCCGGTCGAAAGAGCGGACGATGGGGTTCGAACCCACGACCTTCGGCTTGGGAAGCCGACGCTCTACCAACTGAGCTACGTCCGCGTCGCCCGTAACGATAGCGTCCAGCACCCGCAGATGGCCGTCGCCCGGACCCTCCTCGCTCTCGCCCTCGTCGCACTCGCGACGGGCTGCGCGCTGTCGGAGAACTCCGACGACCACGAGGCCGGCGCCGCGGTCAAGACGGTGCTCGAGCAGGAGTACTTCGGGGACTACGGCGGTGCCTGGGACCGCCTCCACCCGCGCCACCAGCGGCTCGTCACGCGCAAGGAGTACGAGGACTGCCGGCGCGGGATCGACGTCAGGGGAACGCTCGACTCGGTCGTGATCCTCGACGTCCAGGACGAACCGCTGACGGTCTACGGCCTGCCGCCGCGCACACCCAGCAAGCAGGTGGAGGTCCGCGTCGTCACCGACGAGTCCGAGTACACGGCGACCTACCACGTGGTCAAGGTCGGGACCGAATGGCGCTGGGTCCTGAGCGACCAGGCCGCGCGCGGCTTCAAACGGACCGACTGCCCGGCCTAGCCCGGCCTAGAATCCCTCTGCAAAACAAGGGAGGGATTGCATGGCCGATCTTCAGGAGACCGCGAAGGCGCTCGTCGCCGAGGGCAAGGGAATCCTCGCCGCCGACGAGAGCTCGGGGACGATCAAGAAGCGCTTCGACTCGATCGGAGTCGAGTCGACCGAGGACAACCGTCGCGCCTACCGCGACCTGCTCTTCACGACGCCCGGCGCGGAGGAGTTCATCAGCGGCGTCATCCTCTACGACGAGACGATCCGCCAGTCGTCGGCGGACGGGACGCCGTTCCCGAAGCTCCTCGAGAGCAAGGGGATCATCCCGGGGATCAAGGTCGACATGGGCGCGAAGCCGCTGGCCGGATCGCCCGACGAGACGGTCACCGAGGGCCTCGACGGCCTCCGCGAGCGCCTCGAGGAGTACTACGAGCTGGGCGCCCGGTTCACGAAGTGGCGCGCGGTCATCTCGATCGGGAAGGGGCTTCCGACCGAGTACGCGATCTGGACGAACGCCCACGCGCTGGCGCGGTACGCCGCACTGAGCCAGGAGGCCGGGCTGGTGCCGATCGTCGAGCCCGAGGTGCTGATGGACGGCGGCCACACGATCGACGAGTCGTACCGCGTGACGGAGCGCACGCTTCGCGCCCTCTATACCGAGCTCTTCGACCAGCGCGTCGAGCGAGAGGGCTCGCTGCTGAAGACGAACATGGTCGTGTCAGGCTACGACTCGTCCGACCAGGCGGACATCGACGCGGTGGCCGAGCTGACGATCAAATGCCTGACGAACACGGTTCCGCCTGCGGTCCCGGGCGTCGTCTTCCTCTCGGGAGGCATGTCGGACGAGGACGCGACGGCCCGCCTGAACGCGATGAACCAGCGGGGACCGCATGCCTGGCAGCTCTCGTTTTCCTACGGGCGCGCGCTCCAGGCGCCCGCGCTCAAGGCTTGGCAGGGCGAGAAGGCGAACGTCGAGGCCGCGCAGCAGGCGTACTACCGCCGCGCGAAGTTCAACGGGGCCGCGCGGTCGGGTTCGTACGCGCCCGACTGGGAGACGGCGGAGGCCGTCGCCTAGCGCAAAGCCAGGTTCGAGATCTCTTCGAGCTTCTGGAACGCGTGCGTCGCCTCGATGCGGCGCACCGTTCCGCTGCGTGAGCGCATGACGATCGAGTCGGTGCGGGCCCCCTCGCGCGTGTAGCGGACGCCGCTGAGCAGCGCCCCCGTCGTCACGCCCGTGGCGGCGAAGAAGACGTTCTGGCTGCCGACCAGGTCGTCGGTCGTGAGGACACGATCGAGGTCGTAGCCGTCGTCGATCAGGCTCTGCCGCTCCTCGTCGTTCCGGGGCCAGAGCTTGCCCTGGATCGAGCCGCCGACGCACTTCAGGGCCGCCGCCGACAGGACGCCCTCCGGCGTGCCGCCGATGCCCATCAGCAGGTCGACGCCGGTGCCGGGCTGTGCGGCTGCGATGGCGGGCGCGACGTCTCCGTCGGTGATCAGCAGGACCTTGGCGCCGACCTCCCGCAGCTCCGAGATCAGGCCCTCGTGCCGGTCCCGGTCGAGAACGACGACCGAGACCTCGCTGACCGAGACACCTCGCGCCTTCGCCACCCGCTTGACGTTCTCCGCCGGCGGCGCCTCGATGTCGATGACGTCCGCGGCCTCGGGCCCGCACGAGATCTTGTCCATGTAGACGGCTGCCCCGGGAAAGAACATCGTTCCCCGCTCGGCCAGGGCCACCGTCGTGATCGCGTTCGGCATGCCGAGCGCCGTGAGCCGTGTCCCCTCGAGCGGATCCACGGCCACATCGACCTCAGGGCCTTGGCCGTTGCCGATCTCCTCGCCGTTGAAGAGCATCGGCGCCTCGTCCTTCTCGCCCTCGCCGATGACGACGACACCTGCCATCGAGACGGTGTCGAGGACGATTCTCATCGCGTCGACGGCGGCCTTGTCGGCAGCCTCCTTGTCGCCTCGCCCGATCCAGCGTCCTGCGGCCATCGCAGCCGCTTCCGTCACGCGGACGAGCTCCATCGCGAGGTTCCGATCCGGAGCCTTTGACGGGGCAGCCACGAGCCGATCCTACTGGGCTACATGCGATCCGGCGCCTCGACCCCGATCAGGTCGAGCGACCGTGCGAGCACCGCTTTCGTCGCCGTCACGAGCGCCAGCCTGAACGCCTGCTCCTCGCTCTCGATCACCCGGTGGTGGTGGTAGAAGCGGTGAAAATCGTCGGCGAGCCGGATCGCGTAGTTCGGCAGCGCATGCGGCGCGCGACGCTCGGTCGCCTCGGCGACGACGCCCGGGAACTCCGCCAGCCGCTTGATCAGCTCCCGCTCCGCAGGCTCTGGTTCGGCCCTCTCCGTCGAGGGCGTGGCGTCACCGGCATTCCCGAGGATCCCCGCGATCCGTGCGTGCGCGTACTGGACGTAGTAGACGGGGTTCTTCTCGCTCCGCTCTCGCGCAAGGTCGACGTCGATCTCGATCGCCTGGTCGTGTCCGCGCGAGACGAGGTACCAGCGGGCTGCGTCCACGCCGATCTTGTCCACGAGCTCGCTGAGGAAGACGACGTCGCCACGGCGTTTGGACGCCTGCTTGGCTTGGCCGCCCTCGACGATGCTCACGAGCTGGTAGATCAGGGCCTCGAGCCGCTCGGGGTCGTAGCCGAGCATGGCGGCGGCCGCCTTCAACCGGCCGACGTAGCCGTGGTGGTCGGCGCCGAGGACGTAGATCAGCCGGTCGAATCCTCGCTGGAACTTGTTGCGGACGTACGCGATGTCGCTGGCGAAGTAGAGGTAGCTGCCGTCCTCCGAGCGCACGAGCGGCCGGTCCTTGTCATCTCCGTGCTCGCTCGTGCGGGCCCAGACCGTGCCGTCAGCCTCGTAGGTGTCGAGATCCGGCAGCACCTCCGCGATCTGCGTCTCGATCTCGCGCTGGAGGACCCACGAGTCGAAATGGATGCGGAAGGCTTCGAGCTCCCGCCGGATCTCGTCCAGCATCCGCTCGACCGGGTCGCCGGCCTCCGCTGCGATGGCGGCGACGTACTCACCGGTGTAGCCCTCGGCCGGAGGCTCCTCCCCACGCCGCCGCGCCTCCACGGACTCCCGGAAGAGGTCGATCTGCCGGCCGACGTCGTTGAAGTAGTACTCGCGCTCGACCGAGTTGCCGGCGAACTGGAGCAGCCGCGCGACCGAGTCGCCGTAGGCGCCGTTTCGCGCCGACCCGACTGTCAGTGGTCCGGTCGGGTTCGCGGAGACCATCTCGACCTGCACCTGCTCTGAGGGCTCCGCAAAGCTCCCGCCATAGCCGACGCCCGCCTCGAGCATCTCGTCGAGCGCCTCCGCGAACCAGGACGGAGCCAGGAAGAGGTTCACGAAGCCCGGCCCGGCGACCTCTGCGCGCTCGACGTCGGGCAACTCGGCCGCGTCCCTGGCCAGCGTCTCGGCCAGCTCGCGCGGCGGCTTCCCGCTGCCCGGGGCGACGCGCAGCGCGACGTTCGTCGCGTAGTCCCCGTGCTCGGAGCGGCTCGGCCGTTCGAGGCTGACCGGAGCGCCGGCGAGGCGCTCGAGCTCGGCTTCCAGACGCTGGATCGATCTAGCGGCCAAGGGGAGTGGCAAATAGCTCCTCGAGGGCGCTGAGCTCCTCCGCGGTCCCGACGGAGATCATCACATCGCCAACTCCGAAGACAGCGTCGGCCTGCGGTGTGGTGTCGAAGGTGCCGTCCCGCTTCCGGACGGCGATGATCAGCGCGCCCGTCTTGCCGCGGATGTCGCTCTCCTTGATCGTTTGGTCGACCGGGCCCGAGCCCTCGACGACCTCGATCTCCTCGAAGCGGAGGTCGGGGCCGCCGGTCGCGGAGGCGACGTCCAGGAACGCTGCCACCTGCGGCTTGAGGACGAGCTTCGCCATTTCCTTGCCTGCGGTCGAGTACGGCTGGACAACGCGATCTGCTCCGGCAAGACGGAGCTTCTTCGCGGCGTCGGGGTCGGCCGCCCGGGCGACGATGAAGAGCTCGGGCCGCGCGTCTCGCGCCGAGAGGGTGATGTAGAGGTTGTCCGCGTCGGAGTCGGACGAAGCGACGAGACCGCGGGCTCGTGGAAGCCCGGCCGCCTCCAGATCCTCGTCTTCGGTCCCGTTGCCCTCGATGAACAGCACCCCATTTTCGCGGGCCTCCGCGATCGCCTCCTCGTTGAAGTCGAGAACGACGAAAGGCACGCCGGCGTCGGCGAATTCCTCGCCCACCTGGCGCCCCACGCGGCCGTAGCCGCAGATGATGTAGTGGTCTCGCAACTGCTCGATGGTCCGCCTCCTCCGTCGCTCGGCCCACGCGCCCGTGACCACGCCGCGGGCGACCACCTCGACGAGGATCGAGGCGATGAAGGCAAAGATAGTCAGCCCGGAAAGGACGAGGAAGATCGTGAGCAGCTCGGCGCCGGTCCCGCTCGGCCGGTTGTCTAACCCGGTCAGGGACGCTGTCACCACGGAGCGATAGAGCGCGTCCTCCAGATCCACCTCGAGGAGCAGCGCGAACCCGACGGTGCCGGCTACCAGGACGAGCACCGCCGCAACGAGGGCGTACAGCAGACGCCGCAGCGTGTAGCTCTCATCCACCGGGCTGTATCGTAGAACCGTGGACGACGGGTCTCCCGGACGCCAGCTCAACATCCATCTCGATCCGGAGAATCTGGCGGGCGTCTACGCCAACTTCGCGAACATCAGCTTCTCGGACTACGAGTTCACGCTGACCTTCGCCCGCATCGACCACGAGGTCGAGGAAGGCGACATCCCCGGCGTCGTGGTCTCGCGGGTCAACGTCTCGTCCCGGTTCATGCAGGAGCTGCTCGACGCGATGCAGGACTCCTGGTCGAAGTGGTCGACCCGCGAGGGGATCAAGAACCTCCCGGAAGCTCCTCCGCGCGAAGAGTCCTAGCAAGCTCGATTCGCTGGAGCGGCGTCGGGTGCGTCCCGAGGACGATTCGGGCCCAGCGCGGAGGGTCGGGATCGGCGAGCGCCGCCTCCGCGAGCTTCTTCGTCAGGCCTTCGAACGCCTCGGGGTCCCGGGTCGTCGTGAGCGCGAGCCAGTCGGCTTCGCGCTCGTAGCGGCGGGAGATCGCATCGACGCCTGGGAGCAGCGCGAGCTGCAGCACGGCAACCGTGAGCAGCGCGAGCGGGACGGCAGCGGGCTCTGCCAGGCTGCCGCGGCGGCGCGTGACGACCGCAACGACATAAGCCCCCGGAATCGCGAAGAGCACGAGCCAGCCGATGCTCTTCCAGACATGGTGAGCCTCGACGTGGCCGAGCTCGTGTGAGACGAGGGCCCGGAGCTCAGGGCGGCTCAGTCGCTCGAGCGCCGTGTCCCAGACGACGATCCGCTTCGAAGGCCCGATGCCGTAGAACTCCGCGTTGATCGCGCGGGTGCGGCGGCTGGCGTCTCGAACCTCCACGTCGACCTCCCCCACTCCCTGCTCCCGTGCGAGCTCGCGGATGTCGGCGACGAGCGCGGGATCTCGGAGCGGCTCGAGCCGTGGCGCGAGCAGGAGCGGCTGGGCCAGGAGGAAGACCGAGCCGACGAGCGCGAACGCCGGCCCGCCGACGATCCACCACCGGTCACCCAGTCTCCGTGCAAGCAGCATGAAGAGGCCGATCGCGCCTGCCGCCGCGGCGAGGCCGCCGATCCGCTCGAGCCAGGGGTCGACGAGGATCGTCCCGTAGCCGGCGTCGGAGACTCCGTAGCGGCGGCGCCACCACTGCGCGGCGAGCACGAACGGCAGTCGCGCCAGCCAGGACGCGACGAGCGCGCAGACGCCGAGCGCGATCCCGCCGACGAGACCGGGCCGGCGGAACCGTGGAGCAAGCCGGACGATCACGACGAGGACGCCGATCTGCACGAACGTCGCCGCGATCCAATTCGCTCGGTGAACACTCTCGTAGCGCGAGCTTCGCTCGAGGTGCTCGTGGGAGAAGACCTGAGCCGGATCGACGTGAACGAGCTGAAGATCCGGCACCGCGGTCTGCCAGAGGAGCGCGGCCGCGGCGAACCATCCGGCCGCGAGTGCGCCGATCACCCAGAATCTCAGCGTGCGAATCGCAGTCATCTCCGACATCCACGCAAACCTTTACGCGCTCGAGGCCGTGCTCGCCCAGATCGACCGCGATCCGCCGGACGAGATCTGGTGCCTCGGAGACACCGTCGGGTACGGCCCGCACCCGAACGAGTGCTGCGAGCTCGTTCGCAAGCGAAGCGCCCTGACGCTCGTCGGGAACCACGACCTCGTCGCGCTCGGAGCGTCGGACATCGGGGTCGAGGACTTCAACCCCGAGGCCGGCGCGGCGTCGATCTGGACGAGCGAGCAGCTGACGGACGAGACGCGCGAGTTCCTCGCCGGGCTTCAGCCACAGGCCACGAGAGACGGTTTCGAGCTCTTCCACGGCAGCCCGAGCGACCCGGTCTGGGACTACGTGATCGATCCGTACTCGGCGGCGGATGCGCTTGCGCGGACCGAGGCACCCATCGTGCTCGTCGGACACAGCCACGTCCCACTTGCGATCTCGCTCGACGACGGGGAGCTCGGTGGAGGAGTCGCGGCTGCCGACTTCGCCACGCCGCTCGGAACGAAGCGCTGGCTCCTCAATCCCGGCTCGGTGGGCCAACCGCGGGACGGCGATCCCAGAGCTGCCTTTCTGCGCCTGAACCCCGAGGCCGGCGAGGCCCGCTTCGAGCGGATCGCCTACCCTGTCGCCCGAACCCAGGCCGAGATCCGGGAAAGGGGGTTGCCCGATTCGCTGGCGGAGCGTCTGGCTCACGGCATGTAGCGGCGCCCTCGCGGTCGCACTCGCGGGCTGCGGGGGGAGTGGACGAGAGACGAACGCCGAGGCACCCGGGCCGAAAATCGAGGGACCCGTCGCCGCGCAGCTCGCGGATCTGAGCGACGAGCTCGCGGGTTTCCTGGAGAGCGGCGACTCCTGCGCGGCGTCCCAGACGGCTGCCCAGCTTCGCGCGAGCGTGACTCAGGCGATCGCCGACGGCAAGGTGCCGGACATCTACCTGGAGGATCTCTCGGGCCTCGCGAACGAGCTGGAGCTCCAGACTCCCAAGTGCGTCGAGCCTCCGGCCCCCTCCGACGAGGACGACGACGACGGGAAGGGCAAAAAGAAAAAGAAGAAGGGCAAGAAGCACAAGGGCGACGATGACGAGGGCGACGCCACGCCGACGGTGAGCATCCCGATCGAGCCCGACACGGTGACCACCATCACCGCCACGACCGAGACGACGCTGACCGAGCCCACGACGACCGAGGAGGATCGATGAGCGTCGAAACCGTCGGCGGTCGGTACCGCTTCGAGCGCGTGCTCGGACACGGCGGCATGGCAACCGTCCACCTCGCCCGGGACGAGGAGCTCGACCGGATGGTCGCGGTCAAGTGCCTGTCGGAGACGCTGAGCGGCGACGAGGTGTTCCGCGAGCGCTTCACGCGCGAGGCGCGCATGGCGGCGCAGCTCTCCCACCCGAACATCGTCGGCGTCTTCGACGTCGGGGAGGAAGGCGGCGCCCCGTACCTGGTCATGGAGTACGTCGAGAGCGAGACGCTCGCCGAGCTCATGGCCCGCGCCGGGCCGATCGATCCCGACCGCGCCGTCGACCTCGTCCTCCAGGTCTGCGCCGGTCTCGAGCACGCCCATGCGGCGGGGCTCGTCCACCGCGACATCAAGCCCCAGAACCTGCTCGTCCGATCCGACGACACCGTGAAGATCGCCGACTTCGGCATCGCCCGGCTCCTCGACGCAACGCAGCTCACGCTCGCCGGCACCATCCTCGGCACGGCCGCGTACCTCGCGCCCGAGCAGGCCCTCGGCGAGCCCGTGACCGCCGCGGCCGACATCTACTCGCTCGGCGCGGTCACCTACGAGCTCCTGTCAGGGCAGCCGCCCTACACCTTCGACTCGCTCGCCGACCTCACGGTCAAACAGCGCGAGGGACCGCCTCCTCCGATTACGGGAGTCTCGGCGGAGCTCCAGGCGGTCGTGGTCAGGTGTCTCGCTTCCGACCCCGGCTCGAGGCCGGCATCGGCCGGGGATCTGGCCCACGAGCTCGCACAGGCCTCGCCCGAGCCGCCGACCGAAGTGGTTTCCCCGTCGGTCACGACGACCGCCACTCAGGTCATGACGCCGCCGGGCCGAACCATTCACGTCTCGCGCCGGATGCAGGTCGCCGCAGCCGGTGTGCTGGGCACCGCCGCGCTGGCCGGCGGGCTCGCCTTCGGCCTGACGAGAGGTGACGACCCGCCCGCTCGGACACCCGCCCAGCCGGAACAACTCGGCGTCATCCCGAGGGGCGAGACCCCGGCGGAGTCGGCGAGGATCCTGGCGGACTGGCTGCGGGCCCGGGCTAGCTGAGAGGAGCTTCGGCGGAGCCTGTGATCGGCTCGGCGCCGTTGCTGGTGGCGAAGGTGATGCCCTCACGAGCGAGCGCGAGCTGGACTTCCTCCCGCGCCTTGTAGATCCGCCACTTGACGGTCGCAAGGGTGATCTCCAGCGAGTCGGCGATCTCGGTGTACGAGAGCCCGACGATGTCGCGGAGCAGCAGCGCCATCTTGAGATCGACCGTCAGGTCGTTGACGGCGCGCCAGACGGCGTCCATCGCCTCCACCCGCTCAACCGGGGCGTCGAGCACCTCGAGCGGCGGGATGTCGTCGAGAGCGACCACGGCTCTGGGGCGGCGCTCCACGGCCCGGAGCTCGTCCAGCACCCGGTTCTTCGTCACCTGGAAGAGCCAGGTGGTGAAGCGGCACCGCAGCGAGAACTTCGGCAGCCCCTGGTAGACGCGGAGGAAGACCTCCTGCGTCAGGTCCTCGGCCAGCGAGCGATCGCCGACGAGGCGGAGCACGTAGTTGTAGACGGGCGTCTCGTAGGCCCGGACGATGAGGCTGAAAGCCCGCTCATCGCCGCGCTGGGCCTTCTTGAGAACACCGAAATCTGGCTGGGGGAGTGCCAAGGGCGAGTGAGTATAACCCGGTCGTCTCTAAACCGATATCAAGTTTTTACCGGTCATCTGTAAAGGCTTATCGAGCCCAAGGATTCCCAGCACTGTAGGGGCCAAGTCTGACAGCTCGCCGTCCGAAACGGAAACGGTCGTATCGGTGAGCACAAATGGAACGGGATTCGTGGTGTGCGCGGTGTGCGGGCTTCCGTCCGGCTCGATCAGGTGTTCGGCGTTTCCGTGATCGGCCGTGATCAGGCAGACGCCGCCCGTCCGCTCTACGGCCTCGACGACCCGGCCGAGACACGAATCGACGGTCTCGACCGCCTTGACCGTGGCCTCGACCGACCCGGTGTGTCCGACCATGTCCGGGTTCGCGAAGTTGAGGACGGCAAAGGCGAAGTCGTCGGACCCGAGCGCCTCGACGAAGCGGTCGGTCACCTCCTGCGCCGACATCTCGGGCTTGTGGTCGTAGCTCGGGACGTCGCGCGGAGAGGGCACGAGAACGCGAACTTCGCCCGGCCACTCGTCCTCCCTGCCGCCGTTGAAGAAGTACGTGACGTGGGCGTATTTCTCGGTCTCTGCGACATGGAGCTGGCGCAGCCCGTGCTCGGTGAGGACCTCCGCGAGCGTCTCCTGCACTTCCTGCTCGGGGAAGGCGGCGGGGCAGTCGAAGTCGTCTCGGTAGCGCGTCATCGTCACTACGTCGAATCCTGAGGCCAGAAGCTTCTGCGTCAACTGCCTCGCGCGGTCCGGGCGAAAGTTGAACACGATCACAACATCTCCCTGTTCGATCCGCGGACGGCCGTCGAGGACGATCGGCTCGACGAATTCGTCCGTGATCCCGCGGTCGTAGCTCTCCTGGACGGCAGCGAGGGCGGCATTGGTCCGCTGCCCTTCCCCCACGACGAGGGCGGCAAGCGCACGCTCCGTTCGCTCCCAGCGCTGGTCGCGGTCCATTGCGTAGTAGCGGCCGACGACGGTGGCGATCCTGTCCGCCGGCAGCTCGGCGAGGTCGGACACGGCCGCCGTCGGCGAGACGTCGCGGCCGTCCGTGAACGCGTGGATCCACGTTCGCTCCTCCATCCGCTGCCGGCGGGACAGCTCGAGCAGTGCGCGGAGGTGGTCGATGTGCGAGTGGACGCCGCCGTGTGAAACGAGGCCGAGGAGATGGACGTTCGTGCCTCTGGTCTTCGCACGCTCGAACGCCTCCACCAGCGCGGGGTTCTCGTAGAGCTCGCCGGTCTCGATCGCGACGTTCACCCGCATGAGGTCCTGGAAGAGGACGCGGCCGGAGCCGATCGTCAGGTGCCCGACCTCCGAGTTCCCCATCTGCCCGGGCGGGAGGCCCACCGCCTCGCCGGACGCCTTCAGCGTCGAGTGCGGATACGTCGTCCAGAGGCGGTCGAACACCGGGGTGTCAGCGAGCTCGACGGCGTTGCCCGGGCCCGGCGGAGCAAGGCCCCAACCGTCCAGGATCACCAGGGCGACTAGGCGGTGGCGCCCGCTCGGCAAATCTCGATGAACGAGTCGACTTCGAGCGAGGCGCCGCCGACGAGTGCCCCGTCCACGTTCTTCTGGGAGAGCAGCTCGGAGGCGTTCTCCGGCTTGACCGACCCGCCGTAGAGGACCGGGACCTCGAGGATGCTCTTGATCAGCTCGTGTGCCTCCTCGGCCTGCTCAGGCGTAGCCGTGCGGCCGGTGCCGATCGCCCAGACCGGCTCGTATGCGAGCGCCAGCCTGTCGAGATGGTCGTCGTCCACGACGGTGCGGAGCGCCTCCACCTGGCGGCGGAGAACGCTCTCCATCTCGCCCGCCTCGCGCTCGTCCTCGGTCTCGCCGACGCACGCGATGATGCTCAGCCCGCCGTCGAGTGCACCCTCGACGCGCAGAGCGGACGTCTCGTCCGTCTCGGCGAAGAGCTGGCGGCGCTCGGAGTGAGCGACGATCGCGCCGGTGACGCCGAGCTCACGGAGCATGGACGCCGACACCTCGCCGGTGTACGGCCCTTCCGCGGCCCAGTGCACGTTCTGTGCGAAGACGGCGATCGAGGTTCCGGCGAGGACGGCAACCGCATGGTGCAGTGACGTGTACGGCGGACAGACGACGACGTCGGTGCCCTCGAGCTCCGACTCGCGGTCGCGCAGAGCGGCGCAGAACTCCGCCGCTTCGGACGCGCCCTTGTACATCTTCCAGTTGCCGGCGATCAGCACGGGCTCATACTACGAGCCTCTGACGCGATGGGGCCTCGTCGCCGGGGTGCGATGGGCGGTGCGAGGCAAGGACGCAGGGAGCGTCGATATGAAGCCATATCGGCGCGACTGAGGACGCCGACTCGCGCCGTTCAGCGTGCTCCGGCGTCTCAGGTTTCATTGCGTTAGAGGCTCCAATTCGGACGGCACCATTCTCGTCCCGTCGTCGTCGACGATCATGGCCTGGGTGTCTGCAAGCGGCACGAGCTCGAATCGGGAGCCGTAGCGCGCACGGGCTTCCTCGAACTGGGCGGCGCGGTCGGGCGAGTTGTGATGCGGAAACACGACTGCATCGACGAGACCGAGTGCCTTTGTCGATCGCAAGCGGGACCCAAGCGCGGTGTTCGACGTCGCAGCGAGCGGTTCGAGGTCCGGCCCGGCGACGACGGCCCCGGCGCTGATGCCGACATAGGGGACACCGCTTCGCACCGCCTCCGTCACGGCCTCGTCGAAGCCGCTCTCCCGCATCGCCTGGAGTAGGAAGAAGGGACTGCCGCCCTCCACGAAGACGGCGTCCACTGAGGCGAGCGCGGATAGCTTCGACTCCTCGATTCCCTCGATGTCCAGCTCGACGACCCGGTATCCCAGGGCCGCCAGCGCCTTGCGATTCGCGTTGGCATACGCCTTGTCGGCCATGGGGTTGCCCGCGGTCGGGACATAGAGCACGTCTTGGACGGCGCCCAGGAAGTTCTGGAGCGCGCCGAGGCCGAGCGAGCCGAGGAAGAGACGCATCAGGCGCTCGGTATGGCTTCCACGCCGGGGAGCTCCTTGCCTTCCAGAAGCTCGAGGGCGGCTCCGCCCCCGGTCGAGACCCACGAGACCTCGTCGGCCAGTCCCAGCTCGTGGAGCGCGCGCACGGAGTCGGCGCCCCCGACGACCGTGAACCCGTCCACGCCGGCGACCGCATGCGCGACCGCCTTCGTTCCCTCCGCGAAGGGCGGCCACTCGAAGACGCCCATCGGGCCGTTCCAGAAGACGGTCTTCGCACGGCCGATGTGCTCGGAGAAGAGCGTCCGCGTCTCGGGGCCGACGTCCAGGCCGAGCCAGCCTTCGGGAAGCTCGTCGTACGGGACGACCTGCGTGTCGGCGTTCGCGTCGAACGCCGAGGCGGCGACGACATCCACGGGGAGGACGACGTCGAACTCGAGCGGGTTGTGATCCCGGATCTCCTCCGCCATCTTGCCGCCGATCAGCACCTCGTCCGCCCGGCCGCCGAGGTTCCGCAGGACGCCGAGCTTGTCCTCGACCTTCGAGCCGCCGGAGATGAGGGCGAACGGACGCTCGACCTCGCCGAGGAGGCGGCCCAGCATCTCGAGCTCCCTCTCGAGCAGCAAGCCGGCGTAGGCCGGGAGGATCTGCGCCACTCCCACCGTGGACGAGTGCGCTCGGTGCGCGGATCCGAAGGCATCCATCACGAAGAGGTCTCGGTCGTCGGCGAGCTCGCGGGCGAACTCGGGAGCGTTGTTCGTCTCGCCCGCGTTGAAGCGCGTGTTCTCGAGGACGACGATGCGCTCGTCGGGGACAAGCTCACGCAGGCGTTCTTCGACCGGCTGCATCGAGAACTCGGCGTCGGGGCCCTTCGGACGGCCGAGATGCGAGCAGACCGCCACCTCAGCGGCCTCTCGCTCGAGGATCAGCTCGAGCGTGGGCAGGGCCGCGCGGATCCGCGTGTCGTCCGCGACCCGGCCCCCCTCCAGCGGGACGTTCAGGTCCGCCCGTACGAGCACGCGCTTTCCCGCGACGTCCGCGTCGCGCACCGAGCGAGGGTGCCGCAACTAGGTCTGCGCGCCGACGGCTTCGCCGACGGAGGCCGCGATCCGCTCGGTGATGTCGGCCAGCCGGCAGCTGTAGCCCCACTCGTTGTCGTACCACCCGATGACCTTCGCCATCCTCCCCGCCGCCATCGTCGAGAGGCCGTCGAGGATGCAGGACGCCGGGTTGCCCACGATGTCGGACGAGACGATCGCGTCCTCGGTGTAGACGAGGACCGGGCCCAGCGCGCCGGCCGCCGCCTGCCGGAAGGCGTCGTTGATCTCGTCCCTCGTTGCCTCGCGCTCGAGGATGCAGACCAGGTCCGTGACACTTCCGTCGGGAACCGGGACTCGCATCGCCATGCCGTCGAGCTTGCCCTTGAGCTCGGGGATGACGAGCGACGTCGCCTTCGCGGCGCCCGTGGTCGACGGGATGATGTTCTGCGGCGCAGCCCGCATGCGCCGCAGGTCCGGGGTGCCCTTGCGGGTCATGGCGATCTGGTCCTGGAGCTGTTGCTCGGTCGTGTACGCGTGGATCGTCGTCATCGAGCCCTGCTCGATCCCGAAGGCGTCCATCAACACCTTCGCCATCGGTGCGACGCAGTTCGTCGTGCAGGAGGCGTTGGAGATGATGTGGTGCTGCTCCGGGTCGTAGGTGTCGTCGTTGACGCCGAGCACGATCGTGACGTCGGGATCGGTGGCCGGCGCCGAGATGACGACCTTCTTGGCGCCCGCGTCGAGATGCTTCTGGGCGCCGTCTCGCGCGGTGAAGAGCCCGGTGGACTCGACGACGACGTCGACGCCGAGGTCGCCCCAGGGCAGCGACGCAGGCTCGCGCTCGGACAGAACCTTGACCGTGTTGCCGTCGATCGTGAGCTCACCCTCGCCGTACCCGATCTCCGCGTCGAGGACGCCGTGGGTCGAGTCGTACTTGAGCATGTGCGCCAGTACGTCGGGTGACGCGAGGTCGTTGATCCCGACGATCTCGAAGTCCGGGTCGCGCTTCAGGTAGGCGCGGTAGAAGTTGCGGCCGATCCGCCCGAATCCGTTGATCGCTACACGCTTCGCCATGAGTCCCCCTTGTCGCTCCTGTCGCTGAGGCGAGTCTAGTTTCTCCCCCGCGCGGGGGATCAGCCCATCCTTCCTGCCCGCCGAAGCAGAGGAGGCATGCAGCGCCTCGCCGTTCTCCTCGCCATGCTCGTGTCCACGCTCTGCCTCGCCGGCGGCGCTTCCGCCGCGCTCCGGGTCGGCGTCGCCGACGACTTCGGGCTCGGCGTCGACCAGACGCCCTGGTTCTTCGACAGCCTGGGCGAGCTCGGCATGAGCGAGAACCGCGTCTCGGTCAACTTCGACACGACGGCGCCCACGACGATCCAGAACCAGGCAGCCCTCGATCTCTACCTGCCCCTCGCGGCGCTGCGTGGCGTCCGTGTCGTCTTCTCCGTCGCACCGATGAAGGCGAAGGGCATCACCGAGACGCCGGGCGCCGCCGCGCTCTACGCGAGCTACGTCGAGCTTCTCGCCCGCACATACCCGACCGTCAAGGACTTCATCATCGGCAACGAGCCGAACCAGCCTCGCTTCTGGCAGCCCCAGTTCGGGAGCGCCGGCGAGAACGTCTCGGCCGGCTCCTACTACGGCATGCTCGCCGCGGCCTATGACGCGCTCAAGGCTGTCGATCCTGCGATCAAGGTGATCGGGCTCGGGCTCTCCCCGCGGGGCGGCGACAAGCCGAACGCGCCGAACAACGTCTCGACCTCTCCTGTCCGCTTCATCAACGGCCTCGGCAAGGCATACCGCGCCAGCGGCAGGACGAAGCCGCTCATGGACGAGCTCGCCTTCCACCCGTATCCCGACCAGGACACCGACTCGCTGCTGAAGGGCTACCGCTGGCCGAACGCCGGTGTGCCCAACCTCGGCCGCGTCAAGCAGGCTGTCTGGGATGCCTTCCACGGGACGGCCCAGCCGGTCTTCCCCGAGGGAACCGGTTCGAACGGCCTCAGCTTCCGGCTCGACGAGCTCGGCTGGCAGGTCGGAGTCGTTCCCGCCTCCGCCGGCGCGTACTTCGGCCGGGAGAACGTGAGGCCCACGGACGAGACGGCCCAGGCCGCGATTTACGGCGAGGCTGTCCGCTATCTCGCATGCGACGCCTCCGTCGGATCCGTCCTCTTCTTCCTGCTCCGTGACGAGCCCAATCTCGACCGCTGGCAGGCCGGGCTCGTGCGGGCCGACGGAACTCGGCGGCCATCCTTCGACTCCGTCAAGGCCGCAATGGCGCAGACGAGCGGCCGGTGCCAGGGCGCGATGCGCGCCTGGCGCCATTCGAGCCGCGTCGAGGGCGCCCGCGTCAAGTGGCCGCGCCAGATGAGGCTTCCGGCACGGAAGCTGACGCTCGCCCTCGTCGTGAACGCCGAGGAGGACGCGAGGTTCGAGGCCGGCCTCTACAACGCCCGCGGGAAGCGTCTGCTCAAGCAGACCGGCAGCGTCAGCGCGTATCGCTCCAAGATCGTCCGCTTCTCGAAGCGCTTCCGCCCCGGCCGCTACTCCTTCCGCGTGACGCTGAAGGCGTACATGAACAGCGGCCGCACGAGCTCCTTCTCCAAGCAGCTCCGCATCACCGGCCGCCGCTGATCTCCAAGTAACACTGTGTTACTTGCCTCGCGGCCCGAGTAGCCACGCGGCGTGGCGGAGTTAGTAACAGTGTGTCACTTGGACGTTCGAAGCGAGCGCACACGACGGAGGGCCGCCAAGGCGTCGCTTGCGACGCCGCTTAGAGGCGACACGGGCTCCGCCCGCGTCGCCGTGGTACGAACGGTTCGCCGCGAACGAATGTGAGCGGCGGGCCGGAGGGGAAGCTCCGAGGACGACCTCCCCCTCCAGTTGAACCGCGCTCCGGACCGTGGCGCCGAACGGGGTCTGAATTCGACGCCGGACGAGCGCAGACCCGCCGTCAAGTGAGTATGACGGAAACCCCCTGAGGCGCCACCCATTAGGGCTCGGCGAGGCGAATCAGCCTCGTCAAGCGCCGGTGAACCGTCGCTTTCGTCGCCGGGGGATGGCACTTGAGGCCGAGCTCGCGCAGCGACAGTGTCGGGTGCGTCAGGCGCAGGTCGGCGAGCTCCTGAAGCTCCGGCGAGACACGCGCCAGAGCGCCGCGACGCTTGAGCCTCCGCAAGGCCCGCAGCTGGACGCCCGCCGCCCGGCTCGAGCGGACGAGGTTCGCGTGGTCCGCGTTCGCAAGCCGGTTCGCGCGGGACTTCGCACCTCCGACCACGGCACGCTCGGCGAAGGTCAGCACCGCTCCCGCCGCTCCCGCTGCCGCCAGTACCTCCGCGATCGTCTCGCCGCCCTTCGCGTACGCGATCGCGTGCCTCGGCCGCTCCTGGAGCCCGAGCTTGATGTCCTCCGCAGCCGCGAGCTCGACGAGGAACTCGGCTCCGGCCCGCTCGCCGGTCCTCAGCTCGAGGTGGCTACGGGAGACGCTTCCACCGCCGAGGAGCGCGCCGCGTAGATAGGCGCCCCGGCAGCACGATCTGGCCACGACCCGCTTCGGGGGTCGCTCGAGCGGCCCGAGCCGCGCGCTCAGCACGCCGGCCTCGTTCAGCACCTGCAGCGCCCGGCTCTCTCCTTCGACGTGCAGCTGGTACCGCGTTGCTCCGTCGAACGCGCGTCGCTTGTAGCTCCGGATCTCGCAGGAGACGTCGAAGGCTCGCAGGAGCGCAAAGGCTCGCCTGGCCACGGCCGAGCTGGCCACGTCCAGGTGAACCGAGACCTCCCCGCGACCACGCAGGTGGATCGAGCCCGCGGTGTGGAACAGCGCCGAGAGCTCCGCAAGCCGGTCGCACTGGCGCCGGGGCGCAATTGCGGCCAACTCGTTCCGTACATCCTCCGAAAGCGCCACCTAAGTGACCGAATATACGATCAGGCCCGTGAGCGCTCCAGGTCTCTTCCGTCTCCCCGCTCCGCGCAACGAGCCGGTCAAGGACTACGCGCCGGGCTCGCCCGAGCGCGCGGAGGTCAAGGCGCGCCTCGAAGAGATGCGAGGTCAGCAGCTGGAGATCCCGCTCGTCATCGGCGGCGAGGAGGTCAAGACGGGCCAGACGTTCCAGGCCGTCGAGCCCCATGACAAGAAGAGCGTCCTCGCCGACGTCCACAAAGGCGGCCCCGACGAGGTCGAGCGAGCGATCAAAGCGGCCGGCGAGGCCTGGGAGGACTGGAGCCGCTGGCCCTGGGAGGAGCGCGCGGCCGTCTTCCTCCGCGCCGCCGAGCTGCTGTCGGGCCCCTGGCGCTCGACCCTGGTGGCGGCGACCATGCTCAACCAGTCGAAGACCGCGTACCAGGCCGAGATCGACGCGGCAGCCGAGGTGATCGACTTCTGGCGCTTCAACGTCGAGTTCATGCTCCGGATCTACGAGGAGCAACCGGTCTCGTCGCCAGGAGTCTGGAACCGGATGGAATACCGGCCGCTCGAGGGCTTCGTGTTCGCGGTCACAGCGGGACCACACGCCTCGGCCCTTTGAACGCCAGGTACGCGGCTTCCCCGAGGGTCCAGCTGCGGCCGCGGTGCCCGGCGAGCCGCTGCTCTGCGCAGAGGCTGTAAATCGGCAGTTGCAGCGCCCGCGCGCGATTCGGCGGCCACCCGAGCTTGTAGTCGATCAGGCTGAAGGTGCCGTCCGCGAGGAGATCGAGGCGGTCGGCCTTTCCGCGCAGCGCAATCGTTCGTGGACCGTGACGACGTGACGACCTACCACCTCGCCGTCCAGCCGGCGCTCGAGCAGACGTTCGACCACGCCGACGGGACGCTCCGCTTCCATCCTGAAAACCGCCTCGCCGAGCCCCGCCGCCGCCGGCGACCCCAGAAGGCGTGTCCGCTCCAGTCCGGCTTCGGCTCGGGCAGTCGATCGAGCGCGCGCTCGACGACTGCCGTGAACACCCGCGCGGGCATCGTCCAGATTCTGCGCGGTGATGGCGCCATGCCCGGCGCCCTGCCAGGCCCTGAAGAATGCCTCGAAGACGTCGTGCACGAATTGCCCCTGGCGACGCGGATCCATCACCTCCTCGTCCTCGGGCTCCTCGTTCGAGCTTCAGCACGTGCTGGGCGAAGAACTTGAACGGGCAGCCGAGGTACGTCTCGATGGCGCTCACCGACCAGGCGCGGACCGGCGCGTCGCGCACGGTACCGTGGAAGTCCGGCGCATCCGCCGGCGATCGACCGGATCGAAGCTCGGCCCACGCACGCGTCTCGCCGTCGAACGAATCGAGCATGACGGGCTCGAGCGACAAGGCCTCGTCGAGAAAGACCCGCGTCTCGTCGAATGGCGCGCCGGCCGTGGACGACAGCCGTGCGCGTGGAATCTCGTCGAGCTGCATCGACCGCTCACGAGCGCATCTTCGTCGAGCCTGACGGCCGATACCAGTCAGGCGCGAGGGAGGCGGCAGCAGATCGAGAAACCGCGCGTCGGCGCCGCAGGCGATCCTTCTCGGATGGCCAACCGAGCGACTTCAGCAGCGCCGCCGGATAGAAAATGTTGCGACTCGGCCGCTCCGGCCACTCCCCTTCGACCAGCCCACGACCGCGATGTGGTCGAAGTCGCCGTAGCGGCGGCCTGATCGTCGAGGAGCTGCACTCCGCCTGCCGGCGAGTCGTTGTCGTCGAGGACGAACGTCTGCTCGCCAATCCATCGCCGCACCGCGATGCCGACCTCGTCTATCGTCCAGGCGACGTCGTCGTGCGCCGCGTGCACCGCGGCGAGCGCCGTCAGCATCTCGACGACAGCCGCGCGGGCGCGGCGCTCGCGAGAGGCGAAGGGATCGTCGTCGGCGATTGGCCGCAACCGCGCCTGCCAGAACGTCAGCAGACGTACCGTCT
The DNA here is from genome assembly GCA_963754715.1 of uncultured Actinomycetes bacterium. Taxonomy (GTDB): domain Bacteria; phylum Actinomycetota; class Thermoleophilia; order Gaiellales; family Gaiellaceae; genus JACDAN01. Next base: position 842 of record CAVWHA010000011.1, on the reverse strand, counting down.
GCTCGGATGCTGGGTGTGGGGCGGCCAGGGGCGCAGCTCGCGCGCCGCAGCGAGCGCCGCGTGAAACGCGGGGGCCGAGATTCCGGCGGGAGATGCCGCCACAATTATCTCCAGACGTTCGACCTCGCCGAGATATGCGCCTGGCTCAGCGCGCGATCGAGGGCACTCACGGCGCCGCGCGTCACTTCGACCTCGTCGTGGAAAAAGGCAAATGCGGCGACCGCAGCAACGCGACGAGCGTGCTCCGCGTAAAGTTGGATGCCACCGCGTCCAGCACCAGATCGATGGCCGCCGCCGTCGGTTCAGCCGCAAGCGGCAGCGCATCGGACGCCTGGTAGAGGATCCCGGCGGCTCCGAACACCTCCGCCGCCAGGTACAGGTATGGCAGCGGATGCTTGAACACGACCGCCGTTCGATCGAGCGGAACCGCATCGCCGTTCCGGCGGTCGGCTTCCAGCCGCCGCGCGACCATCACCAGCTCTTCCTCGCGGTCGCGCATTGTCCACCAGGGTTCCTCCGGCGGCGCACCCGGCGAGGTGATGAGCACGGGTGAGCTGAGTGAGCAGGCCTGAAGGCCCCGCCTCCGCTCGCGCATTCATCCCGCGAGCTACGGCGAGGCTCGCCGAAGCCTTGCGAAGGCGGCTGCACTACACGCGTCTCCTCCAGCCCCGGCCACCAGTTGTGCAGCCGCTCGTGGAAACCCGAGGAAAGCACGCGATCGGTCGACACGATATCGAGCGCCTCGATTCCCGGAATCCGTGTAGGAGATCGAAGTCGGCGGCATACAACCCGTCGCCGTCGGCAATCCAGTCGGGAACCGTGACGATGACATGCCGAACGGG